>CAZTOW010000063.1:0-51209 GCA_964615375.1 uncultured Enterobacterales bacterium
CTGAGGCTCTGCCTCGTCGCTCTCCTGGCCGCCTGCGGCAAGCCCTCGACCGAGGCCCCCGCCACCCCCGCCGCCACCCCTGAGCAGGCCCCCGCGGCCGAGCCCGCGGCCGAGCCCGCGCCAGAGCCCGAGAGCGGCGTCGCCAACGCCGCCACCTCGTCAGGGCTGCCCGATCTCGGCGCCAACCTCCCGCACGGGAAGTGCGAGAGCGTCGTCGGGAACAGCAACGTGACCGGCGCCGACACCTACTACGTGGGCGACTTCACCATCAACGGCAACACGGTGACCGGGCGCGAGCGCTGGTTCGTGTTCGCCAACAGCAAGCTCCAGCAGAGCTCGCACTGGGGCGTGGGCCCCGACTGCGTGCTCGAGTTCAAGGTCACGGGCTCGACCACGTCCAAGGGCGCCTGCTCGGGCTGCGACCTCAGCATCCAGATCCACGCGGAGCCGGTGGCGGGGAGCAACTGCCCGGATGAGCTGGTCAACGGGCGCGATGATCCGCACGGCGGCTCCAAGAAGGTGGGCGGCCACGGCGCGCCCTACGATGTCGCCTACGACATCCAGCGCAAGTCGGACGGCACCGCCGCCTTCTTCTTCTCCAAGAGCGGCAAGCCGCTGGCCCAGGGCTACCACAAGGGCGGCGCCCTGAACTACGTCACGGATCACAAATGCAGCTGGTTCTGAGCGCGCTCCTGCTGGGGCTCGCGCTGTCCGGCTGCGACGACCCCAAGGCCCCCGACGACACGGGCGAGGGCGAGGGCGAAGGGGAGGGAGAGGGGGACGACCTCCCCTCCCTGCTCGAGGACGTGGACAAGGCCGGCTGCGACGGCGCCTACGACAGCGACGGGGTCTTCCACGAGGTCCCCGGCGCCGCCACCTACTTCCTCGGCACCTACGAGAACGACGGCGGGGTCTGGACCGGCGAGGAGGGCTGGTACCTCTTCGCCAACGCCGCCTGGATCGACGCCGGGGAGGGCGACTGCGAGGTCCTGTACGCCGCGGAGGCCACGGAGGCCGACCCGGGCGCCTGCCCGAGCTGCGATCTGGGCCTCAGCGTCACGCTGCAGGTGGACGTCACGCTCTCCGACTGCCCGGAGGAGCTCTACGAGGGCACCGACGGCAGCGTCACCTACGCCATCAAGTACACCTCGGACACGGAGGCCACCTGGTACTTCGCGTCCAGCGGCGACGAGCTGGGGTCGGGCTACTACAACGATGAGGCGATGAACTTCATCACCGACAAGAAGTGCATGTACTTCTGAGTTCTGAGCGGGAGAGCTTGTCTTGGACGCTGCCTGGCGCCGCTTCGATCTGGTCCTGGCGGGCGGGGGGGCGCGCGGGGCCTACGAGGCCGGCGTGCTCCGCTTCGTCCTGCACGAGCTCCCCCGGCGCTCCGGCGAGCGCATCGTCCCCCGGGTGGTCTCCGGCACCAGCGCCGGGGCGCTGAACGGCACCTACATCGCCGCGCGCTGCGACGACCCGGCGGGCGCGCTGGAGCTGGCCCGCATCTGGCAGACGCTCACGGTGGACCGCATCTACCGCTTCGAGGCGGTAGATCTGCTACGCTCCCCGCTGCGCATCCTCGGACGCAAGGTGGGTGACGAGCTGAGCCTGGTCGACGCCCGGCCCCTGCACCGGCTGGTGCGCGAGGATCTCCCGTGGGCCTCGCTGGACCGCGTGCTGAACGACGGCACCCTGCACGCGCTCGTGGTGGCCGCGACCGAGGTGGCGGCGGGGCGCTGCTTCTACTTCATGGACCGGCGCGTGCCGGGGCCCCCCATCGAGCTGCCCTACCCCGAGGAGAAGCTGGTCCAGACGCGCATCCGCGCCCAGCACACCCTGGCCAGCTCGGCCATCCCCTTCCTCTTCCCGCCGGTCGACATCGACGGGGACGCCTTCCAGGACGGCGGGCTTCGCCAGAACACGCCCCTGGTCCCCGCCCTGCGCCTGGGCGCCAGCCACCTGCTGGTCGTCGGCGTCAAACGCCCGCTCTCGGAGCGCCCGCCCGAGCACCGGGTCCGCCCGGAGGCCCTCTCGCTCACCTTCCTCATGGGCAAGGCCATGAACGCGCTCATGCTCGACCCCATCGAGCGCGAGCTGCACCGGGTGGAGCGCATCAACCGCATCCTGGACTTCGGCACCCGTGAGTATGGGCCGGACTTCGCCGACAAGCTCAACGCCGCGCTGAACCCGGGCACGCTGACCCACTACCGCAGCGTGTCCACGCTCTTCGTGAGGCCCTCCGAGGATCTCGGCCAGATGTCCGCGGCGGCGTGGCGCGCCGGCAAGGTGCGGGCCAGCCGCCCCACCCAGTTCCTGCTCTCGCGCATCGCCAGCCAGGAGGCCGAGGACGAGGCGGACCTGCTGTCCTACCTCCTCTTCGACCACCACTACACCGGCGCGCTCGAGGCCCTGGGCTTCGAGGACGCCGCGCGCCAGGAGGAGTCCATCGCCCGCTTCCTGCGCCTCGGCGAGCCCTTCCCGGCCAGCTGACCAGATCGGCCTTCGCTACTTGACCAGATCGGTCACGTCCACGATGTGGAGCTGCCGCCAGTCCGCGCCCTCGCTGGGGAGCGCGGTGAAGGCCAGGAAGAGGCGGTCGCCCACCTTGGACACGGAGGGCTCGCCCACCGCCACCAGGCCCGTGTCGTACTTGACGGTCTTCGTGCCATCCAGCGTGGTGAACAGGATCTGGTTGGCCTGCTCGGGCGCGGAGACGCCGTAGGCCACCCACTTGCCGTCCGGCGTGATCGCCGGGGCGGCGCGGTGGGGCAGGCGCACGTCCTTGGCCAGCACCACCTTGGTGCCCGGGCCCGTGGAGACGGCGATGTCCCAGCGGTCCTGGCCGCGCTCGTCGGTGAAGAAGAGCACGTTGGAGCCGACCCAGATGGGGCGGGACTGGTCGCCGTTGCCGCCCATCAGGGGGACCTGCTGGCCACCGGCGAAGGTGAACAGGTCCTCGCCGCCCTGGTTCTTCCGGCTGAACGCCAGCTTGCTGCCGTCCGCGTTGTAGCGCGGGGCCGACTCGGTGAACGGGCTCGTGAACAGCATCGAGACCTTGTTCGTCCCGCGGTCCCAGCCGTAGAGGTCGCCCGAGCCCGTGACGTCGCTCACGAAGGTCACGGTCTTGCCGTCCGGCGACACCGCCGGCCAGGAGAGGTCTCCGTTGACCTGCGCGGCGCTCAGCAGCTCGCCCGCGCCCTGGCCGCCCGGCTTCCAGAAGAAGAGACGGGAGTCCTTGCCCGTCGAGCTCCCCTCGAAGATGACCATGCCCTGCGGCAGCCAGACCGGGCTGGTGGCCACGCTGCCGCCGGTGGCGAACTGCGAGGACCCGCCGGGGAGCACCACCTTCTGCGGTGAGCCGACGGGCGTGCCGTTCATGACCTTCACCACGTAGAGGTCCACGCTGCCCTGGAATCGGTTCAGCTCGAAGGCCACCCACTGGCCGTCCGTGGACCAGGAGGGGTTGATCGCGTGGCCCTTGTCCGCGACCGAGACCTCAGCGGCATGCAGGGTCGCAGAGAGAGCTAGTACCAGGCCGAAGATCATCCGTCCCTCCTGTAGGCGGCGGGGGCGAGGGTGAACGCGAGCTGTGCCCAGGGATAGAGCCGGTCACCGTCCGAGAAGGCCCCGCCGTGAAGGCCGAGCCCGCTCTGAGTCTTGTCCGAATTCAGGAAGCCATAGAAGACGCCGAGCTCGGCGCCGGGTCCGTAGACGGTGGCGTCCTTCGCCTCCCACACGGTCCCACCTGAAACACCGCTGCCATCGGGGACCGTCCCTGTCCCCATCGCGCTCGCGCGCCCCAGGGAGAAGGTGGGGCCCAGGGCCAGCCGGAGATCACCGAGTCGAAGCGCCCCTGCGAGCCAGCCATAGCCCAGGTTCATCCGCGCGCTGACCTGGTCTACCTCCCAGTCTCCCTGCGTCGGGCTCGAGGCCGGGTCCGAGCCCCACAGGAGCCCGTGGTAGCCGACCTCGGTCAGCAGCCCCACCTTCGTCGAGAAGCCGAACTCGAAGCCGACGCCCAGCCGCGCCCCGACGCCGGAGAACGAGGACGGGCTGTTCGCCTCGGTGGGCTCGCCCGCGACCGTGAAGGAGACCCCGAGGTCCAGCCGCGGCCCGGCGTAGCTGAGCCCGCCCTCCCCGGCGTCGTCGCGCATGCTCTTGGCCTCGAGCACGACCTCCTGGGCCGCCGCGCCGCCCGCCGCGATGTCGAACTTCTTGTCCCCAAACGTGTAGCTGCCGACGGGGAGGATGCCCGTGTAGGTCCGGGACTCCTGGAGGGCCAGCTGCGCGGCCTCGATCACGCGGCGCTGCGCCGGATCGAAGGGCATCTCCGAGATCGTCAGCGAGCGATCGCCTGGGTACTTCGAGTCGATGCGCAGGACGATCTGGCCGAAGTTCTGGTTCAGGTCGGCCAGCCAGCTGGTGACCTCCTCGGTCTTCTCCAGGGCCAGCGCCCGCTGCAGGCGCACGTAGACGGCGTTGGTGTCGCCGAGCTCGCGCGCCGCGGACGCGCCGAGGAAGTGGTCCCGGTAGGTGAGCGCTACGCCCTCCTCCGCGGCCAGGGTCTCCAGGCGGCGGTAGGCGTCGTCCACGCCCTTCCAGGCGTTCCGGCTCGACAGGCGCTTCATCTCGTCGGCCAGGCGGGTGCGCTCGGCCTCGGCGGCGGTGCTCGCGGCCAGCGCGGGCGCCGACGACAGGGCGAAGGCCAGGAGGATCAGGCGGTGCAGGGGCGGCATGCACGCTCCTCGGGGCGAGGGGTTCGGGGAAGGGGCAGGGTAGGGGTCCAGGGGAGGACCGTGCGGTATAGATATACGTGATCGCGGGGGGTCACGGTGACCTCGATCGCGCCAGGGCGTGACAGGCCACCCGATGTTGGGGGGAATCCTGCGGAGTGAGGCCTGGGACCTCGCTCTGACAGCGCTCGTCTACCCCGTCCCGGTCCAGGTGGCAGTCCGGGCGGAAGGGGCAGCCGCGCTGCGCGAGGGGGCCGCGGGGCACCGGCGCGCTCCAGGGATCGAAGAGCAGGCGGGCGTAGGGGTGGCGCGGCGTGTGCAGCCGCAGGTCCAGCTCCTCGATGACCCGCCCGCTGAGCATGGTCAGCACCTTGTGGCACCAGCCGCGGGCCGCGGACATGTCGTGCGTCACCAGGATGCAGCCCGCGCCGGTGGGGAGGTTGCCGATCAGCGCCTCCAGCACCGAGGCGCGGCGGTCGGGGTCGAGCCCGCTGGTGGGCTCGTCGGCGACGACCAGGCGCGGGCTGAGCGCGAGGACGCGGGCGAGGGTCACCCGCCGCTGCTCCCCGCCGGAGAGCTCGCGGGGGAGGGCGTGCCCGCGCGCCCCCAGGCCCAGGCGCGCCAGCATGGCCTCTGCCTCGTCGCGAGCCTCGGCGCGGCCCTTGCCCGCCAGCACCATCAGCGTCTCCTGGACGTGCTCCAGGACGGTCTGCTGGGGGTCCAGGGCGGCGAGGGCGTCCTGGGGCACGTACTGGTAGCGGGCGCGCCGCGCGCGCCGCTCGGCCTCGGGGCGGTCGTCCCAGCGCTGCCCCTCCAGCCAGATCTCGCCGGCGGTGGGGGCCTCGAGCCCCAGCACCATGCGGCTCACCGTGGTCTTGCCCGAGCCGGACTGGCCGACCAGCGCCACCACCTCGCCCTCGCCCACGGTGAATTCTACGCCGCGCACGGCGGGGATGTCCCGGCTCGGGCTCCAGGGGAAGGGGCCCGACTGCACGAAGGTCTTGCTGAGGCCCTTGACCTCGACGATGGGCGCGCTCATTCGCCCCCCTCGTGCGTGGTCTCGTCGCCCGAGGGCGCCAGGCGGACCACGTCGTCGGCGATGCGCTCGACGGTGTCCTCGTGGTGGCTGATGAGCAGCAGGCCGGCGCCGTGGTCGCGGCTGACGACCACCAGGAGCTCGACGACCGCGCGCCGCAGCACGGGGTCCAGGCCGGTCTCGGGCTCGTCGGCGATGACGAAGCGCGGCTGGGGCGCCACGGCGATGGCCAGGGCCGCGCGCTGGCACATGCCGCCGGAGAGCTCGCCGGGCAGCGCGGTGGCCACCTCCGGGCCCAGCCCCACCTCCGCCAGCAGATCGCGGATCTCGGCGCCCACGTCCTTGGAGGGGCGCTCGCGGCGGGCCATCGCCAGCTCCATCTGGCGCCCGATGGTGCGGCCGGGGTTCAGCGCCGAGCTCGCCGCCTGGGGCGCGTAGCTCACGTACGAGCCGCGCAGGCTGGCGGTCTCGCGGAGCAGGCGGTCCTGGGCCCCCGGGCCCTGCCCGCGCACCTCGGCGAAGAGGTCCCGCCCCCGGTCCAGGGCCGGATAGTGCAAGGTGCCCGCCTGCAAGCCCGGACTCACGTCCAGCACGCACATCATGGCCCGCGCCGTCAGCGACTTGCCCGCGCCGGAAGGCCCCACCAGGGCCGTCACCCTGCGCGCCGTGACCGTGACGTCCACGCCCTCGACCAGGGAGCGGTCGGGGGCCCGGACGTGCAGCCCGCGGAGCTCGGCCAGCACGCTCATCGCGCCCTCGTCGCGTGGCCGATGGCCAGGTTCATGAGGGTCACCAGCCCCAGGAGCCCGAGGCCGAGGATCAGGGCGTGACCGCTGGCCACGTCGATCACCAGCGAGGGATAGCCCAGGTTCAGCAGGTCCGCCCAGCTCTTCGCGCTGTCGGAGTGGGTGAAGCTGGGCTGGTCCTCGGTGAGCGCGAGGTAGGAGAGGGCGATCTCCAGGAAGACCACCTGCATCACCGTCTCCGCGCCCTGGCGCAGCACGACGGGCCGCAGGTTGTAGGCCACCAGGTGGACGCCGTAGATGCGGGCCAGCGAGAAGCCGTGGGCGCGCAGGGCCTCCACGAAGCGGGCGCCGCCGAGGCGCTCGGAGACCGCTGCCGCCTCGTCCATGGCCCCCGGGCTCGCCAGCAGGGCCCAGGCGAGCGCCAGCGGCAGGAGCCCGCGCTTCTCCGCGGGGAGCACGAGGGCGACGACCAGGATCACGAGCATGCGCGGGAGCGCGCCCATGATCTCGGAGAAGCCCTGAATCCAGGTGTTGACCCGCTCGGACCCCATGCTGCGCAGGAGCCCGCCCAGCACGCCCATGCCCGTGACGAAGAGCCCGGCGATGGCCGCGGGGACCAGGACCACCCGCGCGCCCTGGGCGGCGTACATCCACAGGGGGCGCCCGCGATCGTCCGCGCCGAAGGGCGGCATGGTCAGCGGGCTCGCGTAGCTCGCGTCGGCGGCGGGCACGGGCAGGTGCTCCGGGGCCAGGGCGGCGCCCAGCACCAGCAGCGCGGCGCAGACCAGCGCCACAACGCCCGCGGTGGAGCGCGAGATCACGCGGCCTCCCGCGCCAGGGCGGGCACGCGCGGGGCCCGGCGGATGTGCAGGGCGGTGGCGATCTCCACGCCGGCCTGCGCCAGGAGCAGCACGGCGCTCATCGCGGCGAAGCCCGTCGCGGCGGCCAGCACGACCCCGAAGTCCTGGAGCAGCGTGCCCCCCCAGAGCAGGTCGCCGAGCCCGTCCAGGCGCAGCACGACCTCCACGACCACCAGCCCGCTCATCAGGTGCAGGACGCGGGCGCGGAGCTGCCCGGCCAGGGCGGGGGCGAGGTTGGGGAGCGTGTTGTCGATTCGTCGCTCCCCACGCAACAACGCTACCCTTGCATAGCGCTGTTGTTCCTCTGTGGTGAACAGTCCGCGTACGCCCGAGACCGTGCTGGAGAAGGCTCCGTCGGCGAAGCCCAGCACCAGCGCTCCGGCCACAAGCCGCAGGACCCCCGCCACGCCCTCGAAGCTCAGCGCCCCGAAGCTCAGCTCGATGATCGCCGCCGCCACCAGGGCCAGCACCAGCGCGGGCACGAGCCCCGAGATCTGCAGGACGCGCTGCAGGCGCTCCTTGATGAGGCTGGTGGACGCCAGCAGGGTCGCCGCCGCCATCGGCACCAGCGCCAGCCCCAGCAGGGCGAGCGTGTTGGGCACGCTCTCGGAGAGCAGGTCTCGCACGGGGACGCCCTGCTGCAGGCGCCAGGAGTTCCCGAAGTCACCGCCCAGCGCGGCCTGAATCCAGCCCACGAAGAAGGCCCAGGGGCCCGCGTTCAGGTTCCAGCGCGCCGCCAGCGCCTCCGTCCCGCCGCAGCTCTGCGGCGGACAGATGATGCTGGCCGGATCGCCCGGGAGCGCCCAGATCAGCATGGTGATGATGGCCGGGACCGCCGCTGGCAGGATCAGCGCCACGGCCACGCGCACAGCGGGTCTGAGCCACCAGCGGTTCAAGGGAGCCTCGAGTGCCTACTTGCCGTACTTCCAGGCGTCGACCTCGGTGAAGTAGTAGTACGGCGAGATCACGTTGCCGCGCACCTCGGTCCGCCAGGCGCTCTTGGTGTCGAGCTTCCAGAGGAAGAGGTAGGGCAGCTCGTCCGCCAGCTTCGCGTGCAGGGCGTGGTAGGCGTCCTGCGCGGCGGTGTCGGTCCGGGCGCTCGCGTACTGACCGAGGATGGTGTCGACCTCGGGGTTCTTGTAGTTGAAGATGTTCTGCTTGCCCGCCTTGCCGGCCCGGGTCTCGAAGAGGTCGTTGACGTCCTCCACGATGCCGAAGGACCACTTGCCGACGATGAGGTCGTACTCCTGGGCCTGCCCGGTGAGCACCTTGCGGGTCCACTCGTCCGGCGAGATCTTGAACTCCTGGCGATCGAAGCCGCCCGCGCCGAGCTGGTTGCCGATCTGGGAGAGCAGGTCCGGCGCCTCGTTGTCCAGCGGCGCCAGCATGCCGATGCGCAGGGTGATGGGCTGGCCCTTGAAGTGCCAGCGCCCGCCGGTCTTGGTGAGCCCCGCCGCGGTCAGCAGGCCCTCGGCCTTGTTGCGGTCGGAGCGCTCCACCGTGGGGACGGCGCGGTTGTAGAAGGGGCTCGACTGCACGAAGGGCCCGGAGATGAACTCGCAGGGGCTGTTCTGCTCTCCCGGCTTCACGCCGATGGTGAGCTGGCGCAGCTCCGTGCGGTCCAGGATGGTGTTCAGGGCCTGGCGCACGCGCTTGTCGGCCAGCGCGCCCTTGTTGGTGTTGACCGCGACGAACCACCAGGAGCGCAGGTCGTAGGACTTCAGCGCCACCTCGTCGTGGCTGGACAGCTCCGGCCGGTACTGGGGCGGCACCGCGATGACGCCCTGCACGCCGTTGTTGATGATGGTCTTGACCTGCACCAGCGGGTCACCGCCCTCCTGCAGCATGAACTGCGCGATGGAGGGGTTGTGATGCCCGTTGGCGAAGGCGTCGAAGGTCACGCCGCGGCGCCCGCGGGAGCCCTTGTAGGGGCCCGTGCCCACCGGCCGCGAGGAGAACTCCAGGTCCGGCGAGATGGCCGTGCCCTGGAAGCCGCTCTCGGGCAGGACCGCGAAGCCCAGCCGCTCACGCGGGTTGTGGACCACGCGGGTGAAGCGGATGAGCGCCACCTGATTGCCCTGCACCTCGCAGTCGGCGATCACGGCGCGGTAGCCCTCGGCCACCGGGCTGGGGGTGCGCGGGTCCAGGATGGCCTTGACCGTGAAGCAGACGTCGCGGCTGGTCAGCGGCTTGCCGTCGTGCCACTTGACGTCGGCCTTCATGGTCAGCTTGACCGCTTTGCCGCCCTCCGCCAGCTCCCACTTCTCGACGAGGCGGCTGCGGATCTCGTTCGTGATCGCGTCGTTGAAGAACAGACGATCAAAGACGAGCTCCTGCGAGCGCCGGTCCACCATCGAATTCGCGAAGAGCGGATTCATGGTCGTGGGCAGGCTCTCTTCGTAATAGCCGAGCGACGCCCCCATTCCGAGGGCGGCGAGCCCCAGAGTAGCGGCCGCCAGGAGGGCATGTCGAAGCGCCATGGGAACGACTCCTCAGAAGACAGCGGTAGCAGGTGCGGCGTTGCGGCCGAGCCGGATGCTCATGGCGTCCAGCGACAGACGCGCCGCCTCCACGGCCGGGAAACGAGACCATAGCCCGTGCGTGAGCTCCTGGGCACGGATCGCGTTGCGGTTGCCCGCGTCCCAGGCGGCGATGGACATGAAGAAGACCGGATCGGCCGCGGTTTCCACGGAGCGATCCAGGGCGTTGACCCGCAGGATGCCGGCGTCCCGGGTCTGACCGGCGGCGTCGGCGACGATCATCGCGGCGCGCAGCGCGCCCACGCGGGCGAGGTCGGCGAAGCCGCGGTGGAAGGACTCCGCCGTGCCGCCCTTCGCCTGCATCGCCGCCTCGAGCTGCTGGCCGAGGAAGGCCGCCTGGTCCAGCATCCGATCCGGGACCACCGCCCCGTCCACGATGGCGGGGGCGACGGTGGCGGCCAGCGGGCTGCGGGAGGCCCAGGCCGCCACGGCGGGGACGCCCTCCTTCGAGGCCGCGGCCAGGAAGGCGGCGTCCTCTGGCGTGCACAGCGGCGAGAGGAAGAGCCAGGCGTCCGAGAGGGCCTGCACCTCGGCTGAGGGCGCCGTCTCTCCGGGGAGCCGCCAGGGGGCGAGGAGCTGGGAGATCACGGCGTCCTGAGCCGGGGCCGCCTGCCGTGCCGCCGCCTCGTGCCAGCGGGAGAGCAGGTAGAGCGCGGTCGGATCGGCCGCCTTGACCTCGCGGCCACCCTCGGCGCGCTCGGCGAAGCGGTAGTGGGGGAGCTCACCCACCGCGGGCATGGTCCCCAGCGCGATCTCGCCGGGCTGCCCGGGGAAGCCGACCAGGGCGGCGTCCGGCGGCCAGGTGGCCCCGGCGTCCAGCCAGCCCTTCCAGGCCGCGGCCTGCGCCGAGACCGAGCTCCCGGCGGGGAGCGCGGCCAGGGCCTTCTTCGCCCCCTCCACGTCGCCCAGCAGGGCCAGGCTCGCGCCCAGCAGGTAGTCCACCTCGGGTGGATCCTCGGGCTGCCGGTCGGGTCCGTAGACCTGGCTCAGCGCCCCCGCCGACATGCGCGCGGCCTGCCGGTAGAGGGCCGCGTGCTCCAGGTGCAGGCGCGCCAGGGCCTGCCCGTCGCCAGGGTCCGCGGCGAAGGCCGGGAGCGCCTGCTCGTAGCTGCGCTGGAAGAAGGCTCCCCAGCCGGCGTGCGCCTCAAAGGGGGCGCGCGCGGCGGCGTCCGCCAGCCGCACCTGCCAGGTGGCCGCGACCATCGCCTCAGGGATGGCCGCGCCCGGGGCCTGGGCCGAGCTCTGCGTCTCGGCCCCGCCCCCGCTGCACCCCGGGAGGGTCAGCAGGGCCGCCAGCAGCAGCGAGACGCTCATCCTTCGCAGAACTCCTTGTTGCCGGCCGCGGACACGCAGATCGCCAGGGGCGCCTTGGTGTCCTGGCTCGAGGCCTTGGCGTAGTCCAGCCACTCCAGCGCGTAGTTCTTGGTGGTCCCGCGCCACTTGTTGGCCCGGTCCTCCGCCTCCTCGTTGCGGCTCTCCACGAACTCCTTCTCTGCCGCCTGCCAGAGCTGGTTCGCCGCCTGGGTCTTCAGCTTCAGCAGCGCGTAGACGTTCTTGGTGTACGTGGCGCCGGTCCACTGCTGCTTGTTCTCGAGGGCGTAGTCGGACCAGCGGATGACCTGGTTCGCCTTGCCCGTGCCGCCGCGCGAGAGGAAGATCGCGTACTTGAAGCAGAGGCCCGGATCCGAGCGGTCGATGTTCTCCAGGTGGTTCTTGATGAGCCGCTCCCAGTCCGCCTGATCGCGGCGCGCCTCGGCGTCGGCCATGAGCACGCGGCTGATCTTGCCCTTGTTGGTCTGCGAGCCCTCCGAGGACATGCGCGCCTCGAGGCACTTGCGGCGCGGGACCCCGAGCTGGCCCATCATGGCCGGCGCCTCCAGCGCGACCAGATCGTCGCAGGAGTTGTCGGCGGGGGTGGCCACGTCCGCCACGGGCGGCGGGGTCGTCGCGGTCGGGGTCGGGGTGGTCGCCGTGGGCGTGGTGGGGGTGGTCGTGGTCGTGGTCGTGGTCGGCGTGGTGGTGCGCGCCGTGCTCGGCTGCGTGGTCGGCGTCAGCGTCGCGGCGCTGCTGGTGCTGGTGCTGGCCGAGCTGCTCGTGCTGGTCGAGGTCGTCGGGGTGGTGGTGCGCGCCGTGCTGGTCGGCGTCTCCACCGTGCGGCCGGAGCTGGCCGTGCTCGAGCCGCTGCTGGCGGTGGAGCCCTGGGTGGCGCGGGCCTCGCGATCCCGGGCGGCCTGCTGGAGCAGGGCCTCGGTGGCCGCGGCGTCCTCATCGGGCGAGCCCGCCTGCGCCGTGGTCTCGTCGCCGCCCGTGCGCACGGCCGCGACGTCCTGGTCGCCGCTCCCGGTCCCGGCGTTCGAGGGCTCGCCCTGCTCGGGAGGAGCCTCGGCCACCGCCTTGGAGCCGGCCAGCTGGCCGCTGTAGGGCGAGAGACCCTGGAAGGGGCTCATCGCGGGCAGCGGCTCGAGGTCGAAGAAGCTGAAGCGCATGTCGCCCGGGTGCGGGCGCTGGCCGCCGTCCAGGACCATGCCGGGGGTGACGACCTTGTCGCCGACCAGGCAGCCCGCCCAGCCGTCCGAGCAGGGGAGCCCGGGGAAGGCCGGGGAGTAGTCCTTCCAGGCGGCGGCGAGGGACAGACCCCCCACGACCACGCTGACCAGCGCGAGGGTCGCGACGCGCGGGGCGTGGGCCAGGGAGGGGCGCGGCGGGCGAGCGCCGCCCACGGACGGAGTGCGCATGCTCATCTCTCCAGAACCTTGTCGCGGCCGAACTGGATCAGGGGCTCCTCGATCCCGGTCTCGTCTACCTCGAGCACGGGGAGGGTCACCTCGATGCGGTTGCGCCGCTTGCGGATGTCGTACTGGATGATCTGGGTCACGTAGCCGGGGGCCGAGACCTCCAGCGTGAGCGTGGTGCCCGGCGTGAAGACGAGCTCAGAGCCGTCGGGGAGGTAGAGCACGTCCGCCTCCCACACGCCGGTGAGCGAGTTGACGCGGTGGCGGTCGGCCTCCTCAGGGTGGCGGACCACCGCCGTGGAGATGGGCTGCCCTTCGGCGTCCACCACCGTCACCTGGATGGGGACGCCCCCGCTCTCGGACTTCTTCGCCAGGGCTTCCGTGGAGCTGAACGCCAGGAACGCCGCCAGGATCCAGTGCCTCATCGCTTAGCCTCCCGCCTTGAGCCAGCTCGCCAGGATGCCGCCGGGCGCGGCCTCCTGCGCGGCCGAGGCGTCACCCGCCTCCAGCAGCGCGCGCGCCGCGGCGTTCGAGACATACTGACCCGCGAGCTGTTTCGCGACTTCCGGGTCCTTGCCGGCGATGAGGAAGGCGGCGGTGGCCCGCGCGTCGGCGAGCCCGTCCTCCGGCGCCGCGCCCTCCAGGCTGGCGAAGAGGCTCGTGCAGGTGGCCCCGTCACCCTCGGCGCAGGAGGCGATGGCGCTGGTGGCGACCTTGCGCCAGGCCTGGCCTTCGGGGGGGAAGATCGTGGCGTCCAGCAGGGAGCGGGCGATGGCCGCCTCGCCGACGCTGGCCGCGCGCCCCGCCCAGACCATCAGCAGCTCGTCGCGGTCCTTGCGGTCGTCGGGCAGGTTCATCACCAGCTCCTCCGCCGACTGCACTGCGACCTTGCGCTCGCCGAGGATCCAGAGGGCCTGGGCCTCGGAGAGCCCGGCCACCATGGGGTTCTCGTCGCCCAGCAGCGCGAGGTACTGGCCGGCGACCTCGCCGACCGCGCCCGCCGAGCCCTGGATCTCGGTGAGGGCGGCCTTCGCGGCGTCGCGCTCCCCGTCGGCCAGGTTCACCTCGGCGGCCAGCAGCTTGCCCGCGGGCAGCCCGCTGGCGGTGCCGTGCTCCTTGGCCTTCTCCAGATCCCCCGCCTTCACCGCGGCGAGCGCGCGACGCAGCTTGATCTGGGGGAGGGCCTCCTTGGCCTCCGGCTCGGCCGCGGCCAGGATCTGGTCGGCCTTCACCGGATCCCCCGCGAGCATCGCCATGTAGGCGGCGCCGGTGGCGACGTCCGGGCTGGTCGGGTACTCGGCGAGCGCGGCCTCGTAGGCGGCAGCCGCGCCCGGCAGATCGCCGGCCTTGAGCTGCGCCTCGGCGGCCGTGGCGGCCTCGCGCGCCTTTCCTTCCTTGTCGCAGCCGCTGAGGCCGCTCAGCGCGCCGAGCGCGAGGAGCGCCACGAGCGCGGTCGACGGAGCGGGTTCGGTTCTGAACAGCAAGACAGGTCCCTCCGCGCGAGGTTCTGAAGTCGCGATGGAGCCACCTCGCCGGGCACACCTCACCCAGCGCGGGTCGACACCGCCTATTAACCACACCCCCCGGGGGATACGCAAGCCGCGTGTTGAGGGGTGCGGGGCGCGGGCCGCTTTGCGCGACCGTGATATGCTGCCTCCGCGCCGCGCACCGGGTGCGCGAGACGTGCCGCCGACGATCCGCGTTCTGCGCTTTTCGAGAGTCTCGCTGGAAGCATGACCCCTCCCTCTGGACGCCAGCTCGAGATCACCCTGCTTCAGGAGCGGAGCACCGGGACCTTCGCCAAGGTCTACCTCGCCGAGGCGCGCGGCTCCGACAACCTCTCCCGCATCGTCGCGGTCAAGGTGCTCAAGGAGCAGTGGGCGGAGACCGGGGAGGTGCTCGACCGCACCTACGACGAGGCCCGGCTGCTGGCGCGCCTGCACCACAAGAACATCCTGCGGGTGGAGGCGCTGACCGAGCTGGAGGGGCAGCCGGCCATCGTCATGGAGTTCGTGGACGGCGTCGATCTGAAGCAGCTCATCGAGCGCCTGGCGAAGAAAGGCGAGCGCATCCCGCCCCGCGCGGCCTACAAGATCGCGCAGGACACGGCCGGCGCGCTGGAGGCGGCCTACTTCAAGGTCCCCTACGGCCGCAGCGAGCCCCTCCAGGTGGTCCACCGGGACGTCAAGCCCTCCAACATCATGGTGAGCGTGGAGGGTGAGGTCAAGGTGCTGGACTTCGGCACCGCGCGCAGCAACTACGAGGGGCGGCTGGCCCGCACGGGCGCGCTTCGCTTCGGTAGCTTGAAGTACATGTCTCCCGAGCGCCGCGAGGGCGATCGAGGCGACCACACCACGGACGTCTACGCCCTCGGGCTGGTGCTGCTGGAGATGCTGCGCGGGGAGAACCTGCCGCTCCTGCCGCTGGACGCCAACGAGCACGACGAGGCCCTGGCCGAGATCCTCTCCAGCCTCGGGCCGCTGGGGCTGCCGAACGAGCAGTGGGACGACTCCCTGCGGCAGACGCTGGCGGCCATGTGCGCGAGCCAGCCCTCGCACCGCCTGAACGCGAGCCAGGTGGTCCAGCTCCTGCGCGCCTTCGCCGAGCAGGCCTCCGGCGCCTCCCTGGACTCCTTCGCCTCCGACGTGGTCACGCCGGTGACCAAGGAGATCTACGGCGTGGACCATCAGGGTCCGCTGACCGGCACGCGCATCATGGTCTCGCTGGGCTCGCCCTCGGACGGGGCCCCGGACGGTCGCGGCCGCCTCTCGCTGACACCCGACCGGGCGGGGATCGCCGCGCCGAAGCCGACCATGAGCCCGGAGCCGGCGACGGGCGCGCCGCGGCCCGGAGCCAGCATGATCCCGGGCGCCGTGCGCTCGCCGCCGCCGGGCAACCGCGTCGCGCCCGCGCCCGCGCCGCCGCCCCAGGCCGCCGAGGAGCTCTTCGACGATGAGCTGATGCCCACGATGTTGAAGGCGGGGGCGGACATCGAGGAGATGCGCGCACAGGCCGCCGCCATCGCCGAGCCTCAGCGCACGCCGGCCGCCGCGCTGGAGCCCCGAAGCGAGCCCCGGCCGGAGCCGAGGCCCGCGCCGGAGCCCGTGCCCGTCGCGGTGGCGGGGCCAGCCGACTTCGCCGCTCAGGGAGAGCCGATGGAGAACGTGGAGCAGGAGGGGTCCTCGAAGCGCACGGTGCTCATCGGCGTCATCGCGGCCACGGTCGGGCTCATGCTGGTGCTGGGGATCGCCGGCGTCGGGCTGGGGTTCTACTTCTTCGTGCTGAAGGACGGCGGGTTCACGGTTCCCGGCCCGGTGGACGACGTGGCCGTCGAGAGCTCGGGAGAGCCCCCCGCCACTGATCCCGTCCCCGCCGCGGGTGCGGTGTCGATCAAGGTCCAGGCGGCCGACGGCGCGCTCCTGCAATGGATCAAGCTCACCGACGCGGGCGGTCAGCAGGTGCTGAAGGGCAGCCCGGCTGGGGACGCCTCGATCCCGCCAGGCGCGTACACGCTCTCGGCCAAGATGGTGGGTCGCCCGGCCTGCAACGCCAGCGTGACCCTGGACGCCGACACCACGTTCACCTGCCGGACCGACGAGGAGAGCCGGATCTTCTGCGCGCCCGAGGGCGGGACGGAGCTCGCGCTGGCGCCCTGAAGCTCAGCGGATCCGGGCCTTGGCCACGGCCAGGCGGATGGTCTCGAGCCCTATCACCTGCACCACGATCATCGTGGCGTCGTCCTCGACCGAGCGGGCGTCCGCCGCCTCCAGGACGTGGGCGACGAAGCGATCCGGGTCCTGGTTCGTGCGCACCCAGGCCGAGGCCAGCGCGGTGTTGCTGGGGAAGGCCTCGCGCACGCCGTCGGTGAGCAGGAAGTAGACGTCGCCGACGTCGAAGGGCTCCTCCGAGGTGTGCAGCACCCGGTCCAGGTTGCCCATGCCGACGAAGTTGCGGAGCATGGCCCGGCTGCCCTTCTCCACCACCGGGGTGAAGGGCTGGAGATCCCCCTCGCGCATCCGCAGGATCTCCGAGTTGCCGACGTGCAGGACGTAGGCGGTCCCGGACCACAGCCACAGGGCGGAGAGCGTGCAGGCCGCCTTGCCCTTGCCCCCGCCCTTGAGCTCCCCGTCGATGTCCAGCAGCAGCTTGCGCAGCTCGCTCGGCTCGGCGTCGTGCTCCTCCTGGAAGAAGCGCTCCAGCCAGTTGGACGTGCTCTGGGCGGCGTACTGCCCCTGGTTCGTGCTGCTCACCCCGTCGGCGACCGCGTAGAGGACCCCGCGGCGGACCTTCTTGACCTGCGCGTGACTCGCGTCGAGCACGCGGTAAGCGTCCTCGTTGATGGGGTGCGAGCTGCCCTTGCGGGTGCCCGCGGCGATTCGCGTGTACGGCAGGGAGTCAGGCAATGCGTCTCGCTCGGGAGCGTCGCCGCGCGAGGAGGGTGGCGACCAGCGTGAGGGTGAACCCCCCCGATAGCCCGCGGCCGGTGTTCGCGCACCCGCAGGTGCTCACCTGTTTGCCCTCGGACTCGTAGTCCACGCCGGTGTCCTCTCCTTCCGCGGGCAGCACGCCCGTCCCGATGATGGCGATCTCGGTGAGCTCTTGCCAGGGGTCATTCGAGCTCATCAGGATGGTCGCGGAGAATTCACCCTCCGACTCGGGGGCGAAGGTCACCACCACGCCGTCCACCATGTCGGGCGCGGCGTAGAAGGCCTCGGGGAAGATCGTGAAGTAGGGGGAGCCCGTGGTCCCGATGTCGCCCTGAAGCGGGAGCAGGCCCTCGTTGGTGATGGGCAGCTCCAGGTTCACGAGGTCGCCGACCATGACCTCGCCGAAGTCGTAGGTGGTGATGTCCGTGGACAGCACGGGCAGCGGGAAGCTGAGCTCCTGGACGGGAAACGCCTGCTCGAAGTCATCGGAGGCCAGGGTCAGCGGGATGTCGAAGCTGGCCAGCTCCTCGCAGCCGTAGATGGGGAAGCAGACCGAGGCCGACGGCGTGATGTTCAGGTCGAGCCCGCTCTGCCAGCGGCCGACGAAGGTGGCGTCCACGACCTGTGTGGCCTCGCCGCTCGGCGTGACCGCGGCGCTCTCGCCCTCGGCCGTGATCTGGCTGTCGTCCACCCAGAAGCTCACCCCCGAGAACGTGGTCGTGCCCGAGGGGTTGAGGTTGGCCTCGAATTCCAGCGAGACCCCGGCGAAGACCTCGAGCTCATAGGTGATGAGCTCCGTGGACACCCCCGTGGTCGAGACCGAGACGCTCTCCGTGGCCGCGCCCGTGAGCAGGAAGGGGTCGAAGCTGCCCTCGCCGCTCACGGCAACGCTGCGGCGGTCGAGCTCGGACTCATAGGTATAGCCGAACAGATCGAACTTGAACGACGTGACCGCGGACAGCGCCGCGTCCACCAGGATCTCGCCCGTGCCCGGGTGGCCGGTGAAGGTGGCGTTCAGGCCCTCCGGCCAGGTCAGGTCGGCGTCCCCCTCCATGTCCACCGCGGCGCCGCCCTCGCTCACGATCTGGAAGCGCACGGTGAGCGGGCTGCCGTCGGGGAGCCAGTCGGTGTCGACGTTGCTGCCCGTGTAGAGGATCGCGGTGTCGGAGAGGAGCAGCTCCTGGGTCTCCGACTCCCAGGCCAGCGCGTCGCCGCCGAGCAGGGCGAGGACCGGGAGGACGAGGGCGGCGAGCATGGGGCCTCCAGCGTGTCGAATTTTAGAAATTATCGAGGAAGACCGTGATCGTCAAGCGGCGATCAACGCCCATCTCTTCGGGGCGGGGCCCCTTGTGGATATGTGGATTCATGAATAGGCTTTGTTGGGAGGCACTTCGGCTTTCCAGGTTCCTTTTTTTCTGGCACTGACGGGGTGAGTCATGGGCACCGAGATCCGCTTTACAGGGAAGGTCGATCACCGCTTCGCGTGGCTGGGGAATGACGCCCAAGGCGAGATTGACTTGGAGGCCGAGCTGGTCGCGTTCATCAACAGCGCCACGAGCTCCGTTGCGGTCAGCACGATGACCTTCTCGCTCGGCGCGGTGGGCGACGCGCTCGCCGCCGCGGCAAATGCGGGGCGAAAGGTCCGAGTCGTCGGAAATGCTGGCCACCGATTCCAGCAGGGCTGGTTCCGCGCTCAGCGGGCGGCGGCGCAGGTGGTGGACAACAACCTCCCCGCCCTCGTACACCGGATCTCCTTTCAGCAGGCAGGCGCAGTCCCGGACGGCTTCCTCGTCGACAGCGGCGCGGCCTTTGGCGATCGGGGAGGTGGTCTGAGATACGGATGGAGCCAGGACGTCTCGGGAGACATCAACGCGCACAGCGCCCCGGCGGCCTTCACCAGCAGGCTGCTCGGACACTGCTACGCGAAGAGGAACGACACGCAGCGGACCTGGAGCATCGAGCTGCCCTCCGGCTACTACTACGTGGTCGCGGTCACGGGGGAAGCCAACTACGGGAGCAAGTCCTTCGTCCTGGCCCAGGGACAGACGATCTTCACCTACAAGGATTCGAGCGGGCTCCACTATTCGGACCACACTGACTCCGCGGCGGGAGAGTTTGGCTGCTCGGTCGCCGATGGCGGGGAGGACTCGACCTCCCATGAGCCGGCGGGGCGTCGTCTGGACGTCAGCTCAGGGACGCTCACCTTGACGGTGGGGCAGGGCGTGGCTGGAGCGACCACCTGGACGGGCCTGAACTATATCGAGATCTATCGGGGAAGCAGCAGCTCGCCTCTGGGGGATCCCAACACCGACCGGACCCTCGTCCAGGAGAGGCAGCTACATCATTCCAAGTTCATCCTGCTGGACGCGGAGACCGCCAGCCCGAGGTTGTGGACGGGTTCGCACAACCTCACCCCGATCGACCTCGCCGACCCGCGGAGCGAAGACGCGCTGGTCACGGACGACGCGGCCATCTGCGCCGTCTTTGCGGCCGAATTCGATCAGTGGTGGGGGACGTCTGCGCTTGTCCCCGACCCCGTCAACGCGAGGCACGGGCGCTTCAAGGTCCCGAAAGGCGACTCTGGGATGCTCGCCAGCACGCTGCTCGGCGCCAGCTTCCGTTGGGAGGTCCATTTCTCACCTTCGGTGTCCACGGCCCCCGGGGAGAATCTCTATCAGGTGGTCGCCGATCACCTGAACGGCGCCACCAATGACGTGGTCCTGGGCATGGAGCAGTTCACGGACAGCGGCGACTTCGGGGGTTTTCGAGGGACGAGCTACCTGATGAGTCATGTGCTGGACCCGCTGGTCGGTTCGGGTGTGAACCTGCTGGGCGTCCTCAGCGGAGGGGACTCCATCCTGACCCGCTATGCAGGCAACCCCGACGTCGTCCTCGCGGTCTCGGATCACATCCACGACAAGTTCGCGCTGGTGGACGCTGTGCGGGACACGCGGCAGCTCAGGATCGGGAAGCTGCTGATGGGGTCGATGAACTGGTCGCAGTCGGCGATGCACGTCAACGACGAGCAGACGCTGGTCATCGAAGATCCTGCGCTGGCCAATCAGGTCCTGCAGCGCGCGATGGCGGCCCTGGACGAGAGCGGGATCCTGCCCGTTCAGCCGGTGGACATGGTCATCGTGGTGGACCGATCGTACTCCATGACCGATCCTGCCACGGCGGCGAGCACGAAGATGGCCGCCGCACGGGCTGCCGCGGATCTCTTCGTCGACCTGCTGGAGCACGACGGCTCGCACCGCGTGGCGCTCGTCCGCTTCGGGGTCTCCGTCGAGCCCTTCACGCCGTCTTCGACCTTGCGGGCCCTCGACGCCGCGTACCTCTCCACGTTGCATGCGCAGATCGCCACCATTGACGCGACGCTGCCCATCGGGAACGCCACCTGCTATGGCCTCCCCCTGCTCGAGGCCCAGTCCCTCCTCACCAGCGTCGCGACGCCCAACCCCAGGCGTGTCGTGGTCTTTCTTACCGACGGCCGGGAGAACCACGCGCCCTACGCGACCGGGATCTACGAGCCCTTCGTGAACGGCACAGGGGTGGAGCTGCACACGACGGCCTTCGGGCCCTTCGATCCCTTCGCCGCCGGCGGCGCCAACGCCATCCTCAACGACATGGCGACCTACAGCGGCGGGACCTTCGCCCAGGTGGACGACGACGCGATCCACCTGCAGAAGCGCTTCGCGGAGATCGCGCGAGACGCCATGGGCATGATCACGATCGTGGACCCCACCTTCCACCTGGAGCCGGGCGCGCGGCAGACCCTGGAGGTGCCGGTTGATCTGGAGCGCGGCGTCGTGAAGTTCGTGGCGGTCTGGGGCGGGGCTCAGGAGCGAGCGTGCGCGATGTCCCTGCGGACGCCACAGGGAGTGACGTTGACGACGCGCTCGCCGGGCGTGACGCGCCTCCTTGGGCAGGGGCGAGAGATCTGGCGGGTCGACCTGGAGAAGCTCCTGGTCGGGTGCAAGGGCTCGGTCAGCGGCGCCTGGACCGTGACGGTGGCCGCATCCCGGGATCAGATTGGGCTCGCCAGGAGCCCCCGCCGCGTCGATCTGGCGGTCTACGCGAGCCGAAGCGGCGTCGATCTTCGCGTGGAGCTGGATGAGCGTGGCGATCAGGTCGGCGTTCTGATGCGCGCGTCCGGTCCCACGGGCCCGGTCAAGGAGGTCGCCTATGTGGTGGAGGTGGAGCCGCCGGTCCTCAGCAAGCGGCGCGAGGTGCTCCGCCTGGAGGCGATGCGCCCTGCGTTGAGGGATCCTCGCTGGCGCGGGGTCCGGGTGGCCGAGCTCAAGACGCAGGAGCCTGGCGCGCACATGGTCCGTGTGGTCGCGCGCGGGGTGGACGCGGAGGGGCGGGCCTTCCGCCGCGAGATCACCACCTCGTTCCTTCGGGGTCACGTTGCGCTGAAGTGAACGCGCCTCAGCGCGCGCTCAGCGCCTCCCCCCAGCCCGTGAGCCCCAGGGCCAGCCAGGCGCGCTGGTCCGCGGGGCCGCAGGCGGCGCTGAGCTCTCCCTCGGGGCGCCCCCAGCGCTCCAGGCTGAGGTCCTGGGCGAGGCGCTCGGCGACGCCCGCGGGGCTGCGGGGAGCGCGGGCGGCGAGCTGCTCGTAGAGGGCGCTGGCGTCCTGGTGCGCGGCGTCCTGGCAGGCGTGACGGATCCGTCGCTCGGCCTGGCGGGCGCGGGCTGCCCAGCCTCCCTCAGGGCCGCGCGTCAGCAGGCCGCGGGGCGGCGCGAGGTGGAGGCGGATCACGAGCTCGTCCCCGAGGCGGCGGCGGAGGACGCGGGCGTCGGCGCGCCAGGGCGGGTCGCGGAGGAGCTGCTCCAGGCCCAGGGCCAGGAGATCGGGGCCGTCTCCCGCGGGCGCGGCCCCCAGCGGCGCGAGCAGGAGCAGGGCGCGGTCCTCCTCGGGCGCCCACCAGCGGCGTGGCCAGGCGGCGGCGCGGGCGGGCGGGCTCGCGGGGACGGGGGCGGGCTCGCCAGGCGCGGCGATCTCCCCGAGGATCGCCTGGACCCGAGCCATCGCGTCCACAGGGAGCTCGCCGGCCAGGGCCAGCACGGCGCGGTCGGGGCGGTACCAGCGCCGCACGAAGCCGGTCGCGTCCTCCAGGCTCAGCCCGCGCAGCTCCTCGTCGATCCCCGCGGCGGGGCGGTGGTAGGGGTGCCCCGGCGGGTAGAGCGCCATCCCCCGGAGGGCCGGCTCCTCCCGGGAGCCGCGCAGGGCCTCCTTGGCGACGCGGGCGCGCTCGAGCTCAAACGCGCGGGGGAGCGGGGGCTCGCGCGGGGAGAGCGTGTCGCGCACCCACTGGAGCGCCGGATCGAGGTGCTCGGGCGCCACCCGGACCAGGAAGCGCGTCGCGTCGTGGGTGGTGACGGCCTCGATCTCGGTGTCGGGGATGGGCGGCGCGGAGGGCGCGCTGGCCGCGGGGAGCAGGGCCGTGTGCTCGGCCAGGTGCGCGAGCCCGGACCTCCCCGGCGGATCCTCGGCCGCCCCAGCCAGGATCCGCAGCTCGAGCTGAACGTGGCCGTCGTCGTGGACCACCTCCAGACCCACCTGGAGGCCGCTGTCGAGCCGCGCGGGTTCCGGTGTGGCGCGGGCGAGCGCGCAGAGCAGGAGCAGGGCGCCAGGCATGGGGTCAACATAGCCAGCCGCCGCACGATCGGGCGCACCTGTTCGAGGCGCACGGCGCGGGATAACAGCATGGATCTCTCGAACACCACCCCGGAGTGCCTCCCATGGCCGACGACATCTTGGAGCTCCTGACGAACGGCGACGTCGAGGGCTTCAACGCGGCGCGCGATCGCAAGGGCAGCGTGGACCTCTTCGCCGCCGACCTGGCGGGGCTCTCGCTCCACGGTGTGGACTTCTCCGGGGTGAACCTCCAGAAGGCCGACCTGAGCGGCGCGGATCTGACCGGCGCCCTGCTGGCGAAGGCCGACCTGAGCGGCGCGGATCTGACCGGCGCGGTGCTGCACGGCGTCAACGCGCTGCGCAGCCGCTGGAAGGAGGCCTACCTGGGCGAGGCCGACCTCTCCGAGGCCGATCTGCAGGGCGCGGACCTGTCCGAGGCGGATCTCTCGGACGCCAAGGCGCCCTCGGCCCGGCTGGGCGGCGCGCGGCTGAAGAACGCGACGGCCACCCGGCTGGTGCTGGCGGGCGCGGACCTGGCGGAGGCGAAGCTCTCGGGCGCGGACCTGCAGGGCGCGGACCTCTCGGCGGCCATCCTGCGCGAGGCGGACCTGTCCCGGGCCAACCTGGCGGGCGCGCGGCTCTCCGGGGCCGACCTGTCCAAGGCCCGCATGGCCAACGCCGGCCTCCGCGGCGCGGATCTGTCGGGCGCGAACCTGACCAGCGCGGACCTGACGGCGGCGGACCTCAGCGGGGCCAGCGTGGTGCAGGCGGACTTCAGCCGGGCGGACCTGACCGAGGCCGTGCTGGAGGGCGTGGACCTGAAGACCGCGGTGATGGCCTACGCCGAGGTGGACGCGGGGGCCACGAGCCAGAGCGAGCACGGCGAGGTCGTGCCGCTGCAGATCGAGGACGCCAGCGTGGCCATCTCGGGGGACGCCGTGGGCGTGCTCTGGGAGAACGAGGAGACCGGGCGCTCCAAGCTGCGGGTCATCGTGGGGCGCTTCGGCCAGCCGCACGACGGCCGCGCGCTGGAGGTGCCGCTGCCGACGGAGTCGGTGCTCAGCCGCGCCCTGGTCCCCACGCCGGACGGCTTCATGGTCGTGGTGGTGGTCGAGCGGCCGGGCGGCCTGGTGGCCAGCGTGGCCGACGTCTCGCGCGACGGCCGCATGTCCTCGCTGCGCTCCATCAAGCAGGAGTACACGCCGGCCGTGCGGCCCGTGGTCCGCGGTGAGGGCGGCCAGGTCGTGGTCTACGGCATCTCGCGCGAGGGTCCCGGGCTCCACGTCCACCAGATCGAGGGCGAGAACCTGACCCGCAAGCACCGCTCGGGCATGGCGACCGTCCGCGGCTTCGCCGGCTCGCTCTACCCGGTCGTGCTCTCCAAGGGCGGCGTGCTGGTCCACCTCCGCCCCGACGGCCCCGGGCAGCCCATGCGCGCCCCCGGCGCCTTCCCCGGCCGCGTCTGCGCCGCCACCCCCATGGGCACCGGCCTCGTGCTGACCTGGCTCGAGGAGAACCAGGGCGGCTTCCGGCTCGCCTTCGTCAAGCCGGGCGAGGCCCCCGACGAGATGCGCCTCCTCCCCAAGTTCGCCATCGGCAGCCTGGACATGGCCGAGGGCAACGGCCGCGTCTGGGTCGCCTTCACCCGCGAGGACCCGCGCGGCCGCGCCCCCTCCCAGGCCCTCGCCCTCCGCCTGCCCGAGGGCGACCCCATCCAGCTCGTCCAGGAGCCCGGCCTCGACGTCGACGAGGTCCGCTTCGCCCAGGGCGGCGACCACCCCACCGTCGCCATCAGCACCCTCGACGGCGGCCTCCGCATCGTCAGCCTCACCCCCACCGGCCCCCGCCTGGAGTGGCGCCTGGGCTGAGATCGGTGTGGGCCTACGACAGGATCGGGGCCCGGACCGATCGAGGGCGCGGGAAGACTTGACGGGGGAGGGGAGGTCGTATAAGTGCTGGGCGCCCTGGGGATGTAGCTCAGCTGGGAGAGCACCGCGTTCGCAATGCGGGGGTCAGGGGTTCAAATCCCCTCATCTCCACCACTTCAGGGAGCCCGCGGCTGGTCCGCGGGCTTCGTCGTTTCTGGGGTCAGTCCAGGCCGCGGGCCTCGAGGTCGTCCTCGTCGAGGCCGAGGAAATGGCCGACCTCGTGGAAGAGCGTGATGCGGAGCTCCTCGATGAGCTCGGCGCGGCTCTCGGCGTGGCGCTCGAGGTTCTTGCGGAAGAGCGTGATGTTGCCGGGGAGCTGGCTCCAGGGATCGGAGAGAGAGCGGTCCTGGAGGGTGGAGCCGGAGAAGAAGCCGAGGAGCTCCAGCGGGCTGGCCGGCGGGTCGTAGAGGCGCAGGATCTCGTCGGGAGGGACCTCCTCGAGCATGACCGGGACGTTGGCGAGGTACTCGCGCAGCGCCGGGTGGAGCATGGAGAGGGTCTCCTCGACGATGTCCTCGACGTCCTCGTCGGAGAGGCGCGGAGGCAGGGGGAAGCCGTCCGGGTCGAGGAAGGCCGCATGCAGGAGGGCGCGCTCGGCCCCCTGGGCGTCGCCGCGGCGCTCGCGGAGGAGCGCGCGCACCCACCAGGCCTCGGCGGTCTCAGGGACCTCGCGGACGGCGCGGGTGGCGGCGCGGCGGGACTCGTCGTAGCGCAGGAGCTCGAAGCTCGTCAGCGCGAGGGAGGACCAGCTGGCGGCGTGATCGGGCTGCCGGAGGGCGGCGCTCTTGTAGGACTCGGCGGCCTCCTCCAGGCGGCCGAGCGCCCGCAGGGCGTCACCGTGGACGAACCAGGCGCCCGCGTGCCCGGGAGCGAGGCGCAGGACGCGCTCGCAGATCTCCAAGGCGGCCTCAATCTTGCCGTCGTCAAGGGCCTCCTCGGCCTGATCCAGGAGGAGCTCGATCTGCTCCGTCGTGCCTTCCGTGCTCATACAGCCCCCGTGCCGCTGGCGGGATGCATGAGCATAACGTCGCCAGACCTACAAGGTGAACGCGAGCACGAGGGCGATGATGAAGGCCAGGGCTACGGCGACGATCGCGAGGAGCACCACCCCGGGGACCCCCTTCTTCTCGACGTCGATGGTGATCGAGCGGCGCTCGCCGTGATCGGCCACCACCGTCACCAGGCTGATGGCCTGACGGCGGGGCATCTGGGCGGGATGGACCGTGGCCTCCACGACCTGCTCGCGCCGGTTGGGGTCGAGGCGGGCAGGCGCGACCTGCACCCACTCGCGGTCGGAGAGCACGCGACCGTTCATCTGCCCCTGGCCCGCGTTGCGCACGACGAACTGGACGGCGACGGGGTCGTTGCCGACCTTGAGCTTGTGCAGGTCCGGGCCGTCGATCTCGAGCTGGGGCGCGCGCTGGCGCTGGCGACCGCCCACGGCCGCGTTCGCCCGCATGGCGTCGGTGGTCTCCGGCGCGCGCAGGGGCGGGGTCGGGACGGGCGTCGCTGACGTGGTCGTCGAGGCCAGGGGCGGTGACGCCACGGGGGCGGCGGGCTGGGCCGGGACGACGGGGGCCGCGGGGACGACGGGAGCTGCGGGGACGACCGGAGCGGCCGGGACGACAGGGGGCGGCGCGGGAGGTGTGGCCGGGCGGGGCTCGGGCGCCGGGCGCGGCGGGGGCTGCGATGGCCGCGGGGGCTGGCTGGCGCGGGCCGGGGGCGGCGCCTCGTGGACCACGCGGGCCGCCTGCGTCAGCACGACCTCCATGGGCTCGGGGTCGGGCTCCGCCTCGACCTCGATCTTGCGCTTCCTGGGCGGCGGGGGGAGGAAGCCCTTGAACTCACCGTCCTCGCCGGCGGCCCTGCGCTCGAGGGCGAGCATGAACTCGCGGCGCCGGGCGTCGTAGGCGGCGCGGCGTTCGGCGTCCTTGAGCACGCGCCAGCCCTCGTCGAGCTGCGCGTACATCTCGCTGGCGCGGCCCTTGTCCGCCAGGTCGCGGGCCTCGCGGTAGCGCGCGCGGTGCGCCTCCTCGATGGCCGCGGAGTCCGCGTCGGCGGGGACGCGCAGCACCTGATAGTAATCGACGAAGCTCTCGACCGGAGGCGCGGACTCGGCCGCGCGGGTGCCGCCGCGCCCGCTCAGGATGGCCAGGGCCCGCTCCAGCGCGCGCTCTCCAGGGACGCCCAGCTTCTGCGCCTGCTCCAGGATGGCCTGCTCCTTGGCCGGGCTCAGCACCCCGTCCAGCAGCGTGCCCTCGATGAAGACCGAGAGCTTCTCCAGCGCGCGCTCGATGCCCTTCTTCTGCACCGCCTCCTGGTAGGTGATGCGCTCCTCGAGCACGGCGCGCCGGATCAGCGCCATGTTCTTGATGATCCAGAGGGCCTCGTTGCGGAACTTCGGGTTGGACTGCTGGCCCTGCGCCCAGGTCCGGCGCTTCTTGATGGCCTCCTCGATCACGTCGTCCCCGACGTCCGGCCCGAGCCCGTAGTACTCGAACAGGTCGCCTTTCTCGACGAGCTTCAAGAACTGCTCGATGGTCTCGAAATCCCGTGCTTCCATCGGCTCAGCTCACCCGCGCCTTCGACAGCTTCTCGCGCGCCTCACCTACCCCGGAGGCCCCGAGCCCGCCCTTGAGATCCATCCGCGCCTTGCGCACGGCCTTCGTCTCCACGTCCAGCACGTCCACCTCGAGGATCTGGTTGACCGTATAACGGTAGATGACCTCGATCGGCGTGCCCCGCGGTCGCGGCGGCAGGTTCTCCAGCACGACCTCCCCGATCACCTCGACCTCGTCGCGCACGGCGCCCGTGCCCTCGGTGACCTCGACGCGCACGGCGGTCATGCCGTCGTAGGCGTAGGCGAAGCGCCCGCGCTTCTCGCAGGGGAGCGGCGTGGCCTCGCCGACCAGCGGGACCACCACCTCGCGCAGGTCGCGATCGAGCACGATCACGCCGAGCGGGTGGGTGGTGACGTCGGTGATGGTGGCCATCGGGAGGGGAGCGGCCGCCTCGTCGGGCGGCTCCTGGCGGCGACCAGGGCTCGGGTGCCCGGAGGGCTCGGCGGGGCGCGCGGCGGAGCGATCCGCCCCGGCGGGCATGGTCTCGGTCTCGGAGGCGTCGCCGGGACCCTTCGATCGCGCGCGCTGGGCCAGCAGCGAGCGCTGGGCCAGGAGGGCGGGGTGCTTGGGGCGGTGGCGCAGCACGCCGGCCAGGGCGGCGCCAAGCGCGACGCTCTCCTCCGGGCTGACGCCGGGGGCGACCTTCTCGCCGGAGAGCTTGCGGAGCGTGTCGCGGATCATCGGCATCCGCGTCGATCCGCCCACCAGCAGCACCTCGTCGAGGTCCGGCCAGCGCAGCCCGGCCTTCTCCAGCACGATGTGGCAGGTGTCGGCGCACTGCTCGACCAGGTCCCAGGTGAGCTGCTCGAACTCCTCGCGGTTGACGCTGACCACCATGCGCTGGCCGCGGAAATTGACCGGGATGACCGCGCGCGGCTTCGTCGACAGCGAGACCTTGGCGTGCAGGCAGCGCTCGTAGAGCTCCTGGTAGGGCTGGGACTCGTCGCGCGGGTCCATGCCGAAGCGGGCCACGAACTGCTCGGCGACGTGGTTCAGGAGGCGATCGTCCCAGTCCTTGCCGCCCAGCTCGGCGTTGCCGTCGCTGGCGATGGTGCGAAAGGAGATGCCGTTGATCTCCATCAGCGTGACGTCGAAGGTGCCGCCGCCGAGGTCGAAGACCATCAGCTTGCGCTGCCCGCCGAGCCGGTCCAGCCCGTACGAGATCGCCGCCGCCGTGGGCTCGTTGATGATGGAGAGCACGTTGAAGCCGGCGATCTGGCCAGCCTCCGCTGTGGCCGAGCGCTGCGCGGCGTTGAAGTACGCCGGCACCGTGATCACGGCGTCGCGCATCTCCAGGCCGAGCGCCTCCTCGGCGTCGTCCTTGAGCTTGCGCAGGATGAGGGCCGAGAGCTCCTGCGGCGTGTAGGCGCGGCCGAAGAACTCCAGCGTGAAGTCGGCCTCGCCCATCTGCCGCTTGATGAAGCGCACGATGTTGGCGGGATCGACCACCACCATCTTGACGGCCTCTTCGCCGACGACGCAGGCGTCCCGCTCGTAGAAGTGCAAGACGGAGGGCGTGGCCGCGTGCCCCTCCGCGTTGGGCACGATGCTCGCCTTGCCGAAGCGGTCCACCACCGCCATCGACGAGAAGGTGGTGCCCAGATCGATTCCGAGGACGATATCGTCGCTCATGGGCCGGTCCTACTCCCCGTCCGGGCCGGCGAGCGGCTCGGCCTCGGTGGGGATGTCACCGCCCTGGCTCTCCAGGCGCTGGCCTCCCTCCGGCACGTAGCGGTAGATCACGACCTCTTCGGGGCGGAAGGCGCGGCCGGCGCGCGAGAAGCCGCGCTTGACCACCTCGACGACGTGGTAGTCGAGCTCCGCCTCGTCGGTGCTCAGCACCTTGACCGCCTTCTGGAAGCGGCGGTCGTAGCGCGTCCGGGACTCCTGCGGCAGGACGTCGCGGCGGTAGAGCAGCTCCAGGAACTCGTCCACGAGGTACTGGAAGCTGTCCGCGATGACGTCCGGGCCCATCTCCTGCTTGAGCAGGCTCTGCTGGAACCAGTTGAGGCTGTCGTAGAACAGGAGCAGATCGAGCAGCAGCGGCTTCTCGGCCTGGAAGACGAAGTCCTCCTTGTACTGCCGCAGCTCCTCGTAGAGCGCGTCGAAGGCCTGCTTCTGGATGTCGTCTCGCCGGGCGATCTGCTCCAGCGACTCACGGAGGGTGGTCACCTCCTCCGCGAGCGCATCCAGCGTCAGCTCATCGCCGGCGTCGAACTTCTCGGCCAAGACGTCCTCCTTGCTAGGCGCCGGTGTTGATCTCTGTGGCGAGGTTGGTGAGCGCGCCCTCGAGATCCACCGGATCCCCGCAGGCGTGGTAGTCCGTCGGGTTCGAGCAGAGGCTCCGGAGGTAGTCCTGCCGAACGTGTCGCCCGACCCCGATAGCGATAACCCGTCCGCCGGAGCGCCGGATGCGCATGGCCTCCGCAAACGTCGCCTCCGGGTCATCGGGGTTCCCGTCGGTCAACATGACGAAGACCCGATGCATGCCCGCCTTCGACTTGAGCGCCTCGCGCGCCTGGGAGAGCCCCATGTGCAGCGGGGACGAGCCGATGGCGATGAGCCCGTCCATGGCCTGCTCCAGCACGCGCACGTCCGAGGTCGGCCCGGCCTTGAGCCCGCCGGGGGCGAGGATGAGCGCCACGTCGCGCCGCGGCTTCAGGACGCGGTTGATGAAGGAGAGCGCCGCCCGCCGCGCGTCGGAGAGGTTCTGACCGTACATCGAGCCGGACAGGTCCATCACCAGCGCGATGTGCATGGGGATGCGGTTGTTCGCCACGTCGTCCAGCGTGACCTGCCCGCTGGCCAGCCGGTGGGCCAGGGTCTGGCCCGTCAGCAGGTCCATCGCCTCGACCTCGACGATGCCGTTGGCGTTGTAGCGGTAGGTGACGGAGAGCCGGCTCTTGGCCTTCTCCCGAGGCGGGATGCCGTAGAACTCGAAGCGGCCGAGCGTGGTGCACTCGCGCGGATCCGGGTTCTCGCCCTGCACCAGGAAGAGGTCGATGGCGGTCTGCCCGTCGTGGGTCGTGACGTAGCAGTCCCGTGAGCGCTCGCAGGGGATGCGGCTGTTCTTCGTGATGATCCGACTGTTGTAGAGGTCGCCGTCCTTGTAGACCGCCATGCCCAGGGAGTGGCTGGTCACGTCGTGGGTGCGGATGTCCAGCGGCGCCTTCTCGCCCGTCAGCCGCGCGCTCTCCAGGGCGGCGGTCAGCGCCGCGCCCAGGGCCACGCACTCGTCCGGGTTGATGTCCGTGGCCGGCTCACGCCCGAAGATCTGCGCGATGAGCCGCCGCACCATCGGCATGCGGGTCGAGCCGCCCGCCAGCAGCACGGTGTCGACCTCGGTCGGGCTCGTGTGCGCCTCGTCGAGCACGTCGCGGGTCAGCATCTCGCAGCGGGCGAGCAGACCGGCGGACAGATCCTCGAACTGCTCGCGCGTCACGCTGAGCCGCAGGATCTTGCCCTTGAAGTCGTAGAAGAGGTTGACCTTGGGCCGGCGGGTGAGGCTCAGCTTGGCGCTCACGCACTTCTGGCGCAGGTCGTGGTAGGCGGCCAGATCCTCGAGCGGGTCGAGCCCGTGCTTCTTCTGGAAGGCGTCCGCCGCGAACTGGATGAGGACGTCGTCCCAGTCCTTGCCGCCGAGCTGGTGGTCGCCCGTGGTGGCGACGACCGAGATCTCCGAGCCCTTGATCTCGACGATGGTGACGTCGAAGGTGCCGCCGCCGAGGTCGAAGACCAGGACCTTCAGGTTGCGGCCCATGTTCGTGAGGCCGTAGGCGAAGGCCGCCGCGGTGGGCTCGTTCAGCAGCTTCAGCACCTTGAGCCCGGCCATCTCACCCGCGCGCATCGTCGCGCGTCGCTGCTTGTCGCCGAAGTAGGCGGGCACGGTGATGACGGCCTGATCTACCGGGTGGCCGAGGCGCAGCTCGGCGTCGTGTTTCAGCTTCGCCAGGATGAAGCTGGAGAGCTTCTCCGGCGTGTACGACTCCCCGCGGTACTCGAAGGTGAACCCGTCATCGCCCATGTGGCGCTTGACGAACTCGACCACCTGATCCGGGTAGGCCACCGCCGACTGCTTGGCGTAGTTCCCCACGATCACGTCGTCGCCGTCGAAGAGGATCACGGAAGGCGTGATGCGATCCCCTTCCGCGTTCGGGAGGATCTCGGGGACGCCATGCTTGTTGACATGAGCGATGGCTGAGTAAGTGGTTCCGAGGTCGATTCCGACAGCGCGCGTGGTCATGCTGTTCCTGCGAGGTTCTTCCGCGCCGGCCGAGCGGAAACTCTACCGGCGTCAAGAGCAGAGGTACTATAGTCTGACTCCCACGACAATGGTATTCGGTGGAGGACACAAGGTGAAGCGCCTGCTGCTGGCTTCTTCGAGCCCCTGGAGGCTGGGCCTCCTGAAGGACGCGGGAATTCCCTGCGAAGCGGTATCTCCGGGAGATGAGGAGGAGTCGATCCATTCCTCGGATCCGCTTCAGATGGCGGTGGGCCGCGCGGTCGCCAAGGCGAGGGCCGTGGCGCGCCGGACCCCTGGCGTGCTGGTCATCGGCGCGGATCAGGTCGCGCACCTGGACGGGGAGGTCTTCGGCAAGCCCCACGGGAGAGCCGACTGGCTCACCCGCTTGGAGCTCCTCCGGGGCCGCACGCACCACCTCACGACCGGGGTGGCGCTGGTGGAGGGCGAGGAGGTGGAGACCTTCTCGGTCACGACCGGGGTGCGCTTCCGAGCGGACGTAGAAGACCAGGAGCTCCTGGACTACATCGGCTACGGCGAGGCGGCCGGCTGCGCGGGCGGCTACCAGGTCGAGCGGCTCGGCGCCTGGCTGGTCGAGGCCACCGAGGGTGACTGGTGGAACGTCATCGGTCTGCCGCTGCTCCCGCTGATCTCTCGCCTCCGCGCCCGAGGCTGGCGCCTTCAGGATGCGTTACCAGGACCTCGGGAGGAGTGGGCGTGAGCAGAGGTCCAGGCGAGCCCGAGGGAGCCGGCCAGGTCAGCGCGACGCCGCTGGGCGAGCTGTCCGACATCCTCGCCGATCTCTCGGCGCTGGCCGCCTGGGAGGGGCTCACCGGGGCCTTCGCGCTCCCCCGCGCGCCCGCCGGGGCGGGGGAGGCCACCTTCGGCCCGCCGCTCAACCTGGCGCCCGCGCCAACCCCGGGGGGGAGCGCGCCGCGTCCGAGCTCCGCGCCCCCGCGCCCGCAGGCTCCCCCGGAGAGCGCCGCCCGCCGCCCGCCGGCCGCCCCGAGCCCGGCCGCCCCGAGCCCGGCCGCCCCGAGCGTCGCGGCCTCGGCCTCCGCCCCGGCCCAGGGCCAGGTCACCCTGTCCTCGCGCTGGGCCTCCCTCGTCACCCGCCGTCCTCCGGCGGAGGCGCTGCAGGCCATCCGCGACGATCTCGGCGACTGCCGCCGCTGCGGGCTCTGCGAGCGGCGCAAGAACATCGTCTTCGGCGTGGGCAGCCCCGAGGCGCGGCTGGTGGTGGTGGGCGAGGCCCCTGGCGCCCGCGAGGACGAGCTCGGCGAGCCCTTCGTGGGCGCGGCGGGCGAGATGCTGGACCGCATGCTCCAGAACGTGCTGGGGCTCTCCCGCAGCCAGGTCTACATCCTCAACGTCGTCAAGTGCCGACCGCCGGAGAACCGCGACCCGCTCCCGCAGGAGATCGCCGCCTGCCGCCCCTTCCTGGACCGGCAGATCGAGGCCATCGACCCGAAGCTGATGCTCTGCGTGGGCCGCATCGCCACCCAGACCCTGCTGGGCACCACCCGCGGGATCAGCGGGCTGCGCGGCCAGTGGCACACCTGGCGGGACCGCATCCCGCTGATGGCGACCTTCCACCCGGCCTATCTGCTGCGCTCCCCGGATGAGAAGCGCAAGACCCTCGAAGATCTGCTGATGGTCAAGCAGAAGCTGGCGGAGCTCGGCTAGATCAGCTAGCGACGCCGACGCCCGGCCGAAGCTGCGGGGGCCGCGGGAGCCGGCGTCTTGACCGGGATCTTCACCCCGGCCAGCAGGTCGGCCATGGTCCCCAGGCTCTGCGGAGCGGCCTTGGGCGCGGGCCCGGTCGGGCGGCGCTCGCCCTCCTCGGGCTCCCAGCCGTCCTCCGCCTGCTTCATCCCCAGGTCCAGGCGCTGACGGGCGTGATCGGCCCCCAGCACGCGGACGCGGACCTCCTGCCCCGGCTTCACGACGTGGGCGGGCTGCTCCACCCGGCTCTTGGAGAGGTTGGAGATGTGGATGAGGCCCTCGAGCCCGGGGGCGAGGGAGGCGAAGGCGCCGAAGGTGGAGAGGCGCGTGATCTTCGCGGCGTAGACCTCCCCCTCGAAGAAGTCGCGGCCGACGCGGGACCAGGGGCTGAGCGCGGGATCCTTCATGGAGAGCGAGATGCGCTTCGCCGTGGGGTCCACCTCGATCACGCGCACGGTGACGCGCTCGCCGCGGGCGGGCGGGGTGACGCTGTCGTCCCAGCCCAGCTCGCTCTTGTGCATGAGGCCCAGCACGCCGCCCACGTCCACGAAGATGCCGTACTCCTTGATGGTGGCGACCACGCCCTCCAGCGTGTCCCCGGCCTTCACCGAGGCCCACAGGCGAACGGCGTTCTCCGCCGCCTCCTGCTCCTGCACGTCGCGGCGGGAGACGATCACGTCCCGCCCGCGCACGTCCTTGACCATGAACATGCCGACCAGGCCCACGTAGCGGTCCAGGTCGCTCTCGGGGTGGCGGTCGATCTGGGAGACCGGGCAGAAGGCCTGAGCGCCCGCGACGCGCACGGTGAAGCCGCCGGAGTTGCGGGCCTCCACCCGACCCTCCACGGGGATGCCGGCGTCGCGCGCCTCCTCCAGCGCCCCCAGGCCCGCGCGGCCGGAGAGGCGGCGGGCCAGGCGGATGCCGTCGGCGCCGGTCGACAGCACGAAGGCGCTCATGGTCTCGCCCGCCACGGGCACGACGCCCTCGAGCTCGGCGCGGTCCAGGATCGCCTCGCTCTTTCCGCCGATGTCCACGAAGACCGAGTCGGCGGTGACGCGCACCACGGCGCCGCTGACGCGGTCGCCGGACTTGAAGCGGCGGGCCGTCTGTCCGCGGAGCAGGCGGTCCAGCTCGCCCTGACCGAGGGCCTCGAGCTCGGCGAGGAGGGCCGAGGGGTCCAGCGTGGGCTCCACCGCGCGCGGGGTCGCCGGGCTCGGGGCGGGAGCAGGCGCGGGGCTGGCCACGGCCGCGGCCTCGGTCGCCTCCGGCGCGGGCGCGTCGGCCTCGCTGTCACGGGGGCGGCGAATGGTGTTGCGGTCAGCGGCGCGTGGCTTCACGAGAGACCCTCCGGAGAGCGGAGCTCCCTAACGTCGTTGTCCGTGTCGCGCCCGGAGCTCATGGCGCCGCGCTCGCGCGCCCCCTGGCCTTGGCGGTGCCGGAAGTCGTGCTTATGAGCTTCGCCGCTCGCCCCAGTGAGGGGCGGCGCACGGTGGGAGCCCAGGCTTGGACAGCGCGGAGCCAGCACAGCGCCTGACACAGGGCCCGACACAGGGCCCGACACAGGGCCCGACACAGGGCGGGGCGCTCGAGGAGGAGCGGGGTGGCGCTGAAGCCGCGGTGGATCCGCGCCTCCTGCCCTTCGACTACGCGCTCCCCGACGCGCTGATCGCGCGCTTCCCCGCCGAGCGGCGCGAGGACGCCCGCCTGCTGGTGCTGGGCGAGGACGCGGCGTCCGACCTGCGGCGGGCCGGTGATCTCCCCGAGCTGCTCGAGCCTGGAGATCTGCTCGTCGTCAATGACACGGCGGTCATGCCCGCGCGCCTCCAGCTCCGGCGGGCGACGGGCAGGGCGGTGGAGGCGCTGCTGCTCGCCCCCGGCCCGGGTCCGGTCCCGGCGATGATGCGCCCGGCAGGGAAGCTCCGCCCCGGCGAGCGCCTGGAGGTGCTGGGGGTCCCGCCGGAGCTGGGCGCGGCGGTGCTGACGCGGGCGCGGCTGTCCGGCGGAGACTGGGAGGTGGAGGCGCTCCCCGATCCGGCGACGCTGATGGCCCTGGCCGGTCGCGTGCCCCTCCCGCCCTACCTCGGGCGCGCCGACACCGCGCTCGACCGCGAGCGATACCAGACGGTCTACGCCGGCCCGCTGGGGGCGGTGGCGGCGCCGACGGCGGGGCTCCACCTCTCCGAGGCCCTGCTGGCCGCGCTCGCGCGCCGCGGGGTCGGGCTCGCCCGGGTGACCCTGCACGTCGGGCCGGGGACCTTCCGCAACCTGCGCCCGGAGGATCTGGAGGAGGGGCTGCTGCACCCGGAGCCCTACTGGATCCCCGAGGAGACGGCGCGCCTGGTGGCGGAGACCCGGGCGAGGGGCGGGCGGATCGTGGCGGTGGGGACGACCTCGGTGCGGGCGCTGGAGAGCGCGGCCCAGGGCGGCGAGCTGCGCGCGGGCGGCGGGACCACGCGACTCTTCATCCGCGAGGGCTACCGCTTCTCCGTGGTAGATCGCCTGCTGACCAATTTCCACCTCCCGCGGAGCTCGCTGTTGATGCTGGTCTCGGCCTTCGGGGGGCGCGGGCGCGTGCTCGCCGCCTACGAGCGCGCCGTGCGCGAGGGCCTGCGCTTCTACAGCTACGGGGACGCCATGCTCCTCGACCGGGCCGGGCCTTGAGCCGCCCGCTCGAGATGCGCGTGCTGGCCACAGCGGGGGCGGCCCGGACCGGGCTGCTGAGCACCTCTCACGGCGTGATCCCGACCCCGGCCTTCATGCCCGTGGGGACGGCGGGGACGGTCAAGGGCATCACCCCGCTGGAGCTGCTCCAGGTCGGCGCGAGCGTGGTGCTCTCCAACGCCTTCCACCTCTGGGTGCGGCCGGGGCACGAGCTCATCGGGCGCCTGGGCGGGCTGCACCGCTTCATGAACTGGGACGGCCCCATCCTCACCGACTCGGGGGGCTTCCAGGTCTTCAGCCTGGAGAGCCTGCGCAAGGTGAAGGAGGAGGGCGTGAAATTCCGCTCTCCCCACGACGGCGCGCACCTGCACCTGACGCCCGAGCTCTCAGTCGAGATCCAGGAGACGCTGGGCGTGGACATCGCCATGGCCTTCGACGAGTGCATCGAGTGGCCGGCGGATCGGGACCGGGTCGCCCGCAGCACCGAGCGCACCACGCGCTGGCTCAAGCGCTGCCTCGCCGCGCGGAAGCAGCCCGAGCGCACGGCCCTGCTGGGCATCGTGCAGGGGGGCTTCTACGAGGATCTTCGGGCGGCGCACGCCGACGAGCTCGTCTCCCTGGACCTGGACGGGATCGCGCTGGGCGGCTTCTCCGTGGGCGAGCCTCAGGACGCCATGCTCGCGCTGGTCGAGCACGTCACGGCCCGGCTCCCCGAGGGGAAGGTGCGCTACCTCATGGGCGTCGGCACCCCCCACGACATCGCCGAGAACGTCGCGCGCGGGGTGGATCTCTTCGACTGCGTGCTGCCGACGCGCACGGGGCGCTTCGGGACCCTGTACACGAGCGAGGGCCGCCTCAACATCCGGCATGCCCGCTTTCGTGAGGACGACCGCCCCGTGGATCCGGGCTGCGCGTGTTACACCTGCCAGTCCTTCGGCCGGGCCTACCTCCGGCACCTCTTCCTCTCCAACGAGATCCTGGCCCCGAGGCTGCTCTCGCTCCACAACCTCGCCTTCTATCAGTCCTTGATGGCGCGCCTGCGGGCCGCCGTCCACGCCGGTCCGGCGGCGGTGCAAGCGGCGCGCTCCTACGCCGCGCGCGCGACCGCGCCCCTGGATGCGTGACCCGGAGACTGTGTCCCTGGAGACAACGACGATGACGAGCCTCCTCCTCCCGCTGCTCTCGCTGGCCGCCTCCGCGGACCAGGGGCTGCTGGTGTCCGCGGACACCCCCGCTCCCGCCGGCGGCAGCCCGCTGGGCATGTTCCCGCTGATGATCGCCATGGTCGCGATCATCTACTTCCTCATCATCCGGCCCCAGCAGAAGGAGATGAAGGAGCAGGAGGCGCTGGTCGCCAGCCTGCAGAAGGGCGACGCGGTCGTGACCAGCTCGGGGCTTCACGGCAAGGTCTACGAGGTCCACGACACCACGGTCCTGCTCGAGGTCGCCGACCGCGTGCGGATCACGGTGGAGAAGAGCGCGGTGAGGCGCAAGCTGGTCGCGGCCCAGGCGGACGCGGCCAAGGGGAGCTAGGTCATGGGCGGCGGATGGTGGACCCGGTTCGTACTGAATGTCCTCATCGTCCTCTGGGGCGTCTGGATGCTGCTCCCCACGCTGCTCGGCGAGAGCGCGCAGGAGCGCCTGGCGGCTCAGGCCCAGAGCGCGAGCGTGACGCTGGACGGGGCGGAGGAGAAGAAGGAGGATCAGCCGGCGGAGTGGTACGATCGCTTCCTGCCGAACGCGCGGATCAACATGGGCCTCGACCTCCAGGGCGGCATCGACATGGTGCTGACCGTGGAGACCGAGGAGGCGGTGATCTCGCAGGTGCAGCGCGACGTGAAGGTCATCAAGGACCTCGCCGCCAGCAACAACGTCTCCATCGCCGAGATCCGGCGCGTGCCGGGCAAGGCGGAGCTCCTGATCCGGCTGGAGAGCCCGGACGGGATCGACGATCTGCACAGCTACATGCGGCTCAAGCAGTCGAGCTACGAGCTGGTGGAGACCACGCAGGTCGATGGCAAGGACTGGGAGCTCTACCGGGTGACCGACGCGACCCGTTCCGGCATCGCCCAGCGCTCGGTGGAGCAGGCGCTGGAGACGCTGCGCAACCGCGTGAACGCCACGGGCGTCAAGGAGCCCCTCATCCAGCTCAAGGGCGGCAGCCGCATCAACGTGCAACTCCCGGGCATGGAGAACGTGCAGCAGGCCGCCGCCGCGCTGGGCACGACCGCCATGCTGGAGTTCATGATGGTGGTCCCGCCCGACGAGTTCGAGCGCGCGGACCTCGAGCGGGCGCTGCTCGACGCGGAGAAGGCGCTGGACAAGCCGACCTTCGAGGATGACGAGCTCCTCTCCGACTGGCTGCAGCGCGAGGGGCGCATCCCCGCGAGCACCCGGCTGATGTGGGAGTACGAGACCGCGCAGGGCAAGAAGACGCGCGCTCAGCCCTGGGTCGTCCGGGACGAGATCATCCTCACCGGGGACGACATCTCCAACGCCCACACGGCCATGGACCCGGTGGAGGGCCCCTACGTGGCCATGGAGTTCAAGCCGCGCGGCGCCCAGATCTTCGCGGAGGTCACGGGCCAGAACGTCGGCCGGAATTTCGCCATCGTGCTGGACGACGAGGTGCGCAGCGCGCCCCGGATCATCCAGAAGATCTCGGGCGGTCAGTGCCGGATCACGATGGGGACCGGCGACTACCAGCGCGCCTTCCAGGAGGCCAGCGTGCTCTCGCTGGTGCTGCGCACGGGCGCGCTCCCGGCCCCGGTCAGCGTGGGCGAGGTCCGCACGGTCAGCGCCTCGCTCGGCGCCGACCTCATCCGCTCGGGCACCCTCGCCAGCCTCCTGGGCGGCGGGCTGGTGCTGGTCTTCATGATCTGGTTCTACCGCGTCTCGGGCATCATCGCGAACCTCGCCCTGAGCGCGAACGTGCTGCTGGTGATGGCGTTCATGGCCGCCTTCGACGCGACCCTGACCCTGCCGGGCATCGCGGGCATCGCGCTCACGGTCGGCATGGCCCTGGACTGCAACATCGTCTTCTTCGAGCGCATCCGAGAGGAGCTGCGCCTGGGTCGATCGGCGCGTGCCGCGGTCGATGCGGGCTTCGATCGGGCGCTCTGGGCCGTGCTCGACGCCAACATCACCACGTTCATCGCCGGTGTGGTGCTCTACACCTACGGAACGGGGCCCATCAAGGGCTTCGCGGTCACCCTCATGATCGGCATCATCACGACGCTGATCACCGGGGTCTTCACCTCGAGGATGATGATGGACCTCTACGCTCGCAAGTCTCCCCATCGGATCTCGATCTGAGGACGCGCCATGCCGTTCATGAATTCCGTCCCCAACATCGACTTCCTCAAGCACAAGAACAAGGCCGCGGCGGTCTCCGTGACCTGGTGGTTGATCAGCATGCTGCTGCTCATCTTCCGGGGTCCCACCTGGGGCATCGACTTCACCGGCGGGACGGAGGTTCGCCTCCGCTTCGCCGAGCAGGTCGCCATCGAGACCGTGCGCCAGACGGTGGCTGCAGCGGACATCGAGGCGGACAGCGTGCAGGCGATCGGCTCCGAGGAGCGCGAGTACCTCGTCCGCGTCAAGGACCCGACCTACGGGGCCGCCGAGGTCACCGAGGAGGTCAAGTCCGCGCTGGAGAAGCACTTCCCCCCTGGCTGGCTGGCGGAGAGCACCTTCGACGCCGAGGTCGGCACGCGCATGACCGTGCGCTACAACGGTGAGCCCGTCATCATCGACAAGATTGAGGACGCGCTGAAGGGGATCGAGGGCGCCACGGTCGAGAAGACCCCGGAAGAGAACACGGTCCACGTGAAGCTCCCCAGCCTCGCCGTGGCCGTCCAGCACTCGCTCGAGCGCTCCATCCAGCAGGAGTTCGAGGTGCTCTCGGTGGAGTCCGTGGGCCCCAGCGTCGGCAAGGACCTGCGGAACCAGGGCCTGCTGGCGGTCGGCATCACCTGCATGCTGATCCTGGTCTACGTGGGCGTGCGCTTCGACCTCAGCTTCGCACCCGGCGGGGTCGTCGGCATCCTGCACGACGTCATCAACGTGGTCGGCGTGTTCATCCTGTTGGACATCCTCGGGATCTACGTGGTGGAGTTCAACCTCTCGATCGTCGGCGCCCTGCTGACCATCCTCGGGTACTCCATCAACGACACCATCGTCATCTATGACCGCATCCGCGAGAACCAGAAGAAGTACCGACGCAAGCCGCTCGACCAGATCATGAACGAGTCGCTCAACGAGACGCTCAGCCGCACGCTGGGGACGGGCATGACCACCATGCTCGCCATGGTCCCCTTCCTGTTCCTGGGCGGCGAGGTCATCGCCACCTTCGCGCTCGCCATCATCCTCGGCGTCATCTTCGGCACCTACTCCACGGTCTACGTGGCGGCTCCGCTCACGCTGGTCTTCGACAGGGCGAAGCCCCTCTTCGCGCGGGTCATGGCCGGCGGCGCGGGCGCTGTCGCCGCTGAGGGCGGGTCCACCGAGCTCACGGAGAGCGAGCGTCGGCGTCGCGAGCGAGAGGCGAAGGCGGCGGAGCGCAAGGGCAAAGATCACGTCTGAGTGGCCCTCCGGCACGATCCGGCCTATACGAGTAAGGAAAGCTCAGGCCCCCGATGACCCGCTCCCAGCTCATCGACGTGATCGCCAGCTCCCGTCGGCTGCCGCGCCGCACGACGGAGGAGGTGGTGGATCTCGTGTTCCAGGAGCTCCAGAACGCGCTGCTGGACGGACGGCGCGTGGAGATTCGCGGGTTCGGGACATGGAAGCCCCAGCGCTACGGCGCCTACACGGGGAGGAACCCTCGGACGGGGGCTCCTGTTGAGGTGGCGCCGAAGACGCTCCCGGTCTTCAAGGTCTCGAGTGTGCTCCACGAACGCTTGAACAAGGAGTCCGAAGCATGATCTCTGTCCTCCTCTTCGTGCTCTCGGCGATGGCCACGGAGCGCGCGCTGTACGTCAACGGCGTGCAGGCCGAGGGTCTGCGCTCCTACGACTTCAAGGGTGTGAACGTCCGCATCGACGACCAGGGCAACGTCTGGGTCGACGCGCCGCAGTATCGGGTCGAGGTCCAGGGCTCGGTGACCAACCAGGGCTCCTCCACCCCGGCGCCGGCGGCGACGGCGCCTCAGGGGCGCTACTGGCTGGTCACCCAGGACAACCAGTCCCAGGGCCACGAGATCGAGGTGATGGTCAACGGCGTGCTCGTGCAGAAGATCCGCTCGGGCGACGCTCAGCTCATCCTCGACATCGGGCGCTACCTCAAGCCTGGCGCCAACACCATCGTGTTCAACGCGATGCCGGCCCCCACCCTCGGCGGCGGTGTCCTGAACCTCTTCGTGGGGACGGGCAACAACGACGCCGGCACGCTGAACCTGGACACGCCCGTCATCACCTACGCGCGCCGCGCCACCGACCCCGTCGCGGGCGGCAGCCGCTCCTACCAGCTCGAAGTCAAGTAGCCGGCTCGCGCGCCGGCGCATGAGGTCTCCTTGGAGCAGATGAGCCCCGAGGGAGAAGGGCGCAGAACCTTCGTCCTCGACACCAACGTCCTCCTCTATGATCCCAACGCGATCTTCGTCTTCAAGGAGCACGATCTGGTCATCCCGATCACCGTGATCGAGGAGATCGACCGCTTCAAGAAGGACCTCAACGAGACCGGTCGCAACGCCCGCCACGTCTCGCGGCACCTCGACGAGCTGCGCCGGCAGGGCTCGCTGGCCAAGGGGGTCAAGCTCCCCGACGGCGGCACCCTGCGCATCGAGATCGCCCACGATCTCGCGACGCTCCCGCCCACCTTCGGGCGCGGGACCAACGACGCCGCCATCCTGGGCACCGCGCACGAGCTGGCGCAGCGCTCGCCCAAGGGCTCGGTGGTCTTCGTCACGCGGGACACGAACCTGCGCATCAAGGCGGACGCGCTCTCGCTGCCGGCGGAGGACTACGAGCACGCCCACATCGAGGTGGACGAGCAGTACAGCGGGGTCGCCACCCAGGACGCCGACGCCGCGCGCATCTCCGAGCTGTGGACCGCGGGCCAGGTCGCGGAGAGCTCAGGCCAGCTCAACCCGCACCAGTTCGTCATCCTCAAGAACCCGGAGAACGCCAGCCAGACCGCGCTGGCCCGCTACGACCAGAAGCGGCAGGTGCTGAAGCTGGTCCCGCGCTTCAAGGACGGGGTCTGGGGCATCCAGGCCCGCAACAAGGAGCAGCTCTTCGCGCTGGACCTGCTGCTGGACGACGCGGTGCAGCTCGTGACCCTGGACGGGGTGGCCGGCACGGGCAAGACCCTGCTGGCCATCGCCGCCGGCCTCAAGAAGGTGGCGGACGAGCGCAAGTTCCGTCGGCTCGTGGTCAGCCGGCCCATCTTCCCCCTGGGCCGCGACCTCGGCTTCCTGCCGGGCGACGTCTCCGAGAAGCTGAACCCCTGGATGAAGCCCATCTTCGACAACCTGGAGCTGCTGATCGGGCTCCGCGACATCGACGACGGGCGCGGCCGGGTCCATCACGGCGCGGCCTTCCAGCCCCTGCTGGACCAGGGCGTGCTGGAGGTGGAGCCGCTCACCTACATCCGCGGGCGCTCCATGCCGTCCCAGTACCTCATCATCGATGAGGCCCAGAACCTGACCCCGCACGAGGTGAAGACCGTGATCACCCGGGCGGGGGAGGGGACCAAGGTGGTGCTGACCGGCGACCCCCAGCAGATCGACAACCCCTACGTGGACGCGATGTCCAACGGCCTGACCTACGTCGTCGAGCGCTTCAAGGGCAGCTCGCTGGCCGGGCACGTCACGCTGCGCAAGGGGGAGCGCTCGCCGCTGGCGGAGCTCGCCGCGCAGCTCCTCTGAGGAGCCCGCCGATGCCCGGGAGACCCCGCGATAACAGACGTGGCGGCCCGCCGCCCCCCCGAGGAGGGCCCCCCGGCCCGCGCCACCCGCCCCAGGGCTCCGACCTCGAGCAGCTCGAGGGGCGCAACGTGGTGCTGGAGGCCCTGCGGCGAAAGCGTCGCCCGGTGCGCCGCGTCTACCTGGACGAGCGCGCGAAGCCCGACCCGAAGGTGGACGAGATCCGCCAGCTCTGCGAGGCCGCGCGGGTGCCGCTGATCCTGGTGCCCCGGGAGGCGCTGGACGAGCGTAGCCAGACCGGCGTCCACAACGGCGTCATCGCCGAGGCCGTCCCGCGCCAGACCCCCACCGTCGCCGGGCTGCTGGACGAGCTCTTCGCCGCGGGCAAGGACCCCTTCCTCATCCTGGTGGACGAGGTGCAGTACGAGCACAACCTGGGCGCCATCCTGCGCAGCGCGCTGGGCGCCGGGGCGCAGGCCGTGGTCGTGCCCGTCGTGCGCGGCAAGGGCCTCACCCCCGTCGTCCACCGCGTGGCCATGGGCGGGGCGGAGGAGGTGCTCTTCATCCGCGAGGGCCTGTCCAGCGCCCTGGCCGCGCTGCGCCGCGCGGGCGTGCGCGTGGTCGGCGCGGACATGGACGGCCGACCCTGCTGGGAGATCCCCATGCGCGGCCCGCTGGCCATCGTGCTGGGCGGCGAGGACAAGGGGCTCAGCCCCACCCTGCGCGAGCGCTGCGACGCCATCGCCGCCGTCCCCCTGGAGGGCGGGCTCGACTCGCTGAACGTCAGCGTGACGGCCGCGATCCTCCTCTTCGAGAAGGTTCGCCAGGAAAGATTACCCTCCGCGCTCCCTGGGCGTTAGCCTGCACGAGAGGGACATCGTGTCGCTGACCTCCATCGTCGCCGCCGTCGCGCTCATCGCGATCCTCGTGTTCATCCACGAGCTGGGACACTTCCTGGTCGCCAAGCTCTGCGGCGTCCGGGTCACGGTGTTCTCCATCGGCTTCGGGCGCCGGGTCTTCGGCTTCGTCCACAACGGCACCGACTATCGGCTCTCTCTGCTGCCTTTCGGCGGCTACGTCCAGATGGCCGGAGCCGATCCCTTCGGCTACCAGGACGAGGGCGAGGAGCTCGACGACCCGGAGTCCTCCTTCCAGCGCCGCCCCATCTGGCAGCGCCTGAGCGTGCTGGCCGCGGGGCCCATCTTCAACCTCATCCTCCCGGTCGTGGTCTTCACCGGGCTGCTCATGGCGGGCGAGCCCCAGCCGGCGGCGGTGGTGGGGACGGTGGATCCGGGCTCCCCCGCCGAGCGCGCCGGACTCTGGTCCGGTGACGAGATCCGCGCCGTGGACGGCCGCGCGATCACCACCTGGAAGGAGCTCGGGGACATCCTGTCCGCCGCTCCCGGCGGCCCCGTCTCCCTGGACGTGGTCCGCGGCGGCGCGCCCTCGACCCTCACCCTGGACCTGCCCCCCACGGGCTCGGGCGTGGACATCGGGCTCGGCCACGAGCGCATGGACACCATCGTCGGCGTCGCCGACCCCCGCTCCCCTGCAGGGCGGGCCGGGCTGCGCACGGGTGACCGCGTGCTGGCCGTGGACGGCGCCGAGGTCAAGGACTGGACCGCCATCGCCCGCGCCCTCGCCGCCGCCCAGGGCCGCGTGCGCCTGCGCGTGGACAGCGACGGCGCCGAGCGCGAGCTGACCCTCAACGCCGACGACGCCTGGACCCAGGCCGCCGCCGTGCCCGTGGACGCGCCCGAGGCGCGCTGGGGCGTGGAGACCGCCTCTCTCTACATCGGCGAGGTCGAGCAGCACCTGGACGACGGGAGCTCGGACGGGCTCTCCGGCTGCCGCCCCGGCGCCGATGGCCCGCTCAGCCCGGCCTTCGAGGCCGGACTCCAGGAGGGCGACCGCTTCCTCAGCCTGGACGGCAAGCCCGTCCGCGCCTGGGGGGACGTGCTGGACGCCGTGAAGGGCACCATGCAGGGCGAGGGCGAGAGCGCCGACGCCCGGCCCATCGCGCTCACCGTCCTCCGCGGTGGGCAGCCGGTCGCGCTGACGCTCACGCCCCTGGTCATCCGGGACACCGACCCCTTCGGCCAGTACTACTACCGCCCCATCCTCGGCGTCACCCGCCTCGGCTCCTACGTGGACGGCGAGATGACGCGGATCTACTACCCCTTCTCGCAGGCGGCCAGCCAGGCCGTCGCCGAGACCTGGGGCCTCGGCACCTTCATCGTCGGCCACATCGGCAAGCTGCTGACCGGCGAGGCCGCGGTGAAGAAGAGCCTCGGCGGGCCGGTGGAGATGTTCCGGCAGGCGGGCAACGCCGCCGAGCGCGGCCTCTTCGACTGGGCGCGCCTGATGGGGATGCTCTCCATCTCGCTGGGCATCGTCAACTTCCTGCCGGTCCCCGTGCTGGACGGCGGGCAGATCCTCTTCTACGCCCTCGAGGGCATCCGCGGTCGGCCGCTCTCGCTCGCGCTGCGGGAGCGGGTGCAGCAGGTGGGCCTGCTCTTCCTCGTGCTGCTGATGCTCTCGGTGCTCGTCTTCGACATCCAGCGCATCTTCGAGAGCTAGACGATCTAGTATGCGCGTGCTGGGCATCGACACCGCCGGCCCCGTGGTCGGCGTCACCCTGGCGGCCCCCGAGGGCGCGCGGAGCTGGAGCGCCCGGGTGGTGCAGGGCGCCGACGCGCAGCTCCTCCCCGCCCTGGGCGCGCTGCTGGGGCGCGCGGGCGAGGCCCCGACCCTGGGGAGCTGGGAGGGAGAGCTCGCGCCCGGCCCGGTGGATCTGGTCGCCGTGAGCGTGGGCCCGGGGGCCTTCACCGGGCTGCGCGTGGGGGTCTCGGCGGCGCTCGGGGTGGCGATGGCGCTGGGGGTCCCGGTGCTGCCGGTCTCCTCGCTGCTGGCCCGCGCCGCCCTGGTCCGCTCCCCCCGGACCCTCGCCCTGCTGGACGCGAAGAAGGCGAGGGTCTACGTCGGTCTCTTCGACGCGAGCGGTGAGATCCCCCGCGCGCTCGGGCCCGAGCAGGACGTTCCGCCCGAGGAGGCCCTCCCCGACGCGCCCTTCCTGGCGGTGGGCGAGGGCGCGGTGCTCCTGCGGGAGCGCGTGCTGGCGAGGGGAGGGGAGCTGGCCCCGGAGCCCGACCGCTGCCCCTCGGCCGCGCTGGCCCGCCTCGGCGTCCTCCTCGCGAACGAGGCGGTGGATCCGGGAGAGGTCGCGCTGCGTTATCTGCGTGCGCCGGACGCGAAGCCGCCCCCAGGCCTCCCGTCACCGTGAACCGTCCAACCTGAGTCTGAGGGAGCGCGCATGTCCACCAAGGCCCCGCCCACCGGGCTGGTCGTCGTCCTCGTGGGCGCCACCGGCGCCGTCGGAAAGGATCTCTGCGCCGCGCTCGAGCGCTCCCCGGTGCCTGTGCGCGAGCTGCGCCTCGTCGCCACGCGCCGGTCCAGCGACCAGGAGATCTCCTGGGGAGGGAGCTCGCTCCCCGTGCAGCCGCTCGGCCCGCGCGGCGCGATGGAGCCCGTCTTCCGCGGCGCCGACGCCGTGCTCCTGGCCACCCCCGCCGAGCTCACCCGCACCCTGGCCCCGGCCCTGGCCGAGCAGGGGATCTGCGCCGTGGACATCGGCGGCGCGCTCCTGGGCCACGGCGCCAGCTTCGTCCCCGGGCTCGGCCTCGACCTCGCGCGCTTCGACCGGACGCGCATGGTGTCCACCCCCTGGGCCCCGGTGGTCGCGCTGGCCTCCACCCTCGCGCCCCTGCGGAGCCTCGGGCTCCAGAGCGCGCGCGGGACGGTGATGCTCAGCGCCGGGCTCTACGGGCGCTCCGGGGTGGAGGAGCTCTCCGCCCAGGTCGTGTCCCTGCTGGGCGGCGGCAGCCCCACGCGCAAGGTCTTCCCCACGGGCCTGGCCTTCGACCTCTCCGAGCCGCCGGACGGCGGGGACGGCGCGGACGGCTGGAGCGAGACCGAGCTGCGCCTGGCGCGCGAGACCGCCGGCCTCCTGGGATTGGAGGCCTCCCACCTCGCGTTCACCGCCGTCCTGGTGCCCCTCTTCGCCGGGCTCGCCGCCTCCCTGCACCTCCGCTTCAGCGTCGATCCCAGCCCCGACGACGTGGTCTCCGCGCTGAGCGGGGCGGAGGGCGTGCGCGTCGGCGACCCCGTGCCCAGCCCGCGCCGCCTGCCCGGGCGCAGCGGCGTCTACGTGGGCCGCCTGCGCGTCGACAGCGCGGGCGACGGGATCCACCTCTGGCTGGCGGCGGACAACCTCCGCTTCGGGGCGACGGCCCCCGCCATCGGCGCGCTCAAGACCCTGTTCGGGGACGGGCGCCTCCAGGCGTCCTGACACTCTGTCAGCGCCGGCCGATCCCGCGATCGGCCTCCTTCGCCAGGGATCGTTGGTCCGCTTCTTGCATCCCGTTACGGGCATGTGGACGCCCCTGATCCTCCTCGTCTCCCCCGCCTCCGCCAGCCCCGACCGGGTGGCGCAGGTCTTCGAGATCGGCACAAAGGTCGGAGCCATCGCCGTCTCCGAGGACGGCCGCTGGGTCGCCGCGCTGGAGAAGGGCTCCGATCAGGTCCGCGTGCTGGACACCTTGAGCTGGGACACCGAGAGCTGGGACAGCGCGCCCTGTGACGGGTTGTCCGGCGTGGCGGGCGTGGAGATGTCCGACGGGGCCCAGCGCTTCTACGTGGGCTGCGCCGACGGGCTGGTGAGCTGGCTGGAGGTGGACGATGACGGCGTCGAGGTGGCCGGCGAGTCCATCACCGTCGGCACCGGCAACCTGCTCGGGCTCGTCGCCGGGGACGGGATGGTCTGGGCCGTGGAGAGCTCGGACCTCGGGCCGGTGGTCCACATCATCGACCCCGAGACCGACGGCGTGGACGAGTCCGGCAGCTTCCCCGTCAGCCTGACCCAGAGCGGCTACGAGGACATGCTCTGGACGGGCCTCGACGTGCTCATCGCGCACGGCGGTGACAGCGTGTCGCAGGTGGACGGCGACGACGGCGCGCTGAGCGTCCCCGACACGAACTTCACCGGGGCCGACTGCGTGGAGGGCGCCATCGGCACCGGCCCCTCCGCGCTCTTCGCCTGCGGGAGCGCGGGCGTGCTGCGCTACCTGACGAGCACCTACGAGTGGGCGCTGGCCCTCGACGACACCAACGGGCTCTCCGCGCCCACCGCCATCGCCGTCGACGAGTACGACGAGGAGGATCCCTTCGTCGTGGTCGCCGATGACGGGCAGGCCCTCGTCTTCGCCTACGACGCCTCGGACGGCTACCCCTCGAACAGCGCCGACGCCGAGATCGACCTCGGCTCCACCGAGCTGGTCCGCCTGGTCAGCACGCGCGGCTACACCGTCGGCGGCACGGAGAGCGGCGAGCTCTGGGTGCTGACCGGACGCCCCTGGGTGGAGATCACCTCGGTCTCCGCGGAGAGCGTCGTGGACGGCGACATCGTCACCCTGGAGCTCACCGCGGATCGCGGCGGGGACTGGGAGCTGGTCTTCGGGGAGGACGGCGACGTCACCCTCGACAGCGGCAGCGTGGCCGGGGGCGAGACCGCCACCGCCAGCTTCGAGGTCTCCAGCCAGACGGCGGACTGGGTGGAGGGCGCCAACCTCGTGCGCGTGGTCCTGACCGACGAGGACGGGATCGAGGGCGGGGACGGCGTGCTGCTCACCGTGGACAACCCGCCCGGCCGCGTCTCCCTCTCCGAGGACGACGTGCAGTACGGCGAGGAGCTCGTCGAGCTCTCCTGGGAGGGCGTGGACGACGAGGATCTGGCCTCTTACGAGCTCTTTCTCTCGACCACCGCGTTCTCGCGCGGTGACTGGCCGAGCGGTGGCCCCGCCTTCGACGGCCAGGACGATCTCAGCCGCATGGACGGCTACGACGCCGATCTGGGCGGCTTCCTGTTCACGGACGTCACGCCGGGCGAGGAGATCTCGGTTACGCTCTCTCCCCTGACGAATGGAACGACCTATTACCTCGCCGTCCGCGCCGTGGACGAGGGCGGCCAGGAGGGACCGATGAGCACTGTGGTGAGCGTCACGCCTCAAGAGACCCTGTCGCTGGCCGAGCGGACCGGCGACGAGGGCGGCTTCTGTGGTACCAGCGGCCCGGTGAGCGGTCTCGGCGCCCTGGCGGCGGGGCTGTTCGCGCTCTCCCGGCGCCCCGCGCGGCGTCGGGCGCTCCCCGTCGTGGCCGGGCTCGCGCTGGCCCTGCCGCTCACGGCGCAGGCCCAGGAGACGAAGGAGCCGCGCCCCTCCTCGAACCTGCAGCTCCGCACCGGCCCCATGTGGTTCGACGAGGACAACAAGATCTACGACCAGTTCGAGGCGCCGCACCTGGTGTCCTGGCTGGAGGGCGGGCCCTCTCTCTGGGGCATCGCCGAGCTCAACCTCGGCATCGGCCTCTACACGCGGTCCGGCTACCTGCTCGGTGAGGACGGATCGCTGGCCGAGGCCCAGCCTGATCGCCTCTTCGCCCTGCCGGTCTCGGTCTCCGGCACGCTCCGCCTGGACATCTTCCGGGAGCAGCCCATCGTCCCCATCGCCACCCTCGGCGGCGACTACTGGCTCTGGCGCGAGCGCTGGACCAGCGGGAGCGAGACCGACGGCGTCGGCGGCGGCAAGGGCGGCTGGCATTACGGCTTCGGCGCCCAGCTCCTCCTCGACCCGCTGGACCGCGAGCAGGCCAGCCTGATCGAGGCCCGCAACGGCGTCCGCGACAGCTACCTGGTCGGCGAGTACCGCGTGCAGACGGTGGACGGCTCGGGCGGCATCTCGTTCTCGGCCAGCTCCGTCACCCTCGGGTTGAAGCTCAATTACTGAGGGTCGGGTGCTGACCTGCTGGCGGCTCGTGCTGTCCTGGCACGGCGCGGCCTACGTGGGCTGGCAGCGCCAGCCGAACGGGCGCTCGCTCCAGGAGGTCGTGGAGGAGGCCGTCGCGCGCGCGCTCGGCGGTGAGCTCGTGCGCGTCACCGCGTCCGGTCGCACGGACGCCGGCGTACACGCGCTCGCGCAGGTCGTCGCGTTCAAGGCCGAGACCCCGCGGGAGCCCGCCGCGCTCGTGGCCGCGATCAACCACGCCCTCCCCCGAGACGTCGCCGTCCTGGAGGCCGCCGTCGCCCCCGCCGACTTCGACGTCCGCCGCTGGGTGCTCCGCAAGCTCTACCGCTACCGCGTGCTCAACCGCGGGCCGCGCTGCCCCTTCCGCGAGGGCCTCAGCTGGCACTGGCGGGCTCCCCTGGACGTCGACGCCATGGACCGCGCCGCCCGCGCCCTGGAGGGCCGCCACGACTTCAGCAGCTTCCGCGCCCAGGGCTGCGGCGCCCTCCATCCCGTGCGCCGCATCGAGGAGGCGCGCGTGCGCCGCGTCGACGACGAGGTCTGGCTCGAATTCGTCGGCAACGGCTTCCTTCGCCACCAGGTCCGCATCATGAGCGGCACGCTGCTGGACATCGGGCAGGGCCGCGCGGCGCCCGAGCACCTCACGACCGTGCTTCAGGCACGCCAACGCGAGCTCGCCGGGCGCACTGCGCCTGCCCACGGGCTCTGGCTGGTCCGGGTCGAGCTGGGCGACGGGCCGCGCGCCGGCGCGGAGTCAAGCTCCGAGGACGATGACGACTGAGCCGCGGCTCAGTCCTCGTCCTCGGGCTCCTCCTCGTCGTCGAAGCCGGGATCGTCGTCGTCCTCGTCGTCGAAGTCGTCGAACTCGAGATCCTCGTCCTCGTTCGGCTCGTCGAGCAGGCTGTCGTCCTGCATCGGCACCGCCACGCGGCTCGACTTGTAGCGCGCCATCACCGCCACCCGCGGATCCGGCGTCGGGTCCTCACGCTGGTCAGCGCCGCACTTCGGGCACAGCGGATCGGGGCGATTGAGATCATAGAACTTGCAAGCGCACTTGAAGCAGGTGTAGCGCTTGCCGAGCAGGGCCTTCGACTGCATCGAGGATCCTTCGGTTTCCGGAGAGAGAAAGGCGCGGCCGAACCGCGTCTCGCGGACCGCACATGGTTAGCATGGGCCGCTCATTCGTCAAGCTCCAGCCCCCGACAGGATCGACCCCTGACAGGATCGGGGCTTCGAGAGGTCCCGGCCTGAGACAGGATCCGGGTTCCCCGACGGCGGCTGGGGCTGCGGAGACCGGTCCGGGCCGGGGGCCGACCGGGTTGGAGGGGGCCCACGGGGCACCGGGTGTCCGCCCTTGACAGGGCGGCACCCTGCGCACTCGGGGCGCGTAACTGATCATGTCGAGATAGCGCGCCCCTCCGTGAGCTGCCCCTGAGGCCCCCTCCAACCCGGTCGGCGCTCCGCTGCGCGACGGCTCCTGTCGCTGGGTCAGCCGCCGCAGGAACGCCGGAGGGGTCCGGGCCGACGATCTCAGGCTCCGGTTTCTGCACTCGGTCCGGGCCATCGATAGCGGCGGTCGGAGCCGGCGGCGACCC
>CAZTOW010000064.1:0-9178 GCA_964615375.1 uncultured Enterobacterales bacterium
ATCTCTCCAAAAGGATCTTCGAAATTGCACAACTTTCTTATCAGGACAACCATGGGGGCCCGACCTGTTCGGCCGGGAGATCGGCGCGTGCTGCTCCATCAATCCACCAGCGCCCTGCAGCTTCAATGGGGCCCGACCTGTTCGGCCGGGAGATCGAGCCGACCGGATCCCAGTTCTCGTTGGCCATCCAGTCGCTTCAATGGGGCCCGACCTGTTCGGCCGGGAGATCGCTGTGGCGTCCTCAAAATGTGCCCCACCTTGACGATGCTTCAATGGGGCCCGACCTGTTCGGCCGGGAGATCGCAGCCTCGCTCGCGTCCGTCTCCGCGGTCCAGAGCTGCTTCAATGGGGCCCGACCTGTTCGGCCGGGAGATCGCCGCCTACTGCAAGACGGCGCTCTCGGCCCGAGCGCTGCTTCAATGGGGCCCGACCTGTTCGGCCGGGAGATCGCGCCCGCGGCAACCAGGACGGGGCGGAGGTCGTCCGGCTTCAATGGGGCCCGACCTGTTCGGCCGGGAGATCGGCGGTGTTGCCAGAGCAGGTTCTGGCCCTCCTCGACGGCTTCAATGGGGCCCGACCTGTTCGGCCGGGAGATCGAGGTCTGGACGGAGGCAGTTTCGTTCTGAAAAGAGACGCTTCAATGGGGCCCGACCTGTTCGGCCGGGAGATCGTCAGGTACTCGGGCACGGGGGCGTTGTTCCCCGTGATGCTTCAATGGGGCCCGACCTGTTCGGCCGGGAGATCGGCTGATGCGCCAGGAGGATGCGGGGGCCAAGGCGCTGCTTCAATGGGGCCCGACCTGTTCGGCCGGGAGATCGTACGCGACCCCAGGAGACACGACCTCCTGGAGCTCCTGCTTCAATGGGGCCCGACCTGTTCGGCCGGGAGATCGACAGCCGGATCCGCAGGCCCTTGTCCGGCCCGGTGGCGCTTCAATGGGGCCCGACCTGTTCGGCCGGGAGATCGGAAGACCTCGACGCGGAGGACATCTGCCGCTTGATGCTTCAATGGGGCCCGACCTGTTCGGCCGGGAGATCGGGATGCGTAAGCGGTGATCGAGGTCTCGCGTGTGGTGCTTCAATGGGGCCCGACCTGTTCGGCCGGGAGATCGGCAGGACGACAGCAGCAGGTAGGTGGGGCCGCGGGCCGTGCTTCAATGGGGCCCGACCTGTTCGGCCGGGAGATCGTACGACTAATCCGACTAATCCAGCGATATCGTAGGTTGCTTCAATGGGGCCCGACCTGTTCGGCCGGGAGATCGTGACGGATGATGGCCGGCAGTTCGGGCAGGTGACGATGCTTCAATGGGGCCCGACCTGTTCGGCCGGGAGATCGCACCTGGACGGGGCGGCCCATCTCAGCGGGGATGTGCTGCTTCAATGGGGCCCGACCTGTTCGGCCGGGAGATCGTCACTGCATGGACCGAGCTGCTCGACCACGCGAAGGGGCTTCAATGGGGCCCGACCTGTTCGGCCGGGAGATCGTCGGGGATGGCTGGGGAGAGGCGCTTCATCACGGTGCCGCTTCAATGGGGCCCGACCTGTTCGGCCGGGAGATCGGGTGGTGGAGCCCTTCGCCATCGGCGGCGACTGGATGCTTCAATGGGGCCCGACCTGTTCGGCCGGGAGATCGGTGGCGGTTTCGGGTGCTGGTGACGTGGCTGAAGACGCTTCAATGGGGCCCGACCTGTTCGGCCGGGAGATCGTACGTGGGCTCGACCCAGATCGGGTCCACCCGAAGCACGCTTCAATGGGGCCCGACCTGTTCGGCCGGGAGATCGCCTGCGCCGCACCAGCATGTGGTAGCCGATGCCGCGAGCTTCAATGGGGCCCGACCTGTTCGGCCGGGAGATCGTCGCCAGACCGCGCGCTTACCATCGGCTGGACAGAGCTTCAATGGGGCCCGACCTGTTCGGCCGGGAGATCGGGCCAGGGTGGGAGGGAAGCGGTCGAAACAAGAGAGCTTCAATGGGGCCCGACCTGTTCGGCCGGGAGATCGGACGGGCATCTCCGATTACGAGGTCTGCTATCACAAGCTTCAATGGGGCCCGACCTGTTCGGTCGGGAGATCGGCCAGCATGGCGACGAAGACCGAGAAGGCCCTCGAGCTCGCGCTTCAATGGGGCCCGACCTGTTCGGTCGGGAGATCGGCGGCGTGAGGCGAGCACGTTCACCGCGCCCATCCCGCTTCAATGGGGCCCGACCTGTTCGGTCGGGAGATCGTCCATGAACACGACCCACAGGCATGGACCGCCCTCGCTTCAATGGGGCCCGACCTGTTCGGTCGGGAGATCGGGTCATCGCCGCGTGCCAGGTCTGCAGCGCGGACAGGCTTCAATGGGGCCCGACCTGTTCGGTCGGGAGATCGTCAGGCTGGGGGTGCCTGGCTGGAGGAGACACATCCCGGGCTTCAATGGGGCCCGACCTGTTCGGTCGGGAGATCGGTCGATCTGAGCGCTGATGATGCTGATCTCGGCCTCGCTTCAATGGGGCCCGACCTGTTCGGTCGGGAGATCGCTCCGGTTACCTTCTCTTCACCTGGAGACAACATGGCTTCAATGGGGCCCGACCTGTTCGGTCGGGAGATCGCTCCCCCCGCTATCCCCTCCCCCCGCCCGCTTCTCAGGAGCTTCAATGGGGCCCGACCTGTTCGGTCGGGAGATCGAGGCCGCCTGCCCGAGTCCACCCTGGTCGAGCTCACGGCTTCAATGGGGCCCGACCTGTTCGGTCGGGAGATCGTCCAGGCCGTGTAGCTGGTGTCGGTCACCTCCTTGATGCTTCAATGGGGCCCGACCTGTTCGGTCGGGAGATCGACTACATCGTGCCTCAGGTAGTCAAAACACCTTCCAGCTTCAATGGGGCCCGACCTGTTCGGTCGGGAGATCGCCTCAACCGGCCCGACGTAGGGCCGGGGTGCGAACGTGCTTCAATGGGGCCCGACCTGTTCGGTCGGGAGATCGAGGGCCAGCGCGATCGCCACCCCGAGCGGCGATGTGATGCTTCAATGGGGCCCGACCTGTTCGGTCGGGAGATCGCCTCTTCGCCTACGTGCTCGAGGAGGGGGCTGTAGCGATGCTTCAATGGGGCCCGACCTGTTCGGTCGGGAGATCGCGGACCGCGGCCGCGTACTGCGCCGGGCTGGCGCCGCTTCAATGGGGCCCGACCTGTTCGGTCGGGAGATCGGCAAAGCGGCCAAGTACACCGCTAAGGGCGCCGAACAGCTTCAATGGGGCCCGACCTGTTCGGTCGGGAGATCGCTTACGGTTGGCCCGGCAACTACATCTCAGACTTCGTGCTTCAATGGGGCCCGACCTGTTCGGTCGGGAGATCGTGTACTCCTGTAAAGCCATTCTTAGGATTGAAGTTAGCTTCAATGGGGCCCGACCTGTTCGGTCGGGAGATCGCCTCATGGTAGAGCTGGGGCCTGTATCCGCCACCTTGCTTCAATGGGGCCCGACCTGTTCGGTCGGGAGATCGGCGTGTCCGATCATCAAGACCAGACCCCCCAAAACTAGCTTCAATGGGGCCCGACCTGTTCGGTCGGGAGATCGGACCGAGGGGCGGGCAGAGGACGAGGAGGGGGTGCGCGCTTCAATGGGGCCCGACCTGTTCGGTCGGGAGATCGCGGACTCGAAGGGCCGCCAGCAGCCGGCCCAGAGGACGCTTCAATGGGGCCCGACCTGTTCGGTCGGGAGATCGGCCGAGCGAGATAGCTTCCAAGAATGGTCCCGAGTAACGCTTCAATGGGGCCCGACCTGTTCGGTCGGGAGATCGCCTCTAGATGGGCTTGATTACCCATAGAAAAAGGGCCCGCTTCAATGGGGCCCGACCTGTTCGGTCGGGAGATCGGCCCTGCGGGTGACGGATGGCGCGAACTACTACGAGGCGCTTCAATGGGGCCCGACCTGTTCGGTCGGGAGATCGGTCGAGGTCACGGCGCAGGCTGGCCTCCAGCGTATTGCTTCAATGGGGCCCGACCTGTTCGGTCGGGAGATCGCGCAGGCACCGAAGTAGCCGTAGGGACTTCTCCATCACGCTTCAATGGGGCCCGACCTGTTCGGTCGGGAGATCGGGCTTCCCAGCTCAAAACACACCTGCCCAGAGGTTCCGCTTCAATGGGGCCCGACCTGTTCGGTCGGGAGATCGCGCATGTCAGCCCCTGGTGAAAGCACTGCTGCATCGCTTCAATGGGGCCCGACCTGTTCGGTCGGGAGATCGGGCGGCGCTGCGAGAGGTCCAGCGCGGGGAGCCGGATGCGCTTCAATGGGGCCCGACCTGTTCGGTCGGGAGATCGGGTCAGTTCGAAGCCGATGGCAAACTGGAGAAGTGGGCTTCAATGGGGCCCGACCTGTTCGGTCGGGAGATCGTCGACTGGCCGCGCGTCCACGGCATGCGGGCGGCGCTGCTTCAATGGGGCCCGACCTGTTCGGTCGGGAGATCGTCAGGGCCGGGATGATCGCCTCAACCAGCGAGACGACGCTTCAATGGGGCCCGACCTGTTCGGTCGGGAGATCGGAAGATGGGGCCGGTACTCTGGAGCCTCCGCTGGTTTGCTTCAATGGGGCCCGACCTGTTCGGTCGGGAGATCGGATCAAGGGCACGGCGGAGGCCGTGGGGAGCATGGGGGCTTCAATGGGGCCCGACCTGTTCGGTCGGGAGATCGGTCGCGGTTCGCGTCCGCGATGGCGCCTTTGGCGGCCTGCTTCAATGGGGCCCGACCTGTTCGGTCGGGAGATCGACGGCGGCAAGAAGCTCATCCTCAAGTCCATTCTGGTGCTTCAATGGGGCCCGACCTGTTCGGTCGGGAGATCGTCTCCAGATCGAACAGGACCGCGCGCGGCCACCCCGCTTCAATGGGGCCCGACCTGTTCGGTCGGGAGATCGGCGCCACTGTTCCCGGCGTTCGGTGGGCCTCGCGTCGGCTTCAATGGGGCCCGACCTGTTCGGTCGGGAGATCGGCCCCGTGGTCTACATCCCCAACATCCCCTACGACCCGCTTCAATGGGGCCCGACCTGTTCGGTCGGGAGATCGGCTGCGCGGGCCGACCCTCCCGTGCGTGTCCGATCATGCTTCAATGGGGCCCGACCTGTTCGGTCGGGAGATCGCATCGGGGGTCCGGATACTAGACACAACAATTCTAATGCTTCAATGGGGCCCGACCTGTTCGGTCGGGAGATCGGGTGCTGACATAGTGGTGCCCGAACGGCTCGGGCGCATGGCTTCAATGGGGCCCGACCTGTTCGGTCGGGAGATCGGGCGAATCTGGCCTTGGGCGACGACTACAAGGCGTTGCTTCAATGGGGCCCGACCTGTTCGGTCGGGAGATCGATGGGGCGGCCTCCGTGGCGGGCTTGCTGGGGGACAGGGCTTCAATGGGGCCCGACCTGTTCGGTCGGGAGATCGGTGGCCCAGCGTGGACCACGAACCCCCGTAGAAGGCGCTTCAATGGGGCCCGACCTGTTCGGTCGGGAGATCGGCTCGTTCGGCTGGCCGGACGCCCCGCCGGCTGAGCCCGCTTCAATGGGGCCCGACCTGTTCGGTCGGGAGATCGCGTCCCCGCGCCACTTCATGCCCGGTAGCCACTTCCGCTTCAATGGGGCCCGACCTGTTCGGTCGGGAGATCGCCAGGACCTCGGCGGACACGACGGCATCGGAGGGCGGGCTTCAATGGGGCCCGACCTGTTCGGTCGGGAGATCGCCACGGGGAAGGCGGGGCGGGCGCCAGACGGAGATCGGCTTCAATGGGGCCCGACCTGTTCGGTCGGGAGATCGGCCCGCTCCCGGCCCCGGTCCCTGTGCCGTCGTGCCGCTTCAATGGGGCCCGACCTGTTCGGTCGGGAGATCGGACTTCGATCGCGAACTGCTGCAGCTTCACGCCGCTCTCGCTTCAATGGGGCCCGACCTGTTCGGTCGGGAGATCGGGCAAGATCGGCCACCAACGAAACGATCTACTCCCCGCTTCAATGGGGCCCGACCTGTTCGGTCGGGAGATCGCATCTCCTGACGCTGGCCGCCCGCCAGGGGACCCACAGCTTCAATGGGGCCCGACCTGTTCGGTCGGGAGATCGCGCCCGGGGCACCGGCGCCTCGTCGCTGGCGTCCTCGAGCTTCAATGGGGCCCGACCTGTTCGGTCGGGAGATCGCTGGGCGCGAAGCCTGGACACGTCTCGATCTTGGACGCTTCAATGGGGCCCGACCTGTTCGGTCGGGAGATCGGACCATCGAGAGCGACATGCGGGCGCTCTACGAAAAGCTTCAATGGGGCCCGACCTGTTCGGTCGGGAGATCGCACGAGGCTCATACCAAAGGGGGAGGCGCTTCGCCTGCTTCAATGGGGCCCGACCTGTTCGGTCGGGAGATCGGACGCCACCCCCTGTAACTGGCGAGGTTCTCTCTGCCTGCTTCAATGGGGCCCGACCTGTTCGGTCGGGAGATCGCCTCCCCAAGCACGTCCAACTCCACCTGTTCGGCGCGCTTCAATGGGGCCCGACCTGTTCGGTCGGGAGATCGATCCGAGAGTCGGGAAACTACGTCAGGGTAGTTCTCGCTTCAATGGGGCCCGACCTGTTCGGTCGGGAGATCGCAAGATCATCGAGCTGGTGGAAAGAGGGATGCTTCCATCAGGCTTCAATGGGGCCCGACCTGTTCGGTCGGGAGATCGGCGGGGGGCCAGGAGGCCCGCGGGGCGGGCCTGGATGCTTCAATGGGGCCCGACCTGTTCGGTCGGGAGATCGTCGAGGACGTCGACCGCCACGTCGAGGAAGACCCCGCCCGGCTTCAATGGGGCCCGACCTGTTCGGTCGGGAGATCGTTCGCCGCGAGGTCCCTGCGCCGCCTGGCCTCAGCGCGGGCTTCAATGGGGCCCGACCTGTTCGGTCGGGAGATCGCCGGGGATGGCGACCACGGGCATGCGCGCGCGCCCGCTGCTTCAATGGGGCCCGACCTGTTCGGTCGGGAGATCGTCCGACCCCAGCGGCACACCCAGGCACGCCTGATGGCTTCAATGGGGCCCGACCTGTTCGGTCGGGAGATCGACTTCTCGTGCCCGACCACGAACGAGTACGCCGACCTGCTTCAATGGGGCCCGACCTGTTCGGTCGGGAGATCGGACCGAGCAGGAGGACGAGCCAGGAAGCTGGACCTGCTTCAATGGGGCCCGACCTGTTCGGTCGGGAGATCGGGACGGCGACCGAACATGGTTTGATGGCCTCATCGTGCTTCAATGGGGCCCGACCTGTTCGGTCGGGAGATCGCTCCTGAGGAACGGGCGGCTCCGGCACGGGCGGGTAGCTTCAATGGGGCCCGACCTGTTCGGTCGGGAGATCGAGGCGGACCCCATGACCCGGGAGCCAGGAGACAGCCTGCTTCAATGGGGCCCGACCTGTTCGGTCGGGAGATCGTCCCCGTGATCCGATAGGCCGCTCCCGAGGTGGTGAGCTTCAATGGGGCCCGACCTGTTCGGTCGGGAGATCGCGTTGCAGATCCGCGCCGCGAGCCGCTCCAGGACGCCGCTTCAATGGGGCCCGACCTGTTCGGTCGGGAGATCGGGGGCGGACGTGCGACGGCCTTGTGGAGCGGGGCGCCGCTTCAATGGGGCCCGACCTGTTCGGTCGGGAGATCGGCGAGTCCACCCAGCCGGCCCCGAGCCAGTCCTGAATGCTTCAATGGGGCCCGACCTGTTCGGTCGGGAGATCGCGCCAATGCCGGAGAAGAGGGAGCCGATGGAGAGGGTGCTTCAATGGGGCCCGACCTGTTCGGTCGGGAGATCGGAGCAGACGTCGTCGAGCTGACCCTCGACAACTACTTGCTTCAATGGGGCCCGACCTGTTCGGTCGGGAGATCGGGATCCGAATCATCCGCATGTCGGGGAGCCCATGATGAAGCTTCAATGGGGCCCGACCTGTTCGGTCGGGAGATCGGCGGAGATCGAGCGGCACGCCTGCGTAGTCAGGTGTGCGCTTCAATGGGGCCCGACCTGTTCGGTCGGGAGATCGGCAGGGCGCACGGGTTCCGCCTGACACTTGTAGCGGGTGCTTCAATGGGGCCCGACCTGTTCGGTCGGGAGATCGAAACGTGGTCGAAAAGAACGACATCGCGCCAGGGGAGCTTCAATGGGGCCCGACCTGTTCGGTCGGGAGATCGCCGCGACTACCGGCATCAGGCGGCGGTGGACAACGGGCTTCAATGGGGCCCGACCTGTTCGGTCGGGAGATCGCCTCCTCAGCGCTGGTCGTGGGGAGGTCTGAAAACTCGCTTCAATGGGGCCCGACCTGTTCGGTCGGGAGATCGCCACTCGGGGCGCTGGTGGATGAGGCGCTCGGGTGGCTTCAATGGGGCCCGACCTGTTCGGTCGGGAGATCGTCCGACGGACAAGTCCATCGACACCGCCGACTGCGAGCTTCAATGGGGCCCGACCTGTTCGGTCGGGAGATCGGGATCTGCCTGGCACGGGCGGGAAGGTCGGACCAGTGCTTCAATGGGGCCCGACCTGTTCGGTCGGGAGATCGGTCGGTCAGACCTGAGGCAAGGGTCAGGGTATTGCCAGCGCTTCAATGGGGCCCGACCTGTTCGGTCGGGAGATCGCTTGCTACCTGCGCTCCCTTCCTCCCCGGCTACGGTTTTGCTTCAATGGGGCCCGACCTGTTCGGTCGGGAGATCGGGTCAACCCGGATCGGGATTGTAGAGCCCAAGCCGGCTTCAATGGGGCCCGACCTGTTCGGTCGGGAGATCGGGCGGCGGGGGGGGGTCCTCGGCCCAACGGGGGACGGGCTTCAATGGGGCCCGACCTGTTCGGTCGGGAGATCGTGCCATCACTGAGGAACAGGTAGGGGCCCAGGTGATCGCTTCAATGGGGCCCGACCTGTTCGGTCGGGAGATCGCGTTGGCGAAGATGCGCTCGCTCGCGGCGGCCTTGCGCTTCAATGGGGCCCGACCTGTTCGGTCGGGAGATCGGCTGCCGGAGGTGCTGGTGCTGGTGGGGAGCGGCCATGCCGCTTCAATGGGGCCCGACCTGTTCGGTCGGGAGATCGCACGGGCTCAGCCGCATGAGGCCGTCCACGGAGAACCCGCTTCAATGGGGCCCGACCTGTTCGGTCGGGAGATCGCGCGCGGCGTCACGTAGAAGCCGATCCTGCCGCGCTTGCTTCAATGGGGCCCGACCTGTTCGGTCGGGAGATCG
>CAZTOW010000064.1:9278-49781 GCA_964615375.1 uncultured Enterobacterales bacterium
GCCGATCCTGCCGCGCTTGCTTCAATGGGGCCCGACCTGTTCGGTCGGGAGATCGACTCGGCCCGGTTCGCGAAGTGCGGCTCTCGGCCGTCGCGCTTCAATGGGGCCCGACCTGTTCGGTCGGGAGATCGCCCGTCCGGCTGGGTAGACCCCGAGGTGGTGTACGCGCTTCAATGGGGCCCGACCTGTTCGGTCGGGAGATCGTGCTCGCCCTACGATGAGCCCAGGACCGCGCTCATCGACGCGCTTCGCGAGCGTCGCTGTCGTATCGCACTTCGTCCTGCTGTCAGAGACCCGTCTCTGCCAGGAGTAGCACACGATCTCCTGGCGATCAACCATGCTCGCGAGCGTCCGGCGTCTCGCGGCTCGCGCTGCGACGCTCGCGCCGGGTTTTCAAAGGGCCGGAGAGGCCCTTACGAGACCTCAGCAAGCCTCCTAACGCCTTTTTCCTGCCACCGCCAGCACGACACGAGGGAGACCCCTCCTCACCTCCACGAGCAGCCCCAGCAGGCCGCGAAGCGCCAGGACGCCCCCTCCCCTCACACTCCCCCATCCACAATAAATCAAAATTATGCACCTTTAACCTAATCAATGCATTGCGCCCACACCCCCACCGGGCTAAGTTCCCTGTACCCCGAGACCAGACCGCGCCGCTCCTGGCGCGCGCTCGGGGTGGAGGTGTTGCATGGTGTTCCCGCGATGGAACCTGAACGATCTGGTGGACCGGGGCTCGTTGGAGGGGGCGCTGGCACGCCTGGGGGGTGAGCCGCTGGCGGCGCAGCTCCGCGCCCAGGCGGAGGCGCGTGAGGCGCTGCAGGGGGCCCTGAGCCCAGAGCAGGAGGCGTTGTACCTGGGCTACGCGGACGCGGCCTCGGACGCCTGGTCGCTGCGCGAGGAGGCGGGCGCGCGCCTGGCGCTCACGCTGGGGGTGGGGGTGGGCGCGGCGCTGGCCTGCTTCCCCGAGGAGGACCCGGACGCGGTGATCGACACGGCGGCCCGCGCCCTGGCCGCGGCGATGTGCTCGCCGCTGTCCTGCCCGGACGCGGTGGCCCGCGCCGCCCTGGCGACCCTGGAGTGGGCGCCGAGGCGACGCGAGGCGGCGTAGTCAGAAGATCTTCACGATCTGTTCAGGCTCGCGGAGGGGGAGCCCGATGGTCTCCATCCTCCAGCTCCGCGGGCTGTCCGCGTCACCCAGGGGGACGATGAGGATCTGGTCCTCGGACGGCAGGATGACCTCGGTGAGCCGGTCCACCAGCTCCGCCAGGCGCCGCTCGGTCAGCGCGCAGCGGAAGACGGAGTACTGGACGTGCTCGCCCTGGCCGCGCATGGCCTTGTAGACCTTGCGCCAGCGCTTGTCGTCGCGGATGTCGTAGGAGATCAGGTACAGTTGGGGCGTGTGGGCGTTGCTCATCGGATGCGGTACTCGGGCCAGGTGGCCAGGTCGCCGATGAGCACCTTGCTCAGCCCGCGACACTGCAGCTCGAGGATTCGCCGGTAGGAGAGCCGGCTCTCGAAGACGGGGTGGGTGGCCTCGTCCTCCAGGCGGCGCTCGAAGCAGCGGATGAAGCTGCGCCGGCCGTCGGCGGTCAGCGCGCAGCCGGTGGGGTGGATGACGAAGTCCCGCGGGGAGACCTCGCCCTTGTTGATGGCGGTGATGACGGCCGAGTCGGCGATGACCGGGCGGAACTCCTCCATGAGGTCGAGGGCGAGCGCGGGCCGCCCATAGCGGGGCTGGTGCAGGAAGCCCACGTAGGGGTCGAGCCCGATGCCGTGCAGGGTGGCGACGAGCTCGCGCACCAGGGCGGCGTAGGCGAAGCCCAGCAGGGCGTTGACCGGGTCGGGCGGGGGCCGGCGCTCGCGCTTCTCGAAGCGGAAGGTCTCGCGCAGACTGGCGTCGACCCGCAGCATCGTGTCGAATCGACGGAAGTAGATGCGCGCCGCCTCGCCCTCCACGCCCAGGAGCTCGGAGAGGTCGCTGGCGCGGTCCACGTCGGCGGCCAGCTCCTTCATGCGGATGAGGTCGGTCTCCTCGGGCTTGCCGTTGCGGCGCAGGAAGACGCGCTGGTTCTGGATCTTGGAGCGCACGAAGCCGCGGGCCAGCTCCAGGGCGCGGGCCGGGTCGGCGGCGGCGCGGTGCTGGGCGATGCGGTGGACGGCGTTCCGCCCGCCGGCCCCGGTGAACATGCCCTGAAACCAGCCTCCATAGCTGTGAAAGGCCACGGGGATGTCCCGGGCGGCGAGCTCGTGCAGCAGGGGCGCGGAGAGCGTGCTGTTGCCGTAGACGATGACGCGGCTGGTGTCGGCCATGCGCACTCGCCCCACCGGCCCCTCGCGGTCGCTGATCACGATCTCGTCGGCGTCGCGCCCCAGCATGCCGCCGTGCTGCTGCACGACCAGGGGCACGCCGTCGTGGCGGGACGGGATGATCTGCCGGTTGACGCTCAGCTTGCCCGTGACCTGATGGTGCTCGTCGGGCAGACAGATGCCCACCAGGGCGCAGCGCGGACACTTGCTGCTGCCCACCAGGGGCGGCGGGAGCTCGGGCGCGGCGGCCACGGCGCGGGCGGCGTCCCGGTGCTCGAGGGTGCGGGCGACGAGGGCCTCAGTGATGGGCACGCGCACGCGGCGTCGAGAGCCGGCGAAGTAGAGCGCGCCCTCCTCACAGGCGTATCCGTTGGCGCGCAGGAGCAGGGCCTGGGCGCAGACCTGCACGCGCTCGGGCTCCCAGGCGCCCTCGGGAACGGGCGGGACCTCGCCCTTCTTGTAGTCCACTGGGACGACCTTGCCGCCCTCGCTCTCGACGAGGTCGATCTTGGCGATGAGGCCGAGCGCCTCGTCGGAGAGCTCGACGCTGCGGGCGATCACGGGGGCGTCGGAGTCGCGGGGGAGGCTCCCGCCTCCGGCGTCCACCTGGCGATGGACGGTCTTGCCGCGCTGGGTGTCGCCGCTCTCGGCCCACTCCTGGTGGACCCACATCAACGCGAACAGACGAGGGCAATAGGCATGCTCATTCAACATGCGCACAGGCAACAGGGGGATGTCGGGCATGAACAGATCCGGGTTGGGGTTGGGCCTCCTCCAGGTCAGACCGGACGCGCCGGCTTGAAGCTGCCATAGCCGCCCTGCTCCGAGCGGCGGATCCCCGAGGCAAAGACCGCGCCGATCCCCCGGGCGCGCCGATCCCCCGCGGACAGCGCGGGCAGGCCGGGCAGGCTCACCAGGCTCCCCACCGTGGGAGCCCGCAGGGGCACGGTCCACAGGGGCCAGGTGAACACGCCCGTCTTCCAGCCGCCGGTACATCCGGGCGTGAGCACGCGCTCTCCCGCGGGAGACAGGGGGAAGAAGGCCAGCGCCATCAGCGCGAGCCAGTCCGCCCCGGGGACCCCGGTCTTCTTGTCCTTGGACGGATCCGAGGCCCGCAGCGCATAGTCCCGCGCCGCGCTGCTGTCCCAGCCGAAGACGGGCAGCTCGCGCCGGTAGGTCCAGGGCCCGAAGAGCGCCTCGTGGAGGTCCGCCGCGCTCACCCCAGCCTGCAGCCCCAGCGCCATCGCCAGGAACTGCTGCTGCCCCGCGGTGAAGTGCAGCGCCGTGGGCTTGGTGTTGCCGTTGTTGTCCACCACGCCCTCCGCGAAGAAGGCGGCGCTCAGGGCCCGGGAGCGCGCGCTCCCCTCACGGGCTAATCGATCTAGCCAGTCCCGCAGATCCTTCGGCCGCGGCTTGAGATCCCGCACCGCGCCGCCCAGGCCGCCATCCTTGTGATAACACAACTGTAACGCCAGCTCACGCGACCATCCTGCCCGATCCTCGTCCAGGGCCGCGATCAGGCCCGCCCGGTCCATCCCCACCCCCAGGACGGGCGTCCACCGCCCGGCGAGCTCCCAGCGCAGGTGGGCCTCGTGCCCGCGATCGTGCAGCACGCGCAAGGCCCCCAGGGCCGCCAGGAAGCCGAGCGGGTTGGCGCCGTCCAGACCCGTGAGCGTGTGCGCGATCATGGGCTCTCCTCCTCGCGTCCCTGCTGCTCGAGCGCGCTGCGGTGGTGGTCGGCCAGGCGGAGCACGGCCTCCAGGGAGGCCAGCCCGTGCGCGCCGTAGCGGCGGACCAGCGCCCAGAAGCGCTCGGAGACCCCCGAGTCCAGCCGCTCCAGCCCGTGCGCGCTGCTGAGCTCGAGCTCCCCCCAGCGCACCGCCACGGGCGCCGGGTCGTGGACCACCGGGGCGAAGGGCCGGCAGTAGCCGTGGTGGCTGGCCACGAGGTGACAGACCAGCGCCCAGTCGCCCCCGCGCGCCTCCACCTCGGCCCGCACCGCTCCCGCCGCCTCCAGCAGGGCCAGGGACTGGAGCTCGTGGCGGCCTCGCTCGGGGTAGCCGCTCTGGGCCCGAGCCCGCAGCCGGCTGGCGCGATCCTGGGCGGGGGTGGTGGACTTGGCCACCGGCTCCGAGGCGCGGGCGGCGGCCAGCGCGCTCCCGCCGTGCAGCCAGCGCTGGAAGCGGGGGTCCAGCTTGCCCAGATCGTGCCAGCGCCCGGCGCTCTCCAGGTCCAAAACCACCCGCTCGGGCAGGCCGAGGTGCTCGGCGAAGCGGCGGGCCCAGGACCCCACCCCCTCCAGGTGAGCCCGCAGCGGCACCGCCCGGGGCGCGCCCGTGTGCGAGCTCGTCTCCGGGTCCGTGCTGGCCTCCTCCGCCCGACCGGCCGCGCGACCGACCAGGGTGACCCGGCGCGGCAGAAGCTCGTCGTGGACGATCATCCGCCAGCTCTTCCCCAGCGCCGCCTGCCGGTCCTCGGGCAGGGCCTCGACCCAGCTCAGGATCCGCTCGGGGAGCTCCTCGTCGTCCGGAGCGCGGCTCTCCAGCTCGGGGCTCCACCGCTCGCCCAGCAGGGCCGGGTGAAGGCGGAGGACCACCCGACCGCGCAGGCGAAGCTGGACCGCGTCGCCCAGGTCCGTCACCGGCTCCTGGGAGAGCGGGTCGAAGCTGCCGAGCGAGAGGCCGCCGCGCGTGGCGGGCAGGACGACGGTGTCTCCGGGGCGCAGGGCCGAGGGCTGCACCAGCGCGCTCCCCTCCCCCGCCCAGCGCAGCACCCAGGGCTCCTCCCGGTCGCGGAACCGCTCCGGCTCCTCCGCCTCGCTGGGGCCGGCGTCGGACAGGCTCAGCACCCTGGCCGTCCGCCCCTCCAGCCAGCGTCGCAGCGTGTGGATGGGGAGGGAGAGCGCCTCCAGGCTGCCCGGCGGGGCGGCCTCCAGACGGGAGAGGAGGGCGTCCAGGCGCCGCTCCCGGGAGAGCTCGCCCTCTCGGAAGAGCTCGTCCTCCAGGTCCGCGCGCCAGAGCACCTGCACCTCGGTCTCCGGCCGCCGCGGGCCGTGCAGGAGCAGGGCCACCTCCGGGCTGGGATCGGGGGCGGGGCTGGTCTGGGCGAGCAGGTCCATCCAGGCCGGCTGGAGCAGCGGCGCGTCGAGGGCGTGGGCGCAGAGGCTGGCACGGACCGTAGAATCAATCCGCTGTAACGCCGTGGTACTGAAGTCTATTGACTCTAGTGAATTCAGCCACACCCAGGTCTTCGCCAGCGCCTCCCCATAGACAGGGTCCTGCTCCCCCTCCTTCACCTGGTCCTTGCGCGCCAGGATCAGCCCCTGGGCTCCCACGCGGAGGCCCGTTCGATTCAGACGCCCGAAGCGCTGGACCAGGGCGTCCAGCGGGGCGCACTCGGTCAGCAGCAGGTCCAGGTCGTAGTCTGCGCCGGCCTCCACGCACTGCGTGGCCACCACGAAGCGCGGCGGGTCGGTGTCCGGGTCGCGGCCAGGCTTCACCCAGGGCTGGATGCGCTCCTCCTCCCGCTCGCGGTCCAGCGGGCGCATGCGGCCGGTGATCAGCGCGACCTCGCGCCCCTGCTCCTGCAGGCCGCGCGCGACGAGGCGCGCCGTCTCCACCCGGTTGACGATGACGCCCACCGTGGCCCCGGGCCGGGCCAGGCTGACCGCCTCCTGCGTCAGGCGCCCGGCGAACCTGCGGACCTTGTCCGCCTCCTCACCCTTGACGTCCTCGAGGACGAGCCTGGCCGGCTTGGGGGCCTGGAGGCGACGGGCCAGCAGGGGGTGGGCGCGGTCCGCCTCGTCCAGCCCGAAGCGGGAGCGCGGGCTCTCGCGGGGCGTGGCCGAGAGCCGACAGACCTGGAGGCGGGTGGGGCCGAGCGCGTCGGACTCCCCGATGTATCGCGCCTGTAACGCCGTCAAGGTCTGCTCGAAGGGCTGGGAGAGGTGGACCTCGTCGAGCAGGTAGAGGCTGTCGCGGCCCAGCAGGCCCGCGTGGATGGGCGCCATGCCCGGGGAGACCCCGTAGCCCCGGAACAGGAGCCGGGAGCCCACCTGATCGACCGTGGACAGGGCCAGCAGGGGCTGGTCGGGCCGGCGGGCCCAGGCGTCGTCGCGGACCATGGCCCCCCGGAGCAGGGCGGTCTCGATGGGTCGTGTACCATCGTGTAACGTCTGTAATCTCTGACGAGCCTCCCCCAGCACACCGCCCTGGGCCGCCGCCAGCCGATCCGCCAGCAGCCTCGCCCGGGTGAAGCCCTGGTCCACGATGGCGCGCCGGTCCACCACCAGGAAGATCCGGCGGGGAGCGCGACGCTCCGTGGGAGGGCGCGCGGCGTCCAGGGCCAGCAGGAAGACGGCGATGTCCAACGCGCTGGTCTTGCCCGTCCCCGTGGGCAGGTCGAGCTGCTCCGGCCACCGCCCCTCGGCCGCCACCTGCGCCACCAGCCGGCGCTGCCAGGGGTAGGGATCGGTGTTCCACAACGCAAAGAACCATCGGTCAAAGTCTGTTACAGCGAGGCTCACGCGCCCTCCTCGGGCAGCGGGCGCATCAGGCCGTAGCCGTAGTAGCGGCCGGCGCCCAGCAGCAGGGGGCCGGAGACAGGCTGGGCGAAGCGGAGCACCGCGTGGACCAGCACCCGCGGGTGCCCGCCGCTCAGGAAGCCCGGGAAGTCGCGACAGGGGCGGCTGCCCTGCACGAGGGGCTGCGGGCGGAGCTCCACCCCCTCGGGGGCGGGCAGCCCCAGGCGGATCACGCTGTCCGCGACGATCTGCGCGGCCCTCGCCTCCACGCCGCGGATCCGCTCGGACTCAGCCTGCGGGTCCTGGCCCGAGCGACGGCGGAGCTCGCCCGGGTTCCGGTTGAGCGCGATGGGGGTGACGCTCGCCCACACCCGGGAGGGCGCGCACCAGGTCTCCGGCCGGAGCGTGTGCGGGAGGTTCTCCTCGGTCAGCTCCAGCGAGAGGCGCGCGCCGCGGCCGAAGTACACAGGAAGCGGGGGGTGCTCGTGCTGCTCTGGATCCGTGGCCCGCGCCCGATCCTCCCAGCCCGTGATCGCGCGAAACACGGCGTTACGGTCCTGCTCCGACAGGCCACGCGGCAGCACCAGCGCTACGCCCTTCAGGGCTCCGTCGGCGTGCTCGCGACCCACGAAGGGCAGCGGGACGATGGCCAGGTGGTCGCGCGCGCTGGGGGCGCCGTCGGCCAGGTGACCGGAGATCAGCTCCGGCGGCGGCTGGACCCCCGAGGCCATCAAGGCCCCGCGCACCGCCCGCGCCAGGGGGAAGCCGGCGGTGATGGGGAGCTCCGCGCCCCGGATCCGGCGGAGCACGATCCACTCCGGGTCGAAGCAGGAGGCGGCGACCGGCTCCCGCCCCGCGGCCTCGGGGGCGCCATAACGCTGGAAGGCGGCGGGCATGACGCGGGGCTGCGTCTCCTGGTGGAGCGCGTGGGCGGCCTCCAGGGCCTCGAGCTGCCCCGGCTGCACCACGCGCAGCGTGGCCTCCCCGTCCTCTCTGGGCACCAGTCGCGACGCATCTTCGTGTAACATCGGTGTATCCATGACTCTCAGGCTGACCAGGCTGCTGCTGTGGCCCAGGCGGTGTACCCGCGCGCAGAGCCGGTCCAGGGTCGCGCGCAGCGCGTCCGTGAGCTCAGCCTCGGGCCAGACCAGGGCGAAGCGGGGGATCTCGGGGGTGACCGAGGGGAAGGTGCGCGGCTGCCGAACCCGCTCGTCGGGGAGCAGCCCGTCGGTGGCGTCGTTCACCGGCACGAAGACGGTGACCACGTCCCGTCTGCTGGCCGCGCTGGCAAGGATCTCCGGCGGCGGCTGCGCCTCCAGCCAGCGCAGGGCGGCGCGCTCGTCGTCGCGGGCCTCGTCCGCCCAGGCGGCGACCAGCGCCGAGAACAGGCGCGCGGGGTGCGGGGGCCACTCGGCCTCCAGCCGGTCCGCGTAGTCGGTGGCGACGAAGCGGCCCGTGAGCAGCTCCGCCTGGATGACCAGCATCGGCTCAGCCCTCCGCGCTGGCGCTGGCGGCCTTCGCCCGGCTCTGGCGGATCAGGTTGGACAGCTTCGGCGCCGGCCGCAGCCGCACCGGGCGCGCCTCCCAGCCCATGCCGACGGCGCTGGCGGCCTGGGCGGCCTCGGCCAGCAGGCGGGCGGCGTCCCCACGAGACAGGGCGTAACAGCTCGACTCTCCGCCGTCGCGCGGCACCAGCTCCAGGACCAGCGGCCCGCGGGGCACGAGGTCAGCCCGGCTGCGCAGGCTGTAGCCGTTGTCCCGCGAGAACACGACCGCCGCCAGCCCCAGCGCCGCCAGGGCCGTCCGGGCGGCGTGCTCGGCCTCGGCCCGGCGCTCCCCCAGCGGCCGGCCCGCCGTGTCCACCTGGAAGCGCAGCCGGCGCAGCGCGGGGAGCGAGAGCACCGTGGTCTGCACGGCGCGATCGAAGGTCACCCCGCCGGCCCGTGTCTCGATGGAGGGCGCGATGTTGCCGTGGTTGATGGCGCTGGGCGTGCCCTTGTCGCCGCCCTTGCGGGCGTAGGGCACGGGCTTGCCCTTCTCCATCAGCGCCTCCGACACCTCCGCCGTCCACTCCGCCGGATCCGCCTTGGAGCAGTAGATCTCCGTCTTCTCGATCTGGGCCGGGTCGATGCGGCTGGCCGTCTTCACCCCGGTCTCCACGCCCAGCCCCACGATCTCCGAGACCAGCGCGCGCTGGAACTTCGCCCCCAGCCCGCCCCGCGGCCCCGTGCTGTCCCAGACCCCGAAGACCAGGGCCGTCGGGCACCACTGGTAGACCGCCGTGGCGTGGTTCGGCCGCGCGTCGGTGAAGGCCCGGCCCGGCGGGCTCTGGCGGAAGGGCACCCCGTCCAGCAGCGCGTCGCGAAGCAGCGCGTCCGCCAGCCGATGCGGGGCGCGTAACGCCGTGATCTCGCCGAGGTCGGCCAGCCCCTCCTCCCCCGAGAAGTCCACCAGCACCACGGGCAGCCCCAGCTCCCCCGCGCGCCAGCCCTCCTCCAGCGCCTCCTCCATCCGGTTCGCCTGGCTGGCCACGCTGTCCAGCAGCACCGTCTCCACCGCCTGCCCGTCCACCCGCCGGGACTCGAGGGCGTACTTCGTCTTCGCGCTGTCGGCGACCGCGTAGCTGGGCGGAAACACCTTGTCCCCCGCCCCTCCAGCGGGCTCCAGCTCCACGCGGCAGCGGACGGCGGCGCTCTCCCCGCGGACCGCGGCCTGGAGCACATCAAGGGTGAGCACGGGCAGGGACATGGGCAGGCTCCATCATGAAGGGGGAAGGAGAGGAAGTGCCCCGCGGAGACCGGGATCTCGTGGGGCTCTTGAAGAGTACATGGCTCCAGAGCGTCAGCTGTGCAGAAGTTCTCTGCAGAATCCGTGAGCTGTGTCCTCACGAAGGCTACTCAGAGGCTCAGGCCGTGGATCGCGCACAGAGAGAAAAGGGGCCTGGCGGCCCGAAGACCGCCAGGAGACGTGCGTGCTGCCCGCGCACGACCGCGGTCAGCGTAATTCTTCAATGGGGCGCCCAAGGGAGCACAGGGCAACCCTTGGGCGAGCGCGGCGTCAGATCACTCGGGTTGTTGCGTCTGCCTGCGCGAGGCCCAGGCACGGGGCGGCCCGAGCACGTCCCTTGCCTGGTGCTCGGTGAGGCGGAGGTCGCGAATACGACCTCGGAGGAGCTCGACATGCTTCATGTCCACATCTCCGCGTAGGGTTGAGACTGCTGGGCTGCACCCCGAAGAAGCAGCCAGAGACGGCCCTTGCGCGGCGACGAGGATCGGATAAGATCCACTTGGTTGTAGGTCGTCGCACAGACACCTTCCCTCACCCCGTTCGAGCTGGAACTCGAACGGGGTGTCCGCATCTCCGAGGTGAGTGACGCCTTACCCGACCCCTGGTTCGGCGTCAAGAGAGATCTGATCTCCTCCTTAACCACCACTGTCAGGGTAATGAAGATGCCGTGCCACATCACCCTCGCGCCTGCCCAACGAGACCACTGTGTGGCCCACCGCCTCTCCGTCCAACACGATGTTCTCCTCAGCTCCCGAGCGCGGCGATGAGGGTGCGGCTCGCCATGACCCCTCTCGCGTCGCCCTCCGCGGCCCTCGGCGCCCTCCGCGGTTAGATGCCAGAGAAATCGAGGAATCTGGTTGCAGTCTCGGACCGACTGACATTTCGGGCCGGGCAACTTACTACCCCGGGCGATCAGCACATGACCTTGGAGGAGTTGAAACCGCCAAGGCGCCAAGGCCGCCAAGGAGGGCGTTCTCTTGGCGCTCTTTGCGTCTTGGCGGTTCCCTCACCTTCGCGGCCAGGTGTCACGTGCTGGTCAGCCGGAGTAGTACTGTGGAGGGCGCGGCAGGCTTATCGGCGACGCGCTCCATGGCGCCGCCATCCCGATGCCTCAGCCCCTCGCGGCCTGATCTACTCGGCCCGGCAGCCCATCGCCCCGTCCGCGAGCGCCTGCCGGATCTCCCCGGCCAGCGGGTGAGCGTCCCCCACCGACCCGCGCGCCGAGATCGCCGACACCAGATCCGAGGGCAGCCCAAGCTGCACCACCACCCGATCCCCGCCCTCCGCGGGCGTGTCCAGCGCCACGGTCAGCTCGCCCAGGGTCAGCGACAGGACGCCACCGTCCTCGGTCTTCATCACCACCGGACCGTCCAGCTCCAGGATCAGGTCCGTCCATGACCCCGCCGGCGCGGTCAGCGCCGGGCCGGTCGCCAGATCCACCCCCAGGCGAACCCGGCGCTCCTTGCCGTCCCGCGAGACCCACCGCCCGCCCTTCACCAGGAAGGACACCCCGGAGGGCCGCCAGCCCTGCTGGAGTCCGCGCAGATCCGCGCAGTCCACCAGCTTGTGCGGACTGCCGTCGACGATGATGATCCAGGGGGTCGCGGGCCGAACCAGCCCCGGCGGCGGGATCACCACCGCGCCGCCCTCCCTCGCTCCCCCCGCCTTCGCGCCGCCAGTGAGTCCGATCAGGAGAGTCAGCAGCAGCGCGCGCATGGTCACCTCAGGAGGAGTCAGGGAGTGGGAACGTGTACGGGCTCGCGTGAAGCAAGAAATGACCTACCTGATCCCCGGGCTCTTGTCGAGCAAGGGTATCGAGGAGGTCGAAGACCTCGGCCTGCACGAGCCGCAGCGCGCGCAGGACCTCGTCCGCCCGGCTGGCCGGGACGGAGACCAGACAGCCGTCGCAGATCACCCGGCCTTCGGGCGAGCTGAGCGCGCGTAGGGCGATCTCCCCACGGCGAAGAAACTGCTGCACGTAAACCTCGCTGCGCAGGTGCTCGGGTATGAAGAGGGCCGCGCCGGAAGGACGCAGGCGTCCCCCCTCATTCACCACCAGACCCAGGCGTCTCAGGCGCAGCAGCGCGCTCTCCGCCGACTCCACGGGGATGGGAGGACAGAGGGCCCGGGCCAACCAGTCGGGATCGCCGCGAAAGCCAGCACAACCTGCCAGGGCGAGGATGGCCAGATGCTCCCAGCGCGTGAACAAGAGGAATCGCTCGCTGCTCTCCTCCAGCACCCCCGCGCCGGCGCGCAGCTCGGCCAGGCGCTCCAGCAGGCGCGCTCGCGTGTCGGAGCGCCGGACGTGCTGAAGCTCCAGCAGGAGACGCGCGGCCTCCGCCTCGACCGGGCTGAGCTTCAGCGCCGCGCCCAGCGGCACCGCCACGTTGACCGGCAGCTTGCGCTCCCCGCGCAATGCGGCAGCCATGTTGCTGGGGTTTGTGCCCAGCCGCTCCGCCAGATCGGTGATCGTCAGGTGACGGTTGCGCGCCAGCCGCGCCGCCACCGCGTCGCGCAGCCAGGAGATCGCGTCATCGTAGCGCAGCGGACTCATCGTCCCGGGTCCCGCGGGCGCGCGCTCCAGATACTCCAGGTCTGTCGCCGATCCATCTCCCTCCACCACCTGGGAGAGCGGCTGAACCTGCGCGCCCACCCACATCACCTGTCGCGGTCCACGGTCGCCGGCCTCCAGGACAGGGGCCAGGGCACGCTCCAGGGCCGCGCGCAGATGTCCCCGGAACATCGCCCAGCAGCGACCAGACACGGTCGCGGTCAACCCCAGGGTCTCCGCCTCCTCCCGGCCGAGGCGCGGGATGGACCAGGCCAGACGACGCAACCCGAGCGCGTGCAGGCGTTGGCCCAGGGGGTCGCGGGCCTCGGGCAGCCAGCGCAGCGGACACGGCGAGGGCACGGACCCGCCGCCTTGGAGCGCCCGGCGGACGATGCGCGTCCCCGGGGTCGGGCGCATCAACGCCGAGAGCGACGACAGCCGATCAGGCAGCGCCGAGCGCCAGCGCATCACGGGCAGCGCGTAGCGGATGGCCTCCACCACCGCGTGAGGGATGGGCGAGGCCGTCAGCGCCAGCCCGCGCGCCAGGAGCTCTCGCTGCCGCTCCCGGCTCGCATGGATGGCCTCGATCAACGCATGCGCCTCGCCCGAGCTCGTGGCGTTGGAGAGGCGCGCCAGCAGGAGCAGGTGCGCCGACCCGTGCATGTCCAGGCGCGCCGCCATTCCCAACCCCGGAGCCAGATCCAACGACAGGCGGCGACTGCCTGAGAGCAGATTCGAGAGATGGGCCTGCGACAACCCCGCCACCGCGACCAGCTCTGCGAGCGCCAGGGGGTCGCCGCTCGCGGTGCGCTCAGCCACCAGCTCGCGCAACCAGGCCCGGAGGTCGAGGGAGTCGAAGATGTCCGTGCTCATGCGCCTCCTGAACGGGATGCCGGGCTCGGCCATCTTAGCGGAGTCCGCTTTGCGCGCCCGGACTCCAGCGGTGGTTGGTGTTCATCCTGAAAACACTCCCACCACCACCACCCCCGAGCTCCGCCCGGTGTAAGCTGCGATCTCGCCGCCATCCCCGGAGCGCCCGTGCCCCTGCTCATCGCCCTGCTGCCGCTCGCCCTCGCTGGCTCCGGGCCGGAGTACAGCCACACCCGCGGTCTCTATGACGCGGCCTTCGACCTGGAGATCACGCCGTCGGAGGAGGGCGCCAGCGTCTATGTGAGCCTGGACGCGCTGGAGCCCACCGAGCTCTACAGCGCCCCCATCTCCATCGACAGCACCACCATCGTCCGCGCGGTGGAGGTCTACGCCGACGGCACCGAGAGCGAGATCAAGACCCACACCTTCCTGTTCCTGTCGGACGTCATCGAGCAGGCCGACATGGACCAGGACATCGTCGACGACCCGACCTATGGCCCCATCCTGCTGGACACGCTGGCCACCCTCCCCTCCATCTCCATCGTCGCCAGCAACGTGGACTTCACGGAGAAGGAGGTCTCGCTCGAGTGGATCGACCCCGACGGGGACGACGATCAGGTGAGCTGCGGGGCCCGCCGCGTGGGCGGCCACAGCGTGGTCTACCCGAAGAACAGCATCCGCCTCACCTTCCGATCCGACTACGGCACGCCGAAGTGGGAGATCGATCTGTACGGGGACGCCTACACCGGCGTCGAGCCCGCCGATGAGCACGACATGCTCACGCTGCGCGGCGGCAACCACGACACGCCCTTCTACCTCGGCTCCCGCGGACAGTACCTGCGCAACTTCTGGATGGACGAGAGCCAGCTGGAGCAGGACCAGCTCGCCCCGCACGGGCGCTTCGCCCACCTCTACATCGACGGCAAGTACACCGGGCTCTACCACGTCCGCGAGCGCATGAACGCCGCGTTCATGGCCGAGTACCTGGGCGGCGAGGAGGAGGACTACGAGGCCGTCAACGGCGGCACGGCCTTCGACGGCTCCGGCGCGGCCTGGGCTACGGTCATGGCCAACGCGGGCGACTGGGAGGAGCTGACCCGCTGGATCGACATGGAGAACTTCCTGGACTACATGGTCCTGAACTTCTACGCGGGCAACGCCTGGGACTGGGCTTACTACCACAACTGGATCGCCGCCGGCCCCACGGAGGCCGACCAGGGCGGCTTCAAGTTCCACAGCTCCGACTCCGACATCTGTCTGTACTATGACTACACGGTCAACATCCTGACCAACCCGGGCCCCTCCTACGTGTTCTACTACCTCCTGCTGGAGGGGCACCCGGACTTCCAGGTCGCGCTGATGGACGCCATCCACCGCAACCTGGAGGGCGACGGCCCGCTGAACACCGAGAACGCCACCGCCCGCTACGAGCGCCTGGCCGCCCTCGTCGAAGACGCCGTCGTCGCCGAGTCTGCACGATGGAACGGCGACGCCTGGAACCAGAGCGTGTGGGAGACCGAGCGGGACAACCTGCTGACCAACTGGTTCCCCTACCGATCCGACGAGATGGTCCGCCAGGTGCAGGAGGCGGGCTGGTACCCGCTCCCCGCACCTGAATTCGACGCCGAGGAGGGCGTCTACCCCTCCGGGACCACCGTGAGCGTGACCGTCCCCGCGGGGGAGGACGCCGAGCTCTGGCTGCGCCTGGACGGCGAGGATCCGCGCCTTCCCGGCGGCGAGATCGCGCCCGAGGCCCTCGGCCCCGACGCCGCGCAGAGCTTCACGCTCGAGCACAGCGCCCTTGTCCGCGCCCGGATCCGAACCGACGAGAGCTGGGGCCCGCTGGAGGAGCGCCTGCTGGAGCTCGACGAGACGCCGCCCATCGTGCTCAACGAGTGGAACGCGGTGGAGGACGGCCACACGCTGGACGAGGGCGACGCCGACGGAGAGGGCGCGGACCTGGCCCTGGGCGTGCAGGACGGCAACGGCGGGGACTGGCTAGAATTGTTAGTATTGGAGGACCACCTGGACCTGCGCGGCTGGCGGCTGACGATGGAGGATCGCGGCGGCGTCCGGGGCGAGCTCACGTTCACCGACGCGGAGGTGCTGGCCGACCTGCGCTCCGGCACCCTGATCACGCTGGCCGAGGATCTGCCCGAGGACACCAGCTACGACCCCGAGCGCGGCGACTGGCGCTTCCACCTGCGGGCTGGCGCGGACGGATCGGGCGAGGTCGTGAGCGCCGCGGACTTCGACGTGACGCACCGCGACTGGCGACTCAGCGTCTGGGACACGGAGGGCTGGCTGCGCTTCGGGCCCGCCGGCGAGACCGTGGTGCCCGACCGCGGGATCAGCTCGGACGAGGTCGGCCTGCTGGCCCGCGACCCCGGAGAGGACCTGCGTCGAGACGATCCATTCTACACGGACGGAAACCAGTCCACCTACGGCTACCCGAACCGCTGGGAGGGCGGCGAGCAGGATCTGTCCACGCTGCGCGCCGTCATCGCCGACGACGATCCGCCTCTGGACACCGGCCCCTGGGAGAGCGCCACCCCCAGCGAGGGCGAGGGCGAGGGCGAGGGCGAGGACACCGTCCTGGACAGCGCACCGCAGACCCCCGAGGAGACCGGCGCCCCCAAGCCAACCGGCTGCGCCTGCGACAGCGAGGGTTCTGGCGGCCCTGGCCCCGGCCTCGCCCTCGCCCTGGTCGCCGCCCTCGCCCTGCGCCGCCGCCCCCTGGGCCTCGGCCTGCTCGGCCTCGCCGGCTGCACGCCCATCGAGAAGACCCCTGCTGAGTCCGACCCTCCCGACGAGACGGCCGCCCAACACAGCGACAGCACCCCCGGGCCGGACAGCGCCGAGACGGCCGACACCGCCGACACCGCCGACGCCGCCTGCCAGCTGGACGCGGACGGCGACGGCTACGGCGACCCGCTCACCGCGGCCCCCTGCTGGCGCGGCGTCGCCGACGCCACCGACTGCGACGACCGCGAGTACGACGTCCACCCAGGCGCCGACGAGCTCTGCGACGACATCGACCAGGACTGCGACGGCTCCGTGGATGAGGACCCCATCGACGGCCTGCCTTTCTACGCCGACACGGACGGGGACGGCTACGGCGACGCCTCCGGCGCGGTGCTGGCCTGCTCGGTCTACGACGGGGCCGCGCTCGTGGGCGGGGACTGCGACGAGGCCGACCCCGAGATCAACCCCGGCGCCGACGAGCTCTGCGACGACATCGACCAGGACTGCGACGGCGTGGCCACCGACGCGCTCGGCTCCAGCGCCGCCTGCGCCGCCTCGAGCTGCCTGGAGATCGCCGAAGCCGGCGGCGCGAGCTCCGGCCCGAGCTGGATCACCCTCCCCAGCGGTGACACCATCGAGCTCTGGTGCGACCAGGACACCGACGGCGGCGGCTGGACGCTCGGCTTTCTGCGCAACTCGGCGGGGGACACGAGCCAGGGCGACTTCGGCAGCGGCTACGAGGGCACCGACGGCCTCGCCAGCTCGCCGGAGGAGGCCAGCGCGTCCTCCAGCGCGATCATGGCCTGGATCGATCTGAACGACTTCGAGTACACCGAGCTCACCCTGTCTGCGTACTCCAACGGTGACCAGACCTACCTGTCCGACGCCATCCCCCAGGAAGAGCTGCGCATCGACTTCGGGCAGGACGGCTACTACCTCTTCGGCGGCGACACGGGCTACTACTGGTGCGGCGGCGACGCCTCCTACACCGACACCGGGATCGGCGCGACGGACAACCCTCCCGGCGCCCCGCCCGACTGCAAGGCCCACGGGTCCCTGGGCTCCGGGTGGGACTTCTCCGAGAGCACCTCGGGCAACGCCGGCCTCACCCTCTGCGGCGGCGACGGCAGCAGCTTCCTGGCGGCGAGCTGGGGCGGAAGCTGGACCTGGTACGGCACCGCGGGCGGGGCGCAGGCCATCTGGGTGCGGTAAGCAGCGCCATGCTCGACGCCTCCGCCGCCCGCGCCCGCCTCCAGGAGATCCACGCCGTCCTCGCGCCCCTGCGCGAGGTCTGGGCCCCCGCGCCCTTCCGCGCCATCCCCGCGCCCTGGGAGGCGGCCCACCCCCAGCTCGCCGCCTGGGCCCGCGCGCGCAGCGCCGAGGAGATCGACCTGCTGGAGGACGATCTGGTGCGCCTCCAGGCCCGGCCCGACCTGCCCGCGCCGCTGGGCGACTGGATCCGCGCCTGCGCCGCGCTCTCCGACCTGCCGGCCTGGCCCCACCCGCCCCAGCAGGCCCCGCCCCAGCTCTCCATGAGCGTGCGGAAGAGCGCGCAGATCGACCGCTTCCTGGGCGTGGTGCTCCCCCGCCTGCCCTCTGGCGAGCCCCTGCTGGACTGGTGCGCGGGCAAGGGGCACCTGGGTCGCGCGCTGTCCCTGCGATCCGGGCGGCGGGTGCGGGCGCTGGAGCGGGACGCCGAGTTGTGCCGGTCGGGCGCGGCGCTCGCTGAAGAACAGCCCGGCGCTTCTCTCCAGTTCGTGACCGGGGACGCGCTCTGCCCGGAGGGGCAGGCGGCCCTGGACGGGGCGGCGGGGGCGCTGGCCCTGCACGCCTGCGGGGGGCTCACCGACGCGCTCATCGAGGCCGCCGTCGCCCACGACACCCCCTGGCTCGCCCTCGCCCCCTGCTGCTACTGGCGGGTGATATGCGAGCGATACAGCCCCCGCTCGGCCGCCGCGAAGGGCGCGGATCTCGACCTCGACCGCGCGCTGCTCCGCCTGGCCTGCAACGAGGAGCGCACCGGCTCCCCGCGCTCCCGGGCCGAGCGCCGCCGCCACATGGCCTGGCGGCTCGCCCTCTCGCTGCTGCAGCAGGAGGCCACCGGCGGCGCCGAGCCCGAGCCGCTCCCCGACGGCGTGCGCGAGCTGCTGACCCTCCCCTTCGCCGAGTTCTGCGCCCGCGCCGCCGCCGAGCTCGGCGTGCCGCTCCCCGCCCGCTGGGACGCCGATCGCGCGCTGGACCGGGGCTGGGAGCGCGCCCGTCTGGTCCGCGGCCTCGGGCTGGTCCGCGCCCCCTTCCGCCGCCCGCTGGAGCTCTGGCTGGCGCTGGACCGGGCCTGCCGCCTCGCCGAGCGCGGCTACGCCCTCCAGATCGGGACCTTCTGCGCCCCCGAGCAGAGCCCGCGCAACCTCCTGCTCCTGGCCCGGCGTTAGCGCTCGAATTCCATCGACATCAGCACCACGCGGTCGCCGGCCCGGGTCTGGTGGATCTGGCCCGCGTCCAGCCCCAGCTCGAGCAGCCGGTGGGCCAGGAGCTCGGCGAAGTCGTCCCAGAGCGGACCCTGGGGCACGCGCAGAGAGATCCCCGCCAGCTTTCCCGAGCGATGTCGGGCGTAGCTGTGGACGCGCCAGGCCACGTCGTCCACCTCAGTGCGGACGCGGGCGTCGAAGGGCGGCTCGCGGGACTCCACCTGAACCTCCACGGAGGGTTCCTCCGCGGAGGGTCGTTGCAAGGGCTGTGCCACACCGCCCGCGGGGCCCCTGCCGGGCCGCTCGCCTGTCCAGGGGGCCCTTTCTCCGCTCGCGCGCCCGATCTCCGGGGGCCATCTGACACAGGGGGGTGTGCGCATGCTCACACCCCGCCCGGCCCGCTGGCCGTGCGACTTCGCACAGCTTATGGGGCGGGCGGAGGTAAGGCGATGCCCCCGACGGCGACCGTGCTGGTGGTGGACGACGAGGAGCTGATCCGATGGTCCCTGTCGGAGTCGCTCTCGGCGGAGGGCTTTCGCGTCTTCGAGGCCGTGGACGGGATGGACTGCCTGGAGAAGGTCGCCCAGCACGCCCCTGACATCGTGGTGACCGACCTCAAGATGCCGCGCATGGACGGCATGGAGGCCCTGCGCCGCCTGCGCGAGCAGGACCGCGACCTCCCCGTCATCGTGCTGACCGCACACGGCGCCGCGGACGCCAGCATCGAGGCCACGAACCTCGGCGCGAAGGCCTACCTCCAGAAGCCCTTCGACGTGCGCGAGGTCGTGCTGGCGGTGCGAAAGGTGCTCGACCAGCACCGCATGGCCACCGAGGTGCGCTGGCTGCGCGACCACCAGACGGGCGGGCAGTACAACCGCATCATCGGCGAGTCCAAGGCGATGCAGCGCCTGTTCCGCACGCTGGAGCGCCTGGAGGACGTGGAGGCCCCCACCGTCCTGCTCATCGGCGAGAGCGGCACCGGCAAGGACCTCATCGCCCACGCCATCCACGAGATGGGCCCCCGCAAGCAGGGGCCGATGATGGAGATCGACTGCGCCGCCATGCCCGAGCAGCTCATCGAGAGCGAGCTCTTCGGGCACGAGAAGGGCTCGTTCACCGACGCCCGGCAGACCAAGCGCGGCCTCTTCGAGGTCGCCCGCGGCGGCACCATCTTCCTGGACGAGATCGGCGAGATGAGCCCGGTCACCCAGGCCAAGCTCCTGCGCGCGCTGGAGAACCGGCGCTTCAAGCGGGTGGGCGGCGTGGCCGACATCACGCTGGACGCCGGGCTCATCGCCGCCACGAACCGCGACCTGGCCGAGGAGGTCCGCCGCGGGAACTTCCGGGAGGACCTCTACTTCCGCCTGAACGTCATCCAGGTGGAGGTGCCGCCGCTGCGCGAGCGCCGCGAGGACATCCCGCTGCTGGTGCGCCACTTCGTCGATCGCTTCAACCGGGAGTTCCGTCGGGACGTGCGCGGGGTCAGCGAGGAGGCCATGCGCATGCTCCAGCACTACCCCTGGCCGGGCAACGTGCGCGAGCTGCGCAACGTCATCGAGCGCATCGTCATCCTGGAGAGCTCCACCGTCCTGGACGCGAGCCACGTCCCGCCTGAGATCCGCTATGGCCGCTCGTCGGAGCGGGTGAGCTCGGGCACCTCGCCCTTCATGCTCCCCGACGAGGGCGTGGACCTCGAGGCCGTGGAGCGGAGCCTCATCCAGCAGGCCATGGACCGCACCCAGGGCAACCAGTCCGCCGCGGCGCGCCTGCTGGGGATCAGCCGCTACGCCCTGCGCTATCGCCTGGAGAAGCACGGGCTGGCCACGGGGCAGGCGAACTAGAGAATCTAGATTCCACCCCCCGCCCACACGAAGACGGCCCCCACGTCCAGCCCGTCGGCGTCGTAGCGGTCCGCGGAGAGCGCCACGTCCGGGTAGCCGTCCCCGTTGGTGTCGCCGAAGCCGATGGGGATGGTGCCCAGGTAGACGTCCGTGTCCGGCGCCCGCCAGCGCACGTCCGCCTCGTCCAGATCCACCGAGCCGGTGATGGGCCCGTAGATCAGGTAGGCGCCCCCGCCCTGGGTGTCCTTGCCGTTGGCGCCGATCAGCAGGTCCAGCGCGCCGTCCCCGTTGACGTCGCCCGCCTCGCCCACGCCGGCGCCCGCCAGATCGTCCTCGTCCTCCCCGGCGAACTCCGCGTCCGCCAGCCCCATGTCGATATAGCTGGCCCGCCCCAGCGTGCTGGCCAGCAGGAGCCAGGCCGCCCCCGAGGCCGTCCCGCCCGAGTCGTTCTGGGCCGCGCCGTGCAGGAGATCGTCCCCGCCGTCCCCGTCCAGATCGCCCACGGTGCACAGGTAGCCGCCGCCCAGGTCGCCGGCCTCCTCGCCCAGCAGGATCACGTCCGCGTCGCCGAGCGAGATCGCGCCCTCCAAGGTGGCGTCCCCGTAGACGAGGTAGGCCGCGCCCGCGCTCTCGCCCACCATGTCCTGGAAGCGCGCGCCCACGGCGAGCTCGCTGAGCCCGTCGCCGTCCACGTCCCCCACGAAGGCCAGGTCGTTGCCCGCCTGATCGCCGGCCGCCTCGCCGAGGAAGCTCACGCCGGAGGCCTCGCTGGCCAGCGTCACCCCCTCCTGGCCACCCCAGAGCAGGTAGACCGCCCCCGCGCCCGCCCCGGCGTCGCTGTCCGTGATCGCGCCGACCAGCACATCCCCGAGCCCGTCGCCGTCGGCGTCCCCTGGCCCCGCCACGCGGTAGCCGAGCTGGTCGCCGTCCTCGCCGTAGGCCAGGAAGGCCACGTCCTCCTCGGTGTGCTCGCCAGAGAAGGGTCCCGGGTAGACCCAGACCGCGCCGCCCTTGCCCCCCTCCGGGTCCGACTGGTGCGCCCCCACGCCGACGTCGGCGTAGCCGTCCCCGTCCACGTCGCCGAGGTGGGCGAGGCGCTGCCCGAAATTCGCCCCCTCCGCCGTGGGCCCCAGCAGGGTGGCCCCCGCGCGCTCGGCCGCGCCGACCGTCCCCGAGAGCGGGCCCAGCACCAGATACGCCTGCCCGACGCCGTCCACGCCGTCCCGGTCCCGCTCCCGCGCGCCCACCCACAGGTCCGCGCTCCCGTCCCCGTCCACGTCCCCCGCCGCGGCCAGCCCGAGGCCGAAGGTGTCGTCGCTCTCCTCGCCCAGCACCACCGCCAGCCCGGCGTCGGCGCTCCACTCGCCCGACAGCGTCCCGCCCAGCGTCTCGGGGTCGCAGTCGTTGTCCACGCCGTCGTTGGCGAGCTCCTCGGCGCCCGGGCTCACGGAGGCGTCCTCGTCGTCGCAGTCCTGGTCGAGCTCCCAGCCGTCGTCGTCCGCGTCGAGATCCTCCGCCTCGCCGCTGTCCACCTCGCCGGTCTCCGGCTCACCGCTCTCCGGCTCACCGCTCTCCGGCTCACCGCTCTCCGGCTCGCCGCTCTCCGGCTCGCCGCTCTCCGGCGAGCCCGTCTCCGCGCCCGAGTCCGGCCTCCCTGTCTCCTCGACGCCGCTCTCCTCGAGCTCCGGGGCGCTGGAGTCTCGCCCGGGCGGCCCCTTGTCGAGGACGACGCAACCGACCAGGGTGAACGCAGACACGGACATCACGAAGGCAGCGCGCATGGGGGCTCCTCTTCATGATCGGGATTTATCGCGACCGCCCCCGGGCGCAGGCGCCGGAGCGCCCGCAGGAGCTCATCGTGAACCTTCCGTGAACGAGCTCAGCGCCGCGAGCCCCGGACCCGGCTGAGCGAGAGCCGGAAGCGCGCGCCGGGGCCCCGACCTGGCAGGGGCTCGTCCTCGTCGCGCTCCACGAGATCCAGCTTCCCGCCCATGGACTCGGCGAGCTTGCGGCTGATGGCGAGCCCGAGGCCCGTGCCGCGCGTCTTGGTGGTCACGAAGGGCTCGAAGAGCTTGGCCACCACATCCGGCGAGACGCCCGGCCCGTCGTCCTCCACCACCACCTGGGGCCCGGGGCCGACGTGGACGACGATCCGCGCCTCCGGCCCCGCGGCGTCCCGCGCGTTCTGCAGCAGGTTCACCAGGATCTGATTGACGTACTGGCCGTCCCCGAGCGTGGGCACGACGTCCACGATCCGCAGCTCGGCCGCGACCCCGGAGAGGCCGACGGCCTCCCGGGCCAGCTCGGCGAGGGAGACCGGCTCCAGGCGCGGCTCGGCGGGGCGCGAGTAGCCCAGCAGGTCGCTGACCAGCCGATCGAGGCGGTGGACCTGCTCCTGCACCTTGCCCAGGATGATCTTGCGCCGATCGTTGGCCTCCGAGCCCACGATGACCTGCAGCGTGGCCGAGATCGCGGCCAGCGGGTTGCGGATCTCGTGGGCCACGTTGGCCGCCAGGCTGCCGATGCGCGCCAGGGCCTCCGCCTGCTGCAGCCGCGCCTCGTTCTGCACGACGTCGGTGAGCTCCTCGACGTGCAGCAGCATGCGCGCCGTCTCGTGCTCCAGCGGGACCAGGGTGACGCGGAAGGTGCGGGCCTCCGACCCGCTGCCCAGCGTGACGCGCGGGATGGTGATCTCCCGGCCCGTGGCGATGGCGCGGCTCACGCTGGAGCGCAGGTCCGCGGCCTCGACCAGCTCGTCGGGCAGGAAGTCCCCGTAGTGGAGCCCGATCTCGGCGGCCTCCCCGAACAGGCGCGCGCTGGGCCGGGTCGCGCTGGCCACCCGCCCGTGCTCGTCCAGCAGCAGCACGGTGATCGGCAGGTTCTGGACGATGAGGTCCTGCAGGCCGCGCAGGCGCCGCTGCTCGTGCGCCTCGTGAAAGGCGGCGGACATCGCGGCCAGCTCCAGATCGGTGATCCGGTGGATGGCCAGGCAGATCTGCCAGTGCAGATCCTCGTTGCCGCGCTCCTGCCGCGCGACCCGGCAGAGGTCGGTGCGGATCAGGTTCATCGCCGTGAACACGTAGCGCTCGGGCAGGCCGACGCGGACGTGGACCTCGCCGATGCGCTTGCGCCGGGACCAGTAGGTCGCGTCATAGGGGCCGGTGAGCAGCTCCGTCACCCAGCGGCGCAGCGTGCCCTTCAGGCGCTCGACCTGCGCGTCGTCCTCGATGATGGCGCGCGCGCCGGGGAAGCGCTCGATGGTGGCGTAGAAGTTGTCCGTGAGCTCGCCCAGGTGGGGCTCCACCCGCGGCCGGAGTCGGGTCAGCGCGGCGGCGTCTTCGTCCGTGAAGCCGACGTACTCCTTCATCTCCTCCCACTGGTTCTCCCAGCCGTCGGTGCTCATGCCCCCCTCCGCCACGCTTCATATCGCGCCGCGGCGCGGGCCGCGGGCGTGAATCCTGGTATGGAGTTTGCATCAGCGGGCGCCATCGGAGGAAGCATGTCCTGGAGAGACGACTACCGCGCGAAGCTGCGCACGGCCCAGCAGGCGCTCACCCTGGTGCGCTCGGGCGACCACGTCTACATGGGCGGAAACGCCGCCACCCCGCGCGCGCTCGCCGCCGCGCTCGCCGCCCGCGCCCCCGAGATCTCGGGGGTGGAGGTCGCCCACGTCCTGCTGCTGGGCGATGACCCCTTCAAGGACGTCCGCGAGCACGTCCGCCACCGCGCGCTCTTCGTCGGCCCCGCCGACCGCGACGCCGTCAACAGCGGGCGCGCCGACTACGTCCCCTGCCATCTGTCCGAGATCCCCTGGCTCTTCCGCGACGGCACCTTCCCCATCGACGTGGCCCTGCTCATGGTGAGCCCGCCTGACGCCCACGGCTTCATGTCGCTGGGCGTGGAGGTGCTGGCCTCGCTGGAAGCGGCCCACCGCGCCCGCGCCGTCATCGTGCAGGTCAACCCGAGGATGCCGCGCGTGCTGGGCAACACCTGGGTTCACGTCTCGGAGGTCCACGCGGTGGTCGAGCAGGAGGAGGAGCTCGTCGAGCTCCACCCCGAGCCGCCCACCGAGGTCGAGCAGGCCATCGCCCGCCACATCGTCCCCCTCATCCCCGAGAAGGCGACCTTACAGCTGGGCATCGGAGGCATCCCCAACGCCGTGGTCAGCCTGCTGGAGGGGCGCGCCGATCTGGGCGTCCACACGGAGATGATCAGCGACGGCGTCATGATGGGCGTCCGCCGCGGGGTGCTGACCGGCCTCCACAAGAACCAGTACCCGCGCAAGGTGGTGACCACCTTCATCCTGGGCACGCGCGCGCTCTACGACTGGGCCCACGACAACCCGCAGATCGAGGCCCACCCCTGCGACGTGACCAACGACATCTTCGTGGCGGCGAAGAACGACCGGCTGGTCGCCATCAACAGCGCGATCAGCGTGGACCTGGGCGGGCAGGTCAACTCCGACTCCATCGGGCGCCGCATCTACTCGGGCGTGGGCGGGCAGGTGGACTTCATCCGCGCCGCCTGGCGATCCGAGGGCGGGATCCCCATCATCGCGCTCCCGTCCACCGCCGCGGGCGGGAAGTGCTCGCGCATCGTCCCCACGCTGGCCGAGGGGGCGGGCGTGGTCACCAGCCGGGCCGACGTCTACTGGGTCGTGACCGAGCACGGCGCCGCCCGCCTGCACGGGCGCACCCTGCGCGAACGCGCCCGCGCCCTGGTCGAGATCGCACACCCCGCCTTCCGGGACGAGCTCATCGCGCGCTGCCGCGAGTACTACGGCCCCAGCTTCTAGGGCCCCAGCATCTAGGGCCGGCTCAGGCGCCCTGCCCGTGGACCCGGAGCAGGCGCCGCCAGACCAGCTCGTCCTCGGCGAAGCCGATCCCGTCGGCCAGCCCGTCCACGGCGATCTCCGCGTCCAGGCCGTCCTCGGCCAGGATCTCGGCGCGCTCGTCCGCGCCCACGTCGGGCGGGCTCCACCAGGGGTCGTAGTCCACCCAGCGGCTCACGTAGAGCGAGTAGTGGCCGCGGCGGTCCAGGAAGACCTCGGGCGTGCGGAAGACCAGGGGGCCGGTAAACGGGTTGGCGCCCTTGACGTCCCCGCGGGGGCGGCCCATGTGGCGGTCGCAGTGGTGGGTGGTGAGCCCGTAGCCGGCGTCCCCGCAGCGGTGGGTGTAGTTGGTGGCGCCCTCGGTGAAGTCGGGCACCAGCCCGCGCTCCTCGAGCCACCAGGCGACGACGGCCACGTCCACCGCCGCCTCCAGCAGCCCGGGATCGTAGCGGGAGCCGGGGTCCAGGGCGCGCCAGGTCCCCATGCCCAGGTACTGGCTCGCGTTGGCGCACGAGGCGAAGGTGCCCTCCGTCCCGCAGCCGGGGAAGATCGGCACCCGACGCCGGTTCTCCGGGTCATAGGCCGCGGGCGAGAGCCGGTTGTCCACCGTGTAGAGGATCCCCACCGCCTCCAGCAGGCCGTAGCGGTTGGCCAGCAGGCGGTCCGCCCCGATCTCGCTCACGATGAGCCGCACGGCCAGCGAGAGCTCCGGCTCGTCCTGGAGCTCCGCGTAGCTGAGCGCGCGCGTCACGGCGGAGAAGTCGTAGCTGAGCCACTCTCCGCCGCTGAGCTCGCCGACGCCGAGCGCGTCGTAGTCCACAAAGACCTCGCGCGCGCTCGGGCAGGGGCCGGCGTCCACGCAGGGGCGCGCGCCGAGATCGACCCCGGAGAGCTCGGCCAGCGGGCCCAGGGTGGGCGCGGGAGCCTGTGGAACGCGGTTCTCGGCGTGTCCGGGGGCCCCGAGGCACCCGAGGATCAGGAGCGCCGGAGCGGTCTTTTCGCGGAGCGGGTGGCGCGTTTGGATCGTCACGGTCCTGCCACTCTAACACAGCCGTTCCACGGGGAACGCGCTCCGGCGAAAAAGGAGGCCCTCCGACTGCAAAGCCCTTGCAAAGCCCTGTGAGGAACCTGCAAAGCCGGCCCCCGACGCGAGGGTTCTCGCTACCCTGAGGACATGGAGCTCACCATGGCCTCCCCTTGGATCGCGTCTCCCTACCGCAGCCTCAACGGCGGGAGCGTCGTGCTCTCCCTCCTGCTGGCCCTCTTCGCCGTCGGCTGCGTCGCCGCCCTCAGCCTGGAGGCCGCCGCCGCCGGGCGCGGGCCCCGCCTGGCCGGGGATCTGCCCCTGCTGGCCGTCCACATCCACGGGCGCGGCTTCACCCTGCTGGGCGCCGACGAGGCCCTGCCCGACCGGGCCTTCGCGCGCGTCCCCTGCCTGGACCTGCGCTGCGAGGACGCCTCCAGCTACGACTTCGAGGGGCTCACCGCCCGGCTGGCGCGGGCCAAGGATCGCTGGCCGCGCCAGGAGACCCTGATCCTCCTCCCCGGCGCCAGCGTGCCCTCGCAGGTGATCACGGGCGCCGTGGACGCCAGCACCGCCGACCGACGGCGCGCGCACGCTGGACAGCCCGCGCGCATGCTCTTCCCCGACGTGCGGGTGACGCGATCCCGGCGTAGATAGCAGCGCCAAGGCCACCTTTCGTGCAATCGCCGGGAATCTGGCCGCGCGCGTCGAATATCGCGGGGGCTCGCGCGTCCATGCTGTAGACCGCCCGCACCCGCGGGCCGGAGGAAGCGATGAACACCCGTACCGCGCCCCGCCCTGGCTCCAGCCCCTTCGGGCTGGTCGGCCTCCTGACCCTGATCGCGTTCACCTCCAGCGCGGACGCCGCGCCCGCGAAGAAGAGCGACAAGCCCCCCGCTGAGCGAGCGGACACGAAGCAGGGCCCCTCTTCCAGCCGCGCCCCCTCCCCCAACCAGAGCCCCGGCGGCGCCCAGCCGACCCAGGGCGCCCAGCCCAGCCAGGGCAACCAGCCCAGCCAGGGCAGCCAGCCCGGCCAGACCATGCAGCCCGGTCAGGCCTCCACCCCCGACGCCGACATGGCGCGGCCCGTCGATCCAGGCAGCTTCGCCGGTCGCGGCCAGCCCATGAACGCCCCCATGGACCGCATGGGCTCGCGCCCTGAGATGAGCGGCGCCCAGCGGGACGGCGCGGGCCTCAGCACGCCTGTCCAGGGCCGGGACATCGGCCAGCAGGGCATCCAGCAGCCCTCGTCGGCGCGCGGCTCCGCCCAGGGCGGCGTGGTCCCCTCGCAGGGGGAGGCGCGCACCGGCGGCGCGCCGGACGCCAGCCACGGCCGCTCCACCTCGCCCGACCGCTCCAGCGCCAGCGGGAGCTCCTCGCCTGACCGCTCCAGCGCCAGCGGGGCCTCCTCCCCCAGCGGCGGCAGCTCCAGCCACGCCCGCACCCCTCCCTCCAGCAGCAGCCGCGGCGGCTCCAGCCACGCGGCCCCCGCCAGCCACGGCAGCAGCCGCCCCTCCGGCACGACGCGAAGCTACAGCAGCTCCTCGCGCAGCCGCACCCCTCCCGCCTACCAGACCCGCGACCACCGCTACAGCCACCCCTCGCCCTACTACGTCCACACCCACCCCGCCGCCCACCGCCCGCCGCCCTCCCACGTCTACTACCGCAGCTACTACGTGAACTACTGGGTTCACCCGTACTACCGTTATCAGCACGCGGCGACCGTGGTGGTCTCCTTCGGCTTCGTCGTCAACCCCTGGGTGGTGACCTGGGCGCCGCCGCCTCGGGCGGGCTGGACCTGGACCGCCGGCTGGTACGACGCCTGGGGCTATTACCACCCCGGCTACTGGGTGCCGGTGAGCCCGGCCCCGGTCTACCGCTCCGTGCAGTACGTCTACGTCCCCGGCTGGTGGGAGGGCAACACCTACGTCGAGGGCTTCTACCGCCCGACGTCGCGCGCCGGCTGGACCTGGGTGGACGGCTACTACCTCTCCGACGGGAGCTACGTGCCGGGCCACTGGCAGCCGCGCTCCCGCGCCCCGGAGGGCTACGTCTGGCAGGCGGGCTTCTACGACGGTGAGCAGTGGGTCGAGGGCTTCTGGCGGCCGGAGTACCGCGCCGGATACACCTGGGTCAACGGCTACTTCGACGAGTACGGCGTCTACAACTCCGGCTACTGGATGCCCACGCAGGAGCGCGCCGGCTACGTCTGGATCCCCGGCTGGTTCGACGGCCACCAGTGGGTCGAGGGCTACTGGGTCTCCGAGTCGGAGTACCAGAACGCCGACGTCCAGGGCTGGGAGCCGGAGGAGGGCTACGACGCCGGCTGGCAGCAGAGCGCCGAGGTCCAGAACACCCCGCAGAAGAGCGAGCCGGCCCCCGCGCCGAAGCGCAGCAGCGGCGCCGTGAGCGGCGACGCCCAGCGCACCTTCGGCACCTCCTCCGCCGGCTCCGAGGGCGAGGTCCCCGCCGCGGGCACGGAGGCCGCCGAGGCCGCCGCCGAGGAAGAGGTCCCGCTGGCCATCCCCGTCGAGGTCGAGAGCGAGGAGATCCAGTAGCCGCGCGGGCGGCCAGGGGGGTTCGCGCGCCCCTGGCCGTCCCGGTTATAGGGGACGCCGAGGTGCACGCATGAGTCCCCGACACGCCGAGCTCTCCTCTCTCCTGGCGCTGCCCGCCGAGCAGCGATTGGAGCCGCTCAGCCGCCTGGCCCTCGAGCTCGTGGACGCGCGCGCCTCAGGTCTCGACGGTGAGCCCGGCCTCGTCAGCGGCGTCGTGGACGCCCTGGTGGTGCTGCTGGAGTCGGGCGCGGGCGAGACCCGCGCGCGCGTCGTGGTGGGCGAGGCGCTGGGGCTGCTGGGTGATCCGCGGCTTCGGACGCCGGAGCAGCCCGACTACTGGGCCTCGGTGGACATGGACGGCTACACGCTGCGGGTGGGGCGCTACCCGGTCACCAACCAGGAGTGGCGCCGCTGGGTGGAGGGCGGCGGCTACGACCGCGACGAGCTCTGGACCGCCGACGGCCTCGCCTGGCGGGACAGCGGCGCCCCGCGCTGGGCGGACTTCGCCCGCGACCCCTCCCACCGCCCCCTGCTGATCCCGAACCAGCCCGTGATCGGCGTCACCTGGTTCGAGGCCATGGCCTACGCCCGCGGCGCGGGCGCGCGCCTGCCCGAGCGGGCCGAGCGCAGCCAGATCGTGCGCGGCTCGGGCAAGCGCCCCTACCCCTGGGGCGAGCCCTTCGGCTCGGGCAACGCCAACACCCGCGAGGAGGTGGTCGGCCGCCCCTGCGCGGTGGGCCTCTTCCGGGGCGACCAGACCCCCGACGGCGTCTTCGATCTGGCGGGCAACGTCGCGGAGTGGAACCAGGACGAGGTGGGCGACAAGCGCATCTTCCACCCGGGCTCCTGGCGCCAGCCCTCCATGGCGGCCTGGGCGAAGGCGCTGGCCCTGCGCGCGCCGGACAGCCGGGCGGACGATCTCGGGCTCCGGCTCGTCAGCGATCCCCGCTGAGCATGCGCGCGGCCCTGCTCGCCCTGCTCCTGTGCGGCTGCCCCGCGGCCCCCGCCCCGGAGAAGCCCGCTTCGAACCCGAAGCCGGAGCCCACCACCCCGGCGCCCGAGCCTACGCCCCCCGCGTCGGCCGCCAGCGGGATCCTGAAGGTGGACGTGCTGGACGTGGGCCAGGGGGACGCCATCCTGCTGCGCGCGCCCGGCGACAAGAGCGTGCTCATCGACGCCGGGACCGGGCAGAAGGGCGAGGCGGCCCTGCCCCTGCTCCAGGAGCTGGGGGTGACGAAGCTCGACCTCGTGGTCGCCACGCACCCGCACTCCGACCACATCGGCGGGATGGACGAGGTGCTGGGGGCGCTGCCGGCGAAGCTGCTCATCGACAACGGGCTGCCGCACACGACGGACACCTACGACAAGCTGATGAAGCTGGTCGAGTCCAAGGGGATCAAGTACAAGGCGGCGAAGTCCGGGCAGAGCTACCGCCTGGACGGCGGGGTGAAGCTCGAGGTGCTGAACCCCTCAGGCGATCCCATCACGGGCACGCGCAGCGATCTCAACGCCAACTCCGTGGTGATCCGGGCCACGCACGGCGCTAACTGCTTCCTGTTCACGGGCGACGCCGAGGCGGAGACCGAGGAGCGCATGCTCCAGAACAAGGTGCAGCCCTGCGACGTGCTGAAGGCCGCCCACCACGGCTCGGGCTACGCCAGCTCGTCTGAGTTCCTGGACGCGGTGCGCCCGCAGGTGGTCCTGATCTCGGTGGGCGCGGGCAACGAGTACGGGCACCCCGACCCGGACGCGATGGCGCGCTACGCCAGGGCGGACGCGCCGGTCCTGCGCACGGACCTGGGCGGGACCCTGCACCTGGAGAGCGACGGATCGAAGGTCGTGATCACGCCGGCCCGGGGCGAGGGGATGACGATCCGCGGCCGCGGCGCGGCGGGCGCGACCCAGAGCGCGGCGACGACGACGAGCGGGGAGAAGGAGGCCGGCGCCGACGGGCGGCTGGACCTGAACACGGCCACCGCGGTGGAGCTGGAGGCGCTGCCGGGCATCGGCGAGAAGACGGCGGCGGCGATCCTCGCCTGGCGGAAGAAGAACGGGCCCTTCCAGAGCGTGGACGAGCTCGACCGGGTCGACGGCATCGGCCCGGCGACCCTGGAGCAGCTGCGCCCGCTGGTCAAGGCCGGCGACTAAGGCGCGTAGATGCTGGTCAGCGCGTCGTCGGGGAATTCGGTGGCGTAGTCACCGAGGAAGGGGCGGACGACGCCGGTGATCGCGGCGGTGGCGCGCATGGCCTCCCCCAGCGGTCCGGCCCAGGGCTCGCCCTGAGCGCGGGCGATGGCCTCCCGCGCGCCGACCACCACCCCGGCCTCCCAGGCGCTGTCGTCGAGGGGCTCCAGCGGATCGGCGGGGATGCGGTCGTAATACTGCCGAAAGACGCCGGTGGGCCCCAGCATGCGGCGCAGGCCCACGCCGTCGGCCAGCCAGGCCTGGAGGCGCAGGCAGCTGTGCTCGCGCGGGTCGATGTCGTCGTCGAGGGCGAAGCCCCAGTCCCGCTCGTGGAAGCTCCCCAGCCCGTTGGTGATCCAGTGGCAGAGCTCGTGCAGGATCATCTGGGTGAGCGAGTCGTCGGGATCCAGGTCCGAGCGCGGCCCGAGGGCCAGCAGCCCGGTCCCGTCGGTGCGCGAGAAGATGGTGGGATCCCGCCGGACATGGAGGCCCAGGCGGCGCGCCGTGGCGAGCCAGACCAGGTCGAGCGGATCGACGTAGCGCGCCCGGATGGGGCGCTCGTAGTCGTAGTCGTGGTTGTGCGAGGCCATCGCGACAGGCTAACCAGGGGGCGTGGACGCCGCCCACCCGGACAGGAACCCGCTCTGGCCCGAGCCCGGCCCCGGCGCGCGCTGTGAGGGCTGCGCCTGGCGCTACGAGGGCGGGCGGGGGAGGCCGGTCTCTCGCTGTCGGCGCCACCAGGACGCGCGCGTGGACGGAGGCTGGCCCGCCTGCCCGGCGTTCACGGAGGCGCTGGACTGCCAGACCTGCGCGGCCTGCTGCCGGGAGGCCTACCACACGGTGGAGGTCTCGCGCCGCGACCCCTTCGCCCGCGCCCACCGCGGGCTCCTGGTGGAGGAGTTCGGGCGCTTGAACCTGCGCCGCCGCGAGGACGGGCGCTGCCCCTGCCTGGAGGGCGCGCCCGGGGCCTGGTCCTGCGACCGCTACGAGGAGCGCCCCCGCACCTGCCGCGACTTCGAGCAGGGCAGCGCGAGCTGCCTGTGGGCGCGGCGACGCCTGGGCCTCACGCCCTGAAGCTCCGGCCCGGGCTCAGCCCGCCAGGCGCTCGTACAGGGTGAGCCGCTGCTCCAGGCGCTCCAGGACGGGCTGCCAGGTGGCGGCGTCCTCCAGATCCACGCCGAGGTGGCGGCTGGCGAGCTGCTCGGCCGGGCCGACGCCCGTGTCCTTGAGCAGGTCGATGTAGCCCTGGGCCCAGCGGCTGCCCTCGCGGGTGGCCCGGATGTTCACCAGGCTGCTGAAGAGGTAGCCAAACGTGTAGGGGAAGTTGTAGAACGGCGTGTCGGGGATGTAGAAGTGAAGCTTGTCCGCCCAGAAGACGGGGTTCGCCCGACCGAGCGACTCGCCGTACCACTCCCGCTGCAGCTCCACCATCCGCGCGCTGAGGGCGTCGGGGTCCAGGTCGCCCTGGGCGCGGAGCGCGTGGAGCGAGCGCTCGAAGTCGAAGCGCACGGGGATGTTGGCCAGGAAGGAGGTGGCGTCGCCGAGCTCCTGGTCGAGGATGGCGAGCTGCTCGCCCTCGTCCGTGGCGCTCTGGAGCATGGCCGAGCGCACCAGGGTCTCGGCGAAGGTGCTGGCGGTCTCGGCGAGGCTGCTGGTGATGCCGCGGAGCGCCGGGTTGAGGTGGAGGATGACCTTGTTGTGGTAGGCGTGCCCCAGCTCATGGGCGAGCGTGATGACCGAGTTCATGCGCCCGCCGAAGGTCATGAAGACCCGGCTCTCCCGGCTGCTGGGCATGGGCGCGCAGAAGGCGCCGGGGCGCTTGCCGCGGCGGTCCTCGGCCTCCACCCAGCGGGCCTGGAAGGCGTCGCGGGCGAACTCCGCCATGTCCGCGGAGAAGGTACGGAACTGCTCCACGATGAAGCGCTGGGTCTCGGGATAGCCGAAGCTGCGCCCCAGCCGGCCCACGGGGGCGCGCAGGTCCGCCCAGTCCAGCTTCTCCCGGCCGATCAGGCGGGCCTTGGCGGCCAGGTAGCGGCTGATCAGCGGGCGGGCGGCCCGGCAGGCGTCCAGGAGCGCCGTGAGCGTGAGCCGGGTGATCCGGTTCGCGCAGAGGGGCTGCTCCAGCTCATCGACGCCCAGCCGGAGGTTGACCTGCCGACGGATGCCGTAGATGTGGGTGAGCATCTCCCCGCAGAGCTCGAGGTGCGGGGCCCAGCCCTCCTCGAGGCCCTTCATGACCGCCGCGCGCATGTTGGGGTCCGGGTCGTCCATGCGGTTCAGGGCCTGGGAGGTCGAGAGCTTCTCGTCCCCCACCGGCACCACCACCCGGCCCGCCACGCGCTCGTAGAGCCGGCCCCAGGCGCCCAGGCTGTCCTCGTAGAGCTCGGCGAAGAGGGCCTGCTCGCCCGCGGGCAGGAGCAGGTGGGCGCCGCGCCGCATGTCGTCAAAGAAGGGGATCATGTCCGCGAGCTCGGGCCGCGAGCAGAGGACCCGGTAGCTCTCCTCCGACGCGCGGCTGATGCGGTCGGTGGGGTTGGTCATCGCGCGGTCCATGCGGCTGGAGATCGCCGAGACCCGGGCCTCGGCCCGCCAGGCGGCGGGCTCATCGACGTGGGTGGAGGCGTAGCACAGGATGAACATGTGCAGCTCCACCACCTGCTCGCGCACGGCCATGAAGTGCGGGAGCACGGCGGCGTAGGCCGGGTCCTCGTCCACGTCCCCCAGCGCGTCGGCGGCGCTGACCAGCAGCTCCACCTGTCGCTCCAGCGCCTCCGCGCGGGCCAGGAAGGCGGCGCCCAGAGGGCCACCGGCCACGATGCTGTCGAGATCCCACTGCACGTCCTCGGTCCAAGACATCGGCGCCTCCTCTACTCCAGATAGGTGTATCCCTCGAGCCCGTGCTGGTAGGCCTCCATGAGGCGCTTGGCGTCGTCGAGCGACATCGTGCCGCGCTTCAACGCCCGCTCGCTGGCCTGCCGCACACGCCGCACCAGATCGCGCGTGTTGTACTGCACATAGGTCAGGACCTCGGTGACGGTGTCACCCTCCACGACGTGCTCGACGTGGTAGCCCTCGTCGCTGTCCAGGCTGATGTGCACCACGTTGGTGTCGCCGAACAGGTTGTGCAGGTCCGCCAGCGCCTCCTGATAGGCGCCCACCAGGAAGACGGCGAGGTAGTAGCTCTCGCCCTCCGTGATGGGGTGCAGGTCGAGGGCCTGCCGGACGTCGTGCAGATCGATGAACTTGTCGATCTTGCCGTCGCTGTCGCAGGTGATGTCGGCCAGGATGGCCGAGCGCGTGGGCTTCTCGTTGAGGCGCTGCACGGGCACGATGGGGAAGAGCTGGTCCACCGCCCAGGCGTCGGGCATGGACTGGAAGACCGAGAAGTTGCAGAAGTAGGTGTCGGCCAGGGTCTTGACGAGGCCCTCCATGTCGTCGGGCACATACGAGAGCCCGCGCAGGATGCGCTCGATGCGGCTGGCGATCATCCAGAAGAGGCGCTCGCCCCGGGCCCGCTGGCGCAGGTCGATGAGGCCGAGGTTGAAGCGCGAGAGGATCTCCTCCCGCGCCTGCAGCGCGTCGTGCCAGACCTCCTGGTAGTTCTTGCGCGTGATCTTGGAGGCCGCCTCCGACAGATCCCAGAGCACGTCGGGGTCGTTCTCGTCGGGCTTGACGTCGGTGTCCTCGCGGGTCTGCTCGGCCACGCCCAGCACGTTGACCACCAGCACCGCGTGGTGGGCGACCATGGCGCGCCCGCTCTCGGTGACGATGTCGGGGTGGGGGACCTCGTACTCGTCGCAGCAGGCCTGGATCTCGGCGACGACGTCCGCGGCGTACTCCTCCACCGTGTAGTTCACGCTGGACTGGAAGCTGGAGCGGCTGCCGTCGTAGTCCACGCCCAGCCCGCCGCCCACGTCGAAGCGCTGGAGCGGCGCGCCGAGCCGGTGGAGCTCGACGAAGATGCGGGCGCCCTCGCGCAGCGCGGTCTTGATGGAGCGGATGGCGCTGACCTGGCTGCCGATGTGGAAGTGCAGCATCTGGAGGCAGTCCAGCATCTCGGCGGCGCGCAGGCGCTCGACGGCGTCCACCATCTCCTCGATGGTGAGGCCGAACTTGGCGCGGTCGCCCGTGCTGTCCTCCCAGTGGCCGGCGCCGCGGCTGGCCAGCTTGGCCCGCACGCCCAGCACCGGGCGCACGCCCAGCCGCGCGCTGACGGTCACCACGTCGCGGATCTCGGAGGCCTTCTCGATGACGATGATCGTGTTCCGCCCGAGCTTGCGGGCGATGAGCGCCGTCTCGATGTACTCCTCGTCCTTGTAGCCGTTGCAGACGATGAGCGCCTCGGGGTCGTCGAGCATGGCCAGCACGATGAGCAGCTCGGGCTTGCTGCCCGCCTCCAGGCCCAGGTGGTAGGGCCCGGCGAAGCGCACCACGTCCTCCACGACGTGGCGCTGCTGGTTCACCTTGACCGGGTACACCCCGCGATACTGGCCCTTGTAGCCGTACTCCCGGATGGCGCCGGCGAAGGCCTCCGCCAGCCGCGTGAGCCGGCTGCGCAGGATGTCCGGGAAGCGCAGCAGCACGGGCAGCCCGATGCCGCGGGCCTGCAGGTCGTCCACCAGCAGGCGCAGATCCACGGACTTGCCGCCCGCGGTGTCCGGCGCGATGACCAGGTGCCCCTGCTCGTCGATGCGCAGGAACTCCTTGCCCCAGTTCTGGATGCCGTAGAGCTCCGCGCTCTGATCGGTGGTCCACACGCGCATGGCAGCCTCACCCGGGGAGAGAAGAAGGGGGGTCGCGAGAAGCACGCTCCTTAACACCCGCGGCCGCGCTGAAAAGTACAGGGCCCCCCGGTTGTAACCGATTTTGTAACGCCGCGTGCGGAGCCTAGAATTCGCCGGGCAGGCTCATGCCGTAGCGCCCCTTGCCGAACATCAGGCTGACGGGCCTGCGCCCCGCGATGCGCTGGGAGGGCCCCGCCTTCACGATGTGGGAGGGCCAGGTGAATTTCGGGAAGCTCGCCTCGCTCTTCCCCTTCCACTGACCCAGGTCCCAGACCTTCACCCCGGTGCCCCGCAGGACCGGCTGCCCGAAGAGGATCGTGAGCAGGGTGGTGTAGCTCTCGGTGAGCTCCTTGAAGGGCAGCGGGAACATCTCCCGGTTGATGGAGATCCAGCGGAAGCCGGCCGAGCGCAGGCTCTCCAGGTCGGCCGCCTGAAAGCGGAAGAGGGTGTCCAGCTCGCCGCGCTCCAGGCGCTGAAGCTCCGAGACGAAGCTGTTCTTCGCCATCGCCTCGTCCCAGGCGTCGGGCCGCACGCGCTCCACCCAGAGGGCCGTGCCGTTCAGCAGGGTCTTGCCGTGGTAGAGCTGGTAGATGAGCTGCTGCTGCGCCCCGCCGAGCTCGGGCGCGAGCGGCGGCTCGATGAGGCCCTCCCCCTTGCGCTGGGCGAGGGAGGGGTAGACCGGGGGCGGGATCTTGAGGTCGCTGACCTCCACCTTCTGCCGGACGCCCTGCGCGCGCAGGCTGAGCGGCACCCCGAGCGCCAGCGCCAGCGCCAGCGCCGCGCGCACCGGCTCCCGACTCACCCGCGAGAGCAGCGCCGAGCACGCCAGCGCGCCGAGCGCCGCCGCCGCTCCCTGGGCCAGCGCCTCGTGCCGGATGGGCCACCAGAAGCGCCGCAGCGGCTCGGCGAGCCCGTAGAGCAGGGTGTAGGGCGCGTACGAAGAGAGCGGCCCCAGCGAGAGCCCCCAGAGCAGGCCCCAGACCAGGACCATCGCCACCCCCGCCCAGCCCCGCCAGGGAGGAGGCTCCGCGCCCCGCCGCGGCCACAGCGCGAGCCCGACCCCCAGCAGCGCGAGCCCGAAGCCCACCGCCGACATCGCGTGCGCCAGCTCCGTGCCCTCCACGATCTGGAAGGGCCAGCGCACCGGCCTCGCCTGGTTCAGCGCCTCGCGGTGCGGGAACTCGGCCAGCTCCCCCGTCCCGGGCACCAGCTCCCAGCTCGACGCGAACATCCAGGCCCAGGGGGAGAGCAGCAGGAGGAAGGCTCCGCTGAAGAGCGCGAGCAGCCCGATGGGCGGCAGGGCCCGCCGGGCCACGGCGCGCACCCCGAGCGCCACCGCGCCGGCGAGCACCGCGAAGAAGGCGTAGTACCAGTAGAAGATCGCCGTGACGCACAGCAGCGCCGCCGAGCCCAGGGCCCGCCCGCGGGAGGGCGCCTCCAGGAAGCGGAGCCAGCTGGCCAGGAAGAAGAGCATCCAGCACACGCTCACCTGGCTGAAGCGCCCGCTGCTCATCTCCTGGAGCGCATACGGGAAGCTCCCCATGGCCGCCGCGGCGACCAGCGCGCTCCACCGCTCCGCCCCCGCCGCCCGCGCCAGGGCGTAGCCCGCCATCCCGTTGAGCGTCAGCACCAGGAGGGCGTAGTACTGCACCCCCACCGGCCAGCCCAGGAGCAGGTGGAAGGGCAGGTAGAGGATGCCCTCCGAGCCGTTCCCGGCCAGCACCGGGTAGTCGCCCACCGGCCAGTAATAACGATCGTTATGGACCAGGCTCTGACCCTGCGCGAGCTGCTCCGCCACCCAGACCAGCAGCCAGTGGTTGGACAGGCAGTCCGGGTGGTACCAGTTCCCGATCAGCCAGCGCTCCGGCTCGTACCAGGCCGGCTCCAGCGCGTAGAGCGCGAGGCCCAGCGAGAGCAGGAGCGCGACGAGGAGCGGCAGTCGGGATCGCATCGGCCCCGGAGCATAGCGCGCTCACTCACCGAAGGGGGCGCTCAAGCCGTTGAAGGACAGCGCGAGGTAGGGCACCGTGAAGTCGGTGATGCCGAAGTCGAAGGAGACCGCGAAGTGATCTTTGGGGACGCGCAGACGCGCCCCGACCCCCGCCGCGAGAATTGGCAGCATCGCGTTCTCCCCGTTGGCGCTGCCGACGAGGAAGCCAGCGGTGCCGATGAAGTACATGTCGAGCTGCTGCACCGTGATGAAGTTGTAGCGCAGGTCGATCAGCGGCCCCACCGAGGCGCTGACGTCCGTGTAGTCGAGGAAGTCCGGCGGGTTCGGGTAGTACATCACCCGGAGGCCGTACTGACCCATGTTGCGCTCCAGCCCGACCTCGACGCCGAAGCTGGTGGCGACGCCCGAGGTCCCCATCGGGATGGAGACGCCCGTGCGCGCGCCATAGTAGAGGCGACTGTATTCTTGGGTGCTGGGAGACTGGGCCATCGCGAGCCCGAGCAGCGCGAGCGCGGCGAACATCATGCCCTCCTCGTGCTGGCGCTCTCTCGTGGCTGTCCGCTCCGCGGAGGCGTCAGCGCTCACCGGGAGAGGCTGCATAGGGCGTGCCAACACGCGGCGTCTCGCCAGGAGGGTAGTGTCGGCTCGGGAACTGCCTGGGGGTAGGGGGGCGACCCCATCCCAATCTGGCGCTTCTCGCGCAGGAGCATGTGCCTTCTCGCACACCTGCGCCCGCTGGTCGTCCGCGCTAGATCCCCTCCCATGTCCACCCGCGCCCTCCTGCTCGTCGCCCTCGCGCTGGTCGCGCTGGCCGGGGCCCGCCTGCTCGGGGAGCCTGGGCTGCTGGGCTACGCGGGGGCGGAGGTCTACGGGCACGCCTGGGTGCAGGGCTGGCACGCCGCGGCGCTGCCGGGCTGGCCGGAGGGCACCGATCTGGCGCTGGGGACGGAGCGCTGGCCGGTGATCGACCCGATCCCGACGCTGCTGGCGGCGGCGGCGGGGCGGATCTTCGGCGCGGTGGCGGGGTACAACCTCTGGATCCTGGTGAGCGTGGGGCTCGCCTTCCTGGGCGGGGCCGCGCTGGCGCGACGGGAGGGCGGGGACCCGCTGGTGGGCGGGCTGGCGCTGGCCCTGGCCCCCAGCCTGGCGGGGAGCCTGGCCAGCGGGCTCACCGAGGACGGGGCGCTGGGGCTGGCGGCGCTGGGGCTGGCCCTCGTGGGAGACCGGGACCCGCGGCGCGGCGCGCTGGGCGGACTCTGCCTGGGTCTGCTGGCGGGCTCCGGGCTGGTGCTGGCCTGGGGGGCGGCCTGGATCGCGCTGGGCTTCGGGATCGCCGCGGTGGCGCGGGAGCGGGCGCGCTGGCGGAGCGTGCTCTCCGGCGGGGTCGTGGCGCTGCTGGTGGCGGCCCCCTTCGCCCTGGCCCAGGGCGCGCGGCTCCTGGGGAGCGGACACCGCAGCGGGCGGGCGCCGGAGCTGGTCGAGCCGCTGTGGCGGCTGAACCCCTGGCGGGGCGTGGACCTGGCCTCCCTCCTCGCGCCTGGAGGGCAGGATCCGGGCGGGGCGCTGGTGCGCATGCACCCGGGCTACCTGGGGCTCGCGGCGCTGGGGCTCGCGCTCTTTGCCGGGCGCTCGCGCTGGTGGCCCGTGCTGGTGGGCGCGGTCCTGCTGGCGCCGGGGGCGAGGCTCTCCTGGGCGGGGCAGCCGCTCGGTCTGGACAACCCCTTCGCCGCGGCGCTGGGCGTCCTGCCCGGCGGGTCGCTGATCAACCACCACGGGCGCCTGCTCCTGCTGGGGGCGCTGGCGCTCTCGGCGCTGGCGGCGCGGGGGGCGGCGCGGCTGGGGCCGAGGCTCGGGCGGGCGAGGCCGCTGATCCCGGCGCTGCTCGCCCTGGACCTGCTGTGGTTGAGCCCGGTCTCGCTCCCGCTGCCCGTGGCGGACGCCGAGCCGCCGGACGTGGCGACGCGCCTCCACGAGCTCCCGCCGGGTCCGCTCCTGGTCGTGCCCGTGGTCGGCCCCGGGGTCCATCCCCAGCGCGCCCTCTTCGATCAGCGCGCTCACGGTCGGCCGCTGCTGCTCTCGCCGAACCGCCCGGGGCTGCCCAGCTCGCTGGAGCGTGAGCCCTCCGCCCGCTGGCTCGCCAGCCTGACCCAGCCCGAGCCCATGGCGGCGCCGGGGGAGCTGCGACTCCCCGGGGTGGCGGTGTTGATGGTGGCGACGCCCTATGTGGCGGCGGTGGAGGTGGTGGCGGGGCCGCCGGATCTGCGGGGGGAGGACGGGGCGGCCTGGGCCTTGGAGGCGGCGGAGCGCTGAGGGCCCTGGGCGCGCGACGAGCGCTACCAGCTCACGGGAGTCCAGGTGTCCCCGGCGAGCTCCAGGCTGACGGCGCCGCGCTGGGTGGCCTCCGGACGCTCGCCGAGCTCTCTGCGCCGGCGCGGGAGCGGCGAAGAGCGTTGGTCGAGCTCTCTGCGCCGGGGCGGAGGCGGCGAGGTGTGCTTGTCGAGCTCTCCGCTCGGGCGCAGGGGCGGTGACAAAGACTCGTTGAGCTCTCCGTTCGGACGCGGTGGCGGCGACAAGGACTCGTCGAGCTCTCCGCTTGGGCACGGTGGCGGTGACAAGGCCTTGTCGAGCTCCCCGCTCGGGCGCGGAGGCGGTGACAAGGACTCGTCGAGCTCTCCGTTCGGTCGCGGTGGCGGTGACAAGGACTCGTCGAGCTCCCCGCTTGGGCGCGGTGGCGGTGACAAGGACTCGTCGAGCTCTCCGCTCGGGCGCGGGAGGGGCTCACTTGTGGACGCTTTGCCTCGCGGAGGAGTAGAACACCTCCTCGGAGGTCTTGGATGCGACGACCTGCCCCCCGCGCTGCCCTCTTCTCGCTCTTACTCCTCTGCGCCTCCCTGGTGTGGGCCCAGGACAAGGACCTCGTCCACCGGAGCGCCACGGCCGCCCCCTCCGCGACCACAGGTCGTCGCGTGGCTCTGGTCATCGGCAACAAGAGCTACAAGGTTGCCCAGCCTCTCTGGTCGCCGGTCGAGGAGCCATCACGGGCGGGGCGCGTTAGAAAAACGCGCTTCGCTCGTGATGGCGGG
>CAZTOW010000065.1:0-49478 GCA_964615375.1 uncultured Enterobacterales bacterium
GAGGGTGGCGCGCAGCGCCGGGTGAGGGGGAGCTCCGGCCATGCAGAGTCGTCTGATGTGGAGGCATTTGACGGCTGGGCCGCCGATTCTCAGGAGAGAGAGGAGATCTCGTCCGACATCCGCCCTCCCCCTCTCCCCCCGGGAGAGGGTGGCGCGCAGCGCCGGGTGAGGGGGAGCTCCGGTCATGCAGAATCGCCATCTGCACACCCCACCCTCCCCGACATCGACCCGTCCTCCCTGGCCTACGTGATCTACACCTCCGGCTCCACCGGGAAGCCCAAGGGCGTCATGATCACCCACGAGGCCGCCTGGAACACGATCGCCGACATCAACACCCGATTCAACGTCAGCCCTGACGACACCGTCCTGGCCCTCTCCGCCCTCTCCTTCGATCTCTCCGTCTACGACCTCTTCGGCGTCCTCGCCGCCGGCGGCACCATCCAGTACCCGCCCCCGGACTCCACCCGAGACCCCAACGCCTGGCCCCTCGACGGCGTCACCCTCTGGAACACCGTCCCCCAGCTCATGGAGATGCTCCTCGACAGCGGGCGACGTCTCCCCCCGAGCCTCCGTCTCGCCATGTGGTCCGGCGACTGGATCCCGCTCTCCCTCCCCGACCGCGTCCGCGCCCAGGTCCCCACCGCCCGACTCATCTCCCTCGGCGGCGCCACCGAGGCCAGCATCTGGTCCATCTTCCACGAGATCACGGCCCTCCACCCCCACTGGACCTCCATCCCCTACGGCCTCCCCCTCACCCACCAGACCTGGCACGTCCTCGACGCCGACCTCGCCCCCCGCCCCGACGGCGTCCCCGGCGAGCTCTACATCGGCGGATTCGGCCTCGCCCTCGGCTACTGGCGAGATCCCGCCCGGACCGCCGAGCGCTTCCTCACCCACCCCCAGACCGGAGAGCGCCTCTACCGCACCGGAGACCTCGGCCGCGCCTTCCCCGACGGCAGCCTGGAATTCCTCGGCCGCAAGGACCACCAGGTCAAGATCCGCGGGCACCGCGTCGAGCTCGGCGAGATCGAGGCCACCCTGCTCCAGCACCCCGGCGTCGCCGCCGCCGTCGCCGGGGCCGTCGACCGTCGCCGACTCGTCGCCTGGATCGTGCCCCAGCCGCAGCTCGCGCCCCCCTCCCCTGCCCTCCCCGCCTGGGAGCCGGCCCTGGAGGCCGCTCGACGCGCGCTGCGAGCCCTCCCACCGCCCCGCCCGGATCTGGCCCGGCTCCAGGACGCGCTGAGCGACCGCGCCCTCCGGTGGATCGCCGCCGCCTTCGCCCGCCTGGGCTGGTTCACCGACGCGCGCCCCTTGACCCGCGAGGCCCTGGCGGCCCAGGTCGTGCCCGATCTCCACCGCTGGTTGGATCGCAGCCTGGATCTGCTCCTGAGCTCGGGCGCCCTGGTCTCGGACGGCACCTCCCTCCGCGCGCCCACCCCGCTCTCCCCCGCCGCTCCACCCACGGTGGAATCCCCCGACGAGCTCACGGCCCAGATGGACCGCACGGGCGCGCACCTGCCCGAGCTGCTGCGCGGCGAGCGCTCCATCCTGGAGCTGGCCTACGCGGGCGGGGACGCGGCCCAGGCCACCCGCGTCTACACGGAGGCCTTCGCCGAGCCCTTCGCCGTCCTGGGACCCTGGCTGGCGGCGCTGCCCGAGGGCAGCCGCGCGCTGGAGGTGGGCGGCGGCGGCGGCGGCACGACGGCGCTCGCCCTGCGCCACCTTCGGCGACCCGAGTACACGTTCACCGACCTCTCCCGCCTCTTCCTGGAGGACGCCACCCGCCGCTTCCCCGGCTGCAAGGCCGCGATCCTGGACATGGACCAGGACCTCGATCCCAACCTGCACCGCCCCGGCCAGCAGGATCTGATCCTGGCGGGCGGGGCCCTGCACGTCGCCGCTGACCTGCGCGCCACCCTCCGCCGGCTGGCCGGGCTGCTGGCTCCGGGCGGAGCCCTGGCCATCGTCGAGTCCACCCGCTTCGTGCCGATGATGCAGGTGCTCACGGCGCTGCAGCCTGGATTTGATGCATCGACCGACCTGGACCTCCGCCCGCGCCACTGCCTGCTGGACGCGAGCGGCTGGGTGGAGCTGCTGGCCGAGGCCGGCTTCGACCACGTCGAGGTCCTGGCGGGCCCGGGGGCCGCGATCACCGGCGCCCTGCTCCTCGTGGCCCGCCGGGCGCCCGACGCCCAGGTCCTGGTCCCGCCGCAAGCCCAGGAGATCCTCGACTTCCTCGGCGCCCGCCTGCCCGAGCACATGGTCCCCTCCACCCTGGTGACCCTGCCGGCCCTGCCGCTCGGCGCCAACGGGAAGGTGGACCGGGCGGCCCTGCCCGAGCCCGCCGAGCTGGCGGAGGCGGCGCGGGAGGCCCCGCAGACCCCGCTGGAGCGGCGCGTCGCCGAGATCTGGGCGGAGGTCCTGGGTGTCTCCGAGCCCGGCCGCGGCGAGCGCTTCTTCGCCCTGGGCGGGGACTCGCTGTCCGCGGTGCGCGTGGCGGCCCGCCTGGGCGCGGCGCTGGGGCGCGAGGTGCCGCTGCGCCTGGTGCTGGGGAACCCGGCGCTGTCCGAGCTGGCCCGCGCGCTGGAGGACGGATCCGAGCCGCTGGCCGAGCTCGGCGCCCTCCGCGAGGCCCCGGCGCTGGTGCCCGCGCCCGAGGATCGCTACCAGCCCTTCCCGCTCACCGACGTGCAGCGGGCCTACTGGCTGGGGCGCGATCCGGGCCTCGCCCTGGGCGGCGTCGCCACCTGGTTCTACGTGGAGTTCGAGCCCGATCTCGTCTGGCCGGAGGCCTGGGAGCGGGCCTGGCAGGCGCTCATCGGGCTGCACGACGCGCTCCGCACCGTGATCCGCCCGGACGGCACCCAGCAGGTGCTCGAGCGCGCCCCCGACTGGCGCCTCCCGGTCCTGGACCTGCGCGGGCTCCCCGACGCCGAGCGCCGCCGCGCCCGGCTCCGCGCGGAGATGGACCACCAGGTGCTCCCCGCCGACCGCTGGCCCCTCTTCGATCTCCGCGCCAGCCTGGTGGACGGGCCGCAGGGCCCCTCGCTGCGACTCCACTTCGGGTTGGATCTGCTGGTGGCTGACGGCTGGGGCATGATGACCCTGCTCCGCCAGTGGGGGGAGCTCGCCCAGGGTGGGCCGCTGCCCGCCGCGCCGGGCCTGAGCTTCCGCGACTGTGTGCTCTCCCTGGCCGCCGCCGAGGGGAGCCCCGCCTGGGAGGCCGATCGCGCCTGGTGGCTGGAGCGCCTGGACCGCCTGCCCCCCGCCCCCGCCCTGCCCCTGGTGCCCGAGGCCAGCGCCCCGCGCCCGCGCTTCCGGCGACGGGAGGCGACCCTGGACGCGGCCTCCTGGGCGCAGCTCAAGCGCCTCGCCGCCCGCCACGGGCTCACCGCGGCCTCCACCCTGCTCACCGCCTTCTCCAGGGTCCTGGCGACGTTTTCGGCCGAGCCGGATCTGACGCTCAACCTCACCCTCTTCAACCGCCCGCCCCTGCACCCCGACGTGGAGCGCGTGGTGGGCGACTTCACCAGCACCTCGCTGCTGGAGACGCACAGCCCCCGAGGCGAGCCCTTCGTGGACGCGGCCCTGCGCCTCCAGGAGCAGCTCCGCGCCGACCTCGAGCACCGGAGCTTCGGCGGCCTGCGCGTGGCCCGCGAGCTCTCCATCCGCCGCGGCGAGGCGGCCCTGTTCCCCGTGGTCTTCACGTCCGGGCTCTCCATGGCCACGGGCGAGGGCATCCGCGGCGGGCGCTACATCGGCGGCCTCTCCCAGACGCCCCAGGTCTGGCTGGACCATCAGGTCGGCGAGACCGGGGACGGCCTGCTGCTGACCTGGGACACGGCGGAAGACCGCTTCCTCCCGGGCGTCCTGGACGCCATGTTCGCGCTCTACCTGGACGGGCTGCGCGCGCTCTGCCGCGGCCCGGAGGCCTGGACCGCGCCCCCGGTGGAGGTCCCCGCCGACCAGCGCGAGCGCCGCGAGCGGCTCCAGCGCTGGGTGGGCGAGCCGCCGCGGAGCACGCTCTTCGACGCCTTCCTGGCCCAGGCGGCGAAGAGGCCGGGGTCCCCTGCCCTCCTGGGGCCCGAGCTCACGCTCACCTACGCCGAGGTGGAGGCCCAGAGCCGGGCCCTGGCCCAGGCCCTCCTGGAGCTCGGCGCCCGCGGGCTGGTCGCGGTGACGCTGCCGCGCGGTCCGGCGCAGGCGGTGGCCACCCTCGGGATCCTGCGGGCGGGGCTGGCTTATCTGCCGGTGGACCCCGAGCTCCCCCCGGCCCGCATCGACGCGCTGCTGGAGAGCGCGGGCGTCACGGTGGCCGTCTCGGACGCGGAGACGGAGGCGCGCCTGCTGCCCGAGCTCGCCCGCCCGCCGCGCTTCGTCCACGCGCTCGGCCAGACCCCGCGCCCGAACGAGCTCCCCGCGGTCTCGCCCGAGGCGCTCGCCTACATCATCTACACCTCGGGCTCCACCGGCCAGCCCAAGGGCGTGATGATCCGCCACCAGGCGGCCTGGAACACCATCCACGACATCAACCAGCGCTTTGAGCTCGGCCCCGAGGACCGGGTGCTGGCGCTGAGCTCGCTGAGCTTCGATCTCAGCGTCTACGACCTCTTCGGGCTGCTGGGGGCGGGCGGGGCGGTGGTCTGGCCGGAGGACGCGCGCGACCCGGGCACCTGGGAGGCGGCGCTGGCCCGCGGCGTGAGCGTGTGGAACTCGGTCCCGCAGCTGTTGGACCTCTACCTGGAGGGCCGCGGGATCCTGCCCGAGAGCCTGCGCCTCGCGCTGCTCTCCGGCGACTGGATCCCGGTGAGCCTGCCCGGCCGCGTGCGCCAGCAGGCGCCCGACGCGCGGCTGATCAGCCTGGGCGGGGCGACGGAGGCCAGCATCTGGAGCATCTTCCACGAGATCCGCCGAGTGGACCCGCGCTGGAGCAGCGTGCCCTACGGCGCGGCGCTGAGCCACCAGCGCTGGCGGGTGCGCGGCGGCGACGGGCGCGAGGTGCCCGACCAGGTGACGGGCGAGCTGTGCATCGGCGGCTTCGGGCTGGCCGAGGGCTACTGGGGCGACCCGGAGAAGACGGCGGCGCGCTTCGTGCTGGACCCGGAGACGGGCGAGCGCTGGTACCGCACGGGCGACCTGGGTCGCTACCGCGCCGACGGCAGCCTGGAGCTGCTGGGGCGCCTGGACAGCCAGGTCAAGATCTCCGGCCACCGGATCGAGCTGGGCGAGGTGGAGGCCGCGCTCTCCCGATTGCCAGGGGTGCAGGCGGCGATCGCGCTGACGCTGGGCGAGCGCACCGAGCGGCGGCTGGTGGCGGCCGTGCTGGGGAGCGCGGACCCCGAGGGCCTGCGGGCCGCCCTGAGCAGATCCCTGCCGATCTACATGGTCCCCAGCCGCATCCTCCGCCTCGACGCGCTGCCGCTCAGCCCCAACGGCAAGCTGGATCGGCGCGCGCTGGCCGCGGCCTTCCAGGCCAGCCCGGCGCAGGAGGCCCCCGAGGCGCCTCGGGCCGGGGTCGCCGGCCGCGTGCTGGCCATCGCCCGGGAGGTGCTGGGCCTGCCCGATCTCCCGCCGGACGCGAACCTGCTCCGCCACGGGGCCAGCTCCATCGACCTCATCCGCCTGGGCAACCAGCTCAGCGCCGAGTTCAGGGTGCAGATCCCGGCCAGCCGCCTGCTGCTGGAGCCCACGCTGCCCCACCTGCTCACGGTGCTGGAGGAGGGCGGGATCTCGCTGGCGGCGGTGGAGCAGACCCCGGCGCGACCCTCGACCTGGACCCTCCTGCGCGAGCCCGCCGAGCGCGAGGCGTTCAAGGCCGGGCACCCCGAGGAGCGTCGCGACCTGGACGACCAGCCCATGATCGTTCTCGAACCTGGCTTCGCGCCCGAGCAGCTCACGCGCATGGAGCGGAGGCGCAGCCGCAGACACTTCGGGCTGGAGCCCATCCCCTTACAGACCCTGGGCCGGCTCCTCGGTTCCCTGAGGAGAGGTCCCTCGCGCGGAGACGGCCTCCCCGGCTCGCTCTACGCCAGCGCGGGCGGGGCCTGGGGGGTGAGCGCCGCCGTCCACGTCAAGGCGGGGCGGGTGGACGGCCTGGAGGCCGGGACCTGGCACTATGACCCGCGGGCCCACGCCCTCCGGCAGATCACGCCGGGCGTGAGCATGCCCAGCCGGCTGCACCTCGGCGCCCAGAACCAGCAGGCGGCGGAGGAGGCGGCGTTCACCGTGTTCTTCGTGGCCGAGATGGCGGCGCTCGGGCCGCTCTACGGGGACGACGGGGCCCGCCTGGCGACCCTGGAGGCCGGGGCCATGGCCCAGCTCCTGGAGACCGAGGCGCTGGATCTGGGGCTGGGGACCTGCCAGATCGGCGGGATGGACCTGGAGCCCGTGCGCGCGGCCCTGAGGCTCTCGCCCTCCCAGTCCGTCGTCCACATCCTGCTGGGCGGCGTGCTCGACCCCGTCCCCGCGCCCGCTTCCGAGCGAAAAGCGCGCCTGATCGAGCGCATCCGTCGCCTCAGCGCCGATCAGGTCCGCAGCCTGCTCGCCGCCCGCAAGCACGCCCAGGAGGAGGAATGAGCACCAGCAACCTCAGCATGGAAGGCCAGGGCATGGAAGGGCTGAGCCCTGAGCAGCTCGAGCTCCTCGGGCTGCTGATGGACGAGGCGCCCGCCGTGGAGCAGGGCATCCCGCGCGTCGGGGACGGCCCGGCCCCGCTCTCCTTCGCCCAGCGCCAGCTCTTCCTCTTCGAGCGCCTGTTCCCGGACACGCCGGCCTACGGCGTGAGCCAGGGGATGCGCCTGCGCGGCCCGCTCTCGCACGCGGCGCTGGAGGCGGCCCTGCGCGGCCTGGTCGCCCGACACAGCGCGCTGCGCACGTCGTTCTCGCTGGAGGGTGAGGAGCCCACCCAGCGCGTGCTCCCGCCCTGGCGCCTGGTCCTACCCACAGTGGAGCTGGGGCATCTGCCCGAGGCCGAGCGCGAGGCCACGCTCTGGCGCGTCATCGAGGAGGAGCAGGCGCGGAGCTTCGATCTCGGCGAGGGCCGCCTGCTGCGCGGCCTGCTCTTCGCCCTCGGGCCCGAGGAGCACGTCCTCCTCCTGTGCTCGCACCACATCAACACCGACGCGCTGTCCATGGGGATGCTGGCCAGCGAGCTGGTGGCGCTGCTGGACGCGGTGACCCGCGGCGCGCCGGACCCGCTGCCGCCGCCCGCCCTCCAGATGATCGACGTGGCGAGCTGGGAGCGCGCCCACCGGGCGGCCCGGCCGGAGGACGTGGCTTACTGGCGGGAGAAGCTGGCTGACGCGCCCCTGCTGGGGCTGCCGACCGACCGACCGCGACCCGCGCGACCCACCTTCGCCGGGGCCCGGGTGCGCATCGACCTCCCGCGGGAGACCTCCGACGCGCTGCGCGCCCTGGCCCGCGCCTCCGACACGACGCTGTACGTTCCGGTCTATGCAGGCTTGATCGCCGCGCTCTCGCGCTGGGCGGGCCACGACGACGTGGTCATCGGGACCCCCATCGCCGCCCGCGGGCGCCCGGAGCTGGAGCGCGTCTTCGGCTTCCTGGTCAACGTGCTGGCCCTGCGGACCCGGATCGACCCTGACGCGCCCTTCCGGGCCCTGGTCGAGGCCGCGCGCTCCACCGTGACCGGCGCCTTCGCCCACCAGGAGCTGCCCTTCGAGCTGCTGGTGGACGAGCTCAAGGTCAAGCGGGACGCGAGCTACAACCCCATCTTCCAGGTGAGCTTCGCCCTCTTCCGCTTCCCCGAGGTGCGCTCCACGCTCCCCGGCCTGCAGATCACGCCCCTGCACCTGCCCTCGCCCAGCTCCAAGTTCGACCTCACGCTGGACCTCTGGGACACGCCGAGCGGACCGATCTTCGGCTTCCTGGAGTTCGCCCGCGATCTCTGGGACACGGCCACCATCGAGCGCCTGCGCGACCACCTCATCACCCTGCTCGGCGCCGCCGCCAGCGCCCCCGACACGCCCGTCCGCGCCCTGCCGTTGATGCCGCCCCAGGAGCGGCAGGCGGTGGTGGTGGGCTGGAACGCGGACGTCGGGCCCTTCCCGGCGGGGACCCTGCACGCCGCGGTTGCCGCCGTCGCCGCGGCACAGCCCCGGAAGATCGCGCTCATCGGTGAAGATCTCCGCCTGGACTACCAGGGGCTCTGGCGGGAGGTCGAGGCCCTGGCCGGGCGCCTCTACAAGGCCGGCGTGCGGCGGGGCGACCGGGTGGGCGTCTCGGTGCGGCGGGGCGCGGCGCTGGGGGTGGCGCTGCTGGGCGTGCTGCGGGCCGGGGCGGCCTATATCCCGCTCGACCCGGACTTCCCGGCGGCCCGCCTTCGCTGGATGGTGGAGGACGGCCGGCTCCGCGCCCTCGTCTCCGACGGCAGCCACGAGGCCGGGCTCCCCGGGCTGGAGCTGCCCGTGGTCCCGCCCCTGGGCGAGCGCGCTCCCCCGCCGCCCGACGAGGCCGAGGCCTCGGACCTGGCGTATATCCTCTACACCTCGGGCTCCACCGGGCGGCCGCGCGGCGTCGCGGTGCGCCACGACAACGTCCAGAGCTTCTTCGGCGGCATGGACCTGCGCATCGAGGGGGGCCCGGGAACCTGGCTGGCCCTGACCAGCGTGAGCTTCGACATCAGCGTGCTGGAGCTGCTGTGGACCCTGGCCCGCGGCTGGACGGTGGTGGTGCAGCCTGGGCTCCTGGAGACCGGCGCGCCGGAGCCGGCCAGCGCCCTGCGCTTCGGGCTCTTCTACTTCGCCTCCGAGAGCGGGGCGCGCGGGCTCGAGGCCTACCGCCTGCTGCTGGAGGGCGCGCGCCTGGCGGACGAGGGTGGGCTGGAGGCCGTCTGGATGCCCGAGCGGCACCTGGATCGCTTCGGCGGCATCTACCCGAACCCCGCGGTCACCGCCGCCGCCGTCGCCGCCGTCACCCGGCGGATCTCGCTGCGGGCGGGAAGCGTCGTGCTCCCCTTGCACCACCCGCTGCGGCTCGCCGAGGAGTGGTCGGTGGTGGACAACCTCTCTGACGGTCGCGTGCAGCTCGCGCTGGCCTCGGGCTGGCACGCCAACGACTTCGTGTTCGCCCCCGAGCGGTACGCGGATCGCAAGGAGCGACTGCTGGAGGGCATCGATCAGGTCCAGCGCCTCTGGCGGGGGGAGGCCGTCACCTTCCCCGGCGGGGCGGGCCCGGTCGAGGCGCGCGTCTACCCGCCCCCGGTCCAGGCAGAGCTGCCCCTGTGGCTCACGGCGGCGGGCAACCCCGAGACCTTCCGACTGGCCGGGGAGCGCGGGCTGTGTCTTTTGACACACCTGCTCGGGCAGGGCGTGGAGGGTCTGGCCGAGAAGATCCGCGTCTATCGTGAGGCCTGGGCTGCCGCCGGTCACCCTGGGCGCGGGCGGGTCGCGCTCATGCTCCACACGCTGCTGGCCGAGGACGAGGAGCAGGCCCTCGAGCTGGCCCGCGAGCCCTTCCTGGCCTACCTCCGGCAGTCCCTCGATCTGGCGGGCAAGCTCATCGCCCGGGTCGCCCCGGACTCCTCGCTGGCCGGCATGAGCCCCGAGGACATGGACGCGATGGCCCGCCACGGCTACCGGCGCTTCGTCCACGAGGCGGGCCTCTTCGGCACCCCGCGCTCGGTGCTGCCCCTGGTGCGCCGCCTCGCCGAGGCCGGTGTGGACGAGATCGGCGCGCTCATCGACTTCGGCGTGCCCACGGAGGCCGCGCTGGCCGGCGTGCGCCTGCTCGTCGAGCTCCAGCGCGAGCTCTCCGCCGGCCACGACCGCGACATCGCCGCCCAGATCCAGCGCCACGGCGTCACGCACCTGCAGTGCACGCCCTCGCTGCTGCGCGTGGTCCCGCCCGCCGCCCTGGCCCCGCTGAGGATGCTGATGCTGGGCGGCGAGCCCCTGCCCCCCGCGCTGCTGGCGACCCTGCCCCCCGGGCTGCGCGTGGAGAACATGTACGGCCCCACCGAGACGACCATCTGGTCCACCACCGGGGCCGTGCGCGCGGGCGAGCCCGTCACCCTGGGCCGACCCATCCGAAACACCCGCTGCTACGTCGTGGATCGCTGGGGCCAGCCCACCCCGATCGGCGTGCCCGGCGAGCTGTGGATCGGCGGCCCCGGGGTCGCGGCCGGCTACTGGGGCCTGCCCGAGGACACCGCGGCCCGCTTCCTGAACGACCCTCACGTCCCCGGCGGCCGGGTCTACCGCACCGGCGACCGCGCGCGCTGGCTCCCCGACGGGCGCCTGCAGTTCCTGGGCCGGCTCGACCACCAGGTGAAGATCCGCGGCCACCGCGTCGAGCCCGGCGAGGTCGAGGCCGCGCTCGCCCGCCAGCCCGGCGTCGCCGCCGCCGTGGTCCACCCCCTCCAGAGCGGCGAGGAGACCCGCCTCTGCGCCTGGATCGTGCCCTCCGACGACGACCCCCAGGCCGAGGAGGCCCACGTCGGCGAGTGGAGCCACATCTGGGACCGCAACTGGGGCGACGGCGAGCCGCCCGACCCCAGCTTCGACATCCGCGGCTGGCGCAGCGCCGTGGACGGCCGCCCAATCCCCGCCGAGCAGATGCGCGAGTGGGTGGAGGCCACCGCCCGGCGCCTCCTGCAGACCGGCGCCCGCAGCGTGCTGGAGATCGGCTGCGGAACCGGGCTCCTGCTGCACCGCCTCGCGCCCGAGCTCCAGCGCTACCGCGGCCTGGACCTCTCGCCCGTGGCCATCGAGCGCCTCCGGGAGCGCGCCCCCGCCCACGTCGAGCTCGCCGTCGGGCCCGCGCACCAGGTGGAGGGCGAGGGCTGGGACGCCGTGCTGCTCTCCAGCGTCGTCCAGTACTTCCCGAGCGCCCGCTACCTGCGCGACGTGCTCCAACGCGCCGTGCGGGCCACGCGGCCGGGCGGCGTCGTGATGGTGGCGGATGTGCGCGATCTCCGCCAGCTCCGCCCTCAGGCTGAGGCCACCGCCACCGCCGCCGGCCTCAGCGGTCGGGCCTGGGAGGCTGACGTCGATCGGCGCGTGCGCGGCGAGGAGGAGCTGATGGTGGAGCCCGGCTGGTTCCTGCGCGCCGGCCTCCCCGGCGTGGGCGCCGTCCAGCTCCTGCGCCGCCGCGGGCGCGCCACCAACGAGATGAGCGCCTGGCGTTACGACGTCCTCCTGCACGTCGGGGCCCCTCCCCTCCCCGCTCGCGCCGAGCGCGCGACCTGGACCCGCCTCGAGGATCTGGGCGCCGCCCTCGCCCGCGGACCCGAGCGCCTCGTCGTCGCCGACATCCCCGACGCCCACCAGGGCCCTGGCGGCGCCATCGAGGACCTCTACGCCCTGGGCGAGGCCCGCGGCTACCGGGTCGAGGTCTGCGTGGGCACATCGGGTGACCCGGCTCGAATGGACGCCGTGTTCACCCGCGCCGATCTCCCCTGGGCCCCCGTGCTCGGCCCCGTGCCCGGCGACCGCGCCAGCGCCCCCTACGTCGTGCGCGCCCGGAGCCGGCTCGTGCCCGCGCTCCTGCCCGCCCTGCGCGAGCGCCTCCCCGAGCACATGATCCCCAGCGCCTTCGTCGTGCTGCCCCAGCTCCCGCTCACCCCCAACGGCAAGGTCGACCGGCGCGCCCTCCCCCCGCCCAGCCAGGACGAGGGCGCCCTCGACCCGGGCGCCGTCGCCCCCTCCACCCCCACCGAGCGCGCCCTCGCCCCCCTCTTCGCCGAGGTGCTCGATCGCGCCAGCGTGTCCGTCGATCGCGACTTCTTCGACATCGGCGGCCACTCGCTGCTGGCCGTCCACCTCGTCAGCCGCGTCCAGCAGACCCTCGGCGTAGACCTGCCCCTCGTCGCCTTCTTCGAGAACCCCAGCGTGGCCCGCCTCGCCGCCTGGCTCGACGCCCGGAGCGCCACATGAGCACCGCGCCTTCCCCCTGGGTCCTGCGGCGCGCGCCCAACCCCACCGCCCGCGCCCGCCTCTTCTGTCTCCCCTTCGCCGGCGGCAGCGCCAGCGCCTACCGCGACTGGCCCGAGCGCCTCCCCCCCTGGCTGGAGGTGCTCCCCGTCGAGCTCCCCGGGCGCGGCATGCGCCTCGGCGAGCCCCCCATCCCCGCCCTCCTCCCCCTCATCGAGACCATGCTCACCGGGCTACGGCCCTGGATGGACCGGCCCTTCGCCTTCTTCGGGCACTCCATGGGCGCGCTCCTGGCCTTTGAGGCCACCCGCCTGCTGCGGCGCTGGCGCCAGCCCCTGCCCGCCCTCCTGGCCGTCTCCGGCTACCGCGCCCCCCACCTCGACGACCCTGAGCCTCAGCTCCGCGGCCTCAGCGACCAGGCCCTGCTGGCGCGCGTGCGCGACCTCGGCGGCACCCCCGTCGAGGTCCTGAACTCCCCCGAGATCCTCGAGCTGCTCGTCCCCGTCTTCCGGGCCGACTTCGCCGTCACCGAGACCTGGCGCTCGCCCGAGGAGCCTCCCCTCGACGTGCCCATGCTCGTCCTGGGCGGCCTGTGGGACCCGCGCGCGCCGCGGCCCACCCTCGAGCGCTGGGAGCAGCATGCCGCCGGGCCCATCCGCACCGTGATGTTCCCCGGGGATCATTTCTATCACCGCGCCGCGCCCGCTCCCGTCCTGCGCGTCCTGCGCGAGGAGCTGACGCGGCGCCTTGGCGCCTGAGCACTCAGCGGCGCGCGCCCATCCAGCCCATCCCCGTCTGGTCCTTCTTCTTCTTGGGGCGCACCACCAGCACCACCGGCTGCGCCCCCTCGGCGATCGTGCCCGCCGCCTTCAGATCCGCGATCACCGACTCCAGCTCTCCCAGGAGCGGGCCGCCGCCGTTCACCAGCTTCTTGATCGCCTTCCGCTTCTTCTTTCCGAGATCGATGATGACCGGGGAGGACGCGCTGCTCATGATGGCCTCGGGCTTCGGGGGGTGGAGGAGCCGAGCGCGGCCGCGCCGACGCTCGCCGGGGAGCATAACGCGAGAGGGATGGGCCGGAGCGGGGGCTGGAGGAGGCGCGCGAGCTTCGAGGGAGCGGCTTGACAGGTCAGAGGGGGGCGGATAATAGCTGGGCGCCTTCCCGCTTAGCTCAGTTGGTTAGAGCAACGGACTGTTAATCCGTGGGTCGCTGGTTCAAGTCCAGCAGCGGGAGCCATACCCCACCGGTCACGAACCCCGGCTGATCAACAGCCGGGGTTTCGTCGTTCTGGTGTGTAGATTCTTGATTGCTCCCACCAGTGGAGCCTGAACCTCCGTTCTCGCCTCCGCCCCCTCTGCCGGCGGTCGCCGCGCGCGCCTCCATGAACCGGCTGGCCTGCTTGCCGTCGTAGAGCTCGACCTCCACGCGGTCGGGGTGCAGCGTCACCTCCTTGACCATGAGGTGGAGGAACTCGCGCTTCTCGGCCAGCGACAGGTACTGGAAGGCCATGTCGAAGCCTCGGATCGCCTGGACCATGACCTCGTGGTCGAGCTGCTCGGTCTCGCGCACGGACAGCTCGCCCTCGACGGCGGCGAGGGCGCCGCGGAGTTGCTCGGCGCGGTTCTCCGCCTCGGCCAGGGCCTTCTTGGCGGTGGCCGACGAGGAGATCCCCGCCCCGAGGATCTGCGTCAGCACCCGCGCTGCGGTGTCCTCGGCCTCAGATAGCTCACGCTTGAGCGCCGTCGCCCGCTCGCGCAGGGGCTTGACGCTCTGGTCGGCGAGACGGTTGGCCTCGGCCACAGCCTCCTCCAGGAGCTTCGGGTCGCGGGCGGCTTCGCGAACGATCTCCAACACCGCCTCGTCAGCACGCTCGGCACGGACCTGCTTGACCGGGCAGGCGTGGTCGGGCTTCTTCTGGATGCCCACGCAACGGTAGTAGTGGTAGCGGCCTCCTCGCCCGTTTCCGGCCGAGGTCGTGAGGCTGTAGCCGCAGGCGCAGCGGAGCACGCCGGTCAGCAGGTAGTCGTACTGGGTGCGCAGCGGCGGGCCACGGCGGTTCTTGGCGTTGCCCTCGATGATGGCGGCGGCGCGCTCGAAGGACTCCCGGTCGATGATGGCCTCGTGCTGGCCCGCGAAGATCTCGCCCTTGTGGTCGATCTCGCCCAGGTAGAGTTTGTTGGCGACCATGATTTGGACCGCAGAGACGGTGAATTCCTGACCGCCTTTGGGTCCGCTCCGACGGCTGTTGTATTGCTTCTGTCGGTGACCCTGCTCGTTGAGCCAACGGGCGACCTGGGTGCTGGAGCGCAGCTCCAGGTACTTGTCGAAGATGAGCTTGACGAGCCCGGCCTCGACGATGTTGAGCGTGAGGTGCCCGTTGCCCTCGGAGTCGTAGCCGAGGGGCGGGTGTCCGCCGTTCCAGAGCCCACGCTCGGCGCGGGCGCGCATGGCGAGGCGGGTGCGCTCTGCTGTCTGTTCACGTTCGAGCTCGGCGAAGACCAACACCAGCTTGAGCATCGCGCGGCCGATGGCGGTGGACGTGTCGAATGATTCGTTCAGGCTGACGAACTGGACGTTGTTCTCCTCGAAGAGGCGGTGCAACTCGTAGAAGTCCAGCAGGGACCGCGACAGCCGGTCCACGCGGGTGACCATGACCAGGTCCACCTCGCGGTTGCGGACCGCGTTGAGCAGGCGCTGGACCTGAGGGCGGGCGAGGTTCTTGCCGCTGGCGCCTTCTTCGCGGAAGACCTGGGTGATCTCGGCGGGGCCGTTGCGGGACAGGACGGCTGCGCGTAGGCGGGCCTCCTGGGTGTCGAGCGAGCCCTCGTCCTTGCTGGCCTGGAGGTCGGTGGAGACGCGCGTGTAGAGCGCGACGCGGAGGGCGGCGGTTGAGGTCGGGGCGGGCATGATGGCTCCGGCTGGGTTCGTTGTGATTTGTTGGTACCATGTTGTAATGTGATCAGCAAGGGCACGGTCGACCAAGGGTCCCGACATGCCTACGTCGGTCCGAGCGACACCTGTCAGGGGTGACGAATGCGACGAACGATCTGACGGTCGTTCGTCACCCCTGGCGGCCGTGGCTTTCACACCTACAACCTCAGGACTCCAGAAGTTCGCTGCCCACCAGGGGTGTCAACCCTTCGACACCCCGACGGGTAATTCACGGCGTCTCTCCATTGGCACGGAACTTGCTTAACTTTCAGGCCAGCATCTGGAGCCGCCGATGTTCGTCACCCCCACACGCTTCCCGCCGGCCACGCACAGCAAGTTCTGCGCGAGGATCTTGCCGACGTCGATCTCATTTGAGACAATCGACGCGGAAGGACCCTGGTGTCCGATGATGGTGCCCCGATGAGCTACCAACGCTCCCAGACGCCTACGACGGCGCCGCAGCAGGCTCCGTTCGCATCACCTCAGGCACCAACCTTCTCGCCGCTACTCGGCCTCCAAGGCCTGATCGGCAACTCTGGCGTGCTCGATCTGCTGCGCCCGCAGATGCCCGGCACGCAGACCGACGCCGGCCCCTCACCGCTCTCCGGCGCGCTTCAGTCTGTGCTCCAGCAGGGCGCCACGGCGCCCACCCCAGCGCCCGGCGGGACCGAGGCACCGTCCTCCGCTGTCGCCTCGACGCTCGCTGATCAGGGCCAGACCGCGGCGCTCTCCAGCACTCCCTCCTCGCCCGCGCAGTCAGCCGCCGCGCAGGTCACCGCCCTCGACGAGACGCAAGACGGCGTCGAAGGCGCCATCACCGACAGCCCCACGCTCACTACCGCCGTCGCCGCCGAGCTGGGCACCACGCCGTCCGAGGTGCAGGCCCAGGCCCAGGACGCCTGGCGGCCGAGCTGGTGGGACGAAGCCGTAGACTGGGCGGTCGGCGGCGTCGGCGGCCTCGTGGACGGCGGCGTAGACCTGCTCTCCGACGTGCCCGTGCTCGGCACCGCCGCCGCGACGATGGCGCCCGTCACGAAGTTCGCCTGGGAGACCCTCGGCGGCTTCGCCAAGGGCGCGGGTGACCTCGTCGGCGGCCTGGGCCACATGGTCGCCCACCCGCTGGACACCCTGAGCGGCCTCGCCACCATGGCCGAGCACATCCCGGGCAGCCCGCTCAAGCCGCTCCACAAGCTCTACGACGTCGCCACGACCGACAAGACCCTGGAGGAGACCTTCTGGCGCAACCCGCTGGACGTCGCGAAGGAAGACCTGAGCGCGGACTGGGACTTCTGGAAGGGCGTCGGCGGTGCGCTGCTCGACCCCTACGAGCGGTCCGTCGAGCAGGGCAAGTACGGCGAGGCCCTGGGCCGCGGGATATTCGATATCGGCGGCCTGTTCGTGGGCGCCAGCGAGCTCAAGGCGCTGAGCAAAGGTACCGAGATCGTCAACGTGCTGGAGCACGCCAGCGTCGTCAACAAGGTGGACGATACGATCAAGGTCGCCAGCCGGGTGGATGAACTCGGCGCGGTCACGGATGATCTCGTACGCGCCGGGGGCAAGGCCGAAGACGTGACGAAGGCGGCAAGCCATCTCGACGACGTGGCCGATCTCGGCAAGGCGGAGGATGGCGCCAGAGTCGCCGGTGAGGCCGAGAATGCTGCGCTTCCGCTGGGGTCGAGGGACGAGGTAGCGGCGCGACCTGCGAGCCCTGACGACACGACGGTCACACAGAAGGCCGCCCCCTCTCAGACGACAAGTCCGGCGAGTGACGTCGCGGGAACCGTCGACGACGTGCAGGAGGCCGTCACCCACGCCGACGACACCTCACTTGCGGATGCCCCATCGGTGCTGGATGGGCCGAGCAGCAAGCCCAGCTCAACGGCCCCAGAGGCCAGCCTCGCAGACGAGCGCCCCCCCGGCAAGGCCAACCCCTACCGGGCCGATGACGCAGCGCAGGTCGAAGCCGACCTACGTCGGCAGTTCGAGGTGAAGAACGAGGTCGCGCGCAAGAAGGGAGAGCCCGAGCCGTACCCAGACCTCGACACGGCCGTCCGCGAGGCTGGGGAGCGCTATCAGGAGGTCGTTGCGCGCGGCTATCCCTTCGGCTTTGAGAGCCTGGAGCACTTCGCGACGTTCAAGAGCAGCCTGCGGACCTTGCTCGACGAGTTCGGCATCCCCCATGACGAGCTCGCGGTTCACGGCAGCGCCGTTCACAAGGCCAATCCAAACGATCTCGACATCGCGGTGATGGCCGGAGAAGACAAGTGGGCCAGCACCGCAGAGGCGCTCCGCGCACGCACGAAGCACCCCAAGGTCCGCAAGAGCCTCGAACGCGAGATCGGCAAGGGTAAAGTTGGCTCATTTCTCTTTCCTCGCTTGGACGAGGGGGGCTCCCTCATGGAGCGCCTCATGCAACTGGAGGGACTCCCCTCCACACAGGTGTCTCTCGTGCTTCGCGGTGGAAAGTACGATATAGGGCCATATCTCGACTTCTGAGCGTACGGACGGGAACCAGCCATGACGGAATCGACGCGCTACTTCGACGGCCTCAGCACCCTCCCCGAAGACGAGCTCCCCGAGCCGGTCGCGAGAGCCCGGACCCACTACGTCCGCGCCGTGTTCATCGATGGAGAGAAAGATCGGGCAGAGCTCATTCAGCGACAGGCCGTCGAGGAGGTCACCTACTACCGACTCAAGAGCCCCGCCGAGCTGCCCCTCTACGATCATCAGGCTCGGTACGGCGCTGTTCCATTCCGCGTCCGAATCGTGCGCCAGGAGGACGGTGAGCGGGTCTGCGACGAGTACAGCTTCGGCGGGGACGGCCATCTGCGGGGGCGATCCCGGGAGCGGCTCACAGACGGAGACGACATCCTGAGCGAAGACCGATATGCCCCGGATGGGACCCACCTCGGCCGCACCGAGTACCTCTATGACGACGAAGGCGACCTGGTCGGGGCGCGGGAGACCACACGGGACGGCAGGGTGATCGAGCACGACCTCACCTGAGCGGGTGCCCTGCCCGAGCGACATGATCGGGACCTGAGCTCGTGATAGAACTCTGGAGTTCTGCCACCGGAGCCGCCCGTGCCCACGCCCATTCCCCCCGCCTCCGTCGAGCGCTTCTACCGCGCGGCCCTCCTCGGCCTGCGCGCGCTGGACGCCCGTGAGCGAACGCCACGCCGCTTCGGCGCCGACGCCGACCAGCGCTGGAAGGACTTCCGCGGCCACCTGAGAGACACCGACCGGCTCGATGTGCTGGTGCGAGACGCCGCTGTCACCTGGGGACCCGCGTTCGCCGCTGGGAAGGTGTTCGGCCTGCCCGGCCTGGCGGAGGACGAGCCGTTCGGCCCGGAGTGGCCCGGCCTCCCCGACGACCGCGCGAGGCGCCTGTGGAACGAGCAGAGCTCCCCAGGTACGCTGGAGTCGTGCGCGCTGGCGCTCGGCGTGGCGCCCGCCCGTATCCAGTGGGCCGAAACAGGACCGGCGCCCTTCGGCAGGTTCGGCCTCACACCGCCCTCACCCGAGGTGGTGCTCGCGCCCCGAATCCTCCCCTCCACACGCCTGCTCCTGACAGGCGGTGGCGCGATCTTCGCGATCGCACGACACTTCGCCAGCAATCCAGAGCTGCGCTGGGCGGATCAGGTCCTGGTGATCGCCTCGGACCCACGCCACCGCCAGCTCGCAGGCCTGGCAGCACTCTTCCTCGGAGAGGCCACGGCGACGCGCCTGCTTTGGCCCGAGCACGACGCGCACGTAGCGCTCCAGCGGGTCCGGTTCACCCAGGTGTCCGCGGCGATCGCCTCCCACGACGCCCTCGAGCAGGACATCGCCTCTGCTCGACAGGCCGTCGGAGCGGCCTGACGATGGCTCTGTCCGCGCAGCGCATCGACCGAGGACACCCGACCGCATACCCATGGGAGCGCAAGGCCATCGATCAGGTACTGGCGGCCCTGCCCGACGTGGACCCCATCCACGCATGGGAGCTGCACGAGCTGCACGACCCCACAACAGGCCGCCTGTACGAGATCGATCTGCTCGTCCTCGCCCGCCATGCGCTCTACCTCGTCGAGGTCAAGAGCCATCCTGGCGTGCTCACGGGGGACGCCCTGGACTGGACCTTTACGGAGCTGGGGGCGCGGCCGCGGACGCTCGCGAATCCCTACCCGGCCACCAACCACAAGGCGCGGGTCCTGGCGGACCTCCTCGAACGTGCGATAAAACCGGAGCTGCGTCGATCTCGGCCGTTCATTCAGCCGTTAGTCCTTCTGTCGCAGGCATCCAGCATTCAGCTCGATGGCGGCCGTCCGCCGTGGCTGGTCAAGAGCGAAGAGATTGTCCAGGTCCTGACTCAGGGCATTCCGTCCATCGCGCCGCGTCAGATCGTCGACAACCGCATCATGCGCGAGGTGGTCGCGGCGGCGCGGCGCCTGGGGCTTCGGCCCGCGGCGGCGAGCCGCGTAGTCGGTGGGTACCGGCTGCAGCATGTCGTTGACGAAGGTGAGGGCTATCAGGAGCACAGCGCGCGCCACATGTCTGTGGACAGCGACCGGGCGCGGGTTCGCACCTGGCTCGTTCCGCAAGCCAGCTCGGTTGAGCGCCGGCAACAGCTCGAGCGCGCGGCCCGCCGCGAAGCCGACGTGCTCGCACGTCTGGGACAGCACCCGGGGATCCTGCGCTATCGCGCGTTCGTCGAGCAGGGGCCGCTGGGACCCGCGGTCATCTTCGAGGACTTCGACGGCGGCCTGCCGCTGCACGTGTTCCTCAAACAAGAACCCGAGCTGTCCTTCGACGACCGACTTGGCTTGCTCCAGCAGATCGTCGAGGCGCTGGCGCACTGCCATCGCAACGACGTCATCCACCGCAACCTGTCGCCCGCCTCGGTCCTCGCCCGCCGCAACAGCGATGGCGCGTTGGAGATCCGACTTCACCGGTTCCAGACAGCCGCGGTGCTCGAGCAGAGCAGCCTCGCGACGCGTCACCACGACCAGCTCGCCGCGACCCTCGATCGGCTCTACCTCGCTCCCGAGGTCCTGGAGGACCCCGACAAAGCGACCACCGCAGCCGATATCTTCAGCGTCGGCTGCCTGGCCTGGCTCCTCTTCGTTGGCCAGCACCCCGCGCCGACCCTGAGCGAACGCGATCGTCGTCTCAAGGAGGTCCGGGACGGTGAGCTGCGACCGCGCGGGCTTCGCCCGTCTGTGGTGCGCGATGATCTCTCCGACCTGGATGAGGCCATCGCCGAAGCGACCCACCCGATCGCGCGATACAGGGCAGATGACGTCACCGCCTGGTATCATACGTCATTCCTCGATTTTTTTCGACACCCGGTCGCGGACTCTCTGGCGAGCGTGGACCCACGTACAGCCCAGCCAGGCGACATGCTCCCCCACGGCCTCACCGTTGAGAAGCGCCTGGGGAGCGGCGCGACAGCGTTGGTCCTGAAGGTCGTGCGCGACGATCGGATGGCGGCGCTCAAGGTGCCTCACGACCCGGGCGGCGCCGAACGGATGGACCTCGAAGCGCAGGTGTTGGGCTCTCTGCGACACCAGAACATCGTCGGTCTGATCGAGCCGCTCTCCTTCGGCCCGCTCAAGGCGCTGCTCCTCGAGTTCGCGGGAGACCGCACCCTGGCGGACCAGCTCCGCCAGGACGGCTCGCTTCCGCTCGACCTCGCGCGTCGTTTCGGCGAAGAGCTGCTGAGCGCGCTCGTTCACCTCGAAGAGGCCGGCGTCACGCATCGCGACATCAAACCCGCGAACATGGGCTTCTCGGCTATCGCCAAGAAGCTGCCCCGGCTGCTGCTGTTCGATTTCTCGCTGGCGAGCGCTGACGCCACGGCAGTGACCGCCGGGACACCCGAGTGGCGGGATCCAACGCTCTATCTCCGCGGTCGCTGGGACGCTGCGGCGGACCGATACGCGGCCGCGGCGGTGCTCTATGCGATGCTCACAGGTATCCGGCCCGAGCGTCTGGAGGACGGGCCAACCCTGGTCCACGTGGACGCTGAGCGCTTCGACGCTGCCGTGCGCGACCGACTCGCGAGCTTCTTCACCACGGCCTTCCTGCCCGAGACTGAGCGACGCTTCCTGAGCGCAGACGCCATGCGCGAGGCCTGGCTGACGCTGTTCGCGCAGACTGAGCAACCCGCCGCCGACGAGCACCGAACGCAACGCGCGTGGGATCAGGCGCGCCCCGAGACGCCCGTGGAGGCCCTGCCCCTCTCGGCCCGCGCCCGCAACGCCCTGGATCGCGCGGGCGTCGCGACCGTCTCCAACCTGCTCGCCCTGCCGCGCAACCAGCTCTCCGTGCTTCGCGGCGTAGGTCGAAAGGTCGCCGAAGAGATCCTCGACGCAGCAGACGAGCTGCGCGACCGACTGAGCATCACCGCGCCCCCGCCGTTGGTCCCCGACTTTCCAGGACCGCGCGTTGCGCTCGACGACCCGGACCTTGGCCTGAGCGCGGAGGCGCGCACCCGGCTTCGCGAGGCTGGGCTGACAGGTAGCGCAGACCTGGCGGCGAGCCCTTTGGAGCGCGTCGAGCGCCTGATCGGCGCAGCGTCGGCCCAGGCGCTGCGCGCTCAGCTCGTGGCCCTCGCCGCCGCGCAACCGGCGCCGGGCACCCTGGCCGACTGGGTGCAGGCGCTGTTGGGACGCCGGGAGAACGAGGCGAGCAAGCGTGGACGCGTCCTCTGCGGCGTCGATCCGCTCCCAGGGTTCGACGATGACGCCATCCCTGCGGCTCGGAGCGTCATGCAGGTCTCGGCGGCGCTCCATACCGAACCCCAGCGCGTGCACAGCAGCTTGCAGTTTCTGCGGCAGCGATGGTCAGAGGCGCGCGCTTTTCAGGACCTCATCACGACCTTGGACGATCTGGTCAGCGCTTCGGGTCCCGTGCCTCTGCGGGAGCTGGCCTCGACGCTGGTCGAGCGCCGTAGCGTCGGCCAGCCCCAGGACACCCACGCGCAGCGCCTCGCCGAGGCCCTGGTGCGCGTCGCCGTCGAGATGCGGCCGGACCCACCGCTCGCCTGGCGCCGTCTGAATGGGATCCCCTGGGTCGCGAAGCGCGAGGCGGATCTGGACGCGCTCGCCGCGCTCGCCGCCGAGGCCGACACCCTCGCCAACGCGGACTCGCTGCCCTCGACCGACACCGTGCGAAGCCGGCTCCTGCCGCTGGCGACAGGGTCGCCGCTCGCCGATCTCCCCCCCGATCGTCTGATCACGTTGGCTGCGCGGGCCAGCGCCACCGCCGCCCCCTCGGCGCGCCTTGAGCTCTATCCGCGAGGCATGAGCGCGGCGCGCGCGCTGCGCCTCAGTCAGCTCGCGCTCGTCGGAGCCCGACTGAGCCCAGCCGAGCTCCAGAGCCGCGTGCGCGCGCGCTATCCAGAGGCCGAGCCGCTGCCGGATCGGCCCGCGCTGGACGGCCTGTTGGCGCCCCTCGGCCTGATCTACAGCGCCGATCGGCAGGAGTATCTCTGGCCCTCCACTGGCGAGGGCTCGGCCTCCGGCACCATTCAGCAGCTCCGGCCCGCCACCTCTTCCATACAGGATCTCCCTCAGCGCCGCAGCCCGGCCGAGCAGCGTTACCAGGCGTTTCAGGACGTGCTGGAGCGCGGTCGCCGCTCGCGCAAATTTCGCGCGATCCAGGTCGCCGCCCCTCGGGCCGATCTCGCCACAGAGCTCCTGGGGCAGGCGCTGGGCGTTCGCCCGATCTCGCTGGACCACGCGCTGGCGCAGACCATCGAGACCGAAGCAAGCGCGCTCGGGGTGCGCGCCGAGAACATCATCGCGGCCGATCGCGCCGGGATCACCGGCCGTGACTGGGACCTGCTCGTGGCCCTGGTTCAGCGCGCGGCCGACCGCCTGGTCAGCCACATCCTCGCGCACCGCGAGCAACCCCAGCTCCTGGTCTGGCCAGGCGCCTTCGCCCGCTACCGGCTCAGCTCCGCGCTCCAGCGCCTGATCGATGGCGCCGAGCATCAGGACGGCGAGGCCATCTTCTTGCTGGTCCCAGGCCACGATGATGGCCTGGCGCCGACGATCAACGGCACGATGCCCGTGCCGGCGCCGCTGGCGGCCCAGCGCCTCTACCTGCCGGAGGAGTGGCTGAAGTATCGCCTCCGAGGTGCCGCTGAGGGATGAAGTTCGGCCTGTCACGGGTCGTCATCTCGCGAGTTCACACTCTACTTCACATTTCACTTCATGCTACGCTCGAAGCACCCGCGAGAAGGTGCCCGCTCAATGTCGTCGAACACCCTGCAGAACCCGCTCATCGGCCCGCCTCCTGCTGAGGTGCCGCTCCCTCAGGCGCCCCTGGAGCGCGTGATCGCGCAGGTGCGCTTCCCTCCGGTGGTCGCGCTGGCCGAGCCGGGGCCGCTGGTCGCGCGCTTCCAGGAGGCCATTCGCGCCGACTACCCCGTGCTTCGGGAGGAGCACAGCATCGCGGTCCAGATCGGCTCACAGGGCGTCATCAGCGAGCAGAGCGGCCAGGTCTGGCAGTTCCACGCGGTGGACGGGTCCTGGTACGCCGCCCTGGGCGCCGAATTCCTCGCCCTGGTCTGCTCCCGCTACACCAGCCGCGCTGACTTCTTCCGTCGCTGGCTGCGCCTGCTGGCGGCGCTGGGAGAGACGATCAACCCCGCCCAGGTGGACCGCCTCGGGGTGCGCTACGTCGACCGCCTGCGCCTGCCCGCTCCCACCCAGCTCGGTGGCCTGGTTCGCAAAGAGCTGGCGGGTGTGCTGGACACCGAGCTGGCACAGCACACCTACATCGGGCTGAGCGAGCACGTCTTCGAGCTCCCCGAGGATCCGGGCGCCCGCCTGCGCGCGCGCTGGGGCTGGCTGCCCGCGCGTCAGACCTATGAAGCCATGGTGGTCGCCCCCGACCCCAGCGGGAGCTGGCTGCTCGACCTGGATGCTTTCCGGGGCGCGACCGAAGGCTACGACGCGGTTGAGCTGTGCGACGCATCCAGAGCCTTCGCCGAGCGGATCTACACCTTCTTCCGCTGGTCCGTGACCGATGACTTCCTGCGTCGGTTCGGGGGACAGCCATGCTTGTGAACACATTGGACGCCGCGCTGGTCGCGACCTCGCCCGCGGCCCTCGGGCCAGCAGTGTGCGCGATCATGCTGCTCATGGGCCCGACCACGATACCCGCCGCGACCAGGGGGAAGCTATCCGCGCAGGACGCCCCCCCCTCGCTGCCGCGCGTCGAGCAGGCGCCACCGCCCGTGACGCAGGCCCCCGCAGCGCTCCAGGAGGCGCCGACCCCGCGTAAGATCCTCCACCAGCTGCACCGCTGGTCCGGGCTCACGTGGGATCAGATCGCGGATCTGTTCGGGGTGGACCGCCGCAGCGTACACTTCTGGAGCAGCGGTCGGGCGTTGAACGCCGAGAACGAAGAGCACCTGTTCCAGATCTGGGCCGTGTTTCGCACCATCGATCGCGGCTTCGCCCCGGCCAACCGGGCCGCCCTCCTGAATCCGCGCGAAGACGGCGTGCGCCCCTTGGACCTGCTGACCCAGCGCCGCTACGACGAGGTCCGCGCGCTGCTGGGCAAAGGGAAGGGGCGGCCGGACGAGCCGCCGAGCGCGCCGGTGCCCATCGAGCGGAAGCGGGCCTATGGGCTTCCGGTGGAGGTCCTGGCGAACGCGCTGCAGGATCCGATCGCCATCACTCCGGGGCCATCGCGACCGGCCTTCGCCGTCGGGCGTCGGAAAGTCCCATGAGCCAGCTGGACCTCTCCCTCGTGAGAGCCGCGCTCGCCGACTGGCGGCAGGGGGACTGTGTTCTCGGGGACGAGTGGTTCGTGCATCGGCTCGTGCCAGAGCTGCCGCTCACGGAGGTCGGCGCGGTCGCCGCAGCGGCTGGCGCAGCGCTCGCACAGGAAGACGTCGTCGGACTCGTGGTGCTCACCCAGACCTGTGACCTGGTGCGCGATCCCAGCACGCGACCCTATATCGAGGTCTCGCCGCTGGTCCACGTGGAGGACCCGCTACTGCTCCGCCAGATCAAGAAGGGAGACCGCCCACGCTACGCGCACCTCCCTGGGGTCGAGGGGCGTTCGCTGGTCGCCGATCTGGATCGGGTGATGACCGTCGAGAAGGCCGCGCTGGTCGGCTGGCCGCGCACGCCGGGCTGCCGAACCGACGCCGAGGTGCGGGCGTTCTCGGCCGCGCTCGCGCGCAAGCGGTCGCGGGTCGCGTTTCCGGACGACTTCGTTGCGCTGGCGCGGAGGCTGGTGGGCCGGCTCGCGGAGAAGCACGACAAGCAGTCGCCCGAAGGAGAGGCGCTGCGCGCGCTGGCGCAGATCCGGGTGCGGGCCCGGCCGTCGTGGGACGCCGACCGCGTGACGCTGGAGCTGCTGTTCGTGGTCGACGCCGAGGAGGACATGCTGGCCATGGAGGAGCACCGAGAGCGCTGGCTGGCGCTGGTGCCGGCTGGCGGGAGGTTCGACCGGATCGATGGGCGCCCCACGTCGCTGGAAGAGCTGAGCGCGATGGAGTATCTTGAGAGCGACCCGCTGGACCTCGATCATCTGTCGGGGGACCTCGGGGCATGACCGCGACCTGAAGTGGAGGACGTGATGGTGGAGTTGGAGATCAGAGAAGGTCTGACGGTGCAGATCGTCCCCGTGGAGGTCGACAGCGGTAGCGCCAGCTATGAGGAGACCTCCGCCGACGAGGTGTTCCGTGCGAAGCTCGGGCCCGCGATGGAGGTTATCGGCGAGCTCGCCGACACCCTGGGAGACCAGATCGTGCGCCTCGGGCAGAAGGCCCGACCGGACGAGATCACCCTCACCTTCACAGTAGGCTTCACGAAGACGGCCGGCGTCATCATCGCGAGCGGGGCGGCCACGGGGACGGTCGCGGTTTCGATGAAGTGGGCGATGCCCAAGAGCACACCAGAGTAGAACCGTCGCCCACGTAGAAGGGGATGAGCCCAGACCCACCCGAGCCGGCGTAGCCAACCCCGATGCCTGAGCGCCCCGCGACCCTGCCCGCGCTGCTGATCGAGCTGTTCAGCGAGGCCGAGCTGCGCCCGTTCTTGCGCAAGCTGCCGCGCGCGACCGACCTGGTCGAGGCCCTCCCCGGGCAGACCGCGACCTATGCGCATCAGGTGGACGAAGCGGTTGCTGCACTTCAGCGCCGCGGCCTGGTCAACTCGGCCCTGTTCGACGCCTTGCGGCGGGAACGGCCGGTCAGGGTGGCCGACATCGACGCGGTGGAGAGAAGCGTACTGGAACCGGTCGAGCCCACGCTCCCCACGGTCTCCGGCGGGGTTGGTCCTGCCTTCGCATCGACCAGGTCACCCCAGGTCGATGGAAAGATTCAGCAGGTAGGGGTCGTCCTCGTGGGCGGCGTGCCGAACCGGACGGGCTTCGTCGCGGGCCCCGGTGGGCTGGTGCTGACGGCAGGCCACAAACCAGAGCAACTCGGTGCTGGTCCGTTGTCGTTCAAGCTGGAGAGCGGGTCCGACACAGCCTACCCTGCGCGTCTGGACACAAACTTCTATCAGAGTCATGGGCTCGATGTCGCGATTCTTGTGCTCGATCCCACTCTATGGGACTCGCCTGTTCAGCCTGTTCCGAGTACGCACCATATGTGCGGGGCTGGCTACACGACCTTCGCCTGGACCGGCCAGTCGGCTAAGCCCTGGACCACCGCCAAGGGAGATATCAACGCCCTGATTCAGCAGAGGTTGGAGCTTGACACCTGCCGTCAGATCGGAGGAATGTCCGGCTGCCCCTTGATGCAGCAAGGGTACGCAGTGGCGGTCGGCAACGGCCGGTACGATAAAGCGCTGGTGGGCCTGGCAGAGGCCACACCGCTCGCTCGCCTTCCCGCCGATGTCCTCAACAGGCTGAGCTGGGTGCGGCCTGAACCCTTCAGAGCTGAGAGCGAACCGCCAGTCGCAGCAGCCCGCTCCACAACCCCTGTGACCGGCACCAACTGGGTCGTCGCCCGCCTGGAGCACGCCGCGTCGCAGGGCGGTTGGCTCATGAGGAGTCTCGCGTTCTGCCGGCCGTCCGTGCGACCAGCCCGACGCTGGCCAGGAACTGGAAAGGTGATCTCCAAGGCCGAAGACCTCTATGCTGCAATGCAGCATGACCGGCAGTTTCTGGCTGATCATCCCGGCTCTCCAGGCTGCGAGGATCTGCTGCTCCAGCTCGACGTCGCCGACACCGACGCGCTCACCGAGTTCGAGCGCTGGTTCCACGAGCGCATGGAGGCCAGGATACACGCGCTGTTTCGCTGCGTGGTGATCCGCCCGATGGGACGGAACTCGAGAGCAGCTCCCGACCGCTTCGAGCCACCGCCGTCGGCCGCCACGCTCTGTCGAGCCCTGCCGACGCCCAAGCCTGCGCTTCGTGATGCGTGCAAGGGCGTAGCGCTCATGGTGGCAGGACCTCAGGTGCCCCACAAGCACGCGCTCGACCTCTTCGAGGGGTTGCCCACCGCCATCCTCCACGATCACATCGATCAGGACGCCGTGGTCTCCGCGCTCTTCCCCGACAAACAGGGCATCCCCCCGCTCACACTGCTCGACAACGTCACGGCGCTCCGCATGTCCTCCGACCACCGCGTCATCGTCCTGTGGAACGAGCCGGACCTTGCCAGCGACGAACCCCTCCTCCAGACCGCCTGAGCGTGAACATGCCTCTGAACATCCAACCCTGGTTCGTCTACGCCGGCAGCGCGGCCGAAGCACCGCCGGTCCCCACCGAGACCTGGCTGGGTAAGCTGCCGCCCTGGAGAGCCCTGGGCGAGACTCCGCTCGACCGCAAGCCGCCCCAGATGTCAGACGCCGAAAAGAAGCGCGGCGCCACCTACATCACCACCAGCCAGGACGAGCTGGACCGGATCAACGTCGCGCTCCTGCTGCGCAAGCCGCTGCTGGTGACCGGTGACCCTGGCCTGGGCAAGTCCACCCTGATCTACAGCCTGGCCCACCACCTGGGCCTGGGCCAGCCGCTGGTCTGGGCCATCAACTCCGAGACGACGCTCAAGGACGGCCTGTACAGCTACGACGCGGTGAGCCATCTCCGCGACAGCCGGGAGGGAGGCAAAGACGCGCCCATCGGCGAGTACATCACGCTCGGTCCCCTCGGCACGGCCCTGGTCCCCACGGCGAAGCCGCGTGCGCTGCTCATCGACGAGCTGGACAAGGCGAACTTCGACCTGCCGAATGACCTGCTTCGGGCGTTGGAGGACGGCGTATTCGACATCCCCGAGCTGGTGCGCGTGGGCGGCGACGCCGAGGTCGTGCCCGCCGACCCGACCGCCAAGAACCGCCGTGTAAAGGTCACCGGTGGTCAGGTGCGGCGATCCCAACCTCCGGTGGTCGTCATCACCTCCAACCAGGAGCGTGACCTGTCGCCGGCCTTCCTGCGGCGCTGCGTCCAGCTCGAGCTGAAGCTGCCAGACGTGGAGACGCTGACCAGCATCGTCAGCGCCCAGCTCGACCGAGGGTACACGGTGGACAAGGTCAGAGAAGCGCACCAGGCGCTCGGCAGCCCCATGACCGATGTGCTGCTCTCCGCGCTGTTCATGCAGCAGCAGTTCAGGGTAAAGCTCGACGATGTGAAGGACATCCTCAAGCGATGACGCGCTTCCTGACCAGCGCTGACGTGGCCAACCTGCTGGGCAGGAGGCCGCCCGTTGACCCCACCGAGCTTCGCGAGCTCATCCAGGCGCTGGGGGACCAGGTCGCGCGCCTCGGCGGCCCGCAGGCTCTCAGCCCGCGCGACATCCAGGAGATCCTCTGGTTGTTCGAGCAGACCCGACCAGGACCAGCGCCCCGGACCCCTGAGCGCGAGGCTCCGGACACCTCACCCCTACACCCGTCCCCCAGGACGGCGCCACCTGAGGATGAGCTGGACGAGGACGACGAGGACGACGAGGAGCAAGAACCGCAAACCCAGCCGGCCAACGGCCCCATCGAGCTCCCAGATCTGAATCCGGCGTCCCGCTCGAAGTCCCCCGCCCTGAACGCCCGCCAACGACTCGCCTGGCGCCGCGCCCTGCGCCACGTCGCGCTGGACCGCCCATCTCGCGACCACCTGCGCGTAGACGTGCGCGCGACTGCCCAGCGCAGCGCCGCCGCTCGCGCGCCGCTTCTGGTCCAGGTGCCGACCCGCCGTCCAGACACAGTGCTGCTGATGCTGGTGGACGAGGCGGCGCAGCTCGCCCCCTGGGATGCCACGTTTGAGACCATCTCCGAGCTCGCCCGCCAGACCGGGCGCCTGGCCGGGATACATCAACTGAGGCTGGACACAAGGCAGCCCCACCGGGCGACCCTGTACCTGGGCGATCGCCCGACGAGCCTGAACGACCACCTCCGCCCAGGTCGCAGACACCTGGTCCTGTTGCTCAGCGACGGCCTCGGCCCGGCCTTCACCAGCGGCGCCTTGGGGCGGTTGCTTCAGGGGCTCCCCGCGCGCAGCCGGATCGCCTGGCTGCACCCCTGGAATCCAGAGACCTGGCACATGACGCGCTACGCGCTGCTGCCCTTCGGGCCGGAGGGCGCGCGGGGCGAAGGGGTGCGCGACGCGCTGCCGCTCACGGTAGTCCCCTGCACGGCCGAGGGCCTGACCGCGCTCTCGGGCTGGGTCCGCGGTCGGGGCGCCCGAGGCCAGCCGACGGTGATGCTGCCCGCCCCGGCCGGCGAGTTGACGCCCCCTCCACCCCGACGGGCGGTCGACTTCTCCCGTCGGGTCGCCGCGTTGACCTCCAGCCTGCCGCCCGAGGCCGTCGAAGCCCTGGCGCTGGCCGCCGCTGTCCCCGGCGGCGTCGATCTCGCGTTGCTCCAGGATCTGGCGGAGCGCTTCGGCACCTTCAAGGCGAGGTTGCCGCCCGAGGTCATGGCCGAGGTTGTGGCCAGCGGGCTGTTTCAGCGGAGCATGTCGGGCCTGCGCGGGTCCGGCGAGCTGAAGCTTCAGTTCAAGCCTGACGCCCAGATGGCGGCCCTCGGACCTCTGCCCAGGTCCTACGCAGCACAGGTGCAGCACGCGCTGCTGGAGACCCTCAGCGCCGATGACGGCCGCGCCCGCGCCCGCGCGCTCGGCATCCCATTGGACCTGATCCGGGCTGCTGTCCAGGGGGAGCCCATGGACGACCCGATGGTCAGGCTCGACGGCGCGTCGTCATCCGCCAGCCTGCTCTACCAGATCCTGGACCGGGCGAGATCCCCGCTGGCCCACGCCGTGCGCCGCGCGCTGCCCCCCGCGTCGGTTAAAGAGCGCGAGCCCTGGAGCCCCCGCATGCACCTCGCCCTCGCCCAAGCCCTCGCCCCCCTGCGGAAGCACCTGGAGAAGGATCTCCTGGAGCGGGCGAAGGATCCGGGCGTTCATGCCAGCGTGCACCACGCCTGGGAGTCTGAGCGTGCCGCGAAGCGCACCGGGCAGACCTTCGAGGTCTGGCGCCGGGAATTCTGCGGGCAGGTCTCGGCGGCCTGGATCCTGTCGCTGGTCTTCGTGCGCGTGCTGGAGGAGCGCGGGCTGCTGCGCCAGCGGCGCGTGGGCCCAGGATCCCAGGACAGCCTGCGCACGTTCACGAGCCTGGCGCCGTACCTGAACGAGCGCGACTACCTGCTCACGGTGTTCAAGGAGCTGGAGGGCCTGCCCGGCACGGGCTCGCTCTTCGACGCGCGCCACAACCCGGCCTGCCGCCTGGCGCCGTCCGCGTTGGGGGCCCGGGCCTTGCTGGAGGCGTTCCAGCAGCCGGGCAGCCTGCCCGAGCTGGCGGCGGCCGACACCCGCGCGCTGGGCGACCTGTACCAGCACCTGTCGGAGGAGGCCCGCGAGCGCTACGCGCTGCTCCAGACGCCGGACTTCATCGCGGCCTTCATCCTGGACCAGACGCTGGACCCAGCCATCCGTACCTTCGGCTTAAAGCAGGTCAAGCTCATCGACCCCACCTGCGGGTCGGGCCACTTTCTGATCGACGCCTTCAAGCGGCTGTTCAAGGCCTGGTCGGACGCCGAGCCCACGGAGCGGCCCGAGCAGCTCGCGCTACGCGCTGCGGCCCAGGTGGCAGGGGTGGACCTCAATCCCTTCGCGGTGGCCATCGCGCGCTTCAGGCTCACGCTGGAGTTTCTGGCCCTGTCCGGCGTGGACCGTCTGGAGCGCCTGCCCGCGCTGCCTTTCCGGCTGGCGGTGGCCGACAGCCTGCTACACGGCGTCATGGGCGAGCAGGGCCGGCTGAGCGCCGGGCTGAGCGCCGAGGCGCAGCGCGACTGGGGGGACGAGCTGTTCGTGCTGGAGGACGGGGAGGAGGCGCGGGCGATCCTGGAGGATCGGTATGCGGCGGTGGTGGGGAATCCGCCGTATATCTTCGAGTCAGATCCCATCAAGCGTGAGGTGTACCGCGCCCTGTATCCGCTGAGCTCCGCGAGCAAGGCAAGCCTGTCGGCACCGTTCACGGAGCGCCTGTTTCGACTCGCGGTGGACGATGGTTACGTAGGCATGATCAACGGAAATGCCTTCACCAAACGTGACTTCGGGAAGCCGCTGGTCGAGAAAGTCCTGCCTCAGTGGGATCTCACCAAGATTATCGACACCTCCGGTGCCTATATTCCAGGGCACGGGACACCAACGCTGATGTTGTTTGGCCGAAAAAGGGCTCCAGTTGGCGATGCCGTTGTCTCCGTACTCGGGAAGCGTGGTGAACGCGAGATGCCAGAGGATCCGGCCAATGCACCCGTATGGACTGAGATCAGAGAACATCACGCAGATATTGGGTTTGACGGGAACTTCGTCTCTGTCGAGACAGTCACGCGAAAGATCGCGAGCAGCCACCCTTGGATTCTCTCGGGAGGGTTGGGCTCAACACTCAAGCGACGACTTGACGAGGCGTGCAGCAAAACGCTGATCTCCGTCGCGAAGGACGTTGGGGCCTATGCCATCACTCGTGCCTCCGACCTGTTTGACATGTCCGGGGCGGTCTACCAGCGCTCCGGAGTTGAAGCTGAGGTGATTCGTACGCACATTGCCGGGAACAATGTGAGAGACTGGATCATTACCTCGGATACGTCGGTGCCTGTTCCCTATGCGAGACGGACCTGGGAGCTACAGCGCCTTGGGGAATATCCGGGGTTGATGCGCTTCCTGTGGCCACATCGGTCCTGGCTGGCCGAGCGATTCGTCTCTGGGGGGACCACGCTCTCAGATGTCGGTCAGCCCTACTGGGCGATTCCCCAGCTTCCTGTTGGGAAGATGAAGCGGGAAAAGGTCATCACCTTCGCGTTTGTGTCTACCCACAATCAGTTCGCCATCGCTGATGGCAGCAATCTGTTCAATCGTTCCTCTCCGATTGTCAGTCCAGACGCAAGCATCAGCGACGACCTACTCCCGACCATCGTGTCCTACCTGAACAGCTCCACCGTCGGATTCTGGTGTCGGCAGGTGATGTTCGTCAAGGGCGGAGATGTCGTAGGAGATGGCGCGCGCGTGTCCGCCGCGCCATGGGACAGGCATTTAGAGTATGCAAGCAACCTGCTCCAGCAACTCCCGCTTCCTGACCTGGCGCTCACAAGTAAGAAGCTGGAGAGTCTGGCTGAGCACATACAATCTTTGATTTTGGAATACAGGGACTGCTCCCCTGAAAGGACCATCAAGGTGGCCTTTAGCACGGTCTCCAGCGCGGCTCACCTGCTCGCGATGTGGGAAAACGCCCGCCGCGAGCGCGAGACGATTCGGGGCCGCCTCGTCTCCATCCAGGAAGAGATCGACTGGCGGGTCTACAGTCTGTTTGGACTGACCGATCTGATTCATGAGCACGACGACGATGTACTGGTCCCCGTCCGCCCCGAGCACCGCCCTTTCGAGGTCCGGCTGGCGCGCGACGTAGAGACCGACCTGTCCGCGAAGCTCTGGTTCGAGCGCCACAACCGCCCCATCCCCACCGACGTCGGCGGCCCACTCGCCGACAAGTACGCCGTCCGCCTCCGCCTGATCGACAACAACCCCACCCTCCAGCTCCTGGAGACCCCCGAGGCCAAGCGCCGCTGGTCGCCGCCAGACGAGGACGCCGCCTGGCAGGCCGCCCTCGTCTCGGCCCTGCTCGGCCGCGTGGAGCGCCTGCTGGAGTACGAGGGCAGCCCGCTCACCGCCCGCCAGCTCGCGCTGGAGCTCGCCAAGGATCGCGAGGCCCGCGCCCTGGCCGAGGCCCGCTGGGGCGAGTCCGTCGATCTCGTGGCCGAGCTGTGCAAGCTGGTCGTGGACGAGGGCGTGCCTTACCTCGCCGCCCACCGCTACACCGACAGCGGGCTGGAGAAGCGCAGGGCCTGGGAGCAGACCTGGGCGAAGCAGGCCGAGCAGGACCAGGGCAAGCGTCCTGGAAAGGAACGACTCGATCCCCCGCCGACCTATGCCCCCAAGGACTATAAGGCGCACTGCTGGCGCCTCCGCGGGAGCCTGGACGTGGCCCGCGAGCGCTTCATCCTGTACCCGGACGCCGGCCCCGAGGGTGACAGCACGCCGCTGGTGGGCTGGGCCGGCTGGGACGCGCTCGGCCGCGCGAAGGCGCTGGTCAAGGTCTACCAGGACCGCAAGAACCTCGACGCCTGGACCGGCGACGCACTAAAACCCCTGCTTGCAGGGCTGGAAGAGCAGCTCTTCTGGCTGGAGCTGTGGCACAACGCCCCCGACCCGGCCTACGGCGGCGCCCGCCAGGGCAGCTTCTATCGGGAATATGTCACCCATGAGGCCCGCGAGCTGGACGAGACGCTCCAGAGCCTGCACGACTGGCGCCCCGCGGCGAAGGTCGGGCGCAAGGGGCGCGTGGGTCCGGACCAGGCTGCGCTGCTGACCGCGCTGAAGGAGAGCCAGGGCGCCGACGGCGCCACCCCCGACGCCCTGGCCGAGGCGCTGGGGGTCAGCAAGCCGACGGTGACCAAGCTGCTCAAAGAGGCGATAGAGGCATCTGCGGTCGTCCAGCTCCAGAAGCGCCCCGCGCGCTACGCGCTCACGCCGCCCGCCGCCGAGTAGCGATCTCGCCCGCACGAGGACCCCCATGCCCCCCCACGTCCCCGCGCCCCTGATCCACGACCTGCTCGACCTGCCCGAGGTCGTCCGCAAGGGCGACTTCGTCCAGGACCTCACCGGCGCCCTGGCCGACCCGGCCCGCACGGTGGCCACCTACGCGCTCACGCCGCGGCTGGTCCAGAGCTTCCGCCACGCGGTCTCGATAGTGGACAGCGCGCTGCGCGACCGGCGCAGCCAGGCCGCCTACCTGCACGGGTCCTTCGGCTCGGGCAAGAGCCACTTCATGGCCCTGCTGAACCTGATGCTGCAGGGCGATGATGCGGTCTGGCGGCGGCCCGAGTTGCACGTGCTGCGCGACGCCTTCCCGTGGCTGGGCAAGAAGCGCCTGGTGCAGGTGCCCATCCACATGCTGGGCGCCGAGAACCTCGAGTCCAAGGTGCTGGGCGGCTACGCGCGGTGGGTGGCCGAGCACCACCCGGCTGCCCCGCTGCCCGCGGTCTACGTGGACTCCGACCTGTTCGCCGACGCGCTGCGCCTGCGCGAGACACTAGGAGATACGACATTTTTCGCGAGACTGGGCGGAGGCGCGGTCGAGCAGTCGGCGGGCTGGGGTGCGCTGGCGCAGACGGTGCGCCCTAGCGACTGGGACGCCGCCCGCTTCGACGCCGCGGTGCGCAGCACGCTGGAGGCCGAGCGCGGCGCCCTGTTCGACGCGCTGGTGCGCAGCTTCTTCCAGTCGTACACGCGGCAGGGCCGCTACCTGGACATCGACGCGGGCCTGGGTGTGATGAGCCGTCACGCCGCCAGCCTGGGCTACGACGGCGTGGTGTTGTACCTGGACGAGCTGGTGCTCTGGCTGGCGGGACGCAGCAGCGACCTGACCTTCGTGGGCCGCGAGGTCCAGAAGATGGTGAAGCTCAAGGAGGCGCAGGACGCCGAGCGCACCGTGCCGATCGTCAGCTTCATCGCCCGTCAGCGCGATCTCGCGCAGTTCCTGGGCGAGGCGGCCCAGGGCTCGGTGCGCACCGAGCTGAGCCGCAACCTGGGCCACCACGAGGGCCGCTTCGAGTCCATCCTGCTGGCGGACAGCAACCTGCCCACCATCGTGCAGCACCGCGTCCTGCGGCCGAAGGACGACACGGCCCGTGAGCGCCTGGCCGACGACTTCGCGCGCACCTGGCGGGCGGCGGGTGACGCGCGTAGCGTGCTCATCGGCAGCGAGGGCGACGAGGCGGACTTCCGCAAGGTCTACCCCTTCTCTCCCGCGCTGGTCGAGGCGCTGGTCGCGCTCTCGGACAGCCTGCAGCGCGAGCGCACGGCCATCCGCATCCTGATGGAGCTGCTGGTCGATCACCTGAAGGATCGGCGGCTAGGTCAGGTGGTGCCGGTGGGCGACGTCTTCGACGCGCTGGCCGAGTCCGAAGACCCCATCGACGACCCGGTGATGAAGGCGCGCTTCGAGCGGGCGCGGGATCTCTACTATCACCGTTTTCTGCCGCTCATCCGGGGCCTACACGGCACCGAGAGCCCCCAGAGCTGCCAACGCCTACGGGATGATCACGACCCGCGGCTGGGCTGCAGTGGCTGCCCGGTGACCGTGTGTCGCAACGACAACCGGCTGGCCAAGACGATGTTGCTGGCGGCGCTGGTGCCCGAGGCGAAGCCCTTCAAGGGCCTGACGGTCAAGCGGCTGGTGCACCTGAACCACGGCGCCATCGCCACGCCGATCCCCGGCGCGGAGTTCAAGATCGCCGCCGAGCGCCTGCGCGGCTGGGCGGCCCAGGTGGGCGCGCTGCGGGTGGGCGAGCAGGCGGACCCCGAGGTGACGATCCACCTCTCGGGCGTGGACCTGGAGCCCATCCTGGCCAAGGCCGCCGAGGCTGACACCGATGCGGCGCGGCGGCACACCCTGCGGCGGTTGTTGTTCGTGGCGCTGGAGCTGCCCGCGGAGGCGTCCGGGCTGGTCGAGCACCGCCACGTCTGGCGTGGCCTGCGCCGTCCGGGTCGGGTGCGCTTCGGCAACGTGCGCGTCATGGACGATCTGCGCTGCCCGCGCGACGCGGAGTGGCTGGTCGTGCTGGACTATCCCTTCGACGAGCAGGGCTTCACGCCGGACGACGACCTGCGGCGGGTGGAGGCGTGGCGCGAGGCCCACGACGGCGAGGCGAACCCGGCGCTGGTGTGGCTGCCCACGTTCTTCTCGCACCAGCTCGAGCTGGAGCTGGGGCAGCTCGTCGTGCTGGAGCACATCCTGGACGGCGATCCGCGGCGTTACCTGGGGCACCTGCGCGTCGAAGACCAGGGGCAGGCGCTGAGCGATCTGCGCAGCCTGCGCGCCCAGAAAGAGGCCCAGGTGCGTTTGGCCCTGGTACAGGCCTATGGCCTCACGGCCAGCGCCGACAGCCCGCTGCTGGACCCCTCGCGGGCGCCAGGCGAGCACTACCTGCCGCTGGACGCCAGCATGAGCGTGCGTCCACCGCTGGCCAGCTCGCTGAAAGACGGCTTCTACCAGATCATCGACGCGGTGCTGGAGCACCGCTATCCCCATCATCCCCAGTTCGACGGTCAGGTGACCGCCGGCAAGCTGGACAAGGTGCGGGACGCGGTCGAGCGCCTGCTGGAGACGCCGGATCGCCGGGTGGCGGCCTCACCCGCGGAGCTGAAGGACCTGCGGGCCTTCGGCGCCCCGCTGGGCGTGCTGAGCACGACCGAGACCCTGGCCATGCTGCGCGAGCAGCCCTTTGACGAGCTGGAGCGACGGCGACTACAAGTCGGGGTGGAGTCGCCGACCGTTGCCGCGGTCCGGGGCTGGCTGGACCCCCATGGGCACCGGGGCCTCGTGCCCGAGGTGGCGGACCTGCTGGTCTGGCTGTACGCGCAGTGGTCGGGGCGCAGCCTGCGAGACGGCACGAATGTGCTCGTTGCGCCGAAGCTGGGCCAGCTCCCCGCCGAGGGCGAGCTGGTTCGCCCCGAGCTGCCCAGCCCCACCGAGTGGGCGACGGCCATTGACCGGGCGGGCCAGCTCTTCGGGGTCGCCGCGCCCGGACGACACCTGAGCGCGCGGAACCTGGCGGCCTTCGATGAGAAGCTGGCGGGCAAGGTGGCTGAACAGGGCAAATCCGGGCTGCTCGCAGCGGCGCTCCAGGCGCGCATCGGCGAGTGGGCCGACCCAACGGACGCGCCGAGGCTGAAGACAGCGAACGCCGCCACAGCCCTGGTGCGGGCGCTGGCAGGGTTGAGAGGGGCTGCGCGGGTGCGCGCTCTGGCCACCTTCACTCCCGAGACCTCGCTGGCGGCGATGGAGCGCAGCCTCAGCGCGGCTGCGGCCCTGCTGCCGCTGCTGCAGGACGACGCGCGTTGGATCGTGTTTGGGAGCGTCGCGGCGCTGCGGCACACCGAGGCGATGAGCAGTCGGGCCGAGAACCTGCTCTCTGACCTCGCCCGGCTGCTGTGTGCCGACGAGATCAACCGGCCGCTGGGAGAGGGCCTGACTGTGTTGACACGCCAGGCCGGCGAGCTGCTTCGGGCGCGCGACAAGCTGGTGTCACCGAAGCCCGAGCCCAGGCACGAACACAGGCCCAAGCCCGGACGCCGGATCGTGGCCCGTGAGGCGCGCACCATCGCCGACGCGGCCGAGCTGGAGCAGCAGCTCGACGCCCTGGCCCGCCAGCTCCGCGGGCAATTCGCCGCAGGCGGACAGGTGGAGATCGAGCTGAGCTGGACGGTCTCCCGTGAGGAGGCCGAGTGAACGCGCCGACCTTGCGCGAGGGAGATCTGCGCTTGGAGATCGAGCGCATCTTCGCCGGGAAGAATCATCACTCGAAACTCGTGGCGTTCTACGGCACTGGCGCGCCGATGACACTTTCCGTGTTAGGTCGCGAATGGCGTGTCATCCCCACGCGCTGTGAGCTGGAGCTGCGTCGCAGCCTGCCAGCCCCAGGCGAAGTTCCAGCCGGCGGTCAGGTCTTTCTGGTGGACTGGTCCGAAGATCTGCCGAGGGATGTGCGTTGCCGCCTGGTCTACGGCCATATGTTCAAGGTCAGTCCAAGTGCGCGTCTGGCCGGGGTCTTCGGCGCGCGCAGCGCAGACGGTGACGTGACCAGCTCAGCGCTTGGCCGCCTGCTCCTCGCCGAGGAGATTCCAGGGTTGAAGAAGGTGGGCAGCCCGAGGCTGACCCGCGAGGACGCGTGGCGACGGTTCCTGGAGGCGACGCTGCGACTGCCCGTGTCGGAGTCTCTCGAGGCCCCCGCTCTGGTGCGTTGGGCGCTCTCGGGCGATGGTGCCGCGCCGCTGGCGCATCGGGGCCGGCAGGATCCGCGCTGGGAAGCCGTGCGACAGGAGGCCGCCGCCTTCATCCGCTCCGAGTCGGACGCGCTGTCGGCGCTGGTGTGGGCGGCCTCGGAGGCCGGACAGGTGGAGCGGCTGGTGCAGATCGGAGTGCTGGGTCAGGCGGCCATCCTGGCACGAGATCCGTTCGCGCAGGGGGTCCTGTGGGGCCGGGCGCTGGCGCTGTTGCCGGGCCTGGGCGCCGCGTTGGACGCTGCACGCTCCACGCTGACCGACGATAGCTTTCTGGCGGCGGCGCTCGACAGCTTGGAGCCGAACCGCCGCCTGCATCTGCTCCAGGACGCCGAGAAGCTACTCTCAGAGGGAATGGTCGTAGGCACCTGGGCGCACAGCCCCTGGCTCAGGGCGGGCCTGATCGCGGCGGAGACGCGCCTGGCGGAGAGTCTCGACAACGCCCTGTCTGCACGCGATATCGCCTCGATGCGGGCGGTGACGGCCGCGCTGGACGAGGTCGAGCGTCATCACCTGAACGGCTTGATCCGCAATGGCGCGAACGAGCTTCGACGACATGGTGGACGCCTGGTTGCATGGCTGGTGGCGCGCGAGGTCCGCCCGCCTCCTACACCCCACGGCGCCGCATGGGAGCCCGCGATAGCGCTGGCAACCCAGTTCTCCGAAGAAGGTGGATGGGTGGACTGGGCTCGACACGACCTTCAAGGACCCATCCCGGAATCAGAGCCGCTCGCGGGAGCGCTCGGCCGGGTGCGAGCCGCCGCTGACCTGGCGCGCGAGCAAGACAATGCACGCTTCGCTCCAGCGCTCTGTGCCTGGATCGAGGCGGGAAAGCCTGCGCGACATGTGCTTCCGATCGAGCAAACGCTCCGTGTACTCGCCTCGGAGGTGCTGGAGGGCGGCGCGCGCCGCAAGCTGCTCGTGGTGTTGATGGATGGCATGAGCCAGCGAGACGCGGTCCAAATCCTGACGCGCTTGGAGGAACAACGGCGCTGGGGCCCGATCGCGTGGCGCCCAGCGGGGCACCGCGGCGCACGACAGCTTCCGCCGGTCCTGGCTTGCGCTCCCACGCTGACCCGCGTGAGTCGCTCCGCCTTTTTTGCAGGGCGGGCCAGTCCCCGCTTCGGCGACGAACAGACCGAGCGCGATCCCGAGCGCTGGGCAAAGAACCCGAACGTGGCGAAGTGGGCGGCAGATGGTGCCTCGGTTGGCCTGTTCCTCAAGGAGGGGCTCATCAACAACGGCTCTCTCTCCGCCGAGCTGCAGCAAGCCATCGCGGGGTCTGAACGCATGGTCGGGGTTGTGGTCAACGCGATCGACGACGACCTGAAAGGGAGCGAGCAGATCCGAAAAGACTATGTTCAGAGCCGAATCAACGCCTTGGAGGCGCTGCTGGTGGCGGCGGAAGGCGGCGAACGGATGGTACTGCTGGCCAGCGACCATGGGCACGTCCCTGGCGTAGGTCTGCGCTCAGAGCCGGAACGCAGTCGAGGTCGGGAAGCCGGAGCCCGCTGCCGTGGACTTCGCAAGGGGGAGTCGGCCACGTCGGGCGAGATCGTGTTGCCTGATGGGACCTGGCGCCATCCTGGATTTGACGCCGTTGCCGCGCTTTGGACAGAGAGCGTGACGAACCAGACCCCTCGCGCCGGCGGCCACGGCGGGGTCTCACTGCCCGAGGTCGTCGCGCCCGCGTATCTGCTCGCTCCAGACTGGCTGCACCAGGTGCTGCTGGAAGAAGACCGCGCCGAGCTTGAGACCCGTCCGCTGCCTCGTCCGCTGTGGTGGGACCTGCGCGAGCCTGTACCTTCACGACCCGCGCCGCAGGTGACCCGAACCGATCCCACTGTCGAGCCGCCTCGGCAGCAGACCTTGCTGCCATCGCTCGCCCCGGCGCCGGTGCCACAACCTTCCGTGCTTGTGCAGTCTGTTCAGGAGCCGGCGCTCCACCCCCTGGCGCAGGCCCTCCAGGCCTCGGCGATCTTCAAAGAGCAGGTGCGGAGCCAACCCGAGGTCGAGCTGCGGCGCGTGCTGGGGTGGCTGTCCGCGTTGGCTGAGGGCCCCGACGCCCTCCCGGCGGACGAATTCGCCCGTCGCGGTGGCGTTCGACCCCATCAGGTCGCGGCTGTCGTCGCGCGCATGGGCGTGTTGAACTGCGATGGCTTCTCCATCGTGGAGTTCAACGCCGCAGGCCGGCAGGTCATCTTCCATCGTGCACGGCTGCTCCAGCTCTACGGGATCAAAGCATGAGCCCCCCCTCCGAGCTACTCCGCCGCGACGTGATCGACGCCCTGCGCCGCGGCACCGTGCCCCGCCGCGGCCTGGATCTGTTCGCGGTGGGCACCGACCGCCTCAGCGGCGCGCTCACCGAGGAGCTGGACCGCTGCGCGGCGGGCGGCGCGGTGTTCAAGGCGCTGCGCGGCGACTTCGGCTGCGGCAAGAGCTTCACGGCCCGTTGGTTTCAGCAGCGCGCGCTGGAGCGCGGCTTCGCGGTGGCCGAGGTGCAGATCTCGGAGAACGACACGCCGCTTCACCGTCTGGAGACGGTCTACCGCCGCGCGATGGAGGGCCTGCGCACCCGCGAGTGGGACACGGGCGCCTTCCGGGCGCTGCTTGAGAGCTGGTTGATGTCGCTCGAGGAGGAGGTCGCCAGTCAGGGCGTTGACCTGAGCGACACCGAGCGGCTGGCCAGCGCCGTGGGTACGCTGCTGGAGGGCCGGCTCTCTGAGGTCAGCGCCATTCAGCCCCAGTTCGCCGCAGCCCTGCGCGCCTGCCATACCGCGATGGTGCGCGAGGACCACGCGACCGGCGAGGGGCTGATGGCCTGGCTGATGGGGCAGCCCAACGTGGGCGCCGCCATCAAACGCAAGGCAGGGCTGAGCGGTGATGTGGACCACACGGGCGCCCTGGCTTTCCTGCGCGGCCTGCTGACGGTGCTTCGCCAGACCGGGCGCCCGGGGCTGCTGCTGGTGCTGGACGAGGTGGAGACCATCCAGCGGGTGCGCGCAGACAGCCGGGAGCGCAGCCTGAACGCGCTGCGCCAGCTCATCGACGACGTCTACGGCGGGCGCTTCCCTGGGCTGTACGTGCTGATCACTGGCACGCCGTCCTTCTTCGACGGTCCCCAGGGCGTACAGCGGCTGCCGCCCCTGGCGCAGCGCCTGCACGTGGACTGGAGCCCGGACCCGCGCTTCGACAACCCGCGCGATGTACAGGCGAGACTTGTGCCGTTCGATATGGATCGACTGGTCACCGTTGGGCAGCGTGTGCGCGATCTCTACCCCACCGAGCGCAGCGAGCGTCTACAACAACGAGTGGACGACGCGCTGCTGCGCTCTCTCGCCGAAGGGGTCGCCGGCAAGCTGGGCGGTCGGGTCGGCGTAGCGCCACGAATCTACCTCCGCAAGCTGGTGGCAGGCGTGTTGGATCGCGTGGACCTGCACGCGGACTTCGACCCCCGATTGCACTACGAGCTGACCTTGCAGCCCAGCGAGCTGAGCCCTGAGGAGCGCGCCGCCGCCGCGGGCGCGCAGCCGGGCTCGGTTGACGACATCGAGCTGGACCTGTAGTGGACCCCTTCGATCAGCTCAGCCCCGCGCTGCGGTACCAGGTCGTGCACGGGCTGGGCTGGAGCGGCCTGCGCCCGGTCCAGGAGCTCACCATCCCGCCGGCCCTGGCGGGCAAGAACTGCCTGGTGCTGGCGCCGACGGCGGGCGGCAAGACCGAGGCGGCCTTCCTGCCAGTGCTGTCGCGCATGGACGCCGAGGGCTGGGACCCGTGCTCGGTGCTGTACCTGGCACCGCTGCGCGCGCTGCTGAACAACCAGGAACCGCGGCTGGCGAAGCTGACCGGCCTGCTCGGTCGGCGCGCCTTTGTATGGCACGGCGACATCGGCGACTCGGCGCGGTCGCGGTTTGTCCGGGAGCCCGCGGACGTGCTGGCGACCACGCCCGAGTCGCTGGAAGCCCTGCTGCTCAGCACCCGACGGCCCGGGACGCTGCTGCTACGCAACCTGCGCGCCGTGATCATCGACGAGCTGCACGCCTTCGCCGGGGATGATCGGGGCGCGCATCTGGTGGCGCTGCTCGAGCGCATCACCCACCTGAGCGGGCGCGACCTTCAACGGATCGGCCTCTCTGCGACCATTGGCAACCCCGACGAACTCTGCGACTGGCTCGCAGGCAGCTCGACGCGGGAGCGGGAGGTGGTGCGTGCGACCGGGACCCGCTTGCCGCCCCAGCTCACCTTGGATCATGTGGGCGACCTCAGCAACGCCGCCCACATCATCTCGAAGCTGCACCCGGGCACCCGGCGCCTGGTCTTCGCCGACAGCCGCCGCCGGGTCGAGCAGCTCGGCGAGGAGCTGCGCAGCCGAGGCGTCGAGACCCACGTGACGCACGCCTCGCTCTCGGTCGGCGACCGCGCCGCGACCGAGCGCGCCTTCGCCGAGGGGCAGAACTGCGTCATCGTCTCCACCAGCGCGCTGGAGCTGGGCCTGGACGTGGGCGATCTCGACCACGTCTACCAGATCGACTGTCCGTCCACGGTCTCCAGCCTGCTCCAGCGGCTCGGGCGCACGGGCCGACGCGAGGGGCTGCGGGCGAACTGCACCGTGCTCGCCACCTCTGAGGAGGCAACGCTCCAGGCCGCCGCGCTGTTACGGCTGTTACAGGCTGGTTTTGTCGAGCCGGTGCGGCCGTCGAGCCGCTCCATCCATGTGCTGGCGCACCAGATCATCGCGCTGGGCCTACAAGAGCAGGGCGTGCCCTGGGATCGCTGGTGGGAGCAGGTCGAGGGCTCCGCCGCCTTCCGCGACATCAGCCGCACGGACCGGGCCGCGCTGCTGCACCACATGATCGCCGAAGAGATTGTGTTTCACGCCGAGGGTCGTATCTCGCTCGGCTCCCGCGGGGAGCGGTTGTACGGGAAACGCAACTTCCTGGACCTGTACGCGGTGTTCTCGACGCCGCCCATGCTGCGCGTGATGCACGGCGCCGACGAGGTCGGGCAGGTCGACGCCAGCTTCCTGCAACAGGACGGCCGCCAACCGCTGGCGTTCGTGCTGGGCGGACGGGCCTGGCAGGTGGTGATGGTCAACTGGACCCGCGGCTCGGTCCAGGTCGAGCCGGCTTCCGCGGGCGTCTACCCGCGGTGGATGGGCCGGCCGGTGATGCTGTCTCGGGTACTCTGTCAGGCCATGCGGGAGGTGCTCTTGGACACGGGGGAGGACGCTCCCTGGTCGCGCCGCGCGCAGGCGGCGATCGCGGGCCTGCGCGAGTCCTATGGCTTCCTGGCCGACGCGCCCTCGCCGCCGGTGAGCGAGCCCAACAAGGTGCGCTGGTGGACCTTCGCGGGGGGCCGCGCCAACACCCTGCTCGCCGCCGCGCTGACCGAGCTGCTGGGCGAGAAGATCACGGCGAACAACCTGGCGGTGACCTTTAGCGGCGAGGCGGCGAAGAGCGACGCTGGGATCCGGGAAGCGATGCAGGAGCTGCGAACCCTCGACCGGCTTACCTCCGACAAGGCTCGGCAGCTCGCCTCGGAGGTCGCGCGGGCTCGGATCTCCAAGTTCCAGCCCTGCCTGCCCGACGCGCTGGAGCGCGAGCTGATCGCCGGCAGCCTGATGGACGTGGAGGGCGCGCGCACGACCCTGGCGGAGGCGGGGGCGCTGGTACAGCTGATGGTGGACGCGGAGCGCGTGCGGGAGGCGCTGCGCCAGCCCGAGGTGGAGATGGTGCCGCGGCGGATCGAGCCGCTGCCGCCGGAGCGCGCCCGGGTGCGATCAGGTGCCGCGAAGCCGCGTCGGCCCTATCGGGTGGTCAGCGACGCCGCTGCGTGGCGGGAGGTCTGCGCGTCTCTGCTGGAAGAGGCCGTGCTGGGCCTGGACGTCGAGACCACGCTCACCGACCACCGGCTCTGCTTCGTGCAGATCGCCACCGCTGAGCAGACCTTCCTGCTCGACCCGCTGGCTGTGCCCGACGTCGAGCCCCTCCGCGCGGTGCTTGCGTCGCCGAACATCGTGAAGGTCATCCACAACGCCTCCTTCGAGAAGCGCGTGCTCGGCGCGGTGGGGCTGCCGATCGAGAACATCTTCGACACCCTGGCCGTCTCGCGGGCGCTGCGCGGGCGCGCCGCGCTGGGCGGTCACGGCCTGGAGAGCGTGTGCGCGCGGGAGCTGGAGCGGGTGCTGGACAAGGGGGAGCAGACCTCGGACTGGCGACGGCGCCCGCTCACGGCGTCGCAGCTCGACTACGCGGCCCTGGACGCGGAGGTCATGCTGGACCTCTACGCGGTCTTCTCAGCCGAGATCGGCGGCGGCGCGGACATGGCCTCGAGCAGGCGGGCGTAGTCGGCCTCGGGGATCTTCGTGAAGCCACCCCAGCAGAACAGCATGTTCCAGGGCTGAGTCTTGAGCGGCGAGGGCCAGATGGACAGGTCCCAGATGAGTTCCCGCGCGTCCACCCCCTGGCCCGCGCGCTCGACCACGACGTCGGCGCGGTAGGGGTAGCGCTCCCGACCGGGGAAGACCGGCGTGGGGTCTTCGTAGGGAGCGCTGGAGATGTGGCCGTGGCCGTCGAGGACCTGGCGCTTCGAGATGTAGGCCACGAATCGATCGCCCACCGCGAGCTCGGCGAATCGGCGCCGGTGCATGTAGAGCACACCGATGACGCCGCGCTCCTGGACGACGGACCAGGTCTCGGGGCGGAACATGAGGAGCCAGTGGTTCATCACGATTCGGGTAGCATCGCGGGGGTGTGGGCGCCATGGGGGCCATGGGCGGCGTGGTGAATCTGCGTGGCGCCCATGGCGCACATGGCGCCCATGGCGCCCATGAACGCCCGACCATCGGCCAGGAACCTTGATGGTTGAATCCCATGGGCGGCCATGGCGGCCATGGAGGAGCGTCCATGGAGTCCATGAATGGCCGCCATGGCCGCCATGGCCGCCATGGCCGCCATGGTCACCATGGGCCCCGCCTCCCGTCACAGCCGGTCGAACGCGAAGACGGTCACCTCACCATCCCCACCGCCCGCGCCCGGCGCTCCCACCACCATGTCATCCCAGCCGAGCCCATTGAAGTCGCCGCCCGCGTCCACACCCTGCCCGAACCGGTCGCCCGTGGCCTCGCCGGTCAGCGTCAGGCCGGCCTCGCCCATGTCCTGGTCGCCGCGCACCGGGCCGAACCACACCAGCGTCAGGCCCTGGTCGCCGTCGTAGCCGGGCACGCCGACGACGATGTCCGGCGTGCCGTCGCCGTCGAGGTCTGCACCGCCGGCCAGGCCGTAGCCGAGCTGCTGGTCGTCTTCCTCGCCGTAGAACTGGGCCTCGCCATCCTCGGCGAAGAGCACCTCGCCCTCGTCCAGCGCCGTCAGGTCAGCGCCAGAGTAAAGGTAGGCCGCCCCCTTCGCCGTGGTCCCCGAGCTCGGAGACCACTCGGGCGCGCCGACCAGCACGTCCGCGTAGCCGTCCTGATCGATGTCGCCGGCCGGGCTCAAGCTGGCGCCGAGGCGCGAACCGGACCGCTCGCCCAGAATCCGCACACGCGCGTAGGTGGCCGCCCCACCCGAGTCGTCTCCGTCGCGGAAGTCGCTCACCTCGTCGATCAGGTAGGCGTTCCCGGCGTCGTCGCGCGTGTCGCCTGCGTCTACGCCGGAGCCGTCCTCCGGGGCGCCAGTGAACACGTCAAGCTGGCCGTCGCCGGTCACATCCCCGGCGACCATGACGCGCTGCCCGTCGTCGGACGAGGTCGAGCTGAAGGAGCCATACTTGAGATCCTCGGCGAACTCCGTGCCCTCCTCGAAGGGGCCGGGCAGGAGCAGCACCCCGCCGGGGTTGGTGAAGAGCAGGTCATCCGCGTCCGAGCCTTGAATGTCCGAACCCGCATCCATCGACCAGCCCGCGGCGGCCTGAAGCACGCTCACGCCGGAGCCTTCGGCGAGCGTGACCGTCCCGACGTGCGGCCCGTGCAGGACGTAGATCGTCGCTCCGCCGTCCAGGTAGTGTCCCTCCGGCGCGGAGATCACCCAGTCCAGATCGGCGTCATCGTCGAGATCGCCGAAGTTGATCCCCGTGCCGGCGAGGATGTCCGGGCTCGCGCCCACCGCGGCGGCGACTGCATCAGCGGTGCTGGTCCGGTTCGCGACCGGGCTCCCGAACAGGTACGCCGCTCCGGTCCCATCCGCCCCGGGAGCGCCAGCCGCGAGGTCGGCCAGTCCATCACCGTCGAGGTCGCCGGGGATCCTCACCGTGGCGCCGAAGCCCCCGTCCTCGCCCGAGATGCGCGCGAGCACGAGATCCTCCTGCGATGCCTCGGTAGGATCCGCGCAGTCCCCGAGCCCGTCGCAGTCATCGTCGATCCCGTTGCCGCAGGTCACCTCGGCGTCTGGGTAGACCGCCGCTGCCTCGTCGTCACAGTCCCCGTCCACGGCCGCGTAGCCGTTGGGCAGACCACACTGCTCAACAGTAGCGCCCGCGCCAAAGCCGTCGCCGTCGCCGTCGCGATAAACCTCACCCTCCTCCCACACCGCGCCATCGCCGTCGTCGCAATCATCGCTGGAGGCGACGGCGCCGGGCGGCTGGTCGCAGGCTTCGACGGGAGCGGACGCATCACCGTGTCCGTCGTCGTCGTTATCGGCGAACCAGGTGGACTTGTCCTGGTCCGCGCAAGTTTCGCCCGTGTGCCCGGTGTCGTCTGGCCCACACCCATCTCCGCAGCCGCGACCGCCGCAGGCGATGAGGAACATCAGCAACGAGGGAGTACGCACCTTGTTCTCCGCAACGACGCCACCATCACAGCCGGTCGAGCGCGAACACGAACACCGCCCCATCCCCACCGCCAGCGCCCGGCGCGCCCACCACCAGGTCGTCCCAGCCGAGCCCGTTGAAGTCGCCGCCTGCGTCCACGGCCTGCCCGAACCGGTCGCCTGTGGCGTCGCCGGTCAGCGTCAGGTCGGCCTCGTCCATGTCCTGCTCACCGCGCACCGGACCGAACCACACCAGCGTCAGGCCCTGGTCGCCGTCGTAGCCAGGCACACCGACGACGATGTCCGGCGTGCCGTCGCCGTCGAGGTCTGCACCGCCGGCCAGGCCGTAGCCGAGCTGCTGGTCGTCTTCCTCGCCGTAGAACTGGGCCTCGCCATCCTCGGCAAAGAGCACCTCGCGGTCGTCGAGCTCGGACAGGTCAGCGCCCGAGAGGAGGTAGGCCGCGCCGCGGCTGGCCGTGCTGGAGCTCGGTTGCCAGTCGGGCGCGCCGACCAGCACGTCCGCATAGCCGTCCTGGTCGATGTCGCCGGCCGGGCTCAAGCTGGCGCCGAGGCGCGAGCCGGACCACTCACCGATGATGCGGACGCGGGCGTACAGGCTGGCGCCAGGATCCTCGCCGTCCCCGTCCCGGAAGTCGCCCATGTCGTCGATCAGGTAGGCGTTGCCAGCGTCCACGCGCACAGAGTCCAGATCGACCCCGGAGGAGTCCGCTGGCGCGCCGATGATCACATCATCCTGCCCATCTCCGGTGATGTCCCCCGCGATGATGGCGCGCTGGCCGTCGTCGGCGCGCTCTACGGTCGTGAGCGCGCCGTAGTAGATGTCGCTGGTCATGAACTCGCCCTCATCGAAGGCGCCGAGCAGGAGGACGGCCGCTCCGCCATTGGTCACGAGCAGGTCCTCTGACTCGGACCCCTGGACATCCCGTCCGCTGTCCACGGACCAGCCAGTTCCCGTGAAGATCGCGGTGACGCCGGATCCACCGGTCAGCGCGATGGTCCCGCTGGCTGGCCCGTGCAGCACGAACACGGTGGCTCCTCCGTCGGGATAGAGGCCCTCCGGCGCCGAGACGACCCAGTCGAGTTCGGCGTCATCGTCGAGATTCCCGAACGAGATTCCGGTCCCCGCAAGGACGCCTTCGCTGGCGCCTACGGCCTCAGCGGCCGCGCCCGAGGCGGCGCTTACGCCGTGGACAGGGCTGTTGAACAGGTAGGCCGAGCCCACGCCGTCCGCCTCGGGGGCTCCGACCGACAGATCGGCGAGTCCATCGCCGTCCACGTCGTCCGCGATGGCTACGGTAGACCCGAAGCCCCCGTCCTCGCCCGAGACGCGCGTGATCAGCAGGTCATCCTGCGACGCCTCGGTAGGGTCCGCGCAGTCCCCCAGGCCGTCGCAGTCGTCGTCGACCTCGTTCCCGCAGGTCACCTCGGCGTCGGGGTGGACCGCCGACGCCTCATCGTCGCAGTCCCCGTCTACCGCCGCGAAGCCATCGGGCAGACCGCACGTCTGCACGGGGGCACCCGCGCCGTACCCATCGTGGTCGCCGTCCACATAGGCGGCTCCCTCTTCCCAGACCGCCCCATCGGCGTCGTCGCAGTCATCGCTGCCGGTCACCGTGCCATCCGGCTGCTCGCAGGCACTCACAGGGGACGCAGCGTCGCCATGGCCGTCGTCGTCGTTGTCCTCGAACCAGGTGGACATGTCCTCGTCCGCGCAGGGCTCGGCGGTGTGCCCGGTGTCGTCGGACCCACACCCGTCGCCGCAGCCGCGCCCGCCGCAGGCGATGAGAAACATCAGCAACGAGGGGGTACGCATCCTGTCCTCCGATGGGGTCCGGCGCTCGCCGTCATGTCAACACGTACGCGCATGGTCTACAGCCCGTCGCTCGCCAGGAGGTAGACGTAGCCCGTGCCATACGCATCCTCTCCGCGGTCATACTCCAGCGCGCTGTACAGCAGATCGGGCCTGCCGAGGCCATTGACGTCACCTACTCCCGCCAGCGCATGCCCTAGGCGAGATCCAGTGAATTCGCCCACGGAGAGGTAGTCCGCGGCGTCCAGCGTGCTGGTTGTCGGCAGAGGGCCATAGAAGAGGCCGACAGCTCCGTGGCCATCGTCGACCTCCGGCGCGCCGATCAAGAGATCGTCGATGAGATCGCCATCCACGTCACCCGCGCCTGCGATGGCGGTCCCCAGACAGGCGCCGGAGGTGCCGCCGTCGATGAGAGAGATCTGCGCGTCGGAGAGGTCTGCGGCCTCCTGCTCTGCGCGCAGCAGAGCGGCTCCCGAATAGACCAGCACAGCGCCCGAAGCCGAGGCCGCTCCTTCCAGAGTAGGCGAGCCGACAGCCAGATCTGGCGTGCCGTCGCCGTCGACATCTCCGACGCCGGCGACCACAACGCCGAAGGAGGCGCTGACCTCGCCGGTCAGCACGAGATCCGTGATGTCGGCGCTGTCGTCGCCACCTCGACGATCAACGTACAGGTAGACGGCCCCGGTGCGGCTGGTGCTCGACCCGCCCGTCCCCGACTCGCCCCACACGTCCGTCGGCGCCCCCACCACGAAGTCCTGCTGCCCGTCGCCGTCCAGGTCGCCGACCGACGCCACTGAGGTCCC
>CAZTOW010000066.1:0-48398 GCA_964615375.1 uncultured Enterobacterales bacterium
CTACGCCTACGCGGAAATCCAACCCGAGAGAGGAGGTGACCCCTGGAATGTGGGACGGATGTCCGCGACGCCGTGCTGCTGGCGAACTCGCCGGACCAGCTCCTCCTGTGGGTGGAGAGCGCGGCGGTCCGCCTGGAGCGCGCTCGGCGGCGGGTGGACCGGAGCGCGCCGGTGGCGGGGTGAGGGTCAGGGCTGGAATGCCAGGGGATAGCAGCTACGGCGGACGGCAGCCCCGCGTGAGGAGGTGTGCGTCCGTCGTCGGGTTCCGATACTCTTCGGGCGCGATCTTCGCGAGTCGCTCAGCCTGTGTCTCGGCTTTCTCAAGTTCAGGTAGTAAGACCGACCTGAACCGAGTCTCGTCAATGCGCTTGGGCTTGTGGCCGTTGACGAGTTTGCTCCACGCCGCCCGCATCTTCGGTGTGTCCAGCGCGCCTGGGCTCTCTTCACAGTGCAAGATCAACCACAACTCGAAGCAGGGCGTCGAGACCGCCAGCCGAACGTCCTCTCTTCTGGCCTTGTCACGCAAGGCCTTCTGCGCTTGTGCCTTGTCGTTGTCCACCACACACCAGACCTCATCAAAGGGCTCTTTCGCCTCGCGAGCCTGATCGCGGCGCTCCATCGCCCGCTGGAGGACCTGTAGCGCCTGGGTTCGGGTGGTGGATGGCATCACCTCCAGGGAACAGATCGCTCCTCTCTTTGGATCGTCCAAGCGGAGGCTACTGAACTGTTCGTCGAGCCACGACTTGTATTCCTTGAAGTAGTCGCGCTCTGTCTCACCCTCCCCGCAGATCAACCAACGCTTCCGGCCCTGCAGAGAGGGGGCGGAACGAGGCAGACTCCTGAGCTCGTCACGTCTGGCCATCACCGTCCTCCCCAGGATCCGACCAGCCTTTCAACAGCGGGACCGCGCCATAGCGCCCGTTCAGATAACTTCGCTCTCGGTTCTCCCCCGCGACAGGATGAAAGTCCGAGAGCGGTACGACACGCGTTACGCCTGCGCGATCCTTCTCCGCGAACCAGATCTCGTCCCGACGAAGGAGGGGCTGGCCGTTCAAGTCTCCGATGAGGGTCGCGTCGTGGGTGTTGAACACGAGCTGCGCGCGTCTGGGGTTGCGCTCAGGATCGCGGAAAGTCTGGATGATGTCCGCGGCGAGCGCAGGGTGAAGACTGGCGTCCAGCTCGTCCACCACCAGCACCCCGCCGCCCGACAGCACCTGGTTCAACGCCGGGAGCATGGCGACCAGCCCGATGGTGCCCAGGCTCTGGCGCTCCAAGGGGAGCCATGTCTCGCGATCCGCCCCCTCCGCGACGTGACGGAACCAGAGGCGACCGCGAGCGCTCGCCGGGCCGTCGACTACTCGAATGCCGCTGATCCCCAGGTCCGCACGCCGCAGGAACTGCAGGGCGAAGCTGTCGGCGTGCGCGTCGTCACGACCAGCCCGAAGCAGACCCTCGATCCGCGCGGGATCAGGCGTCCACCCCAGCGGCATACCCACCAGCGCGAGCTCCTGCGAGAACCACTGGTACACGCGGGTGAGCAGTCGGTGGTTGGCCTGCGCACCCGCCGAGAGGAAGAGACCATTGGAGCGCGTCATCTCGGCGACGAGGGCTGGGTGACCACCGAGCGCCTCTCCGTGCTCGAAGACCTGCCGGTCTCGGGCGAAGAGGGTACGGCGCTCGCCGTGGGGCCAGTCCAGCAGCCACTCCTCGGTCACCTCCTGGTCGTTGACGGTGAACCCGTAGGTGTAGCGCGCGCCGTCCAGCGCCAGCTCGACCTCGAAGAGCGAGTCCAGCGCCTGCTGCTCCTCGCGAAAGGCGAAGGGTTCGCGCGGTACGCCGTCATCGGGCCCCCAGTACCGGAACGACGAGAGCACCGCCACATGCATCCAGGCCAGCGCGTGGAGCAGGTTGCTCTTCCCCGAGGCGTTGGCGCCCCAGATGGCCGCCACGGGCAGCACCCGCTCCTGGAAATTCGGCACTCCCGGATCCCAGCAGCCCTCGCCGGCCTCCGAGGACGCCACCAACGACAGCACGACCTCGTCGCGCAGTGATCGGTGGTTCTCGACGCGGAGCTGGATCAGCATGAGAGGCCCTCAGGGCAAACCATAGCGCAGCAGAGCCGCACGAGCCTAATAGTCTTCGCAGACATATCGGCTTAGCCCAGCGTCGATGGGTAAGTGACGCAGGTGAGGAGCACCGCTCGAGTCGCGGTGAACAAGGTGTGCTCTGACGCACGCTCCATCGAGCTCACCATCAGCGACGAGCGCCGCAATCTCATCCACCATGGCGCGCCCATGGGTCTCCAGAATGACCTGATTGGTCGCACCCTGCCGCCGGTCGCTCAAAGAGAGCCCATCGACAATCACTCTGACCAACCCCTTCTGCCAGCGAGGGTTGAGGTGGAGCTCGGGCTGCTCGACCAGGAGGATATCGCCACGGCGCGCGTTCTCACGCATCACAGCGAGTTCGGTCAGGATGGGGAGCACCTGGCTGAGGCCGTATCCGACATCAGCGAGCGTCAGCTCGACCGAAGGCGCGCGCTCATCGCGCACGATGAGCTCGATAGTGACGGCCGATCCCCAGACCTCACGCACGTCCAGCCGCAGGCCAACACCCATCTCGGCGAGCATCTCATTGACGGCCTCGCGTCGGTCCACCATAGCGCCGAGGATGGGCGCACGATGGAGCACATCCGCCACGCGTTCCCCATGAAGCCCGCTGTGATCTGAGCCCGTCTCATCCAGAGCGTAGAGCCGTTTCCCACCCGCCCGGCTCGGACCAATATACCGAATAGACTCCATTTTACGGCGCGCGCCGAGCAGCACATCGTCCGCCGCCTCCCGGATCCGGCGTGCGAAAGGGTGGCTGCGCTCCAGCGGCTCCAGCGGCGCACGCCTTTCGGAACCAGGCTCGGGTGTCGGGTATTCGATGCCGAGGGAATAGCTGTGCTCCGAGGAGTCGAAGCGCAGAGCCAGCTCGGGGTGCCCGCCTCGTTTGATACCGGCAGGCAGTACCAACCGCTCGCGCAATGATCGGGTCCGCGCATCCTCTCCTCGCAATGGCCGGTCCCAGCTCGACGGGTCGAAACGCAATGACGTGTGCCCGCTCTCGTCTTCAGTCAGGCTGTCCAGCCTCAGCCGCCCCGGGCCAAACTCGCCCAAGAGATCCAGTTGCGTAAGGGAGCCAAACGCTGGCTTGGGCGCTCCCTCGTCATGATCGGCCTCCCAGGTGAAGCCCACCTCGCGCCGCTCCCACCCGAGCCGGACGCCCACTGGGACAGCCTGCTGCCCGTGCTGCACCGACCCAAAGCGCCCGAGCTTCGTCCACGCCCCTTGCGGACGCAGCGTCGTGAAGCCATCAATTCTGGGCGCCCAGCTTTGCTTCAGCGCAAGCAATGCCTGCATGATAGAGGATTTTCCCACGGAGTTCGCGCCGATCAACACGGTGAGGGGCGCGAGAGGGATCTCCACACCTCGGCGGCCAAAGGCCTTGAAGTTCTGCAGCCGCAAGGTCTCGAGCATCGCGCACTCCCAGGAGCATGAGACTATCACCACCTCATCTGCACATCAAACTGATTCCCACCCGCCGTGACGGTCACCGAGTACTCCTTGCCTTCGACCGCATCCGGCGGCGCCTCACCGAAGCCGATAACTCCGAGCGCACCAGGGTGGTCGAGCAGGCGGGCGCGCCACTTGCCCCTCTTGCTGAGGCCGAGCAGCGTGACACGCACCTGGGTCCCGCCCTTGATCCCGGCCCAGGCGGGAGGGCGAGCGGGCTCCAGTGCCGGGCGAGCAGATGTGATGGGTGGGCGGCCTGCGCTTACGGCGTTCGAGGGGCCGACACCCGACTTGATACCGACGCTCGCGCGCCAGGCGGCCTCGTCGCCGGCCGGTGGCAGCGCGAGCCCGCGCAGCTTGGCGAGCTGGAACTGGTTGCGGTCCTCAGGGTGGTCCAGCAGCAGGTGGCGGCCGTCGGGGCTGCCTGCGGGCAGGGGGCGAGCCAGGGCCCGCAGCTCGAAGAGGGCACGAGATCCAGCCCATCCGCCGGGGATGCCGCGGCGGGTCGCGAACTCCTCCATGAGGTCGCAGTAGGCCCTGCGCGCGGCGTCCAGATCGGTGAAGGGCTGGTCGGCCATGTCGCGCAGCTCAACGCCCAGGATCTCGAAGCGGCAGACGCCGTAGCCCAGCCCGCGCGCGAGGCCGAGGGTGTGGCGGCACTCAGGCTCGCCGCCGAAGTCCAGGGCCCAGAGCAGGGCGCCCAGTTCGGCCTGGCGAACGTTGTGCAGGCGGACATCGAGGCTGAAGGTGGTGCCGGCCGGCAACGGCGCGAAGGTGGTGGCGACGCGGCTGAGGTCCATCGCGCGGCCGTCGCCCCTGCGCAGCAGCGGCGGGGTGACGGTGAGCTTCTGCGGGCGGTACCGCTTCCAGCCGCGTGGGCGGGCGTCGGCGTCCATCCAGGTCCGGTAGCGGAGCTTCCCGTCAGGGCCCCGCGCGGCGGGCATGCCGGGTGCCCCCCCCTGCTGCTCGACGTAGTTGGGGTAGTAGCTGGCCTTGGGTGTGCCGAGCACCGCCGTGACCGGCGCCATGGGACGCGGCTGGCCCTCGGCGCGCGCCAGGCCGACGCTGACGCGGCCCTTCAGCGCTCGGAGGCGTTCATCAGGCAGATCAGGCCGGCGCGAGGGCACATGGCCGAACAGGGTCTCCGCGAGATCGAGCTGATCTCCGAATTCACGCTGGGCGGGCTGGGCGCGCCGCACAGCCTCACCGACGCTGTAGTCGTAGGCGAGGCGGAACATCATGGCCAGACCGAAGGCGCGCAACACCGGACGGCGCGAGGTCGAGCGCTCCTCGTCGAGCAGGAAGAAGACGGGCACGTCGGCGCCGCGATCGTACTCCTGACCCCAGTGAGACCACTCGGGGTTGCGCGCCATAGAGCGGTCCAAGCGGTTCTGCTGGCCGCGATCCGAGTGCACGAACTCGAAGCCGTCGAAGATCCGGCGGCTCACAGGAATGGTGGCGCCGGGCTCGCGGCCATAGAAGACGAAGTCGTGGTGCTTGGGGTGGCCGCCACCCCGACGAGGCGCCTGATCGGGGTGCCAGGGCGCGGGCTGGCCCGTGAAAACCAGGGTGCCGGGGATGTTGCCGGGGCCGGTGACCTCGCCGAAGCCGAAGGGCAGGCGCACGGCCTCGGGCAGGCGCAGGGGCTTGACCGCGACCTGGACGGCGGGACGAAGCTGGCCCCAGGCGTGGTACTTGTCCACCGATCGCTGCTTCGCGCCCAGATCGTGGCGCACGCCGGTGAGCTGGCGGACGACCCGGTAGTCAATCTTCGCGAAGTGGCAGGGCTCGATGGTGGCGACGATAGCGTCAAGGCCAGTCTCGTCCGTGGGAACACGCCGCAGCCAGCCGGCGATGACGCGCGGCAGCGGGCGGTTCTCGCCCTGAGCCGTGCGCTGGATCCCCGCCATGTGGCGCACGTACAGATCCTGGTTGTGCAGGTCGCGCACGCCGTAGCGGTGGTCGTTGACGCGCCGCAGCCAGCCGAAGCTGGCGATCTCGATGACGTTGCGCAGCAGGCCGCGCACGCCGCTGCCGGGGATGGCGGGGCCGTCGGGCGTGCTGTAGAACGCCGCCGGGTTCTCCACACCGCGCACGAAGATGGGCGACTCGGCGTGGATGCGCAGGCGCAGGCGGCCGCACAGGCCGTCCTCGAAGGGCATGTCCTGGCTGGCGACGGGCGCCCAGGGCGGGCGGAACACGTGCTCGGAGACGGGGACGAAGCCGTAGGGCGCGGTGATGCGGTCCATCAGAGGCTCCAGCCGGTGAAGCGGGCGACCCAGGGGCGCCACACGTGGAGATCAGGGATCGGCGCGGCCGGATCGGCCTCGGCGCGCCAGGCGACGCGGTAACGCAGGGACAGGCCGCGCTCGGTGGCACGGCGGCGCTCATCGAAGAGGATCACGTCATCACCTTCGCCCTCTGTGAGGCGCCAGCCGCGCAAGCCGGGACCAGACCGTCGCAGGTGCAGGCTGCTCCGATCGTCCAGGCTGAGCTCAGCCGACAGAATCTGCGCGGGCGCCAGCGTGGGCACCTTCGACGTGGTCGAGGTGCCCGAGACCCAGCGCCAGTCGCCAGACTCGAGGACCCAGATGGAGTCGGACAGGCACAGCCAGCCCGAGACGCCGGGGGCCCCGGTCTGCGCCATGAGGTCCAACGCGCGGGGATCGACCGGCTCGGTGCGCAAGCGCCCTCGGCGCCCCTCGCCCAACGAGGACAGCCAGCCATCGGTCTGAAGCAGCTCGCTCATGCCACACCTCCAATCCAGCGGCCGCCATCGCTCCACTCGACGGTCCCGGAGAAGAACCCGTGCCCCTTGCTGCTGCCCGCGCCCAGGGCCAGCCGCCCCTCGCAGAGATCGCGCAGCGCCGAGGCGAGCGCGGCGCGGGCCTGCTCAGGCTCTTCGCCCGCTCGCGCGGTCTCGATCGCCAGCTCCAGCTCCAACGGCGGGCCCTCGTAGAGCAGGGCCTCGCTGAACAGCAGGCCGTCCATGGGACCCTGCGTAAAGCGATCCAGGCTGACATGCTGCATTGCAGCATATTTTGCACTGGAAATATATAGGTCCGAGATCAGGGTACGCCCGGCCTCACTGGGCAGGTTCGCCGCCTTGATCTGGCCGAAGAGCCAACGCTCGGCATCGGTCGGGCCCTGGGCGCCGAGGTCCGGCCAGCCTTCGCCTGCAGTGTCGGCCCAGCGGCCGGCGAGCCGGCGGGCATGGAAGGCGACGCGGTGGCGCAGGGCGCCTTTGAGTCCGCTCGCAGGAACGAGGTGCTCCAGCCGGTCCACGACGCCGCGGGTCTGCCCACGTTCCTCGATCCAGCGCACCCGCCGCTCGGTGACGGGCAGGCGATCGTGGGGGCGGTCCTCCTCGCGCTGGTGCTCGGGCAAGGATGGCCGACCCCCACCGAATATCCAATGGTCGAGGGGCCGAAGGCGCAGGCGCGCGACCACACCCCCGGACCCCACGTGACGCGGCGTGAACGGCGCCAGCACGCGCACCGGATCGCCCTGGGACAGCTCGCGCGGCAGTCTCTGCCAGGTCTGACGATCGGCGGGCTTACGAAGATCGAGATCGGCCAGCCCCACGCGCACGACGCGGATGGCGCCGAAGCCGCGACGGGTGCGGCCACCCAGGCGCATGCCGGGCGCGGCCAGCCGGCCCAGCAGCTCTTCGAGCGCGGGACGGGGCTCCACACCGAGCCCAGCATGCACCAGGAGCTCGAAGGTGAACCGGGCCCCGGCGGGGACCAACGCCTCGTCGAATTTACCAGCGCCATCTGCCACACCGCGAGGATCGATACGCACGTGATCGCGCAGAACGCCGACGCGCAATGCGTCGAGCACCTCGTCGGTCGCACGCGCCGCGCGGACTGGCACGGGCCGGTCGTTCGCGTCATGGACCTGCCCCCACGAGCACTCGACCAGGCTGCTCTGGCCCGCGGCCTCGTCCTGGCCATCACTGGCGCGGTCCTGGTAGCCGAACAGCGCGCGACAGCGCGGGTGCTCTTCAGGCCGGGCGCCCTCGGCCAGAGCGTGGCGCAGCACGCCGACCAGGCTGGTGGCGGGCAGGGTGGGGAGGCCGTTGCAGTCCTCGACACAGGTGGCGTCGCGGGTGTCGTCGCCGCCGCCTGTGCCGATGGTCAGCGGCGTGCTGAGCTCAAGGGTGACGCGGGCCACGGCAAAGCGCGTGCCGCGAGGGGGAGCGTTCATCGGGAGCCTCCAGCGTCGAGGGCACGGGCGCGCAGCGCGCGCGTGGCGAACAGCTCACAGAACACCGGAAGATCGGCGGGCTTCAGGCCAACAGCCTCGCCTTTGATCACGTCGTCGATGCGCGCGAGGAACACCTCACCCAGGGTCCGGCCACCGGGCGGGCGAGCCCCCCAACCGCTGGAAAGGACGCGCACACCTGCGCCTCGCCGCGCCTCACCGACCTTCGGAGCCGCGCCGGGCAGCAGGTTCTTCGCGAGCTCGTCGCGCAACCACCGTGGGCCGTCGTCGCCGCGCCCGACGGCACGCTGCGCCAGCTCGCGCACCAGACCCCACTGGGCCTTGTTCAGGCGCGTCCATGCCCGCTCGCCGGCCCAGGCGCCGGCCATGTTCCACAGGTTGTCGCGCCGCGCCGAGTCGGCTGCGCGGGACTCCAGCCAGGCACGTAGCGGATCGCCATCGAGCAAGGACCAGTCGGCACCCGGGATAGAGGGCTCCCAGGGCTTCAGGTCCAACCGCGACAGGGACAGCAGCCTCGGCTCCAGCAGCACCTCACCCAGGCCAGCGCCGGTGTGTTCGCCGACGCCTACGGCGCAGACCACACGCGCAGCGGCGAGGTCCACCGTCTCCTTCCCCTCGAAGACCAGCACGCTGCCAGCGGCGATCACCTGGCGCTCAAGGTCGTGGCGACGACGGTGCGCGTTGTACGGCGAGTATCGGCGAGTCTGGATGGCGCTGCGGTTCGGGTCCAAGCGCCAGCCGGACAGGCCGAAGGCCGCACCTGCGGGCTCGAAGGTGGGCTGGCCGGTCTCCGCGTCGTACAGGCACAGGTCGGTGACGCAGAGCACCACCACGCGCCCCAGCTCGGCGGGCGCAGCCAGGACGGGCGGGTCGAGCGGCGGAATCTCACGGAGCTGGGCGCGGCCGAACTCGGCGGAGCGGCTGCGTCCCACCCGGATGACGCCATCCTGGGCCTGGAGCGCAGCCCAAGCTGCCGCGAGCAGGGCCGGATCTTCTGCGCGCAGACTGGCGCGGAATCGTTGCCCGGCGCTCAGCGCCTCGTAGCCGTACAGCAGCCCCTCGTGGGCGCGACCGTCCGGGCCGATGGCGGTGCGCATGGTGGTGGCGGTGTCGACCTCCCAGTACCGTTCGTCTGCCACCCGCCCCCGGCGCAGGGCCTCGGTGGCCGTCTCGCTCTCTGTGCCGGTCGCCCGTCGCGCCTTGTTGTGCACGGAGCCATGTCCAGGACGAGCGCCCTTGGCGTGCATCAGGCTCCGCGGGGCTGGCAATCCGGGCTGCTCATCCGGGCCGATGGGCAGGCCATCGCCGAAGCGCACGCCGCCATGGTGCAGAATCTTCAGCGCAGCGCCGGGGTCGGCCTTGTACAGAGCGCCCGCGGCCGCGCCGAGCAGGGCCGCGCCCGGGATGGTGTCCAGCGTGCCAGCGCCGCCAACGCTGCCGCTCTCGCGGGGCAGTACCACGTCGTCGAGCAGCATGATCTCCAAGTCGAGGCGGGTCATGTGACCTCCAGGGCGGCCGTGGCACGGCCGAGCCCGCGGTTGCGGTGGCTGCCGACGGCGCGCAGGAACAGGGCGATGGCCTCACCGAGCGGTCCCCAGGGCACGTCATCGGGACCGCTCACGCCGGCGTGGAGCTCGACGGGCACGACCAGCTCTAGCGTTCGCAGGGTTGCGTCGGAGGCCACACCGCGCGGGTCGATGGCGGTGCTGGAGAAAGGCACGAACAGGCACGCGCGCTGGTCAGGGTGCGCGCCTGCCCAGGCCCGCCACGCCTCCTGAGCCGCGGGGGTGCGGCCGAGCCGAGCGTCATTGAAGCGCAGCAGCCCAGGCTCGGTAGCGTGCCTTGCGTCCTCGAGCGGGGCGACGCGGCGATCCGGGCTGACGGCAGGCAGCGCCGAGCCGAACAGGTCCAGCACATTCGCGGGTGTGAGCAGCCCGACCTCGGCGCCTAGCCGAGCGGCCTCCCGGCAAAGGCCCTTGACGGCGCGGCCGGTCAGGTAGGGCAGCCCGGCGCTGTCGCGCAGCGCGCTGGCGTCGGACAGCGAACCCTCGCCGCGCCCGCTGCCCGGGTGCCAGTAGCCATGCAGGGTGAGGTGTAGCAGTCGAGCGGTCATGGGGTGCTCCAGAGGCGGGCGGCGACGTCCGGCTGAACGGCGCGCCAGGTCAGGGCGTCAGCGAGCGGAGTGCGGCAGCGACCGTCGTTGGTGAAGCCGGTGTCGGGATCACATCCGAGCGCGGTCAGTGCGCCGCGAAGCTCGGCCCACTGCTCGGCGCGCATGCGTCCAGCGCCGGAAGCCGCGACCTCGGCGACACGCGCCCAGCGCGCGCGGGCCCGCTCAGGCGAGGACTGGAGCAGCTTCAGCCAGTCGTGCAGCGCGCCCCGCGGCAGGTCACCAACCGCACGGGCCAGCCGGTCGAGCGCGACCAGCCCATTCAGGGTGTAGGGGCCGCCCGAGAGGCTGGCAGGCAGCCCCGGGTCACCGCCACGAACCGCGCCTTCCCCGCCAGGGACCAGCAGCTCGCGCTCCTCGAGCTCCGCCCAGTCCAGGTCGGACAGCGCCGTGGTCACCCGATGTATCGCCACGCCGCTGGCGCGCCCGAGCCCGTCCTTGCTCGCCTTACACAGCGACTCGGCCAGCGCATGTGCCTGATGGAAGGGCCAGCTCCGCTTCACGAAGACCACGCCCGCGCTGGCCGTCGCTCCGCCTTCGCCCATCCAGCGTCCGCAGCGCGCCGCAGTCTCGGTCTCGAAGGCGCGCAGGAACGCGACCGCGAAGGGCAGACCGTAGCGCGCATGCACGAGGAAGCACAGGTCGTCACCGCCCAGCACGATGGGGCGAGCAAGCAGAACGCGTCGTCCTCCCACGCGGTAGACCGGCCGACCATCGTCCTCGTCGGCGAACGTGGCTCGGATCAGCCCATCGACGGCCGCGCGGGCTGCCGCCAGCGTCGCCTCGCTGAGCACCTCCGAAAGCTCGCCTGTCGCCTTCAGATCGCCGGCCAGCGTGCGAAAACGCGCCCCCATGCCATTGCCATCGGCCTGAATCACAGCGACTCCGCCATCGCCGAACAGCGCAAGCTCCTCCAGGAAGGTCCAATCGGCCTTGCGCCCGTCCAGCAGCCGATCTCCGAGCCCATCGACCTCGCCCACGTTCACGCGGGCCGCGGTTGCACGATCCTCGTCACCGTCCTTGCCACGGCGCACGGCGGGCAGGCCGGTACGCCCTGCGCGCGCGACCAGCGGACCTGCCTCGGGCAGCTCCGGCATCCGGACCGGGCGCATCTCGACTCTCGCCCCCTGGCTCGCGGAGGCGAGCCCGTGGCTCAGCTCCAGGCCCGGCGCGTGCCGCGCCACCCACATGGGCCAGTGGGCTGCGAAGGCGCAGGCCGCCTCCAGGCTCGGCAGGCTGGCCACCAGCCGCCCGGCGGCCTTCACCAGGGCATCGCCACCGAGCTCCCTGGCCATCCTGGCGCCCGTCTCGGTCAGCCGCTCGATGATGGCGCTGCCGCCCTTCATCTCGCGCAGGCGATCCGATGCCAGGATCCATCGTTGAATGCCGCGGATCTCGGCTCGGTACAGCCAGTTCCCGGCGGGCTGGTCAGTGCTGGGTGTCAGGTCCATCGTCACTCCGTAAGGGCTCACTCCCCTCATGGCATGGGCAGCCCGGCTGTGATCATGCGCGCGAAATAATTCTTAGTGTGTTTCGGTGGGGCGTGTCACTGGAGACCATCTGATGCCGATTACCCGGCGGCACGGGATGTGTAAAGCAACCTCCCGCCCCTTCAGCTCACCCCCCCGCCGCCACCTCGGGGCCAGCTCCCGCTGCAGGATCTCCAGCACCGGCTCCCCCGGGGCCCCACACAACGCCTCCAACCGATCCCTCACAGCACGCAACGGACAGCTGCGGGCGCGCCAGCAGGTCCGGGTAGGCCTCCAACAGCGCGTCGTCGACATCTTTGGCGCTGGCTCGCAGGTAGGAGGTGCGCCGCGCCACCGCGAGCGGAGCGCGCATGGAGACGAAGAGGGCGGTCAAGGTTTCACACATGTTGGGCTCCTGCATGAGGAGCCGAAGCTATGTGAGTGTTCAATAAGTTACGAAATCGACCTTACTTCATACATTCCTTACGATCTTCGCTACCCTCTACCTCACGCTCGACCATGGCCCCACACGCGCTTCTGCGCTCCGCTCTGCCGAAAAAAAGCGTCACCCCATCACACCCCACCCCCCCGCGCCATGTCAGGATGGAGGTCAGCGATGCACCGCGTCCGACTCAGCCTCGTCCCGCCTGTCCGCGTCCCCGAGTGGGCGCAGCAGCTCCTGCTGACCACGCTCGAGCTCGAGCTGCTGCCCGACGCCCCGCTCACGCTCCCCGCGGACCCGGACGAGCGCCTGCGCGGGCTGCTGGGGAACGCGACCTTCGACGTGGTCTGCGCGCGCGCGCACCGATCGTGCGAAGGGTGCGATGTTCTCACGCATTGCGAGATTCCGGGCTGGTATGACCCGGGACGACCCCACGCCCACGCGCCGCGCCCGGTGCTTCCACGCTCGATCTCGCCGGGGGGCGCGCGGATCGGGCCGGAGGAGCCCTGGCGCGCGGAGCTGCTGGTGCTGGGCGCGGTCCCGCGGCCGACGCTGCTGGTGGAGGCCATCCAACGCATGGCCCGGAACGGGCTGGGCCAGGCGCGGGTGCCGTGCCGGGTGAGCCGCCTGCTGGCGCGGGGCGCGGGCGAGGCGGTGACGGTGCTGGAGGAGGATCGCCAGGTGGGCGGCTGGCCCCCGCCGGGCTCGCTGGCCAGCGCGCTCGAGCTGCCCTATCGGCCGGACGGCGTGGAGATCCGCGTGAGGTCTCCGCTGTCCTGGACGGGGGCGCGACCGGATCGGTGGCCGGAGGCGGGCGATCTGCTCTGGGCCGCGCTGGGCCGCGTGCGCCAGCTCCTCCGCGCCCAGGGCCTGCCCCAGCCCGAGCCGTGGCCCGATCCCCGCGCGCTCCGCGTCCCCTGGCAGGAGGCCCGCTGGGTGAAGGAGGATCGCCGCTCGAGCCGGGTCGGCCTCCACGATCTCTCGGGCTGGGTGGGGAGCCTGGCCCTCGGCCAGGAGGTGGAGCCCTGGAAAGACCTGCTCTCGGCGGGAGCGCTGCTGGGCGTCGGCCGATCGGTGAGCGCCGGGCGGGGGCGCCTCGAGCTGCGCTGGCGCTGACCCTCACCGCCCCGCGTAGTTCTTCTCCAGCCAGCCGCGGAACGCCTCCCCCGCGACGCCTTCCACCCACGCTGGATTCTGCAGATACCACGCCACCGTCCGCTCCAGACCCTCGTGCAGGCCCACCCTCGGCGCCCAGCCGAGATCCCGCCAGAGGGCGCCCGCGTCGATGGCGTAGCGTCGATCGTGACCGGGGCGGTCGCCGACGTGTCGCACGAGGCGGGCGTGGGGAGCGCCCTCGGGCCGGGCCTCGTCGAGGATGACGCAGACACGCCGGACGAGCTCCAGGTTGGGGACGGCGCGCTGGGACGAGACGTTGTAGACACAGCCGGGGACGCCGCGCTCCAACACGGCCAGGATGGCCTCGCACAGATCGTCCACGTAGAGCCACTCCCGGAGCTGCATGCCGTCGCCGTAGATGGGGATCTCCTCCCCGGCGCTGGCGCGCAGGACGCTGAGCGGGATGAGCTTCTCGGGGTGCTGGCGGGGGCCGTAGATGTTGCAGGATCGGGTGAGGCTGACGGGCAGGCCGTAGGTGTGGGCCCAGGCGTGGACGAGGTGATCGCTGCCGGCCTTGGTGGCGGAGTAGGGCGAGCTGGGCAGGAAGGTCGCGCGCTCGTCGGAGGGCGCCTCGTGGGGCCCGCGTGAACCATAGACCTCATCAGTCGAGACGTGGTGCAGGCGCACGTCCCGGCGTCCGGCCCAGCACCGCCGGGCGGCCTCCAGCAGGGTGAAGGTGCCCACCAGGTTGCTGTGGACGAAGGCGCCGGGATCGTGGATGGAGCGATCGACGTGGGTCTCGGCGGCGAAGTGGACGACGCGGTCGGGGGCGTGCGCCTCGAAGAGGTGGTCCAGGAGCGCGGCGTCGGCCAGATCGCCCTCCACGACGACGCAGCGCCCGTCGGCGGGGAGACCGTCGAGGTTGGCCCGCGTCCCGGCGTGACGCATCCAGTCCAGCACGATGACGCGCTCGCCTGCGGAGCGCGCCAGGAGGGTCCGCACGAAGGCGCTCCCCAGGAAGCCGGCCCCGCCGGTGACGAGGGTGGTGTGGGCGCGGCTCATGTGGCGAGCGCTCCCAGGGTGCCACCGGCGGCGTCCCGCGCCGAGAGCAGGGGCTCGCCCGCGAAGGGCCAGCGCACGCCCACCTCGGGATCGTCCCAGCGCAGCACGCGCTCACCCGGCGGGTGCCAGGGGGCGGTGACCTTGTAGTGAACGACGGCCTCCTCGCTCTCGACCCAGTAGCCGTGGGCGAAGCCCTCCGGGATCCAGAGCGCCGGGTGGGTGAGATCGTCCAGCCAGCAGCCGGCCCAGCGCCCGAAGCTGGGCGAGCCGGGCCGCACATCGACCACGACGTCGTAGATCCGACCGCGCAGCGCCCGCACGAGCTTGGCCTGGGGGACCTCACGCTGGACATGGAGGCCGCGCAGCACGCCCCGGCGCGAGATGGCCACGTTGTCCTGCACGAATTCGGCGTCGATGCCCACCTCGGCGAGCGCGCGTGCGCTCCAGGCGACCAGGAAGAGGCCGCGGTCGTCGGGGAAGAGCTCGGGCTCCAGGATCAGGGGGCCAGAGAGCTCGAGCGGCAGCGCGCGCAGGCTCATCCGGGCTCCAGCCCGGCCACGAGGCGCCCGGCGCGAGCCAGGGACTCGTGAGTGCCGGCGTCGGTCCACCAGCCCGACATGAGCGCATAAGCCAGCTCGCCCCGCCGCAGGTAGACGTTGTTCACGTCGGAGATCTCCAGCTCGCCGCGGGCCGAGGGCACGAGCGTGTCGATGATGTCGAAGACCTCGGGACCATAGAGGTAGACGCCGGTGACGGCGTAGGTCGAGGGCGGGACGGAGGGCTTCTCGACGATCTCGACGATCCGCCCATCCTCGAGGCGCGGGCATCCGAAGCGCCCCGGATCGGGGACCTCCTTCAGCAGCACCATGGACTGCCGCCCGCTCTGCGCCCAGGCGCGCACCCAGGGGGCGATGGGGTCCTGGAACACGTTGTCCCCCAGCACGACCACCATGGGCCCGGTGGCGAAGCCGCGCGCCAACCGGAGCGCGTCGGCGATGCCTCGGGCCTCCTCCTGCACCCGGTAGGTCAGCGCGCAGCCGAGCTCGCGGCCCGAGCGGAGCTGGTTGACCAGATCGCCCATGTGCTCCACGCCGGTCACGACCAGGATCTCGGTGATCCCGGCCTCCACCAGCCGCTCCACCGCGTAGTAGATCATGGGCTTGCGCCCGACGGGGAGCAGGTGCTTGTTCACCGTGCGCGTGAGCGGGAGCAGGCGCGTGCCCGAGCCTCCAGCCAGGAGCACGCCCCGGATCCCGGGCAGCGGGACGGGCGCGGAGGGCGAGGCTGGCGCGGACGAGGACACCCCCAGGAGTCTACGGCAGCCCGGGGCCCCCGTCCACGCGCCGCTATCGCGAAGCACTACAAAACCCGGGCCGCCCCCGTGGCCTCCCCGGCGCCGCTGGGATAAGCCCCCGGCTTCTCTCATCGGCTCTGCGGGGGTCACCCATGGCTGACGACGTCCTCTTCGAAGTAAAGAACGAGCACCTGAACACCGGCCTGCGCGGCTTCCCCGTAGGCACCTGCCGCACGTCCAAGGTGGACCCGATCAAGGGCCTCTCCTACGTGGGCTACCCGATCGCCGACCTCGCCTTCGAGGAGCCCGAGGCGATCATCTACCTGCTCTTCCACAAGACCCTGCCCGACGCCCAGCAGCTCGCCGACTTCAAGGCGGACCTGGCGCGCCGCGCGGTGGTGGACAGCCGGGTCATCGACCTGCTGAAGAGCCTCCCGAAGGACGGCCACCCGATGGAGTGGCTGATCTGCGGGCTCATGTACCTCGGCATGACCGGCAAGACGGGCGACTACCGCGAGGACGGGCTGAACATGATCGCCCGCTCTGCGGAGCTGATCGCCAACATCTTCCGCATCCGCTCGGGCTGGGGTGAGCCCATCGCGAGCCAGCCGGAGCTGGGCCTGGTCGAGAACTTCGTGAACATGATGGGCGTGCCGGGCGGCGACCAGGATCGCCTCACGAAGCTGCTCCGCGTGTTCTACGTGCTGCACATGGACCACGGCGGCGGCAACCTCAGCACCTTCACCGGCAAGGCGGTGGCGTCCGGTCTGGCGGACCAGTACAGCTCGCTGGCGGCGGCGATGGCCGCCCTCTACGGGCCGCGCCACGGCCGCGCCAACCAGGACTGCCTGGAGTTCGTGCAGGAGGTCGGCACCTCCGACCACGCCGCGATCGAGAAGTTCGTCCGCGACCGGCTGGCCAGCGGCGGGCTGATCTACGGCTTCGGCCACGCGGTGCTGCGCGCCGAGGACCCGCGCGCGGCCATCCAGTACGCGCTCGGCGAGGAGCTGTGCCCGAACGACCCGCTCTTCCGCACGGCGGTCGCCATGCGCGAGGTGGTGGTGCGCGTGCTCAAGGAGAACCCGAAGATCTCCAACCCGTACCCGAACGTGGACGCGGTCTCCGGCACGCTGCTCAACGCGAGCGGGCTCACCGACAGCGACTTCTACACGGTGCTCTTCGGCTTCTCGCGCATCGCGGGCATCGCGGCCCAGATCGTGGACGAGCGGCTGGTGCTGCGCGACGGCAAGGGCGTCGCCATCTACCGCTGCAAGTACATCGCCGAGAACCAGCCCGAGCGTCGGCTCACCAAGAGCGCCTGAGGCGCCGCCCCCGGAGAGTCCCCGATGAAGCTCCATGAGTATCAGGCCAAGGAGGTCTTGCGCCTCCATGGCGTCGCCGTCCCCCCGGGGCACGCGGCGCACACGCCCGAGCAGGCGGTCCGCGCGGCCCAGGCCCTGGGCGGCGACTTCTGGGTCGTCAAGGTGCAGGTCCACGCGGGCGGTCGCGGCAAGGGTCGCTTCAAGGAGAGCTCGTCCCAGGAGATCCTGGACGCGGTGATCCGCGGCGACGCGAACGTCCCGGGCAAGGGCGGCGTGCGCCTGTGCCGCAGCATCGACGAGGTGCGCTCGGCGGCGGAGGCGATGCTGGGCAACACGCTCGTGACCAAGCAGACGGGCCTCGACGGGGTGAAGGTCAACACCGTCTTCGTGACGGTGGGCGGCCACATCGCGAAGGAGCTCTACGCCGCCGTCCTGCTCGACCGGCAGAAGTCGAAGATCCTGCTGATGGCGAGCGCCGAGGGCGGCACGGAGATCGAGGAGGTCGCCGCGCACAACCCCGACGCCATCGTCAAGGTGTGGGTGGACCCCACGACCGGGCTCGGCGACTGGCAGGCGCGTCAGCTGGCCTACAAGCTGGGGCTGAAGGGCAAGCAGGTCAAGAGCACGGTGGCGCTGCTCAAGGGCATCTACAAGGCCTACGTGAGCACCGACGCCAGCATGCTGGAGATCAACCCGCTCGTCATCACGCCTGAGGACGACGCGGTGGTGCTGGACGCCAAGATGGTCATCGACGACAACGGGCTGTTCCGGCAGCCGACGCTGGCGGCGATGGCGGACCCGAACGAGCTCGACCCCAGCGAGGTGGACGCCCACAACCACGGGCTCAGCTTCATCAAGCTGGACGGGACCATCGGGTGCCTGGTCAACGGGGCCGGGCTGGCGATGGCCACGATGGACATCATCAAGTACTACGGCGCCGAGCCCGCGAACTTCCTGGACGTGGGCGGCGGGGCCAACCAGCAGCAGGTGACGGCCGCCTTCAAGATCATCACGCGCGACCCGGCGGTCCGCGCGATCCTGATCAACATCTTCGGCGGGATCATGAAGTGCGACGTGATCGCCGAGGGGGTGCTCGCGGCGGTCAAAGAGGTGGGGCTCAACGTGCCGCTCGTCGTCCGGCTGGCCGGAACGAACGTCGAGAAGGGCAAGGAGATCCTCGCCAACAGCGGTCTCAACATCATCGCCGCCGACACGATGGCGGACGCTGCGGCCAACGTCGTCGCCGCGGCGAAGGCATAAGGAGGCTCCGTGGCGGTCCTCGTCAACAAGGATACCCGGGTCCTCTGCCAGGGGATCACGGGCTCGGCGGGCGGTTTCCACTGCCGCCAGATGCTCGCGTACGGAACCCAGCTCGTGGCCGGCGTCACGCCGGGCAAGGGCGGGACCCGCTTCGAGACCTCCGTGCCGGTCTACGACACGGTGGAGGAGGCGGTGCGGGAGACGGGCGCCAACGCCAGCGTGATCTTCGTGCCGCCGCCGATGGCCGGCGACGCGATCTGCGAGGCGGTGGACGCCGGCATCCCCCTGGTGGTGGCGATCACCGAGGGCATCCCGGCGGCCGACATGGTCAACGTCTGGGCCTACATGCAGGGCAAGGGCTCTCGGCTCATCGGGCCGAACTGCCCCGGCATCATCACGCCCGATCAGTGCAAGATCGGCATCATGCCCGGCCACATCCACAAGGCCGGTCGCGTGGGCGTGGTCAGCCGCTCGGGCACGCTGACCTATGAGGCGGTGGGCCAGCTCTCCGCCGTGGGTCTGGGCCAGTCCACCTGCATCGGCATCGGCGGTGACCCCATCGTCGGCACGAAGCACATCGACGCGCTGCGCCTCTTCAACGAGGACCCCGACACCGAGGCTGTCATCATGATCGGCGAGATCGGCGGGACGGCGGAGGAGGAGGCCTGCGCCTGGGCCGGGGCCAACATGAGCAAGCCCATCGTCGGCTTCGTCGCGGGGGCCACCGCGCCCCCCGGCCGCCGCATGGGTCACGCCGGGGCCATCATCTCGGGCGGCCAGGGCACGGCGGAGGCCAAATTCGCGGCGATGGAGGCCGCAGGCATCCACATCGTGCGCTCTCCGGCGGAGATGGGCGCGAGGATGGCCGAGGTCCTGGGGTACAGAAAGTCGAGCTGACGGAGCGGGGCCCCTCGGGGCCCCTGCCGCCCTCCGGCGCCCCCGCGGCCTGTCGGCGCTACTGCCGGAGGATCGTGACCTTCTTGATCACCACGTCCGTCGCCGGCTTGTCCCGCCGATCCTTCTCCACGCTGGCGATGGCCTGCACCACGTCCAGGTTCGCGCACTTCCCGAAGATGGTGTGCTTGCCGTTGAGGTGGCTGGGCGTGGCGCGGTCGGTGATGAAGAACTGGCTGCCGTTCGTATCCGGCCCGGCGTTGGCCATGGCCAGCAGCCCGGGCTCGGAGAAGGTCACGTCCTTGGAGACCTCGTCCTCGAACTCGTAGCCGGGGCCGCCGGTGCCGTTGCCCTTCGGATCGCCGCCCTGGATCATGAACTCGGGGATGACGCGGTGGAAGATGGTCCCGTCGTAGAGCGGACGCTTGACCTTCTGCCCGGTGGGGTCGGTCCACTCGCGGGTGCCCTCGGCCAGCGAGACGAAGTTCACCACGGTCAGCGGCGCCTTCTCCGGCCAGAGCTCACAGGTGATGGCGCCCTTCGTGGTGTCCAGCTTCGCCGAGAGCTTCTGGCCGTCCTTGAGGCCGAGCCCGGCCAACGCCTCGCGCTTCTTCGCCGCGTCGGCCGCCTCCTTGAGCTTGCGCACCTCGGCGTGGAGCGCGTCGTTCTCGCGCTCGAGCCGCGCCTTCTCCTTCTCGAGGTCGCCCACCTTCAGCTCGAGCTGGCCCTTCTCTGCCTCCAGCTCCGCCTTGCCACAGCCCACGCCGAGCAGGAGCCCGGCCACCAGCAGGATCGCGCGCATCGGAAACCTCCAGCCCCGGCAGATAACATGGCGCGCGCAGGTGACGGGGGGCCAGCGGGCCTCCGGTCGGTTAGGCGTGCAGGACTGGAGGTCTGATGGAGCGCGTCCGCGCCTTTCTTCGCACCGAGCTCTTCGCCGTGGGCGGCGAGCTCCAGGTGGTCCCCGAGAACGCCGCCATTATCGAGGGTCGGGTGCGCGAGAGCAGCTCGGGCGGCCTGCTGATCGAGGTCGACACCTGGCGCCGCGGAGACGGGCGCCTGCTTCAGGGCAAGGCCGCGACCCTCTTCCTGCCCTCGGCCAAGATCGACTACCTGCTGGTCCTGGACGCCGCGAGCTGAGGCAGGAGCGCGGCCCACAACGCGAGGGCCGGCGCCCACCCCACCCCCAGCGGCAGCCGCCCCTGGGCGACCAGCGCGCCCGTGACCAGCTCCAGGAGCTGCCAGCTCATCCCGAGCAGCAGCGCCGCGCCCAGCTGTCGACTGGGGCGACGCGACCAGGGCAGCCAGCACAGCAGCGCCAGCCCCGCCGCCCCCAGCACCCGCGCCCGCCGCGCCGCCCGCTCGGCCCGCGCCGGGACCAGCTCCGACCGGGCCAGGGCCTCGCCGCTGGCCGCGCGCGGGGTCTGGACCATGCGCGCCAGGTCCAGGGCCGGGTCGGCCAGCTCCGCCGCGGAGAGCTGGTCGATCGCCCGGATCTCCCCTCCCCCCGCCTGCACCCGCGCCCCGTCGCTGAGCCGCACCGCCCCCGCCCCGGTCCACACCCAGCCCGAGGGCGCCTTGCCCCCCAGCGCGTCGGCCAGCGCCCGCGCCCGGTGCAGCCCGTGATCGGCCACGCCCCACTGCAGGAGCCCGAGCAGCGCGCCCACCGCCGCCGCCGCCAGCCCCAGCCGCGCCGGGGCCCAGCCCGCGCCCTCCAGGGCCACCCGCTCCCCTCGCCCCTCCAGCCGCGCCGCCGCCAGCGCCGCCCCCAGCCCGGCCAGCAGCGGGGCCAGCGCCACCAGCGCGACCGGGACCTCCAGGGCCGAGAGCAGGAGCCCGGAGCTCCCCAGTCGCGCCCGCTCCACCGCCCCCGTCACCCAGCCCAGGCCCGCCGCCCCCAGCAGCACCACCGCCGTCCAGGAGCCCACCTCCCGGAAGACCAGCCCGTCGGTGGTCCTCACCGATCCCTCCAGCCCGCCCAGGCCACCAGCGTCGCCAGGCTGGCCAGCAGGAGCGGGAGCAGCGCCGCCAGCGCGGGCCCCAGGGCGTCCACCTGCTGATCGCAGACCCGCACCGCCGCCCACCAGCACAGCGCCGTCAGCGCCGTCGCCGGACCCGGTCGAGCCCCCCGCGCGCCCAGCGGCAGCCCCAGCAGCGCCAGCAGCGGCGCCCCGAGCGGCAGGCTGGTGCGCTTGTAGAGGGCCAGGGTCTCCGCCGCCGCGGTCCGGCCCTCGGCGTGCATCCGGGAGATCAGCCCCCGCAGGTCCGAGGTGGAGCGCTCGATGAGCTCGACGCGCCGCCGCCGCGGGTCCAGGGGCAGGCGCGCCGAGGCGAATCGGAGCCGGGCGCCCTCCCCGTCCCCGTCGGGCAGCGCGCCGGCCGTGCCCTCGGTCAGCTCCAGGGTCCCGCCGGGCAGGATCCGCCCGCGCGCCGCGCTCACCACCACCCGGTCCATGGCGACGAAAAGATCCTCCATCTCCTGACCGCGCACCGCGCTGGCGTGGATGAGCACCCCGCCCATCGTCACCGGCTGCCCCGCGACCAGGGTGAGCTCGCCCGAGGCCGCGTCGAGCGCGCGCCGCACCCCCGCCCGCCCCCAGGGCTCCACGACGTGCATCATCAGCCCCTGCGCCAGCCCGACCGCCAGCCCCAACGCCAGGAGCGGCCCCAGGAGGCGCCGCGCGCCGTAGCCCGCCGCCTGGAGCGCAACGCCGTCCCCCGCCTCCGCCCAGCGCCGCCCCACCGCCACCGAGCCGACCAGCAGCCCGGCCGGCAGCGCCACCCCCAGCACCGCCGGAGTCAGCCCGAGCGCCACCCGGACCAGCCCCACCGGCCCAGGGAGCACGCTGGCCAGCGCCAGGGTCTGCCCCACGACCAGCAGCGCGCCCACGCCGGAGATCGCGGCAACCGCCAGGAGTCCGGCGCCCGCGACCTCACGCATCAGCTCCCGGTCCAGCGCGCGCAGCAGAATTCTTCCTCCCAGTGCGGCCCCGGGGGTTTGACCGGCAGCCTATGGCGCTTATAATGCGCGGCGTTCCCGGCGCCCCATTCAATCTCGGAGTCACGAAATGGAATTCAAGGTCGGCGAGAAGGCGGTCTACCCCGCTCACGGCGTCGGCACCGTCAAGGGGATCGAGTCCCAGGACTTCGAGGGCTATCGCCAGACCTTCTACGTCCTGCGCATCATGGACAACGGCATGACGATCCGGGTGCCCGTGCAGAACGCAGGCGCCATCGGCATGCGCAAGGTCATCTCGCGTGAGCACGTGGACAAGATCTACGAGGTGCTTCGCGACCGCGACGTCCCCACGGACAACCAGACCTGGAACCGTCGCTATCGCGAGTACATGAACAAGATCCAGACCGGAGATCTCATCGAGGTCGCCAAGGTTCTCCGAGACCTCGCGCTGCTGAAGGCGGACAAGAACCTGTCCTTCGGCGAGCGGAAGATGTTCGACCAGGCCCGCAGCCTGCTCGTGCAGGAGATCTCGGTCGCCAAGGACACCGACGAGCGGAGCATCGAGGAGGAGATCGACGCCATCTTCGCGCCCGCCGGCCCGCCGGCTTGAAAGGTAGGTCCCTCTGTCCCTGCGCGTCCGTCTCCCGCTGTCCCATGGGCACCCGCTCGACCTGAGCGATGTGCGCCTGATCGTGTTCTCGACCCTCTGGGCCCGCGCCCAGGGCGGCGAGGCCGTGCTGCGCCACGAGGGCGGCACCGCTCAGGAGGATCTCTCCTGGCTCGGCCTCGTCCCGGAGCGCGCCGAGCTCACCAGCCGGCGGGACCGTTGCCAGGCCATCGCCGACGATCTCGTCGCGCGCGGCCAGGCCTACCCCTGCTTCTGCACCCCCGCCGAGCTGCGCGAGATGTACGTGCAGCAGGCCACCAGCGACCGCCCCCTGCGCTATGACGGCCGCTGCCGCCGCCTCTCGCAGAGCGACATCGAGGTGCTGCGCAAGGCGGGGCGCTCCCCCTGCATCCGCCTCCTCCTGCCCGAAGGCCCGCATGAGGTCAGCGATCTGAACGGCCACCGCACGCAGGTCGAGGCGGGTGAGCTCGATGACTTCAAGCTGATGCTGCCGGACGGCGCGCCCTCGGACGTCTTCGGGGATCTGCTGGACGACGACGAGGTCGGCGCGGAGCGCGCGCTCTGGCACGCCTCCCGGCGCAACGATCTGGCGCCGCGCTTCGTGCTGGCCCGCGTGCTGGGCATCCACCCCGCCCCCGTGGCCTTCCTCCCCGACTGGACCATGGCCGACGGCCGCCCGCCCAGCGCGGAGGGCAGCGTGCTGACCGTGAGCCTGCTGCGCGCGCACGGCTTCCACCCGAAGGCGATCATCCGCGTCGCGGCCAGAGCCGGCTGGGATCCTGGCGATTCGCTGACCATCGAGGAGATGGCTGGGAGCTTCCGCCTCGAGGACGTGGCGGCCCAGACGCCCCCCTTCGAGATGGCGCAGCTCCGCGCCGAGAACGCGGCCGTGCTCCAGCGCGTCTCCGAGGACGACCGCGTCGCGGCGATGGTCGATCACCTGGAGCGCCGCGGCTACCCGATGGCCGCCCGTGATCCCCGCTGGCAGCGCCGCTTCGTGGCGGCCGTGCTGCCCGAGCTGGAGACCCTGGAGAGCGCGGAGGCCATGGCCGCGCTCCTGCTCACGCCCACGGTAGACTACGATCGCGAGGTCGCGCGCACCCTGCGCGAGGCCTCCACGCAGCGCCTGATCACGCAGTTCGAGACCGCGATGAAGGGCGTGGACGGCGAGGACATGGAGAGCTGGCGCGACGTGCTCACCCGCTTCCGCGCGGGCGTGGAGGCCCCTGGTCGCGCGCTGGTCACCCTGCGTCTCGTGCTCACGGGTCAGAGAAACGGTCCGAATCTGGCGGCGCTCCTGTCCCTGCTCGGGATAGAGGGCTGTCGGGCACGGATCGAGAAGGCCCGTCGGTACGCAGGATCATGAGCCAGCTCAAACTCTACAACACCCTCCATCGCCAGATCGAAGCCTTCAGCCCCAGCGAGCCGGGTCGCGTCCGCATGTACGTGTGCGGCATGACGACCTATGACTACTGCCATATCGGGCACGCTCGGGCGATGATGACCTTCGACGTGGTCTATCGCTGGCTCAAGGCCTCGGGCTACGACGTCGTCTATGTGCGAAATCACACAGACGTGGACGACAAGATCATCGCCCGCGCCGCGCAGCTCGGTGAGCCGCCGCTGGAGCTCTCCGCCCGCTTCATCGGCTACCTGGACGAGGATCTGGGGATGCTGGGGCTCGAGACCCCCACGCACCAGCCGAAGGTGAGCGAGCACATCCCGGCCATCGTGGACATGATCGGCCGCCTGCTGGAGCGTGGCCACGCCTACGTGGCCGACAACGGCGACGTGTACTTCTCGGTGGAGACCTGCCCCACCTACGGCGAGCTCTCCGGCCGCCGCGTGGGCGAGCTCCAGGAGGGCGACCAGGGCGAGATCGGCGGGCGCAAGCGCAGCCCGGCCGACTTCGCGCTGTGGAAGTCCGCCAAGAAGGGCGAGACCGGCGCGGAGTGGGAGGCGCCCTGGGGTGTGGGCCGACCGGGCTGGCACATCGAGTGCTCGGCGATGTCGGCCAGCTACCTGGGCCAGACCTTCGACATCCACGGCGGCGGCATCGACCTGGTCTTCCCGCACCACGAGAACGAGATCGCCCAGAGCGAGTGCGCCTCCGGCCACCGGCCGATGGCGCGCTACTGGATGCACAACGGGCACCTGACGCTCGACAGCGGCAAGATGAGCAAGTCCATCGGGAACATCATCCGCATCCGCGACCTGCTGGCGGAGGTCCCGGCGGAGGCGCTGCGCCTGCTCTACCTGGACGCGCACTACCGGAGCCCGCTCCCCTTCTCCACCGGCCGGCTGGAGGAGGCGCTCGCCGCCCTGGACCGCGTCTACCTGGCTCGGGAGACCCTGCTGGAGATGGCGGCCGGCTCGAACGAGGACAGCGTGGCCGGGCTGATCAGCGCCTTCGGCCCCCCGGCCAGCGAGCTGGCCGACCTGAGCGAGCGCTTCACCGAGCGCTTCACCGACGCCATGAACGACGACTTCAACACCGCGCTGGCCCTGGGCCACGTCCAGGAGCTGGCGCGGGCGGTCAACCGCTTCGGGAACCTGAAGAAGGCCCGGAAGCGGTCGGCGAACCTGGCGAAGTCGGCGCTTGCCGCGCTCGACCTGACCGAGCGGGTGCTGGGGCTCGGCGGGCGCGATCCGTCCAGCTGGTTCCAGGAGGTGCGCCAGAAGCGGCTCGCCGCCCTGGGCAGGAGCGAGGCGGAGGTCGAGGCGCGCGTGGCGGACCGCTGGGCGGCGCGTCAGCGCAAGGACTGGGCGCTCTCCGACGCCATCCGCGACGAGCTGGTCGGGCTCGGCGTGGTGCTGATGGATGGGGAGCAGGGCACGACCTGGCGCATGCGCGTGGGCGAGGCCGCCGCGTGAGGTTGATCCTCGCGACGCGCAACGCCCACAAGCTCACCGAGATCGCCCTCGCCCTCCAAGGCACCGGGCTCTCGGTGAGCGGGCTCAACGGCGTCCCCGGCATGCCCGACGACATCCCGGAGACCGGGGACACCTTTGAAGAGAACGCGCTCCAGAAGGCGCGCTTCGTGTTCCAGGCCACCGGGCTCCCCGTGCTGGCGGACGACTCGGGCATCGAGATCCGCGCGCTGGGCTGGGCGCCGGGGGTCCACTCCAAGCGCTGGACGCCGGAGGGCACGGACGAGGCCAACAACGCGCGGCTCCTGCGCGAGCTGGCGGACAAGGACGACCGCGGGGCGCGCTACCGCTGTGTGCTGGCCGTGGTGGCGCCTGGACCCGAGGGGCCGGTCGAGGGCACGGTGGACGGGATCTGCGCGGGCCAGATCGGCACGACGCCGCTGGGCACCGGCGGCTTCGGCTATGACCCGCTGTTCTGGCCGGAGGACCAGCCGGGGCGGACCATGGCCCAGCTCACGATGGCGGAGAAGAACGCCATCAGCCACCGGGGGCGGGCGCTGGCGCGGCTGCCCTCCCTGCTGGCCCGGCTGGGCCTGGGCTGAAGTGGATCAGGGCTCCGCCGGATCCTCGGGCGGAGGGCGGCGGAGCAGGGCGAGGATCAGCAGGACGAGCCCGATCCCGGCCAGCAGCAGCGCGCTCGCCCGACCCTGCGCGCCCAGATCGCCCGCGAGGGAGGGGATCAGGCTCGCCAGGAAGGGGAAGGCCAGCACGCGGTCCTCGTGCTGGCTGTTGAACCAGGCGACGCCGGCCCCGGCGCAGAGGAAGAGGACGGGCGCGAGGAAGCGGCTCATGGAGCCTCGTTATCGCGCTGCCCCTTGTGATGCACCGAGAGGGAGAGGTAGGGGGTCGCCGCGTTGGCGTGGGCGTAGAGCGCGCCGCCGACGCCGAGACCCAGCGCCCAGCTCGGGTCCACCCACCAGGCGATCTCCGGCACGAGGCCCACGTAGGCGGTCTCGCCCGCGCCGGAGACGTTGGTGACGTCGATGGGGCCGAAGGGCTGCCAGAGGGTGAGCGTGATCGCGCCTTGGACCTCACCAAAGGGCCGACCCACCTGGAGCGAGCCGCTGATCCCGGGGTCCAGGTCGGGGGCGCTGAGGTAGACCAGCCCGGCGCTGCCCACCAGCCAGCCCCTGCCCAGCCCGCGCCCCAGCTGGAGCTCCAGCTCGCCGCGGAGGCTGCCCTCGGCGGGGCGGTACAGCCAGGGCTCGCCCTCCGCCGTCCCCTCCCCGATGATCCCCGCCTCCGGGGCGCCGCCGACCCGGGCCTCCACCGCCAGCCGCCAGCGCTCGCGCAGCAGCGCCCGGCGCAGCCCCACCCAGGCCGTCCCCAGGTAGAGCGTGCCCTTCTCCTGGCGCGCGTAGCCCAGCGGGGTGGCGTAGGCGCTCAGCGTGAGCGCGTCGGTGAGGCCGAGCTCTCCGTAGGCGTTGAGCGCGTGGTCCTGGTAGAAGGGCACGCGGGCCAGCGTGCCGTCGGAGAGGGCGCCGTAGGGGCCGATCAGGCTTCGATCCCAGATCTTGACGTAGTACGCACCCTGGGGCTGCGTCCAGGCCCCGGCCTGGGCGCTCCCTCCGAGCAGGAGCGCGAGCGCGAGCGGCGCGGCCATCAGAAGGCCCAGGCGGCCTTCAGCCTCCCCGTGAAGATGCGCGAGGGCGCCGAGCCCGCCGCGGCCTCGCCGTCCAGCGCCTCGAGGTCCGCGGTGTTCAGGTTGGCGAAGGCGCCGTAGAACTCGCCGGCCAGGTCCATCCGGCCCAGGCGGGCCTGCACGCCCACGCTGGTGTTCGGCCCGAAGAAGGGCGAGTAGTTGTTGCCCACGAAGTTGTCGTCGCCGATGAAGAAGAAGGTGCTCACGTCGGTCACGCCGAGCGCCAGGTAGGGCTTGAACTTCTCGCCGCCCCAGCCCGCCATGAAGTCCACGCCGAAGCTGCTGCCGATGTACAGATCGTCGTAGGCCGGGTCTCCCTCCACGAAGGGCGCGGCGATCTCGGCGACCGTCTTGATGGTCGTCATGTGGTAGCGCCCGCCGAGCTGCAGGCCGTTGTCCAGCTGGGTGCCGAAGCCCAGCTCACCGCTCAGGATGACGTTCCGGGTACCCAGCAGCGTGATCGGCGGGAAGTAGGCCACGCTGGCGTAGGGCACCACCTTGCCGATGGCCGGCATGGCGAAGGTAAGGCGCGGGCGCGGGGCCACCGGCGTCTTGTTGGTGTCCTCTGTCTTCGTGTAGGAGAGGACCAGGCGGTGCTCGCAGCTCAGCGGCGGGATCCCGGCCAGCTCCAGCCCGACCGACCCGTGGCCCGGCTCGGCAGGGACGGGCGCGTGCAGCGGCGAGTAGGTCACCGCCAGCGCGAAGTAATTGAGCATGAAGTCCGACTGTGCCTGCTCCGAGTAGTCGTCGGGCGGCCCCTGGTCAGCCACGTCCTGGCACTTCGGGTCGATGGAGGCCAGCGCGGAGGAGAGCAGCAGATGGAGAAGCATCGCGGATCCCTTGTTGTTCGACGTTTCGAGCTCAGTTGCAGGTCGCGCCGTCGTCGATCCAGGCGGCGACGATGTCCACCACCTCGGCGTCCAGCGCGCCGGAGAGCGGCATCACCCCGCCATACTCGCCCGTGTTGGCCATCTTCGCCCACAGCACGCTGCTGGCGGAGTCGCCCGCCACGATGAGCGAGGCGTCGTAGCCCTGCGCCGGGGCGTCGATGAGCGAGCACAGATCGGTCTCCACGTCCAGCCCGCCGGAGCCGCCTCCGGCCGGGTGGCAGCCCGCGCAGTGGTCCTCCATGATGGCGACCACGCCGGCGTAGCCGTCCTCGTAGGAGCCTCCTCCGCCCGTGTCCACCTTGCCGAAGAGGGTGTCGTCACAGCCGGCCAGGAGCGCGAGCAGGGGCAGCGTCAGGCGCACGGGGTACCTCCAGGCTGGAGCCTATAGCACAGCAGGGGGCGCCGTGGGGCCGCCCCTTCGGAGCGGGCGGACCTTGCGGGGTCTGGTGGGGGCGTGCTAGGAGGAGCTCGGCGGGGTGTAGCGCAGCCTGGTAGCGCAGCTGCTTTGGGAGCAGCGGGTCGCTGGTTCGAATCCAGTCACCCCGACCATAATGAACGCAGGCCCCCGGAGTCCTCTCCGGGGGCTTCGCAATTTCGGGCCTCGGTCAGCGATTGTGCAAGGAGATCGAAGGGTCTCCGCCACCGCACTTCGAGATTGTCACATCGCCAGATCGAGTTCGAGGTCACGAAATTCAGGAGCTGGCGACGGGCCGGAACCTGGGCGGAGGCGTACAGGGCGCCCGCCCGCGCGGCCAGCTCCATCAGCGCGATGCCGTCCTCCATGTAGGAGCGGTTGGCGTTGGTGTGGACCTCGATCTCGCGGAGCACGCGGGCCTGGTCCGTCCGCCACTCGTTGGCCTTGCGCTCGTACATCTCGACGCTGATCCGGCCGTCGAGCCGATCGTCGTAGGCGGTGTCGAGGCGGCGCTGGAGGTTCTCGTACTGCTTGCGGAGCTTGTCGAGGGCCTCGGTGTGCTGGCGCTCCATGTCGGCGTGGCTGGCGCGCAGGGCGTCGCGGACCAGGGTGAGGGTGTCCTCGTCGAGCTGCAGCGTCGCCAGGGCGCGGGTGATGCCGGCGTGCAGCGCACGCTCGGGCACATACTCGACCTCCTTGCGCAGGCGGCAGCCCTCGCAGCGATAGTAGATGTACTTGTCCTTCTTGATCTCGCCGACGAGGTAGCGGCGCTCCTCGCCGCGCTCCAGGCAGGCGCCGCAGAGCACGAGGCCGGTGAAGGTGAAGTCGTGCTTCTGGTCCTTGGGGGCGTGGCAGCTCCGGTCCTCCAGGCGCTCCTGCACCCGGTCCCACAGGTCGCGGCTGACCAGCGGCTCGTGGACGCCCTTGTGGACGCGCCCCTTATAGACGAAGTCGCCGGTGTAGATCAGGCTCGTCAGGATCTGGTGGACCTTGGAGATCGGGAAGGCGTACTTGCCCCTCGGTGACAGCGAGCCCTGGGCGCGGACCCAGCGCGAGAGCTCGCGCAGGCCCATGTCGCCGTTGGCGTACAGCTCGAACATGCGCGCGATGATGGGGCCGCTGGTCGGGTCGATCTCGATGACGCGCTTGCCCCCGGGCAGGGTGACGTTGCGGTAGCCGACCGGTGACTTGGTGGGCCAGATCCCCTGTTCAGCCTTCTCGGCCATGCCTTTTCTGGCTTCTTCCGAGAGGTTGTCCACGTAGTTCTTAGCCATAACCACCTTGATGCCATGCATGAATTTGTCGGATGAGCGGCTCTCATCACAGATGACCGAGCCCTCCTTCACCAGGTGGATCTCCAGGTCCAGCTCGTCGAGCAGCACGTAGTCCTTGAGGTTTCGGTAGAGCCGGTCGGTCTTCTCGACCAGGATCGCGCGGCAGGTCTTGTGTTTCTTGAGCCACGCCACCATCTGCCCGAACTGCTGGCGGCCGGCGCGCTTGGCGGTCTCGATGTCGATGAACTCCGCGTCCACGCGGAAGCCCTTGGAGACCGCGTAGTCGCGGAGCAGGCGCTGCTGCGCGGGGATGGAGAAGCCCTCCTTCTCCTGGTCCTTCGACGAGACGCGGGTGTAGATCACCGCCGGGACGAGGTTGGGGAGGACGGTCAGCGATGGGCCGGCGCCCGCGCTCCTGCGCGAGGGTTCCTCTCCGGTGAGCGCGGTCTGGCGGATCAGCCTGACGTTGGGGCGGGGGCGAAGTGCCATGAAGGGGTCTCCGTAGAATAGTGTGCTTTCAAGTTGACATAATATGAAACGCCTGTCCAGCCCTCCCGGACGGTGCCGGCGTGGTCGTCGTCACCTAACCATCGTCGGCTATCAAGCGCCACAATATGCGGACAAAATATGTCCGCTTAAAGTTGCATCTGTCGCGGTGTCTACTTACTTGAGCCCGCACCAACCCTTCCCGCCCCATCCCACCCGCCGCTGGCGCCACCGCGACTGTCCATGTCGAGGTCTGGCTTGCCTTTGCTCGGAGATTCCGTTGTTTTCGGCTCACCCACCTGTCTTGCCTTCGATGTTGAACCCCGCCCGACTGCACCATCCCCCAGACCGCGACCTCTGGCTCGGAGACCTCCGCGAGGAGTCCTTCGACGAGGTGCTGGCCATGGACGAGGGCAGCCTCGCCGAGGCCCTCGCCGCGCACGGGCGCGACCTGCCGAAGCCCGGCGCGCTCGGGGAGCTGCTGGGCCAGCGACCCCCAACCGCAGAGTCGTTGCGGCACCTGCTGTTGGTGGCGCGTTTCCTGGAGCACAAGAAGACGGTCGCGTTGGAGATCGTGGCCCGCGAGCACCTGAGAGAGGACGTGCTGGAGGGCCTGAGAACCCCTGGCGGGCGCCTCAACCGGCTGCTCGTGGCGTTGACGCTCTACGCTCAGGCACCCGAACATCTGCTCGCGCTCCTGCTCTGGGATCGCTGGCACAGCCGCCGCCGCGTGAGCTGGCGCCTCGACGGGCGGCACCGCCACCTGCCCGACCTGGAGCCCGAGGACTGGCGCGAGGTCGCCGAGGCCGTCACGGCCGAGCTCCGGGGCGCCGCGACCTTCCGCGAGGTGCAGCTCCGGGCCGTCCTGCGCCGCGAGGAGACCGGCGAGCTGCTGTTCGGCCTGCGCGAGCCCGCGCACCGCGCCGCGGTGGAGGCCGACGACGGGGCGCTGGTGAGCGGACGGACCTCGGGCTGGCTCCTCGTGGCGCTCCGCGACGACGGCGCCCGGCTGGACGTGTGTGATCACGATCCGGCTCGCGGCGTGGCCTTCGCCACCCGCCTCCTCCGGGCGACGCGCGGCGGCGAGGTGCGCTTCGTCCCGGCCCAGGACGCGCTCGACGAGACCCGGATGGAGGCCATCCTGAGCGCCGCCTGCGATCCCGCCGACGACCGGCTGCCGCTCCTCGCGCTGAGCGCCCGCGCGCCCGGCCGCACCGACCGGGTGGTGCTCACGGTCACGGGGCCTGGCCAGTCACGCGCGGAGCGCACCCTGGCCGACGTGCGCCGGTCCATCCCGCTCGGGCTGGACTGGCGGGACGTGATCACGCTCAAGGTGGGCTTCGAGGGTCGCTACCGCTTCACGATGGAGCCGGGGGAGCACGAGGGCGATCTCGCGCTCTGGTACTCCGACCGCGAGCGGAACAAGGACGTGGCACGGCGCTTCGAGCAGTACGTTCTGCGGCACTTCGGGGTGAGCGTGGTCCCTCGGCCATTCGCCCGACGGCCGGCGCTCGACGCGGAGAAGGCGCCGCCCGCAGGATCGCTGGCCTGGTGGCGCCGGCTGCTTGCGCCCGTGGTGGACGGGCCGGCGGCCTGGATGCGGGACGCCTGGGTGGAGCTCGCCAAGGAGGGCCTGGTCGAGGTCCGCCGCTCCGCCGCGATGCGCTGCGGCACGCCCCATGTGGACGCCCGAGCGTGCGGCCTCGACGAGCACGACTGTGATGGCGAGATTGAGCTGGGTTGGGCCGAGGCGGACCCGGACGATCCGCTTCGGCAGCTCCCTGACGCCGAAGCCGTCTGCCCCGTCTGTGACCGGGTCTGGCGGCCAGGGAGCTACCGCCTGCCGTTGGTCGAGCGCGTGCGGGTCAACGTAGACCTGGACCAGCTCGGGCTGCGCGTCCTGCGGGCCGTGGCGAGCGTGTCGAAGGCCGAGCCCTTCGAGGGGGAGCCGGGCGTGATCGAGGTTCGCAGCGAGACAGGCCGCTACTTCGTGGCCTTCGCCCCGCTCTTGCGGGACTGCTCCAGCTTCGCGCCAGGTGAGGGCCTCCCCAGGCGAACCGCCTGGGTGATCCTGGATGGTGACGCTGGGCCTGGCGTCCCCGTCTCGCAGGTGCTCGCCGATCCGACGGTGCTGGGCGCGGCGTGGGGGATGCCCGCGCTCGCGGAGGGCATGCCGTCCCGCGAGCGTGGACCACGCGACGTTCCAGCCTCGCCGACCATGACCTCTCAGCCTGCGCCCGCGCGAAGCCGGCTCTCGCTGCAGGGCCGCGTGGTCCTCCTCGGGTCGGTGCCCGTGCTCGCCGCCCAGGCCAGCGCGCTGCGGGGCCTGCTCGCGATCTTCGTCCACCTCGCCCATGAGGACGCCCGCGCAGGGCGTGCTGAGCGCAAGGCCCACTCCACCCAGCGGATCGTCTCTGAGTGCGGGCTGGTGGGTCTGCATCTGACGGACGCGGACGTGCGCCTCCAGATCCGCCGCGTCAACGAGGCGACCAGGACGGCGCTGGTGCGCAAGGGCTGGGCGCCGATGGACCTCATCGAGCGGCATGGGAGCGGGTGCCGGCTGGCGGAGAGCGTGGACCTCACGCCGGACCTCGCCGCGGAGACCATGGGCGGCTGGCGGCGACGACGCTGAGCGCCTACGCCTTCGCGACGTTGGCCTTCGCCTGTCCTGCGCGGGTGGGCTCCAGCTGGGCTTGTTCAGCCGCGCTGAGCGGCATGCGTCGGACCTCGATCTCGAAGGTCTTGATCGCCTGCGAGACCCAGCCCTTGTGGAGCCACTCCTCGGCCTCTCGTGAGGTGACCACGATCATGCCGCGCGGGCGCTGGGGGTGCCGCTGGCCGAGCAGGGCGAGCTTGAGGATGTCCTCGCGCAGGCCGGACTGCTGCGCCGAGCGCAGGCGCCCCAGCGAGATGTAGGTCTCGATGGCGACCATCCCACCGCTCGGGAGGACCAGGCAGCCGTTGACCTCGACGAGCTGATCCCCACCCACCGGCAGCCGGCGGTTGACGTAGTGGCGGGCGGCGCCCAGCTCGGCGGCGAGTCGCTCGATGACGCCGGCCGCGATGTCGCGTTGGACGGTGCTGTCTGCCTGCTGGCGGAGGTCGTCGCTCATTCCATGGACTCTACCACGGGGGGCTCGTGAGCCCAACGAGCTGGCAAGGCGCGAACTTCTCGCGGAGCGCCATCCCGGATTCCACCTGTTTGCGGCGGCTTTTGGAGAAGTGAACCGCGAAATTCAAACTGATCTGTGGCGTCTCCGTAGTCCGGCGGCGGACGCCTGTTTTCCAATCCGGCCTCATTGACGCAGATACGAACTGATCGGAGAACTGATCCGGTCAAGTTCGGCGTCATCGGCGATGAATTTGCCATGCCACGCGACCCACATCAGCGCCAGTTGCCCGCCCAGGATGGGATGCTCCTTGACCGCGCCCAGCAGCTCTACAGCGCGCGGTACCGGCGGGAGCTGTCGCGCGAGGATGCGCGGGAGATCCTGACGAACCTCACCGGGTTCTTCCGCGTCCTGCGGCACATGGAGCGCGCGGCGGCCGGCGAGGCGCTGCCGCAGCTTCCTGAGACCGAGGAGACACCGTGACGACCGGCCGCACCTTCCGCCTCACGCTGTTCCCGGCGCCCACCCTGCGCCCTGGCGGCGACCCCAACGACCCCGAGGGTGTGCTCTGGCCCGCCCACGGCCGCTCGTGGACCGGGGACGCCGCCGCGCTCGTCGCGCTCATGACGACGCCGGTTCCAGCCTCGGGCAAGTACACGAGCCCCTTCTTCGTGGTCGGCGCGCTCCGAGATCACGAGCGGCGCAACACCGCCTTCGAGTTCGCCAGCGTGGTCGCGCTCGACGTGGACGACGGGCTCACGACCTGGGAGGCGCACGACCGCTTTCTCGACCTGTTCCACGTCATCTATACGAGCTGGCGCCACACCCGCGAGCGGCACCGCTACCGCCTGGTCCTGCCGCTGGCCCGCGACGTGAACGGCGTCGAGTACCGGCTGCTCTGGCAGGTCCTGGCCCGCCGGCTGGGCGGCCATGTGGACAGGCAGACCAAGGATCTCGCCCGCGCGCTGTTCCTGCCGGCGCGGCAGCCGGACGGTCGACGGGCTGGGGCGAAGGCGTGGGACGAGGTGCCGCTGCTGGACCCGGACGCCATCCTGGCGGACACGCTCAAGCTGGTGGCCGCGCCGCCGCGTCGGCCGAGCCCGCCGGTCACCGTGCCGCCCGACCTCGCGCGCGCCGTCGCGGCCCGGCGCCTCGCCACCGAGCCCGACGTGCGCCTCCGCGCCGCCGAGCACCTCCAGGCGACGATCCGCGACACCCGCGCCGAGCGCATCCCCTGCCCGAAGTGCGGTCGGCCCTCGGTCTGGTTCTGGCTGGACCCGAGCCGGATGAAGACGGCGCGCTGCAACCACCGGAACTCCTGCGGCTGGTTCGGCCGCCTCGAAGAGCTGCTCGACGGCGCGGGAGCGAGCTGTGCCTGACTGGACCCCGACCGTCGCTGGAGTCACCGCCGCTCCGCCCGATCCCGCGCCTGGCCGCGTGCGCCTGCTCGCCGTCGTGCGCGAGGCCGAGAGCGCCGACCCGAAGGGCGCCGCCCTCGCCGTTGCCGACCTGTTGAGTGACGCGGACGCCATGCGCGAGCTCGCCCGGAGCTGGCGCCTCGACCCCGCCGGCATGGCCGCGCTGATCATGCGCCTGAGCACCGTGCGCGGTCTGCAACAGCGGGCGTTGAAGCTGGAACGCGTGATCAAGGACGCCGCCGAGCGCCAGGGCCGGGCCGAGGCCGACGCGCGCTACCAGGTCTCGCTCGGGCAGGCGAGCGCCGCCACCGTCGCCGAGGATCTCCGCCGCTGCCTGGACGGTCACCCCCTGGCGCCCGGCCTGCGCTGTCCGCCCGGCTGGGAGCTGACGCCGACCAGCCTGGGCCAGCTCCGGGTCAACCCCGAGACCGACGACACCGAGCAGCTCGTGGTGGCGCACCGCCCCATCGTCGTCGAGGGCCGCCTGCGCGACGTGGACGATGGCTCGATCCACCTTGTGCTCGGCTGGCCGGGCACCCAGGGCGGCTGGCTCACCCAGGTCGTGCCGCGCGGCCAGGTCGCCGACGCGCGCCAGATCGTCGCGCTCTCGTTCCAGGACGCGCCCATCACCACCAGCAACACGGGGCAGATCGTGAACTACATCGCCGACTTCGAGAGCCAGAACGCCGAGCACATCCCGCAGTCCAGCGTGTCCGGCCACATGGGCTGGCACGGCGGCGAGGGCGACCTCTACTTCCTGTGGGGCCGCATTGTGATCCGCAGCGGCGGAGAGAGCGGACCCGCGGCCGACGACCGCATCCCCGCGCAGTGGCGGAAGGGGCAGGTCCAGCTCCTCACACCCGACCACGGCACCCGGGCGCTGGCCGGCGCGTTTCGCGCCTCTGGCACGTTTGAGGGCTGGCGCGAGGCGATCGTCGCCGCCCAGCCCTACCCGCGCGCCTTCCTGCCGATCTACGCCGCGCTCGTGCCGATGCTGATGCGCTTCATGCCCACGCTGGCGAACTTCATCGTGGACATCTCGGGCGAGACCAGCCGCGGCAAGACCACCCTCCTGCGCCTGGCCGCGAGCCTGTGGGGCTGCCCCGACGAGCGCGGCGGCGGGCTGCTGCACGGCTGGGACTCCAGCCGCGTCTTCGTCGAGCGATCCGCCGCGATGCTCGACTACATGCCGATGTTCCTCGACGACACCAAGCGCGCCCGCAAGCCCGAGGACGTGGGCAAGACGCTCTTCGACTACGCCAGCGGCGTCGGCCGAGGCCGTGGATCGCTGGTGGGCATCCAGCGCGTCAGCCACGCCCACGGCGTCCTGCTCAGCACCGGCGAGGCGCCCGCGACCAGCTTCACCAACGACGGCGGCACCCGGGCGCGCACGCTCTGCCTCTGGGGAGCGCCGTTCGAGGGCACCAACGCCGCCACCGAGCGCGCCGTCGCCCGCATCCAGAGCGCGGTCCTCAACCACCACGGCCACGCCGGGCCGCGCCTGGTCCGCTACCTGCTCGACCACCCCGAGGTCCGCGCCGGTCTCGCCGCCGAGCTGGAGCGCGAGTCCGATCGTTGGGTCGGCCTCACCAACGGCAACCCCGTCGCTGGTCGCGCCGCCCGCTACATCGCCGCCATGGCGGTGGCCAAGCGCCTCTTCCACGAGGTCCTGCGCCTGCCCCTGCCCGCCCGCGATCCCCTGCTCGACGCCTGGGAGGCCGTGCGCGTCGGAGCCGCCGACAGCGACCGCGCGACGGACGCGCTGCGCGAGGTGCTCTCGTGGGCCGCCAGCCAGCAGCACCGGTTCTACGGACGGATCGAGCACGAGTCGAACAACGACCAGCCGCCCGGCGCCGGCTGGCTGGGGACCTGGGCACAGAAGGAGAACTGGAAGGTCCTGGCCATCCTGCCGAACGAGCTGAAGGGCTTCCTGACCCGGCAGGGCTTCGACTATGACGCCGTGCTGCGCACCTGGCGGGACCGGAGCTGGCTGCTGACCGAGGAGGAGCACCTGACGCGCAAGGTCATGGTGGGGACGAGAAAGGCCCGGTGCGTCGTGCTCAAGCGGGAGACGGTGGAGCTCGTGGCGGGGGTGGAGTAGCGGCGGGTGGAGAGGCGAGGCCCCGGTGTGGACCCGGCGGTCCCCGGCCTGCCGGGGACCGCGTTGTTTCGGGTGGAGGCTGGGGATCGACGGATGTCCCCGGTATCCCCGGCTCGCGGCGGAGGGTAGGCGCTTGGAGGGGAGAAAGAAATTCGTCGTGTTCTGGGGTAGGGGCGCGGCGGGGCGCGGCGGGGAAGACATCACGAATTTTTTCCGGGGGCTCAAGGGTGTGGTCCGCGCCGGTAGCCGGGGACGCCGGGGACTTCCGGCGGGATGGGAGGGTTGAGGCGGGGATCTCGGTCCCCGGCACGCCGGGGACGGGTGGGGACGGAGTGGGGACCGGCGAGCTCCATGAGCGCCCCTATGTCAGATTTTTCGGCCCTCGCTCAATGATTACCCGTCCTGTGCGATGATAGTTCCCTCTCCGACAGGTTCCGAGCCTCGCCCTCGCCGCTTGCCCTGGTGCCCTTCCCATGACCTCAAAGCACTTGGACGTCTTCGATCTCCGCGACGCTGTCGTTCGAGAGTACGAGCAATTCGCCACCTCGTTCACCACGATTCACGCATCGGATATCCGCGATCAGGTGGACGCGATCTACGCGCAGAAGCGCTACTGGCCCGAGCCGCTCATCCAGGTCAACCCGAACTACAAGCGCAGCACGACCGTGGCTGCCCTCGTCGCGGAAGGCCAACTGGACCCAGGCTGCGAGCAGATTTTCCCCCTCTCGCTCTACGAGCACCAGAAGCAGGCCGTCGCGCTGGCATCCGCCGGAGAGAGCTTCGTCGTCACCACCGGCACCGGATCCGGCAAGTCTCTCTGCTTCTTCATCCCGATCGTCAGCGCGATCCTCGCTGAGAAGCAGCGTGACCCGACCAGCCGGACGCGAGCCATCGTGATCTACCCGATGAACGCCCTGGCCAACAGCCAGCTTGAGGAGCTCGGGAAGTTCATGCCCGACCTGCCGGGCAGGCGGCCAGTGACGTTCGCGCGCTACACCGGTCAGGAGTCAGCCAAGGAGCGTCAAGCCGTCCGGGACAACCCGCCCGACATCCTGCTCACCAACTTCATGATGCTTGAGCTGCTGATGACCCGGCAGGATGACATCGATCGGGACGTGATCGGGAACTGCGCCGGGCTCCGCTTCCTGGTGCTCGACGAGCTCCATACGTACAGGGGGCGACAGGGCGCCGACGTGGCGCTCCTCGTGCGGCGCGTCCGCGAGCGGCTCTCCAACCGCCTCCAATGCATCGGCACGTCGGCCACGATGAAGAGCGAGGGCACGGCCGAGGAGCGGGGGCGCGCAGTGGCGGAGGTGGCGACCACGCTCTTCGCCACACACATCCCCGAGAACAACGTCATCGGCGAGACGCTGGAGCGGGTGACTACCCCAGGGCTCAAGCGCGAGACCGTTCGCCACGCGCTGGGGCAGGCCATCGACGCGGGGATCGCCAACACCCTGTCCGATACCGATCTGCGCGACCATCCGCTCGCGATCTGGGTCGAGACCGTGCTCGGCATGAACTCCACCGAGGCCATGCCAGCCTGGCACCGCGCTCCGCCGCTGACTGTGACCGAGTCCGGCGCGCTGCTGAGTGAGGACTCGGGTCGGAGCGCGGCGGAGTGCGAGCGCGCGCTTCGGCAGTTTCTGCTCGTGACGAGCCTGCCCGAGCTCGACCGCGTCCCCGGCTCCACCAGCGAACGCTCGTTTTTTGCATTCAAGCTGCACCAGTTCATCTCTGGCGCGGGCCACGCCTTCGCGACCCTCGAAGCGCCTGGCCGACGCAGCCTGACGGTGGAGGGGCAGCAGTTCCTGCCGGGCGCCTCCTCCGAGAAGCGTCTGTATGCCACCCACTTTTGCCGCGCCTGTGGGCAGGAGTACCACCCCGTCCGCATCGTCAGCGACGAGGGGCGACGCAAGGTCCTCGCGCGAGACATCGACGACGCCTTGCCCGTCTCGAATGACGATTCCCCCGACGGAGACGACGACTCGCCAGGAGCGGAGAGAGTCGGCTTCCTCACGGTACGACGTGCCGACCTCGATGCGGAGTTCGCAGGGGACATCGAAGAGTATCCAGAGACCTGGCGCACCGCGAGCGCCGCTGGCTTCGCGAAGCTGAAGCGTGAATACGAGTCTGCGAAGGCAGAGAGCGTGCAGGTCGAACCCGACGGTAAGCTCGGCAGCGGTGTGCCCGCATGGTTCTTGCCTGGGAAGTTCCGCTTCTGCCTCCGGTGCGGCGAGACCCACAGCGGCGCGTCACGCGACCGCAACCGGCTGGCCTCCCTCTCCGCGGAGGGCCGCAGCTCGGCGACGACGGTACTGACCGCGAGCATCCTGCGCTGGATGCACGGGCCGATGTCGGGTCTGGCCCCAGCGACCCGCAAGTTGCTCGGATTCTCGGACAACCGCCAGGACGCGGCGCTTCAAGCCGGGCACTTCAATGACTTCCTGTTCGTGAGCCTTGTGCGCTCCGCGTTCCTGGGCGCGCTCCTCAACGCGGGTGATGCGGGCCTCTCCGCCGATCAGCTTGGCGCCGCACAGCAGCGGGCCCTCGGCTTCGACCGACCCGACCCGCGAATCCGAGAGGAGTGGCTGCTCGACGCCGGGATCATCGGCGTCAAGCGCCTGGACGCCGAGCGGACTTTGCGGGAGGTGCTGGCCTACCGCGTCTGGTTCGATCAACGCCGAGGGTGGCGGTACACCAACCCCAACCTGGAGCAGCTCGGCCTGCTGTCCGTCGACTACCTCGCCCTCGACGAGCTGGCAGCCGACGACGCACGCTTTGCGGGTGGTCCGGCCATCCTTGCGCTGGCAGCCCCCAGCGTGCGCGCCGCTGTGTATCGCGTCCTCTTCGACCACCTCCGCACGTGGATGGCTGTCCGCAGCGCGATCCTAGACCCCCTCGCGACCGAGCAGCTATACCAGCGGTCCTACTCCGCCCTGCGCGCACCCTGGGGTTTCGGCGTGGACGAGAAGCCACGCCCGAGCCGCTGGCTGCTGCTGAAGTCGCCCAACAAGAGGGACGTGAAGGCGAAGGACGAGGATCTGATCGTGCGCGGCAGCTCCAGGAGCGGCCTGGGAAAGAAGCTCAAGTCCGAGAAGCTCTGGGGAACCCCCGCTATTCGGGCTTTGAAGTCGGTGGAGTTCGACGAGCTCATCGCGAGACTGCTGAAGGTCGCGGCCGACTACAGCCTGGTCATCGAGGAGTCCACTCCCTTCGATGTGCCTGGTTGGAAGCTCAGCGACGCCGCCGTCATCTTCAAGCATGGCGCCCTCGACGACCGCACCGACCGCAAGAACGACAACGCCTTCTTCCGCGACTTCTACCAGGCGCTGGCGACGATGCTCGTCAACCGCGACCATCCGCTGTTTGGCTTCGAGGCGCGCGAGCACACGGCCCAGGTTGAGCAGGAGAAACGACAGGTCCGCGAGAAGAGGTTTCGGTACGGCGACAAGGAGCAGTCCGAGCTGAAGGAGCGAGAGAAGGAGATCCGAGACCTCGGCGAGACGACCCGCTTCCTGCCGGTGCTCTTCTGCTCGCCGACGATGGAGCTCGGCGTTGACATCTCCGCGCTCAACGCGGTGTATCTCCGAAACGTGCCTCCGACGCCAGCGAACTACGCGCAGCGAAGCGGCCGTGCCGGGCGCAGCGGGCAGGCCGCCCTCGTGCTCACCTACGCCTCCGCGCAGGGGCCGCATGACCAGTATTTCTTCCGCGAGCCAAAGGCGATGGTGCATGGCGAGGTGCGCGCGCCAATGCTGGACCTCGCCAACCGCGACCTGGTGGACAGCCACCTGCAAGCGATCTGGCTGGCGTGTACCGAGACGGCGCTGCACCCCTCGATCGCCTCGCTGCTCGACCTCTCGGCGGCCGGGCGACCGCTACGGGCCGATGTGCGAGCGCCCATGGAGGTCCCGCGCGTCGCCACCGAGGCCGTATCGCGGATGGGCCGTGTGCTGGACATGGTCGCCAACGACCTGACGGACAAGACCGCACCCTGGTACACAGGTCGCGACGAGTACGCGCGATACGTCGCGGATCGTGCGCTGGGCAATTTCGCGGGTGCGTTCACGCGCTGGCGGGATCTGTACCGGGCCGCTGAGCAGCAACGCGACTCTTCCCGCCGCGTCATGGACGATCACTCGGCCCCTCAGCACGAGAAGCGCGCGGCCAGGACGCGACACGACCAGGCCATCGACCAGCTCAACCTGCTGGAACAGGGTGAGGAGAAGGCAGCCAAGAGCGACTTTTACACCTACCGCTACCTCGCGACAGAGGGGTTCTTACCCGGGTACAACTTTCCACGCCTGCCGCTGATGGCCTACGTCCCCAAGGCGGACGCGCGCGGCAAGCAGACCTGGCTCCAACGACCGCGTTTCCTCGCGCTCGCAGAGTTCGGCCCGAAGAGCCTCGTCTACCACGAGGGGCGCGCCTTCCGCGTGGTTCGCGCGATGCTGTCGGCGTCCCACCAGGATGGTGGCAATGCGGAGACGCGCCTCACGACCGAAGTGGCTCGCATCTGCAAGGGCTGTGGCGCTGGCCACTTCGACGAGGCATCGGTATGCCACGCCTGCGGGCAACCGCTCAGCACCCCGCAGACCGTCAACAACATCTACCGGATTGAGAATGTCGCGACGTGGCCTGCGGAGCGAATCACCGCGAACGACGAGGAGCGTCAGCGCCAGGGCTTTGACCTCCAGACCACCTTCCAGTGGGCCATACGCGACGGCGTCATCGACGCTCGGACGGGTGCCGCGGCCGACGCGGACGGCGAGATCGTTCGCCTCGCCTACGGACCCGGCGCGCGCATCACGCGGGTGAACAAGGGGCTCAGGCGCCGGGCCAACAAGACCGAGCTGGGCTTCTGGATCGATCCCGTCTCAGGGTACTGGAAGGCCGCGCCTGACGAAGACGGGCCGACCGACCCTACGGTGGCGCCATACCAGCTCATCGTGCCCTGCGTCCGCGATCATAAGAACGCGCTCCTCGTCCGACCGGTCAATGGCGCACTTTCATCCATTACCCAGGCGACCGTGCAGCACGCCCTGCTGCGCGGCGTTGAAGCCGTGTTCCAGCTCGAAGATGGAGAGATCCTCGCGGAGCCCATGCCTTCGCGCGACGCGCGCAGCGGATTCCTCCTCTACGAGGCCACCGAGGGTGGCGCGGGCGTGCTCACGCGGCTGGTGTCCGAGAGGGACGCCCTGGCGCGCGTCGCGAGGAAGGCCCTGCAGGTTATGCACTTCCTTGTCGAGGAGGATGGCCCGCTTCCCGCGCGCATCGCTGACCTCACCAGCGCGCCGGACTCACGCTGCGTGGCGGGCTGCTATCGGTGCCTGCTCTCCTACTACAACCAACCGGATCACGAGCTGATCGACCGCCGCGACGAGGACGCGAGAGAGCTACTGTTGCGGCTCGCGGGCGCGACGACGACTCCCGTAGAACAGGAGGTACTGCTGGCCTCGGAGGGAGAGGCCAGGACCGACGATCCTGAGGCCCGCTGGCGCGACGCGGTGCGCGAACGCTCACTCCCTGCGCCCGACGTAGAGTCGCTGCTCATCGAAGGGATCTCCGTCCCGTTCGCCTGGCGAGCGCACTACGTGGTCGCGGTGCTCACCGACGTGCCCGCCGCCACGCGCCGATCTCTCCAGGACCAGGGGTTCGACGTCGTGGTGTTTGGGGGCGAACCCTCCTGGCCCGCGTCCCTCGACCAGCTCGCCCGAACGCTTGGGCAAAGCTCATGAATGAGGCAGGATACGGCCCAGGAAGCATCGTGCGCGCCCGAGGCCGGGAATGGATCGTGCTGACGGGCAGCGACGCCGACGTCCTTCGCGTCCGACCAATCTCAGGCACGGAAGAGGACCAGACCTGGATCTCGCGCGGTCTGGAGCCCGAACCAATCACCTCCGCCAGCTTCCCTCCACCGACGCGCGATCAGTGGGCGAGCCACGAAGCGGCGCTGTTGCTGCGCGACGCGCTGATTCTCTCGCTGCGTCGCGGAGCAGGCCCTTTTCGCAGCCTCGGCCACATCGCCGTCGAGCCCCGCGCGTACCAGCTCGTGCCGCTGCTCATGGCGCTCAAGCTCGACCCCGTCCGCCTGCTCATCGCGGACGACGTCGGTGTCGGAAAGACCATCGAGGCCGCGCTGATCGCGCGCGAGCTCCTGGACCGTGGGGAGATCGACCGAACGGCCGTGCTCTGTCCGCCCCACCTCGTCGAGCAGTGGGTCGCGGAGCTGGAGAACCGCTTCCAGATCCGCGCGGCGGCCGTCACCGCGGCGAACGCGAAGCGCCTGGAGAACGACATCCCAGGCATCAGCATCTTCGAGGCATATCCGCACACCGTCGTCAGCCTGGACTACATCAAGAGCGAGAAGCGGCGCGCCGACTTCCTGCGTGCATGCCCCGATTTCGTGATCGTGGATGAGGCTCACACCTGCGCGGCAGCCAGCCCAGGTCGTCACCAGCGCTACGAGCTGCTCAAGGGGCTCGCAAGCGCCGAGTCCCGCCACATGGTCCTGCTGACCGCGACCCCGCACTCTGGGGACGACGACGCCTTCTACCGGCTGCTCGGGCTCCTCGATCCGGCCTTCCGGGACCTCGCGGAGGCAAGCGAGCAGGATCGCGACCGGCTGCGGACGCGCCTGGCGAAGAACTTCGTCCAGCGCCGACGCCCCGACATCGCCGAGTGGAAAGAAGGGCAGCTCTTCCCTCGGCGCGAGACCAAGGAGGTCACCTACACGCTGACGGGCGACTGGGAGCGATTCTTCGATGCGGTGCTCGATTACTGTGCAGGAGTCGTGGCGTCCGTCGACGGCGCCTTGGCCGCCGATGCGCTGACCACCCGCCAGCGCCTGAATTTCTGGGGCACCCTGGCGCTGATGCGCTGTGCCGCGTCGAGCCCGGTCGCGGCCGTGCTCGCCCTGCGGACGCGCGCAGGGCTCGACAACAGCTCTGACGAGCGAGACGCACTGCTGGATCGGCTGTTCGACGGCAACAGCGACTCGTTGCCGGACGACGATCTCGAGCCCCCTATTGGGACCGAGCCGCCTCTTGAAGACCGCGCACTCACGGCCCTCATCACCGCCGCCGAGCACCTCGCCGGTCAGGTCGGCGATCCCAAGCTGAAGATCCTGGAGTCCCAGCTGACGAAGCTCGTGGAAGAGGGCTTCAATCCAGTCGTCTTCTGCCGATACATCGCGACCGCCCACTACCTCTGGCGCCACCTCAAGGGGCGCTTCAAGGGCGTCGAGGTTGCCGTCGTCACCGGAGACTTCACGGCCGACGAGCGACGCGAGAAGGTGGACCTGCTGGGCAACGCCGAAAAGCGAATCCTGGTCGCCACGGACTGCCTGTCCGAGGGCATCAACCTGCAGGAGCACTTCGACGCTGTCGTACACTACGACCTGTCGTGGAACCCGACACGACACGAACAGCGCGAAGGGCGGGTCGACCGCTTCAACCAGCGCAGCCCCACCGTCCGTACCACGCTCATCTATGGCGCGAACAACCCCGTGGATGGCGCGGTTCTGGAGGTCATCCTGCGAAAGGCCGAGCGCATCCGCAAGGAGCTCGGCGTACCCGTGCCGCTGCCGGACGAGGGCCGCACGTTGACGCAGGCGCTGATGAAGGCCGTGTTCATGCGCAGACGGCACCACTCGCCGGCTCAGCATCGGCAGCAGTACCTGTTTGGCGACCTGGCGGCGGCGCAGGCCATCGACGCGGCCTGGGTGGAGGCCGCGGCCAGAGCAAAGGCCGCGCGCACCGTGTTCGCGCAGCATCGGCTGAAGCCTGAGACCGTCCTGCCGGAGTGGAAGAAGTCGCTGGCGGCGCTGGGCAGTCAGTCCGACGTTCAGCGCTTCGTGGATCGTGCTCTGGTGCGGCTGGATTCCGGGCTGGACTCGCTCCGCAAAGGCTTCAAGGTGCCGCTGGACCCGTTGCCCGCCGACGTGCGCGACCGCCTACGCGCTGAGGGCATGGGCGGCACGCTCCTCGTGGACTTCCAGCATCCGCCTGCCTCTCGTTGCCGCGCGATCTACCGCAGTCACCCGCTGGTCAGCGTGCTGGCTGAGAGTCTGATGGAGCGCACCCTGGCCGCAGACCCGGGCCTCACGACCGAGGACAAGGGCACGCTGGGCCGTGTCGGGTGCTGGATCTCCGAGGCGGTGACGACCCGAACGGTCGTGGTACTGGTGCGCCTGCGCCAGCAGCTCACCTTCCATCGCGCACGTCGCTCGTCGGTCATCCTCGTCGAGGAGGCCGGCGCTATCGCCTGGTCCGGCGCCGCTGGTGCGGTCTGCGCCGAAGGGGACGCCGCGCTCGACCTGCTGGCGTCACCTCCGACCGGCGACCCACCGAAACACGTCCGAGAGAGCCGCATCGAGGCCGCGCTCGCCGAGCTGCCCGAGCGTCTGGACGACCACATCACCAGCTTCGCGCGACGGCGCGCCGATCAACTCCTCGCCGACCACGAGCGCGTCCGGGAGGCGTCTTCGGGGCGCGGCTGGCACGAGGTCCAACCCTCGTTGCCACCTGACGTGATCGCGCTGTTCGTGCTCCTGCCGAGGGTGGCCTGATGGCGCGCGCGACCGACACCCGTCTGGCCTTCGAGACCATCCGCATCGAGGGCGCGCTCCTACAGCCCGAGTGGCTCAGCAAGGTGGCTCGCCTGGGCGCGACGTCCCAGGGGGAGCTCGACTATCGGGTGCCCAAGGGCCTCAACCTGCGCGACGAGATCGGCCGATACTGGCGCATGGCCGTCGCGCTGTGGGATGAGCTGGCGGCAGGCCGGAAGGCCCGCGGCGACGCGAGAGCGCTCTCCGAACGCTTCGTCTTCAACATGCTCCGTGACTGCCTTGGCTTCGGCACGCTGGTGGCGACCGCTCCGGTCGTGCTCTCGGAGCGGACCTACCCCGTCGGTTTTGCGGCGCTGGGCGGGCGCGTGCCGGTCGTCGTGGCGCCTGTCGGCGCCGATCTCGACGCGCTCGCCAGCGCGTTCGGGGAGTCGGGCCGCAAGCGCACACCGTTCGGGCTGGCGCAGGAGTACCTCAACGCCTCGTCGGAGTCGCTGTGGGGAATCGCCACGGACGGAGCCAGACTCCGCATTCTGCGCGACAACGCCAGCCTGACCCGCCCGGCCTGGATCGAGGTCGACCTCGCACGCATCTTCACCGAGGGCCGATACGCCGACTTCGCGGCGTTCTGGCTGCTGGCCCACGAGACGCGATTCGGCCGGCCAGACCAGTCCCTCGCCGAGTGCCCGCTGGAGACCTGGCGAGAGGACGGTCGCAAGGAGGGAATTCGCGCGCGTGAACACCTGCGTGAGGGCGTCGAAGCGGCGCTGGTCGCGCTCGGAAGCGGTTTTCTGGCCCATCCGGGGAACGGTCAGTTGCTGAGCGCGCTGTCGTCGGGCACCCTGTCCAAGGACGCGTTCTTCCACCAGCTCCTGCGCCTGGTCTACCGGCTGATCTTCCTCATCACCGCCGAGGAGCGCGCGCTGCTCCACCCGCCGGGAACCCCAGACGCCGCCCGCAAGCTGTATGAGCGAGGCTACAGCATCAGGCGACTGCGCGAGCGCTCTGTGCGACGCACCGCCCACGACCGTCATACGGACCAGTGGGTCGCCCTCCAGATCGTGTTCCGCGGCCTGGTGCAGGGTGAGCCCCAGCTTGGCCTGCCCGCGCTCGCGGGCCTGTTCGCGCCGCAGCAGACGCCGCACCTGGACGCATCGAAGATCGACAACAGCGCGCTCCTCAACGCGATGTTTCACCTCTCCTGGCTCCGTCACGCCGGCGCGCTGTCGCGGGTGAACTGGCGGGACATGGGCACCGAGGAATTCGGCGGCGTCTACGAGGGCCTCCTGGAGCTCGTCCCCCAACCCTCGGTCGAGGCGCGCACTTTCACCTTCGCGGGCAACGATGAGAGCAAGGGCAACGCCCGCAAGAAGACCGGCAGCTACTACACGCCCGACAGCCTGGTGCAGGTGCTGCTGGACTGCGCGCTGGAGCCGGTCGTCAACGAGACCCTCGCGGCGAACCCCACGCGGCCCGCCGATGCCTTGCTGGAGCTGAGCATCGTGGACCCGGCGTGCGGTTCCGGGCACTTCCTGCTCGCGGCGGCGCGCCGACTGGCCGGACACGTCGCCCGCCTGCGAGCGAAAGCGACACCGTCGGCCCCAGAGTACCGTCACGCGCTGCGACAGGTGGTATCGCGCTGCATCTACGGCGTGGACCTCAACCCCATGGCCATTGAGCTGTGCCGCGTGGCCCTGTGGATGGAGGCCGTCGAGCCAGGGCTACCGCTCACCTTCCTCGACGCGCACATCCGACATGGCAACGCGCTGGTCGGCGTGGTGCCGGATCTCATGGGCGAGAGCGTCCCGAACGCCGCCTGGGCCGCGCTGGAGGGCGATGACCCGAAGGTGGCTCGAACCCTGCGTGCCCGGAACGATCGCGAGCTGGCGGGGCAGACGACCCTGGCGTCGCTCTGGTCGGCGCCCAGAGGAGAGCTCGGTGAGGTCGAGCGCGCGATGGCCGAGCTCGACGCCGCGCCCGATGAGACCCCAGGCGCGTTGGCCGCCAAAGAGGCGAAGTGGGCAGCATTCCTGGCCTTGGACGCCTTTCAGCACCAGCAACTCGTCGCTGACGCCTGGTGCGCCGCCTTTGTGTGGCCCAAGCCCAGCCCCAAGAACGATGTGGCGGATCCGGTCGTTGAGGCGGCACCGACGACGGGGCTGTGGCGCGATGTCCGAGATCGGCGTGGGCGTCTGCCGGCGCTGACCGTCGAGACGACCGCCAGGCTGGCCGCGCAGTACGACTTCTTCCACTGGCACCTGGCGTTCCCGACGGTGTTCGCAAAGGGTGGCTTCGACGTGGTGTTGGGGAACCCGCCTTGGGAGCGGGTGAAGCTCCAGGAGATCGAGTTCTTCGCCTCTCGTGACAAGGTGATCGCCGAGGCGGTGAACGCGGCGGCGCGTAAGCGCCTGATTGCGGCGCTGCCGAAGACAGACCCGACCCTGTGGCAGGCGTGGGCCGCCGCGCTTCGACAGGCGGACGGCCAGACGCGGTTCATCCGAGACTCCAAACGCTATCCGTTATGTGGGAAGGGTGATATCAACACCTACGCGCTCTTTGCCGAGCACAATCGGGCGATCCTGGCGGCGAGGGGGCGGGCGGGGTTCATTGTGCCGACTGGGATCGCAACTGACGACTCGACCAAAGAATACTTTGGCACGTTGGTAGATGGCCGGGAGCTGGCGCGGCTCTATAGCTTCGAGAACGAAGAGTTCGTGTTTCCCGAGGTTCATCACTCGTTTCGGTTCGGGCTCCTATGCCTTGATCGATCGGGAACCGCGAAGCACGCGGACCTCGTCTTCTTCGCACGACAAGCCTCAAATCTTACGGATACGAGTCGTCATTTCTCACTCGGACCCGAGGACTTCGCTGCGCTCAACCCGAACACGCGCACCTGCCCTACGTTCCGGAGCCGTAGAGACGCTGACCTGAACCTGGCAGTCTACCGCCGAACCGGCGTGCTCTGGCGCGAAGGAGTGGAGGGAGGCAATCCGTGGGGCATCACGTTCATGGTGATGTTTCACATGGCCAACGACTCGGGCCTCTTCATCACGCGGGATCAGCTTGAGGAGAAGGGCTCCACACTCGCTGGGGCCTGTTTCATCGATGGGTACATCCTCGCCCTGCCCCCTTTTCCGTCCTCGGTGCCCGGTCGGAGGGCAC
>CAZTOW010000067.1:0-45711 GCA_964615375.1 uncultured Enterobacterales bacterium
TTTTTGTCTAGGTTACATCGGAAATTCTTCCTGTCGTCAGGACATTCTGGGCTAAGGGTGCATCATGCCGCCCACCCTTCCCTGGTCCAGCTTCGATGCGCTCGTGCTTGGAATCGGCGACGTCGACCGTGCTGCGATCCTCGCCGCCGATCGCAACGCCCAGCAGCTCCTGAGTCTGCGCAACTGGATCGTCGGGACCTGGATCATCCACATCGAGCAGGATGGCGCGGATCGAGCCGCCTACGGGGCTCGGCTGTTGCCGCCCCCTCCGAGGCGCTGACCGCGGCGGGCCACCGGGGCATGTCCGCCCGGAACCTGGCCAACTTCAGGCTGGTCGCAGCGGAGTACCCGACCCTGAACCCGCGCACGCTGGGCGCGGAGGCGCTGGCGCTGCCGGAGAGCGAGGGGATTTTGCAGGCGCCTGCAAAATCGCTCGCCGTCCCAGCGTCGGGCACGCTCCCATGGAGGGACGAACCCTGGATCGAGCGCCTGTGCCGAGAGCTCACGTTCACCCATCTTGTCGAGTTCGCCCGTATCGAGGACCCGGTCGAGCGGGCCTTCTACGAGCTGCACTGCCTCCGGGAGGGCTGGGCGACACGTGGTCGCACGCTACATGCTCCAGCTCCCGCGCGAGGACCAGCCGTCCCCAGGCTCCCAGGCGTCGCGCCAGGCACACGAAGACAGGGACGCGAGAGCTCTCCATCTTCGCCCTCCGTCGGGGGGCCGGTCGCGTGCTCGACGCCCAGGTACACACCGGGCACGCCCCTGCGAAGCACCCCCGACGCCGCCGCACGGGCCATGGCGGGGTCCGAGACGCCCAGGTCATCAGCGACGTGCCGCCGATCCCGGCCCGCCGCCTGGCGGATGGTGTCGGCCGCAAAGCGGTGCTGAAGCAGAGGAAATGCATACTCCCCCGCGTTGCGTTGACAAATACTCCGCACCAGGGCTCGAATGACCGCTGCCATACTTTCACGCAGCGACCAGTCTGCACCCAACACTACCCCCACGCGCGGAGCGCGACCCGGAGGCAGGCCGGCAACGCCGGCCGAACGCCGGAGGGTAGGAAAAAATGGTGGCGAGGCCGGGACGAGGGGCAGGTGTATTCGGCTGGTCGTCCGGGTGCGGTCGCGGCGGGAGGTTCGGGAGGTTGAAGCGGCCGAGGAGGTGCCGAGGGAGCGGCGGGCGGAGGTCTGGGCGCGGTGGCTGGCCGAGGGGCGGTACCGGAGCGGGGCGGAGATAGCGCGGGCGTGCGGGGTGAGCAGGGAGACGGTGTCGGCGGTGTTGAGGACCAGACCCTCGTGATCTCGGCAGGCAAGGCCGGCGGGCGGCTGGGCTTGGCGGAGGGATAACCATGAGATCGACCGGTGGGGTTACCTGCTCGACGTGTCGGGCAGGATCAACGACCCTCCGATCAGTCGGTTCGGGGAGCTGGCGCTGGCGGCCTGGGCAGGGAAGTAGTGGGCGGGGTTCGCCGGACGGTTACGTGCCCGCACCTCAAACCGATCAAGCCCAGACCCACGAACGTCGAAGCGGCGTGATGGAGGGGTATGCCTTGAGGCTGGGTGCGATTATCCTACGCTCCCGCGCGGTGGGGGTTCTGTTGGGTGCTCTGAAAGTTGATGGACGCGCAGGAGCTGTGCCAGCGTCCTGGCCGCAGGACTGTCCGACTTCGCGGTCTCCCGGGCGCGAACTAGCCAGCGCCAGCACTCGCCCGCCTTCGGCGTTTCGGCAGGCAGGAGGTCGGGTGTCAGGTATGCTGTGGCGGCCCTCCGAAACTTCGAGACTCGCATGAGCAGCAGGCCGATCAGCTCCTTCCTGACCATGTTAACATCGACGGATTTCTCGGCGATCTCGCGATCCGCACGGCGTAGCGCGGCGAGTGCCACTGCGCGGAGGTCGGGCGACGCCAGGTACGGCAGGAGGTCTGCTGCGATCACCGCCGCCCGTTGAAGAATTAGCAACGATTCATCATCTTCAGCTAGAAACAATATGTCTTGAAGCTGCGGTTCGCCCTCATCTCCCGGAAACAGGCGCTCTCGAAGACGGATGATTTCTAACACGTCCGCATGCACGCTGGGAGGCACTGCACCGCTCGTGCTCTGACGTTCTAACAGGGCTCTAATTCCCCTGTTCAACATCGCTTTCGCCTGGCCGATCCCTTCTCTGGCTAGGAAGAGCCTCATGTGGAGTGCCTGCTCTTGTAGGAGGCGCTCGATGACGTCGGCGCCGTGGCGCAAAGGAAGACCTGGGCTGAGCGTGCCTTGAAGGCCCCCCAGCATCGTCACGATCGTCTCGAGCCCTAGCGGGTGCGCGGCATTGAGAACGGCTTCTGCTTCCAGCAACACCTGTTGGATAGCGTCGTGTTGCCTGGTGGCAAGACCTTCGATTGTCGTCTCGAGGCGGGCTGTACCCTCGTCGCGGAGGGGCCGGTCTCCCAGCCCCAGTTCAGTCAAGAGTTCGGGGGCGACGCCGTCGAGGAGTTGAGCCCACTCCTGCTGGCGGGTGAGGGCTTCTCTACACTCGCGGTCCAGCCTCCGAAGCCGTTGTATGGGAGCCCAAGGTGGCGTGCCGGACATGGGCGTCAGCGCTACGTCGATTGGTCCCAGCTCACCCTCGATTGTATGCGCCAGCGCAGGTCCCACCAGATGGATGGTCTCCGCTATCGTCGCCGCCAGTGCCCTACATTGACCGCGCAAGCGCTCAACAGTTGCCCGGCGTCTCCAAGGTTGCAGGCTTTCGAGCAATCCTGTGCGCCCGACTTGAAGGGCCGATAGCACGGCCCTCCCCGCCTCGTCTGTCGCCGAGAGCCCACGCGCGAGTGCGTCCGTCGCGCTGAGGAAGTGCGACGTGCCGTCCTCGACCCCCGACGCCAGGATCTGCTCGATCTCCGTGATCTCGTCGAGGAGCTCTGGAGGGGGTGGAACCCAGGCCTCGGCGATGAGCCAGCGAAGGCTCTCCGTTGCAGCCGTCGTGGCGGAGGCCAGGTTCAAGTCTGCGGTCGGGCGACCTGGCCGGATCGGCACGTCCCTCGCTTCCGCGTAGGCCAGGAGCCAGCTCACCGCGTTTCCAGCGTCCTCGAGCAACTGCGCGCGCCGTTGGGCATATCGCGCCTTGATGCGGCGCGCGACCACCAGCTCGTGCTCGTCGAGGAGCGGTCCACCGGGAGGCGCGTCGGGCACACGCTCCTCGAGAGCCTTAAGGGCGTGAAGGCCAGCGGAGAGGTTCGATTCGAGCGCCGTCGCTATCTCCGAACAGGCGCGCCACTCCGGGTCGTCCGGAGGAGCCTCGCGGCCGAGGGCGCGGAGAGGATCGATCTGACGCCGGACCACGTCACTCACGGTCCGCGCCGCGGCGACGAGCGCGCTTCCATCGGTTCCACGAACCTGCGGGCCGAGGGTCGACAACGCACGCTCGACGAGCAGTCGAGACCGCGAGCGAGGGACGAGGCGACCAGCGAGGTCACCGAGACGACTGGCGTCGATCATCTCCAGAGCCTCGGCCAGGCCTTGCAGGTCAAACGCGCTCGCGTGGAGCCCCAGCTCATAGCTGAGACGTGCGAGCAGGCCTGGCTGCACGCCCTGTTCGCGGGCGCGCTCCCAGCGGCTGACCTCGTCGCTCCCTCGCGCTCTGAGCCATCCCGCGATCTCCGTCGCCCTCCGCTCATCGAGCCCGACCGTGACGAGGCAAGCCCGGTCGATCAGCCCTCGTCGCGACGGCAGACCTGTGATCTGCATCAGACCGGCGAGAGCGGGCTCATCGATGAGCGCCATCGCGACCTCCGGCCTCTGGAGGACGAGATCGAGAGCGGATGCCGCAGACATCGTTGACCGGGCGCTTCGCCGCTCAGCGCATGAACCCTGGCGTGCCTTGAGGAGCTCGGTCCACTGAACCAGCACGTCGGTCGGCGTGTCGAGGATTCGACCTGAGAGCGATGGGTTGGCGACGAGCTCCGAGATCGCGGCGCAGTCCTCGAGCGCCCGCTGCAGACCCGGAAGGCGCCGACGGATCTGGCCCAGACCAGCGGCGCCGTTGCTGCGAGAGTCGGTGAGCGCGGCCCTCAGGTCGCTCGCCACGCCCGAAGCGCTGGCGTTGGCGGGGCGGATCTCAACAGGGCTCCCGGTCGCCAGGAAGCTGGCCTCGCGGAGCAGCGACCACTCTCCCGCGCGGTCCTGCAGCCAGGCGTGGAGGCGGAGCTGTGGAGACGTGCTCACGGTGACCAGATCTCCGTTGTGCAAGGTGGGAACGCTGCATGGCGTCTTGCCCGTTCTCAGCCCGACGTGAAACACGTGTGGACGAAATCGAATGTCTGAACGTCTGACGGTGACGATGGCTTCACCGATCACCTCTCGTCCATCGCCCCTGACCACGAAGTCGAGAGCTGAACCCGCCGAGCCGTGGGGCTGGGATAGACTGACGTCGACGTCGACCCTTCCGCCTGTACGCCATCGGCGGATCCGCGGTCCCTGGAGGCCGCCGCGCAGTGGGTCGACGCTGCATTCGATCTCCCCATAGATCGCGGCGGGCGGGACCTCGGCGACGATCAGGTCGTCTCGCCTCGCATCAGACTTTACATCCTGGCTTACGGGGGCGTCGCCGTCCCAGGTGGCGGCTCTGATGGCGACCTGCGTGTCCGGAGGGCACCGGACCAGCAGATCCGGCCCCGACAGGTCCATCGACACGCGAACGGTGTCGTCGAAGGCCCGCTCTGCGACGCCGTCGATGGACATGGTGAAGGTGCCTGCGCGAGGCGCCGGAACCAGCGCGCGCGCGCGGCCCGCCGCGATCCGGTAGAGAATCTCCTCGCTGCCCTTCAGCATGATCGGGAGCGTACAATTGGCGATAACGCCAAGTTCCACGCTGACCATCTCGTGCTCTGGATACCAGGCCCATCGAACCACCTGATCAGGCATCCCTCGAACTCCACGGCCCCTGCACTTGAAGAGGAACCGAATTATGATAACATGCATTTTCTCCTTCAGACTGCCGCCATATGGAACCATCGTATGCCCCAGACGCCACGCTCCTTGCTGTTTACCTGTCCGGCTTGTGCCAGGCAGAGCTGGGTTGCGCTCTCCTACTGTCCGTTCTGCGGGAAGGAACAGCCCCACCAGTTCTTTGAACCAGTCGGTGCATCAAGGAAGATCAAGCTTCAGTTTCGAGCGTCCCTTCGCTCTATGACTCGTGACACTCCACTGCGGATTTATCCAGTATTTGGCAGCCTGTGGGTCTTGAGTCATGGGCAGCGCGTCGTCGTGGATGGCGACTCCGGGGAGGTTGGCGCGCCGACATCGGGGGAACTCGGAACCGAATGCGAGATGGTGCCGGTGGGCCGATGGCTCATCGTGAGGCAGGCCGAGCAGCTGATGGGGTTGGCGGGCGCCTTCGTCGCGACCGGGGCGCGCGTGCAGGATCTTCAGCCGCTGCATGGCCTGCCCTTCAGCCCGCCACCCGCTCGCGGGGCGCGACGAGTGGCGGACTGCGCTGCGTCGAGCGCGCTCCGGCGGCCGGGCACCATCGCTCGGATGAGAGATCAGCTCCTCGTATTGCAGGAGCTCGGCAACGGGACAGAGCTGCTCGTGGCTGCGCTCGCCAGCGCTCCAGGCGGCGCCGTACCCTTCGCGACCCCAGATCAGCTCTGTCTGCTCGAGGGCAACGACTGGGTGTTCGACCGCGGGGCCGCAGCCGAACCGGATGTCCTGGTGCTCGTCTCCTGCTCACGTGGACGGGCCGTCGTGATCCGGCTGCTGCCGGGCGCCGCGGCGTTGCAGCTGAGCCGGGTGGTGACGCTGTCGAGATCGTCGCCGATTGTGCCCGGCGGGGTGGCCTGGTCGAACGCCGAGGGCCTGGTCGGCCTGATCAGCGGCCCGCAGGGAGGCCAGACCCTGGTTCACCTCGAACCCGGGCAGGTCTTCTCGGATCACGACCACGATCCCAGGCCCGTCAAGAGCGCGGTCCCGCTCGACCTGCTGATGCCGCTGAGGGGGAACCTCAGGGCCAGCTTGATGGGGCGGGGCGGCAGGCACTGGTACGACATCAGGCCCATGTTCGGCGCGACTTCCCAGCGCGCCGGCGCGCCGGCCCAGATCGAGACTCCGCTCGGCTGCTGGCCTGGTGGGATCATCTACCAGACGGACGAGCAGGCCCTCTGGGCCTCTTTTCCATGGGGAGATTTACCCCTTTATGGTGAGAGAGTGAGCGTGGTCCAATGTGCCCTGGAGTGGCCTCGGATCTGGCTGCTGATCGAGAGGGACCGCGGAGGGCTCGGCGTCATGTGCTTCGAGGAGGGTCTGCGCCCGTGATCGAGCGCCTGCTGTCACTCATGATCGCCGTCTGGTTCAGCGCGGGGGTCGCGTACGCGGCGCCGCTGACTGTCCTCGTGGATGGATCAGGGTCGATGCGAGGCTACGACGCGACGGGCGGGCTCGGCGCGCTCATCGCGGAGATTGACCGTGCCGCCTCGCGTTCGGGTTGGACCCCTGAGCCCAGCGTGTTCTCGTCGCGTCGCGGCGCGGCGATGCAGGTGACCCCCTATTCGGCGTGGTCTTCCGCTCCGACCTGGGGTTCGGAGACCCACCTGGATCAGGCCCTCGAGGTCGGGGCTCGAGGGGCCGGCGCGCTGATCCTGATCACGGACAACTTTCAGGATCCAGACAGCACCGGGCTGGCCGTCGCCTCGCACACGACCACGTTCTACGACATGATCGGCAGCATGCCGATGGCCGAGGCGTGGCTTCTGCCGGAGCTGAGGCCCTTCCGAGGGAACGTCGAGCTCGCGGCCGGCGGCACGATCCCCCGCGACGCGGAGGGCGCGACGGAGCTCGAGGCGCTGGTGCGCCGGTCCACCGACGCCGCCTTCTACCCCGGCGGCGGGATCAGCGCGCCGCGCTGGCTCGCCTCCGACCGGCTCTGGCTGGTCCCCTACGATGGGCTCCGCGGGCTGGCCGTCTACCTGTTCCTATTTGATGAAGGACAACGCTCAGAATTCGCGCGGCTTCGAAGCGAGCTGGAGAAGGAGAGCGGCGATCTCCGGCCGCTGCTCGTCCGGCCCCTGGGCGCGGACGCCATCACGCTGCGGCCCTCCGAGGTGGAGGCCCTTGACCCAAAGACTCTGGTGTGTATGAGCAAAGATCCCGTCACACCACCGCCTCCGAACCTGCGCCTCGAGCGAAGCGCCGACGGCAACCTGCTGGTGCCTGGTGATGGCTTCAGCTACGATCCTCGAAGTGAGGGGGTCTTCGTCGCCGCGGTCGAGGTGGCCTCCACCGAGCAGCACGTGAGGGTCGGTGACCTGACCAGCTCATGCGACTCAGGCGCCGTCCTCCGGGTCGAGCCGCTTGAGGTGCATGTCCCTGACGAGCTTCGCGGCGTCCTCCTCCCAGGCCAGTCCAACGGGCAGGTGGTGCCGCCGGTCCTGCTCGGCCAGCTCTCCGGTTCGGCCGCTGCAGGGCGCACGGTCGTCCTCGTCCTGAGGGTCCCCCCGCTGGTTGGGCCTGAGGTGCCGCCAGATGTGTTCGCTCAGCAGATACAGGCGCGCTTCAACGTGGTCATCGACCTGCCGCGTGGCTCGCTGGGATTGTCGGACGAGGTTCAGAACCGGTACTTCACCCGCGATCCTACGGATCTCGCGCGCATCTTCAGCCCCGCCGATATCGTGCAGCACCTCGCTCCGGAGCGGGTGGAGGTGGTGCTCCCCGTGTACCTCCAGAGCGAGGTCATGACCCCGGCGGCGCTGCCGGCGTACGAGCCCCCGTGGCTCGCGATCGCGGTGGGCCTGGCGGTCGTCGTGGGACTGTGGCGCTATCTCAGCCCCTTGGGGTTGAGGGGGTACATCGAGACCGACGGGGTGGCGGGAGGTCGGTACGTTCACCCTGTCCGGGTGGGAGGCGTGTTCGGTCCATCTGTGCTTGTGATCAAGGCCGGCGCCAACGAGGACCAGCTGCAAGTGCTTCGGGAGCGTTGGTGGCGGCGCGCGCTTCGAGTGCAGGACGCGAGCGGCGCGGGAGTGGTGCTCACGCGAGGCGGCCCCCGAGGCGAGGTGAGCGGGCACAAGGTCCAATGGATTCGCGAACATGAGGCTCGCGGTCGTTACTGAATGGAGGTTGAGATGGCGTATTTCGTCAACCTGTCGCCGCTTCGGGGCGTCGCGCTGAAGGTGCTGGCGCTGTTCGCGCTGCTCTGGGTCGGCGCGAGCGCGCATGCCCAGGATGGGCGGTGGCCAGCGACCGCCGAGCGTGGGGACGCCTCGGCGACCTCGGCCCGGTCCACAGAGCGCAGCGCGGAGGCAGCGCCTGCCTCGACGGCGCAGCGCACCGACGGGGCTCGGACCACGACCGCCCAGACCGCGGGCGTGGCGAGCACACAGCGCGCCTCTATCTACAATCCGTTTCCCGCGCTGGCCCAGTCCCCCTGGATGAAGGTGGTGGCCGTCGCGCTGCTGTTCCTCGTAGGCTACGCGCTGCCCGCCGCCTTCTTTCGCCCGGTCATGACCGGCTTCGGCTGGCGCCCGGGCCCGGCGGCGGCGTTCTGCCTCGGGCTGGGCTGCGCGGTGACGGTCCTGGGTTTCCTCGCGGTCATGGCCGAGCCGACCTACGACAACGGGCAGCCCGTGCCGTTCTACCTCCAGTCCGCGGCCTGGGGATGGGCGGCCATCTACGTTCTATTCTTCGTTGTGCTCATGATCGCCGCCGTCGCGACAGCGCGGGCCCGGCCACGTCTGGAGGGGTGAAGCAATGCCAGAGCAGGATGGGCGCGGCTACCGCGCCAACGTCATTTATGCGCAGGGCACACGCCTTGACGGGCCCGAGAAGGCATACAGCGCCTTTCGCACCATCTACGTGCTGCTGGGTGGCACCGGGATGAAGGTGGGGCTGCGTCTTCGAAAGCGGATCCTGGAGGCCTTCGGCACCGGACAGCTCCCGTTCCAGCAGTTCCTGTGGCTCGACACCGACGCCAGGGACCTGGACGGGCAGAAGATCGGGGAGGAGCCCGAGATGGAGCGCCGTCTCAGGTTTCAGCCCGACGACTACATCAACCTCACGCTGCCCCACGAGCGAATCCGCGAATTCCTGGCGAATCCGTCGAACCACCCCTGGCTCTGGGAATGGATGACCCAGGAGACCCTGATCAACCTGGGGAACAACGCGCAGGCGGTGAACGGCGCGGCGCAGATGCGCGCCATCGGTCGCCTCGCGTTCACGAACCGCTTCGAAGAATTCCGTCAGAAGTATACCGAGCGCATCGGGCGGCTGCGCCAACCCGGGGTCGCCGACGAGGCGGCACGGCAGGGCTTCCAGCTGGAGCAGGACGCGATTGAGGTCGTGCTCATCTGCTCACTGGCTGGCGGCACGGGCTCCGGGAGCTTCCTCGAGGCGGCGCGCTGGATGAAGGAGCTCACAGGCGCCGACAACGTGAGGATCGGGGCCTATTTGATGCTGCCCAGCGTATTCGAAGAGCGCGTCAGGGGGATGCCAGACCAGTGGATGGACATTCAAGCCAACGCCTACGCCGCCCTGCAAGAGCTCAATGACATCGCGGCGAGGGCCTACCGCCGTGAAGGCGCCATGCCCCTGTGGATCGGCCGCTACAGCATCGACCGCGCCGTCGGCTTCCCCTTCGACGAGGCCTTCCTGGTCGACGCGGAGAACGACCGCCAGATCGTCTTTGACTCTCCCAAAGACGAGGACGCCTACGACATGGTCGCGGACGCGCTGTTCTGCGACTTCGATCGCGGGCCCTTCGGCACGAAGAAGCGCTCGCACCGGTGCAATGTCCGCCCCCACCTGCTGAGCACTTCGCAGCTCTACATCCCGGTGGACGACGGGAACGCCGTCAGCGCGGCCGATCGTCCCCTCTGCGTGTTCCAATTCCCCAACGCCTTTGGCGCGCTGGGCATGTCGCGCATCCCGTTCGAGCGCAGCCGGCTCCGCAGGGCCGGGGCCGCCTGGCTGAGCGGCGAGCTGCTCCGCCTGCTGGTGCGGGAGCGAGAGGTGAGCGACCAGACCGCGGTGGAGATCCTGCGGGAGCGGGGCGCGGACCTCGTCATCAACGCCGATCGGCTGCTGGACAGGCTGCTGGACGACGGCCAGGGGCACACGTTTTATGCCGCGGTCATCAGCCGGGTCGCCGGGCAGGTCGAGACCCTTCGGAGGGAGATCGAGCGGTGGATGGACATCCGAAACCGCGCGCCGAGAGAGAGCCTGGATCAACTTGTGGGCGCAAACGCCTTCGGGCGGAGCGTTCGGAGCCGCCTCGTCGACATCTTCAACCAGGCCATGGATCAGGTCGATCGCGATCTCCGCAGCACCGGGCCCGAAGAGATGTTGGGCGACCACGTGCGCGCCATTCGCCAGCGTCGGGAGCAGGTGGACGTAGGTTTTCAGGAGTCCCTGCGCGCGTTTGTCCACAAGCTCCTGGCCGACCCCAAGAATTTCGGTCTCGGGGCCGTGAACGCGACGCTTCGCGTGCTCGAGCGCCAGCTCCGCGGGCTGGCCGAGCAGCGCGTCGAGGTGCCTGCCCGCCCCTCGGTCGGTGAGCTGTCGCTGGACGCGGGCCGGGACGTGGCTCAGGTCTACGACATGCTCTCCGAGGCGCGCTCGCTGATCCTGCCCGTCTACAGCGGCCTCGCCGAGGACCACTTCCAGGCGCGCAGCGAGGTCCTCGTCGTCGACGCGGCCAGCGCGACCGGCCGCCAGGCGAGGACCTTCCTGGACAGCGCGGTGGCGGAATTCGACAGCTGGGTTCGCCGTCGGTACCAGGCGGCTGCGGTCGCCCAATCCGGCGTCCTGTTCCGCACGCTGGCGGACCGGGTCGGCAGCCGCGTCGAGGTGCGGGGAGACAACGGCGCGATCGAGCGGGTCGAGGCCAGCGGACAGCGAGAGCGGATGCGCCTCCTTCAGGCGACATTCGAGAGCACCGGCGCTTACTTCAGACAGCTCGAAAATTCGTATCGTAACGTCGGGAATTCGCGTCGGAACGGCGAGGACCTGGGCCGGCGGATCTCGCTCGCTGACGAGGTCCTACAGACGCTGCGGGGCTCGACCCCGCGCTATGACGACGACGGCGATGATCTGGTGCTGAACGCCTGGAAGGACCTCCTGCGCGAGGCGAAGATCCTGAAGCCCGGCCAGCAGGACCTGCTCGTCGGCGGCATCGAGGTGCTGGTGGACGCCGCGGCCGGCGTGGCCGATCAAGACGGTCCCTGGCGGGACATTCGCAGCTCGATCGAGCAGTGGACGGTGGGGCGCCTGAGCTCCGGGGAGCGCCCGATGCTGGCGGGTCGAAGCGCCATGACCATGCTGCGCGAGGGCAACGCGGCGACTCAGTTGACCAAGATCAACGACGCGTCGGGCTGCTGGTTGCCCTTTCGCGCGCGGTACGGCACGCCCGGCTCACTCCAGGAGAAGGGCTTTTTGGGCACCGATCGCCCGGATGCGGGGCACCTCACGGAGTGGAGGCAGGGGGCGCGCGACCTGGGCACCGTAGACGTCACCCAGCACGACAGCGGCTCGATCCTGCTGTACCGCGAGAAGATGGCTTTCCCGCTTTATGTGGTCCGCGGCATCGAGGACCTCGAGTCCGCCTACCGCGAGCACCTCAAGGCCCGGCCGACCCGGGTGCCGCTGCGTCACACCGTCCGCGACCCGCTGGACCTGCCCCCGCTGCTGCCGCCCGACCAGGACGACGCGACGGACTGGTTCCTCACCGATCGCCTGGCGCTGGAGGCGGTGATCCTCGACGTGTTTCGCCTCCCGCAGGGCCGCGATGACTCCCGGGAGGTCGAATTCAAGTACTTCGATCGGTTCAGCAGGGAGCACGTTCGGCGCTCTCCGCGGAGCCTGCGGGCGATCGCCGCGCACATGCGCGCCAACCGCGACCTGCGGACCGCGATCCTGGAAGAGGTCCGTGAGCGCACCCGCCGCGCCCTCTCCAACATCGAGAACGCCACGGCGGCCGTCGCCTTGACGGGCTGGTACATGAACCGTGCCTTCCCCCTGCATCCGGTCGGAGGCCAGGACGGGGACCGGTATCTCGAGCACGAGCTCGCCAGCTCCATCAGCGTGACCTGGCAGCGCATGTGCGAGAACCAGGGCATGGATCAGGAGAGCCTTCGGGTGGTGCTGAGGACGGACATGGACCTCAGATCCGGCCACACGGCGGTCTCGCCTGTCACCAGCACGGCCATGCGCGTGGACGCCCTGCGCTGCCTCCGGCTCCAGCCGCGCATCGAGCGCGTCGATCCGCCGACGAACCCTGGGTCGGACTTCAGGTCGCGGTGAGGGGAGAAGGTCATGGCCCTCTGCGAAGTCTGCCGTTGGTCGCTGTACCCGGAGAGCGGGGACGTGTTCTGCGGCGTCTGCGGGACGCCGGGGGCGACCGTACACATCGAGCCTGCGCTGGCCCTCGTCTTCCATCCCGAGCACGGCAGGTGTGAGGCACAGAAGGTCACCCTTGAGAACAGGGGTTCGGTGCCTGTGGTGGTGGAGATGAGCGCGGCCGGACAGCCCATCGGCGTCAGCCTCGGCGGCGAACAACCGCGGCCGACCCTGTCGCTGAGGCTCGAGCCGGGTCGCGTCGAGGTGACGGTCACGCCGCTCGGCGAGCTGCCTCATGGGAGCTGGGCCGTAGACGTTCACAGCGCGGTCTTGCGACGGGACGGCGAGCGGATCCCGGTGCTGATCACCGATCGCCCCCGGTGGAGGTCGATCACGCCGCCCGCGCCGGATGGTGTGATCGACGTCTTTCCCCCGATCGCGGGCGCTGGCGCGCCCTGGCTGCGCCTCCGCCTGCAGGAGGGTGCGGTCTCGCTCAAGGAGGTGCGCGGCGAGGGCGAGGTGCCGGTGGAGGTCCGCGCGCGCCCTGCGGTCCCCTGTGTGCTCGAGCACGGCGTCGAGCTGGGTCTGAGCTTCTCAGAGCAAAAGTTTAACAATAAGACGCTTAATATCAAGCTGATATTGGCGTCTTTAAACGCCAAAGATGATCATGTACTTCCGCTCAGGCTCCACCCTGTCCCCCCTGTAGAGGTTCGCGCCCGTCTGGACCGGGGTGACGACCGCCCCATCTTCGTGGCGCCGGACCTGCCGGTGACCTTCGGGTTGATCCTCACGAACCATGGCGCCCAGGCGGCCAGCCTGGAGGACCTTCAGGTCGATGGTCCCTTCGAACTGGTGGAGGCGGTGCTGCAGCCCTTGGACTCCAAGGCCGAGGGCGGCCCCAAGGCCGAGGGCAGACCATCGCTCGTGCCGATCTTTGAGCGGGCGTTGCCAAAGGAGGTCCGGGCGGCCATGTTGCCGAGTCAGAACGCCGCGGTCGCTCCGCGGGAGGGGGTGACGCACCACCTCGCGCAGCTCCGGCTGCGCACCCGGCCCGGGGCCGCCGCGGCGATCGTCGCTGGGCGGCTGGAGGGGACCTTGAAGATCCGCGCGCTGGCCGCGGGACTCGCGCCGGCGACCGCGGTGCTGCCGCTGCACGTCGCGGCCCAGGCGATCCGCAAGCTCGACGCCACCGCGGGCTGCCTGCTCGTCGATTATGGGACGGTACACACGTGCGTGAGGCTCCAGCGCACGGGCAGGCCCACTCGGGAGCTGGTGCGCCTCGAGCCGATGGTGGAGGCGTTCAGCTCCGACCGGGAGCGCGAAGAGCTCAAGTCCAGCTACCGCGTCATCAACTGGGACCAGCCGAGCCCCAGCAGCCCGACCCTGGTGTACGGGCGCGAGGCCTGGGACCACCTGTTCAACAAATACGAGAGCACGGACTACGCCGCCAAGCTCCGGCTCGGCAAGGACACGACGCGCCCGATCCGCGACGAGAAGACGGTGCTCCGCAACGTGGGAGGTGTGGACTCCGCGCGCCTTTTCCTCAGCCGCGTGCTCGATCGGGTCGCGATGGAGGAGGGCGTTCGGCCCACGCGGGTCCGCCTGAGCCACCCGGTTGCCTTCGACGCCCGGTCGCGCCAGGACCTCACGAAAGCGCTGAAGGACCTTGGCTTCGACGCCAAGAACATCCACGTCTCGATGTCCGAGCCCGAGGCGTTCCTGCTGAGCTTTGTCTCTTCGCAGGAGAACCTGAAGCTGCTGCGCGACGCCTACACGAAGAAGAAGCTCAGCGGCGACGCGAGCCTGGTCGGCCTGATCTTCGACTTCGGCGGTGGGACCACGGACGTCACGATCTTTCAGTATCGACCGGGGCCGCCGGATGAGGTCGTGATCCTCGGCAGCCACGGCTACCGCTGGCTGGGGGGCGAGGCGCTCACGGTCCGCATCGCCGAGTACCTGCACGCCGAGGTGAGCAAGAAGCAGAACACCGTGTTCCCCTTCCCCAGGCTGTCGGCAGACGACCGCGCCTTTTTCCGGGATCTGCTGAAAGACATGCACACGCTCGGCCCCGTTGAGCGTGAGAACCTGACGGACCTCTGGTCGCTGGCCGAGTCCATCAAGACGCGGGCCACCGCGGAATTCGCCAAGAAGGACACAAAGACGATCAAGGCCAAGGTCGTGCTCCGCCCGAGCTCTGGCTCCAACGCGCCGCGTTTCTCTGGACTGGTGGACTTTGATCGCGGCGCGCTGGAGGCCGTCGCGAGCAAGATGATCCAGAAGGCCATCGAAGACACGCTGGAGCGCATTTCGAAGATGAGCGAGTGGCGCTTCGTGGAGCGGGTGCTCCCCGATCTGGTCATCGCGTCGGGGAACAGCAGCCGCCTGTGGTGCCTGCGCGACCTGTTCGAAAAGCAGGTTCAGGAGATCCGCTACGAGTTCCCGGCCTTGATCGCCAAGACAGGAGTCGTGGACGGTCTGGGTGGCGAGCACGAAGAGGAGGACAACCGCTGGTATGTCGGCAACGTCCTCGTCGAGCGCCGCGCGGACGATCAGCGGTGGTGGTTCATGCGGGTCGGCGAGACCTACCGCCTCGTGCTCCCGCCGGGCTATCCGGCGGACTGGGAGCCGGACCCGAGCACCTTGCCGTTGCTCGAGCAGGACGGGATGTTTCTGAATCCCTATCACATCTTCTCGGCGCCCGGGCCGTGGGACAGCGCGGCCCAGGGGTACGACCCCGGCGCGTCGGAGGCCCCCAGGCTCGAAGGGTGGCTCGTCCCGGGCGACTGGCGACGGAAGTGGTGTCAAATGGCGTTCGCCCTCAGGCAGGGGAAGCCCGGCATGTGGGCCCGACAGAAGGACAGCCGCGGAGCCTGGTCGGGGGAGTGGCGGTGGATCCCGATCGAGCGCGACGGGGTGATGTGATGGACGCGAGACCGCGCGAGGACCGTATATGTGTCGGCAGAGTGTCTGATGATAAGGGGAATTTATGGCTCAAAATTGAGCTGCAGAGTGATGATGAGACCCGTGAGATAGATCCCAGTTTCCAAAATACACGTCCAAATCGCGACTCTCTTGCGCGGAACCTCGTGAGGATTCCGGTAGGAGTGCGGCGTGCCCGATACCGATTCCTGAACGAAAGGTACGTGGAGCAGACTGACTTCGAGAATGTGCCGCAACACCGTGAGCCGCATATCGTGGTTTCACTACCCTATGGCTGGACGCTCGAAATTGAACTTAAACTGGATACAATGCAGGATAACCGGGCTGAGTCGATTCGTATTCGAGTTCGTGCAGTGAATCACGCGGTCGACGCACCAGAGACTGCACCCGATGACGTGCCGCCGCGGCGGAAGGCTCGACCTGGTCACCAGGCAGAGATCGAAACGTTACAGCAAGAAGTGGAACAACTGCGCCGGGAGAAGGCCGACGTCGAGCAGGAGCGTGACCGGATCGCCAGAGAGCGAAACGAGACAAACAGACGTGCCGATCTCCTGCAGAAGGAGGTCGCGACGCTGAAGGAGAAGCTCTGCGAGCTCGAGAGCAGACCGCCCCGAGACGACCTCGACACGGATATCAACGAACAAAGCCGAAGACACGCCGCTGAGCTCGACCGATTGAAGCGGGAGCACGACGCGGCGCTCGTCGCGCAGGCGAATCGATTCGAGAATGAAAAATCGAAATTGGAAGAAGCCCACGAGAGAGAGGCCGCGGAGATGCTGCACAGCGCGGCCGCCAACTTCAACCAGGAGCGCGTCTCGCTGCAACAGAAACTGCAGAAAACCGAGGCGGATCTCAAGGAAAAGGTGAGGAGTGAGGCGGCGACCAACGCAGCCTTGCAGGTCGCGGAGGCCCAGCTCTCGGCGCTACGAGCCGGCATGCGGGGCGCGCTCGCGCCGCTCCTGGAGCTGCTGCGTGTCGAGGCGGCTCCTCAGGTCGCGCAGATCGAGAGAGGTCTCGCCCAGGCGCTCGTTGAGGCGCTCGACCGCGTCGCGGCCTTGGGGCCCAGCTCCCACACGCGCGAGCTGCTCTCCGCCCTGCAGGCCCGTCTGCGATCGGGCTCCGGGTCCCCGTTGGACGAGGCTATCGCCGCGAACCAGGCGGGAGATCCCCTGCTCGTGATTCGAGCCGTGGGCGAGCATCTGAGGTCCCGTGACGCGTCGGGGTCCGGCCCCCCGACGATCGACGAGGTCGAGGCCGCGGTCGCCGCCATGCTCTTTCAGGCCTGGGAGAGCGACGGCCAGGGGGCCGTGTTCGCGGGGGTCGAGCGCTGCCTGTCGGTGCTCGGCCTGGCCAGCCTGGTCCCGGAGCCCGGACAGGGCTACCACGTCGCGCAACACCGGCCCACGTCTCAAGAGCGGGCGGTCGAGGGGCGGGCCCGCAACCGCGTGATCGCGGTGGAGCGCCCAGGGATCCTCAAGAATGGTGAGGTACTGGAGAAGGCCCATGTCAAGCTCTCATGAATTCGGAGGGTGAGGTCATGAGTTACCTCTTGAGGTGCTCTGGCGTCGGTCTGGTGGGCGCGCTCGCCCTGCTCTTCCTGGTCATCGCCGTAAAGCGGCTCCTGGACGACATGCGGCGCCTCGGCGGGACGTCGGGCGGCATCGCAGACTCCAGCGCGCCGATGGAGGCCCAGGTGGCCTTCTGGAGGCGCCATGGCTGGGTACACCCGGCCCTCGCCGCGTTGGCGGCCCTCGCCCTGTTGGCCGGCGCGCTGGGCACCGGGGCCTTCCAGGTGCTGCTAGCCGGTGGAGGCCCGCACCAGGGGGCGCTGGCCTGGGCCGACCCTACGCGCACGCCCTTGATGTATGGCCTGTGGACCGCGACGCTGACCCTCGTCGCCTCGCTGGGGCTGCGCATCGCTCAGCTCAAGGTGCTGGAGAAGATGGCGCAGCGCCCGGCCGACCAGACCACCCGCCCGACGCCGCCGGTGGAACTCACCGCGGCGAGCGTGGCCGCGCTGGCCGAGCAGGTCAATCAGACGGCCGCCACCCGGCTCGCCGAGATCAGCTACGAGCTCGGAGCGAACGCACGCGCGCTCGGCGAGCTGCGGGATGCGGTCCACGCCCGAGGCGCGACTGGAGCAGGCCGTTGGCTTGACGAGAGCTCGCCAGCTACCTCTGCGCCCCCCGCCGTCCCTCAGCCGCACCTCGACGCGCTCACGAGGGCCGTTGAGCGGAATTCGGCCGCGCTGGACGCCGCAGCCTGGGAGATGAGGGCCGCGCGGGACACGCTTAACGGGGTGACGGAGTCTACCAACGCGCAATTTTACGCGTTGCAAGAACGAGCCAGAAGCATCGAAGGGCAACTCCAGGCCGAGCGGGCGCGGGTTCAGGCCATTGAAGGGGAGCGCTACTCCCTCGAAGCCACGGTGCGTTCACTGCAAGAGGACCGGGACGCGGCGCGGAGCAAGGCCCGAGACGAGATCCTGCACGAGGTCAACGAGCACGTGGTCCCGCGGCTGAGGGAGCTCGTGCAACGCCTCCGCGCCCAGCGCCAGGACGAGCCAGAGATCCCCGCCGAGCTCAGAGAGACGCTGCTCGAGGAGTTCGAGGACATGGCCACGGTGGCTGTGGGCAGCCCAAACGTCGCGCAGAAGGTGGCGGCGCTCCGGTCGTGGCTTCAGCGCGATCCGGCGGGCCCGCTGGGGCGGGCGGAGAGCGCGATCGAAGCGCAGGACGTCGCCGCGGCGCTGGCCTCCCTGGTGGAGCACCTCGACGGGGGCGGTCGCCCGGTGCGCCTCGCCGACGTGGAGGCCGATCTGTGGGGTATCACGCTACAGTCGTGGGACGAGCCCGACACCTTCAGTCGGCTCCGCGTGGGCATCGAGGCGTCGCTCCTGGCGATGGGCCTGTCCCTGGTGGTGCCCGCGGTTGGAGAGTCGTACCACGTCAGCCGGCACTTTCCGGCTGTCCAGGGGCGCGGGTCGAGCACGCTGGCGCGTAACCGCGTGCTGAGCGTGATCCGGCCCGGCCTGGCGCGAGGCGACGAGGTCATCGAGAAAGCCCACGTCGAGCTGTCCTGAGGAGCGAGACCCATGACCTTCTTGAGCTGGGCCAGCGATCTGATCGCCACGCCGCTGTCTCCGTACTGGATGACCGCGCTGGCCACGGTCTTTCTGGGCGCGCTGAGCGTGCTCTGGGTGGTCGCCAGGGACATCCGCGAGGACTGGGCCAGCCTGAGGAGACTCCAGGGCCTCCAGCCGGACCCGGAGAAGACAGCCTGGGAGCGCTCTGGGGTCGCGAACGAGCAGGTCACGGGCGCGTTGGGGCAGTGGCAGGAGGTGTTGCGCAGCCGACGCCTGCAGAACCAGCCGAGCGGCGCGGAGCAGCTGCTGTCGGTGCTGGCGGCGCGTTACGACTGGGCCGAACCCTGGCTCTCGGTTCTGCGGAGCAGCTGCACGCTGATCGGGCTTCTGTGTACCTTCATCGGGCTGGCGATGTCGCTGGGGCAGCTCTCGTCAGCCCTCAGCGTGGTCGCGGCGCCCGCCATGACCGCGACGATGGGCGCTCCATCCAACAGCCAGGTGGACATCGTCGCCACCCTCAACCACGTGCGCGAGAGCCTGCCGGGCCTGGGCACGGCCTTTGGCGCGAGCATCACCGGCATCTTCAGCTCCCTGGTCATCGGACTCATCTGGGCGAAGGTCGGCGCGGAGCAGGCGAAGGTCGTCGCTGCGATCACGAGGTTCTCCGCGGAGCACATGGAGCCCGTGTACGCGCTGCCGACCGGCGATCAGCAGGTGGTGCTCTTCATGGAGCAGCAGGCGAGCGCGCTGCAGCAGGGGTTTGACCGTCTCGTCGCGGCGCTCAACACCTCGAAGGCTGAGGAGGCCACCCGGGCCAGGCAGCAGGTCCTGGCGCTCGAGGCCGCGGGCGCGGCGATGAAGCGGATGGCGGACGACGGCGCGCCGCTGCGCGCGAAGCTGGCCCAGCTCTCCATGGCGCTGACGGCCCAGCCCGAGGAGATCAAGAAGGTCTGGGCGACCATCTTCGGTCAATTGGAGCAGCAGCAGCGGGACATGGCGAAGTCCGTGGAGGCCGCCGCCAGCGCCGCGGGCGCGAAGCTGGTGAGCTCGGCCGAGGTGGCTGGCGGCCACCTGGAGACCTCGACCCGGGCGGCGACCGGCACGCTCACCGGCGGGCTCGAGCGGGCGCGGGGCGAGCTGGACCTCGCGCTGGGCAGGATGGTCGCGGCCTCCGAGCAGGGCGCTCAGGCGCAGGCTGCGGCGATGGCGCAGCTGCGGGCCGAGGGCCAGGTGATGCTCGGCAGGATCTCCACGGTCATGGGGGCCCTCGTGACCTCGGCGGAGAAGCTCGGCGACGCGATGGCGCGGGCCGGCACCGACCTGCAGGTCAGCGAGAGCCACGTGCTCGCCCTCACGGAGACGACCCGGCGTCTGGCCGATCTGCTCAACCGGACTGAGGATCTCCTGGAGATCGTGAAGTCCAGGCAGCTCGAGGACACTCGGCGTCTGGCCCAGGCCTTTGAGGCCATCCCCATCATGGCCGAGGTGGTGACGGCGGCCTCCAGGGCGTCGACGCAGTCCGTGGACACGCTTCAAACGGTGATGGCGGGCGCAGACATGGAGCGCTACCTCCGCAACCTGCCCGAGCTCGTCCGGCTGTCCGAGTCTGAGCGGTCTTCCCGCGAGGCCCTCGCGCAGGCGGTGGCCTCGTTCGCGCAGACGGCGGAGGCGGTGGGTGAGCTCAACCGGCACGTGCAGCGCATCAGCCAGACCAGCCAGGGGCTGGAGCGGGCTCACGCCCAGGTCGCCGAGGTGCTGCGAGGCCTGGCGCGCGACCAGCTCGGGCCCGCGGTGGGCGGGATCGTGCATCAGGCCGCGACCTCTGTGCTTCAGCGGTCCGATCAGAGCTGGGATCAGCGCCAGCGCGTCCAGCATGAGCAGATGCACGCCGTGCTCCAGCGGCTCGAGCGGGACATGGCTCGCCTGGCGGAGTCGCAGAATTCGCTGGCGAGCTCCCAGCAGCTGATGGCGAATTCTCAGCACGCGCTGCTCGCCTGGTTTCAAAAGCCCTACTGGAGCCGTCTGCTCGGTCGGCAGGACGCCGGATGAGAGTACGCGCTCAAAAGCGAATCGAAGATCCGACCGCCATCGTCGTGGGGGACCTCTTCTCGGGCTTGATGATGGTGATGCTCCTGATCCTCATCGTGGTGTGGCTTCAGGCCTTCGTCGAGGCCATGGAGATCCGGCGGCTCCGCGAGATCCGGCAGATCTTCGCCGATGCCTTCGAGGCGGTGGGCCAGGGCAGCGCCTACATCGAGGTGGATCGCGATCGTGGTGAGATCATCCTGAAGGCCGAGCAGCTCTTTCCGAGCGGTGACTGGGCATTTTCTCCCGACTCCGACAATCTTCGGGCCTTTGTTGAGGCGCGCAGCACGGTCGCGCAGGTCCTGGACCGGGTCTCCGACGGCTTCGAGAGACGCGACCTCAACGCGGAGGAATTCGTCGAGCTGCGCGTCGTGGGTCACACGGACTGCGCCCCCTATGTCGATAGCCGAAGCGCGCTTCAGGACAACCTGGACCTGTCGGTGCTGCGCGCGGCGGCGGTCGCGCGCTTCCTCACCGAGCCCTGCGCAGGTGGGGATTACGCGTGCTGCCCGACGGGGCTGGGTACGAGCTGTGACGAATCCGCTCGGACGAGACGGGTTGATCCGCATCGGTGGCAGGTTCTGCCCGTCGGGCGTAGCTATTTCGAGCCGCGCGAGCTCAAGCCAGAGCAGCGCGAGAAGTTCGACGAGCAGCACTGTGCCGAGGCGTTGAAGGCGGGAGACCTCGACCTGAAGCGGCAGCGCAGGGTCGTCATCCAGATCGTGCCACGGCTGGACCGGTTGCTGGTGCGCGACTTTCTAAAGTGACCTGCCCCTCTCGATCCGGTGGTAAATCGGCGGGGCTCGGACGGTGGCACCGAAATTCGTCGCGGCCTGTTGACTCAACAGCGACGATATGATATGAATAAGCGTAGTATTTCATAGTGCCTTTCAGTCGCCGCCGTATGATATCCACAGGTGGGCCGCATGACGCAAGATGCCAACAATGGGCGGCCTCGGCCGCGTTCGTTCTGGAGCGTTCGGGCCATTAGGGCTGGCGCGCATGGTCTGAGTCATCTCCTGACGATGTGCCACCACGGCTATGATGAGTTCAGGCAGTGGTCCATTGATCATTGGAAGGAGACTCTCCCTCTCGGCATCGCACTGATCGGGATCACGGCGACGGTCCACAGCACGGCATTCGCGCGCCTTGAGGGAACTCACGCGCTGAGCATGCTCTTGTTCGGACCCAGCCCCTCTGATCGCACTCTGGAGCTCGCGAAGGTCTTCGCTCAATCAGAAGTGATCCCGCCGTCGGGGCCACCGCTCGCGTTTGTCTTCGCGATCGACACTTCCGACAGCATGGGGCCTGATTTCGTGTTGGACAGCGTTTTACAGGAACGCTATGCCGAGAGTTCCGTCGAGGCGTGTCGCCTCGACGGGCTCGGACCGGTGACACTGAGACAGGTCGCCGCTGCCGAAGCATGCAGTCAAGTCAATTTACTCGCGCAGTACAACCTTCGCGCACGTGCGGGCCTGATCTTCTTTGACGGCGTCGCGACAGATGCTCTGGCGACATCCAGCGATGTGACGCCCGTTTTTGCCGACCTGGCGTCCGGATCATCGGAAGACAATCAGAGGCCCGGTGCGAGGAAGTTTACAGAGAGCATGAGGCCTCTGCTGCGACCAGCAGGCAAATCCTTCCGCACGACCTCCCAGAAGACCGATTTTTCCGCGTTGGGACGACAACTGAAGCTATATATTCAGAACATTCACAGCGTGCCTGACTTCAAAGATGCGCGCATAGTAGTTGTTATCCTATCGGACTTTCGGTCCGACACCGAGGAATTGCGCGAAGCAATGGACCGAGGATTCGGTGTAGATTACCGCCAGACCATTCAGAGAATTGCGAATGAGTTTGATGAGTTGGGTAGCAGGCAGGATGTTGACTTTCGCCTGGTCAACTTCGATCAGAGCAATCCGTCGAATGGATCCATTCCCTCAATGCTGGAGAGTGGGAGTATTGCCTTCCGGCAGGGCTTCATTCACCAGGTCCATCGAGCGCAGGACGATGACACCGCCTCCGTTGTAGACGAGTGGACGCAGGTTCGATTGACCAGAATCGCCGATCTTGCGCTGGACAACGATCCCACTTTTTTCGGAAGCGAACCGAGATTGTCTCAGAAGGTGCGGTTCTATTACGAGATTGGATCGAGCAGGCCCAAGCCATTCGTCTTAACGTGCTCCGATGATGCCGGTGGATGCAGCGTGGAGGGCAAAGTCTTGAACATCGCGTTGAGGTCGAGCCCAGCGTTTCCCTCGATGGTGCCACTGCCGCTCGAGGTGCTGCCCCTTGATCGGGATGGCGGGGCGACCGATTCCATGCCTTGCGATGCCAAGGCGACAACCGCCAACAGGGGTGCCTACTATCTGGCGTCTTCAGGAGCATTCATGGGCGCTCCTGTGTACGCTGACGATGTACGCGTCGCGCTCGACAACCAACCAAAGTCCATCTGTCTGGAACCGACCAGCATCGTGCCGGAGAGCCTCGGCGCCTATCAACTCGTACTGTCTCGCACAGGGAGAAAGGGGCAGGACGCGTCTCGACATGTGGCGGATATCGAGTTCTACCCCGTACTGCCGTGGTTCAGTCGCCCATTTTTTTGGGTTGGTCTTGTCGCACTTGCGGTTGGTCTTTGGGGGCTCTGTGTCTGCTTGTGGCGCAAGGTGCCCCATCTTCACGCGAAGGCCAGGACGCCCATGGCACACCCGTCGGACGCAGGGAAGTTGGCGACGGACATGGAGAGAAAGTGAAGCGCCCGTGATTCAGCGCCGCTCGCGCCTCAACGCATCCTCTGCGTTCATCGCGCCCTCTCGGCTCTGCAACCCAGACATCGAGACCCCCCCGTCCGCCCGCACCTGGATGGACCAGCCCTTACCCTGACGCTCGAACGCCTCCATCAACTGATTCTCGGAGTATCGGTCGCTCAGGCGGAGCAGGCGCTGGTTTCGCGACCCTCGCCACGCGATGTGGTCGTCGTACTCATGGTCCAGATAGGGTCCGTCCACCAGCAGGTCGGTCGCGCTGAGCCAGCCCGTCGAGCCTGGCACCTCCGCCAGCTGCTCGAAGCGGTGGCCGGTGTATACCATCGTGGACAGGCCAAGGTCCCACGCGCCTCGGAGGAGATCGGCCAGGGCCTGCGGCTGATCTGAGGGCTCACCCCCCAGCACCGTGATCCCCTCCACAGGGCGGAGCGCGCCGCCTGCGAGCTCCTCCAGGCGCCCAAGCGCGGCGGACACCGGGACGCCCGCCCCCTGGGGCGCAGGAAGCAGGCGCGGGTTCAGGCACCTCGTCGTGCAACGCAGCGAGCACCCCTGCAGCCAGAGCGGGATCCTCCACCCCGGGCCATTGTGAAAGGTCGGACGCAGCGAGTCGACCCCATGCCCGAGGTGCAGATTCATCCAGGCCCTCCAGGCGCGTCCAACCTCGCACGCTCAAAGTCCTCGCTGATCAGCTGAAGGCGCTCTTCTCGGGTGACCCCGGACCTCCTCGCGAGGCGCATGGCCCGCGCGATCCGCGCGCCCTGAACCAGCTTCTGCACCTCTCCTGCGTTGCCGAAAGGGACCCTCGCCTGGCCACAGGCCCGGCGCTGGGCGGCGAGCCGGGCTTGGATGATGTCCGCGGCCTCAGGGGCGATGATGTCCCCCGCCGAAGCCGCCATGACGCCCGCGATCCTGACGAGATCGCCGTCGTCGTAGTCCGGGAAATGGATGTGGAAGTGGAAGCGACGGGCGAGGCCCTGATTGCCGCTGAGGAAGCGGCGCATCTCCATGGGGTAACCCGCCACGATGGCGGCGAGCTCATGGTTTCTCTCGCTCAGCCATCGCAGCAGCTCATCGATCGCCTCCGTGCCGAAGTCGCGGCCCCCTTCGGCGGGCACGAGGCTGTAGGCCTCGTCGATGAACAGGACACCTCCCAGGGCGCGCTCACAGACCGCGCGGGTCTTCGGGGCCGTCTGTCCGACATATTCACCCACCAGGTCGGCCCGGGTCGCCTCGGTCAATCTGTCGCCGCTCAACAGACCCAGGGAGCCGAGGATGCGCGCGACGATCCGCGCTACCGTGGTCTTGCCGGTGCCAGGGTTGCCATAAAACACGGTGTTGAAATTCATGTCTGCGACGTGCAGGCCCATGCGCCTGCGCTCGGCCGCGTCGAGCGCGATGTGATACAGCTCGCGCACCTGCTGTTTGACCGGTTCAAGTCCGATCAGGCGATCCAGCTCCTCAAGCGGCCCCCGCTCCACCGTGGGGGGGGTGGTCCGCAGGATGTTGTAGAAGGTCTGTGTGGGCTGGGCGCCAGGGAGCAGGGGACCATAGGCGTCCTTCACCGGGAGTCGCGGGGCGTCGATCACCTCGGCGGTCGGGAGCGCCAGGGCAGGAAAGAGGTCGACGGCGAGACGCGCCCGATCCGAGGCGCGCGCAGTAACTTCGAGGAAGCTCCCCGACCGCAACGCGTCCGCCCGCTCTCGGGTTCGACAGAGCACCACCAGGTCAACCCCACGGGTGGAGATCATGTCGGGCAGATAGGTCATGCGCCTGAGCAGACTGCCCGACTGGGTTGGCTGGGGTGCGTCTGCCTCCGGGTGGCGCTGCCAGGCGGGGATGAGCCAGTTATCGTCGACCACCACCAGCGCGCGCTGCGTCGCAGGCCCGGCCTCCACGAGCTCGGTGCCGGTCCATCGGCATCCCGCCAGGCGATCCAGCTCCGCGAGCAGTCGGGCGACCCGTTCAGGCCAGGTCCAGTTGGCCGCGGGGAAGAGGACCCGCTCCACGCCCTGTGTGCCATCGGTGACGCGCACGAGGTCCAGATCGAGATCAAACCCGAGGGGGTCCTGGGTGGGGCGCGCGCGGGGCGCAGGCGCGGCCACGGGAGGCCTCGCCGGTGCGCGAACCAACCACCCCGCTGGGGTGAGACCTACGGTCATGGTCGGACCCAACGTGATGTCCGGGAGGTGCTGGCCCAGGCCGGTGAACGCGATGATCTCGACGTGGTCGGGCGTCACGAGCCACGTCAGCGCGGCCTCCAACAGAGTGGTCGCCGCGGCCCGTCGACGGCCAACGTACCAGGGCCCCTCACCACCGGCCACGATCGCGATTCGCCCGTCAGAGCCTGCCGCCAGGGCCCGTAAACGCGCGACGCTCGGCGAGGAGTGGCGCTCACTCATAGCTTCCTCTTGATGTCCGACAGCCGGGAGGCCATCTCATGCCAGTTGCCCTGGTCCTCTGAGGCGCTCTCGTTGCGCCGGGCCGGGCCGGACCGGTTGGCTGTGTCCGTGTGGCGCGCCTCCACCGTCATCGCCCGCCCGACCACCTCCGCGACCGCGGTCCCCTGACTCGCGCACGTGGCGTTGGAGTCGTGGCCATACCCGTCGAGCGTGTAGGTGCCGTCGATCTGAAGGTGCAGGTCGACCCGCGCCCTGCCGAATTCGCACTCCACGATCATGGCCGACTTGCGGTCTCCCTCGACGGCTTGCCGCTGGCGAACATCCGACAGCGGGCCGTAGATGCCTCTGAGGTGCCCGATGAGGGCCTTTGCGCGCTCTGTCCGGTCCCTCGCCAGATCCGCGAGGGACGGCGCGGCGGCGGCCATGATGGACGTCTCCTCTTCCAATCGTGCGAGGATCTGCTCGTGCCGTGCCGCTTCGACCTCTGCCCGATCATAGCGCTCATAACCCGTGCGGGCCTGCTCCGCGACCCGGTCGCACACGAGCAGCGCTTGCTCCCGCTCCCGCATGAACAGGGCCTGCACCAGCGACTCGTCAAGGTCGCGCTTGACCCGATCGGCCCGTTCGATCGCGGAGTCTCGCCGCGCATTCAACGTCGCGCGGCGATGTTCGACCTCCCAGCCGAGGTGGCGGGCCTCCACGTCGGAGGTCGAGGCGAGGGCCAGCGCAGCCGACTCGTCGCCCTGCTGAAGGAGCGTGCGCGCGGCGCCGATCTTGGACTGAATCCCCTTCAGGCTGGCCTCGAGGCCAAGGGGACCTACCGAATTCACGTGGAGGCCAAGCTCCCGCTCTGCGAAGACGGCCGCCTGCTCCGCGCGCGCGCGTCGCGACGCCTCCTTCTCGGCTCGGGCCTTTCGGTCGGCGTCAACCTTGGCGTCCACCTCGCGAATCCGACCAGACAGGCGCTCTTCTGTCTGCTGCCGACGCCGCTCAGCCTCATCGAGGCCGCGGGCGAGCTCTACGCGCGCCTCCTCAAACTGCCGCCGCACCTCCGCGGCGTGCGCCTTCTGGCGCTCGTCCAACCGCGCGAGCTCCGCTCTGTTCTCCGCCAGATGGGCTCGGACCTCGGTGAATTGCCGTGTGACGTCCCGCTCCATGCGCTGCTGTGCCCGCTCGAGGCGGTTCTGGACGCGCTGAAGCGCAGTTACATCTTGCTGAATCGCGGCATTGATCGCGATCTGCTGTCGCAGGTCGTCTCTTGACCGGGCCAGCTCCTGCTCGCGATCGCGGATCCGCGACTGCAGGCGCTGAGCCTCACGCCGGGCCGTGTCCGCTTCTGCCCGTGCACGGGAGGAATTCCCGCGCTCGAGGGCGCGCTGGTATTCATTGTAGTCGTGATAGGTGTGCCCATCGACTGTCCAGCTCATCGTCCCTCCATGGCGTCCGTTCTGACCAGCAGGTCAAGGAGCTCGAGCAAGCGACGGAGGGTCGCTGTGCGCTCCTGCCCGACTTGAATCGCGCCTTCGGTGGAGCGGATTCGCGCTTCGATCTCCCGGGTCTCAGCGCTCGCGCGCTCCAGCTCTTCCGCGAGGTCCCTCAGGAGCGCGGGCCCGATCACGCGGGCCTCGTGCCGTGCGGCGAGCTGCACGAGGGCGGCGGGACACCCTGGAGGCAGAGTCAGCGAGCCGAGCTGCAGGTGCTGCCGAACGACATCCGCCTTTCGGCGAAGAGCCGCGGCGTCGTCGGGGGGCGGTGCCGAGGTCTGCGGGATCTCGGCCAGGAGGAGCGCGGCCTCCGCCCGAACGTCGCGCCCTTGCGCGTGCGCGAGCTCGAGCGCCTCCAGCCTCGCGTGTACATCAAACACGGACACGTCGCACCTCCGCCAACACGTCCATCGGGACTCGCCAGGCGGCCTCGAGGGACGCGTCGACCAGCGCGGGATCGAGGACCTCCGTCCGATACCTGTGGAGCTGAGCCGGACCACTCGCACAGATAGCGTCCGTCACGGAGGGGGCGACCGCGTGCCGCTCGGTGAGCTCACGCCGCAGCTTCAGCTGGTCGGACGTGAGCGTCTCCAACTCACGGGTGAGCTGGATCGCGACAGAGCGGCGACCATCCGTCGCCTTCGCGGCGTCGGCCACCGCCGCCAGGCGCCCCTCGACCTCAGCCCGAACGATCGCCCGGATGTCTCGCCTCTTCAGCTCCCCTTCGAGCGCCGCGGCGGTCAGGTCGCTTCGTTTCAACAGCTCTTCGGCCTCGGCCACCACCTCGGCGTCTTCGCGTGAGCGCCGCGCGATGATGCGGTCACGACAGAGACTGAGCAGGCGCAGGCCCTCGTCGCGCGCCTCATCGCGAAGCCGGGTCTGCCGCCGCGCCAGCTCTTCGCGAAGCTGCTCCCTCCGAGCGCTCAGCGTGGCCACACGCTGCGCCAGGGCGTCTCGCTCCTCCCCGAGCGTCTGGGGGTGCTCCACGCTCGACAGCTGAGCGTTGAGCTCAGCCACGCTCCTCGCGAGCTCAGCTCGAACCTGATCTCGCTGGCGGCGCGCGCCAGCTCCAACCCGCTTCGCCCATCCCTCGAGGACGTCGCTCATGTCAGCATGCCCTCCAGCTCAGCGACCTCGCGCTCGAGCCCGCTCTGCTCCGCGCGGAGCGCATACACCTCGTCCACCAGCGCCTTGAGGTCTCCAACACGCTCCTGAGCGCGTTCGAGCGCCGCGCGCAGTCTCGACTCTTCGGCTCGCAGGGCCTGAATCTCTGGCGTGTCCACCAACCCGTCACCTGCCGTGTCGCTGTCGCCGGACTCGATGATGGCGAGGAGCTCGGCGGCCAGCGCGCGCGACAGGAGCGCCTGGTGAAGGAGCCGAAGCGCGCCGACACAGCGCTGCTCTCCCTCCGGGCCCGCCTCCAGGATGTCGAGGCGGATGGCCTCGATACAGCCCATCGCGCCTCGCTGCTCGGCGATGTCTCGCCAGCGCCTGGCCAGCCCCTGTAGCGTCATCGGACCTCCAGTCCGCGGGTTCGGATCCCAATTCTCGTCTTCTCTGGCGCTGCGGTCGCGTCGAGCGCCGCGCGGACTCCGCGCAACACGCCTTCGCGGTCCGCAGGCTGGGTGACGAGCGTGACCGACTCGGCGAGGGCGGTCGAGACGAGACCTTGGACTCGCCGAGCCTGGTCGTGCATGCGCCGATGATCAGGGTGGCACTGGTCATGCTCCATGAACAGCCAGCAGACGGGGATGCCCAGGGCTGCGGCGCGTTCCAGCTCAAGTATCCAGCCTGGATCCTGGCGACGCACCGACGTCATCGGCCCGAGGGCCCTCACCACCTTGTGAAACGGGCAGTTCCTCACGAGGGGTGGGTATGGCGGCGAGTCGCCCACGATCAACACGGCGCCTCGGCGCCCCCGGTCAGCCTCCAGGGTGTTGAGCGCGTCCCGCAGACCGTACTGGATGGGGTCCCAGAGGTCCAGCCCCGGAGACCACGTCGCTCCTTGAAAAAGGCGCCCCAGAGCGCCGGGCCGCTCAGTTCCTGCAGAGTGGACCTCACTGGCCGGTCGGTCCAGCCCGGTGAGCCAGCTCACGCCGTCTCCTGGCACGTCGGCGACCCACCACCCGTCGACGAGCACATCCGCGCCGGCGAGCGCGGCGTCGAGCGCGTCGGCGAGCGAGAGCCGCAGCTCTCGATTGAGGTCCGCCGGCCGCAGGCTGGGTTGCTGATCTTCTACAAGGTCGTAGCGCGTGGGGCCAGGGCCACCACGCCTGCCGCCCCCGAGAACGGTCATCAGCGCATCGCTCCAGGCCGCTCGGTCCGGGCAGGTTCGATCCAGGATGACCGCGAGTCGCTGCGCGACCCGATGAGAAGATGCGCGGGCCGGGGCTGGAGCTCGGGCGCGTCGCAGGCCCCCCAGGCTCCCGTCGTCTCCACGATAGGTGAGCCGCCACCTCTCCAGGCCTGATCGGATCTCGACGTCGATCTCCAGCACGCCCTTTGGCGGACCTGAGGCGACGATGAACCAGTCTGGCTTGGGTAAGGGGGCGTCCACCGCCGACATTGCCGAGACGCCAACCCGAAGATCGGCGTTCGCCCCTCTGGGTAGCTCTACGGGGATCGCGAGGGGGAGGTCGACGTCGGTGAACCGCACCTCGCGGTCCAGCTGCACGATGACCATGGTCGTCTTGCCGTCCTCGAGAATCTCCTGCTCGTCTGCCAGGAGCTTGATGCCCCGGTGAAAGAGCGTTCCTTCATCATCGCAGAGGACGGCTTCGATGTCTGGTAGCGCCATGAGCGCTTCGATCCAATCATCCTGATCGACCTCCCTTGACGGCAGCAGGAGTACACATCGGTGTCCAGAGTCGCGGACGTCCCGCACGAGGGCGGTCACGCCATGCACCTGCAACGGTGTGCGGCGCCCCCCCCCCTTCGCCCAGGCGCGTTGATGGTGAATGCTCGCCGCGGGTGCAGCTCCGCGGAGGTCCACGATCACGAAGTCCGTCACGCGGCCGAGCAGGTCGGCCAGGGCCTGGAGCTGGACCGGGCTGAGCTCGGTGCTCATCTTGATGACTCCTGCCAATGGGACCACCCCAGCTGCTCGACCGCCGCCCGTGTCCAGGCTGGTCTCCTGGCGGCGGCGGCCGGATCAGGGGGGGGCGGACGTACGAGCGGTGGTCTGACCAACAGGGTGTGCATGAGCGCTTCCAGTAACGCGGGCTCGTCCGCATCTATCATCGTACGGGACATCCAGGGGCGGAGAACCTCTTCTATGGGGTCCAGGATCGGGAGCAGCTCGACCACCATGATCGCGGGCACGTCGGGTGCGCGGGCGGGTCGAAGACCCAGGAGCCGCTCCCGGAGGAAAGAGCAGAGGTCCGGAGGGAGCGGCCGCGCAGACAGGACGCGCTCGAGCGCCGCGGCCCGATCCTCCGCGCGCCAGTCTCCCGCCCAGCGCACCGCCTGCGCGCAGAGCGCCCGCGCGGGCAGCCCATCTGCCACGCGAGTGAGGAGCGCGAGGCTCAGCGTGTGGCTTCCCTGCAGGGCCGCCATCACGGCGGCGGCCTCGGCCCCGGCGGGTTGGGCCGAGACTCTCCCGCAGATCCAGGCCACGATCCCGTGCGGGACCCCGCACTCCCAGCGTCGCCAGAAGGCGGCGTCGCGGATGGCCTGGGCCAGGATGGGGTCGAGCCGCGCCTCCCAGGCCGCGGGCACCTCAACAGGGGGAGCTCTCCGGCAGTCGATCAGCGCCAAGACCGCCGAGTCAACATCCGCCAACTCCAGCAGGTCGGGATCAGCACAGGCCACGCCGAGGGCGTTCAGCTCTTGACGATGCAAGACGCCTGCATCGCGAAGCTGACGCAACACCCTCACCTGGTCCTGGGGGATCGGAACCTGCTCTACGAGGTCGAGGGCCTCCGCCAGGAGGACCCGAAGCGGAGCCCCCCCATCGAATCCGAGGTCTTTGAGCAGGGTGAGCAGAGTCACTCCTGATGCGACGCGCTCCTTTCGCCAACGCGCGACGCGCGCGAGCGCGTGTGACGGGCTCACCTCACCAGCCGTCGCTGCGCCTCGCAGCCAGGCGTCTGCGGCCGCTGTCCACCCCGCATCAGGATCTGCCGGGTGGGGCATCCCAGCGCGCGGAGGCCAACGCTCGACCCACCAGTAGCGCCAGCGTGTGTCACGACACAGCGCGGGCGCGACGAGGGTGAGGTCAGGCAGCTCTTCGTGCTCTGGAGAGGCCTCCGGAGGCGGAACATCGGGGACTCTTTCAAGCGACCGCCCATGGGCGAGCGCGGCAGCGAGCTCGGGCGGGAGCCCGGCCTGCTCGAGCGCGCGTTCGTAGTGGTCGCGGATGACCGCGGGCGGGTGGAGGCTCACCAGCGCGGCTAGCGCACGCGCGGAGAGACGGGCGATGAGGCCTGCCTGCTCCAACGTCGCGAACGAGGCGCTGACATTGGAGTCAGTGGGCAAGCGCCCATCCTGCAGTGAGGCCCACAGCGTCGCCGCTTCAGGAGGGAGGAGGTGCTCGATACCTCCGGCACCGGGGCCGAACAGCCTCAGAAAGCGGTCGAGCCGATCGGCGCTCGAGCCCAACAGCCCGGCCACGAGCGGCGCATCGGTCGAAGAGAGGCGATCAGCGACGGACTCCAGCTCGTCAGGTCCGAGCGATCCGTCGTTCAACCACGCTGCGACCACGGCGCGCGGGGCACGAGCGAGCGAAAAAGCTCGATTGGAGCTCAGCAACCACCGCCAGGATGGCTCGGACAGCGGCACATCGTCGGCCAGCTCGCCGAGCAACGCAGCGCTGAGCAGATCGAGTCGCTGGTCGCGGCCGGGAGCGACGGCTCGCAGGGAGTCGAGGTCGAGCTCGAGGAGCTGGCGTCGTTCGACCTCGGCGAGCCTACGCCACAGGTATGAGACGTACTCGTCGTCTGCTTCGTGTGCCTCAGACAGGACCAGACCCGTGCCGTCTGGCCACCTTCCGGGCAAGGCCCGGGGCAGCAGCGCGATCCACATGAGCCTCGGATAGGCTGCAAGCACCGTGGAGACTGATCCAACCTCGCGCACGAAGGCTCGGGGTTCGTCTGCCAGAGCGAGCTGAAGGAGGGCGACGGAGATCTCATCGTCGTCGGACCGGCGGGCTGGCTGACCCGGAGGGAACTCGCTTCCATCCGGGCCATTTCGCTCTGGGCGCCAGCCGTTATAGGCGGCGACGAGCAGCTCGCCCGGCGCCATCTCCTGAGGTTGCGGCACCACACGAGCGAGCGCGGCTTGCCGGACGGGCCGCCCTGCGTTGTCGCTGCGGCGGTCCTGCGAGAGCCTCAGTATCCATTGGGCGCCACCCCGACGTAGGAGCACGACCGAGACGTCGTTCCCGCTGCTGGAATGAGCCTGAAGCCAGGCGCCCGCCTCCGCGGCGAGCTCGCCGCTGGGCGCGCGATCCCACGTGTAGTCTTCGCCGCCCGCGAGCTTCGACAACACCGCAGTGCCGACGACGCGAGGCACGGCTACAGTCCCATCCGCTGGAGGAGCCACTCAATGGGCTCGACCACCCCTCGTGGGCGGATGCCAAACGGCAGGACCAGCCCATACTCCCCGAGGATCATCGCCGGGGAGCCCTGCTCCTCGTGATAACCGAAGCATGATGACGGCCACACCGCGTCGCCGAACCGCGCGATCATGGCCGCGTGGGGTTGGCACCAGGCGTGATCTGCCCACCAACGAGGTCGTCTCTGCCACGCCGGATCCGCGCGCAGCAGGGACCGCTCGACCTTCGTGAAGACGAGCGCACGTGGCTTGTCGGGGCAGAATGCCCAGGCTCCGTCGATCGCGTTGAGCTGCCGGCCGAGCTCGTCGGCGTTCCACTCCACGAGGAACAGCACAGAGCTCGCCTCTTGGAGCCAGGCGCGGGCATCCGGAGAGCGCGCGACCTCGCGCGTGAGGCCCCCTTTGACGTCGCGGATTCTGAGTCTTCCCCCATTCTTAAGCGCGAGGTCCAGATCGATCTTGCCGGCGCTCGTCGCCTCGACGAGGCGCCCATTGGTCAGGTTCTGCCAGCTTTCGAAGAGGATCGTTGTCAACGCCTCGGCCGACGCGCCCAGGTCAACCGCTCGCAGCCGTCCGGGCTCGCAAAAAAAGGCCGCCGACAGAAGCGTCGTCTTGCCTACCTGTGTGTCTCCCCACAAGAGCAGCGTGTGATCGGCGCGCCGGTCGCGGAGATTGCGCGCATCGTCTGCGGCCGGAGCCCCAGAAGGGCGCCCAGCCAAAGGAGGTTCGCTGCTCAGGCTGTGGGTGGTCTCGTGGCTCAGCATGCGTATACCCCTCGATGGCGGCTCAGCGGATATGTGGTCGGCCGGCGACTGGAGATCGGCCCCCACTCGCGAGCGGTGCCAGTTCGGAAGAAAAGCACCGGGCAGCGCATGCGAGCATGGGGAAAGCCTCCAGAGGTGGCGAGCATGCCATAACTCGTGTGGGATCTGGAAAGTCTGGCGGGTGTGTACTGGCCCAGCGTGAACCGGACTCTCGTGCCATGCACATAACGAATCCGCGAGGTGCTGGCGAGGGTTTTCCGAGGGATGTTGAGCGCCAGCTCGGGTGAGCTGGCGGCGTTAGGCGCGGAGGGCTCTTGCGGCTTCGAGTTTGCGGTCTCGTTCGTCGCGGATGTCGTTCTGTCGCCCTTCCATGCGGTCTTTTGGTGTGATGTAGCCGATGGCGCTGTGCAGGCGGGTGTTGTTGTAGTGGTCGACGAAGCGGGTGATGGTCTCTCGGGCCTCCTCGATGGTGGTCGGCGGGGTGACGCGGATGGCGCCGCACTTGATGGTCTTGTGATACCGCTTGTAGGCCCCCACCCCTCCCCGTCTCCACCCCGCCCATCCTGCCGCGCTGTCCCGCCGCCAGGACACGAACAGGAACCAGTCGCCCTCCAGCATGTCGCGTCCATGCTCGCACCGGACCAGCCCCGACAGCCCCACGAAGCCCAGCCGCAGGTCCGTCGGGGCTGCCCGAGCGAACACCCGACCTGTCCCGGTTCCCCGATCATCCTAGCCGCTCCACGAGGAAGACCAGCGCGTCGCGCGACAGCCCCAGCACCCGGAAGCCCCGCGGCGTCACCAGCACCGTCTCGGGCATCGGCGGCGAGGCCACCGTCGCCGCAACGGGGGGCACCGGGGCGGCGGCGGGCTCCACGGGCTCCGCTCGAACCGGAAGGAATCCTCCCCCCGAGGCTGACCGTGCCCAGTGCGAAGCCGTCATCGACAACACCCCCAGCGCCGCCCCCAGCGACACCCAGCTCTCCCCCCGCGCCCGCCCCCGCGACAGCCACTGACCCGCCCGGCGCCGCAGCGCCTCGGGGTAGCCCTCGCCGTCCCGACGCGACCGCGCAGAGGCCAGTGCCGCCGCTATCGCCCGTCCTTCCTCATCCATCGCGGCCCTCCTCCTGGGGCGAGCCCGACGACCGCAGCGCCGCCTCCAGCGCTGAGCGCGCTGTCACCAGGGCCGCCACCCGCTCTCCCAGCCGGACGCACAGCGCCAGCAGCGCCTCTGGAGGGCCGCCCGTCGCCTCCCGAACCGCCTCCAGCGAACCGCTCAACCGCTGGCCGGCCTCGTAGACCGCGGGGCTCAGGTTTCGAGGATCTTCTCTGGGATCTTCGCCTCGTCGTGTCTGCTCTGACATCGCAACCTCCTCGACGGGGGACTGCCCCGTCGTCGAGGACGGCCTGGCCTCCGGAGGTCACGGGCCGCTCGGGAGGCGGGGCGAGGATGTGCAGTGTTTCCTCTATGTTAGAGGCAAAGGCGGCGGTGATGTCGTCGGGCGTCCCCCTGCCGTCCGCGACGACGCGAGCGCGCCCAGGGCCACCAAGCCCCAGGCGCGCTATGTCCATCCAGTCCTGGCAGGTCTGGCCGCTACTCCGACCCTTCAGGACCGGCGGCCGGCGCGTCCGCGTCGGTCGCCGCTTCGACCCTGCCCAGCCGCGCGCGCAGGTGCGCCATGGCGCGGGCCTCCAGCGCGGGGTCCGCGTCCGCGTGCTCCCCGAGGACGACCTTCAGCTCATCGAAGGCGTCCCCTTCAGCCTCGTGCTCGCTGGACAGCTCGTCGAACAGCGCCTCCACCCGACCCCGACTGCGTAGCAGCGGCGCCGGATCGGGCTCCTCGCCCGTCGCTATGGCGGTGATGAACTGATGGACGGTCAGCGCGTGCTCCTCGGCGGCGCGACGGAGGGAATCGGCCGCCTGCCGCTGCTGTTCGGCGGTGCTGTAGATGGTGGCCAGGGCCGTGCCGCGCTCCAGAGGCGGGCGGGGGACGGGGTCGAGGGGTGTGTTCATGGGATCTCCGTGCTCGCGTAGACGATCACGCGCGGCCGCGAGCGAACCGCGTGGATATGGGCCTGTGCCCCGCTGGTCCTGGAGGCCATCGGCACCCGAGAACCAGCGTTGCAACAAACATACCAACCCCTCGCGATTGTCAAGCGGAGACCATTTCTCGCTGCACGACGGGGCTCAACTGGGGTGTGGTCGGCAGCCGCCGCTGTCGTGGGGCGCGTGCCAATCCCCTCCGTGGACGACCCGGCGCCGCTCACGAAGCCGAAGCGCTGCGCGTCGATCCGGCTCGTCCGACTGCGCTTCCACCTGGAAGCGCCCACGCGATTCTCAGCCGCTTCCGCCAGGAAGCGTGGAAGCACTCCCCACCCACACGGGAGCGCTTCCCGCTGCTTCCCCGGCCTGACCGCGCAGCGCTTCCTGAAGCGCCCGGTTCAGCTGCTGGCCCAGCGCCTTGTCGGCCGCGAGCTCCGCCTTCGCCACCGTGCCGTGCGCCACGCCGAGCTGGGCTGCGGCCTGCCGCTGCGACAGGCTCACCGCCGAGCGCCAGCGCGCGAGGTCCGCGCCCGTGAGCGGCTCCGGTTCAGGGCTCGCGTCCGAGAACACCGGCGGTGGAGCAGCGGAGGTCGCCGTGAGGGGCTCCAGCGCGGCAGGCTCCGTAGTCGCCATCACGACCGGCTCCGCCTGCACTGCGGGCTCCGCGGCCTTCTCCTGTGTCCGCGCGATGGCCGCCTGGCGCCGCGCCAGCCGCGCCGCATACGCCCGCTCCATCTCCTCCTTCACGGACACCTGGAGCGCGGGACGCAGCTTCTCCTTCGGCTTCGCCTCCGCCCGCGAGACCTCGACCTTGGGCACGCCGAGCTGACCCGCCAGCACCCGCTGAGACACGCACAGGCCCCCGCGGAAGCTCGCGAGGTCGTACCCGGTGAGCGTCCAATCCTTGGGCCAGTGATCGTCAGGCCGCCAGAACCAGCTCTCGGGCTGCGGGGGCGGCGGCGGCCAGCGCCCCACGCGCATCAGCGCCTCCCGATCCGCTGCCTCCATGGGGTCCTCGGCTGGCGACACCACAGCCTGTTCCAGCGGTGAGCGGGCCGCCTGAATCTCCGTCCGAGAGGACGCCGTAGGAGCGGGCGTGCTTGGAGTCTTCGCGACCTGTCCGGGTGGCTTGGAGTGCACCACCATTCGCGGACGAGGAGCGGCGACTGGCGCAGGCGCGCCAGCTCCCGAAGACGTGACGACGGGTCGGCCTGGCGAGGGAGGGCCTGCCGCCGCCCGATCCTGCGGGGTGCGCTTGGAGTACACCACCATCGGCGTGCGCGCAGGGACGAGGGATGCGGGACGGGATGTTGCGGCAGGTTGCGACCGCGAAGGGGTGGCGGCTGGCCTTGCGCGCTCGATCGCCGCACCCGCGGTGCCGGTCTCGACGGGTGCGTGCGCGACGGGGTTCGGCCTGGCCTGTGGCGGCGTCAACGGCCTCGATGGGATGCCCTTAGTGGCGGGTTGGCTCTGCGCCCACGGTGTCGTCTCCGCCCGTCCGAGCCGAGATCCTGCGGGCTGCGCTGCCGTGCGGTCAGTCGCGACCACCGATGGAGGGACCTGCGAGGTCGCCGGCCGGTCTGGCTGCGCGCGCGTCATGACAGGCGGACTCGGAGCTGTGGCCGGCGTCCTGAACCGGTCCACCGCCGAGGGCGCGGCGCGTACCTCCGCGCGAGCAGAAGCATCGGCGTCCGGCATCGCCTGGACCTCCGCCGCCCGTCCCATCGACAAGTGCTCCCCAGCGCCCACCCCACCCGAGCCCCGCTCGGGCGCGTTCGCGAGCTGCGCGGCCCTCGCCCGGAGCAGCGCCGCCCGCGCCTCGACCTCGGCCGCCCGCGCGTTGGCCAGGCGCGCCGCCGCGTGCCGCTCCGCCTCGGCGGCCGCGCGAGCCTCCGCCTGTCGCCGCGCCTCCTCTTCGGCGCTCTGCTGTTCCCGCGCCCGCCTCTCCGTCACCACCCGGGCCTCCTCCTGTCGCCGCGCTTCGGCCTCCTCAGCAGCTCGCGCGATCGCCTCGGCCTCGCGGCGACGAACCTCCTCCTGGGCCCGCTCCGCTGCGGCACGCTCGGCCTGCTCCCGCGCCTCCGCGCTCCTGCGCGCCTCGATCTCCGCCCGTCGCGCCTCCACGATCCGCGCCGCCTTCAGCTCCACAAGGCGATCCTCCGCCAGCTCAAGCAGGTCGGACGCGCGCACCTGGAGCAGCGGATTCCCCGAGCGCACCCCCAGGCGTAGGTCCTCCCGGTAGCTCGCCATGCGATCCAGCAGCGCGGCCATGTCCTCGCACTGACGGAGCCACGCCTTCTGCGCCAGCACCTCCCGTTCGATCGGGTCCATCATCGCCCCCACTCGGCGAGCCTGGCCGCCTTCAAGTCGGTGATGCGATCGTCGATGTGCTCCAGCAGGTCATTGCCGCGCACGGCGGCGATTCCGTGGAGCGTGCCGTCGGCGACCTGCGTCCGGTAGAGCTCGCGCATCATCCGAAGCTCGTCGAGATCCACGCTGGCGCGGACGCGCGCCCGCTCCTCGCGGTACGCGCGCTCCACCCGGGCCAGGACCACGCCGGGGTCCTCCTCTTTCATGAGCGCCAACCCCTCGTCGGACGCCTCGATCTCGTCGTCCTCCTCGAGCTGATCCCAGAACCCCATGCCACACCTCTGCGGGGCCTCGGCCCCTCGTTGTTGTCCATCGTCGTTGGGGCCCAGACCACCCGGACCGCTCGACAAGGACAGCTGCACACGCCACTCTTCGACGGCCAGGCCCATCCCGTTCGCACTTGCGATCACCAGGGGCCATCTGAGCCCACTCGGCAACCCTGGCACACCTTTGAAGTGCATGAGCTCCTCGCGGGCGAAGGGGATCAGGAGGCACGCGCCCGGGCGCCAGCCACGACGGCGAAGGGTCGGCTTGGCGGACGCCCACGCGCGCGAGGCCTGCCCTCAGCCGACGGAGACCTCGCCGCGAGGACCGGGCTCCCAGCGCGCAGATCCGCGGCGATGAGCCCCGCGAGCAGGCGCAGCGCGTCCAGCGCCTCGGCGTTCACGACCCACCGTCGGCGGGCAGGCGCTCCCAAAGCTGTCCCTCCTGAAGGCCAGCGAGGGTCGGCGACGCCAGCAGCCAACGGCGCAGCTGCGGCGTCAACGACCGCTTCCGGTGCAGGAGCTGGCTCCAGTACGAGCGTGACAGGCCCAGCTCGTCCGCGAAGTCGCCGTGGTTCATGTGCCGCTCCTCGAGGCGGGCGGCGACGACGGTGGCGTTGAGCCAGAAGCGAGTGGTGGCAGGCAGGCGATTGCTCATGCGCTCTCCAGTAACGCATTTACAATCACATCAGCGCGTGACCTTGACAAGCGCTCGCCATGCACTTATTTTCGCAACTACAATCATGGAGCTGAAACCCATGCCAAAAGCCCCCGCCTCCCCGCCCGCCAGCGCCATCCAGCAACCCACGGAGCTTGGCCGCGCCGCAGGCGAGGTCGCCTTCTACCGGGAGCACCACCCGAGCTTTGGCCCCTACCTGCGGCAGCTCCGGCTCGACCGGGGGCTCTCGCTCCGCGACGCCTCGGACCAGCTCGGCCTCACCTTCGCCAAGCTCCAGAAGATGGAGACGGGCGGGCGCTACCGGATCGACAGCCTCACGCTGTTCAGCGCCATCGCCGATCTCTACGGCAAGCCCCGCCAGGAGGTGCTCGACGCGGCCGGTATCAAGGTCCTGGAGCCCGAAGAGGTGGCCGATGAGCTCGACGACGAGGCGATCTTCGCACGCCTCGTGCTGCACCCCGCGCTGCGCCCCTTGCGGATGGACGACCGCTGGCTCGACGCCTTCTCCAGGCTCCAGAAGAAGCAGTGGGTCGAGTTCGCCAGGCGGTTGGAGGCCTTCTTCCATGCTGGCGGCTCGCTCACGCAGGTGCTGGAGCCCGAGCCGGACGGGGCGGCGGAGTGATGCCGAACGCGCCCTTCTCCCTGGCCGTGCACGCGGCCGCGGAATCTGTGGAGATGGGGCCCACGAGGCCTCCGCGTCCCCACAACAGGCGAACAATTCATCACCATTTGGCCATACCTCAGTGTCATTATGAGGTATATGTCCTTGGTGAGTATTCCTGATGAGCACCCTAACCCCGTCCCGCGCCCCTACCCGCGCCGAGCAGGCGTTCCTGGACGTGCTCCCACAGGCCGCCCGAAATGCGGTCGTCGTCGGCTCGTCCGCTCAGAACGCCGATAGTCCGGACCTCATCGTCGGTAGCAAGGCCGTCGACGTCCAGTGGGCAGGAGATGGCAGCCTCGGCGACGTCCGCCGTCTGCTCGCCGGCAAACACCGCCCCGACATCGTCGCGGGCCGTCGGCTCTCCCCGGGGGCGCGCGCTGCGCTCGGCGAGGCTGGGATCTCCTGGGTGGACGAGACCGGGGCGGCTGAGGTCGCGCTGGGCACGATCATCGTGTCCCGAACCGGGCACGCCACGCCGGCACCTCCGCCGCCCGCCCGATGGACGCCAGCCGTCCTGGCGGTCGCGGAAGCCCTCCTCTGCGGCACGGGGGCCACCGTGGCGCAGGTGCAGGCGGCGACGGACCTCTCCTCCGGGAGCTGCACGAACGCCCTGCGAGCCCTGACCGATCTGGGCCTGCTGGAGGCCGAGGCCGCGCGGGGTCGCGGCGCCGGTCGCAAGGTCCGCGACGCACGGGCCCTGCTGGCGGCCTACCGCGACGCCGCTGAGGCGCTTCGCCCCAAGGAGATCCTCCAGGTGGGCGTGACCTGGCGAGCCGCAGTGGCGGGCCTCGCCGAGGCGGGCCGGGCGTGGTCGGCTCAGTCGGTGGGCTGGTGCGCGACAGGCGCGGCAGCGTCGAGCGTGCTGGCCCCGCACCTGACGACGATCAGCGCCACCGAGGTCTACATCGACACAGGCACCCTGGCTGGCCTCGCCGCGGCGGCCGCGGCAGCGAAGCTCCGGCCGATCGAGGGCGGGCGCCTCACGCTGAGGCCGATGCCGACCGTGGGTGTACGGCGGCTCAGCTCCGAGGTCGGTGGCCTGTGGGTGGCGCCGTGGCCACGCGTCTACGTGGACCTGCTGACCGTGGGCGTTCGAGGTGAAGAGGCAGCGGAGCACTTGTGGGAGGTGACGCATGGCTGAGGAGCTTGAGAGAAGCCGGTCCGCGCGCCGGGCCGCCGAGCGTGCCCTCGTGCGCGTCGTTCACCACTACAACGGGAGGCCCGAGTTCGTCGTGCTCGGCGGCCTCGTCCCCGAGCTCCTGTGCGCGAGCAGCGCCTACCGCCACGCGGGCACCACAGACGTGGACGTCCAGGTCGATCTCGAGATCGCGTGTGGGTCCGTCCAGACCCGGCGGCTCGAGCGCGCCCTGCTCAACGCCGAGTTCGAGCCCGACGGCCAGCGCGTCTGGCGTTGGAAGGCCGATGGCCCGGAACGGGGCACCATCATCAAGTTCGAGCTGCTGGCCGACCTCGACGACCAGCCCGCCGGCGCCCAGATCGTGTTCGACGGGTGCGAGTCGCTCGGGGCGGCGAACCTGCGGGGGACGGGCTTCGCGGCGAGAGACGTCGAGGTCCGCCGCCTCCGCGCCAAGGTCGGTGGCGACTGGCACGAGGCCGAGGTCAACGTCACCGGGCTGGCGGGCTTCCTCCTGGCGAAGTGCGCGGCCGCCCTGTCCCGGCGCAAGCCGAAGGACTGGTACGACATCGCCTTCGTGCTCAACCACAACGACCGCGGGGGTCCCGAGGCTGCCGCGCGGAGGGTCGTCGAGCTGTTTGCGGGCGATCTGAGCACCCTTCGGCTGGCGCTCTCCGACCTCCAGGCGAACTTCTCCAACACGCGAGCCCAGGGACCCGAGGCTTACGCCGAGCAGATGCTGCTCGACCATCCTGACCTGGATCGGCTCACGCTCCGCGCTGACGCGGTCCTCGCCGTGGAGACCTTCTGCGAGCAGCTCCATGCGCCCCGGTCATCCTCGCCGGACGGAGACCCCCGATGACCACGCTGAAAGCCCCCATCGCCACGCCGACGATCCCGCGCGTCGCCATCTACGCCCGCTGCTCGGCCGACAAACAAGCTGAGAAGGACCTCTCCATCCCCGCCCAGCTCGACGCCTGCCGGCTCGGCGCGAACCAGCGCGGCTGGGAGGTGGTGGCCGAGTTCATCGACGCCGCCGAGTCCGCCACCACCGACGACCGCCCGCAGTTCCGGGAGATGATCGCCGCCGCGAAGCAGAAGCCGACGCCCTTCGAGTACATCGTTGTCTGGAAGTTCAGCCGCTTCTCCCGCAACCGCGAGGACAGCGTCCTCTACAAGCGCATGCTGGAGCGCAATCGGGTCCGCGTCGTCTCGCTCAACGAGCCCGTGGACGACTCTCCGGCGGGCAAGATGCTGGAGGCCATCCTGGAGTCCGTGGACGAGTTCTACAGCCAGAACCTCGCACAGGACATCGTGCGCGGGCTCCGCAAGAACGCCTCCATGGGCTTCCGAAACGGCGGCCCCCCGCCCATCGGCTACCGGAAGAAGCGGACGGGTCCGTCCGAGGGCGCCCCGCGCATCGTGCTGGAGCCCGATCCCCAATGGGCGCCGCTGGTGCAGCGCATCTTTCGCATGGCCCTCGCCGGGGAGGGCGTGACCAGCATCTCGGCGACCCTGCACGCCGAAGGGCTCCGCACGCCTCGCGGCAAGACGCTGCTGAAGACGACCATCCACAAGATCCTGACCAACGACCTGTACAAGGGCGTGCTGACCTGGGGCGTGCACCGCACCGGCCTCCAGAAGCACAAGCCCTCGGACCCGCTCCGGGTCGAGGATGCTCACGAGGGGCTGATCAGCTGCGAGGAGTTTGATCAGGTGCAACGGATGCTCGCCGGGCGAGCGCCGGACGTCATCAGCCAGAACACGCTCGCCAACGACTACCTGCTCTCCGGGCTGCTGTTCTGCGCGTGCTGTGGCGCGCCGATGTTCGGCCACAATGCCCGGAGCGGCGCCTACCGCTACTACGTCTGCCAGCAAAAGAAGAAGCTCGGCGCCGACGCCTGCACCGCGAAGCCGCTCCCGAAGGAGGAGTCCGAGGCCGCGGTGATCGACCTGCTCCAGCGGGAGGTGCTCTCGCCCCGCTACCTGCGCGAGCTGCTCGACCTGGTGAACGCGGAGGCGAACGCGGCCGGCGACGCCGCGCGCGCCGAGGCCACCGCCGTCACCGCCCAGCTCGCCGAGGCCCGTCGCCGGCTCGACAACCTCTACCGGGCCATCGAAGACGGAGGGCTGGATCTGTCCATCCTCGCGCCGCGCATTCGCGAGGTGAAGACGCAGGTGGACGAGCTCACGGCGAAGCAGGGGCTGCTCGCGAGCAGGAGCACGCCCGTGCTCCGCATCGCCGACGACGCGACCATCGCCCGCTACGTCGAGCGGCTGCGGGCGGTGCTGGCCACCGGAACGGCCAACGCTCAGCGCGCGTTTCTGCGCGCCTGGATCGCGCGCATCGACGCCGAGGGCATGAAGCTCACCGTGAGCTTCACACTGCCCCCCGAGCTGGGCGGAGGCGCGGCCGGGGGCGGCGAATCAGGAGGAACCCGCGGGCAGAACTCCGGATCGTCCGAAGTTCTGCCCCGGGTCGCGAATGGTGGAGGCGGCGGGAGTCGAAGCCGTCGCTGCACCTTCCCACAACCCGCATAGCTGCGGCGTTCTGCCAATCGGGAAGCGGCGAATCCTCCAACCATGGCTCTTCGATGATCGAGGGTGGTGCGCGGTGCTCGCCCGTGGTCATGGCACGTCCATGGCACGCGGGCAGCATCTGCAGAGAGGCCAACAGACCTCTCCGCGAGCGCCGCCGTGGTCGCGGCTGAGGCCTCCCTTGAACGGGCCGGCGGCCTCTACTACACGAGGCTGCCGCGCGTGCTCGCGCGCGCCATCGCGCGGGTGGGCCTGAGCGCGCGGGCGCGGGCGGTCCTCGACGAGCTGCTCGGGTCGGTCCTGGGGCCGGACGAGCGCTTTCGGTTCGACGGCGTACCCTTCGCCGTGCGCGTCTTCGCCGAGCGTGCCGGGCTGGGGAGGTCCTCGGTGGACCGCGGCGTGCGCGATCTGCTGGAGCGCGGGCTGATCGTGCGCAGGCCCGACCCGGAGCGCCGCAACGCCTGGCGCTACCAGATCGTCCACCCCAGCTGGTGGACCGACGGGCCGCCCGACGCCGCGCTGGTGGCCGCGCTGCCGCCCGACATCCTGGAGGGCTGGCCGCGCCCGCTGCTCCGCTTCGCCAGGTCCAGGCCTCCACAGGTTCTCCACAGCGCGCACGCCCGTGTCCCAGCCGGCGGAGACGCTCACGCGCGATCCTCCTCCAAGAACAGGAAGAACAGGACCTGGGATCCGCCAGAGCGCGATCCGGCGAGGTTCTACGTGAAGCGGGGCGGACAGAGCTACCAGCTCCACGAGGCGGTGGCGCTGACCCTCGACGAGCTCTTCCCCGGATGGGAGGCGGTCTGCTGGGAGGACGCGGCCACGATCCCCTCCCACGCGGCCCTGCGCGTCGCTGAGCTCGTGAGGACGGCGTTCACCGGCGCGGAGGGCTGGTCGCTCGGCCGCTTTCGACTGGCGATGGCGCTGGCCTGGCGGCTTCGCGAGCAGCACGCGGAGGACGCCACGGAGAAGGCTCGGCTCGACGCCGAGCGCGCCGCCGAGGACGCACGAGCGCGGGCGTCGGCGCTGCTGGTCCGCTGGACCGCTGCGAACGCGGAGGGGTGGGCTTCGGTGGACGAGGCGCGGGTGCGGGAGGCGGTCGCGGCGGTGGAGCGTATCGCCCAGGGCAACCTGGCGGAGCTGGAGATCGCCGAGATTCTCGTGGAGCAGCTGGTCGAGGAGCGGCACCGGGCGCGCTGGCCCTCGCGCGCAGCCCCGGCCTCGCCGAGCGTCGCTCCGACCCAGGAGCAGCCGGCGCGAGCGCCAGCGGACATCGTCGTGCTCGCACGGACACGCCCGCCCAAGGCGCACGCCGCTCCAGCTCCGTCTCCAGCCGTCGCGCCCCCGCCCGCTCCGCTCCCCTCGGTCCCCGACCTGCTCGCAGCCCTCGACGCGCTGGGCGCCGGTCCCCCTGGGGAGCCCGCTACGCTCACGGCCGCCGCGCTGGCCAGGACCTTGCGGCGAAGCGCTGGAGCGCCGGACAGCCCCACCCACCTCGCGGCGATCCGTCAGGCCACGGCGCTCCTGCGGCGTGTGGGTGGGCTAGCTCCTGGGCGCGCCGTCGAGCTCAGCGAGCGTCAGGACCCGGGAGGCCCACCGCGTGCCAACCAGCAGCCTCCCCAGCCTGACGTCGGCGGTCACCAGGACACCGTCGCGATCCTCAGCCAGCGCCACGTAGACGAAGTCGTAGATCGGCCGGTGGAAGGCCGCGCCGAGCTCGTGGGCGAGCCCGAAGTGTGGCCGCATCGAGACGATCTCATCGAAGGGCTCCTCGACCCGGCCAAGGAGCTCGCGGGCCTGTGTCGGGGTGATCCGGCCCTGGGCGCGCGCCTTCCAGGCGATGTTGGAGACCTCGGCCAGCAGCAGCTCCGGTGCGATCAGCCGATCCGGGCGGGCCAGCAGGCTCAATGCGGCGTCCTGCCCCTCCTCCGGGACGAACCACTTGAACGCCACCGAGGCGTCGACGACCAGCGGGCGGCTCAACGCTCGCGATCCTCGCGCAAGAGCTCGACCACGTCCAGATCCCAGGGCCGCGGCGTCTGCGCGGCGATCTCCCGAGCCGCCCGCGCGAAGCTCCGACGGCGCTCCATCGCGGCCGCCGACACCGGCGGCAGGCGATCGAGCGTGATCTCGTCGCTCTGCTCGTCCTGGGCGGGTATCGGCTGGGTCCGGGCCATGGCGGTCCTCCTTGTTCAACATATCACGGCCTCGGCCCCAGGCCCCGGCGCTCAGCGCAACATCAGCCCCTGCACCACCAGCTCGAGGTGTCCCCAGGCCCCCAGGCGTCGCGCCATGCGCGCGAAGTCCGGGACGCGAAAGCTATCCATCTTCGCCCTCCTGCGCAGGGCCTCCAGCGCGAACTCCTCGGGGATGCGCCTCGGGAATCGCCACAGGTCGATCACCGTTCGGTCCAGCCCGGTCAGCCGCACGGTGACCCCATGGACCTGCCATCGCTCGATGCCGTTCTCGTCGTCGTGGCAGGGCAAGAACAACCAGGCGCCCCTTGGGGAGGCGTCGGTCAGGTCGTGGACCAGCACGGCCTTGAGCAGACCCACCACCGCGTCCGGGTGGCGCAAGGTCCAGCCCGGGGCGCGCTCAGCCCGGGGCGCGCTCAGCCCGGGGCGCGCTCAGCCCG
>CAZTOW010000068.1:0-44627 GCA_964615375.1 uncultured Enterobacterales bacterium
TCTCCGACGAGCTGGTCCACGCCGCAGGCCCGGCGGGCGCCGCGCAGGTCGAGGGCTGGAGGACACGCTCGCTCGACTTCGTGGCGGGCTGCCTGGAGGAGGCGCGCGCGCTCGGTCACGCCTCGCCCACGGTGGAGCCTCGGGCCGGGGCGCTGCTCGTGCTGGGCGCGGTCATGGCCCTCTCGCGGCTCGCGCAGGGCGGGCCGGATCTCACCGACGCGGTCTGGGCCGCGCTCACGACTACCTGGGGCGGCGCCACCGACCGCCCCGAACAGAGGGGGGAACCATGAAGACAGGCAGAATCAACCTCGCCGCGGGCCTGCTGGCCATCGCCGGCTTCATGCTGTACGGCTTCCTGCTCATCTACCTGCGCGACTTCGCGCCGGGCAAAGAAGAGTGGATCGCCAGCTACAGCACCGGCAAACACTTCGAGGCGCGGCTCGCCCACGTGCACGGCGCCCTGTTCGCGCTCATCAACATCGTGATGGGCCTGGTGGTCCCGCGGATCCCCGACGCGCGCGCCCGCGGCCGGGTGGCGGCGCTGGCGCTGGCGGGCCTGCTGATGCCCACGGGCATCCTCGCGGAGGTCTACCTCGGCCTGTCGCCGATTCTGGTGATCGTAGGCGGGATCGCCATCTTCCTCAGCGTGGCCTGGGCCGGCGTGTTGATGCTGCGCGCCCCGGTGGAGGTGTCGCCATGACGCTGCCAACGGCGCTGCGCTTCCCGCGGGCGGGCTTCTGGGCTCTGCACGCGCTGGTCATCCCCGGCGTCTTCGGCGCAGGGATCGCGCTCGGGATCTTCCACGCCAACGGGCACGGTGGCCGCGACGGACACGCCGCGCACGGCGAGGCCCCGCCGCCGCTCACCGACAGCCCGATCCGCGACGAGATGGTAGCACTCCAGGCGGCCTATGACGTGCTGAACCGCGCGGTGGTGCTGGGAGATCCAGCCGGCGTGAGCGCGGCCTTTCACGAGGTCCACGCCCGCAAACAGGTCACGGCTGCCGCCATCGCCGCTGGCACGGCGCGGCCGCCTCAGAACGCTGACCGGATCACCGACTTCGTGGCGCAGGACGAGGCGTTTCATGCCGTGATCGAGCGTGTGGTGGTGGCGGCGGACCAGGGGGATCTCCCTGCGATGCGCGCCGGAGCAGACGCGATGCGCGCGGGCTGCATCGACTGCCACGAGACCTTCCGGGGGGCGGGGGCGCGGCGCTGAGGCGGGGGAAGGGCGCGCTTCGCCGACCGCGAAGCTGCGCCCCGAGCCGAGCGCCCATGAGACAGGAGCGACGGCAGGTCGCGGCTCCTGTGCGAGATGCCCCGCCGACCTGCGCCAGATCGCACACGCGCACACGCGCACCGGCGCCGCCTCGCGCGCCGGAGTTAGCTATTTCTGCCGATTTTCAGTGGTCGCATTTGCGATGATGCTCTCCAGAAAACTGGCATGCGGTTTGCATGAATGCGATGTCCCCGCCAACCCGAGCCCACGTGACGATGCCGACCCTCCCTGAGCTCCCGTCCGACCTGACCCAGGACCTCAGCGACCGCTGGCGGCGGGCGCGCCGCTCGGCGCTACGCCGCGTGGTGCCCGAAGCGGCAATGGACGTGCCCGAGGCCGAGCTGGTGCCGCTCGCGCTGGTGCGGGACCTGCCAGAGACCGAGCGCGCCGTGTTCGAGGTCAGCCTGGCGCTGGGGACCAGCTTCTGCCGGTGGAGCCGAACGGACCTGACGCTCCCCGATCTGGCGCGGCTGCTGCCGGCCCTGGGGGCGCCCTGCTCGGCCATGGGCTTCGCCCGCGTCGGCGACGAGCTGGCCAGCCGCAGCGAGCGCCCTGCCTGCGACACCCCTGGAGCCTGCTCCTACTGGCGAGAGGCCCTGCACGGGTTGGTGAGCGGGCTGTCCTCCTCGGTGCGCTACTCCCGCGTCTCCAGCGGCCCGGCTGCCGGCGCCTGTGTAGACCTGCTGCACGTCGACGCCCTGAGCCCGCACCGCCTGGCCCCGATCCCCGATGAGATCCGGCCGACGCTGGAGCAGATCGCCGAGAAGGTGCTGCGGGTCGTGCCCGGCGCGCAGGTGCGGTGGCTCGGCCTCCGGGAGGGCGCCCTGTGCTTCGAGGCGCACCAGCCGTCTTCGGGCTGCACCCTGGACATCCAGCCGCTGATCCTGAGCAGTCTTCGACGGGCGCTGCCCGATCTCCCCATCCAGAACGCTACCCCTCGCCCGGTCATCACAGACCAGGCCTGAGATCCGGAGGAGTGAATGTCCGAGTCCACCGTCTCCACGCGCCGCGCCTTCCTCAAGGTCGTGCTGGGCGTGACCGTCGCGGGCGCAGCGAGCGGCGCGCCCATCCGCTACCTGGCGCCGGTCAAGATCGACAACCCCCTGGCGGCATACCCCGACCGGGACTGGGAGCGCGCCTATCGGAACATCTTCGCTCACGACTACACGTTCACGTTCCTCTGCGCGCCCAACGACACGCACAACTGCCTGCTGAAGGCGCACGTGAAGAACGGCATCATCACGCGCATCGGCCCAACCTATGGCTACGGCAAGGCCCGCGACCTCTACGGGAACACCGCGTCGCACCGCTGGGATCCGCGCCTTTGCCAGAAGGGGTTGGCCCTGGTGCGGCGCATCTACGGCGATCGACGCGTGAAGGCGCCGATGATTCGTCAGGGCTGGAAAGACTGGGTTGACGCTGGGTTTCCGCGCGACCCCCAGACCCGGGCTCCCGATCAGAAGTACTTCCAGCGGGGTCGGGACACCTGGCTGCGCATGGATTGGGATGTCGCCTACGACTACGCGGCGCGGGCCTTCTTGAACATCGCCGAGACCTGGTCGGGCGAGGAGGCCGCGCGCGCGCTCGCCGCGCAGGGCTATGACCCGGCGATGATCGAGGCCCTGGAGGGGGCGGGCACGCAGACCATCAAGGTCCGCGGCGGCATGGCGTTCCTGGGCGCCACGCGCATCTTCGGCCTGTACCGCTTCGCCAACCTCATGGCGCTCGCGGACGACGCGATCCGCAAGGTCGGCCCCGAGCACGCCATCGGCGCCCGCGGGTGGGACAGCTACTCCTGGCACACGGACCTCCCGCCGGGGCACCCCATGGTGACCGGCGCGCAGACCAATGACTTCGACCTGTTCACGGTCGAGCACAGCAACGTGACCATCGCCTGGGGCATGAACTGGATCACGACCAAGATGCCCGACAGCCACTGGCTGACCGAGGCGCGCCTCAAGGGCACGCACGTCGTCGCGGTCACCGTCGAGTACAGCGCGACGGCGAGCAAGTGCGACGAGGTGATCATCATCCGACCCGGCACCGACACCGCGCTCGCGCTGGGCATGGCCCAGGTCATCATCCAGGAGAAGCTCTACGACACGAGCTGGCTGCTGACCAACACGGACCTGCCCTTCCTGATTCGGATGGACACGCTCAAGCCGCTGCGCCCCGAGGATGTTGTCGGGCTGGAGGCGCCCTCACCGAGCGAGGCCCTCGGCGGGGCCACGGTGCTGGCGGCAGGCGAGAAGCCCGGACCCGGCAAGACCCACAAGGCGCAGATCGTGCCCGAGGCCCTGCTGGGAGACATGGGGAGCTATGTCATCTGGGACGGCAAGCCCACCCTGGTCACGCGCGACCAGGTCGGCCCACGCGCTCGCGCTCTCCGTCCCGACGTCATGGCAGACGTCAAGGTGCGGCTGAAGGACGGGAGCGAGGTCGCTTGCCGCACGCACCTGTCGCTGCTCGCCGAGTACCTCGACGCCAACATGACGCCCGCGCAGGTCTCGGCGCTCACCGGCGCGCCAGAGGAGGCGATCACCGGCCTCGCCCGCCGGGTCGCGGCCAACCCCGAGAAGACCATCTTCGCGACGGGCATGGGGCCCAACCAGTTCTTCAACGCGGACCTGAAGGACCGGGCGATCCTGCTCGTCGCGGCCCTGACGCGCAATCTGGGCTTCCCTGGAGGGAACGTCGGCAGCTACGCGGGGAACTACCGCACCGCGATCTTCGGAGGCATGCCTCAGTACGTCGCCGAGGATCCGTTCAACCTCCAGCTCGACCCCAAAGGCAAGGTCAGCACACACAAGTACAGCCACTACGAGTCGCTCCACTACTATAACAACGGCGACCGGCCGCTTCGGGTGGGCAACGCCCTGCTCACGGGCGCCGGCCACATGCCCACGCCCACCAAGGCGATGTGGCTGAACAACAGCAACTCGGTCATCGGCAACGTGAAGTGGCACTACGACGTGGTCCACAACACGCTGCCCAGGATCGAGATGATCGCGTTCTCGGACTGGTGGTGGACCGGATCCTGTGAGTACGCTGACATCGTCTTCGCCGCCGACTCCTGGGCGGAGTTCCGACACGTCGACATGACGGCGAGCTGCACGAATCCCTTCGTGCAGATCTTCCCGAAATCGCCGATCCGAAGGGTCTTCGACACCAAGGCCGACATCGAGATCCTGGCCGGCGTGAGCAAGGCGATCGGCGTGCACCTCGCCGATCGCCGCTTCGCAGACGCCTGGCGCTTCGTCGAACACAACCAGGTCGAGGTCTACCTCCAGCGGATCATCGACGGTTCGTTCTCGCTGACCGGGTACAAGATTGACGATCTGCATGAGCTGGCGAAGCAGGGCGTGCCCGCGCTCACCAACATGCGCACCTACCCGCGCGCGAGCTCGTTTGAGCAGGCCCGGGGTGAGCAGCCCTGGCACACCAAGAGCGGCAGACTCGAGTTCTACCGCTTCGAAGACGAGTTCATCGCGAGCGGCGAGAACCTCGTCATCTACCGAGAGCCCATCGACTCGACGCACCGGGAGCCCAACGCCATCGCAGCGGCGCCGCACCCGGCCGTCCGCCCCACGCCTCCCGAGGACTACGGCCTCAAGCGGGACAACCTGAGCACGGAGGTCCGCGCGGGTCGCCATGTGCAGTATCCAGTGGACGCGCTTGTAAAGACGAAGCACCCCCTCATCGACAAGGGCTACAAGTACGTCTACCACACGCCGAAGTATCGGCATGGCGCGCACACCACGCCGGTGGACACGGACTTCACTGGCGTGCTGTTCGGACCCTTCGGCGACGTCTACCGCCACGACAAGCGCAAGCCATCCGTGACCGAGGGCTACGTCGATATCCACCCCGAGGACGCGCGCGAGCTGAAGCTGAACGAGGGGGACTACGTCTACATCGACGCGGATCCCGAGGATCGACCCTTCCGGGGCTGGAAGGAGGGGACCGAGGCGTACAAGGTGTCCCGGCTGATGCTGCGCGTGCGCTTCTACCCCGGCACGCCGCGCGGCATCACGCGCACATGGCACAACATGTACGGGGCCACCTACGGGAGCGTCAAAGGCCACGAGACCCGACCGGACGGGCTCGCCAAGAGCCCAGACACCAACTACCAGGCGATGTACCGCTACGGCTCGCACCAGAGCGCGACCCGCGCCTGGCTCAAGCCCACCCAGATGACAGAGAGCCTGGTGCACAAGGACATGTTCGGACAGGCGCTCATGAAGGGCTTCCTGGCGGACGTGCACTGCCCGGTCGGCGCTCCCCGCGAGGCCTTCGTGAAGTTCGAGAAGGCCGAAGAGGGGGGGATGGGCGGCAAGGGGCTGTGGCGTCCGGCCGAGCTCGGCCTGCGCCCCACCTATGAGTCCGAGAACATGAAAACGTATCTCGCTGGCAACTTCATCCGGCGCGTCTGAAGGAGAAGGCATGTCCGTCAAGAACTGGCAACTCGGGCGCGACGTCGCCTATGTCTACGAAGAGCACCGCCCCAAGAAGCAGTGGGCGATCGTCTTCGATCTCAACAAGTGCATCGCCTGTCAGACCTGCACCCTGGCCTGCAAGACCACGTGGACCAGCGGCAAGGGCCAGGAGTACATGTTCTGGAACAACGTCGAGTCCAAGCCCTGGGGCGGGTACCCGACGGCCTGGGACCTGCGCATCCTGGAGCGGCTCGGCCGCCAGGACTGGACCGCGAACGGCGAGTACCTCGGCAAGACGCTGATCGAGGCGGCGCCGCCCACGGAGCGTGTGCTGCACTACGCGCCAGTGGACGAGGACTGGATGTACCCCAACATCGGCGAGGACGACTGTGGAGGCGGCAACGTGGACAGCGGCGCCCACATGGCCGAGCTGCCTCACGACAAGTGGTTTTTTTACCTGCCGCGGACCTGCGCGCACTGCACCTATCCGGCCTGCCTCGCGGCCTGCCCGCGAAAGGCCATCTACAAGCGAGAGGAGGACGGGATCGTCCTCATCGATCAGACCCGCTGCAAGGGCTACGGCGAGTGCGTGCGCGCCTGCCCCTACAAGAAGTCCATGTACAACCCCTGGACGCGCACCAGCGAGAAGTGCATCGGCTGCTACCCGGCGGTCGAGCAGGGCATTCAGCCGCAGTGCGTCGTCAACTGCATCGGCAAGATCCGGGTGATGGGCTTCATCAGCCCCCCCTGGACCGCGCGGGCCGACAACCCGATCGACTTCCTGGTGCACGATCGGCAGATCGCCCTGCCGTACTACCCCCAGCTCGGCCTCGAGCCCAACATCTACTACATCCCCCCGATTCACGCGGATCGCGCCTACCTCGAGCAGATGTTCGGGCCGCGGGTTCACGAGGCCATCGAGCGCTACCGCGCCCTGCCCAAGGATCCCGTGGCGCAGGGGCTGCTCTGCCTGATCGGCAGCAGCGACCGCATCATGCACCGCTTCGAGGTGCGCAACGGGGTGGCGACGGGGTACGACGCCGCTGGGGCGGAGCTGGTCTCCGTGCCGGTCACGGAGCCCGTCATCGAGCGCGAAGCGTTTGACGCGAAGCTCGGCGCCATTCGGAACAACACGCCATGATCACGAGGTCCACGATGTCACGCTCCTGGTTGAGCTGGTCCCTCGTCCTGCTCGGCGCTGCCGGCTGCGGTCAAGAGGAGGGCGAGAAGGCCGCGTCGCCAGCAATGGACGCCCCCGAGGTCAGCGAGCTGTCGATGGTGCGGGTGAGCGACGCGCTCTCCAAGGCCGACCCAGCGGCCGACTACTGGAAGGCCGTCCCTGCCGGGACGGTGTCGCTGATCGCGCAGCCGATGATCGCGCCACGTCCCGAGCTCCTCACGACCAGCAAGCTGATCGTGCAGGCCGCGCACGACGACACCACGGCGGCGTTTCGCCTGTCCTGGGAGGACACCGAGGAGAGCGACGCCGGGCACCTCGGCGAGTTCTCGGACGCCGTGGCGATCCAGTTCCCCTTGCTGCCTGGCGAGCTCCCGCCCGTGTTCATGGGTGGAGAGGGCAAACCCGTCCATATCTTCCACTGGAGAGCGCAGTACCAGCGGGACGCCGAGAAGGGCAAGCCCGACATGCCTGAGCTGTATCCCAACGCGTCCGTGGACATGTACGCCATGGACTTCAAGGACGCCCCGGGAGGCTCGCGCGATGAGCGCGAGATGTTCAACCCTGCGGTCGCCCTCGGGAACCCCCAGTCAGCGCGAAAGTCCGGCGTGGATGAGATCATCGCGGAGGGCTTCTCCACCTCGGCGGTGCAAGCCGGTCACGAGAGCCAGGGGCGCGGCCTGTGGGCCGACGGGCGCTGGACGGTCGTCATCACCCGGCCCCTGGCCATTGACGGCGGGAACACGCTGGGTGTCGGAGACAAGAGCGCGCTGACCTTCGCTGTCTGGCAGGGGGGCAGGGGGGAGGTGGGATCCCGCAAGAGCCTCCACTTCTCCTGGATCCCCGTCGAGGTGGCGCCATGAGCGCCCTCGCGGCGTCCTCGGGTTCGGGCGTCGATGTCACCCGAGACTTCACGCTCGCCGCCCTGGCCCTGGCCTGGCCCGACGACGATCTGGCGGAGGTGTTCGGCGCGCTCGGGCAGACGCTCTCCACGCACCCGGGCCTTGGGCCGCTCAGCGCGCGCCTCGTCTCGGGCCTGGACGCGCTGCGAGGCGACTACCTCGCGACCTTCGACACGGGGTCTGGCCGCGTTCCGCTCTACGAGACGGAGTACGGCAGGATGCGTGCGCTCGCCAAGGGGCGCGATCTGGCCGACGTGCTGGGCTTCTACCAGGCCTTCGGGCTGGACCTGTCTGAAGAGGCGGGAGAGCTGCCCGATCACGTCGCCATCGAGCTCGAGTTCTACGCGCTGCTGCTGCACAAACAGGCCCTGCTCGCGGAGGATCCCGTGGGCACCGAGATCGTGCTGGACGCGCGCAAGAAGTTCCTCGTCGAGCACCTGGGCGGCTTCGTCCCCGCGCTCGCCACGGCGGTGAGCCCGGCGACCAACACCGTCTACGGCGCCGCGCTCGCGTGGGTCGCCGACGTGGTGGCGGCGGAGTGTTGCAGGCTCGGCGTGGCACCAGCGCCGCTCGACTTCTTCGCGGGGGATGACGAGGGCGTCTCGTGCGGCGGCTGCGTCGAGATCCCTGGCCTGACGCAGGGCGCGAGGGCGCCATGACGGGCGTAACAAAGTGCCAGATCTCGAGCGCTGGCCTGGTGGCCCGGAAGTTTCCGGGTCAGCGCGCCATACGGATCGTCGTGCGCACCGCGCACATCGCCTGCGCTGGAATTGTGCTGGGGGCGGTCACCTTCGGGGTCGCCCCCGGCCCGTGGCTCGCCGGCGCCGTCATGACCGGCTGCGTGCTCATCGCCGATGAGCTGTACCGCTATGGCCTGCACTGGTTTCGTTTTGTCCAGAGCGCGGTCATCCTCACCAAGCTGGCGCTGCTCGGGCTCGCGGCGGGCCTGGTGGATCTCTGGCCTGAGGCGGTCTGGGCCGCGCTGATCCTCGGCGGGCTGATCTCGCACGCGCCGGGGGCGCTGAGGCAGCGCGCGCTCTGGGGTGGAGACGGCCCGTGCGCGCTGCCGAAGCAGGCCGCGGACGGGATCGAGGCGTCAGCGTGAAGACCCGCAGGCGTCATCGTAGATCTCCAGCTTCTCCTTGACCTCGTCGAGCGGGTAGAGGGCGGCGGGGTTGTTCTTCAGCGCCCAGGGGTCCCTCTCCTGGCGACCTGTTGATCTCCTGTTCCGGCAGTCGCACGGTCCTTGGCGACGAATTGCGGGCTGTGGTCGGTGATGACGCGCGAGGTGAGCCCCGGACGGAGCGGGGTGGGGCACCCTCACGCTCGCCAGGCCTGCGCGCAGGTCAGGCGCGCGCTAAAATGAACATGTTCATCAAATGGACATGTTCATATCTCGGAGGCTCCCATGCAGCTCGGCACGCTCCTCTCCATGACCACCTCGGGCCAGCTCGCCGCCGCCGCGGGGATCGCCCGCCTCGCCCCTTCGCTTTATCGGCCCTGCTGGCTGGCGGCGGCCGGGCGGGCGCGGGTGCTCAGCGCGCTCGCCGAGGGACCACAGACCCTGGCGACGCTCGCCGCCCGGTTGGAGGTCGGGCCTGAAGGGCGGGACGCGCTGCTGTCCTGGCTCAGCGTCGGCGTCTCCCTCGGCGAGCTGGCGCGCTCCGGCGAGACCTGGCGGCTGCGCTCCTCGCTGAGCCGCCGCCTCGCCCAGCCCGAGCACGACCCGGCGCTGGCGGCGCTGGAGGAGCTGGTCGGGCTGCACACGCGGCTGCTGCTGGAGACGCCCGCCCGGCTGCGCGAGCGGCGCCCCTTCCAGCTCGCCGACCAGGACTGCGAGGTGATCGCGCGCTCTTCGCGCATCGTCGAGCCGCTGATCCACGAGGCGGTGCGGGCGGCCGTGCCCGCGCAGGGGGCGACGCGGCTGCTGGAGGTGGGCTGCGGCACGGGCACCCACCTGCGCACCGCCGCGGCGTGCAACGCCGCGCTCACCGCGCTCGGCCTCGAGCTTCAGCCGGAGGTGGCGGTCTTGGCCCGGGAGAACCTCGCGCGCTGGGGGCTCTCCGACCGGGTGCAGGTGGAGGCGGGCGACGTGCGGGAGCGCCCCGCCAGCCCGGTGTGGGATCTGGTGACCTTGCACCAGAACATCTACTACTTCCCCGTCTCCGAGCGCCCGGCGCTGCTGGCCCACGTGCGCGGCTTCCTGCGCCCCGGTGGGCGGCTGCTGCTGACCACGGGCTGCCGCGGCGGCTCCGTCGTGATGGGGGTGCTGGATCTGTGGGGGGCGGCGACGGAGGGGGCAGGGCGGCTGCCCGACCCGGACGAGCTGGTCGCGCAGCTCGGCGAGGCCGGCTACAAGGGCGCCGCGAGCGCGCGCCTGGTCCCCGGCGAGGCGCTCTTCGCGTTCACCGCCACCAACCCCTGAGGAGCCCGCGTGACCGGGACCCGCCGCGCCGTATCTCGCGAGCAGACCCGCGCCCACATCCTCGCCGCCGCCTGCCGCCTCTTCGAGCGGGACGGCTACGAGGCCGCTACGCTGCGGGCCGTCGCGCGCGAGGCCGCGGTGGGCCTGGGCACGGTCTGCCTGCACTTCTCCACCAAGGAGGCGCTGCTGGTCGCCGCATTCCAGGACGAGCTGGAGGCGGCGCTGGCCTCGGCGCTCGGCGCCTTGCCGGCGGGTGGGCTGGTCGAGCGCTTTCTGCATCTTGCGTGCGCTCTCTACACCTTCTACGCGGCCCGCCCCGCGCTGTCGCGGGAGCTGGTGCGCGCCGCCTTGTTCCTGGACGATCCGGCGCTCACCGGCCAGGTGGCGGAATTCCTCGCCCTGCTGGCGGCGCTGGCCGACGAGGCCGTGCAGCGTGGCGAGCTGCGCGCCGACGTGGACACGGGCGAGGTGGCCTGGGCGCTGTGGTCCGACTACCTCGCGGTGCTGATCGCCGGCGTGCGCGAGCCGAGCCCCGATCCGGAGGCGATGGGCGTGATCCTGGCGCGGCTGGTCGCGCTGCGGGTCGGTGGGATCGGGGCGGAGAAGCCGTTGAGTCTGCGCGCCGTGTGACGTGGTCGGCGGGCCGCCTGCCGACCTGGGTCCGCTCCGGTCGGTGGCGCTCGCGGCTCAAATGTGGTATCGAAAATGCGTGGCTCTTCCGGATCGCCGTAGGGTGAAAGGGTAGGGCCTATCGACATGATCGGCACGTTGAGTTGCTTTCCGTGCGCCTCCACCCGTGCCATCGGCCTGTGGTTGTCGCGCCGGCCAGGTGAGCGCGGCGCCTGGCGATATCGCCATCCTCATGGGGTGTTTGAGCCATACACACAGGCCGTTCTCACTCCAGATGCCCAATTCGGGGCGTGCGAAGGCACCGCCCAGCGCGAGCGTCGTGGTGTCTCGAACGCTGGCCTCGGCGCCCAGCGCCGCGCACCTCAGGTCCCGGTCAGGTTGAAGCGCCTCTGGTGCAGGAACAGGATCCTCAGGCCGAAGAACTCCAGGTCGCGATCGCCATAGGCCGTACGTTTGAGGATCTTGATCTTGTTGTTCAGCCCCTCCAGGAGCCCCGTGCTGATGCGGTGATCGTACCAGCTCAGGATGAAGTCGCGGGCGGCCTCGATGGTCACCGCGATGCGCGTCAGGGCACGGATCCCCAGGGTGCGAGCGCCGCTTATCCACTCTCGCAGGAAGATCTCCGCCTTCTCCTTACTCTCCTGTCGCCAGAAGGTCCGCAGATCCTCCTTGAGCAGCCAGACCTTGTGGAGCGTCTCGTTCGCGGCGAGCAGGGCCTCCAGGCGCGTCTTCTTGTCGGGCCAGGCCGAGAGCGTCTCCTCGCCATAGAGCAGGAGATACTTGCCACCTTTGAGTACACGCTTGCCCTCGCCCTCCAGCCGGCTCTGCTCGGAGCGCCGAACCTCGTCGATCAACCTGTTCATCGAGGCGATGATGTGGAAGCGGTCGTAGACGACGGCCACGCCTTTGGGCGCGTACATCTCGATGCCCTTGCGATAGCCAGTCCCCATGTCCACGGCGATGGCCTCCAAGACCGCCCCATCCGTCGTCAGGCGTTCGAAGAGCGGTTTCAGCGACGTGTGGTCGTGCCCTGCGGCGGTGTAGATCGCCTCGCCGCTTCGGTGCCGGGCTGGCACTCGGCATCTTCCACGCCAACGGGCACGGTGGCCGCGACGGACACGCCGCGCACGGCGAGGCCCCGCCGCCGCTCACCGACAGCCCGATCCGCGACGAGATGGTAGCACTCCAGGCGGCCTATGACGTGCTGAACCGCGCGGTGGTGCTGGGAGATCCAGCCGGCGTGAGCGCGGCCTTTCACGAGGTCCACGCCCGCAAACAGGTCACGGCTGCCGCCATCGCCGCTGGCACGGCGCGGCCGCCTCAGAACGCTGACCGGATCACCGACTTCGTGGCGCAGGACGAGGCGTTTCATGCCATGATCGAGCGTGTGGTGGTGGCGGCGGACCAGGGCGATCTCCCCGCGATGCGCGCCGGAGCAGACGCGATGCGCGGGGGCTGCATCGACTGCCACGAGACGTTCCGGGGGGCGGGCGCGTCGCGCTGAAGACGGCGTTGGCCTCGACAAGGGTGCTGGATCCGAAAGAGCCGAGCTTCGTGGCGGCGCTAAGGGGGCCCTCCCTGGGCCCGGAACCCTCCCCCAGACTCACCCACCCTCGTGCCCACACGCCGCGTCCTCCTCCGCATGCCGCAGGGTCTCCTCGACGATCTGGCCGACGTGCTCGTCGTGGTTGCGGTAGACCACGCGCCGCCCGTCGCGCTCCCCCACCACCAGCCGCGCGGCGCGCAGGTGGCTCAGGTGGTGGGAGAGCACGCTCTGCTCGACGCCGAGCGCCTCGGTCAGCTCGCCCACGCTGGCGGGACCGTCTCGGTGCAGGCGCGCCAGCACGCCGAGGCGGGCGGGGTGGGCCATGCAGGCGAGCAGCTCGACGGCGCGCTCCAGGGTCAGCGGCGAGATCACGCGCCCTCCGACCAGCGGCCGAGACCGGGCAGGAATCGGCCGGTGCGCGCGGCCCAGGTCGCAAAGGCGGCCTCGTGCAGGCGCGCCAGGTGGCCCTCCTCCAGCCTGGCTTGTAGCGCCAGCAGCGAGCCGAGCCAGAGCGCGCCCATGATCGTCCAGGGCGAAGGCGTCAACAGGACGAGCGCGAGCAGCAGGGCATAGAGCCCCGTGTAGATGGGGTGGCGGATCACGGCGAACAGGCCGGTGGTGACCAGCCCCGTGCGCTCCTCGGGCACGCCGATGCGCCAGGAGGCGCCCATGCCGGACTGCGCCGCGATGACCAGCAGCAGGCCCAGGCCCCCGATCCCGGCGCCTGCCGCGCCCACCGCCGCTGGCGCGGCCCAGATCCCGAGGCGCTGCGGCGCGACCAGCCCCGCGGCGATCGACCAGACCAGGAACAGGCCCACGGCTGATAGCAGCCCGGTGACCATCACGCGGTGAACCGGATCGCGTGGTCGGGCGAGACCCCAGACGCCGTGCTGGCGTCGCAGGCGCACCATGGGCAGGAGCAGGGCCAGGAGGCCGAAGGCGAGCACGAAGAGGAGCGGGAGCCAGCGCATGAGGTCACCTCGGATGTTAATCACAACATATGTTATTCATAACATGTGTCAAGCACCTCGCGCGCGAATGTCACGCCGGGCACGCCATCCGCCCAGAGGGGACACAAGGAGTCCAGATCGCATGACACCCGCCCCCCAACGCGCCTCCCTGCCCCTCATCGGCGGCCTGCTGGCCTGCGCCGCCTGCTGCACGCTCCCCTTCCTCGTGCCCGTCCTGCTCGGGGTCGGGGTCGGCTCCGGGCTCCTGACGTGGCTCGCCACGCGGAGCGAGCTGCTCGGCCTGACCGTGCTGGCGCTGGGCGGGGCCGTCGCGCTCTGGCGCTGGCGGGCCAACCGACGGAGCGCCCCGGCCGGCGCGGCGTGCAGGGTGGACGGGGGCTGCGGCTGCGCCCCCACGCCGTCGTCGAGCCCCCGTTGATTCTTCGCGTACCCTGTCACGCAGGCGCGGGCTTCGGCCCATCCCACCCGCAGGCGTCACTCAGCCCTGCCAGGAGCACCCCATGAAGAAGCGCGTCCTCTCGTTCACGCTCATCGCCCTCGCCGTGCCCTCCATCGCGTTCGCCGCGCAGGGGGTCGCGTCCCTCTGCGGGGCCTGCGGCTGCCCCATCTGCCCATAAGATCGGGTGAGGTCCGACGAGCGAGCCGCGCTCCGGGAGCTGCTGGCCCGGGGCGCCGACGGAGATCGCGCGGCGCTGGATCAGGCGTTCGCGCGCCTCCGTCCGCTCGTGCTGGACCTCTGCCAGCGCCTCCTGCCAGGCGAAGCGGCCCAGGACGCCGCGCAGGATGCCCTGTTGAAGCTCTTCTATCACCTGGGCGACTACGACGAGACGCGCGATCCGGTCCCCTGGGCCCTGGCCTTCGCCAGCAACGCCTGTCGCACGGCGCGCAAGCGGCGGCTCCGGCGACGTGAGCAGCCCGACCCGCCCGAGCGCCAGGCGGAGGGCGATCCCGAGACCGCGACCCTGGAGGCCGAGCTGCGCGCCGCCGTGCTGGCCACGATCGGCGGGCTCTCGCCCCTGGACGCCGAGACCCTGGCGCTGTCCATGGGAGAGCGCCCGAACAACCCCACCTTTCGCAAACGTCTGGAGCGGGCCATGGTCCGCTTCCGGGCGCTCTGGAGCACGCGATGACGCTCCCACCCACGCTTCGGCGCGCCTACGAACGCGGTCGGCTGGCGCGTGCGGCGGGTGAGGCCCTGCCCGTCGCGCTGCTGCCGTTGGCGGGGCTCTGCCTGAGCGAGCCCCGGCCCGGACCCGCGATCCTCGCCTGCGGCCTGCCGGTCTGCTTCGCCATCGCCCGCTGGCGGGGCCAGTCCTGGGCGCGCGGCGCGCTGATCGGGGTGATCGCCGGCGCGCCGGCCCTGCTGGGGCCGCTGTGCGTCAGCGCCCTGGGGCTCCCCTGCGCCGAGGGGGACTGCGCGCGCTGGGGCACCATCCTCTGCGTCTCGGTCGGCGCGCTCGCCGGGACGGCGGTCGGGTGCTGCGCCAACGAGCCGCGGGCGCTCGGGACCGCCCTGGGTTTCGCGCTCGTCTGCGCCGCGCTGGGATGTCTGCCCCTCGGCGGGGGCGTGGTGCTCGGCGCGCTCGGCGCGCTGCTGCTGGGGCTTCTGGGGGCGCAGATCGCGCGGCGGGTGATGGTGTAGATCGACCAACCCCTCGTGGCCCGATAGCCCCCCGATGTTCACCCTGTCCGAGGCGAGTCCCCGATGCTGATCGTGGCGAAGACCGTGGCCCTGTTCGCGTTCACGGCCTGCGCCGAGATCCTGGGGTGCTACCTGCCGTACCTCTGGCTGCGCGAGGGTCGGTCGCCCTGGCTGGTCGTGCCTGGGGCTGCCAGCCTGGCCCTGTTTGCCTGGCTGCTGACCCTGCACCCCACCGGAGCCAGCCGCACCTACGCGGCCTACGGCGGCGTCTACGTCACCATGGCCCTGCTCTGGCTCTGGCTCATCGAGGGACATCGGCCCGATCGCTGGGATCTGGTCGGCGCCTCGGTGTGCCTGCTCGGCATGGGGATCATCGCGTTCGCGCCGCGCGGTGGGTGAACGGCGCGAGGTCGGGGGACCGCAGCGCGAGGAGCAGGCTCATGGCTGAGGTTTCATGTGCTCGACCCCCGCCTGGTCCTGCTCACTCATCAACCACGCATACAGCGCCGGCAGGACGTACAGGGTCAGCAGCGTGCTCGTCACCAGCCCGCCGATGACCACGCTCGCCAGCGGTCGCTGCACCTCCGCGCCGGCCGAGGTCGCCAGCGCCATGGGCAGGAAGCCCAGAGCGGCGACCAGCGTCGTCATGACCACGGTGCGCAGCCGATCTCGGGCGCCCGTCGTAGCAGCGTCGAGCGCGCTGCGACCTTCCTCCTGCAAGCGCCGCATGTGGCTCACGAGCACGATGCCGTTGAGCACCGCGATGCCGAAGAGCGTGATGAAGCCCACGCCCGCCGAGATCGAGAACGGCAGCCCGCGCAGCAGCAGCGCGAGCACACCGCCGGTCGCCGCGAGCGGCACGTTCGCGTAGACCATCAGCGACATCCTCACCGACCCGAACATCGCCTGGAGCAGCACGAAGATGAGCAGCAGCACCAGCGGCACGGTGATCGCGAGCTTCGCTGAGGCGGCCGCGAGGTTCTTGAACGAGCCTCCCCACTCGACGGCGTAGCCGGGCGGTAACTTCACCTCTTCGTCGATGACGCGCTGCGCCTCCGAGACGAAGCTGGCGACATCCCGTCCGCGCACGTTGACCTCGACGGTCAGGCGCCGCCGCCCGCCGTCGTGGCTCACCTGCAAAGGCCCTTCCTCCTCGATGATCTCGGCGACCGAGGCGAGAGGCACCCGATGTCCACCCTCGCGGCCCACGAGGATCTGACCGACACGCGCGGCGTCGCGACGGACCTCGGCGGGGAAACGGACCTGGAGCGCATAGCGCCGCTGCCCCTGGATCACGGTCCCGACCTCCTTGCCGCCGAGCGCCTCGACGCTGGCCAGCACGTCGGCGGCCGACAGACCGAGCCGGGCGATGTTGTCAGGATCCACCTCGATCCGCAGCATCGGCAGGCCCGCTACCTGCTCGACCTTCACGTCCGCCGCGCCGGGCACACCTTGGACCGCGGCGGCGATGTTCGCGCCGGCCTTGCCCAGCTCGGCGAGGTCGTCGCCATAGACCACGATGGCCACGTCCGAGCGCACCCCCTCGATCAGCTCATTGACGCGCAGCTCGATGGGCTGCGAGAAGCTGAAATTCACGCCGGGCACGCTGGAGAGCAGCGTCGCCTGCATGAGCTCGACCAGCTCCTCCTTGTTGTCGGCCTTCGTCCACTGATCCTGGGGTTTGAGCGCGATGATCCCGTCCGAGACGTCCACGCCCATGGGGTCCGTCGCGATCTCCGCGCGCCCTGTCTTGCACACCACGTCGGCTACCTCGTCGGGGAATTGCGCCAGCAGGGTCTGCTCGGTGGCGGTCGCCTGTCGGAGCGCCTCCTCGATGGAGACAGACGGCGGCCGGATGATCTGGACCGCCAGCGCGCCCTCGTCCAAGGTGGGCACGAATTCCGCGCCGAGGAAGGGCACGATGACGAGGCTGGCCAGGAACACGCCCACCGAGGCGAGCGCGGGAAACGGACGCAACCGCATCGCCGTGGCCAGGGTCGGCTGGTAGAAGCGGTCGATCTGACGCATCAGCCAGGTGTCGCCATCCCTGGCGTTGACGAGCAGCACCTCGGCGAAGACGGGCAGCAGCGTGAGCGTGATGATCAGCGAGCCGGTCAACGCGAGGATGACGGTGATCGCCATCGGGCGGAACATCTTGCCTTCGATCCCCGTGAACGTGAGGATGGGGATGTAGACCAGGATGATGATGCCCACCGCGAAGGCGACGGGCCGCGCCACCCGGCGCACCGCTCCGAGCACCGTGCTCGCGTCCACCGTCTCTCCGCGCGCTCGATGCTTCGACAGCGTGTGCAGCACGTTCTCCAGGATGACCACCGCGCCGTCCACCATCAGCCCGAAGTCGATGGCGCCCAGGCTCATCAGGTTTCCAGACACACCGAGCAGATCCATCCCGATGAACGCCACGAGCAGCGACAGCGGGATGACCGCGGCGGCGATGAAGGCCGCCCGCGCGTTCCCAAGAGTCATGAGCAGCACGAAGGCGACCAGCAGCGCGCCCTCGGCCAGGTTCTTCGCCACGGTTCCGATGGTGCGGTCCACCAGCTCGGTGCGGTTGTAGAAGACCTCGATGCTCACGCCCTCGGGGAGGGTCTTGCCGATCTCATCCACCTCGGCTTGTAGGGTCTCGCTGACCACGCGAGAGTTGGCGCCCAGTAGCATCATGCCGATGCCGCTGACGATCTCGCCGCGCCCGTTTCGGGTGACCGCGCCCTGACGAAGCATCGGCGCATAGACCACCTCGCCCAGGCTGTCCACGGTGATGGGCGTGCCCTCGTCGGTCGTCGCGACGACGACGGCCCCGACGCGCTCCAGCGTGTCGAGCAGCGCGACGCCGCGGACCAGCATCTGCTCGCGGCCCTTCTCGATGTAGCCGCCGCCTACATTGACGTTGTTGGCCTCCAGCGCCTCGAACACGTCGGCGAGCCGGAGGTCGTGCGCCGCGAGCGACTCGGGCGTGACCCGCACCTCGAAGGTGCGCAGCTCACCGCCGAACGCGTTGACCTCGACGACGCCGGGCACGGCGCGCAGCCGAGGGACGATCTGCCACTCCAGCACGTCGCGTAGATCCATCAGCGACAGGCTGCCATCGTCCGGCCCGCGCACTTCAAACTGAAAGATCTCGCCCAGACCCGAGGAGACCGGCCCCATCTCGGGCTCACCGTAGCCCTCGGGGATCTCTCCACGCACGCTTGCGATACGCTCTCCCACGACCTGGCGCGCCCACCAGATGTCCGTGCCCTCCTCGAAGACCACGGTGACGGCCGAGAGCCCGAAGCGGGACAGGGATCGCATCTCCTCCAGGCGCGGCAGCCCGCCCATGCCCTGCTCGACCGGCGTGGTGATGAAGCGCTCGATCTCCAGCGGGCCGAGCGCGGGCGAGTCGGTGAGGATCTGCACCTGCACATTGGTGACGTCGGGCACGGCGTCGATGGGCAGGCGCAACATCGCCCGGATCCCGAGCGCGACGAGCAGCAACAGGCCGATGATCGCCAGCAGGCGGTTTCGCAGCGAGGTCGCGATCAAGCGGTCGAGAAAGCCAATGCCGCCCGGTGATAGCAGGTCTTTGTCGCTGGGTTCAGTGTGCATGGCCTTCCCCCAGCTCGCTCTTCGCGAGCTCGTGCTTCAGGGTGAAGGCGCCATCGGTCACGACGCGGTCGCCCGCCGCGACGCCAGCGAGCACGACCACACGTCCATCGGCGAGGGGAGCCGTCTGGACCTGCCGGACCGTGTATTTGCCAGATTCGATCTCAATGAACACGCTGTCTTTGCCTTCCACCTCCTGGACGGCGTCGGCCGGCAGCGCGAGGCCCTCGGTCGAGGCGGCGTCAGCGAGCGTCAGCAGCGCCTCGGCGAACATGTTGGGCTTGAGGCGATGGTCCGCGTTGGGGACGATCACGCGCACCTCGGCCGTGCGGCTGTCGGGGTCGAGCCAGTCGCCCACTTGATCGATGGTCCCGGTAAAGCGCTCGTCGCCGTAGGCGGACACGGTGAAGCTGACCGTCGAGCCGGCCTTGATCGCGGCGATGTCACGCTCGTAGACGTCGGCGATCAGCCACACCTCGTCCAGGTTGCCGACGCGGAACAGGCCCTCGCCGGGCTCGACGCTCTTGCCGAGCGTGGCCTCGACGGTGAGCACGGTCCCCTCCACGGGGCTCTTGATCGAGAAGCGGGACGAGAAGTGTTGCCCTTTGGCAGGTACGACGCTGGCGGGCTCCACCCCGAAGACCCGCAGCCGCTCCTCTGCGGCCTCCGCTTCCGCTGCGGCACCGGTGAACTCGGCCTCCGCGTCGGCGAGCTGGGATCGGCTGCTCACCCCGTCGGCGAGAAGCTGAGTGACGCGGTCGCGCTTCGCGGCGGCGACGTCGAGCCGCGCGGACGCGGCCAGGTGGGCGCCCACGGCCTCGCCGAGGTCTGGCGAGAGCACGGTGGCGAGCGCCTGTCCGGCCGTGACGTGGTCGCCGGGCCGGACGAGGATTCGCTCCAGCTGTCCCGCCATGACGGCGCTGACATGGGCCTCTCGCCGCGAATCGAGCGTGATGCGCGCTGGAGCGACCCCTGAGCCGACCAGGGGCGAGGGCTGGAGCGTCTCCACGACGATGCGGGCGTTCGCCAGCGCGGCCTCAGAGAGCGTCACCTGGTCGGCCTGCCCTTCCTCCTCGTGGGCGCCCTCTTCATGGCCGTCCTCGTCATGGCCATCTTCCTCGTGATTCGCCGTCTCGCACGCCAGCAGCAGCCAGAGCAATCCGATCATGGGGTACCTCCGAGCAGCGCGCGATCACTCTCCGCGAGCAGCGCTTCGATGCGGTTGTTTGCGGCGGCGCCAGAGACCTCGATCACCGCGATCTGGCCCTCGACCACCTCGGTCTGCAAAAAGATCACCTCCATCAGATCCAGCTCTCCCGCGGCATACCCGGCCTCCACGCTGCGCAGCGCCGCGCTGGCGTCCTCGTCCAGGTCCGACCCGAGGGCGGACGTGATCGTCTCGGTGCGGGTCAGCAGGGCCTGGCTGGTGCTTCGCTCGGCGCTCGCGCGGGCCGTGATCGCGCTCAGCTCGGCTCGCGCGGCGGCGGCCTCTCCGGCGGCTGCCCCGCTCCGCGCCTGGCCCTGGTGCCAGAGCGGGAGCGTGAGACCGAGCGTCGGCCCGGCCACGCGGTCATCGCCCTCCTGCTCGAAGAAGGCGCCGAGCGAGACGGCGGGCAGGGTGGCGGCGCGGGCGGCGCGCAGGTCGAGATCGGCGGCCCGTGCGCGCGCCGTCGCGGCGGCCACGTCGGCGCGCTCGCCAGCTCCCCCGGCGACCGGGGCGGCGTCACGCGGCGAACCGGACAGATCGGCCGCCTCCACCGAGCGCCCGACGACCGCGGACAGCTCGGTCAAGGCCGCTCGCTCGGCCTCACTCGCCTCCAGGAGCTCGCCCGCGGCGCGCACCTGCTCCAGGCGCGCCAGGCGGAGATCCAGCTCCGAGGATTCACCTGCCGCGAGCCTCGCCTCGGTCGCGCGCAGCAGACGGGTCGCCAGCGCGAAGTTGTCCTCCAGCAGCGAGACCCGCGCGTGCGCGACCGTGGCGGCGATCCAGGCGCTTCGGATCGAGGCCGCCGCGAGCAGTCTGGCGCGCTCCAAGCTGTGCTCTGTCGCTTCCAGGCGCGCGACCGCCGCGCGGTGCGCCGCCAGGCCCTCGCCCGTGAGCGACAGAGACTGGTTGAGCCCGGCCTCCAGGCGCTCGCCGACGAGCGCGTAGCCCGCGGACAGCTCTGGGTTCTCCTGGAACAGCAGCGTCTGGCGCGCCTCGCCGCGCGCGGCGGCCAGCTCCGCCTCGGCGCGCGCCACGTCGGGATGGGCGGACAGACCCAGTCTCACCGCGTCGTCGGCGGTGAGCGGCGCGGCCAAGGCCACGCCAAACAGAAGGATGTACATAAACTCTCCGTGAAAGCAGGTCAGACAGAGCGCGTTTGCGTAGCGCTCGGACAGAGACCGGGGAGGGCGCCGGTGGCGCCCGCTTTACACGGTGGCGTTGGGAGGGGGCGTGGGGGGAGCAGTGGCCTGGTTCGTGGGGGCCAGCAGCTCGGGGGGGCGCGCGTGGTCAGGGCTGGAGGGGCGCGGCAGCTCGTCCGCGCGAATCATCGAGGTCAGCCAGTCCTCGAAGCGCGGCTGCTCCATCCTCAGCCCCGCCGCTGTCGTGGGTGCTCCCTCGTGGCAGGGGCAGGTGTGGTGGACCGGAGTGCAGCCCGTCTCGACGTGATCCGGGCCGCGCTCGCTCGCGAGGGAGTGGGCGAAGTGCCCATGAGACGCCAGCTCTACTACCTGCTCGACCACCTCGCCGAGGCCCGGGACGAGGCCCAGGATGAGCAGGAGCGCGAGCAGGGTTCGGAGGAGGCGGGGGAGCACGAAGGGGGCATAGTGCAGTAGAGGGGGACGCGCAAGGAGCGGGCCCGGTCAGACGGTGGTCGGTTGGCTCGCGACGTCCTTGTAGCGGGCCATGCGGGAGGCGCTGGCGCGGGGCAGGCGGGCCGCCGTGCTGCCGAGGACCGCGTAGCGTGGATCGGCCTCGATCCGGCGGACGCGCTCGGCGGGGCTCGGGAGCGAGGCGGAGAGGCGGCGGAGCGGATCGGTCCGGGACGCGCAAGGGAAGACCTCGCGCCAGCGGAGCAGCGCCTCGTCGGCCGCGAGGTGGGAGATGGTCACCCAGGGCTAAGCGCGCCCCGGTCCAAACGCCGCGGCCTCGTCGGGGGCCATCATGCAGAGCAGGCCGTTGGCGCGGTAGCGCGTCAGCTCGGCGTCGGCGCGGGCGGCGGGCGGTGCCGCGGGCGGCTCCGGGGAGGGGCTCTCGGCCTCGTCGCGGAAGAAGGTGACGAGGCCGGCGCGGAGGCGGGCCAGCGCGTCGTCGGCGTCTCGGTCGCCGGCGACCCCGCCGGTACCATGGGCGGGGCGTCGTCACCGACCCAGGCGCACCAGGAGAATGAGGTAGAAGGCGTGGTTCTGTCGACCGGGGCGCGTTCAGCCATGGGACCTCCGAAAGGCGGACTTAGAAGCCGCCGGGTGTGAACTGGTAGACGGTGCTGGTGCCCTCGAAGGGCCAGGCGCTAATCAGGATGGTGGCGTTGTTCTGGGCGTCGGCCGGGGCGGCGATGACGCGGAAGCCGAACCAGGCGTCCTCGACGGGCGAGGTGATGGTCCAGTCCGCGCTCTCTTCGGGGTCGTAGCTGCCTTCGAGCGGGCCATACCAGAGGAAGGCGGCGCCGTAGTGCTCGTCGGGGTCGTTGCGGGTGGCCCAGGTGGGGGCGCTGACGAGGATCTCGCTGTAGCCGTCGCCGTTGAGGTCGCCGGGGGTCGCCATGCCGTGACCGAGCTGGTTGTCGCCGTTCTGCACGTCGTCGATCTCGGCGAGGTAGCCGTCTTCTTCGGAGAGGGTGCCGCCGGGGGCGAGCGCGGTCAGGTCGGCGCCGGCGTAGATGCGGGCTCGGCTCTGGCGGACGCTGTAGTCGTAGATGTTGGTGCTGGACGCGATCACGTCCCCGTAGCCGTCGCCGTCCACGTCGCCTGCGTCGGCGAAGAGCTGGCCGAGGCCGCTCGACTCGTCGGACAGCCAGGCATCGCAGAATTCATCCACGGTGAAGCTGCCGGCAGGCAGCTCAAAGGACGCGCACATGCGGTCGTAGTCCGCCACGAGGTCCGCGCGGCCGTCCGCGTTCAGGTCTCCGACAATGGCGAATTCTGAGATCGCGTTCACATCATCGCCCACGCCGTAGATGCTGTCGGCCACCTCAGGCAGATCGCCCTCCTCGGTCACGGGCCCTCGCAGCGCGAACAGCGTGCCGTGGCCATCCGTGTTTTGGTCGGTGCGGACGAACAGGTCCGGCTGCCCGTCATCGCCCAGCACGTCGCCGACCCAGGGCTCGATGTTCCGAGGCCCGGTGAAGGTGTCCTCGACGCTGAGGTAGACGTTCGGGGTGTCGCGGAGCTCTGCCTCCCCGTCGAAGGGGCCATAGACCAGCCACGCGCCGTCCAGCCCCTCGTAGCCCTGCGCGAGTGCTAGATCTGGGTAGCCGTCATCGTCGAGATCGCCTGCCTGAAAAACGCCTCCGGTGTAGTAGTCCCGGCTCGACAACACCTGCGCGAATGCGGCATCCCATACCGTAGCTCCGCCCCCGAGGGGGCCCTTGACCAGGTAGACGCCGTCCTCGGTCGGACTCTCATAGGAGGGGTCGCTGAGTACAAGATCGCGTACCCCGTCACCGTCCAGGTCGATCAGCGCCATGCCCATCCCGAGGTAGCTGGCCTCGCCAGCCGTGAGCACGGCGCTCGCGTCGTCTGGGACGGCGTCCCCCTCTGCGGCGTCGCAGTCGGGCTCGCCGTCGCAGTCGTTGTCCGCCAGGTCGTTGCAGAGCAGGGATGCCCCAGGCCAGGAGGCCGGGTCGCTGTCGTCACAGTCGAGGTCGTTGTCCGCGCTTTGCGTTGGCTGATCGCAGGCTTCCAGCGGGCTGCCAGGGTCGCCGTAGCCGTCTTTGTCCAGGTCGGCGTACCAGACGAGAGGCTCGCAGGCGCTATCATCGCCGGTCTCTGACCTCGTGTCCTCGGGGTTCGAGTCGTCGGCCTGGCCACGGCAGCGGCAGCCGTCACCGCGGCAGGCGACGAGGGCCAGGAGCCAGGGCCAGCGCGCGCGGAGATCCATTCCCTTTCAATAGCCTGCGTGGAGCACGTAGACCGCGCCGTCGCCCCAGGTGGAGTATCCTGAAGACCATCCCGAGCCGGCCATCTCGCTGAGGTCGAGCTCACCGCCGAAGGGGCCTTCGATGATCACTGCGTCGTCCTCGAACTCCATCATTGGCGCGCCGATGGCGACGGTGCCGTCCGCCGTGACCGCGGCGGCGTAGCCGAACTGGCCCGACTGCGTGCCGTCACCGAGGATCAGCGCGTCTGCGGCGTCGGACGAGAGGTTCCCGCTGATGGGTCCGTACCAGAGGGTGACGGAGCCCGCGTTGTCTCTATCCTCCAGCGTGGTCCACGCCGCGCCGATCAGCAGGTCCAGCTCGCCGTCCATGTTCAGGTCTCCTGCGCTGGTCAGCGCGGTTCCGAGTCCACTCTCTCTCGTCTCCCCCTCCACCACCGCCATCGCGTCGTCCAGCCCGATCTCGCCGCCCTCCGCCAGTTCCGCCCCCGAGAACAGCCACACCCCTCCCGCGCTGTAGTCCGCATCTGGCGCCGAAACCAGCAGATCGCCATACCCGTCGCCGTCCATGTCCCCCACGTCCCCGAGCACACTGGCAAACCCGCTCCCAATCTCCTCCCCCACGATCACCGCGTCCGCGAGCCCGCCCACCCGGGCCTCCTCGATGGCGGCGACGATGTACACCGCCCCGAGCGGATCCGGCCGCCGCCAGGGCGAGTGCATCTCGCTCTCCCCGTACCCCGGCGCCCCGAGCGCCAGCTCGTTCACACCGTCCCCGTCGATGTCCTGGAGCCGCGCCATGGACGTGCCCAGCTCGTAGTACGCGCTCCCCTCGACGCGAACCGCATCCTCCTCGACCGTCAGATCCTCGCCGAGCGGCCCCGCCGCGATCCAGACCACGCCCGAGCCGCTCATCGCCTCCGGCGCGCCCACCACCATGTCGGCCACGCCGTCCTCACCGAGCAGATCGCCCGGTCCCGCCAGCGCCCATCCCAGGCTCACGGCCTCCTCGTCGGTCTCCAGCTTCACGACGTCGCGCCCGAGCTCCAGCTCTGCGTCGTCGCCCGCATCCGACACCGCCCGGATCGGCCCTGGCACGAGGTAGGCGGACCCACCCTCGCCGGCCTCGGGCGAGCCGACCAGGAAGTCGTCGTAGCCGTCGCCGTCCATGTCGCCCACGCCGGACAGCGCGCTGCCCGCCGCCGCCCCGCGCTCGCCGAGGAGCTTCGCGCTCGCCAGCTCCGTCGCCGAGCCCTCCGTGCCCAGCGGCCCCAGCAGCGCGTAGACCACACCGTCGTCGCCCGGCGCGCCAAAGACCAGGTCTCCAGCCCCGTCTCCGTTGATGTCGCCGGCCGACACCAGGGCGACCCCCAGGCCCTCCGCCGAGACGCCCTCGACGCGGGCGCCGCGCTCCGTGATCTCCACATCGCCGTCGAGCCCGTCGCAGTCGGGCAGGGCGTCGCAGTTGTCGTCGGTGGCGTTGCCGCACACCTCAAGAGCCGCCGGGTTGACGCTCGGGTCTACGTCGTCACAGTCGCCGGAATCCACGGCCAGGGTGGTGGTGGCGTCGCACACGCTCAGCGCTTCGCCGACCCCGTATCCATCTGAATCTCCGTCCAGGTGGCCTGATCGCAATTCGTGAGCTTCAGCGTTGGTATCGTCGCAGTCATCACCGATCCGAACCCAGGACCCGCTGCTGTCCGGCGCCTCGCAGGAGTCTACAAGTGTAGATGGATCGCCGTGCAGGTCCCCATCGCCGTCATGGTACCACAGGTGATAGTAGACGGTGTTGTTCATCGACTCACAGTCGAGCGTGTAGATGGCGCCGTCCTTGTCCGCGTCGAGGGTCTCGTCGTGCTCTTCGTAGAGCTTGTTGCAGGCGCTCAGGACCAGGAGGGCGAAGGCGGCGAGCTTGCGCATGGGGACCTCGAAGGGCGGCATGGTCAGGTCGAGCAGCGTCGGAAAGGTGCGGCGAGGCTCGATTCTCAGCGTCTGGAAGGGAACTCGTACTGTCAGTTGTACCTGTACGTCACGAGAGGATGTTATCTTGAAGCGACTGGAGCTTACAAGATGGCTCGCCCCCTTCTCCCCGTCGCCATCGGTGTTCTCGCCTGCATCGGGCGTTCCTCGCCGGCTCTGGCCTGCGACCCTGTCGCGGCGCGGGCCGGGATCTCGGACGCCTGGGGCGCGATAGCGGCGTGGCGGACGGAGGACTTCTTCGCCACCGCCGCCGCGCTGGTCGCCTGTCCCGACAACAGCCCGGCGGAGCGCGCCGAGATCCTGCGCATCCAGGGCGCGGCGGCGGGCCTGGAGCACCACACCGAGCGGGCCGCGCGGCTGTTCAGCGAGGCGCGGGCGCTGGATCCGGCGGGCGCGTTGCCGGAGGCGTACTTCCCGCCCACGCACGCGCTGGCCCAGCTCTACCGCATGTCGGCGCCGCTGCTCAGCCAGGCGCCGGCCTCCGAGAGCCCGCCACTGAACCTCAGCTTGCCGGCCGCGCTACCTCCTGCCCTCCCCGAGGTCGAGCCCAGGCCCCGCCGCGCCCCGCTGGTGCTGGGCGCCGCGCTCAGCTCGGTCGCTGCGGGCGGGCTCTGGTTCGCGTCCTCGATGATGGACAGCCGCGCCGAGCTGGCCGCCGTCGAGGGCCTGGGCCAGGACCCGGTCGACGCCTATGCCGAGCAGGAGCGCTACAGAGGTCGGCAGCTCGGGCTGCAGGTCGCGGCGGGCGGATCGGCCGCGCTGGCGGTCGGCCTGGTCGGCGCCACCGTCTCACTGAGCTGGTGAGGCATGCGGCGCTTCCGGGTCGAGCGTGAGCTTGGGCGCGGCGGCTTCGGCCGCGTGCTGCTGGCGCGCGAGCTGGGGCCGGTCGTCGTCACGCCGGTCGCGATCAAGCTCGCCCAGGGCATGTGGCGACCGTGTCCCGACGACGCGCGGCGTGCCAGGGACGAGGCGCGGCTGCTGGCACAGCTCGACCACCCGGCCATCGTGCGGTTGCAGAGCCTGATCCAGACCCAGCACGGCCCGGCGTTGATCCTGGAGTACGTGCCGGGCTTTACGTTGCACCAGATCCTGAGGGCGGTGGAGCGCCTGCCCATCGTGCCCGCGCTCGAGTTGGTGGCCGAGGTCGCTGACGCGCTCGACCGGGGCTGGACGCAGCCAGGACCGCTCGGAGAGCCGCTGCGGTTGCTGCACCGCGACATCAAGCCCGGCAACCTGATGATCACGCCGGTCGGCGTGGTCAAAGTGCTCGATTTCGGGATCGCGCGGGCTGCACAGGTCGGCCGCGAGCTGCCGAGCGGCCCCATCCCCGTGGGCACCACGGACTACATGGCGCCTGAGCGAACGCAGCGGCGCGGCCAGCCTGGCGCTGAGACGCCGGCCGGAGACGTGTTCGGCCTGGGGCTGGTGCTGTTCGGCGCGTTGACCGGGGCGTTTCACGGCGGGCTCCCCTTCGACGCCGAGGGCTGGGCGGGCCTCTATCAGGACTTCACCGAGGAGCTGCTGCTCGCGCTGGACGGCGAGCCGCTCGCCGAGGCGATCATGGACCTGGTCCTCTCCATGACCGCTTACGATCCTGCCCTACGCCCGGAGCCAGCCGCCGTGCGAGACCTGGCCTTCCACCTCGCCCGCGCGCACGGCGGCGAGGGCCTTCGCCCCTGGGCGCTGCGCACGCTGCCGACCCTGCCCGCGCCGAAGCCCGAGGCGCTGTCCGGCTACGCCTGGGCTGGCGAGGAGATCACCGAGGTCGAGGGAGAGCCGACCTACGAGCCCACGCCCGAGCTGCCCGCACCTCCAGCGCTGGCGCGGGCGATGGCGGACCTGCCCGCAGCGCCCCGAGCCCAGCGGCTCACGCGGCGTCGCCCTCCAACGAAGCGGGTCCAGCAGGTCGAGCCGACCTGGCCCGAGGCCACGCCCGCCGAGCCGCTGGAGCCGGTCCCGATGCCAGCGCCCGTGAGGCCGCGCTGGCCGGTCGCGGCGCTGCTCCTGGCCCTGGTCGGGCTGGCGGCTGTGCTCTGGTCACAGCGGCGGGACCTCGAACCCGAGGTGCCACCGGTAGTGTCTGTCGTCTCGGACCCACTACCCATAGTGCCCGCGGTCACCATCGAACGCGCCGCGCTCATCCAGTCCGAGCCCGCATCCCAAACCCCAGCTACGAAGCACACCGCCTGGTTCGGCCGCCGCGTGCGCGTGGGCCTGAGCGGCGAGGTCTCCAAGGTGGCCCTGGTCGACGAGCGCGGCGCTGTCCCGCTCCCCGGCGAGCTGCGCCCCGGCACCTACACCCTGCGCGTCACCTTCCCCGGCTGGGATCCCATGGACCTCCAGCAGGTCGAGCTGAAGGCAGGGCAGAGCTACGAGATCGCCTGTACGGCGAAGCTCACGCAGTGCCTGGTGAAGGTGGTCCCGTAAGGCAGGAGCGGCGCGCGTTTCACTTCGATGCAGCTGGAGTTCTTGTCATGCCTGACACCACGCCGACAGCGGCATCAACCATCCTGTCCGCCTTTCTCAACGCCTTCACCTCAGAGGCGCGGAAGCTGGACAGCGGCTACGCGCGACCAGAGGCCAAGGCGCTGGCCGGCAACCCTGCGGCCACCCTCAGTAACTGGGAGAGAGAGCTTGGCGCCAGCCTGCCCGGCGACGCCTATGCCCTCCATCGCGTGCTCGTGGGGATCGTCTTGGACCGGCACTTGGAGTCGTTCTTCGACACCTGGCGACGTCTGGCACGCCATGTTCGTGCCCAACGGCGCGGGGGCGGCCGAGTGGCACCTCGGGTGGGACGTGGAGATCCCGGACGGGATGTTCCTCCTCGTGCTGCCCGCACCCGCCATCCCTGGTCTGGAGGTCCCCTCTAGGGTGCTCGACCACCGGACCCTGCTCCGCGCCTGCGAAGGCGAGGGCATAAGCATCGCGGTGCGGCCCAAGGCGACCGTCGCTGTGAAGCGGGGTGACCCGGTGGCGCGCGTCGTGCTGCTGGACAGCGCCAGCGTCACCGCAAAGGGCACCTTTGAGCCGTTCTCTTCCACCCAGCCCACCGAGGATGGATGATGCGCCTGCACCACGTCGAGCTGAACGCGCGAGATCTGGACGCCTCCTATCCCTTCTACAAGCGCCTCTTCGAAGCCCTGGGCTGCGAGCGATCCGAGCGCACCAGCAGCTCCTTCGTGTTCTACCTGGATGGCTTCTACCTCTGGGTAAACCGGTGCAGCCCCGCCAAGGCGGAGGCCGGCTTCGACCGCTATCGGATCGGCCTCAATCACCTGGCGTTTCAGGCGACGAGCAAGGCCCTGGTCGACGACTGGCACAGCGTGCTGCTTTCGGAGGGGGTCAAGGTGCTCGATCCGCCCGGATATTACGGGCCAGGTTACTACGCGGTCTACTTCGAGGACCCGGACGGCATGAAGCTGGAGTTGGGATTCGAGGAGGGTGTGGTCGCCGAGGCTCAGCCGACCTCGGATGGCGACCCGCATACCTCACAAGATTGAGCGGCCTGCGGTACTCGTGGGGCCCGGCCTGGGCTTGAGCGCGCAGCACCAAGCCAAGCCGGATGTTCACCTGCGGGCCACATGAGCACGTACTCCCCAACAGGCCGGGGTGCTGGCCACCTCGCCTCCCGGCGTATACCTTCAACCTCACCCATGCCCCTCCTTCCCGACGCTCTGCTGACCCGCCTGTCCCGCGCCGACATCCGGCTGAGCGTCGTTGGGTTCTTTCAGCGCGGGGGCGCGCTCGCGGCCTTCGTCGGCCCTCTCGTCGGCGGACTCTCGGCGTGGAAGGCGGTCGCGGAGCAGGGCTGGGATGGACGGCTTCTCCTCGGCGGCACGCTGCTGGCGCTGGGCGGATCCGCGTTGAACCAGGGCGCCAACTGGTTGGCGGAGAAGGGCCGTCGGGGGATCGACTTCGACCACTCCAAGCGGGTCACGGCCGGGCTGCGCGCGCTCCGTGCCCGGATGAACGGCGGCGGCGGCGATCCTTCGCGCTTCCACGACCACATCATGCGCTGTGTCAAAGAGACGGTGCTCGGCGTGTGTCCGACTCCAGACGCCTCGCTGCTGTGCTGCCTGCTCCGACCCTCCGGCGCTGGGCTCACTGTGGTGGCCTACAGCGACTTCCGGGGTGAGAAGGTCCCCTCGGCGGACATCCCGTTCACCGAGCCTGAAGGTGCGGCGAAGGCGTATCGTGAGCGCGCCACCAACTACCTGCCAGACGTTCAGTCCAGCCCGAACGCCCTCTGCTTCAAAGGCAAACCTTACCGCGCCATGCTGGCCATCCCCGTCATGCACGAGGGCGCCTGCCTGGGCGTCGTTTCACTGGACTCAACCCGGGCGGGCCACTTCGACGATCGTGTGGACGAGATCGCGGTCCACGCCTACCCGTTCATCGAAATCCTGGCGTTCAGCCTGCGCATGGACGCCGGGCCCGAGGTGAGCCATGGCGCATGACGAGCTCGCCCGCCTGGAGTGGGAGATCGTTCGCGAGCAGGCGCGCTTCGGCGGCCCTGCGCCTGAAGGAGGAGACGAGCCGCTGGAGCCGAACGACCAGGGCGAGCTGAGCCTCGGTGAGCTGTTGCTCGGGGGCGCGCTGGTCGGACTGATGCTGCTCGCGCTGGCGGTGGTCGTCGCCGTGATCGTCGGAGCCTTCAGGGTCGCGTTCAGAAGGCGGAGCCAGCGGCGCTGAGCCGTAGGACGCCAGACGCAGAGCCGCTGCCCGTGTGTGAGACGCCCGATCATTCTCCGCGCTGCATTCGCGATTGTCAGCCGGCTCACCTCGAATTAATCGCACTTGGAATCTCCTTTGGAGCGATGAAGTCGCGATGAGCAACCCCTGGTCCACGAAGCTCGTGATCGTCGCGGTTGTCATCATCGCGTCCATGCTGTCCTTCGCGGTGGGCGCGGCGGTGTCGGCCGGGATCGCCTGGCGCTGGGGCCAGCCCTCCGAGGAGGCACCTCCACCGGTCCTGGTGGACACCCGCGAGTGCCCCATGGACGGCATGGCCTGCTCGCGCTTCGGGATCGCGGGCACCTGTCTGTCCGAGCGCTGCCTGCTCCCGAGCGGCTACTGCAACTACGACCTGGACTGCGACGACGCCAACCCCTGCACGTCCAGCCGCTGCGATCTGGGGCGGTGCGTCGCGGTCAACATGGACGGGGCCTGCACGCTGGACGTGGGCGCGCCGGGCGTCTGCCTGGACCGCTCCTGCGTTCCCACGCCCCCGGGCGCCTGCGCGACCGACGCCGACTGTCCGACGCTCACAGGCGCCTGCAGCCGCTGGCAGTGCGTCAGCGGAGCCTGCGCCGCGGCGGCCCTGCCCGAACAGACCGAGTGTCGTCAGCCCAGCGGTCTCGAAGGGACCTGTCAGGCGGGTTCCTGTACACGCGACCTGGTGGGCGAAGTGCGGAACGCGACGACCTGCTCTACGAAGTACGTGCCCTATGGCTACTACTACCGGGTACCGGTTCGCGACTGCGACGCCGGGCTGGTCTACCTCCTCTCGGACGAGGATCGCGCCAGGGCCACGGGTAAGGTGCAGGACGACATCTTTGAGAGCCTGCGCTACAGCATGGCCGTCTCCCTCGTGCCCCTGCCCGATGGTGGCTACAACATCATCGCGATCAACCGCCATGATCGCGCCACCGTCGAGGGCCTCGTAGACCCCTCCTTCGTCGCCTTCACCATCGCGGGCTTCACCTCGTCCTCGAACTGGCGGTCCCGGCAGCTCCACGTCTGGCTCCGCGCCTACCAGGAGGGCTGGTCCATCCCGACCGCCGGCAGCCGCTTCGCCGTCACCAAGGGCCGCGCGAACAGCGCGCTCGGATTCTTGGGGGTGGTCGATGTCCCGGCCTTCCGCAAGTACCTCCAGCAGAGCTTCTCGCCGCTGCCGAGCGTGGCGCCGGCCCAGGAGCAGGTCTCGTTGGTGGTGGCGACCACACCAGCACCGGCGACGATGGCGCCGCCGACGAGCCCGTAGTGGTTGTCTGACCTCTCCCCTCGTGGGAGCCTGTCCCGTCTGCTGCCCCGCGCTGTCCTGCACTGCCCCAGCCCCGCGTCCCCCTCGTGGCGGCCCTCATCGGGCCGGCAGTTCTACTTTTCTGGCGCGCGCCAGCATCTTTCAGGAGTCACCATGGATTTCATCACGGCCCGGCGGGCGAGCCGGCTTCGTGTCCTCATCAGCAACCTCGCCGAAGGCGAGCGAGAGTCCGAGGAGTTGGGCAGGCTCGAAGCCCAGATCCGCACAGACTATCACGGCCGGTTCCTCATTGAGCTGGTCCAGAACGGCGTGGACCCCGCGCTCGCGGCCGGTCTCACGGCGTCGCACCTGCTCATCGTGCGCACGCCCGAGCTGCTCGCCGTGCTCAACCAGGGCACTCCCTTCGACGAGGCCGGGCTCACCTCGATCATGAGCCTGGCGCTGAGCCCCAAGCGCCCGGACGAGGCCATCGGCAACAAGGGCGTCGGTTTCAAGTCGGTGTTCGAGGTCGCCACCTCCGCTGAGATCTACAGCGTGGGTTCGGCGACAGAGAACCTGAAGGGCGCCCCAGCACTCGGGCTGCACCTCAGCCTGGCGCCAGCGTCAGAACAACAAGCCCTGGTAGAGGAGGGGCTCAGGCTGTTGGATGCCGATCCTGCGAGCGCGGCGGTCATCGCGGGACGCCACGGTTCGGTAGAGGGTGCGCTACGCGCGGCCCTGAGCAACACACCCGGCTGGCGCTACCCCGAGCCTCTCGGTCCCGACGCCTGGGCGCGCCGTGCGAAAGATCTCGGCCTGCGCGCGACGGATCGGGCCCGCTTCCAGACCGCTGTCGTGCTTCGGCTCTCGGCGCCCGCGGTCGACAAGGTCAGCCGCGCCCTCGACGGGCTCATCGCCGACGGCCACGAGACCCACCTGTTTCTGCCCGGCGTGCGCAGGATCGAGGTCCGCGAAGAAGCCGGGACGACCACGCTGGAGCGCGAGGACACCTGGACGGATCCGAGCCAGGGCTTCGCCGTCCGGCGGCTGCGGACGAGCGTGCGCGGCGGCGCCCCCGTGGAGCGCCGCTTCTGGGTCGCGACGGCCACGCTCAACAGCCCTGAGGTCGCGGTCGCGGCGCGCACGCTGCCCGGGGCGGGCTGGTCGGAGGTGAAGACCGCCGTGGTCCAGGTCGCGCTGCCCATGCCTGAGCCCGACCAGGCGCTGCCCGTTGACGGGCGCTACTTCGTGGGCCTTCCCACGCGCGACGCCACCGGCTCGCCGTTCCGCGTGGACGCCCGCTTTCACGCCACGCTCTCGCGCACGGCGCTGGACCGGCGGGACAACCTGTACAACGCGATGCTGGACCGGGGCGCGGCCGAGCTGGCGGCGAGGCTGCTCCGCCGGCTTCGTGACGCCCGGCCGAAGGATCGGCTGTTGGTGGACCCGGAGCTGGGGCGGCGGGCCGTGACGCTCGGACTCGCGGGTGGAGGTGTGGGCGGCTTCGGGCAGGCCGTGCGCCGACACCTTGCGGACGAGCCCACGATCCTGCTCCTCGATGGTGAGCGCTACGGAGCACCAGCGGCCTGCCGCCTCGTCGAGGAGGATGAGGCTGGCCTGATCGATCTCATCGACCCGACCCTGGGCCAGGACGTGTGGTCCACCTACAGGCTCCAGCTCATCGAGACGCCGTTGGAGCACACGGCATCGGGCCTGCTTCGGGACCTGGGCGTGCCGGCGCTGAAGCCCGCCGAGCTGGTGCAGCGCGTGGAGGGCGCCTCCGTGATGGAGCGCCTCGCCGCGAAGCTACCGCGCGACGAACTGGAAGGCTGGGAGACGCTGCTCCTTTGGCTGGCCTCCCGCCTTCCCGAGGGCGCCGAGGACCAGCGCGTTCTGCCGCTGGCGGGTGATCGCCTTGCCGCCCCTGCTACGCGCCCCTTCGTGCCACTGCTGGAGATGCCGGCACCGGGCGAGTTGCGCGCCGACGAGGTCCCCGCGCACCTGCTGGCGGGACTGGACTTTCTGAACGCGCGCCTGATCTCAAACCCCGATCTTCGGCGGATCCTGGTCGAGGGCGCTCGCCCGCTGGCGCGGCGCCCTGCCCCCACCGAGATCCTCTCGGGCGCGGTGCTGCCCGCCCTGGAGGCGGCGGCTCAAGGTGGCCAGGACGAGGACGCCCGGGGATTGCTACAGCTCGGGTTGAAGCTGCTCGGACACGTCGGTCAGGATGACGAAGTACAACAGCTGCCCTGGTGGGTGCCCTGCGTCTCGGGATGGAGACCCGCGGAAGATGCCTACCTTGGCGACGCCTGGGATCCAGGCCGAAATGGACGCGAGGACGAGGAGGGTGACGAGCCCCGCAAGCCCGGCGTCGTCGAGCGCGTCTATGGTCCAGAGGGACGATGCCTCGTGCCCTGGTGGGGGACTGCTCGCGACGTGGCTGCGACCCGCGCGGCGCTGATCCGCATTGGCGTCGCAGCTGAGCCTCGACTGCTCGCCTTCCCGAGGATCGAGAAGGTGATCTGGGGGGACCAACGCCAAGGGACCTGGCACACATATCAGCCTCCAGCGGTGATCCCGCGCGACCTGTGGCAGGACTGGATCAGGGAAGTCCTGGTAGCGAGCGTAGGATCGGTCGACTGGGGCCCGCGGACCTGGTGGCACCTCGACGACGTGGAGTGGATCGATGGGCTGGAACGCCCCGATGCTCGCAGTTCGCTCGCGGCCTGGGCGCTGGGCATGTCCAGCGTAGACCATGCCCTGCTCGTCCCTCAGCGCGAGCGCCCGAACCGATGGGAGTCTTCAGTACAGCTCACCCAGCCCTGGATGTTCGTCCTTCGCTCCCTCTCGGAGCCCTTCGTGCCCACGCACCCGAAGTGTGCGCTCGCGGGCGCGGTGGCGCTCCCCTCGGACCTCTGCCAAACCCCCGCTGCGCTCAAGGTAGACTGGCTCCCGCGGCCGGCGGACGGACTCTCGAAGACCATGCTCGACCAGATCGGCGTGCGCCCCCTGGCTGAGATGCCCACCGCATGGCTGCTCGACCAGCTCAGCCGGTTCTGCCGAGGGGCCATCGACCTCGGGCGTCGCGGCGTGATCGCCCGCCACCTCTGGGATCTGCTGAGCAAGCGCGCGGCGAAGGAGAGCTTTCCGTCGCTCTCGGGGTACGCGCTTCCGCTCTGGTGCGACGGCGAGGTCATCGCGGTCGAGGCGGACCAGGTCGCTGAGCTGGTCCTGATCGACGACGCATACGCGGCGGAGGTCCTTGGCGATAAGCTCGATGGCGCGCTGGTCCTGGAGCCGGAGGGCGAGGACTGGAGGCTCCTCCTGCTCCGACTCCAAGAGCGCCTCCCGGACGCCAGGCTGCGGCGGGTCAGCGAGATCCCCTTCCCATACGCCGAGTCTCCGGCTGCCACCCTCCCGCTCCTGGTCGAGCTGGCCCGGCGCGCGGGCCTGCTCGCCGTACAGGTGCTGTGCGCGCTCGTCCGGGTGCCGCGCCAGGGTGTGCAGGACAAGGAGAAGGAGCGGGCGTGGACGGCGCTCCGAGGTGCCTCCGTACAGTTCGGCGTGCTCCCCGAGTCGGCCCTCTCGGCGGTCTGGCTGCGCGGCCCCGGCGTGCTCCTCTGCAAGGATCTCGACGCGCCGGGCCTGATCGCGGCGCTCTGGCCCGTCCTGGGGCCGGCGTGGCGCGACGATCTCCTGGCGCTCGGCGACGCGCTGCGGCGCGGAGAGCGCGGCGTGCGCGACCTGATGCGGCACAAGCGGCTCAAGGAGGAGGCGATCCACGAGGCCGCCGCGCGATGTCATCTCGACGTGGTGCTGGGCACAGTGGCGTTGATCGCGCCTCCCCCGCCACAAGGCGGGACGCCCTCCTCAGTTGTCGCGCCGACTCGCGCTGCTGAAGCGGATCCCAGCGAGGCGGACGATGAGGTCGAAGCCGAACTGGACCAGGTCCTTCAGGCCGTGCTGCACGCGAAGCCGTCGCCCCTTCCCGTGCCGTCGGTCGGCCCTCAACGGTCGGCTGTCCAAGGGTCGCCTGGCCGCGCTCGGCGTGGCGCGCGCCGCGGTTCCGAGGACTATGTCCGCGAGATCGGACACCTCGGCGAGGTCTTTGCGTTCCGCGCGCTGGCCGCGCAGCTCCCCGGCTTCAACGAAGACTGCTGGGTCTCGTCGTCACGGGCCTGGATGGACCTGCCGGGCGGTGACGACGCGCTGGGCTACGACTTCCGCTATGTGGACACCACGGGCGCGCTGTCGGGACGCCCCGGCGTCGTCTGCTACATCGACGTGAAGGCGAACGGCGGCGCGCTGAAGGATCGCTTCGCGATCTCGTCCAACGAGTGGCGGCTCGCTGAGCGGTGCAGCGGCTCCGAGGCCGAGGTGTTCATCCTCCTGCGCGTCTGGGGCATCGCCTCCGAGCCCCGGCTCGGGCCGGTGCATGTCGATCCGGTCGCGCTCACGCGCACCGGGCTGCTCACGCTGTCGCCTAAGGACGGATGGTGGGCGACGGGGGGTGAGATCGAGTCTGCCGAGGGGGAGGAATGACTGAGGTCGAGGCCCAAGACCGAGGGCCAAGGAGCCCGCCCCGCCGACGCCCGCCCCTCCGGCTCGCCGGTCGGGCGTGCTCCTTGGCCCTCGGTCTTGGCTCAGCGTCCGTCGGCTCCTTGCCCCATACTGCGATGAAAAGCAAAGGTGACGCCTGGGACCTGTGCTGCGCAAGCGACGACGATCTCGCGCTACCCGTAGCGATCAGGATCCGAGGCGGCGATAGCGCAGGACCGGGGAGCGCAGGTTCGTGTCGGTGGGCTCCAGCCAGCCCTCGGCGACCAGGGCGTTCATCGCGTGCCTCAGGGTGTCGCGGTGGACGCCGAAGTGGGCGGCGATCTCGCTCTTGCCGAGGGGGCGGTCGCTGGCGCGAAAGAGGTCGCGGAGCTGGGCCTTGCGCTCGTCGAGGGACATGGCGCCCGTCGGGTGCGAGGGCAGGACGGGTGGCGATGGCGTGGGCTCGGGCGGCGCGATGGCGGGGACGGGTTCAGCCAGGGTGAGCGGTGCTGGCGCAGGTGGCGGCTGTGCGAGTGCGGGTGTCGGCGACGCGGGCGACGTGAGCGCGGCCAGGGGCGGGCGCGGGTGGAAGATCGGGGGCGGAACCGGGCGGCGCGGGCGGGCCGGCAGGGGCGCGCTCGCGGGAACCGCAGAGGTCGGAGGGGTCGGTCTTGGGGGCAGCTCTCGAACCGGCGAGGCCGCGCGGGGCGCTTGAACCTCGGCGACCTCGGGAGGCGCGACGACCTGTTGTGGTGGGACCGGCACGGCGACAGCAGCGGGCCGCACGAGCGGCGCCACCACCCGCGGCACCACACGAGCCTCGGGCACCAGCGGCATCGTCAGCCACGTCACGGCCGACTCAAAGTCGCAGCGTCCGCCCGGGTACTTCCCGTCGAGCACCGCCAGCACGGCGTCGTTGTCCATGATGGCGCCGTGGGGCAGTGCCGGCAGATCGCCGCACTGGACCAGGAGGTGACGCAGGCGCGGGTTGGCCGAGGCCCGGTCCTCGCGCTCGATGGCGTTGGCGGCGGCGGTCGGCACGGCGAGGCGCACCCGGCGGTCCTCCACCGTGAGCGTGATCGGCGTCGCCGCGTCCGGGCCCGCCCACGCGCGCTCGGCCAGCGCCAGGACCACCAGCGTGCGGGCGACCTCGCTCGGGATCTGGCCCCACAGGCCGTGCTCGCGGGCGACGCGCTCGGCCAGCCAGGGCAGCGCGCCGCTGTGAAGCTGATCGGACCAACCCGGGCGGCGGACCGCGACGGCGCAGCCAGGCAGGAATCGCTCCGGCTGATCGCCCAGCGCCACCAGACCAGCGATGGTGGGCACGACCTTCCCCCGGAACCAGCGGTGCGCGCTGGATTCGAGCAGCGTCTGGTCGCGGTGATCGCGCTCGGAGCGACCGACGGGCGGAGCGAAGGGCCCAGCCCGCATCAGCTTCGCGACCCTGCGATCATCGAGGCGCGCCTCGACGGCGCCCGGCACGGGCCATCCGTCGGGCTCCAGTCGGTCCCAGGCGGTCGGGGCGGCGTTCGGTTGGACGCCGATGAGCACCGCGGGCTCGCCCTCCATGCGGACCTTGTGGGGGCCGCTGATCGCGTCCCGCGCGTGCTCCTCGCGAACCTCTTTGAGCCAGTCGAGCCCCCGTGAGCCTGGGGGCGTGAGCATGAGCAGCGTGCCGCCGTGGGGCTCCGCGGCGAGCACGGCGAGGTTGTAGTTGACGTCGCCGAGGCTCTGGGGATTCACCTCGCGCAGCGCGCAGGGCTGCTCGTGATGGACCTTGTTGTGCCAGGCGAGGAGATGGTCGCGTGACGTGAAGCACAGCACGCCGTCGTCGCGTTCGGGCGGCGAGTACGAGGGCGGCGCTGACGTGGGCCGGGTGTGGCGTGACTTGACCATGGGATCAGGGGGTCTGTAATCGCCGCCATGGCGCTGACCAGCCCTGCGGTGGGCTTGGACCAGAATCTGTCCGGCAGCAAATCGGCGGCGCTTCCGTGGCGCTGACGAAGAGGTGGCGCGCCGGTGCCGTGCAGCTTCGGATCGGCAGTGGATCGGATCGGCAGCACGCGCGGCAATCGGCGTTCGCCCTACTTCGGATCCTGGCTCGGCAGTGTCCCGGAACGGATCGGCAGTGGCCCGGGAGGCGTCGGCAGTGGGTCCGAAGCACCTCGGCAGCGGCCCCACGCCTACCCCAGCTCCCGCAGCGCCGCCTCCAGCGCCTCCGCCACGACGCGCACGCCCGGCAGGCGCTCCCGACCGCCCGGGAACACCAGGTAGACGGGCAGCGCCGCGAAGGTCCAGCCGGGCAGCACCTCGACCAGGCGGCCCGCCGCGACCGCCTGCGCCAGCTCGTCCGCCGGCCGGACGCCGATGCCCAGCCCGGCGTAGGTCGCGTCGCCCAGCACGCGACTGTCGTCGGCCTCGAAGCCTCCGCGCACCGGGACCGTGATCCGCGCGCCCTTGGGGCCGTCCAGGGTCCAGGTCTCCTGGGGGCTCGGCCCGTGCAGGCGCAGCGCGGCGTGCTCGATGAGCGCCTCGGGAGCCTGAGGCAGGCCGTAGCGCGCGACATAGGCGGGCGCCGCGCACAGGCTCCATCGCGCCATGGCGACCCGACGCGCCACCAGCCCCGCCCGATCCGGCGGCGCCCCCACCACCAGGGCGAGGTCGAGCTCGGGGCCCAAAACAGGCGCGCGCTGGGTGACCAGGAGCTGAACTTGCAGGCGAGGGTGCGCGGCGAGCAGGTCGCGCACCCGAAGCAGGAGCCCCTCGGTGATCGCGGCCGAGCTCAGCTCCACGCGCACGGGCCCTACGGGCTCGCCGCGCTCCTCGGCCAGCTCGGCCTCCGCCTGGTCCACCTGCACGAGCACGCCGAGCGCCCGCCGGTACAGGCGCTCGCCGGCCTCGGTGATCCGCTGGCTGCGCGTGGTCCGCTGCACCAGCCGCAGGCCCGCCTCCGCCTCCAGGCCCGCGAGGCGCCGGCTGACGGCGTTGACGCTCAAACCCAGGCGCCGCGCCGCCTCTGTGAGGCTGCCGCCCTCGACGACGGCGACGATCATGCGCAGGTCGTCCAGGGAGAGGGAGGGCATTTTCAACTTGGACGAGAGAGTGATTGCCATAATTCACCCCTAATGTAGGACCAATCTCGCGGCTACATCGGGAGGGCGCCGGGTCACTCCCCCGGCTGAGGAGCGAACATGATCCCCATCCCCAGGAACGTCGGGGCCACCGACCGCGTGATCCGTGTGGTCGCGGGCGTCGCGGTGACCTCCGCCCCGTTGGCGCTGCATGCCTCCTGGCCAGTCGTGGCCGTCGTCGGGCTGCTCGGCGCGGGCACGGCGCTGTCCGGGCTGCTCGGCCGATGCAGCGTCTACCGCGCGGTCGGGGTCTCGACGCGGGATCCCGGCTGAGGGTCGGGTGCCAGGCTGGCGCGATGAGGGAGCGCCGCCCCGCAATGCGGATCAGCGTGAGAGGAGGAAGCGCCACCCACCCATCCTCGCCACGCCATCGGGGAGGCCGCCATGCCACTGGCGAGCGGCCCGGGATCGGGAGTGGTCCGGATCGGAAGCTGGCGCGGTTGCTGGCGTTCGAGCCACTTCGGATCGGCTATCGGCAGTGGCTCGGGAGCTGCCCCCAAGCGCGCCGGGAGCGGGCAAGGCGAGAGCCGGCCCCGCGTTGACCCGATAGCTTCGCTCACCCCCGAGGCCCCCATGCTCCCCTTCCAGCTCCGGCCGATCACCGACGCCGACCTCGACGCGCTCGTGGCGCTCGACGCCGACCTCGAGGTCATGCGCTTCATCAACGGCGGCCAGCCCACGCCGCGGGCGCTCTGCGCAGAGGTCCTGCTCCCGCGCATGCTGGCGGCGGCGACCCGGCCAGGGCTCGGCTTCTTCGCCGTCGAGTCACCCGAGGGCGCCTTCATGGGCTGGGTCCACCTCCGCTTGGACAGCTTCGAGCCCGCGTGGGCGGAGATCGGCTACCGGCTGGCGCGGCCCTTCTGGGGGCAAGGCGCCGCCACCGCCGCGTCGCGGGTGCTGGTACGGCGCGCCTTCGACGAGCTCGCCTTCGACGTGGTCAGCGCGCGGACCATGCCCGAGAACGTGGCCTCGCGCCGCGTGATGGAGAAGGTCGGGTTGCGCGAGACGGGGCGCTTCGTCTTCCCGGCGCGGGCCCTGCCTGGGCTCACGCTGCCAGAGGTGCCCGGCGTGCTCTACACGCTCCAGCGCGAGGACCGGCCCGCCGAGCTGCGTTGAGCTGGTTGGCGGCGTCACCGCGTCAGCGCGACTCCAGCAGGGCCTTCAGCTTCGCGAGGTCGGCCTGGGTGGCGCGCCGCATCATCATCGCCATGACCGGGGCGATGACGCTCGCGAAGCCGCTGGGCTCGCCCCGGTTGCGCAGGGTCATCCGGGTCTTCCCGTTCTCGTCGGACCAGGTGTAGGTGGTCTCCATGGGGAAGGGCCCCTCGGCGGTGGACATCACGAGCCGCTCGTTGGGGACGAGCTCGCGGACCTCGTAGGTGTAGGCGAGGCGCCGGCCCAGGAAGTGGGCGACGAAGGCCATGCGCGAGCCGATTGCGACGGGCGGAGGCGTCTCCCACTCCACGGACTTGATGTTGGTGTACCACTCCGGCGCGTGGGTGGGGTCGCCTGCGAAGGCGGCGACGACGGCGACGGGGCGGTCGATCAGGGTCTCGGTCAGGACGTCTACGGGCATAGGGGAGGTGTAACGCCTTGGAGAGGTTGGCGGCGCGAGGACATGGGCCGGCTCGCCGAGCGCCCTGACGCGAGCGCGCCCGGGGCGTGATGGCACCGGGCGCGCTATTCTGAGTTGGTCCTGTTGGGGGCTGGCCTCTACTCCGCACCCTCGGGACCAGCGGCCGGCGCGTCAGCGTCGGTCGCTGCTTCGACCTTGCCCAGCCGAGCGCGGAGGTGGGCCATGGCCTTCGCCTCCAGCGCCGGATCGGCGTCCGGGGGCTCGGTCAGTACCACGCGTAGCTCAGCGAAGGCGTCACCCGCGCCGGTGTGCTCATCGATCAGCTCCTCGACGAGCGCCTCGACGCGTCCTCGGCTGCGGAGGATGGGCGCGGGGTCAGGCTCCTCGCCGTTGGCGATGGCCGTCACGAAGCGGTGGACGGTGAGCGCGTGATCCTCGGCGGCGCGGCGAAGAGACTCCGCCGCCTGCCGCTGTTGCTCGGCGGTGGTGTGGATGGCGCTGAGCGCGGTGCCGCGCTCCAGGGTGGGTCGGGGTACGGGATCGAGGGATGACATCGAGACTCCATGCTCGCGGAGACAGGTCACGCGCGGCTGCGAGTGGACCGCGCGTGTTTCAGGGCGGCGCCCTGGAAGTTCTGGAGGTCGGCGACCCCCGAGAACCTGCTTTGCAACAAGCATACCAGGCGGTCCTGGCGTCAACGGGAAGCGATCAGGTGCGCGAGGGGCGAGGGGTCGAGAGCCGTGCTTGACGGGGTTGTAGGTTGAGAATCCGAGATCACCTGGAGGCGACTCGTGGCCCGACTCCTGGCGCATGGGCCGGCGCGGCGCGCGGCGCGTGGGCACAACGGTCAGCGGGCGGCACGACGCCTGGGACGTGGCTCGACACGACGGGTCAGGGAGCAGCCCTACTTGCCCACCTGACCGGACTCTCCTTGTACCCGTTTGTTGTGCACGATATGTCACTTAGTACAACAGGAGCCCTGCATGGCCTACGTCCGAACCCACGGCAACCAGGTGTCCATCGTCCTCGGGGCGCGCCACCCCGAGACTGGAAAAGTGGAGCAGCAGGTGCTCTTTACCTTCTATTCCAAGGTCGAGGTCCTCGAAGCGCTCGGCCGGGGCAGCGAGGGCGGAGACATCGTCTTCTGCAACCTCCTTCAGCATCACCACCCGTGCGTCCAGTTCAACTGGGAGAAGCTCCACTCGGAGTTGGAGGCGCGACTCGATGTGCTGCCGGACCTGTATCCCTATCGGTCCGCCAGCCTTCGCGACCAGTTTCGAGCTGATCTGGTCGCCTTCGCACGTCAGCTCCTGACCTGCGATCCCGACCAGCTCCTCTCCTATGCGAACCTTGCGCAGGAGCAGCACCAGGAGCTTGAGTACATCGCCGACCTCATTCGCCGGAGGGTGTCTCGGCGCGAGCAGATCGCCACCGAGTGGAACCGCGACACCTCGTTCCACTGGCTGCATCGGATGCAGGGCTCGTCCATCCCGGCCGACGCCGTCGAAGAGATTGCTGAGCTGTACAGGAAGGGCGATCATGATCGCGTTCAGTCGCTCGCGCAGCTCTTCGTCGAGTGTTTCCCGAGCTACGCCGAGGGGCACAACTACCTGGGGCTCGTGGCGCTCGCCCGGGGAGACCTCGACGAAGCCGCCGATCACTTCCGACGCGCGATCGAGGTCGGCCGGACGCTCTTCCCACGACGACCCGTCAAGGCGGAGTTCGTGCGCCACCCGTCTACTCAGCCCTACCTTGAGGGGCTCAGCAACCTCATCGACGCGCTGAACCGCGCCGGGAAGTTCGACGAGGCCCTGGACCTGTGCGACCTGCTGGATCGGGAACGAGGAGACTACACGGCTACGGCGTACCGGGTGGACATCTGGCTGAACCTGGGGCGTTGGACAGAAGCCCTTGAGGGCGCGCTCAAGGGCGTGAGCGACTGGCCAGAGTACGCCTTTCGGGTTGCTTTCGCGCGATACGAGATCGGCGAGGTGGAGGAGGCGCTGTACTGGTTCATCTACGGCGCCCTTCGGCTTCCACGGACGGCATGGATGCTGGTCGAAAAGAAGGTGAAGCGCCCCTACGGGTGGACTCAGCCTGGAGATCATCTCGCCGGGGTTCAGCTGGTCGTGAGTCTACAGCCCTACCTTGCCCGCCGGACTCCTGCTGCTCGTGCGCTACTTCGCCTTGTCATGGCCGACCCGGAGATCGCCGCCATCGCTCAGGACGTAGATCAGCATGCCGACGAATCACCCGCTGAACGTGCGGCTCGCGGGGGCGCACCGCCTCCGTTGACCGCCGGGTTCGCAAGGGCGAAGGCGAAGGAGCTGCTCACCCGCATGGGGGCCGCCGCAGGCACCCGGAAGGGCACGGGCCCAGGTTCGCGCTCGCACCGCAAGCCCAGGACCATCTGATCCTGGCTGCTCGTTCTCTGCGGTGCAAGCGCGCTCGGCACACCTGAACCGACTGGCGATGTACCACGGACGCCGTGGTTTCTCAGGGCAGCCCCTGCGTCCAACGGACGAGCGGCGCGCCGGGTCTCCCTCGGAGTCGCTGAGCTGACGCGGCACACTGCGCTGTGCGACTATGGCCGAACTCCAGGTCGCGGCGGGCTTCCTCTCGCCGTCGAGGTCGCCGTCCTGCCCTCCGCCAGCGACCGGCGACCAGGGAGCACGTCCGAGCCGGCTTCGCTCAGGCTGGGCTCCGGCAGGTACCTGGACTCGCCTCATGTCTGAATCGAGCATGTCATGTTGAGGAGCTGGACATGACATCCTCGGCGCTCGATTCTGCCATCGTCCAGGTCGAATCGTGCTTGTCGCAGCTTATCGCGTTACGGGCACAGACCGATCGACGTAGAAGCAATTTTCACCTCCAAGGATGGCGGCTTCTCGGCGAAAAACCATCCCTTGTCGCACTTACCGCACATGGGTCCCAGCTCGCCTGATTCGGCCGCGATTCGGCGCCGAATCACGTAGCTTCAACGGGTCCTTGCCGCACTTGCCGCGCTCGGGATCCTGCCACCCCTTTTGGACACAGCCCCAGCCGGACCACCTCGTGACTCGCCTTGTGTACAGAGTGCGAATCAGGCCCGTGTTGTGTGGACCCTACACACGTCGCCTGCAACGCCAAGAGATCTCCATTTTCGCTCTGCCGTGCTGATTCGATAACGCGAATCACCGCTTTGTCCCCGCCCGATTCCGCGACCGACGGGTGTCCACTCTTGCCGCCGCCAAGAGCCAGAAATTGGTCTCCACGGTCTCTTGCACTTCCATCCGTCCTTAACGCGCAGACTCGCACACTCCGGCGAATTTCCAGCGTTTTCGCTTTCCGAAAACGCTCCGGGCCACGCTATACTTGTGTTCATCCCCGCGCCGCTCCTTCTACAGGTGGCCGTGGCCCAGAGAGAGGACGCTCATGGCGAAGCCCCGTCGGCGAAAGACATCTGCGATCCAGACGTTCACCGTGATCACCATCCATAGCCGGCCGCCGGATGCTGAGGCCCGCCTCGCGCGTGCGGCGCGGACCTGCCTCGCGGTGGTCGCTGAGGCCAACGCGGCGCCAGATTCGGCCTGCGAACAAGGTCGCAACGACAAGAAGGCAGGCTGAAGCCGCCTTCTACGACCCAAATACACGAATCGACCGAATCGCCCTTGACAGGCGGGCGCCCTGGCATTCTGTTTGCATGGTAGGGCGGCCGCCCTCCCTGACCCACCAACAGACCCGCCGGAGCACCGCCATGCGCGCGATCC
>CAZTOW010000069.1:0-43633 GCA_964615375.1 uncultured Enterobacterales bacterium
GGGCTGTTCAGCGGTTCCTGAACGGCTCTATCGGCATTCAATGCCGATAGAGCTCTCACAAGTCTTCACGCTTGGGGAGCTCGACTTCTTCCCTGGGGTCTACTCAATCATGGAGGCAGAAGGTTCAGACCTCCGGTCCCCTACACTTGATGATTACGTCGGGGATGGCGACCCCGAGGCGTTAGCAGCCATCGACTACAGCATCGGCTGCGCTTCCGCCTGCATTGACGTGGGTTTGGGCAGTACAGGAGCCTATGAGAGCGGATCCACCACGGACATCGCTATGAGCGCCGACTTCGAGAGCACCGCCGTGGCTGACGCCATGCCTGACGTCGGAGCGTTCGAAGCGCCACCCGTAGATGACTGTTTCACTCCTCCTTCCGCGACCACCCTGGGTTGGTCTCTCGCGTTCCAACGGGGCCCCGCGGGCAACCGTTCGAAGTACACGCCTGCCGCATCTGAGGGGTGACTGATGCGTCCATTCGCCTTTCTCGTCGTCGTCCTCTGCCTGACTGGGTGCCCTGGAGGCTCTCTCCCCAGTAAGGACAGCGACACACGGCCGTCGGACAGCGGCCACGGTGACGGGCACACCGCAGAGAGCGAGCCTGTCGACACCAGCGACTGCGACACGCCAACCCCGTGGTACACCGACGCAGACAACGACACCTACGGCGATCCAGGCACGGAGGTGCTGTCGTGTACGGCTCCCGATGGCACGGTCGGCGACGACACCGACTGCGATGACAGCAACCCTGAGGTGTACCCGGGCGCGTTGGAGATCTGCGGCGACGGCCTGGTCAACGATTGCGCTGACACAGATGGCCTGGCCGCAGCGGCGGCCTGCACAGCACCGAACACCTACGACCTAGCTGGAGCAGATGCCCGGTTCATTGGTGAGTATGCCTACCAGTCTGCGGGCTGGGCTGTCGCTGCCGGTGGAGACACCGATGGAGATGGCCACGACGACATCCTGATTGGGACGCCCGGCAATACCTACAGATTTAATGGCCCGGTGCTGGCCACGATGCCGCTCAGCGACGCCGACATGAGCTTTGATGGTGGTGGCGGAACAGCGGGCTTGGCGGTCGCCAACGCAGGCGACCAGGATGGAGATGGTCTACCTGACCTGCTGGTGGGCGCACGCGCTGCCGGATCCGAGAGGTTCGGCGAAGTGTACCTGATCGTAGGCCCAGACACGGGGGCGCTCAGTCTTACGGATGTGGATGCCACTCTCGTGGCCGCAGATGCCGAACATAGCAGCGGGTACTCGGTCGCAGGTCTCGGGGACGTCAACGGGGATGGCTGGGACGACCTCGCCGTGGGCGCGCCGGCCGCCCAGGGCTACGTCTTGGAGAGCGAGGCCGGCTCCTGCGCCGACGATGACATCGAGGAGGACGGCAGGGAAGACGGTGCCGCGGCCGGGGCCAGCTACGTGTTTCTGGGCCCTGTGTCGGCTGACCACGCGATGTCCGAGGCGGACATCGTCTCTTATGGAGAAGACGGGCACGACGCCGCGGGCTACCCCACGGCCCGGCCGGGAGATCTGGATGGAGACGGACTGGCCGACCAGCTCATTGGAGCAGGAGGCAACTGCGAGGGCGGCCTGGACGCTGGCGCCGCCTACGTGGTTTTGAGCCCCGTCGCGGGGGACCTGTACCTGGGGGACGCCGATCTGAAGCTGGTGGGCGAGCGGGCGGACGATGAGGCCGGCAACACCGTCGCCGGTGCGGGCGACGTCAACGGCGACGGGTACCCCGATCTGTTGGTGGGCGCGCCGGAAAGGGACGACTACACAGGCGCGGCCTATCTGGTCCTGGGGCCTGAATCGGGGCGCCTGGACCTGTCGTCTGCCCATGGGCAGCTGGCCGGCGAGACCAGTGACGCCCAGGCTGGCTCGTCGGTCGCTTCGGCTGGAGACGTCAATCGAGACGGTTTTGATGACCTGCTGATCGGCTCAGCATGGGAGAGCTCCGTCGCCGACTACGCTGGTGCCGCCTACCTCATTTATGGACCCCTCTCGGGTTCGCGACGTCTGGGCGGCGATGACGTCAAGTTCCTCTCTGTTAGCTCTGGGGAATTCACGGGGTACTCCGTAGCGGGAGCGGGAGACGTGGACACGGACGGGGTTCCAGACCTCCTGGTGGGCGCCATCGGCAACGACGAAGGCGGCGAAAACGCCGGCGCCGTCTCCCTGATCCTCGGCGGCAGCAGCACCTTCCCGGGCACATATTCTCCGTGACCCGGAGGTTGAGCCCCGTGATCCCGAACTGGACGGCGCGGCGGCAGCCCAGGTGACCTTCGCCGCCGCCCTGTGGCTCAAACGCGACGGGCGCGCCGGTTGTACCTCGGCTTCTTGGGTGAGCTCGTGGAGACCCAGCACGGGCGTCTGGCCATGGCCCTGGAGCGGCCCGAGGCGGCCACCCACCTGCGGATCGAGGCGAGGTGATGCGACGGCGACCGACGATAGCAATGCCCACAACGACACCACGTCCGAGGCCACGCCATGACCTCCAGGGATCGTGGGGCTGGGTGAGCTACTTCCCCGTTTCACGAAAGCATCTAAGTCGGCTGGAGCCGCCTGCCCCAACTCCGCGAGCTGCTTTCCGACGTGGCCCGCGCTCCCAGTGCCCGCGTCTCCGTCATTCATTTCGACCGTGCGACGGCCGCTTGACACCACCGAGCGTGTGATCGCGCGTCGGGACGCGGCTCTGCCCCCCAAGGTGCTCTACCGCTGGGCGCTGGCGCTGTTCCGCGACCACGCCCCGCCCGGCGCCGCCCGCTTCCGTGTCCGCACCTGGACACAGGAGGGCCGTCCGATCCGGGGCGTCGTCTGCGGCCGGGAATGGGACGCGCCCGCACCCGCGCCCGCTGCGAGGGCCACGCCGCCTGCGCTCACGCCCGCCTCCGACCCTGAGCGCCGCCATGCCCTTGCCCGCGCCGAGGCCGCCGAGGGCCGCGTGGCCGCCCTGGAGGCCCAACTCGCCGCCCGTCGCGCCTCACCTTTCCCACCGCCCGATCTCGGCGCAGCCGCCCAGGAACGCCGCCTCGACGAGAAGGAGGTCCGGATCAAAGCGTTGGAGCGCGAGCGCGCGAAATTCAAGGATCTGGCGGACCAGGAGAAGGCGCGCGCCGACGACTGGAAGGGTCAGGCGCTCAAGCTGGCCGTGCGGGTCGGGCGCTTCGCGCAGGAGGTGGCCAACGACAATGAGTAGCTCTTGCTCGGACAAGCCTGCGCCTGCGTCGCTCGCCTCGACCAGCCTGGCCATCCTCCGTCTCGTGTCGATCCAACACACCCGATCCCCGTTGTACGCCGATCTCCACCTTCCCCCTTGACACCCGCCCGCTGGCATACCATTTGCATCGGTAGAGCCGGCGCCTCTCCCGGCTCACCGGGGACAACCCATGACCCAGGCCCTCCGCTGCGCCATCTACAGCCGCGTCTCCAGCCACGCCCAGAAGGAGCAGGGCACCATCGCCAGCCAGCGCGAGGCCCTGATCGCCTACGCCGCCGCCCAGGGCTGGGACATCGCCTACAACGAGGAGGACGACGGCTTCACCGGCCAGATCGACCCCTGGGAGCGCCCGGCGCTGAGCCGCCTGCTTGGGCTCGCCGACGACGGCGCCTATGACGTGCTCCTGGTGATCGACGTGGACCGGGTCGCCCGTGACGACGACGCCATCGGCTTCCCGCTGGTCCGCAAGGCGCTCCTCGACGCGGGCGTTCAGCTCGCCACGCCCAAGGGGATCATGGACTTCGTTACCCCCGAGCAGCGGTTTCAGCAGAACATCCTGAGCGCCATGGCCAGCTTCGAGAAGCACAAGATCAAAGAGCGCACCACGCGCGGTCGGCGCGCCGCCATCGCCCACGGCAAGATCGCGCCGTCCATGCGCCTGCCTACCGGCTACGCCTGGGACGCAGCAGAAAAGCGCGTCGTCATCGACGAACCCAGCGCCGCCCTGGTCCGCGAAGTCTTCCGGCTGGTGGTCGAGGAGCGCAAGGGGATCAACGCCATCGTGCGCGACCTGCGAGCCCGCGACCTCAAGAGCGGCCGGACCTACAAGGGCGAGCACATCTACCTCTCGCAGAACACGGTGCGCTGCATCCTCAAGAACGACACCTACGCGACCGGCCGCTACAACCCTGGCTATGCCTGGGATCCCGCGTTCACGACCGAGGTCCCGACGCTCCTCTCTGCTGAGACCTTCGCCGCCGCGAACGCGATCTACGGCAACGCCAGCAAGCGCGACGACCGCCACACGGCCTATGACTACCTGCTGCGCGGCATGGTGCGCTGCGCAGGGTGCGGACGCGCCATGCGGGCGCACTCCGTCTCCAACGCGAACCTGCCCTACTACCGCTGCGCCGACGTGGACAGCCTGCACGCCAACGCCGCGCCCTGCCCCAGCAAGGGCAGCCTGCGCGCCGACGAGGTAGACGCCCAGGTCTGGGCCTACCTCGCCAACCTGCTGCGCGACCCGGACGCGCTACGCGCCGAGGTCCAGCGCGAGATGTCGGCCGCCACGCCGGACGGCGCGTCCCCCGACGCCGCGCTGAGCGCGCTCGACGCCGAGATCCGCAAGCTCGACGAGGCGCGCGGGCGCGTGCTGCGCCTCTGCCGCGACGGCTTCGTGTCTGAGGACGAGGCCCGCGCCGAGCTGACCGACCTCGACGGCAAGCGCAAGCCTCTCCTCGCTCGGCGCGAGTTGCTCCGCCTCCAGCAGAAGGACGGCCGCGAGGCCCTGGCGCGGGTCAGCCTGCTGCACGAGTCCCTGTCCCGCATCGCGGGCGCCGTCGATGGGCTCGACTTCGCCGCCCGTCGTCGGCTGGTCGAGCTGCTGGTCGAGGGCGTCACCCTGGACCCGAAGACCCGCCGCATCGAGGTGCGCTGCGTGCTCACCGAGCCCGGCGGCTCGACAACCCCGCCGCCCTCGACGCCGCGCACCCCGCGCGCGGGCGGCAAGGCCGGGAAGCGGAAGGGCAAGCAGCACCCCGCCGCGAAGATGGCCCGGCTGGAGGGGTCCGGGACTTACGCAGCGGTAGATTCTCGCCCGTGATCAGCACAGGCAGCTCGGTGGGGGCGACGCGCAGCAGCTCGCTCAGCACCTCGGCCAGGGCGGCGCTGCGGCCGAGGATGGGGCGCAGGGCCGGGTGGCGGGGGCGCTCCAGGGCGGGGCCGCGGCGGCGCGGGGGCTCGGGCGGATCGGGCTCGACCTGGCGGGCCAGGGCCTCGCGCTGCTCGGGGTGCAGCTCGGCGGGCTCCTCGAAGAGGGCCCACTCGCCCGGACGGAGCGCGCCCTGTCCGGCGCGGACCCAGGAGAGCGGGCGATCATCCAGGCTCGCGTGGGCCCAGCGGGCCAGGGCGATCCGGCCCGTGCCGCTCTCGCCGGCGATGTGGACGGCGCCCGCGGCGCGGCAGTGGGCCAGCAGGGCGCGGCGGGCGGCGGCGAGGGCGGGGTCGGCGGCGACCGCGTGCAGGGCGTCGAGGTGCAGGGCCTGGGCGGCGTCCGTGTCGGAGAGGGTCAGGGCGGGGCCAGGGGCCTCCCAGAGCACGGCGCGGGGGCCGGCGCCGACCAGGGGGCGGGCCAGGGCCTCGGCGCCGGGCCCCTCCACGAAGAGCCAGCCGCCAGCGCTCTGGGCGAGGGTGGGCTCGGGCAGGGCGGCGCCGCCCAGGTGCCGCGTGTGGACGTGGACGAGGGGGGCCCAGGGCTCGCGGGCCAGCGCGTCCCGGTAGAGGGCGCGCGCGACGACCGCCAGGGGCAGGCCGCTGATCGGAGGGAGGCCCGCGCCTCCCTGCCGCGCGAGCGCCGCGCGGGCGTCGGCGAGCAGGCCGAGGAGCGGATCGGGAGCGGGGGAGGCCGACGGGTTCATCGGCGCCCTCTATCGCTCCGCGTCACAGCTCGCAGATGAAGCGGAAGGAGGAGCTGCAGGGCTCGTCGTTCCAGGTGTAGTCGCCGAAACGGTTGAGCTGCGTACAGTCCTCGCCGCCCACGTCGTTGGGCTCGCCCGAGTGCCAGTTGGTGTAGGTCGTGGACGCGCCGCTCTCCCACACGAAGGTGCCCTCGGTGGTGCGGTCGTTGAAGCCGATCCACCACTTGGCGGTGGAGTAGGTGTTGGCCATATCCACCGCCCAGACGTTCTCGGCGCTGTCTTCGATGTCCAGCATGTGGTAGCCCAGGCTCGCGCACCAGCTCTGGCCCTCCGTCCAGCTCCGGGCGGTGCCGCAGAACAGATAGGCGTTGTCCTCGTAGTACTCCACCTCGCAGCCGCCGCCGCAGCTCTCGCCATCATCCACGGAGCCCGAGCAGTCGTCGTCCACGCCGTTGCAGACGTCGGTCTCGCCCGGGTTGATGTCGGCGTCGTCATCGTCGCAGTCGGTGGCGTCGTCGGTGTGGTCGGTGGGCGTCTCGCAGCTCACGGTGCTCAGGCTCTCGTCACCATAGCCGTCGCTGTCGTCGTCGTAGTACCAGGTGGTGGCGTCGATCGCGTCCTCCTCGTCCGCCTCCCCGTCGCAGTCGTCGTCGAGGCCGTTGCAGACCTCGCTGGCGTCCGGGTTGATGTCGGCGTCGCCGTCGTCGCAGTCCGTCGAGTCGGCGAGGTAGCCGCTCGGGCGGTCGCAGGCGAGGTCGGTGGTGCTCGCGTCGCCGAAGCCGTCGCCGTCGCTGTCGGCGTACCAGGTGCTGGCGTCGGCGGCGCCCTCGTCCACGCTGCCGTCGCAGTCGTCGTCCGCGTCATTGCACAGCTCGCTGGCGTCCGGGTTCACGTCGCCGTCCGTGTCGTCACAGTCCTCGTCGTTGCCCGCGTACCCGCTCGGCCGATCGCAGCTCTCGGCGCTGGAGGAGGGATCGCCGTAGCCGTCGCTGTCCCGGTCGCGGTACCAGGTGCCGGCGTCGGCGGCGCCCTCGTCCGTGCTGCCGTCGCAGTCGTTGTCCGCGTCGTCGCAGAGCTCCAGCGCGCCGGGGTGGACGTCACCGTCCGTGTCGTCACAGTCCGTCCCGTCGGCGACGTGACCGCTCGGCGCGTCGCAGCTCGAGACGGCGCTGTCGGCGTCGCCGTAGCCATCCCCGTCCTCATCCGCGTACCAGGTGCTCTCGCCGCTGGCGCCCGACTCGTCGATGGATCCGTCACAGTCATTGTCCGCGCCGTCGCAAACCTCGTCAGCGCCGGGATAGCTGTCGGCGTCGCCGTCGTCGCAGTCCTCGCAGGCGGCCACGTCGTCCCCGTCCGCGTCCGTGTAGCCCACGGATCCATCACAGTTGTAGTCCACGCGGGTCGTGCAGCTCTCGGTGGCGCCAGGGTTGTAGGCGGCGTCCGTGTCGTCGCAGTCCCCGCCGATGGCGACGTAGCCGCTCGGCGCGTCGCATGCGCTGACGACCGTGTCGTCATCCCCGTAGCCGTCCCCGTCCGCGTCCGCGTACCAGTCGGAGAGACCGCTCGCGCTGTCCTCGTCCGTGCTGCCGTCGCAGTCGTTGTCCAGACCGTCGCAGACCTCGTCCGCGTCGGGGTTGATGTCCGCGTCCAGATCGTCGCAGTCCTGGTCGTCGCCGATGTAGCCCTCGGGGGCGTCGCAGTCGATGATCTCCTCGTCCGCGTCGCCGAAGCCGTCCTCGTCGAGGTCGGCGTACCAGCCCGTCGCGTCGCTGGCGTCCGATCCGTCGATGGCGCCGTCGCAGTCGTCATCGTAGCCGTTGCACAGCTCGGTCTCGCCCGGGTTGACGTCCTCGTCCTCGTCGTCGCAGTCTTCACCCTCGGACACGTAGCCTTCGGGCGCGTCGCATGCGCTGGACGTGCGGTCGGAGTCGCCGTAACCGTCCCCGTCCGAGTCGGCGTACCAGGTGCTGGCGTCCGTTACGCTCTCGTCGATGGAGCCGTCGCAGTCGTCGTCGAGGTCGTTGCAGAGCTCGCGCGCCCCAGGGCGGATGTCGCTGTCCGTGTCGTCACAGTCGCGGGCGCGGGCCCGGTAGCCGCTCGGGCGGCGGCAGGAGCGCGTCGTGACGGTGGCGTCGCCGTAGGTGTCCCCGTCGGAGTCGCGGTAGTAGGTCTTGGCGTCCACCGCGTCGGCCTCGTCGGTGCTGCCGTCGCAGTCGTTGTCCAGGCTGTCGCTGCACAGCTCGTCGGCGCCCGGGTAGGCGGTCGAGGCGTCGTCGTCGCAGTCCGTGTCGTCGTCGACGTAGCCCTCGGGCGCGGAGCAGGCCATCTCGACGTCCCCGGCGTCGCCGTAGCCGTCCCCGTCCGTGTCGGCGTACCAGGGGACCGTGCCGGAGGCGTCCTCGTCGATGGAGCCGTCGCAGTCGTTGTCCGCGCCGTCGCAGATCTCGCTGTCGGCGGGGGAGGTCAGCGAGCTGGTGTCGTCGCAGTCAGTGTTGTCCGCGACCGCCCCCTCGGGGGCGTCGCAGCTCTCGACGCCGGTGCTGGGGTCGCCGTAGCCGTCGCTGTCCGCGTCCGTGTACCAGGTGCTGGGGTCCACCGCGTCCGAGCCGTCCACGGTCCCGTCGCAGTCGTTGTCCACGCCGTCGCAGACCTCCGTGGCGTCGGGGTTGACGCCCGCGTCCGCGTCGTCGCACTCCTCGCAGGCGGCGTAGCCGTCGCCGTCGTCGTCCGAGTAGCCCGTGGATCCATCACAGTTGTAGTCGTTGGGGTCGCGGCAGTCGTCCTCAGTCGCCCCAGGGTTGTAGTCCGTGTCGCCGTCGTCGCAGTCGCCACCCGTCTCGACATAACCCTCCGGCGCCACGCAGTCGTCGGAGCTCACCGCGTCGTCCCCGTAGCCGTCGCCGTCCGCGTCGGCGTACCAGGTCACGTCGCCGGTGGCGCCCTCGTCCGTGCTGCCGTCGCAGTCGTTGTCGAGCCCGTCGCAGACCTCGTCCGCGCCCGGGTGGACGGTGGCGTCGAGGTCGTCGCAGTCGGTGGCGTCGGAGACGTGCTCCTCGGGCTCCTCACAGGAGATCGTCGTGGTGGAGGGGTCGCCGTAGCCGTCCGCGTCGTCGTCGTAGTACCAGGTGACGCCGTCCGTGGCGTCCTCGTCCACCTCGCCGTCGCAGTCGTTGTCCAGGCTGTCGCAGAGCTCGTCCGCGGTGGGGTGGAAGGCCCCGTCGGCGTCGTCGCAGTCCGTCCCGTCCAGCACCCAGTCGTCGCCGGGGGACTCGCAGCTCGCGGTCGCGGTGCTGGGGTCGCCGTAGCCGTCGCCGTCCCCGTCGTAGTACCACTCGGCGCCGTCCACGCCGTCCTCGTCCACCTCGCCGTCGCAGTCGTCGTCGTAGCCGTTGCAGAGCTCGTCCGCGTCCGGGTGGATGGCCGCGTCGGCGTCGTCGCAGTCCTCGCCCACCGCCACATAGCCCTCGCCCGGCGAGGAGCAGCCGGCGACCTCGGTGCTGGGGTCGCCGTAGCCGTCCCCGTCGGTGTCCAGGTACCAGGCGCCGGTGTCCACGGGGTCGTCGTCCACGTCCCCGTCGCAGTCGTCGTCCACCTCGTTGCAGAGCTCGTCGGCGCCGGGGTAGGTCGTGGCCACCGCGTCGTCGCAGTCGTCGCCTACGGACGCGCTCCCGGTGGGGGGATCGCAGGTGTCCAGCACGGCCGCGGGGTCGCCGTGGCCGTCGGCGTCGTCGTCCTCGTACCAGGTGTAGACGACGTCCTCGTCCACCTCGCCGTCGCAGTCGTTGTCCAGCTCGTCGCACTGCTCGGAAGCGCCCGGGTAGATCTCGGCGTCCGCGTCCGCGCAGTCCCCGCCCTCGGCGACGAAGCCGTCGGGCTGCGTACACGAGAGCAGCGCGGAGTCGTCGTCGCCGAAGCCGTCGCCGTCCCCGTCCTCGTACCAGGTGGCCTCGCCGCTCGCGCCGTCGTCGATCTCGCCGTCACAGTCGTTGTCCAGCCCGTCGCAGAGCTCGCTCGCCGCGGGGTTGACGCCCGCGTCCGCGTCGTCGCAGTCGCCCGCGACCGGGACCCCGCCCGAGCCCTCGCATGCCGAGTACCCGCTCGTCTCGTCCCCGAAGCCGTCGCCGTCCAGGTCGTCGTAGTAGGTGGACTGCACGCCCTCGTCGATGACGTCGTCGCAGTTGTCGTCCACCCCGTTGCAGTCCTCCTCGACGCCGGGGTTGACGGTGGCGTCCGTGTCGTCGCAGTCCTCCAGCTCGTCGTAGCCGTCCCCGTCCTCGTCGATGAGCCCGCTCTCGCCCGTCTCGACAGGCTCCGCGGAGTGGACCTCCTCGTCCTTGTTGTCGCAGGACAGGAGCAGGGCGAGCGGGAGGAGAAAGGTGGCGCGCATGGGACCCTCGACTGTGGCCCCTCAGGATACCGCACCACGATTCAAGAATGAACAGCTGTTCATTCCGATACGAGCACCCGCTCAAACGTTCAGCACATACGAGCTCTTCGACCGCTCACGGCTTCTTCTTCCAGCGCAGGCCCTCGGCCACGCCGCGCAGGCGGTCCAGCTCCTCCTGGCTGTCGGCGGCCATGAAGACGTGGACGTAGACCGGCTCCTCGCCCTTCTTGCCCGCGAGCTCCAGGCGCCGCTCCAGCCGCAGCGAGGTGCCCATCCCGCTGGGCGAGGGGGCCGAGGAGGCCGTCCAGACGCCCCGCTTGCCCAGGAACTTCCCCTTGACGTCCGGCATGGTGCTCGGCTCCATTTCCTGGGGGTAGGGCCCCACGTACACGCCCAGCGAGGGCGAGGGCGTGCCCAGCGGCGTGAGCGGGATGAGGTACCAGACCTGGAAGTCCGGCCCCGGCTGCGGGAGCACCACCATGTCCGCCGGCAGGTCCACCAGCAGCGTGCGCCCGCCGTCGGCGACCAGCTCCTCGCCGTGCGGGGCGCGCACGATCTGGCGATCCCCCGCCACCACGCTCGACGCCAGTCGCAGCGCGAAGCCGGTGCAGCCGAGGCCGTGGCTGGCCGTGGCCGTGTCCAGCCGGAAAGAGATGTGGGCCACCCCGCCGTCGGGCAGGGCGAAGAGCGCGCCCAACGCCCAGACGTCCGCGTCCCCCTGGATGATCAGCTCGCGCGGCCAGTAGACCATCGCCTGCACGCCCGCGTCCGCGACCGGCAGCGGCACCAGGTTCCAAGGCGCGCCCTCCGGCGGCAGATCCCCCAGGTAGGACCGCACCGCCCCCTCGAAGTCCTCTCCCGCGAGCTGGAAGGTCTCGTTGACCACCACGCCCATGCGGTCGGTCCCCTCCTCCAGGAAGTAGAGGCTGCCGCTCTGCTCGGCCACGGTCGCGCTCATGACGTTGTTCGGCAGATCGGCGTGCGCGGCGGCATGCGGGAGCAGGATGCGCATCCGATCCGCCAGCAGCGGCGAGGGCTGCTCGCCCAGGGGCAGCGCGGTGAGCCCCCCGCAGGCGTCCGCGGGGAAAGGGGCCGGCTCAGCGGCGATACGCGGCGTCGCCTCCTGGGCCAGCGCTGCGGCGAGGAACGCGACGGTCGAGAACGGCATGGGTGCTCCGATCAGCACCCATAACCCGCCGCACCCCAGGAGACCGTCCCCCCGGCGCGCCCGTCTCCGCGCTCTCCGCCCGCGCCGGAGCCTATCCGAGGCGCGGGCCCGCCGCGCGCCCCTCCAGGATCTCCCTGGGCAGCCGCACCGCCGCCAGCTCCGCGGGCTCCAGCTTGTAGAGCCCGCCCCCGTAGACCCGCCCCTCGCGGGTGAGCGAGCCCGGGTCCAGCCCGCCCAGCGCGCCCCAGACCCGCTCCAGGATCCCCGGATCCGCCGCCATCGCCGCGGACAACGCCGGCCTCGGGTACAGCAGCAGGTAGACGTTGGTGGCGATGGCCGCGGAGCGATTCAAGATGAAGCGGAAGGGGCGACCAGCCCGCCCCCGGCCCATGTATGTGCAGAGCAGCGGCGCCGGCGCCCGAGCCTCCTGCGCGTACCAGGGCTGGCGCCGGCTGCACAGGTAGCCGGTGGAGACCTTCGGCACGCCCGCGCTCAGGTAGCGCCAGAGCGCCGGGTGCTGGCGGGCGAGCTCATCCTCGGGGAGCGCGCAGCTGAGGAGCCAGCTCCGCTCGGGCAGATCGGGGTCCCCGTCCGGGCGCGCCTCCACCCGGTCCACGCGCAGGCGCCGGGGCGGCGGCAGGAGGGGGCGCAGGAGCGCGCGCGGGACCTCCAGCGCCCCGACCCGCGCCTCGTTCAGCACGAAGAGCGCGTTCCCTCCCGTGGCCACGCCGCGCCGCACCTCGAAGAGCTCGCCCACGCGGGCTCCCTCCACGTCAGCGCTCGCCTCGGGCTCCCTTAGTAAACTAGACCACTTCGTGCTCTCCGCGAGCGCCTCGAGCCCCACCCAGCGCTCCCGAGCCGGCGCGTCCAGGCTCCCGCCCTGCGTGAAGCGCGCCCGGTGTCCCGGCCCCGGCGGCCGGTTCTGGAGCACCAGGACCGCCGACGAGACCAGCGCGTCATCGAACTGCAGGTCCGCGGCGTCCGCGCGATGGACCCGGAGAAGCGTGAGCTGCGTACACAGGAAGCGCCGGATCTCCGCGCCATAGCGCACGTCCATGAACTCGGCCGGGACCAGCCACACCCCCGTCCCGCCCGGCGCCATCCAGCCCCGAGACAGCAGCAGGAAGTACCCGTACAGCCCCATGAGCCCCGACGGCCTCAGCCCCGTCTCCGCCCACACCCGCGCGGCCAGCGCCGCCTTCTCCTCCCTGCCCAGGTGGTGGTGCCGCACATAGGGCGGGTTCGCCACCAGCAGGTTGGCCGCCGGCTCCGGCCGCAGGCGCGTGAAGTCCGCCTCCCGCACCTCGAGCCCCTTCTCCACCCACAGTGGATGCGCGACCGCCGCCACGGCCGGGTCCCGCTCCACCCCCACCGCCCGCGCCAGCGCCCGCTCCCCGCGCTCGGCCAGCAGGGCGGAGAAGAAGGCCCCCGTCCCCAGGGCGGGGTCGAGGAAGCGCACCGGCTCCCCCGGCGGCAGGTGCTGCAGACCCAGCCGGACGACGGCGCGGGCCAGCGCGGGCGGCGTGGCGAACTGTCCGAGCCGGTTCCGCTCGCGAGCAGACCGTGTCCCGTCGAGCGCGCGCTGCGCCTCCAGACGCGCCCGCTCGATCAAGCGCCACCTCCCGTGCGGCGCTTCGGCCGGTCCTCCGGGATCGCCGTGTACGGGTCCTCCGGCCAGGCGTGGCGGGGATAGCGCCCGCGTAGATCCTTGCGGACCTCCGCGTAGGTGTTCGCCCAGAAGCTGGCCAGATCCGCCGTCACCTGGGTCGGCCGGTGGTTCGGCGCCAGCAGGTGGACCAGCACCCCCGCCCGCCCGTCCGCCAGCCGCGGCGTCTCCCGCATCCCGAAGAGCTGCTGGATCCGCGCCGCCAGCACCGGGGGCCCGTCGGCCGGGTACTCCAGCCGCGCGCTGCTCCCGCTCGGCAGCGGCCAGCGCTCCGGCGCCATGCGATCCAGCGCCTGACGCTGCGGCCAGCTGAGGCGGTCGAGCAGGGCCCGCCCCAGGTCGAGCGCGCGCAGCTCCCCCAGCGAGCGCCGGCCCTGGCAGAGCTCGGCCATCAGCCCGGCCAGATCGTCCGGGTCGGGGATCCCCAGCTCGGGCGCCACCCTCCGCAGGAAGCGGATCCGATCCTGCACGCCCCGGGCCTCTTCGCTCCAGTCCAGGGCGCGCGCGGGGTCGGCCAGCGCCGCCTCGGCCAGCAGCCGCGCCACCTCGGCCGGATCCGGCGGATCGGGGTCCGGGCGGTCATCCAGCGTGAGCGCGCCGTAGCGCGTCATCCGCCGCCCCCACACCCCGCCGCGACCGGGGTCGAAGGCCAGCTCGTGCGAGACCACCACCCGCTCGGCCGGCAGCCAGGCCGGCTCCAGCGCCGCCGCCAGCCGCACCCGCTGCTCCGCCCGCTCCCGCCGCGCCCCGGCCTCCAGGCTCACCGCCAGCACCAGCTCCGTGCCCGGGTCTCCCCGCGGGTCCAGCACCGCCCCCGCCCCCGTCATCAGCCGCACCCGGTCCGAGCCCTTCGCCCGCCGCTGCCCCACCCGGTCGGGGAAGCCCGCCAGCAGCACCCGCGCCAGATCCGCCGCGTCCGCCCGCCTTCGCCGCGTCGCCCTCGGCGAGACCCGCACGATCTGCTCCATCGCCTCCCGCGCCGCCACCCAGGCCCCCCGGTCGGCTCCCCCCGGCGGGCGCGCCTGTCCCAGCAGCAGCTCCACCCGCGCCTCCAGGTCCAGCGGCGGGCCGCGCTCGTCCAGGCCCGTCCAGGGGTCGCGCTCGCTGGCCAGGGCCGCCGCCGCCGCCGCCTCGGCCAGCACCCCCGCCTCCGCCCCCGCCACCACCACCCGCCCCAGCCGCGGGGGCAGCGGCAGCGCCAGCAGCGCCCGCCCCACCGCCGACAGCCCGCCCCCCGGGGACAGCCCGCCCCCCGGGGACAGGGCCCCCAGCATCTCCAGCAGGGTCTCCGCCGCGCGCAGGCTGGCCTCCGGCGGGCGCTCGAACCAGCCGAAGCGCGCGGGATCGGAGCCCCAACCTCGGATCTCCAGCAGCGCGGACGCCAGGTCGATACGTGCAAGCTCAGGAACTTCAAATGCTTCGAAATATCTCTCCTCCGACAGCGTCCACAGGCGGCGGCACAGCCCCGGCCCCGTGCGCCCGGCCCGCCCCGCCCGCTGGTCCGCGCTGGCCAGCGAGATCCGCCGCAGCTCCAGCCGGTCCAGGCCCAGGGCCGGATCGAAGACCGGCACACGGGCCAGCCCGCTGTCCACCACCCCGCGCACCCCGTCCAGGGTCACGCTGGTCTCGGCGATGTTCGTCGCCACCACCACCTTGCGCCGCCGCGTCGGCATCAGCGCCCGATCCTGGGCCTCCGCCGTCAGGCTCCCGTGCAGGGGCAGCAGGTCCACCGCCGCCAGCTCGGGCGCGCCGGCCGCCTTCGACTCCTCCAGGAGCTCCAGCGCGCGGCGGATCTCGCCCTGGCCAGGCAGGAAGCAGAGGACGTGGCCCTCGGGCTCGGCGCGCAGCAGCTCGCGGGCGGCCTCGGCCACCCTCAGCGGCGCCGGCCGCTCGTCCGGGCGAGGGTCGTGGCGCAGGCTCACCGGGAAGCTGCGCCCCTCTGCCCGGATCACGGGGGCGTCCCACAGGAAGCGCGAGACCGGGCCCGGGTCCAGGGTCGCGCTCATCACCACGACGCGAAGGTCCTCCCGCCCGGCCTCGGCCGCCTCGCGCAGCAGCCCCAGGGCGAGATCGAGGTGCAGGCTGCGCTCGTGGAACTCGTCGAGCACCACGAGCCCCACCTCCTCCAGGAATGGATCCTGCTGCAGCCGCCGGGTGAGCAGGCCCTCGGTGATGACCTCCAGCCGGGTCGTGGGCCCCGCCCGCCGCTCGAAGCGCACGGCGTAGCCGATCTCCTCTCCCACCGTGCTCCCGCGCTCCTCGGCGATGCGCCGCGCCGAGAGCCGCGCCGCCACCCGCCTCGGCTGCAGCACCAGCACCTTCTTGTCGCCCGCCACGCCCGCGTCCAGCAGGCCAGACGGCACCCGCGTCGTCTTGCCCGAGCCCGGCGGCGCCACCACCACCGCCGCGCGATGGGCGCGGAGCGCGGCGGCGATCTCAGGGAGGACCGGATCGATGGGCAGGGGCGCGAGCATCGGGCCAGCATCGTAACGGGGTTGTGACCTGGGGTCCGCCCTCCCCTGCGCTAAGGTCGCCCCATGAGCGACCACCCCACCTTCCTTCAACGCTTCCAGTCCATCGTCGCGGAGCTCCGCGCCCACCCCGAGGTCGAGGTCTACAAGGCCACCGTGCGACGGCCCGTGGGTCAGCGGCCGATCAAGATCGCCGAGGGCCGGCTGGCTCGCCCGCTGCCCGACGCCATGCGGGCCTTCTATGGCGCGCACAACGGGGTCTTCCTCCAGTGGGGCTTGAAGGGCCGTGCCTACCGGGAGAAGGCTGTTCCGGCCTTCCACATCCCCGATATCGGCGCGCCGCCGGGGTGCATCAACCTCCTGCCGCTCACGGAGGCCATCAGCCCGGAGTGGCAGTTCAGCTACACCGTCAACGAGATCAGCGACAACCACTGGAAGACGCTGTACGGCGACGACAGCTCCGCGCGCCCCTATTTCCAGGCCTTCGTCATCGACTACTTCTCCCGCTACCACCACGCGGATCTCATCAACGGGCCCCAGCCGTACATGGTGGTCAGCACGGACTACGGCGCGGACATGGACTCCTCGGACTACACCACCTTCGACGAGTACCTGGACGCCACGCTCTCGCTCTACGGGCTCTGCCGCTACGACCACGCCTTCGGCATCGGCTGGACCCGCCCCACCCAGCGCGCCGAGCCCTGGACGAAGCGCCCCACGCTCGAGGAGATCATCGCCCTGGTGAAGGCCAGTGAGGACTGATCGTGTGGATCATATTTGTCTGGAAAACCATTCTGAACGCCTGACACCCCCCCTCCCCCCGGCTACGGTTCCGTCATCCCTCAGGGCGGCGTTGTGCTGGCCATCCACAGGGACTGGGAGGCTTGATGATCGCGTTCAACGAAGAGGTCATGAACATGATCGTGCGCGGCGGGACGGAGTCCTACACCGCGTCAAAGTGGGACGAGGGGCTGGGATCCAGCTATGATCTGGCCCTGGAGGTCGAGTGCGAGGAGATGCCGAGCGTGGGCTCCAGCCCGACGATCATCGGCCGGATGCGGTCCTGACCATGAAGGTCCAGACCTGGCAGCTCACCTTCACGATCTCCACCGGCGCCTCCCAGGACCTCTCCACCGCCCTGGACCTGCTGGACTACCGCACGCTGGACCTGATGATCCGGGTCACCGCGGCCACCACCGGCGACAGCCCTGTGCTGGTCCTGCGCCACGCCCCGGTCAACGAGACCGACGCCTACACGGACTTCGCCACCCCCGTCACCGTGGATCTCAGCGCCACGGGCCGCACCTGGGTCCGCGTCGAAGCCTTCACCCGCTGGCTGGCCTGGTTCAGCGCTGGAACCCTCGACACCGACGTCGAGGTGGTGATCGATCTCATCGCCAGGGAGTGAGCCCCGCGACAACCTGAGAAGGAGGCGCCCATGTTCAACCGACACCGAGGATGGGGAGCGTGGGCGACCGTCTGCGCGGTCGTGGCCATTGCGGCGGGGTGCAACCGCGGGAAGGAGTGGTGTGGTCCCTGCGAGCCGGGCTATGGGACGCTTCATGTGACGACGAAGTTTGAGGACGAGTATACGGAGTCGGTCGCCGAGGGAGCGGGGGCGAGTATGTACTTCATCCTTGAACAGAGTGAGGAGAAGTTCGATGATTGCCAGTATTTCGGCGATCCATACAACTTGATCGACACGCGAAATACGGAACTGGAATTCACCAGGACCTATCAAGTTCCCGAAGGATGGGTGTGTGCCACAACGGGTGGCCAGGGTGGCGCCCTGGAAGGCGAACGCGATTCTACAGAAACGGGAGGTTCGTATCAGTACAATCTCTGCGGCGGTGGATTTGGGCCTACCAGGGTCAGAGAGTGCGTCTGCATCGAAGAGGTGTTAGACGTGACCTGTGAGCTGGAGTGGTATGAACCCGGCTGAGAGCGCCAGACTCCGCCAGAGAGAGGCTTGATGATCGCGTTCAACGAAGAGGTCATGAACATGATCGTGCGCGGCGGGACGGAGTCCTACACCGCGTCAAAGTGGGACGAGGGGCTGGGATCCAGCTATGATCTGGCCCTGGAGGTCGAGTGCGAGGAGATGCCGAGCGTGGGCTCCAGCCCGACGATCATCGGCCGGATGCGGTCCTGACCATGAAGGTCCAGACCTGGCAGCTCACCTTCACGATCTCCACCGGCGCCTCCCAGGACCTCTCCACCGCCCTGGACCTGCTGGACTACCGCACGCTGGACCTGATGATCCGGGTCACCGCGGCCACCACCGGCGACAGCCCTGTGCTGGTCCTGCGCCACGCCCCGGTCAACGAGACCGACGCCTACACGGACTTCGCCACCCCCGTCACCGTGGATCTCAGCGCCACGGGCCGCACCTGGGTCCGCGTCGAAGCCTTCACCCGCTGGCTGGCCTGGTTCAGCGCTGGAACCCTCGACACCGACGTCGAGGTGGTGATCGATCTCATCGCCAGGGAGTGAGCCCCGCGACAACCTGAGAAGGAGGCGCCCATGTTCAACCGACACCGAGGATGGGGAGCGTGGGCGACCGTCTGCGCGGTCGTGGCCATTGCGGCGGGGTGCAACCGCGGGAAGGAGTGGTGTGGTCCCTGCGAGCCGGGCTATGGGACGCTTCATGTGACGACGAAGTTTGAGGACGAGTATACGGAGTCGGTCGCCGAGGGAGCGGGGGCGACGATGAGCTTCCTACTGATACTAAGCGAGGACAAGGTTACGGATTGCTATGACTACCATCTCTCCGGTTCTCTTGTCGATACACGGACAACAGCCCTCGATCTCAACCGGACGTTTCAACTTCCTGAGGGTTGGGCTTGCGCGTTCACAGATGGAACCGGCCCATCCGAGGAGGGTCCAAGCTATTACAACGACTGTGAGGGCGGATTGGGACCCTCCAGGGTCAGCGAGTGCGACTGTGTCGATGAAGCCCTGGATGTGAGCTGTGAACTCGAGTGGGATGGAAGCGGTTGAGGGTAAGAATCTCCGCAGGGAGCGATTTGCGATTTGCAGCCGAGCTGATACAGCCGGGACATACTGGGCTTCAATTTCAAAAAGGAGTGACCTGTGACGTCGAACTCGCGAGACTGCGCAGCACAGGAGTCGCTCGAGACCCCGAGCTGACCACGGACGAAGACAAGGGCGCCCGCAGCGGCGTCGCCCGCGAGGTGACGGCTCTGGCGGCGATCGACGACGTTCAGCTCTGGGAGATGATCGATCAGATCCTCCTCGGGCTGGACACCGGAGACGCCGACCCTCCGCAAGGCATCGACGCCATCTCGAGCAGCCAGCAGGAACCCCATGGTGAGAAGCTGATTGTAGCGGGAGACTCTGTCCACTGCGCCAGCGAGTACGACGCCCGAGGGCTGGACGTGGGCTCTCTGCGCATCGTCTACGCGTTCTCCGACGGAAACGTCATCATCACGAAGGCCGGCGGAAACGATCATCACCTGATGGGAGACTGCGACACACCCGTGGAGGTCTCGCCCCCGGGGGCCTCTCCCGCGGCCATCTCCTCCAGCGCCCTGGACACCCACGGGATGACGGGCGCCGAGCTGCAGGACGTCGAGGAGCTGCGCGATGACTCCAACCGCGCAACGACGCCGGACGGGCGCTCCTACCCCCTGCTGGCGGTCCTGTCCCAGGCCTGCGGATGCGCCGGCACACAAGCCTCCGAACGCGGGGACGCCAACTCCTACGAGCTCCATGGGCAGAGCAGCGCGACCGCGCCACGGGTCGCTGGCGCGGCGTTGATCTTCAAGCACTGGTACCTGGAGCAGTTCGGGTCTCATGGCAACGACGCCGGAAAGCTGATGGTCAACCTGCTGCAATTCGGCGACGGCTACACCTGGGACGTCGCGCATGGACGCCGGTACCCGCCCTACCCGGGCTGGGGTCTTGGACGCTTCAGGATGCGCCTCTATTCGGACGCGCTGAACAGCAGCAGCTCTGTCTGGGGCACCACCAGCCTCGCGGTGTGGACCGATGCCTTCTGGCTCATCGACATCACGAATGGGAGCGAGCCCCTCCCCAGCGGGATCCGCCACCTCCGGATCACGGCCTGGTGGCTGGAGGTCAACACCGGAGAAGGGGAGGAGAAGGCGGATATCCGGATGACGCTGGTCTACCCGGACGGCGCGGGCGGCTGGACCTTCGATGAGGTCGCCAGCGGAAGCGAGCATGTCCTGCGCCTGCAGTATGATCGCGACGACACCTTCTTCTCCTGCCCACCCAGCGGGGAGGTGAGTCTGTGCCTCTGGGCGGGAACGGTCCCCCGGGAGGCGCGTAGCCGGTACTTCGCCCAGGGCCCCGTGCTGAGCAGCCGCACGGTCCATGTCGCCTGGTTCTGGGAGACGGGGGACGATCCAACGGACATCGCGTGTACCTCGGGCTCTGGCCCGACCAGCACCCGGTGTCTCGGAGTCGCCGCTGGGGGCGTCCCTGGCCCCCCGCCTCCTCCACCCCCAGGCGTGTCGAGGACCGACGCAACCGCGCTGCGCCGCACCACCGAGCGCGCCATCCGCGACACCCTGAGGGTCGCCACCGGGATCGCCCCCAGCGCCGGCTGCGGGCCGGTCTTTGAGGCGCGGCGCTGAATCCCCCAGATCCTCTTGCGCTGACAACGGATCGCCTTGTCCTGCTCTGCGCCGTCCAGTATGCTGCGCGGCTCGGAGCATTCGTTCAGTGATTCTCTGCTCGGGGCGCGCCCGATTCCCTGGTCTCCTCTCGCTCGGCGCCACGCTCCTCGGCGCCTGCGAGCCCGCCCAGCCCACGCTGCCCGAGGGCCTGCTGATCCAAGGGGAGGCGGAGGCCGCGCGCGCCGTGCTGGCGCAGCTCCAGGGCCTGGAGGGCACGCCCGCGGCGGCGACAGCGGCGACGTTGACCGCGAGCCTCCAGGCTTGTGAGGCCACCTTCTCCCTGATCCGCCCGCCCGGCGCCGAGTCGTCCGCGCCCCGCTGCGCCGCCGACCCCGCCCTGGCCGGGCTCCCCCAGGGTCACCCGTTGGCCTTCGCCCTCCCCGCCGCCGCCCCCGGGCGCCTGGTCGGCCACGTCGAGCCCGGCCCCACCCTGAAGATCGAGGCCACGCTGCGCGATCCGGTGGAGGCCGGCGCCTGGGGCCTGCTGCTGCCCTCCGCCCAGAGCCCGGGGCCCCTCGTGCTGAACGACGAGCGTGAGCTGGTCCACCTCCGCGCCCGCGCCGCCCGCGTCTCGGCGTTGTCCGAGCTCGTCGAGCAGGGCGGCCAGGGTGACGCGATGTTCGGCCTCAAGAGCGCGCTCTTCGCCGGAGCCGTCCTGGACGGGACCTGGGAGTTCGCCGCCTGGCTGCCCCCGGAGGGCGAGCAGCTCCCGCTCGCCGCCCTGGCCGTCGGCGTGCGCGACGAGGGCCTGGCCCTTTCCGCCCTGGAGGGCTGGGTCGAGCAGCTCGAGAGCACCTGGAACATCGCGCTCAGCCGTGACGCCGCCGATCTGGTCGGCTGCTTCCGCGCGCTCAACACCCTGCCCGGCCTCGCCCCCTGCGGCGCCATCCGCGACGGCGCCCTCCTGGTCGGCTGGAACGAGCAGAGCCTGCGGCACGCGCTGGCGAGGCCCGCGGGCACCCCGGTGGAGAGCGCGCTGGGCCGCGTGGCCTTGGAGCGCTTCCCCGAGGCCGACCGCCTGCTGAGCCTCGCCTTCGCCCCCGAGGAGCCCCCGCCCACCGCCCGCTACCCCTGGCGGAGCCTCACGCTGAGCGCGACCCGGGGCGAGGACGCGCTGGACCTCCACCTGGAGGCGATCCCGTGAGCGATCGGCGCGCGCTGGCCCTGCGCCTCGGCCTGCTGGCGATCCTGCTCGGCGGGCTCGGCGTCGTGGGCCTGCGCTCCGCGCGCGAGGTCCAGCTCCAGCAGGACATCGAGGCCGTCTGCCAGCTCGCCCGCGACGGGGACCCCGCGGGCGCCGTGGACGCCGCCGAGCCCCTGCTGGACCGCGTGCGCGGGGCGACCGAGGTCGACCTCATCGGCTGCCGCTGCCCCTCCCTGAGCGCCCTGGGCCGGGGCTCGGAGTGCCTGCCCGCCCTCGCCCGCGTCGTGGACGAGCCCGACCTGCCCGACGCCACCGCCCTGCTCGGCCTGCAGCTCAGCCTGGAGGCCGGGGACGAGCCCGCCTCCCGCGCCTGGTTCGAGCGCACCCGCTCCATCCCGCCCGAGCGAACCCTGACGTTACGCCTGCGTTACGCCGATCGCATCGCCCGCGCCGGCCAGGTGGACGAGGCCCTGGCGGCGCTGGAGCCCTCCCCCTCCGCCGGCCCCGACGCCGAGCTCTGGTTCCTCATCCGCAACCGCATGCTGGCCGACCACCAGCGCCTGCCCGAGCTGGTCCAGAGCTACCAGCGCTGGCAGCGCGAGGGCGGGATCCCGGCCCGCCTCGCCCTCCAGTACGCCTGGATCCTGGAGACCCGGGGCCTGGACGACGGCCAGGACCCCGCGCGCCGCTACGAGGACGCCATCGCCGGGGCCGACCCGAGCCGGGACCAGGACCTGCTCGGCCAGGCGTACCGCCGCCTCGCCGTGCTCTACACCGTGGGCGGCCAGCCCGAGCGCGCCGCCGACACCCTCGCCCGCGCCCAGGCCCAGGGACTCAGCGTCTCCCTCTCCGCCGACGAGCTCGCCCGCCTGGGCGGCGGGACCCAGGGCGGCTCCGGGCTGATCCGCTTCTATCTCCCAGGCTTCCTGCCCGGCGACCTCCTGCTGGTCTCCCCCGCCGACACCGCCCCCGCCGACGCGCCCTACGAGCGCCTCACGCTCCAGGGGCCGCGCGAGGCGCTGGAGCGCGACGCGGGCGACACCCCGGTTCGCTGGGTGTGGACCGACGCCGAGGGCCGCCCCCTGGCCTCGGGCGCCGTGTGGCCCTCGCCCGCCGCTCCCGTAGACGCCGGGGCCCCCGGTGATCGCCCCGTCCCCACCCCGCCCCCCAGCCCCTGGAGCTTCGCCCCGCGGCCCGCCGACGGCCAGCCCCGCGTCTACGTCCTCATCCTGGACTGCGGCGACTGGCGGCTGATCCGCTACCTCCAGGCCCGGGGCGAGCTGCCCGCGCTCAGCGCGCTGGAGGCCGCGGGGAGGGCCGGCGTGCTCACCAGCGTCCCGGCCATGACCGGCACGGCGATGGAGAAGCTCACCCGCCCGCGCGTGGCCGGCACCATGACCCTGCTCAGCTACGCCCACCACCTCGGGGCCGAGCTGGGCGGGCTCTCCAGCGTGGGGAAGAACCCGCTGGAGGCGCTGTCCTGGGTGCTGCCCGACAACCCCTACATCCTCGATCTGGTGGGCCAGACCGAGCGCGTCGGGGCCAACATGCTGTTCTCCCACGGGGCCAAGGTGGAGGCAGGGCGCAACGCCGAGCTCATCGGCCCGCGCGGCCAGCGGCGCGAGCTGACCGGCCTGACCTGGCGCCGCGCCCTGCGTCCCGAGGAGCGCGCGCTCTTCCCCGGCGTAGATCCCATCCCCAGCACGGTGGAGGACATCGCGGCCGAGATGGACGCGCTCACGGAGCTCATCACGCGGCGCGAGATCGACCTGCTCCTGCTGCGGGTGGAGCCGCTCGACCTGCTGACGCACGCGAACTACGCCGAGACCGCGCGGGCGGGGCGGGACGACGCCCGGCCGCTGCTCTACCCGGTCTACCGCTACCTGGACCTGCGGCTGCGGGAGGCGGCCGGGGCCGTGGACGCCGACGACACGCTCATCCTCATGTCCGATCACGGGATCCAGGCCTCCATGCTGCACGACCCGGAGGCGATGCTGATCGCCGTGGGCCCCGGGCTCTCCCCCGGGCGCCTGGACGGTCAGCCCGAGCTGGCCGGGATCCCCCGCGCGCTGCTGGACCGCCTGGGGCTGCCGGTGCCCGAGGGCTGGCCGGACACCGGGCTCAGCGCGGCCCTGGCGCCGCCTGCGGACTGACGAAGGCCCCTGGGCTCGGCTACGCTGGGCCGAGGAGGTGACCGATGACGCTGACCCTGCTCGCCCTGCTGGCCTGCGCGGACAAGGACCCCAAGGAGACCGGCGAGACCGAAGAGACCGGTGAGACCAGTGAGACCGAGGAGACCGGCGAGACCGGCGAGACCGAGGAGACCGGGGACAGCGGCCCCAGCTTCGACTGCCCGGAGCGCGCCAGCGGGCTCCAGCAGGTCACCACCACGCCGGCCTCGCCCTACTACGTGCAGCACCCCACCGCTGAACCCGACGGCGAGAGCGGGCACATCGTCGTGTTCCTGGCGGGCGGACCCAGCGACGGCGGATCGGCGAACTACGCCTTCAGCGCCTTCCTGGCGCGGGCCGCCGAGGTCGAGCAGGTCTGGGCGGTGATGCCGTACACCGAGGACGGATCGCTGTCCGACGAGGGCGAGCGCGTCGTGGCCGTCGTCGACGAGATCCTCGACTGCTACGGCGGCGACGCCAGCCGCGTCCACCTGGCGGGCACCAGCAACGGCGGGCGCGCGGCGTACAGCATCATGCTGGAGCGCTCCGATCGCTTCGCCACCCTGCTCGGCGCCCCCGGCTACTTCACCGAGGCCGACACCAGCGTCTGGGCAGATGCCCTCGCCGACCGCGCCGTGTTCAACGGCGTAGGCGGCGAGGACAGCGAGGACTGGCAGGCGGTCGTGGAGGAGACCCACGACACGCTGGTCTCGCTGGGGGTGGACTCGACCTACGAGGTCTTCGAGGGACAGGGCCACATCCCCGACGAGAGCTTCGACCCGTCCATCCTCTTCGACTTCTGGCTCAGCCACGGGGGCTGAGCCAGGGTCTGAGCGCGTTCAGCGGGCGACGGCGACGCGGACCGGGCCGACCGCCACGTTGACGGCCACGGCCGGGCGGACGCGCTCCCAGTGGCCGGGGTAGTAGACCGGGCCCGCCCAGTAGCCGTCTACCCACACGAAGCCGGGCCGGACGGCGGGGGGGCGGGGGTGCGCCACGTAGACGACCGGCGCGGGGGCGCTGTGAACGACGACGACCTCGCCCGGGCGGACGTGATGGCCGGCGAGGGCCGTGGACGAAGAGAGGACACCGACGAGCGCAGCGAGAAGGAACCGCATCTTGACCTCCGTTGTCGTTCGCTGTCTTCGACGCGGAGGCGCGCCAGATATTCGACGCCTCATTAAAGATCCTCGCATGAGCCTCTCCCGCCTCGCCCTCCTCCTGCCCCTCCTCGCCGCCAGCGTCGCCATGACCGGCGCGAAGAAGAAGACCGAACCCCAGCCCGCCGCGCCGGTCAGCCCCTGCCCGCGCGCCGCCTGGACGCCCGCGCTCGCCGACGCGCGAAACGCCCTGCTCAAGAACGACGCCGACGGGGTCCGCGCCTTTCTCCTGTGGGTCTCGGGGCGCTCCGACCTGCCCGCGCTCGCCGCGCGCACGAAGGAGCTCGCCCAGGATCCGCGCCTGCAGCCCGGCCAGGGTGAGCCCGGGGACCTCTTCGATCTGGGGGCGGAGGCGCTGGGTGACGCCGGTCTGGCCTGCGGCGCCTGCCACGCCACCAGCCCGGGCCCCCGCTACGAGGGGACCGTCACGCCCCCGCCGATCCTGGAGGATCTGGCCGTCCACATGACCCGCCACGTCTGGGCGCTGGACCGGCTGTGGGAGGGGATCATCGGCCCCAGCGACCCCCGCTGGGTGGCGGGCGTGGGCGCCCTGCACGATCACCCCATCGACGCCGAGCGCCTGCACGGGCGCGAGGGCGGGGAGAGCCCCTCGGACTACATGGACTGGTGGATCCACCAGCCCGGCCCCAGCGCCGGCCTCCAGGCCCAGGGCGCCGACCGGGCGCGCTTCTACAGCCGGATGGTCACGGCCTGCGCCGCCTGTCACGCGGGGACCGAGGGCGCGCCAGCCGTCCCGTCGGCCCCCTGATCCGCTACGGCCGCTCGCCGCTGCGGGCGAGCTCCAGCCACTGGCCGCGCCCGCCGTAGATCAGCATGATCGAGCCATACTCGCCGCTGTCGCCGCCCAGCGTGATCTCGCCGCCCACCAGGCTCGCCGTGCCGCCGTCCACGATCTGCACGGCCGCGTCGTTGGCGGTGAGCATGAGCACGGCCCCCATGTCCGTGCCCGTCGTGCCGATGGTGACGTTGGAGGCGGGTCCGGTCAGGTGGACGTGGGTGGAGAGCGAGGGGTCGATGGCCTCGCCGCTGGAGACCGTGTCCGAGCGCGTCTCCAGGCGCACGGTGGCGCCGAGCCCGATGTAGGAGCCGTAGAGGCTGAGCCCGCGGTCCAGGTCATCGCCCACGCGGACCACGCTCTGAGAGAGGTTGTCCCCCGAGACCCGGCTGGTCAGCACGCGGGTGTAGAAGGAGTCCCAGCTGTTGTTCTCGCCCTCGTCGATGACCTCGTAGGCGGTGGCGGAGGCCAGCGCGACGTAGTTCGTGCCCACCGTGTTCCAGCGGGAGTGGGCGGGGAACTGCACGGCGGCGACCAGCGCGTCGGTGGAGTAGCCCTCGAAGCGGTTGTGCTCGATGCTGGCGCTCTGCCCGCCCGCGTAGATGAACCAGTCCTCCATGGCCTCGAAGCGGTTGTGGGTGATGCGCGTGTTGTCCACGTAGTCGGTGCCGCTGTCGGTGATGTAGACCGCGGTCCCGCCGCCCGTGATCGTGTTCTGCATGATCGTGGTGGCGTGGGCCTCCTCGCCCACGTAGACGCCGAAGGCCAGCCCCCACATCTCGTTGTTCAACACGCGGTTGTCGTAGCCGGACAGCCCGCTGCCCGCCTGCATGAGCACGCCGGTCCCGCCGGGCGGCTGGGCGGGGGAGCCGTAGACGTAGGCGGTGTTGTAGACGAGGCAGCGCTCGACCACGGCCCGCGTGATGTAGCGCAGGTCGAAGCCCACCGAGTCCTCGTGCGAGAGGAAGATGCCGAGATCGAAGAACATCAGGTTCTTCTGGGCGTTGGTGCCCTTGCGCTCGATGGCGGAGAAGGGCTCGGCGGAGGGGTCCAGCACCAGCGTGCTGCTGTACATGCCCTCGCCCTGGATGCTCACGTAGTCGGGCACCTGGATGGGCGCGCTGATGCGCCAGGTGCCGGCCGGCAGGCAGATGCGCCCGCCGCTGGCGACGCCGTAGCCGGTCCAGGTGGGCAGGCTGTCGATGGCGGCCTGGATGGCGACCGTGTCGTCGGTCACGCCGTCGCCGACGCCGCCGAAGTCGCGCACGCTGACGCAGGCGAAGGCGGCGTTCGCCCCGTCCTCGCCGGGGGAGCCGTCCTCGCCGTTCTGGCCGGGGGAGCCGGGATCACCGTCCTCCCCCTGCGGACCCTGGGGACCCTCGCAGGAGAACACGAGCAGCAGGAGCAGGTAGGTCACGGGGCACCTCCAGAGCGCGAACGCTAGCACGTCTTCGCGCCCAGCAGCGGGATGAGGGCGCGCAGCAGGGTCTCGATCTCGTCTACGATCCGCGCGCGGTGCGCCTCGAAGGCAGGGTCTGGCCCCCCGGCGGAGGGCGGGGCGAGGAAGGGCGTGTGCAGGTGCCCCAGCGGGAGCGCGAGGCCGCGCGCGTGGCGCAGGCGCGCGCAGCGGTAGAAGATCTCGTTGGAGAGATAGCCCCCGCCCGAGCCGCGCACGGCCAGCGCGCCAGGGGTCGGGGTGGTGCCGCGGTGGAGCTCGCCGTCGCGCAGCTCCCAGAGCAGCTCTTCGTCGGCGGAGGCCGGGCGTCCGAGCGCGGACCAGAGGGCGGCCGCGGGCAGGGTGGTGGCCAGGAGCTCGGGCCCGGGGCCGAGCGCGGGCGCGACGACGGGGTGGCGCTCGTCCCCGCCGCTCACCCGGAGCGCGTTGTCGGGGGTGGGGACGGAGCGGCGGCGCCCGGCCCAGCGCTCGACGGCGAAGTCCTGGCCTCGCCCCTGGCTGATGGTCATGACCAGGTCGGGAGCGCGCTCCAGGCGGGGGCCGTAGAAGGCCTCGACCACGCCTGCGTCGAAGTCCTCGTAGCGCACGGGGAAGATGGCGGCGCGGACCTCGGCCCGAACCCCGCCCTCGGTCAAGGTCCGTCCGCTGAGCGCCAGGGCCGCCGCCCCCGAGGGGTTGGCCCGGAAGATGGCGTCGGGGCCGCCGGTCTCGGGGTCCAGCAGGAATGGATCGAAGCCGCTCACCAGGAGGTGCAGCGCGTCCGGGTCGGTGAAGTCCTCGTCGTAGCCCCGGCTGCTCCGCTCCAGGGTGGCGAGGGCGGCGGCGCGATCGGCCTCGGTCACGCCCGGGGCCGACCAGTCCAGGATGGCGCGCCCGAGCGCCAGGCGCTCCCAGTAGAGGCGGGCGTCGTCCAGGTCGCGGGGCTCACCCTGGGCCGCGGCGCATGCCTCGCGCCAGAGGCGGCGGCCCTCGGCCTCGGCGAGCGCGCGCGCCTCCACGGGGTCACGGGCGTCGAAGCGGCGCGGCGCCCAGCCGCGTCGGGGGAGCCGGGTGGCCTCGACGGCGATGGCGCTCGGGGAGGGGGAGGCGATGCGCATCTTCGCTGCTATCCTGTTCGGGAGGGTAGAGGCCCGCAACGGGCAGACATCGCTCACCTGTGAGCCACCGATCTCGGATTGTCCGTCCCAGTGACGCGAGGACCGACTATAGTCGGGGGCGGGCGCACGCCGCGCCACACATCACAAGGGGTGTAGCGCTGGAACCTCAACGCACGCTCATCGGTGGTCTCACGCTCGCGCTGGTCGCCTGCGCGGGGGACAAGACCGGGGAAGACGAGACGGTCACGCCCGAGGTGTCGATCAGCGAGGTGATCCCTACCGTGGTCACCGTGAGCTGGACCACCTCCTCCCCCAGCCGGGGCGCCGTGCAGGTCAGCGGCGACGGGGACTTCGAGACCCCCGCGGCGACCGAGCTCTCCACGGACCACAGCGTCGTGGTCTACGGGCTCAAGGCGGGCGGGACCTACGATCTCCGCGCCGTCTCGACCTCCGAGGACGGTGAGGTCATCACCTCGGAGCCGGAGACGGTGGAGATCGAGCTGCCGCCCGCGGACATGCCCTCGCTCACGATCTCCGACTACGACGAGGAGAAGGCGGCCGAGGGGGGCTTCGTCCTGACCAGCCTGGTCCAGCCCGACCGGAGCTGGGTCGTGATCCTGGATCGCGACGGCGACTTCGTGTGGTACTGGGCGGTGGACGACGGGCTCTCGGCGCCCGGCGCGCGCTTCGACGCGCGGACGAACAGCGTGTACTTCATGCAGGTGGACATCCTCGGCCTCGAGGACGTCGCGACCGTGGAGCGCATCTCGCTGGACGGGACCGAGCACGTCAGCACCCGCACCTTCATGGGGCATCACGACGCCTGGCTGCACGAGGACGGCACGCTCGGCTGGCTGAGCTTCGACTTCCGCACGGCCCCGGTGGACGGCTCGACGCACGACGTGGTGGGCGACGCGATCATGGAGATCCCGGAGGGCAGCGACGACAGCGTCACGCCTGAGGTGGTCTACGCGATCCTGGACAAGACCTCGCCCTATGCCCGCTGCGAGCACTTCTATGATGAGCTCTTCCAGACGGGGGCTTACGACTTCTCGCACTTCAACTCGCTGGTCTATGACGCGAACAACGACCACTATCGCGCGCTCAGCCTGTACCTGGACAGCTTCTACACCGTCGAGCGCGCCTCGGGCGAGGTGATCCTGGAGGTGGGCGGCGACTCCGCGGACGTCGAGACGGAGGACCCCGAGGACATGTGGTCGCATGCGCACCTGTCCCATGTCTGGGACGGGGGCTTCATGGTCTTCGACAATGGCTACCATCACGACCCGAAGCTCTCGCGGGTCGCGGAGTACGCGCTCGACGAGGAGTCGGGCACGCTCGAGCTCGTCTGGGAGTGGGGCGAGCCCGGTAACCTCTTCAACCCCATCTTCGGCGACGCCCAGAAGCTCGAGGACACCTACATGACGACCTGGACGGTGTTCGGGCTCATGGCGGAGGTGGACAAGGAGGGCACGGTGGTCTGGCGCGCCGAGACCAGCACGGGCACGGCCGTCGGCCGCATGATCTGGACAGATGACCTCTACGACCTCACCGACGTATGGAGCTTCTGATGTTGACCTTCCTGATCCTCGCTGCCTGCCACGTCCCTGACGACGAGACGACCCTGACCGGCGACCTCGTCATGACGGACGACAACAACTACAGCTACACCGGCACCTTGGACGTGGTCTCCACGGACGTGGAGTCCGCGACCGACATCCTGGTGGACTGGTCCGCGCTGACCACCGATCTGCGCGGGCGGGCGGTGACGCCTGCGGAGGTGGACCAGCTCCTGCTGATCGCCTTCGGGCCGGGGCAGGAGGAGATCCTCGCGGAGATCTCGGCGAACCAGCTCAAGCAGTCGGACGTGCACGACTATCGCCTGTTCATGAACAGCGCGGGCGTGACGAGCGCCAGCCTGTCCGAGTTCTCCGTGCTGGGCAACAGCTTCGTGCCCGAGGAGGACCTGATCGAGCGCGACGACGTGGGCACCTGGGCCATCGCCGTCCAGGACGAGGTGGACGGTCGCGACGACATCCTGGCGCTGGCCTTCCTGCAGCCCGTCGTGGGCGCGGGCGTGACCGATCTGGTCATCGACGCCAGCTCGACGACGCTGGACTTCGACGCCACGCTGGGTGACTCGCTGGAGACCGCCGAGGACCTCGACTACACGCTCGACTGGTCGGCGGTGACGAAGCAGGCGGGCGGCGCGGCCTTCGACGTGCTGGAGGCCGACCGTCTCTTCATCGGCCACACCTCGCTCACCTCGGACGAGGAGATCGAGGAGAACTTCGTGCAGCTCCTCGACACGGCCGACGAGCTCTACCGCCTCGAGGTCTACGGCGAGACCTCCGCGGACCTCTCGCTGGCGGTGGACGACGCGGGCACGGCCTTCCCCGGCTTCTCCGAGGGTGGTTCCTGGATCATCGGGATCGAGTGCACGACCTGCACGAGCCCGGCGCCCGTCCTGCTGAGCCGCGTCACCCTGCCCTGAGCTCTCCGCTCCGGGCAGGGTGATCCACCCCTACCGGAAGGCCATGAGCAGGATCTGGACCATCAGCCCCAGCTTGGTCAGCCAGCCGAGGAAGAAGCTGGCGGTGCGCCAGGGCTGAACGCCGTTCAGGTAGCAGATCGTGTGCGAGAGGCGCGCCAGGAAGAACACGCCCATGTAGGCCCATCCGCCCGTGCTCGTCCCGCCCGCGAGGGCGTAGATGAGCGCCAGGATGAGGAAGTCCGGGATGTTCTCCAGGTCGTTCATGTGGGCGCGCTTGGCCCGCAGCACCTCGGGCGCGTCCTGCCCCTCGGCGTGCGAGCCCGGGTTGACGCCCACGTCCTCCGGGTTGACCACCACCTGGGCCAGCCGGCGGCGGTTGGCCGTGACGACCGCGAGGGCGCCCATCTTCAGGATCAGGAGCACGCTGAAGAGCGCCAGAGGTTGAAAGGCGGGGAGAGCAGTGATCGCGTCCACAGGCACCTCGGGGTCGGGGGAACGCTACACACGATAGTACAAATTGAGGTCGAAGTGTCGGGCGGCGCGCGCGCGGATCAGACGGAGGGCGCCATCGCGGGCCGGGTCGGATAAGCCCTCCACCATGTGCCGCCTCTTCGGCTTCCGCTCCGTCCTGCAGAGCCAGGTCCACCGCTCCCTGCGCAGCGCCGACAACGCGCTCTCGGTGCAGAGTCGCGCCCACCCCGACGGGTGGGGCGTCGCGTACTATGTCGCCGGATCCCCGCACATCATCAAGTCCACGGGCGCCGCCACCAGCGACCGGCTCTTCGACCGCGTGAGCGGCATCGTGACCTCGGAGACCGTCGTGGCCCACGTGCGCCGGGCCACCCAGGGCCCGCTGTCCACGATCAACTGCCACCCCTTCCAGTACGGGCGTTGGGTGCTGGCGCACAACGGCGACATCCCCGACTTCCCGCGGGTCAAGGATGAGCTGTGCGGCCGGATCTCGCCCGTGTTTCGCCGCTTCCTGCTCGGCGACACGGACAGCGAGGTGGTCTTCCACCTCTTCCTGAGCGAGCTCGCCCTGCGCACCGACCTGCACCGGCGGGGCACGCCCCTGGACGCGGTGGTGGAGGCGCTGCGGAGGACGGTGGAGACGGTGCGGCAGATCGCCGACCACGGGGAGAAGCGCAGCCTGCTCACGCTGATGCTGACCGACGGCGAGCTGATGGTGGGGCACCAGGGCGGCCAGACCCTCAACTTCTCGACCTGGAAGAGCTTCTGCCCGGAGCGCGAGGGCTGCGCCTTCTACGCCCGCGCCTGCGAGGCCCACACCGAGCCCGGCGGCTACGTGAACCACCTGCTGGTCTCCAGCGAGCCGCTGCAGGGCGAGAACGTCTGGACCCCGCTTCAGGAGGGCGAGATCGTGGCGGTAGACGCCTTCATGCGCCTTCAGCGCTACAGCGCCTGAGCCCAGGGGCGGAGATGGAGATCCGAGAACTCGCCGAGCGCGTGCTCTTCGCCGAGGAGCTGAGCCAGAAGCTGCTCAGCCCCGAGGCGCTGACCGACGCCGACCCCGGGGACCGCGTCCCGCTCCCCGAAGGCCCGGCCCGTCCGCCTGGCCTGCGCTTCGAGGAGATGCGGGAGCGGCTGCCCATGCCTCGCCCGCGCGAGCTCGGCGATCCCGGGGCCCGGGCGGTCCTGCTGCACGCCTTCGCCAACCACGAGCTCCTGGCCATGGAGCTGATGGCCCTCTTCCTGCTGCGCAACCCGGACGCGCCCCCCGCCTTCCGGCGCGGCCTGGCCCACATCCTGGGCGAGGAGCAGATCCACCTCCGCTTGTATCTGGAGCGCCTCGAGGCGCACGGCATGGGCTTCGGGGAGCTTCCGGTCAACCGCTTCCTGTGGGACTGCGTGGCCGACGGTGAGGGCGTGGACGACTTCACGGCGCGGATGGGGCTGACCTTCGAGGCGGCGAACCTCGACCACGCGCTCGACTGGGGCGCGGCCCTGCACCGGGCCGGCGATCTGGCCAGCGCCAGCGTGCTGGACCGCGTGTATCATGATGAATTACGTCATGTTCAGCACGCCCGGTCCTGGTTCGCGCGCGGGCTGCCCGAGGGCGCCGACCTCTGGAGCGCATGGACCGCGCGCCTGGCGATGCCGCTGAACCCGGAGCGGGCCCGGGGCCGCGTGCTCTCGGTGGAGGCCCGGCGCGCGGCGGGCTTCGACGACGCCTTCATCGAGGCGCTCTCGCTCTACGCCTGCTCCAAGGGGAGGGCGCCGACCCTGCGCCTCTTCAACCCCGACGCCGAGGCCCAGGTGGCCGACCCCGACGCGCCCCTCGCCGGCCCCGCCGCCGCCCTGGCCTGGGATCTGGACCTGCTGCCCGCCCAGCTCTGCAGCCGGGACGACGTGGTGGTGGTCCGCCGCGCCCCCCGCCCGGCCTTCCTGCGCCAGCTCCAGCAGGCGGGCCTGCCGCTGCCGCAGATCGTGGTCGCCGAGGATCTCAGCCGACTCCAGGAGACCGAGCTGCGCGGGCGCAAGCTCTCGGCCATCGACCCCTGGGGCTGGAGCCCGCGGAGCGCGGCCTGGGTAGCGCCCCTGGCGGAACAGGTCAGCGGCCCCGCCCCCGCGGGATGGAGCGGCGCGCGGCGGGTGCTGTACTCCAAGGGGCTGGCCTCGGAGATTTGTCGCGAATTCATGACGTTACATGAACGTGACACGGGGCTGTGCCCACCCGTCGCCGCGGGCGCCCTCTGCTGGGACGCCCGCGAGGTGGGGGAGGTCCTGGCCGAGCTCCGCGGGCTGGGGCACCCGCAGGCCCTGATCAAGGCGCCCTTCGGCACGGCGGGGCGCGGGGCGCGGCGGGTGGAGGCCCTGGGCGAGGCCGAGGCGCGCTGGCTGGAGGAGGCGCTCTCGCACGGCGCCCCGGTGGTGGTGCAGCCCTGGCTGGAGCGCCTGCTGGACCTGTCCTTCCACCTCGACGTGAGCGCGGCGGGCGAGGTCCGCTTCCGCGGGATCACGCGCTTCTTCACGACGCCGGCCGGGCGCTACCGCGGCACCTGGGCCGGGCCCGCGCTGGGGCCCATGCCGCAGGAGCTGACCCGCTTCCTCCACGGGGACGGGCGGGACCGACGCTGGCTCACGCGGATGGCCGGGGAGGTGGCGGCGCGGGTGGGCCAGGAGGCGGCGAGCCTGGGGCACCAGGGGCCGGTGGGCATCGACGCCCTGGTCTGCCGCTGGCAGGGGCGGCCGCGGCTACAACCCCTGGTGGAGATCAACCCCCGCACCACCATGGGGCGCGTGGGCCTGGCCATGCAGGACCGCGTGGCCTCCGGGCGCGCCGCCCTCTTCGTGGTCCTGAGCCGCTCCGATCTGAAACAGTCCGGTTACAAGAGCTTTCTCGACTGGTCTCAGACGCGCGAGGCCCCCAGCTTCGACGGGAGCCGCGTGCGCCAGGGCGTGTGGTTCCCCACCGACCCCGAGCCGGCTCGGGCCTTCACCAGCGCGCTGGCCGTGAGCGAGGACCTGGAGGGCTGCTGGCGCCTGCTCGGGCTGGAGGGTTCATGAGCTTCCAGGAGTCCGCCAACCAGCTCCTGCTGATGCCGGGCGGCGCGGCGTGGGTGTGGATGGGCACGCGCACGGCGGCGGTAGTGCTGGGCGTGGTGGTCCTGCTGGCCTGCCTGTGGGATCGCGAGCGGCGCCCGCTGCTGATCCCCGCGGTGCTGGCGGTGATCCTGAGCGATCTCAGCGTGAACCGTGTGTTGAAGCCGATGTTTCAGGATGATCGCCCCTGCGTGAGCTGGCCCGAGCTGCTCACGGCGCCGCCGGGCGAGCCGGGGCGCTGCATCGACAGCTACGCCTTCCCCTCCGGGCACGCCTCGAACACGGCGGCGCTGGGCGCCTGCCTGGCCTCACCGCCGCTGATCGCGCTGAGCGGGGTGGTCGGCGCGCAGCGGGTGGTCACGGCCCAGCACGACGCGGGGGACGTGGCCTTCGGCTGGATGTGGGGTGCCCTCCTGGGGGTGGGGGCGCGGCGCACCTTCTACCGGCTGCGACGGCCAGCGCGGCCAGCGCGAGGCTGAGCCCGGAGGGCCGCCCACCGCTGGCGCAGCCGCAGGCGGCCTCCTCCGATCCGGCTTCGCCCTCGCCCTCGCCGGCCTCCTCCACCACCGGCGCGCCGGCCCGCAGGGTGAAGCTCCAGGGCATATCCAGGCTACGGCCATCCTGGAAGCTGACGCCGGGCTCCACCGTCAGCGTGTAACGGGTGTTATCGACCCAGTCCTGCTGGGGCACGAAGAGCAGGACGTGGGAGCTGCGCCCATAGTACAGATGGGGGTCCACGGCGAAGGCGGTCCCCGCCTCGTCCTCCGCGGCGATCAGGCTGGGGTCGAGCGCGCTCTCCGCGTTGCCCCGGGCCAGCACCACCGCCGGACGCGCGTCGTAGTCGCTGGCCGAGAGCGGGAGCCCCTCGTCCTCGTCCGCGGGGAAGGTGGCGATCACCGGGTCGGTCATCCAGTCCTCGCCGTGCAGCCGCTCCCAGAGCACCTGCCAGTACAGCGCGATGACGTCGGCCTCGTCCGCGGGCTTGCCCCACTCCAGCGGGTCCTGCTGGTGGCCGGTGACCCAGGGGAAGCGCTCGCTGTACATCTCCACGGCGCTCTCGGTCTGGCCGAACTGCCCCACCAGGGTCACCGCCACGCGCAGCAGGGACTGACCGTCCTGCAAGGTCTCCACGCTGACCTCGTGCCCGTACTCGGCGAAGATGGCGACCATCACCTCGTAGGGGACGACGTCCTCGGGGACCTCCTGCGGGCCGGTGAGCGAGGAGAACACGACGTCCGCCGCCTCGTCCGCGCTGTACAGGTCCCAGTTGGACTCGGCGTCCTCGATGTAGCCCTCCTGGAGGTAGAGCGCGTCGTAGACCTGGTCGGCCATGCCGTGCGAGCCGAGCCCCATCAGGAAGGCGATGTGCTGCTGGGCCTCCTCGTCGTAGGGGGGCTCCCAGCGCTCACGGATCCAGTCCAGGTAGATCGTCTGAAAGGGCTCCCAGTGGGCGATCTCCCCGTAACCGTCATCGACGGCGTAGCCCCCGTCGGGGAACATGGTGCCGTTCCTCAACCACGGCTGGAGATCCTCGCGGGTGAGCAGGTCGCGGAGCTCACCCTCAGGGAGGCGCTCCAGGGCCGCCATGGAGATCCACAGATGGCTGGTCTGGCCGTTGGCCAGGGCCGCCCCGATGAGCGCGAGGAGGATCATGGTATAACGTCCTGTTACAGGATCAGGATGTCGGGCCGGCGGTGCGTCTCGCCCTCGACCTGGACCTCCAGCGTGGGCCAGGCCCCGGTGGCGGTGAGCACCTCGACCGCCGGCTCGCGCACCAGGATGGTGTCCTCGGACTTGACCCCGGCGATGGAGGGGTTCCAGGCGTAGGCCTGACCCATCCGCACGCTGCCGGCCACCCGGGGGTTGGCCACGATCTCGCGGTTCTCGTAGCCGGCCAGCCCGCCCTGGTGGTGGTCTCGCCACTCGTGGCTGAAGCCGGTCTCGGCGTAGGCCTCCAGGATGGCCTCGAAGACCCCGGCCAGCGCGTTGCCAGGCCAGGTGGCGGCGTGGGCGGCGGCGTCGATGTGGGCCACGGCGTCGGCGCGGCGGCGCAGATCCTCGGAGAGCGGTCCCGCGTGGACCAGGCGGGTGGCGCTGGCGACGAGGCCGCGACGGCGCGCGCAGAGCACCAGCATGGCGGCGTGGCGCATGGAGGCGCCGGAGGGGGGTGGGTGCCGGAAGCGCCGGATGCGATCGTCGACGGCGACCAGGATCACCACCGGCTCCGCGCCCAGGCTCCAGGTCTCGGCGGCCAGGCGACCGGCGATCTCGCGCTCGGTCTGGCCGGGCTGGACGGCCCGCGCGGCGCGCTCGATGGCCTCTCCCGTGATGCGCCCGAGGGCGCGGAAGCGCACCTGCTCCTCCAGCGTGAGGTCGCAGCGCAACGCGGCCAGCGCCTCCGTCATCGGTCGCGCGCCCTCCCGCGGGACGTCGGCGCCCAGCGGGCCCTCCGCCAGGCTGGTCAGCAGCGCGTCCCGGCGCGCGGGGGCGTACCAGGGGAATTCGAGCGGCTCGAAGGGCAGATCGACGATCTCCTCCGCCAGCAGGCGGGGCATCTCGATGCGGTCGGCGATGAGGTAGTTGCGGCGGGGCGTGAACAGGAGCGCGGCGAAGGCGCTCTCCGAGTTCGTGGCCACGTTCGCCGATCGTCCGCAGGTGGCCCAGGAGAAGCTGGAGGAGCGCTGCAGCAGCAGGCCCCCGAGGCCGTTGCTGGCCATCAGGTCCGTGATCCGCCCGCGCTTCTCGGTGAACTCCCTGAGGCTCATGGCGCTCCCGAGGCCGATTGTAACTCAAACGAGGTGCCTCGGGGGAGCCTCCGATCACGCTCCGCGCGGACTGCGCCGACGCCGATCCAGACGCCAGACCAGCCCGAGGACGAGCACGATCCAGCCGCTCCCGCCCCCGCCCCCGTCCCCCCTACCCACGCCCTGGGCGCAGCCGCAGCCGGCGCTCTGCATGGCGTCGGCGCTCCCGTCCGACCGCACGGCCGCCAGATCGGCCTCGCCCACGTCCACGTCGCCGTCCAGATCCTCCCAGAGCTCGCCCCGCTCCTCGAGGGTGGACGCCCAGGCCACGGCGCGCGCGTCGTCCGCCGCCACCACCACGTCGGCGCCCTCGCGCTCCAGGGCCGCGGCGTCCAGGGTTCCGGCCAGGGAGAGCCCCAGCAGCAGGGCGTCCCCGTCCACCGAGAAGCGGCCCTCCTCGGACAGCGTGGCCGGCGCCAGGCTCACCGAGAACGTCGTCCCGCCCGCGGTCTCGCCCTCCAGCAGGAGCGGCGCGCCCTCGGGAGAGAGCGAGAGCGTGACGCCGCACCAGCTCCCCCCGGGGATCTCGAAGGCGTCGTCGCTGCCGGGCAGGGCGTCCACGGCCCGCCCGACGTCCACCCAGGCGCCGCCGCCCTCGCAGTCGTCGAGCTCGGCGCCGTCCACGGCCGCGTCGGCGACGTCCAGCGCGATCCCCTCGGGCAGATCGGTGACGACGACGTCCAGGCTGCCCGCGCCGCCGGGGTTGCCCACGGCGGTGCCCTCGGCGGGCTGGTCCGCGCAGCCGAGCAGGAGGAGGAGCAGGGTCATCGGCGACCTCGGGCCCGGGAGAGCGGGAAGAGCTGGAGGTTGATCTGGTAGACCTGCTCGGCCTCGGCGGCGTGGCGGTCGCAGAGGTCGAGCAGGCGCTCCTGGAAGCGGTCGAGCTCGATCTTGAGCACGCCCACCAGGGAGGCGGGGATGGCGACGGTCACGCCCAGCAGGTGGCGCTGGGCGGGCGGGACGCGCTCGATGGACTCGCCGGCGCGGGCGAGCATGTCCCGGTGGTAGTTGTGGGCGGCGAAGCCCATGACCTCATGCGGGGTGGCCAGGGTCACCTGCGCGGGGCGCACGCGGCCGTCCTCCTCCACCAGCAGCCCGAGCTCCAGCAGATCGGCGAGCGCCTGACGGGCCTCGGCCACGGTGACGGCCTCGATGAGCTCGCCCGCGATCCAGGCGGGATCCGGCCGAAAGTCGTCGCGTAACGCCAGCTCACGGATGGCGGAGAGGTGACCGCGGGAGAGGTAGCGCACGGTGGCGTCGGTCAGGCGCTGGGCCTCGCGGAAGCGGCGGCTGGCGGAGATGCGCTCCCAGGCAGCGGCCTTCTGGGCGTCGGTCTCGGCCTGGTCGAAGCGCACGAGATCGGCGAAGAAGGCGGCGTGCTCGCGGTCCAGGTCCAGGGCGCGCAGGACGCCCTCCTGGGTGGCGGGGGTCAGATCCCGCTTGCCGTCCATGATCTCCTTCATCAGCGAGGGCGAGCTGACCTCGGCCCGGCGGGCGAACATCCGGTGCGAGAACCGGGCGTCGGCGCGCTTCTTCGCGTCGAACCAGTCGCGCAGCCAGCTCCGGTAGCTCAGGTAGCTGAAGATCTCGGGCAGGGGACCAGACTTCACGGGCGGCCTCGTGAGCTCTGATTGAGTACGGGTGCGGCTCTTCTGCTTCGAGGCGGTTGGTTGGATCAAAGGCTCCTGCCCGACCATCCTCCTCCCGCGTCAGCGGGGGGAGGTGGCCCGGAGGGCCGGAGGGGGGGACTCCGACACGCATCTCCCCCTCCGCCGGCTTCGCCGGCACCTCCCCCCGCTGGCGCGGGAGGAGGATCAGGGCTGCCATTCCTTGGCGCTTTCGTCGTCGTAGAGGAGCCACACCTATTGAGTACACCAGTCTCACCAGACTGTCACCTGACTCATGAGCTGTATCATCCTGTTACGTGTACTCATCCTGGGTACGATATCGGCGCCGTGCTCCTCGATGTCCTGGCTGGTTTGAGTACACTTCAGCCACGCACCTCGAGGTCCCGATGACCCTACGACCGCCGCTGCTGGCGCTCGCCCTGCTCCTGCCCTCGCTGACCTGGTCCGCGCGCGCGCGCGGCGCTGAGGTGCTCGGCGAGACGCTGGCCCTGCAGGGCGACCGGATGATGCTCGCGGTGCCGGCCGAGCCAGTCCTGGAGCCCGGGGGGACGGTCGCGATCTACGTGGAGGAGCGCCGCCCGGATCCGCGCGGGGGAGAGCTCGTGGGCCTGCGCTACGCGGGTGACGCCAGCCTGGTCTGGGTGGGGCCGGGGGTGGTGGAGCTCGCGCTGGCGGAGGGCGCCGCGGCTCCCGCCACGGGGCAGGTGCTCCTCGGTCCGGCGCGCGGCCTCCCGCCGACCCCGCCCTGGTCGCCGCCACCTCCGCCGCCTCCACCCGTGGTGGAAGCTCCACCCCCGCCCGTCGCCGTCGCCCAGCCCACCCCGCGCCCCAGCCGCCCGCCAGCCCTCCCCGGGATCAGCGAGGACCTGGACGGCCGCCCGCTCGGCACCGTCCACGCCGACCAGGACGCCGCGACACCCTCGGTCCGCCTGTGGGGAGGCTACGCGGCGGACGGCTACGGGACGGGGGCCGGGCTCTACGGGGCGGCCTGGCGCCTGCGCCCCGCTCAGGGCCCCGGCCTCGTGGAGATCGGGCTGGAGACCCTGCGCGGGGAGCGCTGGGCGGAGGGCGAGGACGAGGGCGAGCGCTGGGCGCGGGAGGCGGTGGCCGGGGCCTGGCTGTGGACGCGGGTGGACACGGCGGGCGTCGGCCTGGCCGGCATCTTCGGCGCGGGCCTGGGGGTGGACGCCGAGGGGCTGGCCCTGGCGACCCTGCTGGGGCTGCGCACGGGCGACCCCGATCTCAGCCGCGTGGAGCTGCTGTGGGAGCGGCGGGGTGACCTGGGGCAACGCCTGAGCCTGGACGGGCGGGTGGCGGTCGTCGATCCGCTGCGGATCGGCCTGCGGGCGCGGCTCGGCGACCTGCCCCAGCACGACGGCGACGCGCGCCAGCTCCGCTCGGACGGGGCGCTGCTGCTCTCCTGGGACGCCCTGCCCGCGCTGACGCTGACCGTGGCGGGCGGGGTGGGGGCCTATGACCTGCTGTGGGCGGACGCCGGCCCGGTGGTGGACGGCGGGGTGGAGGTCCGATGGTGATCCTGCTGCTCTCTTCGCTGGCGTCTGCGGCCGGTGTTCACACGGAGCTCGGGTGGGTGGGCTCTTACGGGCCCGACGCCTACGGCACCCTGGAGCTGGGGGTCAGCGCGCGCCCGGGGCTCACGGTGGGGGCCCTGATGGTGGGCGGGACGCGGTCCGGGCTCTACGCGAGCGCCTCCCGGGAGATCCGGCTCGGCGAGCGCGTCCTGGCCAGCGGGGAGCTGCGCCTGGGCATGGCCGAGGAGGACGGGGCGCAGGGCGGCTTCGCCCTCGGGTTGTGCGTGGACGCGGGGCCGGTGGACGCGGTGCTGGAGGGCGGCTGGACGGGCGGGCTGGGCTGGCAGGGCCAGGGCGGGGTGGACGCTCCGCTGAGCGCGCGCTGGACGCTGTCTCCAAGGATCAAGGCCGAGACCTGGGCGGGCGACCGTGACCCGGCCCTGCGCGCCGCCCTGGGCGCCCGACACACGTTCGCGGGCGGGGCCTGGCTGGGCGCCGAGATCAGCGCGGGCGGGCGCGACGTCTTCCACCTGGGCCCCGGGCTCATCGTCTCCGTGGGGAGGAACCCATGATCCTGGCTCTGCTCTGCACCGCGGCCCAGGCCAGCGGCCTGCTCTACGACGAGGACGAGGTCTTCCCTCTCTCCGCCCTGGACGCCGAGGTGGTCGTCACCGGGCGCGTGGCGGAGGCGACCCTCACCTACGACTTCGAGGCGCCCGGGGTCGGCGCCTCCAGCTTCGCCGCCCGCCTGCCCGAGGACGCCGCCCTCACCGGCCTGCGCTACCGCGACGGCGAGGGCGAGTGGGTGGAGGCCAGCGCGAGCCCGGCCGCCGAGCAGGAGAACGAGCCCGGCCCCTGGGGCGATCCGCGGGAGCTCCTGGACGGGCAGGTCTTCGTGGTCACCCTGCCGGAGCGCTCGGGAGATCCACTCACGGTGGAGCTCACCTGGCAGCGCCTCCTGGCGGCGGAGGCCGGCGCGCTCTCGCTCACGGTGCCGCTGGACGACGGCGGGCTGGACGAGGGGGACCCGTCGGTCTCGGTGAGCCTGGAGCTGACGGACGAGGCGCTGGGGGACGCGAGCCTGAGCCCGGAGGGCAGCCTGGAGGCGGGCTCCCAGCAGATCCTGGCGAGCTGGAGCGGGCTCCAGTCCGAGGCCGAGGCGGTGACGCTCACCTGGGCGGTCTCCACCGAGGCGCTGGGCCTGCGGCTCTGGACCTACCGGCCCGAGCTCGATCCCTTCACGGGAGAGGCGGGGGACCTGGGCTACGCGCTGGTGGTGCTGACGCCGGGGGCGGGCGCGCAAGCGGAGCAGATCTTCAGCTTCGTGCTGGACACCAGCGCGTCGATGGCGGGCGAGCCCCTGCTGCTGGCGGTGGACGCGGGCTCGAGCTGGATTGGGGCACTGTCGGAGGAGGACCGCTTCAACCTCATCCCCTACCAGTCGCAGCCCTGGCCATTCCGGGCCCGCGCTCCCTACGCCACCGCCGACGCGACCGCGCGCGGGGCCGACTTCCTGGAGCGGCAGGAGGCCCGCGGGCTCTCCGATCCGGCCGAGGCGCTCACCGAGGCGCTGGCGCTTCAGGAGGACACGCTGCTGCAGCGGGGCTTCTTCTCCTGCGGGGGCACCGCCCAGGTCTCGGACAGCGCGCCGCCCGCCTGGGACGCCGAGGTCCAGCCGCTCGACGACACGCCGGCCCCGGCGGCCTACGTGGTGTGGCTCACCGACGGGGGCGCGTCCAGCGGCGAGACGGATCGCGAGGCCATCGTGGATCTCGTCTCTGCAGCCAACGGCTTCCGCGCCAGCGTCTACGCGATCGGGGTGGGCTCGGACGCGGACGAGGCGCTGCTGGACGCGGTGACGGGGGTGAACCGGGGGGAGGCCCGGCTGGCGCAGACGCTGGACGAGGTGCCCGCGGTGGTCGCCGCGCTGCAGGAGCGGATCCGCCACCCGGCCCTGGCACAACCCACGGTGGAGATCCCCGTCGGCGAGTCCCTTGCCCCCGAGGCGCTCCAGGACCTGAGCGAGGGGCACGAGCTCCTGCTGGCCTTCCGCTACGCCGAGCCGGGCGAGTCCACCCTCACCCTGCGCGGGGCGCGCGGGGCGGAGGACGTCGAGGAGGACTACACGGTCACGCTGCCCGAGCTCGACGAGGAGCTGCCGGCCGTGGCTCGCGCCTGGGCGCAGCTCCGCGTGGCCGATCTGGACGCGCGCTACCTGGCCGGGGAAACCGGCCTGTACAGCGAGATCGCGGCCCTGGTGGAGACCTACGGCGTGGCCAGCGCGGTGGTGACCCTCAGCTTCGGCGACAGCGCGGGCTACGAGGCCACGGCCGACGCGGGGCTGGCCTACGGGGCGGGCTGCGGCTGCGGGCTCAGCCGGCGCGGTCGGGCGGGGCTGGGGCCGCTGCTGGCGCTGGCGCTGGTGGTCGGGTGGAGGCGCCGCGCGCGCTGAGCGGTCGGGCGCGACGGGTGCTATCCTCCCTGGGAGGAGGCGCCGATGTCCATCGATCTGTTTGGGGCGACCTGGTACGTGGTGGGGCAGGCCACGCTGAGCCTGCGGCTCGGGGTGCAGGTGGAGCGCGGGGACGGGGCCCACCTCGTCTCTGCGCTCGAGCTGGCTCCCACCATAGGGATGGTGCAGGAGAGCGGGCTCGGACCCTCGGTGGGCATGTACCTCTCGACACATCGCGTCCGGACCGAGGGCCGGGATTTCGGCGTGGGCGCGCGGGCCGGCGGCCTCTGGTTCAGCACGGGCTGCCCGGAGTACCGGCTGGGCTCGCTGGAGGCGAGCGTGGGCCGCAGCTGGTCGAGCGAGGGCGCCGCCTGGGAGATCGGCGGGGTCGGGAGCTTCCTGGCGGCGGATCTGGAGGTGCTCTGGCGGCCGGATCCAGGCCCGGACGCCCCGGACGCCCTCCGCGCGGATCTGGGCCTGGCCCTCCCCTTGAAGCCGCCCTGCATCGACGGTCGGCCGCTCCGCGTGGGCGCCCGGGCGCTCCTGCCCGCCGTCGCGCTGGCCGCGGACCCGCGCCAGGACCCCGAGCTCGTCCGCTGGCTGCGCCGGGCCCGAGAGGAGCATGCCTCCATCACGACCTTTCTGCGTCTGGCCCAGGAGCTGTCCCGGCTGGGCGCCCCGCGCGCGCTGGTGGGCGCCTGCCTGGACGCCGCCCGGGAGGAGCACCACCACGCCGCGCTCTGCTTCGGTCAGGTCGCCGCGCGGGCTGGAGCGGCCCCTCGGGTGAGGCCGCTGGCGGCGCGCCCCAGGACCTGGGAGCATCGGAGCGACGCGCTCACCGAGCTGGCCGTGGAGAGCTGGGCGGACGGCGTCGTGGGCGAGGCCACCGCGGCGCGCCAGGCCCTCGACGCCCGGGACGCGAGCCGGGACGCGGGGCTGGCCGACCTGGAGGATCGCATCGCCCAGGACGAGTCCGGTCACGCCCGTCTGAGCGAGCGGATCCTGAGCTGGGGTGTGGCGGAGGGTGGAGCCAGGGTCCGCCGGGCGCTGCGCGAGGCTGAGCGCGCCCCGGGCTGAGCGCGCCCCGGGCTGAGCGCGCCCCGGGCTGAG
>CAZTOW010000070.1:0-41069 GCA_964615375.1 uncultured Enterobacterales bacterium
AGTCCGGATCTGTGGAGGGGGGCATGGGCGACCATGGTCTCTACTCCGACTGTGCAAAGCATTGTACAGGAGTTCAGTGTCTGCGGCTCACTCGTCGGGATTCAGCCCCAGCGCGCGAAGACGCTCTTCCAAGCGGCGTGCTCGCGCCTCCGCGGAGTCCGCGCGCTCGCGCTCCTGCTCCGCGCGCTCGCGCTCGGTGGGGAGCAGCGTGCCGTCGGGGAGCTTCCAGCGCAGCCAGCGGCCGGGGAGGTTGTGGTGGTCCGCCCAGGCCACGCCGAGGCGCAGCCCCAGGACCCGACACTCCAGCTCGCCGTCCGTGGGCTCCATGCGGACATAATCGCGCCCTTGAAGGCGATAGCCCTCCAGGCGCTCGTCCTCGGGGTCGTACAGGAAGTACTCGCTGACCTTCAGTCCGGCGTAGATCTGCTTCTTCCTGCCGCGATCCTCGCGCTCGGTGGACGCGCTGAGCAGCTCGATGACCACGTCGGGGGTGCGCCCGTTCTCCTGCCAGACCACCCAGCTCTTGCGCTCCCGATCCTCGATGGCGTCCGTGACCACGAAGAAGTCTGGCGCCCGGAAGTCGTTGTTCCGCGCCTGGAGCTCGCTGTAGTAGAGCGCCATGTTCCCGCCGACGTAGACGTCTCGTCGGGGGCTGAGGTACATATCCAAGGTCTCGATCAACAGATTCATCTGTCCCCGATGCTTCGGGCTCTCCATCGGCTCCCCGTCGTCGCAAGGCAGCTCGTCCTGCCCGGGGGGCGGTGTTGGGGCGTAGGGAGGGTACGGGTCTGGTTTCATTGTCGTAGCCTAACACCGTAGGCTCTCAATGCCCACCCAGGTACGCCTCCCGGATGGAGGGATCGTTGGCCAGCTCGGCCGCGGGGGCGCTCTTCTGCACCACGCCTGTCTCCAGCACGTAGGCGTGGTGGGCGACCTTCAGCGCGAGGTGGGCGTTCTGCTCCACCAGGAGCACGGTCATGCCGCCCGCGTTGATGGTGCGGATCGTGTCGAAGATGCCGGCCACGATCACGGGGGCGAGGCCGAGGCTGGGCTCGTCCAGCAGCAGCACCTTGGGTCGGGCCATGAGCGCGCGGGCGATGGCCAGCATCTGCTGCTCGCCGCCGGAGAGCGTGCCCGCCGCCTGCTTCCTGCGCTCGCCGAGCCGCGGCCAGAGCCCCAGCACCCAGTCCAGGTCGTGCTGGATGCCGGCCCGATCGGAGCGCGTGTACGCCCCAAGCTGCAGGTTCTCCAGGACGCTGAGGTTGGGGAAGACCTGCCGGCCCTCCGGGCTGTGGCTCACGCCGCGCCGGACGATCTGGTGGGGCTCCAGCCCGAGGATCTCCTCGCCCGCGAGCTGTATCGAGCCCGATCGCGCCTTGAGCAGCCCGCTCACCGCCCGCAGCAGCGTGGTCTTGCCCGCGCCGTTGGCCCCCAGCAGGGTGGTGATCTCGCCCTGACGCGCGACGACCTCCACGTCCTTGAGCGCGTGGATGGGCCCATAGAACACGTTGAGCGCCCGGATCTCCAGCGCGTTCATGCCCCGGCCCCCAGGTAGGCTTCGATGACCTTCGGGTCGCTGCGGATCTCGGCGGGCGTGCCCTCGGCGATCTTCGCGCCGTGGTCGATGACCGTGATCCGCTCGCAGATGCCCATGACGACGGGCATGTGGTGCTCGATGAGCAGCACGCTCACGCCGAAGGTGTCGCGCACCCAGCGGATGAGGTGCATGAGCTCGTTGGCCTCGCTCGGGTTCATGCCCGCGGCCGGCTCGTCCAGGAGGAGCAGGCGCGGCCGGGTGGCCAGGGCGCGGGCGATCTCCAGGCGGCGGCGGAGCCCGTAGGGGAGGGAGTCCGCCCCCTGTTCGGCGGCGGCCAGCAGCCCGAAGGTGTCCAGCAGCTTCTCGCTCTCGGCGTGGATGACGGTCTCGTCCCCCAGGTGGCGGGGCGCGCGCAGCACACCCTCCAGCAGCGAGGCCCGGGTGTGCCGGGTGAACGCCACCTTGACGTTGTCCAGCACGGTCATGCCCGGGAAGAGCCGGATGTTCTGGAAGGTGCGCCCCACCCCGCGGCTGGCGATCTTGTGCGGCGCATAGCCCAGGATCGAGGCGCCCATCAGCCGGATGTCGCCCTCGGTGGGCTGGTAGATCCCGGTGATCAGGTTGAACACCGTCGTCTTGCCCGCGCCGTTCGGGCCGATGAGCCCGTGCAGCATGCCCTCCGGCAGGCTGAGCTCCAGCGCGCTGACAGCCTTGAGCCCGCCGAACGTGATCCCGGCGCGGTCGAGCTGCAGGATCGGTGCGCTCACGCCGCTCCTCCTTTGCTGCGACGCAGCATGGGCAGGAGGTCCGTGATCTCCCGGGTCCCCAGGAGCCCCTGGGGGCGCAGGATCATCATCGTGACCAGCAGGAGCGCGTACAGCAGCATCCGGTACTCGGCCACGGGCCGCAGGAGCTCGGGGAGCGCCGTGAGCGCCGCCGCCGCGATCAGCGGCCCGGAGAGCGATCCTGTCCCGCCGAGGACCACCATGGCGACCAGCTCGATGGAGCGGTCGTAGTTGAACTGGTTCGGCGAGATGCTCGCGTTCAGGAAGGCGATGAGCCCGCCCGCGATCCCCGCCCAGAAGGCGCCAATCACGAAGGCCACCACCTTGACCCGCGTGGTGTCCACGCCCAGCGAGCGCACGGCGATCTCGTTGTCGCGCACCGCCTTCATGGCCCGCCCATGCGGGCTGTTCAGCAGGTTGCGCAGGAAGAACACGCCGAGGACCAGCCAGGTGAACGCCCAGCCGAAGCCCGTGGTCTGCGGCAGCCCGATCATGCCCAGGGCCGCGCCCACCGCCTTCGTGTTCTGGATGATGACGATGATGATGCCGTTGAAGCCGAGCGTGACCACCGCGAGGTAGTCGCCCGAGAGCCGCAGGCTGGGCAGCCCCACCAGGAGCCCGCCCAGCGCCGCCGCCACGCCCCCGATCACCGTCGCCAGGATGGGCGGCACGCCCAGGTTCAAGGCCAGATAGCCGCTGGTGTAGGCCCCCAGCGCCATGAAGCCCGCCTGCCCGAGCGAGAACTGTCCGGTGAAGCCGAGCACCAGCGCGAGCCCGGCCGCGGCGAGCATGTTGATGCCCATCCGCACCAGGATGCTGGTCAGGTAGGGGTCGGTCCAGGGGATGGCGAGCTGGTCGATGGCCCAGACCACCGCCACCAGCGCGGCCAGCAGCCCGTAGCCTTGGAGCGCGCGCCGCATCAGACCTTCTCCACGGTGGCGCGCCCCATCAGGCCCGCTGGTCGCACCAGCAGCACCACGATGAGGATGCCGAACGCGATGGCGTCCCGGTAGGTGCTGGTCAGGTAGCCGCTCACGAGCGTCTCGGAGACCCCCAGCAGCACGCCGCCCGCCACCGCGCCCGGGATGCTGCCGATGCCGCCCAGCACCGCCGCCACGAAGGCCTTGAGGCCGTAGGTGGCGCCCATGTCCGGCCGGATGACGTGCTTGTCCATCGCCACCAGGATGGCCGCCGCCGCCGCCAGCGCCGAGCCCAGCGCAAACGTCAGCGAGATGATGCGGTCCACCGGCACGCCCATCAGCGCCGCCGTCTCCCGGCTGTGGCTCACCGCCCGCATCGCCCGGCCCACCTTGGTCCGCTCCACCACCCAGGTCAGGCCGAGCATCAGCACCATGGTCGTGACCAGCGTGATCGCGTCGTTGCTCCGCAGCTTCACGCCGCCCACGTCCCACTGGGTCTCGGGGATGAGCGTGGGGAAGCTGTCGATGGCGCCGAACAGGTGCAGGCCCAGGTTCTGCAGGAAGAGCGAGACGCCGATGGCCGTGATCAGCATGTTCAGCCGCGTGGACCGCCGCATCGGCCGGTAGGCGATGCGCTCGATGAGCATGCCCAGCGCCGCGGAGATCGCCACGGAGCCCACGCAGACCGTGAGCACGCCCAGCACGCTCGGGTCATCGACCACGCCGAGCCAGCGCGCCAGCACCAGCGCCACGAAGGCGCCCATCATGTAGACCTCGCCGTGGGCGAAGTTGATGAGCTGCAAGGTCCCGTAGACCATGGTGTAGCCGAGCGCGATCAGCGCGTAGATCGCGCCGAGCGACAGGCCGTTGACGAGCTGCTGTAGGAAGACGGTCACGCGGGTCAACCCCCTGAAGGCACCCTCAGGGCGCGACGGACTCCACGAAGCCGTAGCCCTCCTTCAAGACCTCGACCACCACCGCCGGCTTCTGCGCGTTGCGCTGCGCGTCGATGGTGATGCTGCCGGTCACGCCTGGGAAGTTCGCGGTCTTCGCGATGGCGTCGCGCACCGCGGCGCGCGCGGCCTTGCGCTTGTCCTCCGTGGCCGGCACGCCCGAGCGGTCGCCCAGCGCCTCGGCCATGGCCGGGTCCTTCGCCACCTCGCCCAGCGCGGCGTAGAGCACCTTCGCCGAGTCGTAGCCCAGCGCGGCGAGCCCGTCGGGCTTGCTCTGGTACTTCGCCTCGTACTTCTTGATGAACTCCTGGACCACCGGGTTCGGGTCGTCGGTCGAGTAGTGGTTGGTGAAGAAGCTGCCCACCACCGCGTCGCCGCCGATCTCGACGAGCTTGGAGCTGTCCCAGCCGTCCCCGCCCAGCAGGAGCCCGGTGAACCCGAGCTGCCGCGCCTGGCTCGCGATCTGGCCCACGTTCGTGTAGTAGCCGGGGATGAAGATCGCGTCGGGCTTCAGCTCGTTGATCTTCGTGAGCTGCGCCTTGTAGTCGGTGTCCTTCTTGGAGTAGCTCACCTCGGCCACGATGGTGCCGCCGAGCTGCTTGAAGGTGTCCACGAAGAACTTCGCCAGCCCGATGGAGTAGTCGCTCTCCACGTCGGTCAGCACGGCCACGTTGCGGACGTTCTTCGTGTTGTAGGCGAACTTCGCCATCGCCTGGCCCTGGAAGGGGTCGATGAAGCAGACGCGGAAGATGAAGTCGCCCTGCTCGGTCACCTTGGGGTTCGTGCTGGAGGGCGAGATCATCGGCACGCCCGCGTTCTGGGCCAGCGGCGCCGCCGTCAGCGAGAGCGTGCTGGCCACCTCGCCCAGCAGGGCCACCGGGCGGTCGCGCGAGAGGATCTTCTGCACCACCGTGCTGGTCTCCTCGGGCTTGCCCTGGTCGTCCTCGACCACCATGCGCACCGGCATCCCGGCGATCCCGCCCGCCTGGTTCTGCTCCTCGGTGGCCAGCTCGATCCCGTTCCGCGTGGAGATCCCGAAGGTCGCCTCCGGCCCGGTGAGCGAGCCGTACTGACCCACCACGATCTCCTTGGGCGCGTCCGCGCCCCCGGTGCAGCCCATGAGGGCGGCGCCCGCCAGCAGCAGGCTGCAGAGAACACTCGAGAGACGCATTCTGGACTCCTCGACGCGAGGCTTTGGGGGAGGCGAGCGGATCACGGGCCCGCTGATTCTAAAGAAAGTGTGGTTGACGTCAAGCCTTGGCGGCGCGGGGGCGCCAGTCGGGGTCCACCAGGCTCACGCTGAGGGGGCCGGGCTCGCGGTCCGGGACCACCCGGTAGCGGGACAGGTCGGTGATCCCCTCCTCGGCCAGCACGTCCTCGTCCAGCCAGGCGCGGAAGGAGCAGGACCGCGGATCCCGCGCCAGCAGGGCCACGCTCGCGTCGGCCAGGATCTCGGGGGTACGCCAGTCGGAGGGCTCACCGAGGCCGAAGACCTCCGTGGCCGCGGTCTGGATGGCGGCCACCGGCCAGAGGGCGTGGGCGGCGACCTCGGGCTCCTCGGCGTCGATGGCCGCGGCCAGCAGGGTCATGCCGATCTTGGAGGTCAGGTAGGGGGCCTTGCCCGGGGCCGCGGCGACGTTGACCGGGGGCGACATCATCAGGATGTGGCCGCCGCGCTCGCGCAGGTAGGGGATGGCGGCGCGGCTGGCCAGGAAGGCCGCGCGCACGTTGACCCCGATGACCAGATCGAAGCGCTTCGTCGGCCAGTCGGCCACGGGCGCCAGGAAGATGGCGCCGGCGTTGTTGACTAGCGCGTCTAGTCTGCCAAAGTGGCGCGCGGTCCCGTCGACCATCTCCTGCACCGCGGCCTCGTCGCGCACGTCGGTGGGGATCACCAGCGCCTCGCGGCCCAGCGCGCGGACCTGCTCGGCCACCTCGCCCAGGGTGCCCGGGAGCTTCGGGTGCGGGTCCACGGTCTTCGACGCCAGCGCGACGTGAGCGCCCTCCCGCGCGCACGCCAGCGCGAGGGACGCGCCGATGCCCCGGCTCGCCCCCGTGATCAGCACCACCCGGTCCTGAAGCCGCATCCTGACCTCCTCGTTCGCCCGTGACGTGCCTCCGGCGGCCGTTGAGCGCCGGGGCCGGACGGGTTAACCCGCCCGCGCGAGCCGGGCCGCCCCCCGCCCGCGCCAACCTGAGCTGCCCCCGGGCGGTCAGCTCCCTCGAGGCCCGCCGTGTCCTTCTCCATCGCCGCGCTGATGATCTATGGGTTCGTCGCCTTCGTCGTGGTCGCCGCCTTCCGGCGGCTGGCGGATCTGCGCTCGCTGCCGGTCTGGATCAAGCCCGCCCTGCTGCTCTGCGCGGTAGTGCCCGTCGCCGTGGGCTCCATGCTGCTGAACCCGGGGGAGCCCTCCGACGCCTCGCGGCTGGCCCGCCTGCACGACAAGGACACCATCGAGGTGCCCGAGGGCCACGCGCTCCTGGTGCGCGGCGTGCTGTCGGACCTGGAGCTGCTGGACAGCAAGAAGCTCGCGGAGGCGGCCAAGACCAACTACGCCATCTCCATCGTCGGCCAGGGCTGGAGCCAGACGGCCTCGGGCGAGATCCGGCGCCGCACCGAGGTGGAGGGCACCACCGCGGGCGTCGGGGGCGCCGCGCTCAAGGACCAGGGCCGCGCGCGCGCCGCCTCGCTCGGGGAGGATCTGGAGTCGCGCTTCGACGTGCCGGCGGGGGGAGCCCTCCAGCTCGAGATCACCAACTGGCAGGGGGCCGCGGTGGAGGCCATCCTCGTCGAGGCCGTGCCCGCCCCGCCGAAGCGCCCGATCCTCTGGGCGATCACGGTGGTCGCCGCGATCCTCGGGCTCGTGGCCGAGGTCAAGCACCGCGCCGTCCAGCTCTCGGGGGACATGGCCTTCCTGTGCGCCTACGCCGTCTTCCTCCCTGATCAGGTGACCCCTGCCTCCGGCTTCCAGGAGGCCGGCACGGCCGCCTTCGGCGCGGCCCTGCTCGGCTGGCTGGGCGTGGGGGGCATGGCCTGGCTCATGCTGAAGTACCAGGAGCAGCGCGAGGCGAAGGCCGCGAAGGGATAGTCTCCCTCGCCCTTGCGGTTCGCGCGTGGGGCGCGTATCCTGGCGCGCGAAAGGGAATTCCCATGCACGCCACCGTCTTCGCCCTGCTGCTCTCGGCCACCAACGCTCACGCCGTGGACCTGCTCGACTACTGGTCTTACGAAGACTACGAGGATGGTGAGTCCATGGTCGGGGTGGACGGCTGGGTAGGCGGCTACGAGGCCGACACCTGGTTCGGCTACGTCTCGGACTCCACCGGCAACGCCTACGTGCTCCCCAGCACGGACGTCAACAGCACGGACGTGCCGGGCGACTGGGGTGAGGGCGCGGCCATGGACAACTGGTTCATCAACCGCCGGGTGGAGGTGGAGGACGGGGTGCTCCGCGTGCCGCTCTACACCGACGACAGCGACACGGTGGGCGTGGTCTTCCGCTTCGAGGACGCCGAGAACTTCTACCTCTTCCTCATGGACGGCGGGGGCGGCTCCAACCCGGTGGGCATCGACGCGGGCACCGCCGCCATCGTCAAGGTCTCCGGGGGCGAGGCCACCATCCTGGGCACGGAGGAGGCGACGTTCACGCGCGGCGCGCTGATGGGCGTCGAGCTCTCGGCGGACGACGACGCGCTGAAGGCCTCGGTCTGGTACTCCTACGACGAGGACTGGGGGCGCCCGGACTTCGGCGTGCTGGCCTCCGACGACGCGCCGCTGGGCGTGGGGGCCGCGGGGTTCTATGCCTATGACGCCGGCTATGGCGCCTCGGGCGACAGCAACACCCTCTTCGGCGCCGTGGACGTGCTGCAGGTGGACGAGGACGAGGACGGCGTCGCCGACGACGACGACAACTGCGAGGACGACGCCAACGCCGATCAGGCCGACGGCGACAGCGACGGCATCGGCGACGTCTGCGACGACAGCGGCGAGGGCGAGGGTGAAGGCGAGGGCGAGGGTGAGGGGGAGGGGGAAGGCGAGGGAGAGGGCGAGGGAGAGGGCGAAGGTGAGGGCGAGGGCGAGGGCGAGACCGGCGACACCGGGGATCCCGACGTCGTCATCCCCGTCGCCGGCGGCAAGCTCACGTCCTGCTCCTGCGCCTCGGCGCCCGAACAGGCGGCCTGGCTCCCGCTGATCGGGCTCGCCCTGGCGGGGGTCCGCCGCCGCGCGCGTCGGAGCTGATCGCCGGTCGCCCGGGGCCCGGTTAACGTGGCGCCATGCGGTGGATAGACTGCCGGCTCGTGGCCATCGACACCGAGACCACCGGGCTCGACCCGTACAGCGTCTCCGATCCTGATCGCATCATGGAGATGGCCGCGGTCGAGCTCCAGATGGACGCGCAGCTCCGCGTCGTCCAGGCTCGCCCGCACCACTGGCTCATCCACCCGGATCGCCCCATCCCCCGCAAGGCCACCCAGGTCACGGGCATCACGGATGAGGACGTGGCCGGGGCGCCGCGCTTCGCCGAGCGGGCCGGGGAGCTGCGCCGCCTGCTGACCGACGCGATCATCGTGGCGCACAACCTCCCCTTCGACCTCGGCTTCCTGCGCACGGAGCTCGAGCGGGCCGGGATGGCCTGGCCGCGCACCCGCGCCGAGGTGGACACGCTCACGCTCTCGCAGCGGCGCATGACCGACCTGAAGGTCCACAAGCTGGGCGAGGTCGCCCGCGCGCTGGGCGTGCCGCTGGACAACGCCCACCGCGCCACGGACGACGCGGAGGCCTGCGGGCGCGTGCTGGTGGAGATGGCGCGCCGCTTCGAGGCCCCGCTGGATCTCGAGAGCTTCGTGGACTGGACGGACGCCATGTCTCCGCCCCCCGACACCGGGCACCTGGCGGTCGGCGCGCGCGGGGTGCCCGAGTTCCTGGAGGGCCCCTACAAGGGCGACACGGTGGACGCCCACCCCGACTACCTCCAGTGGATGGCCATGGCGCTGGAGCGACGAGACGGGCGCTGGGTCTCCCGCTACCCCGAGAGCCTGCAACGTTGGGCGCGCCGCTGGCTGCGGGCCCGCGCCGCCGGTCGCTTCCGGCAGGCCGCGCGCGGGCAGAGCTCCGCCGACTGGAACATCGACCCGGCCACCTGGCGCGCAGGATGACGCTCCTGCTCCTGCTCCTGGCCTGCGTGAAGCAGCCCCCGCAGACCGATCTCGAGGCCCGCCTGGAGAGCGAGGTCCAGGCCCTGCGCGTCAAGAACCAGCTCCTGGAGGAGCGCCTGGCCCGCTGCGCCGACGAGCAGAAGGGCGTCTCGCCCGAGCTGGCGCGCCAGCTCTACCAGGTCTTCGCCGGCACCGAGGTCCTGGTCGAGCGCCGCGACGGGATGACGCTGCTCGTCCTGCCCGCTGACCTGCTCTTCCCGCCCGAGAGCCTCACGTTACGTCAGGAGGCGGTGCCGCTCCTGGACCTGCTGGCCACCGCGCTCACCTTGCACCCCGACGAGCGCGTCTGGATCGTCGGCCACGCCGAGAAGCCGCCGAAGACGCCCTCCCTGCTCAAGCAGCACCCGGGCGCCTGGGAGTGGAGCGAGGCGCAGGCGGCGGTGGTCATGCGCGCCCTCGTCAAGCAGTTCGGGATCGACCCCGCGCGCATCGTCGTCGCCGGGCGAGGGAGCGCGAGCCCGCTCTCTCAGGACGACACCCCCGAGGGGCACGCGCGGAACCGGCGCGTCGAGATCGTCTTCGGGGCGGCGCTCCCCTGAGGGGCCCGAGAAGCGGTATCCTTTGACGTGGAGGCGAACGGCGTGAGCAGCAGGGAGGGTCAGGAGCGTGTGGTCACTTCCGTGGAGCGTCTGATCGCGGCCTATGATCCGGCGTTTCGCAGGACGATGACCATCGGGCCCGCGCAGGCCTCGGATCCGGAGGCCCTCGCGCGCGCCATGGAAGGCCTCCCGCCCGTGGCCCGCGATCTCGCCGCGACGCTGCTGGTCGGCACCGGCGCCGGCGAGGGCGTGCCCGCCCGGCTCTTTCAGGCCGTGGAGCAGCACGGGGAGCCGCTCTGGCGCATGGCCTTCCTGCTCCCGCGGGCCACGCCCAGCCCCGGCGCCACCATCGATCCCCGCTACTACGCCGCGGACTGCCGGATCAACCCCGCGCTCGCCTCGGTGCGGCCCTTCCCCGAGCTGCTGGACGGCGCGGAGTGGCCGGCGCACCGCTCGCCCTCGGACGCGCTGTGGGACGCCACCGTCGTCGCCGCCATGCTGGAGTCCGCCCCGGCGGCGCTCACGCGGGACGGCAAGGTGCGCAAGGACGTCGAGCGCCGCGTGCTCCAGAGCATCGGGCCGGATCAGGCGCGCTGGTCGCTCGCGCTCTCGCTGGCGCGGGTGACCGGGCTCGTGCGCGAGGCCGCCGGGCGGCTCTACGGGCGGCCGGAGAGCTTCCCCCGTCGCGTGCCCCTGCTGGACCCGGGCGCCCTGCTCGAGGCCGAGGTGGGTCTGGCCGCGGCGGCGCTGCTGCGCGTGGCGGATCCGTCGTGGATCAGCCTCGATCGCCTGCTCCAGACGCTCGCGGCCCGCTGTCCCGAGGTGCTCGTCTCCGATCGCGACCTGCCCTGGCGGGCGCGCGAGGAGCCCTGGTTCCGGCAGGCGGCCGACGCGCTCCACCGGGCCGGGGTCCTGGACGCCAGCGTGGACGCCGACGGGATCCGCGCCGTGCGCCTGGCGGGCGCGAAGCCCCAGCGCCCCCACGGCTTCCTGCTCACGCCGGACCTGGACATCCTCGTCGCCCCCGGTGAGCTCCCCGGCCCGGAGTACGGCCGGCTCTGCCGCGTCGCGCCCTACGTGGATGGCGACGTGGTCCACCGCCACCGGCTCACCCGGGACGGCGTCGCCGCGGACATCGCCGCCGGCTACGACGACCTCATCGACTGGCTCCGCAGCCGCAGCCGCACCGGGCTGCCCGGCAGCGTGCGCTCCACCCTGGAGCAGTGGGCCGCCAGCGCCGTGCGCATCACGCTGCTCAGCGGCGTGACCGTGCTGGAGCAGGAGGGGCGCTTCATCGTCACCACCGACCGCCTGCCCTCCAGCGCGCGCCTGCTCTACTACGACGAGCCGCCCCCCGCCCGCTTCGGCATGCGCGACGGCGCCATCTGCGTGCCCTACGGCGAGGACGCGCTGACCGTGCGCGCCGTGGTGCGCCGCCTCGGCCCCGCCCTGCCCGACGAGGATCGCTGCCACCGCTGGAGGCTGGCGCCGCCGCCGCTCCAGGACCCGGACCGCCTGCTGGACCAGCTCCGCCGCTACCACGTCGGGCCCCTGCCGGCGGAGGTGGAGGCGATGGTCCACGCCGCCGCCGGGCGCTCGCTGGTGCGCGTGGAGGAGGCGGTGGTGGTCCACCTGCCCCTGGAGGCGAGCGAGGCGCTGCGCCGCGACCGGGTGGCGGGGCCCCTGCTGGGCCGCGATCTGGGCAACGGTCAGGCGGTGGTCGATCGGCAGCACCTCGACGAGCTGCGCGAGCGCCTGCTGGCGCTCGGCTTCGCGATAGATGGTGAGGCGGGGCGCACACGCCCGGAGGAGACCCCCGATGCGAGCGATCTGGCTGATCTGGAGCGCGCTGGCCGGCTGTGAGGGCGACGACAAGGGCGGCGAGAGCGCCACCCCCCGGGAGACCGCCGAGGACGAGACGGGGCGCCCGGACAGCGCGCACACGGCCGAGAGCGGCGAGAGCGGCGAGACGGGCGAGAGCGCGGTCCCCGATGGGTGCGTCGAGGACGCCGCGGGCGAGATCCCGGACGACGCCGAGTGGATCATCCTCGACGGCGCGAGCGACAGCCTGCTGAGCTTCGAGCGCACCCGCTTCGGCTCGTACACGGGCTACTACGGCACCTATCGGCTCAATGACCAGGTGGTCCACGGCGCGGCGGGCTTCAAGCTCGACCGCCCGGGGACGGTGGTGGGCGTCTCTGCGCGTTGGGACGACCTCGAGGGCGAGGAGCCGGTGGCCGCCACGCTCACCCTGTTCCCGGACTTCAGCAGCGACGGCTACGTCTTCGACGTGGACAACCCCTACGGGACGGCCACCCGCTGCCTCACGGCCGCGGACCAGGAGAGCTGGATCACCTACCTGCTGCCGGAGGAGATCCGCGTCGACCAGCCGCTGCACGTCTTCGCCGGCTACTCCCGCGACCCGGAGAGCGAGACCCAGCCCGACCTGCTGATGGAGGAGACCTACAACGAGGCGGAGCCCTTCTACTCCGGCGTGCGCTTCCCCGATGTCGATGAGGAGGTCTACTACGGCGGCTCGGCCTTCCCCTGGTACACCTGGCAGGTGCGGCTGGCGGTGGTCTACGACGAGGAGATCCCGGACGAGGACAAGCCCTTTCGCGTGGACAGCGCCCTCTCCGCCTCCAGCCGCGTGGCCTGGGGTGATTACGACGGGGACGGGGACGACGACCTGATGACCTCGGGCCCCTCGCTGTACCGGAACGACGGCGACGGCGTGTTCACCGACGTGACGAGCGCGGCCCTGCCCTCGGCCGGGATCTCGGTGAGCGGCGGGGTCTGGGGGGACATGGACAACGACGGCTGTCTGGACTTCTTCGGGCAGTCCGGCAGCTACACCACCGGGGACCTGCTGCTGAAGAGCGGCTGTGACGGGACCTTCTCCGACGTGACGCTGGAGAGCGGCATCACCGACTTCCAGGACACGCGCGACTGCGATGACGACGGGGGAGGGGACTACGCCCCCACGGAGGGCAGCGGCTGGTTCGACATGGACGGGGACGGCTACCTCGATCTGTACATGGCCAGCTACGAGTGCCCCGAGTACTCAGACGCGACGGACCCCGACTACTTTGGGTACTACCGCGACCGTCTGTACCGGAACAACGGGGACGGGACGTTCACCGACTATACGGACGTGTACAACGTGGACAGCGGCGTCTACGCCGGCCGCGGCGTCACGACGGGGGACGTGGACCAGGACGGCTGGACGGACCTGTTCGTCAGCAACTACCGCCTCAACCCCAACTTCTATTTCCAGAACTCGGGCGGGGTCCTCTCCGAGATCGCCGCGGACAACGGCACCCAGGGCACGTATCGGCGTCGATATGGCACCTACGGCCACACCATCGGCTCGGCCTTCGGCGACATCGACAACGACGGGGACTTCGATCTCGTCTCGGCCAACCTCGCCCACCCCTTCTACTACCACTTCTCCGATCCCACCCAGATCCTCATCAACGACGGGTCCGGGATGTTCACCGACGAGGCCAGCGCGCGGGGGATCTACTATCGCGAGACGCACTCCAACCCGACCCTCTTCGACGCCGACAACGACGGTGACCTCGATCTGTTCATCACCGCGGTCTACCCGGAGCGGGACAGCGATCTGTATCTGAATGATGGGGCAGGCAACTTTACGCTCACCAACTACGAGAGCGGGCTGCTGGTGCGCAACGGCTGGGGGGCCGCGGCCTCCGACGTGGACGCGGACGGGGACGTGGACGTCGTCGCCTACAGCCTGTTTACGAACCATCACGACGAGGACGGTCGCCACTGGCTGCAGGTCACGGCCGTGGGCGGGATGCGCGGGAGCGACACGGCCCTCGGGGTGGCCAACCGCAGCGCGATCGGCGCCGTCGTCTCGGTCGAGGCGGGCGGCCAGCGCCAGCTCCGCCACGTCTCCGGCGGATCGGGCACCAGCGTGCAGGACAGCCTCACCCAGCACTTCGGGCTCGGCGACGCGGACGCGGTGGACGAGCTGCGCGTGCTCTTCCCCGGCGGCGCGGAGGTCATCGTCGAGGACCCCGGCGTGGATCGCCGGATCTGGGTCTGCGAGGACGGCGCCTGGAGCGACGAGGCCGACCCCTGCTGATCGGGTTGGCTGCCTGGCCAGAACGGGCTATCTTTCTGGCATGTCGCCGATCCCGCCCTCCCGCCTCTCCGTCGCCAACGACGCCCCCGCCCGCCCTGACCGCGACTACGTGCTCTACTGGATGACGGCGGCGCGGCGCACGCATGACAACTTCGGGTTGCAGCATGCCCTCCACCGCGCGACGGCGGCGCGGCGACCGCTGGTGGTGCTGGAGGCGCTGCGGGTGGACTACCCCTGGGCCAGCGCGCGGCTGCACCGCTTCGTTCTGGACGGGATGGTGGACAACCAGGCGCGCTTCGCCGGGACGCCGATCCGCTACCTGCCCTACGTGGAGCCTTCCCCGCGGGCGGGCGCCGGGCTGCTGAGCGCGCTGGCGGCGCGGGCGACGCTGGTGGTCACGGACGAGTACCCCTGCTTCTTCCTGCCTCACATGCTGCGGACGGCCGCGGCGCGCCTGGACGTGCGCCTGGAGGCGGTGGACAGCAACGGGCTCCTGCCGCTGCGGGCGACGGAGGCGGCCTTCCCCACCGCCCAGGCCTTCCGCCGGCACCTGCAGCGCACGCTGCCCGAGCACCTGCGCGCTCCACCCCTGAAGGATCCACTGGAGGATGTATCGCTCCCCAGCGCGAGCCTCCCGCCCGGGCTCCTGGAGCGCTGGCCCCTGGCCTCAGACGCGCTGCTGCGCGGCGAGCCCGGCGCGCTCGAGGCCCTGCCCATCGACCAGGAGGTGCGGCCCACCGAGCTCCGCGGCGGGGAGCGGGCGGGGCGGGAGGCGGCGCAGCGCTTCGTGCGCGAGCGCCTGGACGCCTACGGGGAGCACCACAACGAGCCCGGCGCGGGCTCCGACAGCCGCCTCTCGGCCTGGCTGCACTTCGGCCACCTGGCGGCCAGCGAGGTCTTCGAGCTGGTCTGCCACCACGAGAGCTGGCACCACGGGCGCCTGTCGGCGAAGGTGAGCGGCAGCCGGGAGGGCTGGTGGGGCATGTCGCCCTCCGCCGAGAGCTACCTGGACGAGCTCATCACCTGGCGCGAGCTGGGGCAGGTCTTCTGCTTCCACCGCCCCGACTACACCGACTACGAGAGCCTGCCCGAGTGGGCGCGCCAGACCCTCGACGACCACGCGGAGGACCCCCGCCCCCGCCTCTACACGCTGGAGGAGCTCGAGGCCGCGCGCACCCATGACCCCCTGTGGAACGCCGCGCAGCGCCAGCTCGTCCGCGAGGGCCGCATCCACAACTACCTGCGCATGCTCTGGGGCAAGAAGGTCCTGGAGTGGTCCCCCTCGCCCGAGCGCGCCTGGGAGGTGCTGGTCCACCTCAACAACCGCTACGCGCTGGACGGGCGGGATCCCAACTCGTACAGCGGGATCTCCTGGACGCTCGGGCGCTTCGACCGGCCCTGGGGGCCGCGGCGCCCGATCTTCGGGACCATCCGCTACATGAGCTCGGAGAACACGGCCCGCAAGTACGACGTGGAGTCGTACCTGGAGACCTACGGGCCCTGAGGCTCGTCAGCTCCGGCGGCGGCGCAGCAGGAGCGCAGAGAGGGCCGCCAGGAGACCGAGCGAGCCACCCTCCACCGGGCCGGTGGCGCAGCGGGAGGCGCCGCCCAGGAGCTGCGGGTCGTCGTCGCAGATGTCGCCCTGGCCGTCGAGGTCCTCGTCTTCCTGGGCCGGGTCGAAGAGCGAGGGGCACACGTCGCAGGCGTCGCCCACGCCGTCCTCGTCCGCGTCCGCCTGGTCCTCGTTCGTGTCGCTCGGGCAGTTGTCGCAGGGGTCGCCCACGTTGTCGAAGTCGCCGTCGGTCTGCAGCGGGTTGGAGAACCCGACGCAGTTGTCGCAGGCGTCACCGATGGTGTCGCGATCGTCGTCCGTCTGCTCGGGGTCGGCGTCGTAGGGGCAGTCGTCGCAACGGTCGCCGAGGCCGTCCTCGTCCTCGTCGGACTGGTCGTTGTAGTCCTCGGGGCAGTTGTCGCAGAGGTCGCCCGTGCCGTCCTCGTCGACATCGCCCTGATCATCGTTGGCGATCTCGTCGCAGTTGTCGCAGAGGTCGCCGAGGCCGTCCCCGTCCTCGTCTGCCTGATCCGAATTGGAGACGAAAGGACAGTTGTCGCACTCGTCACCGATGCTGTCTTCGTCTTCGTCAACCTGATAGATCACGCCCTCTTCGGTCTCATAGACGTTGGCCAGGTAGGGGCAGTTGTCGCAGACGTCGCCGAAGCCGTCCTCGTCGAAGTCCGCCTGGTCCTCGTTGGTGTCCTCGTAGCAGTTGTCGCAGTCGTTGCCCCAGGAGTCCGAGTCCGAGTTGTACTGGAACGGGTTGTAGATGCAGATGCAGTTGTCGCAGACGTCACCCACGCCGTCACAGTCGCTGTCGAGCTGATCGGCGTTCGGCACGTCCTTGCAGTTGTCACAGAACAGGATCGCGACGATATCCGGGTATTCGGCGTCCTCGGGCAGGTAGACCTCGCCGTAGCCGAAGCCGTCCCCGTCGGAGTCGTAGGTCTCCATCGGGTAGAGGCACTCGAAGGAGAAGTAGTCGTAGTACCAGTCGGCGTTCTCGAAGCCAGCCTCGATGCAGTCCTCGTTCGTCTCGTCGACCGGCGACTCCTCCGTCACGTCGATGCCGTTGCAGTTCTTGTCCTGCGACAGATCCGTGTCGCAGGCGTCGTAACCGAGGGCCTCGAGCTCGGGGCAGGCCTCGTTCTCCGCGGCGCGCGCGGGGAGGAGCAGCGCAAGAAGGAGAGGGAGCGTCGCGAGCATCAGTTACCTCCGTCACCCTCGGAGCCGGAGTCCCCACCGCCGGTCGGCAGCGGGAAGTCGGCGTCCTCGTCGTCACCCGTGTTGAAGAAGTCCTCCTGCATACGCTCCTGGTCCTCCGTCTTGGGCTTCGGGGTGACCCCCGGAGCCGGGCCGGAGCCAATCTGCGTACTGCCAGGCTGAGGCGCCTTGATCACCTCCCCGTTCCAGGGGAGCATGATGGTAGGAGGATAGGTCGGGATCGGCGCGAGTGGATCAAGAAGTTTGATAATTTCGAAATTCACACGACGGTTCGCCGCCAATGCCTCTTCGGAGCTCCCCTCGGCCACGGGGACCGTCTCGCCCATTCCGCGGTAGCTCATGCGGGAGGGGTGGACGCCGAACTCGATGAGCTTGTTGAAGATGGCCTGGGCGCGGCTGGTGGACAGGTTGTAGTTGTACTCGTAGCTGCCCTCCTCAGACGCGTGGCCCTCGATCAGCATGTGATCGATCTGGCCGTAGGCCATGAGGATGGAGGCGACGGACTTGAGCGTGGGGTACGAGACGTCGCGGATGATGGGCGTCCCGAACTCGAACAGGATCGGGTCGCGGATCTCGATCTTGAGACCGGAGACGCGCGCGAGCTGGCCCTCCTCCCAGGCCCGGTCCGTGGGCTCGTCGAAGATGGGCTCCGGCGGGGGCGGCGGGGTCTCGGTGACCTTCACCACCGGCTCGAGGTCGGGCGGCGGGGGCGGCGGCGTGTGGATCCAGGTGATGGAGGCCAGGGCGCGCAGGCCCGTGGAGCCGTAGCCCGCGGTGAGCCCGCGCCCGACGCCCGCGTCGAGCTGGAGGTTGCGGGTGAAGCGGTAGGCGAGGTTCGTGTAGACCTCAGCCGCGTTCTCCGCGGCGTTCTCCGGCTGCCAGAGATCCTTGGCGCCGCTGCGGCTCAGCACCGCGGTCCCGAGCGAGACCTTCTCCTTCCAGAGGTCGAGCTGCAGGCCGCCGTTGATGACGAGCTCGGAGCCCAGCCGGAAGTCGGCGGGGGTCTCGACCTCCTTGCGGCCCGTGAAGCCGGCGTCCAGGAGGATCTTGGCCGGGCCGAGATCGACGGTGGCCAGCAGGGCGCCGGTGAAGCGCGGGGCCTGCTCGGAGAGGTAGTTGCCGACGTCCGGCAGATCCTCGGGGCGGTCCACCATGTAGTAGCCGACCGGGAACTCCACGTCGGCCCGGATGCCGGGGTGGAAGATGCCGCCCGAGGGCAGGGCCGCGCGGGCGCCGAAGCGCACGTCGCCGAATCCGAAGCCATCCGCGGAGAACTCCTCCACGTCCGCGCCGTTCTGGTAGGCCAGGGGCAGGGCGCCGCGGATGGAGAACCACTTGTTGACGTCGTAAGAGCCGCCGAGCTGCGCGCTGATGCGGTTCTCGACGACGGAGCCCGCGTCGTAGCCGTAGAGCTTGATGACCAGCGGATCGCGCTGGTACTGCAGCACGGTGCCGGCGCGCCAGGCGCCCTTGCCCACGATCTGGGAGGAGTCCACGCCCGGGATGGTGTCGCCCGTGAACGTCGGGCGCATCAGCTCGGTGTCGGTGGCGAAGCCCTCGGCGCGCGCCGCGCTGCTGAAGGCCAGGAGCAGAGTGAGAAGAGTGAGGTTCCGCATCGTCCGTCCGCTCCTCAGAAGGTTCCCTGGAGGCCGAGGAAGCCGAGACCGATGACCGGGCTCAGCTCGAGGACCGGCGCCGACTCCATGAGGGGCGGCGACCCGCCGCCTCCCGTGGGCTCGGGGATGTCGATGTCCTCGTCCTCTCCTTCCTCGGGGAGGCCCTGGGGTTGCGGGGGAGGCGTGATGATGACCTCGGTGGGGTCCGGCGCCACCAGCCCGAGCTGACGCTTGAGCTTGACGTTGTGGGACAGGATCTTCTCGTCCGCCTGGTCGGCCGTGTAGTAGACCTGCGAGATCCGCTGCCGCTCGGCCACACCCACGGTGGCGAAGGGGGAGACCGCGATGGCCAGCGCCCCCGACGCGCCCAGCGTGACCGAGCTGAGCAGCCGGTTCTGGTTCTGGTTCGCGTCCTCGCGCTGCTGGCGCCAGGCGGTGAGCGCGGCGGTGTACTCCTCGGCGCTCGTGTAGTTCTCCTGGAGCGGCTCGCGCCCCATGTCACCCACGTCCTCCATCCCGAGCAGCGGCACCACCGCCAGACCGACCAGGGCGGCGCCCGTGCCGGTCAGCGTCCAGCGCAGGATCTTCCCGCGCTTCGTGCCCTTGTCCATCTTCGCGACCAGGGCCTTGTCGTCCAGGGCCACCGCCAGATCGCGCGCGGTCAGCACGCTGCCGTCGCCGCGGTAGACCGCCCAGGGCGCGATGGAGTCGTCCGGCATGGCCCGCAGGGTCGGGACGTAGAGCGGGTCCGTCTCCTTGAGCTGCTTGCGCTGGAGCTTCTGGGCCGTGAACGTCTGCTGGGCCACCGCCGGGTCCATCGAGATGGCCGAGGCGCTGGGGGTGGGCGCAGGCGCGGGCGCGGGCGCGGGCTCGGCCGCTGGCGCGGGCTCGGCCGCGAGCGCCGGGGAAGGTTCCGCCGGCGGAGGGGTTGGAGTCTCAGCGGGCGCCTGGGCGAGGGCCTGGGCGCCGGAGAGCAGCAAGGCAGCGGTCAGCAGAGTGAAGGTCACGCGTCCACCGGCAGCAGGAGATTGGTCCACCTGCCTTACCCTCGGATGACCGTCGACGTCAACGCTTTCCTGCTTCGTCCGCGCCCGTGGCGGGCCCGAGCCGGTCGATGATCGCGCGCTGTACCTCCGCGCAGCCGGCGTCGCCACCCTGGTCGATGGTGCGCAGCCCACCGGCGCAAGCGGCGCGCATGGCCCCCTCGATGTGGTCGGCCTCGGCGCTCATCTGGGCGTGCCGCAGCAGGAGCAGCCCCGCGCGGAGCATGGGGATGGGGTTGGCCTGGCCCGTGCCCACCAGCTCCGGGGCCTTGCCGTGCGGGTTCTCGAACATCGCGCAGCCCTCGCCGTAGCTGGCGGAGGGGCTCGCCGTGATCCCGCCGCCGAGCCCGCTGGCCAGATCGCTCACGATGTCGCCGAAGAGGTTGCCCGCCAGCAGCACGTCGAAGCTCGCCGGGTTGCGCACCAGCTTCATGCACAGCGCGTCCACGATGACCTCGTCGGTCTGGATCTCGGGGAAGCCGGCCCCCACCTCGGTAGCGACCTGCAGGAAGAGGCCGTCGGAGCGCTTCATGATGTTGGACTTGTGGACGATGGTGACCTTCTTCCGGCCGTTCGCGCGCGCCCAGGCGAAGGCGTGGCGGGCGATGCGCTCGCAGGCCGCCCGGGTCGTCACCTTGACCGCCTCGAAGACGCCGTCGGTCACCTCGTGCTCGAAGCCCGAGTAGATGTCCTCGCTCGTCTCGCGGATGACGACGAGATCGATGTCGGGGAAGCGCGCGTCGACGCCGGGGAGGGCGGTGATGGGCCGGACGGTGGCCCACAGCCCGAGCTCCTTGCGCAGCGCGACCGTGGGCGGGAGCAGGCCGGCGGCGCGGGGGGCCTCCAGCCTGGCCTTGAGCACGAGGCCGGTGCGGCGGCAGGAGTCCAGCAGCTCGGCGCTCAGGCGCCCGCCGCGGACCGGCTGCACGTCCCAGTCGATGTCCACGCCGGCCGCGGCGAACACCGCTCGCACGACCGCGCAGGTCTCCGGGCCGATCCAGTCGCCCGGGATGAGGGTGACGGGGAGGGACATGGGCGGCTCCTACAGGCGGTCGATGATGGCGTCGGTGAACTGCGCGGTGCTGGCCTTGCCGCCGAGGTCTCCGGTGCGGACCTGGCCCGCCTCCAGCACGTCCCAGACGGCGCGCTCCACCCGGGTGGCGATCTTCCGCTCGCCCACGTACTCCAGCATGAGGATCGCGCTGAGCAGCACGGAGAGCGGGTTGGAGATCCCGCGGCCGGCGATGTCGGGGGCCGTGCCGTGGACAGCCTCGAAGACTGCGACCTGATCGCCGATGTTCGCCCCCGGCGCCACGCCGAGCCCGCCCACCAGCCCGGCCGCCAGGTCGGACAGGATGTCGCCGTAGAGGTTCTGGAGCAGCAGCACGTCGAAGCGCGCCGGGTCCTGCGGCAGCAGGAAGGCCAGCGTGTCCACGGGGAGATCCTCCTTCATCAGGAAGGGGTAGCTCTCGCCCACGCGGTAGAAGGCCTCCACGAAGGCGCCGTCGGACAGCGGGTTGACCGGGGCCTTGTGGCAGCAGGCCACCCGGCGGCGCCCGTGGTTGCGCATGTGCTCGAAGGCCCAGCGGGCGATGCGCTCGCCCGCCCGGCGGGTGGAGACCTTGAGGTTCAGCACCGTGCCCGGCGTGACCTCGTGCTCGATGCCCGCGTAGAGATCCTCGGTGTTCTCGCGCAGGACCACGAGGTCTACATTTTTGTAGGGCGTCTGGATGCCCGGCAGCGAGCGCACCGGGCGGTAGCCCACGTAGAGGTCCAGCTCCTGGCGGAGCGTGACGTTGGCCGAGCGGAAGCCCTTGCCCTTGGGCGTCTCCAGCGGGCCCTTCAGGCCGAGCCGGTTGCGTTTGATGCTGGCCAGCGTCTCGTCGGGCATGGGCGAGCCGTGGCTGGCGAAGGCGGCCAGCCCGGCGGGGGCCACCTCCCAGTCGATGGGCGCGCCCGCGGCGTCGAGGATCTGCCGGGTGGCTCCGGTGACCTCGGGCCCGATGCCGTCGCCGGGGATGAGGGTGACGCGATAGCGCATGGGTCGGCCCTGCCTGTGAGGGGAGGGCCTTCGCCTAACCCGGCGGGGGCGCCGTGGCCGCCGTGATCTCGGCGAGGGTGACCTCGCAGGGCAGGGCGCCCGCGCTGAGCAGGATGGTCCAGTCCGCCACCTTGCGCATGGCCGCGCCCGGCGAGCCGCCCTCGGGCGTGACACGGATGAGCTCGTCCCGGATCGCGCCGACCTCGGTGCGCAGGATGGTCTGGCCGTCGAAGACGAGCTCGAAGGTCGGGTCTACCTTCGTCGCCTCCCGCAGCTCGGCGAGGGCGAGGCCGTTGAGCGCGATCTCGGCGTAGGGCGAGCCGCTGGCGTCCATGTTCAGCGCGGTGCCCGTCACGTCCTCGTGCGTGCCCACGGTGCGCCCGGCGGCGTGGACCTCCATCTTCCCCGGCGCCAGCAGCAGGGCGGGGATGGCGGCGCGGTCGTCGGGCAGGCCCGGGAGGGTCGCCGTGAGCCGCAGCCCCGGGGGCGCCTCCTCCAGGATCGGATCGCCGAGGCCCACCGCCTCGACCCGGCGCTTCAGCACCGGGGCCGCGTTGCTCGCGCAGGCGGTCTCCATCGTCATCACCACGCGCTCGCCCGCCGCCGGCCTTCCCTGGTCGAACTTGAAGACCGCCCACACCGCGCCCACCAGCGCCAGCGCGGAGAGGGCGAGCGGCGCGGCCATGTAGGCGCGGAGGCGCGAGGGGGCTGGACCGGGCGTGGGGGGCGACGGGTTGGAGGTGTCCTGAGACATGGCGAGGGGTTTAGCCTGTTCCGCGCCCGCCCGCCGCGCTCACCCCACCAGGAGCCGCGCCGTCCCCGTCGCCGCCTCCGGCGTCACCGCGCGCAGGGCCTCGCCGTCCAGCACCGCCGCCTCCAGCTCGCCGTCGGGCGTCAGGTGGGCCAGCAGCACCGGCCCGGGGACCACCTCGCGCACCAGCTCGGCGGCGTGCAGGGCGACGGCGGACATGTCGCCCTTCTTGATGAGGCGCGGCAGGGCCTCGACCCGGCGGCGGGTGGAGGGGGGCTCCTCCACCGTCATCACCACCTGCAGGCTGTAGGGCGCCGTGGCGTGCCGGCGCAGCACGCGGTCGGGGGTGATGGACTCGCCGTCCAGGCGAAAGCCCTCGTCCTCCCCCAGGTTCCCCACGAGGTAACGGTAGCTGTGCTCGCGCCCCTCGCGGTCCCGCCCCCAGCCGGTGAGCAGCAGCCCGCGCGGCAGGTCCGGGCCGAGCTCCACGCCCGCCCGGTCAGTGAGGTGCTGGGCGAGGGCCAGCGCCTCGTGGCGGGGATCGGCGGCCTCGGCCTTCGCCCAGTCCAGCGGCGGCGCCTCCCCCAGCACCGTGAGCAGCCCGAGCGAGCGCGGCGCGTGGCGCAGCAGCAGGGTGCGCGGGCCCTCGGGCGGCAGGTCCGAGACGTGGACGAGGTCGGTGTTGGTGAGCACGGAGACGACGATGGACACGGCGAGCCTCCCCAGTCGTTGAGCCTAACGCGGCGCCGACCGGTGAGCGCTGGGACCCTCTGCGGCGTGGCGCCGCCCCGCGCCACGATAGAGAGAGGGCAGGAGGTGCCCGTGTCGCTCCCGCTCCGCCCCTTCGAGGACGTGCTGACGATCTTCCGCGCCAGCAACCCGAAGAAGAAGCTGAAGCCCTTCCCCAACCTGCACTACGCTGCCCTGGAGGCGCACAGCTTCGGCAACCTGGCGCGCTGGCCGAGCAACCCGCCCGTCTCGACGCTGGCGAAGGTCCGCGACCCCCGGGATCATGACGAGACGCTGTTCCAGAGCGCCGCGGCCCTCTTGCGTTACGCCAACTTCGGCGCGGCCATCGGAACCTGGAACGCGGGCGGGACGGCGCAGTGGGTGGGCGGTGAAGACTGGATCCTGGCCAGCGTCGACCTCACGCAGGAGCAGGCGGACGACGGCTACGAGGGCTCCGGCGACTACGTGAGCCTGATCCTGGCGGTCTGGCGGCTCGAGGACGGGTGGGCGGCGGCGATCCTGCGCGACACCGAGCGCGCGCTCGCGGCCGCGCTGCTGGGCCTCCCGGGCTGGCCCGAGCAGGGCTGGAGCGCGGAGCGGGTCTGGTACGGGGAATAGCGGCTGGGCGAGGGGGAAGGCGACACGCTGCGCGTGCGCCCCGGCGGCGAGTTCTGAGCCGAGGCTCCTCCCTCAGCGCACGTACCCCAGCACCGCCTCGGCCACGAGCGGGTCGGGGCAGCTCTCCAGCAGCCAGGCGAGGTGGGCGCCGGTGCTGGGGTGGTAGCAGCGCAGCAGGGGGCGCGGGGTCTCCGAGCTGCGGGCGTCCGAGATCCAACCCAGGGTGGACTCGGTGCTCACGCCCTCGCAGGCGGCGTCCAGGGAGAAGAAGTGACCGCCGCCCGTGTAGCAGCGGTAGAGGGCGGAGCGCCCCTCGCCGGCGGAGGGGTAGAGCCGGAAGGGGCCGGCGGCGGAGTCGGCGCCGCTGGTCAGGCCGGGCGGGGCGTAGAGCGGGTTGCCGACCTCCTCCCAGCCGCTGGCCAGGAGCAGGTCGCGCTCGGTCGGGTTGGCCGTGAGCAGGTGGTCGGTCTCCAGCACGCCTCCGGGCTGGCGCAGACTGTAGACCAGGGTCCAGCCCTCGGCGAGCTGGCAGCAGGCCTCGCTCGCGTCGGCGCAGCTCGTCGCGCCGGACGCGAACACGCGCAGGCAGGAGCGGAGCAGCTCCAGACCGGCCTCGCCGCCCTCGACGGTGGGCTCGAAGTCGCGATCGAACTCCTGGCCGTACATGTCCACCCACAGCCAGTCCTCGCTCACGTCCCCGCTGGCGACGTCGGTGGCCCCCATGCTGCGGCCCAGGTCGCCATAATCGGCGGCGTAAGGGTTGGACTGCGGCTGGGCGATGTGCTCGTTCCAGGCGTTGACCAGCAGCACGTCCGGCTGCACGGCGAAGGCGGTCTCCATCTGCTTCTGGAAGGTGAGCCCGCCGTTCCGCCCGGAGCTCTGGAGCGGCAGGCTGGCGTAGCCGATCTGGTAGGAGCGGCTCACGCTGAGCACGGTCCCCAGCGGGGAGCTGGTCGTGTAGCCCTGGTTACAGGCCGTGTCCGGCGTGATGAGGGTGGTGAAGACGTCCTCGGCGACGCAGGGCTGCATCCAGCCGGCCGTGCCCGCAGCGAGCTGCGCGGCGGACAGGTTGCCCCAGAGCGGGACCAGGCTCACACCGGCGGCCTCGGCCTCGGCGACCAGCGCGGCGTCCCAGTCGGCGGCGGCGCCCACCCCGAAGATCACGGGGGCGTCGCCAGGGTCTGGTCGAAACAGGATGTCGTCATGCCCGTATCGCGCGTAGACCTCCAAGAGCCGGCTCAGCGTGGCGGTCTGGTCGGCGCTCACGCTGGACACGGGGACCCAGGCCGCCACCTGGGGGGTGGGTACGCCTTCTTCGCGGAGGGACTGCCACTCCTCCAGCAGCACCTCGAAGGGCCGGAGCCCCAGCACGTCGGAGAAGTCGCTCATCGTCGGCAGGTTCGTCAGGTCCACGTAGACGAAGTCCACGCCCGCCCCCCAGAGCTGCTCGGCGTGGGTGCGGGCCAGCGCGGCGGTGTCGCCGCAGTCCGGGCCGGCGTAGGGCTCCGCATAGGGCGTCTCGCCCTCGCGCTCCCGGTAGAGGCAGTAGAAGCCGGGCGCGGGCTCCTGGTGCCAGTGAAAGGCCATGGCTGTGGAGTACAAGCCTGGGTTGTAGAGGAGGTCGGCGAAGCTGGCGCCGTCCTCGGCGATCACCGCGTCCACGGTGCGCCGCTGATCCTCGGGGAGGGCCGCCATCGCCTTGGCCGCGTAGGCGTGCCAGGCGAGGTAGAACATGCCCACCCGGCGCTCGGGGTACTCGAGCACCAGCGGCTCGGGCGGGGTCGTGTCGGAGGGCTCCTCCGCGGAGTCCTCGGGCGTCGGCTCGTCGGCGCTGTCGTCGGCGGCGCCGTCGGGCTCGCCGGTGTGCGGGGTGCCCGACCAGGGCTTGGACGGCATGCCCGGTCCACAGGCCAGCAGCAGGAGGATCGGCGACATTCGAGGAGGATAGCACGATCTCGGGCTGGGGGCTCAGCCTCGTCGGGCGCTCTGGATCGCCCAGAGCAGTCCCTTCGCGCGGTAGAGCGGGGTTTGAATGCTCGAAGAGTCCTGATCAGTGTATGTGTCTATGCGCTGATGGTGGTGCGGTTGCTCTGCCCGGGCCGCGCGTTAATCTGCCGCTCATGACGAGCCGAGCGCCACTCTCCAACCAGGAGTTCTGGGAGCAGGCGGCCTCGCGCTTCGAGCCGATGCTGCCGGCCGTTCAGCCCGACTGGCGCGTAGATCGACCCTACAGTCCTGCGGCGGACGTTCTGGCCGATATGGCCATCCCTGGCGGGCCACGTCGCTATCTGATCTACGGGACGGTCGGCAGCGGCAAGACGACGGAGCTGCACTGGCTGAAGCAGCAGCGGCAGCAGCAGGACATCGTGGTCTTCCTGGATCTGGACACCCATTTCCAGCGCCAGTTGGGTGATCCCCAGGCGCTGGAGAACTTGAAGTCCTGGGAGCTCCTGCTGCTCATCGGTCTGGCCGTCTACGGTGCCGGGCAGCGCATCCTGTCTTTTCAGTGGAGTAGCGAGTCCAGGCGCGAGCTCGAGGAGGCCGGGAAGGCGCTGATTGGCGGTGAGAGGGCTGCCAGCGTGGACCTGATTCAGCTCGCGCGCGCCGTGAGCGCCTCGGTGGTCGGTCCGCTGGACCTGGTGGCGCCCGCGATCTCGGCGGTCGCAGAAGCTGTGCGCTGGACGCTGCCCATCGGGTTGCCCGACCACAAGGCCCTGCCTGACCAGGACGAGCGTGCGCATCGCCTGTTGAACGCCGTGAACCGGTTGATCGCCGAGATCCAACGCCGCGGTTGGAAGCTGACGTTGATCCTGGACGGGCTGGATCGCCTCACGAATCCTGAGACCATCTCGGCCATCTTCGTTGGATCGGCGATGCTCGGCGCCCTGGCCTGCCGGACCACGATCGTCGCGGCGCCCATCGCGCTGCGCTCGCTGGCGAAGACCAATCAGGTGCGCGGCTTCGAGATTCGGCCCTTGGAGAACGTGCCGGTGCTGGATCAACTGCACCCTGAGCTGCCGGAGAGTCCCGGACCCGGCGTAAGGGTGCTCGCGGATCTCTGGCGACGGCGCACGCTGGATCTCGACCCTGAGGAGCGACGTCTCCCGGGTCCGCTGCTCACGCGGGTTGCCTGGTGCTCAGGCGGTCGGATGCGGGATTATGTGAAGCTGCTTCGGCTCGTGGCTGAGCGCTGCTACGCCCGGGACCTCGCCGTGGCGGATCTGGACGTGATTGAGCTCGTGGTGGATAGACAGCGCCGGCAATTCGAGGAGGGGATCCATGCCGGTCACCTGTCGGTGCTGCGCGAGGTCATGGACGATCCTCATCACCGGCTGCCTGACAACAAGCTCGTGAGTGAGCTCGTCGCCAACTTCTGGCTGCTCCCCTTCCCCAACAAGAGCACGTGGTGGTACCCCCATCCTCTGCTGACGCTGAACATGCTGCAGCCCTCCGGCGGCTGACGCTCCTGCTCCGGCTGGGGCGGGAGCGCGTGCTGCTGCTGCTCAGCCCGGCCCCGCCGGCCCGGCTGCGTGCGGTCGTTCTGGAGATGTTGAAGCTCGATCCTGCCCTTTGCGCTCTGGACCGCCCCACGGAGGTCTGGAGCCTGGCGCCCGGGAGCCTCGCGTTGATCCGGGTGAGCGCGGTGGAGCTGGAGTGGCTGAACCGCAGCAGGCCGGTCTTCGCCGATCGCGGGCTTCGTGTCGTGCTCTGGCCCGCCGACGACCTGCCTACGGGCATCGCCTTTCGGGAGAAGGCGCCGGATCTGTACGACTGGATCACGGCGAAGATCGAGCTCCCCCAGGCGTCGCCGTCCTTCGCCGTCGCCGGCCTGCGCGCGTCCCGAGGCTACCAGCCCGGGGTCGCCTGGCGGGGAGGGATGTTGGACCCCTGTCTGGCCGAGGCCGGGCTCGGGGAGGCGTCGCGCCTGTCCGCGCAGGACCCCTTTGAGGTCCTGGTGAAGGCGCTGCGAGGGCTGGTGGCGCCGGTGGTGGTCTGGACCGACACGGATGGGCGCCTGGACCTCTGGCGTGTGCGCTGGGCCGTGGCGGAGAGCGGCTACGCTGGGCTCTCCGTGCTCGCGGCTCCACCACGTGAGACCCCGGGCTGGTGGCCGGTTCACGGCCGAGTCCTGGACTGGCGGGAGGGGGCGGAGGCGCTCCGGCGGGCGGGCGCTCCCGATGGGGCTCTCCTCGCCGCGATCCTGGACGGCGAGCCGGAGGCCGTGGCGCGCGTCGCGGCGCGGATTCAGGCGGGAGAGGCGGAGTCCGAGCTGATCGCCGGCTGCGGGCAGGTCGAGGATCCAGGCGCCTGGCTGGCGGCGCGCGAGGAGGACGCCGATGCTCCCGCGCTGCGCGCTCACCCTGAAGAGGCCCGCGCGCGGCTCCCCGACGAGCCGGATGGGCTGGACCGCCTGGGGGCGCGCGTCGAGGTGGGGTTGCGGTCCGCGGCGCCGGACACCCTCGGCCTCGCGCTCGACGCGCAGGTTGTCGGCGAGCACGAGGCCGCGCTGTGGTGGGCCGGGCGCGCGCTCGCCGAGGCGGGTGAGGACGCCGAGCGCGCGGTAGGGGCGCTGGTGGTGCGGTGGACCAGCCTGAAGATCCTCGGTGCGGTCGGAGATGAACTGCAGACTCTCGCTCAGGTGCGGGAGCGACTGCTCCGCGTCGATCCGACACTCTGGGCCGATCCTCGGGCGCTTGGGCTCGGCGCGATCGTCCTGGCTGAGGGATCAGACCCCGCCGCTGCACGCCTGCTGATCGACTCTGCGCTCCAGCGGGCCCAGGGTGAAGCGCACCCTGAGCATATCCCGACGCTGGTTCGCCTCGCGCGCGTCCAGGAGCTCGCGGGCGACGGGATTGGGGCATGCATGACGCTGGAGCGGGCGGTTCGGGCGGCGGGTGCTCGCCTGGCCCCACGCGACCCGGAGCGGGCCTACGGCTTGTACCTGCTCGCGCTTGCACAACACCGAGTCGGTGCGGCCGCCCAGGCGAAGGCCAGCGCGGAGGCCGCGCTCGACCTGTACCGCGCGCTGCGTGGCGCCGACGACGCCACCGACGGCCTCCAGTGGTGGATGGGAGGATGTCATCAGATCATCAGCGCGGCCAACCTGGATCTGGGCGACCCTGCGGGTGCCCGTGTCGCCAGCCGCGCCGCCATCGACGCGCTGCATCGCCTTGGGGGCCGTCGTCAGGATCTCGGAGACCTGCTCGCGGGCGCTCTCCACAACCTGGGCGCCAGTCTGCGAGCACAGGGTGATCTCCAGGGCGCCCAGGAGGCGCTCGACGAGGCCACCCGCCTCCACCGAGGGCTCGCCGCGCGCTGGCCCACGCTCTACCTCGCCGCCCTGGGGCTTACGCTCGCCATGCGGGCCGAGGTCCTGGCGGCCCGCGGCGAGGCGCGGGCGGCACTGGTGGCCAGCCAGGAGGCGGTGGATGTCCTGAGGAGGGCGCCCAACGCGGGGCGGGAAGACCTGGCCTTCGCGCTTCAGTACCTTGCCTTGGCCCACGCAGGCTTCGGGGACATCCAACACGCGCTGGCGCCGATGCGAGAGGCGATCGGTATCCTTCGGGAGCTCGCCCCAAGGGCGTCCAATCGGCACCGGGCCGCGCTGGCCGAGTGCCTGGACTGGCTCGGCTCATGGCTGCACGGACGGGATGATGCCGAATCGCTGGCCTGTGATCAGGAGGCGCTTACGCACTACCAAGCCGCGGTGCCCAGGCTGGGAGGCGGGGACCTCGCGGTCGTGGCGAAGAGGCTGGCGAACCTCGGCGGTCGCCTGCTGGTCCTGGAGTCTCCTGAAGCTGCGCTGATCGCCAGCGCGCTGGAGGTAGAGGCGCTGCGACGTCTGGTCGCGCCGGGTCCTGCGGAGACAGGCCTCAGGCTCGTCGAGGCGCTGATCCGACGTGCAGCGTTGCTGGCCGCGCAAGGGTACGCGGCCGAGGCCGCGCGCGTCGCGGATGATGCCGCCACTGCTGCGACGTCCGAGATTGAACGGCATTTGAGACACAGCCTCGATGCGCTGAGGAGGCTCACGAGGATCTTGGAGCTCAGCGTCGAGCTGAGCCCCCTCGCGCCAGCACAACAGGTCGTAAGCCAGCCTCCCCCCAGGGGCGAGGAGCGCCCGCTCCCGGCGTCCACTCCCGAGGCTGCCAAGGAGTTCGTCGTGCTCGCGTTGATGCTGCTCGGCACCACGGACCACAGGGGTTGGACCGTGCATCTCTTGCGAGTCGCCGCTGCTGCGTATCGTGAGCGCGATGTGGAGGCTCCAGGCACGCATCGCCGTGAGCTCATCGGCGTGTTGCTTCTGCTGGGATCCATGCTCCCCTTCGAGCGCGCGCCGGAGGCGGCGAGGGCCCTGGAGGAGGCTCTCCATCTCCAGCTTCAGCCTGCCGAGGCGTCGAGCGACGAGGGGAGGTCTTCGCTGTCTCAGATGCGCGACCAGTACATCAGCCGCTGCGGTGCGGCGAGCATGACACCCGACCGCGAGCTCCTCGACCGGTTAGAACGCGCCCTGAACGGCGCCTCCGACCTCCCGCCAGAGCAGGAAACCGGCGACCCTATCCCCCACCCATGACCGCCCGCTGTGAGGGCAGCAGCCCCGGCCCGGTCGCCGCCGCGCGCTTCAACACCTCCGGGTCGTCCAGCACCCGCCCCGCGAGGTACAGCACGTCCGGGTCGATGGAGCCCGTCGCCAGCGCGGCCTTCGCCGCCTCGCGCATGTCCTGGCCGCCGCGCGAGAGCACCCAGGCTCGCGCCGCCGCCGTCATGGCGTCCTGGCGGGTCTCCCACTCGCGGGCGATGAGCCGCTCAGCCCGCGCCTGGTCCACGCCGGCCAGCTCGACCGCGCAGCCCCGAGGGTCCAGATCGCAGACGGCGCCCAGGTCCAGGCCCGGGTCCAGCTCCCGCCGCACGCGCATGGCGGCGAAGTCGTTGTAGGTGGCGTCCAGGTCGGCCCTCGCGCCCTCGCGATCCCCCTGGTGCAGGCGCAGGCGGGCGCGGAAGAGCCTCGCCTGGTGGAGCTTCGGGTCGAGCGCGACGGCCTCGTCGAGCTGGGGCGCGGGCTGCCCGGAGAGCGCTTGCAGCCAGCCCTGCCAGGCCAGGCTCCAGGCCAGCGCCTCGGGCTCGGTCGCGGCGGCGGAGACGGCGAGGGCGGCCATCTCCCGGGCCCCCTCCATGTCCCCCCACAGCCAGCGCAGGTACATGATCCGGTCGTAGAGGGCGGCGCCGGGCCTCAGGTCCACGGCGCGCTGGTAGGCGTCGGCCGCCGGGTCCAGCCGCCCCTGCTCCATGAGGGCGTCGCCGAGCAGGGCGTGGTCCCGGGCGTCCTCGCGCGCGGCGCTCAGGGCGCGCGCCCCGGCCTCGGCCTCGGCGAAGCGGTGCGTGTGGTAGAGGGCGGTGGCATGCAAGAATTGTACCTCGAGGTCGGCCGGGGCGCGCTCGAGGGCGCAGGCGGCGGCGCTCTCGGCCAGCGTGTGGAAGCCGGCGTCCCCCGTGAGCTGGGCCTCGCGCAGGAAGAGGTTTGCCTGCGCGAGCGGATCCCCGCCCGCGGCCTCGCGCTCGGCGGAGAGCGGGCCCGGGATCCGCGCACCCAGCAGCGCGCAGGGGCCGGGGCGCGCGGGCGGCGATTCGGGCGGGGAGGGCTGGCATCCCGCCGAGCCGAAAAGCAGGAAGGCGATGATCCACGCCCCCACCTGAATCGTATTCATGCAGGCCGTCCTCCTCCCAGGGATCCTACGACGGCCGACCCCCAACCGATCGCCCAGGAGCACACATGACCAGGCTCAGCGTCCTCGCCCTCGCCTTCGCCCTCAGCGCCGGGACCGCCAGCGCCTCCTCGCACTCCGAGTTCGTGAACCCGCGCGGCGGCGCGCACGGACGCCAGGTGGAGGAGCCCTCGCTGCTCGACGAGCTCGTCGCCTGGATCTTCAGCGACGAGGACCAGAGCCTCACGAAGCCCGAGGTCCAGGCCCCCACGGTCACCGTGCGCCGCCCCGGCTACGAGCCCCAGGCCGCGAAGTAGGGCCTGGTTCGCGCCCGCTCGTGACGGCCCCCGCCTCCTCGGTGGCGGCCGGCTCGCTCGTGTGCGGGGGCGCGCTCCCGTTCAGCCGCGCGACCAGCTCCGCGAGGGCGCCCTCCTCGGCCAGGACCAGCAGCCGGTCGCCGGCCTCCAGCACCGTGGCGCCGCGGGGGAGCACGAAGCCGGGCCCGCGAAAGACGAGCAGGATGAGCGCCTGCCGCGGCACGCCGATCTCGACGATCGGCCGGTCACGCAGCGGTGAGGCCTCCGGGACCCTGATCTCGCGCAGCTGACCAGCGACCGTCCCGAGGGCGCGCGGGTCGAAGGGCTGGGCGACCGGCGCGCTGTCCTGAAGGCCGAGCCAGCGCGCCACCGGCACGAGGCTGGTGCCCTGGAACAGCGCGGAGGTCAGCACGATGAAGAAGATGATGTTGAAGATCGTGGGCGCCTCGGGGATCCCGGCCACGAAGGGGTAGGTCGCCAGCACGATGGGCACGGCGCCGCGCAGGCCCACCCAGGAGACCAGGAGCTTCTCCCGCCAGGAGTAGTCCAGCGGCGCCAGGGTCAGGAACACCGCGACGGGCCGCGCGACGAACATCAGGAACAGCGAGGCGCCGAGCCCCTGCGCCACCACGGGCACCAGCTGCGACGGGAAGACCAGCAGCCCCAGCGTCAGGAACATCGCGATCTGCATCAGCCAGGCGACGCCGTCGTGGAACTCCAGCAGGCTCTGCTTGTGCATGAGCGGCCGGCTCCCGAGGACCAGCCCCGCGACATAGACCCCCAGAAAGCCGTTCCCTCCCGCCGACTCGGTGACGCCGAAGGCGATCAGCGCCAGCGAGAGGGTGAGCACCGGGTACAGCCCCTCCACGTCGAGGCTGACCCGGTTGATCAGCCAGGCCGAGGCGTGCCCCATCGAGAAGCCCACCAGCGCGCCGAAGACCATCTGCTGCAGAAAGGCCGGGGCCAGCCCGAGCAGGGAGGCGTCCGGGTCGGCCAGCAGCCCGAGCATCCCCGTGGTCAGGAAGACGGCCATGGGGTCGTTGCTGCCAGACTCGAACTCGAGGAGCGGGCGCAGGCGTCCGCGCAGCCGCACGCCCCGGCCGGCGAAGAGCGCGAAGACCGCGGCGGCGTCGGTGGAGGCGACGATGCTCCCGAGGAGGAAGGCCACCTTGGGCTCGAAGCCCAGCACCAGCCAGGCGAAGACCCCCATGCCCGCCGCGGTGGCGACCACCCCCACCGTCGCCAGGGCCACCGCGCTGCGGGCCACGGTGCGCGCCTCCTCCCAGCGCGTCTGCAGGCCGCCGGCGAAGAGGATGTAGACCAGCGCCACGACGGCCACCGCCTGGGTCGCCCGCACGTCGTCGAACCAGATCCCGCCGATCCCCTCCGAGCCGGCCAGCATGCCGATGCCCAGGAAGAGCAGGAGCGCCGGCACCCCCAGCCTCCCCGAGACCCGGCTCGCGAGCACGCTGACCAGCGTGAGCGCGGCGCCGGCCAGCAGCACCTCGGTCGTGGCGAACATGAACGAGCTCTACCACGCCTGGAGCGCCGCAGGAGGCAGGAGCACGACGCGATGACGGACCCCCAGGGAGCCCACCAGGAAGATGTGCGCCGCGCTGTGAGGGACGGGGGCTCGTGATGGCGGGGAGAGATCGCGGCCTGGGAGGCGCGCCTGGCGGGCCGAGGAGGGACAGCTGGCCCGCGACCTGAGCCTCCGCCTCAGCGCGTGATGGTCCGGGAGTACTGCTCGACCCCCTCCTGGTCGTAGAACACGCCCGTGAACGTGGTCTCGGTGAGCTCCACCCACACGAAGCCGGGGGACGACTCCTGCCAGTAGTAGGGGTTCTCGTCCCGGTTCTCCAGGTCCGTGTTCTTCGAGCCCGCCCCGCTGACCAGGAACTCCGTCCCGCAGGTGGGCTCCAGCCACTGGCGGCTGTGGTCGTGCCCGCAGAGGTAGACGTCCACCTGCCCGCAGATGGCCTCCTCCATGAAGGGCAGCACGTTCTCTCCGTTGACGATGGGCAGCCAGTCCAGGCCCTCGTAGTTGCCCGCGTTGCCGTGCTCGCCGTTGGAGATGTAGGGGTGGTGCCCGAAGCCGATCTTCCAGGGGCTCGTGGACGCGGAGAGCTCGGACAGCATCCAGCTCAGGTGGTCATCGCCGTAGCCCCAGAAGATGAGGTTCGTGTCCAGCCCGAAGAACTGCGCCGCCCCCTGGGTGAAGGTGTAGTAGTTGTCGGGCATGATCCACTTGTCGGAGGTCTCGGCGTACTCCACCTGATAGTCCGCCTTCCAGTACTCGTACCCGAGGCCCTCCCCGCCGTAGTCGTGGTTGCCGAGCACGGCGTAGAAGGGGAAGTCCAGGTAGGCGTAGGGCAGCTCGAAGGCCGTCTGCCACTGATCGTCCTCCGTCGAGTCCACCCCGCTGTTGTAGAAGTTGTCCCCCAGGTAGAGGGCGAAGTCGCAGCCACGCTCGGCGCAGATCACCTCCATGGCGGCGGCGACCTGGTACTGGGTGTCGTTGCCCTCGCCCGCGTCGCCGAGGGCGACGAAGCGGATGGTGTCGTAGGTGGGCTCCTCGCCCTCGCCCTCGCCTTCGCCCTCCGCGCCGCCGGTCTCCGGGCCGGTCTCCGCCGTCTCCGTGGGCGGCGAGGACTCCGTCGGGGGCGCGCTCTCCGGCGGGTCGGACTCCTCCGGTTGGGGGGAGCCGGTCTCGGTGGGGCCGGGGGTCGAGGGCTTGGGGTCCGTCTGGCAGGCCGCGAGCAGGAGCAGGGCGAGGCCAGCGGGCGCAGGTCGAGCGTTCATCGGATCCCCCGTGGTCAGGGATCCAATCTACTCGCCGATAAGGGTCCGAGCAAGCCGCTATTCGCCTGGGGTCACCGAAGGCGGGTTGCCCAGCGGGCGCACCAGCCGCAGGCCCACCTCCGAGCCGCGCCGGTCGGGGTCCAGCCAGAGCTGGGCGGCGGCGCGCGCGGCGTGGGCGTTCCCGGACCAGCAGCCGCCGCGCACGTAGCGCGGGGTGGTGGTGTCGGGCTTGTTCGCGTTGGGCAGGGCGGCCTTGTGGTGGAGGATGAGCGGGCCGCCCTCGGCGTGCGGGTCCAGGCACCAGTCGCGGGTGTTGCCCGCCAGCCCGTGGACGCCGTAGGGGCTCTCGTCGGTGGGGTAGGCGTCCACCGGGGCCAACGTGGGGCGGCGGCTGTGGCTGTCCGCCATACAACACCAGGTGGGATCCAGGTAGTCGCCCCAGGGGTAGAAGCGCCCGTCCACGCCGCGCGCCGCCTTCTCCCACTCCAGCGAGAGCGGGAGCCGCCAGGGCTGCCGGGTGCGGGCGGTGTGCCAGCGGGCGTAGCCCTCGGCGCCGGCGTGATCGACCATGACCACCGGCCAGGTCGGCTCCCACTTGTCGCCGTCGGCGTCCTGGCGGAGGATGAAGCGGCCCTCGGCGTCGCGCCCGTAGATGAGCGCGCCCTGCCGGCCCACCGTGCCGCCGCGCTCGCGCGGGGCCTTGCGGAGCGCGTCCTGCTCCTTGCCCGCGCGCACGAGGGCGTCGAGGTAGGCGATGTACTCGTAGTTGGTGACCGGGAAGCGCAGCATGGCGAAGCCATCCACCCAGACCCGCTGCCGGGGGAGGGCGTCGGGGGCCTCGCCGTCGCCCCCGCACCAGAACCAGCCCGCCGGCACGTAGAGGCCGTTGGGCCCGAGCTCGGTCGCCGTGGGCAGGTAGACCGGGAATGGCTCCTTGCCGCCCGGCGCGACCCCGTCCCAGTGCTCCTGCCGGCCGATGAAGATGGGGTAGCGCACCTCGGCGCGGCCGGGGGCCCGGATCTTGAGCAGGTAGGAGCCGCGCTGGAGCTCGACCTCGCGCAGCGGCGTGCGCCCCAGCACGCGCACGGGCACGGTGCGCAGGCGACGGTCGAAGAGGGCGTAGCGGCAGAGCTCGACCTCGGCGTCCGGCGGGTCGGTGACCAGGGTGAGCGCGCCGTCCCCCTTGAGGTAGCCCGTGTGGACGCCGGTGTCGTGCGCCTGGAGCAGGACCTCGTAGCGCACCGCCGAGGAGCGGTCGCGGCGCAGCTCGGCCTCGGTGTGGAGCGTGCGGTAGTGCGAGGCCAGCAGGTCGTGGGCCTCGGTGTAGTCGGGCACGAAGGTGAGCGCGGCCTGGAGCACCTGGGTCATGACGACCTCTTTGAGGTCGGCCTTGGCCTCCAGGCGGCTGGCGCGCTCCTCCAGCGACCAGGCGGGGCGCTTGCGCTCGACGGGCTCATTCGGGCGGACGTTCTGGAGGAGCTGGCGAGCCTGCTCGCGCACCTCGGTGGCCTGGACGCGGAGCTGCTGCACCTCCTCCCACAGCGCGCCGGCCTGGTCGAGCTCGATTCGGGCCTGCTCGCGCTTCTTGGCGCCGTCCAGCCAGGCCTCGATCTCCGACGCCATCTCGCCCGCGTTGACGTAGCGGTCGCGGGCCATGCGGGCGATGGCCTTGAGGCAGATCTGCGAGAGCTCCTCGGGGATGGGCGGGGGGCCGTCCTCCTCGCCGGTCATGGTGGCGTGGGGCGGGCCGCTCTGGGCCACGCGCCCGGGAGGCGGGGGCGGGCCGTCCAGGACCTGGGCCAGCACGCTGATGGCGTCGTTGCCCTGGTAGGGAGGGTGCCCGCTCAGGATCTCGTAGAGGATGGCGCCCAGCGCGTAGACGTCGGAAGCGGGGACGATCTCGTTGTGCGCGCCGCGGGCCTGCTCGGGCGGCATGTAGGTGGGCGTGCCGGCGATGCTGCCCATGCGCGTGGCGAAGGCGCTGTCGCGGGAGCGGCTGGTGCTCACCACGTCCTGGCCGTCGGGGGCGGGCTCGGGCGCGCCCACGATCTTGGCGAGGCCCCAGTCCATCACGACGACCTCGCCGAAGGCGCCGACCATGATGTTCTCGGGCTTCAAGTCCCGGTGGACCACCCCGCGGGCGTGGGCGTAGGCGACGGCCTCGCAGACCTTGCGGAAGGCCTCGATGAGGCGGCGGAAGGTCCAGCCGTTGGCCGCGGTCTCCCAGCGCCCCTGCTTGACGGCGCCGTGGACGTCGGCGATGACGCTGCCCAGCGTGACGCCGCGGACCTCCTTCATCGTGAAGTAGTACCGGCCGTCGGGCAGCTTCCCCATCGCGTGGACGGGGATGATGCCCGGGTGCTCGAGCTGGGCGGTGGCCTGGGCCTCGGACACGAAGCGGGCCACGACCCCGCTGGCCGAGAGCAGGTGCGGGTGCAGCACCTTCATGGCCATCACGCGGTTCAGCTCCGCGTCCTTGACGCGCCGCACCTCCGCGGTGGCCCCGGTCCCGATGAGCCCGAGATCCTCGTAGCGATCCGCCGGATCCCGCATGGTCTTGGGCGGGGCCTTGGGCATGACCGCCGCCAGGAACTGGGTCGGCTCGTCCAGCGCGCTGATCTCCGCCTGGTGGACCTTCGCGGCGGCGGCGGGGGTGGTCTTCGCCGGGGTGGGGCCCACCCGGGCGGGCGGGGGCGGCGGAGCCTGCGGGGGCGGCGGCGCGATGACCCGCGGCGAGGCGGGCTTCTTGCGCTGCTGCACCACCGGGGTGGGGTTGGGGAGGAACTGGGTGGGCTCGTCGTCGATGGCCGGGTCCTGCCGGCCGCCCGGTCCGCGCGGCTTGATCTCCCGGACCTGGGTGATCTCGTCGGTCGGCTGCGGGCGCTCGGCCTCGCGCACGGCGTCCAGCAACGCGGCCCGCACCTCGGCGGGCAGGCGGAAGCGCTCGGCCAGCAGGGTGATTCGGGCTTCCAGCATCGGGGGGCTCCTGTTCCCGCCTCGCCGTGGCAGGCGATCCAGAACCTTATCCTGTTCCGCTCACCGTGCGCGCCATGCGCAGACCGATGTCTGGTCCGCGTCGGCCCGCCGCCACGCGGAGGCGCCCCGCGGCCCGGCATGCGAAGCCGCCGCCGTCCCAGCAACCGCCGCGCACGACGCGCAGCACCGAGGGGTCCTCGCCGGGGTCGGGGCCGCTCAGCTCGTCGGGGCCGGTGGCGCTCCAGCGGTCCAGGCACCAGTCCCGGACGTTGCCCGCCATGCCCTGGACGCCGTAGGGACTCTCGTCGCTGGGGAAGGCGTCCACGGGCGCCGGCGCGGGGCTGCCGGGGTTGGTGTCGGCCATGTTGCACCAGGTCGGGTCCAGCAGGTCGCCCCAGGGGTAGAAGCGCCCGTCCACGCCGCGCGCGGCCTTCTCCCACTCCAGCTCGCCGGGCAGGCGCCAGGGGGTCCCGGTCGTGCTGGCCAGCCAGGCGCAGAAGGCGCGGGCGCTCTGCTGGTCGATGCTGGCCACCGGCCAGGTGGGGCCCCAGAAGAAGCCGTCGGCGTCCTGGCGCAGCACGAAGCGGCCGGCGGCGTTGCGGCCGTAGATGGGGGCGCCCTGGTCGCGCACGTTGCCGCTGCGCTCACGCGGGACGTGGCGCTGGGCATCCTCCTCGCGCCCGTTGGCGACCAGGTGGTTGAGGAAGCCCACGTAGGCCTGGTTCGTCACCGGGAAGCGCTTGAGCACGAAGCCGTCCACCCAGACCCGGCGCTTGGGCAGGGTGCCCGGGGCCTCCGGGTCGCCGCCCACCCAGGCCCAGCCGGCGGGCACGTAGCAGTCGTCGGGGCCCAGCAGGTCGCGTCGGGGCAGGATGATGGGCGTGGGGTCCGAGCCCCCCGGGGGCACGCCGTCCCAGTGCTCCTCCCGCCCGATCTGGACGGGGTAGACCACCTCGAGGCGGCCCGGCGCGCGGATGCGCAGGAGGTAGCTGCCCATCGGCAGGGGGACCTCGTGCAGGGGCGTGCGTCCGAGCATGCGGAAGGGCACGGCCTCCAGCCGGCGCTCGACGCGCTCGAAGACGCAGAGCTCCACCTCGGCCCCGGGCGGGTCCGTCCAGAGCGTGAGCATCCCGTCGCCGCGCAGGTAGCTGGCGTGCTTGCCCGAGTCGTGGCGGCGCAGGAGTGCGAGGTAGTGGGCGGCGGCGAGGCGGTCGCGCTGGGCCTCGGCCGCGGCGTGGCGGGCGCGGTACTGCTCGGCCAGCATGTCGTGGGCCTGGGGGAGGTCCGGCGCGTGGGTGAGCGCCGCGCCCAGGAGCTGGGAGAGCTCGACCTCTTTGAGCGCCGCCTGCCACTCCAGGCGGTCGGCCTCGTCCTGCATGGCCCAGCCCCGGCGCTTGCGCTCGACCGGGTCGTGCGGGCGCACGCGAGCCAGCAGGCGGCTGGCCTCCTGGTGCAGGGAGGCGGCGACGCTGCGCAGGTGATCCATCTCGGGCAGCAGGGCGCTGGCCTGGTCCACGAGGCGCTGGGCCTGCTCGCGCTTGCGGGCGCCGTCCAGCCAGGCGGAGAGCTCGCTGGCCAGGTGGCCGGCGTCGGGGAAGCGGGCGGTGGGCTCGTGCGCCATCGCGTGCATGCAGAGCGCGGCGAGCTCGTCGGGGATGCGCAGGGCGCGGGCGCGGGGCGGGGGCGGCGGGCCGTCCAGGACCTGCGCGAGCACGCTCTCGGCGGTGGGGCCGTCATAGGGCGGCGCGCCGGACAGGATCTCGTAGAGGATGGCGCCGAGCGCGTACACGTCGGAGCGCGGACCCACGGCGTCGAAGTCGGCCCGCGCCTGCTCGGGCGGCATGTAGGCCGGCGTCCCGGCGATGCCGCCGGCCCGCGTGGCCAGGGCCTCGTCCTGGGAGCGCACGGTGGAGACCGGCTCCAGCGTGACCGGCCCCGGCTCCGGCGCCCCCTGGACCTTGGCCAGCCCCCAGTCGGCGACCATGACCTCGCCGAAGTCGCCGACCATGATGTTGGTGGGCTTCAAGTCGCGGTGGATGACCCCGCGGGCGTGGGCGTAGGAGACGGTCTCGCAGACCTTGAGGAAGGCGTCGATGACGCGGCGGAAGGTCCAGCCCCCGGCGGCCTCGTCCCGCCCGGCCTCGGCGGCGGCGTGCAGGTCGCGGATGACGTCGCCCAGCGTGCGCCCGACGATCTCCTTCATCGTGAAGAAGGCGCGGCTGTCGGGCAGGGTCCCCAGGTCGTAGACCGGCACCACGCCCGGGTGCTGGAGCTGCGCGGTGACCTGCGCCTCCTCCAGGAAGCGCGCCATCACCGAGCGGCTCCGGGCCAGCTCGGGGTGGATGAACTTCATGGCCAGCGTGCGGCCCAGCTCGCGGTCGCGGACGCGGTGGACCTCGCCCATGCCGCCGTGCCCGATGACGCCGAGATCCTCGTAGCGCTGGGGCAGCCCCTCGGCGGAGGGCGCGGCCGAGGGCGCGGGCTTGCGCAGCGGGACGCGGTGGGCCTCGAACAGCGTCCAGTCGGCCATCGCCCGCGGCGCCTGGGCCTTGGGGATCCCCGGCGCGGACGGCGCGTCGGTGACCGAGATCCCCAGGACCTCCCGCGGGTCCGGCCCGAGCGAGCTCAGATCCATCGTACCGGACTCGACGACGGCGACGAGGGGCTCATCGTCGTCGAGCGCGTAGGTCCCCGCCCCTGCCTGCGCGGCGGGCGGCGCGTCCTCGGGCGGCGCGTCTCTCCTGACCATCCTCGTGCTCGACCTCGCCGGGCACCCCAGCCCGACCGCTGACCTTGCTCGGACCCTCCTTCTACCATAGCCTTCCTCCAACCGCCCAGCGACCCGCCTCCCGGCGAGCCCCACCCTCCGCGAGCGCCCCCGTGTCCTACTTCGTCAAGGAGCTTTACTATACCCTCCAGGGCGAGGGCGCCCAGACTGGCCGCGCCGCCGTCTTCTGCCGCTTCACCGGCTGCAACCTCTGGTCCGGCCTGGAATCCGACCGCGCCGACGCCACCTGCCGCTTCTGCGACACCGACTTCCGCGGCACCGACGGCCCTGGCGGCGGCCGCTTCCCCGACGCCGCCGCTCTCGCCGCCGCCCTCCGCGCCTGCTGGGACGCTCACGCCACCACCCCCGGCCGCCCCTACGTCGTCTTCACCGGCGGCGAGCCCCTCCTCCAGCTCGACGCCCCCCTCGTCGAGGCCTGCCACGCCCTCTCCCTCGAGGTCGGCGTCGAGACCAACGGCACCCGCGAGCCCCCGCCCGGCCTCGACTGGATCTGCGTGAGCCCCAAGGCCGGCGCCCCCCTCGTCCTGCGCGCCGGCCACGAGCTCAAGCTCGTCTACCCCCAGCCCGAGCTCCTCCCCGACCAGCTTGGCCCCACCACCTTCGAGCACCGCTTCCTCCAGCCCATGGACGGCCCCCACCGCGCCGAGAACACCGCCGCCGCCGCCCGCTACTGCCTCGCCCACCCCGAATGGCGCCTGTCCCTGCAGACCCACAAGCTGATCGGGCTGCCGTAGAAGATCGGTCTGGGCCGGCGACAGGATCGGGGCTGCACCGGCGGCTGGGCCTGAGGGTCCGGGGGACCGGACCGCGAGGGGTCGAGGGGGCCTACGGGGCACCGGGCGTTCTT
>CAZTOW010000071.1:0-39575 GCA_964615375.1 uncultured Enterobacterales bacterium
GAGCCCAGACCGGTCTCCGTCGCCCCAGCCGCCGTCGGGGAACCCGGATCCTGTTGGAGGCCCACACCCATCGGGGAACCCGGATCCTGTCCGGGGCTCGGACCGATCGTCAGCCCGGCAGCCTGCGCCAGGACGACCAGTCGGAGGGGGTATTCAGGTTGAGGGTGGTGTCGGGCCAGGGGACGGGGACGCGGGCGGCGTGGGCGAGGGCCTCGCTCAGGGTCTGGCCGGCGATGAGGGCGTCGCGCGTGGTAGCGACGTCGATGAGGACGGGGTGGCCGTCGGCGCCTTGGTGGGTGGGGACGGCCTGCTGGCCGGCGGCGAGGAGGAGGGAGAAGATCGAGGCGGGGGCGGGCGGGACGTCGACGGGGGTGACGAGGGCCCAGGTGTCGTCGGGCAGGTCGCGGATGGCGAGGAGGAGGGACTCGCGCGGGCCGGTGGTGGCGTACCAGGGGTTGTGGATGGGGGCGCCCATGGGCGGGAGGGCCGCGACGACGGCGGGGGCGTCTGCGCCGACGACGACGCGGACGCGGTCGCAGACGCGGGCGAGGGCCTCGGTGTGGCGGGCGACGAGGGGCGCGCCGTCGAGGTCGAGCAGGGCCTTGGAGCGGCCCATTCGGGTGGAGGCGCCCGCCGCGAGGATGACGCCGACGAGGGTCGAGGGGCGGGGGCCGGGGGCGAACATGGGTACAGGGTAACGCAGGGGAGGGGAGCGCGCGCAATCGACGCGCCCGGGGGGAGGGGGGCGGGCGGCGCGGGGCGGGATCGCGGTCTCGGGGGCTCGCGGCCGAGGATCGGGGAGCGCGGGAGAGGTGGGGGGCCGCGCTGCAGGTGGCGTCCTATACACTGTAGCGTGCTGGCGTCGAGGCGAGAACCAAGCTGAGGAGCCACGGATGTATCCGGGAGGTACGGTACATCCGTATGGGTTCCAGAGAGGGACGGGTCCATGGACGTGACCGAACGCCTGAGGACGCTGCTCAGGCCGTGCTCCTGGGTGCGCGACTCCTCCACCGCGCTCCGGCTGGTGCCCGAGCTGGCCGTGGACATGCCCGCGCCGCTCGATCTCGCCACGCTGGATGGGGCCTCGGAGCGGGCGATCCCGGTGCGCTGCCTCGACAGCCTGCTGGAGCCCGTGGCCACGGTCGTGCTCCAGCTCGGGGAGGCCTCGCTGGAGGGGAAGGCGCGCGAGGAGCTGCACCGCGCGGGCGCGGATCGGATCCTGGGGGACGCCCTGGTGATGGCCGTGGCCGAGCTGCTGGCGCAGGCGGCGAGCCCGGGGCTCAGCGCCCAGGCGGTGCCGGCCCTCTCCGTCGCCTGGCTGACCAGCCGGATGCTGGCCGGCAGCCTGGCCGAGATCAAGGACCGGCGCCCGGACCTGGCGGGGAAGCTGGCGAAGCTCCACACGCGCCTCACGGATCTGCCCTCGGCCCGGCGCGGGACGGTGCTGGCCGACATCGCCTGGGGCGTGCGCGGGCGGCTGGCCGCGGCGGTCTCGGTGGCGCAGGCGGGCGGCTACAGCGTGGAGGCCGGCGGGCTCTACCGGCGGGTCATGGCCGACTCGCTCGTGCTGGCCTTCCCCCGCGGGACGCTCGACGAGAACATCCCCTTCGGCGTGCTGGCCTCGCTGCTGGGCCTCCCGCTGGAGGAGTCCCTGGCCAGCTCCATCGAGCGCGCCGCGGCGGCGGTCATCCCCGCGCTGGTGGACCGACGCGCCCGCGGCAAGGCCACGCCCACGGATGACGCGCTGGCCTCGGCCTTCTCCGCGGATCTCGCCGCCGCGCCCAACGCGCGGGGCGTGCTCTTCGACCTCTGGAGCGGGCCGCTGCTCATCGCCTCGCTGCCCGATCTGGCCGACAAGGGCCTGCTGGCCAAGGCCGGCATCTCCAAGGAGGTCGCCGCCGCCCTGCTTCGGCGCGAGGTCGTCCGCGCGCTGGCCGCATCCTGGCGGGATCTGGTGACCGCGCTGCTCTCCTGGGACGTGATGAGCGCGCTCGTCTCGCGCCTCTACGCCGTCCGCCAGGAGAAGGGGCGCTGGACAGCGCCGATCGGTCGGCTCCCGCCGCATCCCCGCTGGGAGCTCCTGGTCCCGCGCCCGCTGCTTCCGGCGGCGAAGGTCACGGTGGTCGCGGTGGGCCTGGGCTCGGCGCGGGCGCGCGTGGCCAGGGTCGCCTCGGAGCGGGGGCGTGCGCTGCTGGCTGGCGCGGCCGACGGGGCCTGGACCCGGCTCTGCGCGGAGACGCCTGCGGCCGTCTGCACCCGGGTCGGGGAGCGCGGGCTCGCCGCCTTCCAGGATCCGCTGGCCGCGCTGGCCTTCGCCCGGAAGGCCCGCCAGGTGCTCGGGGGCCCCGGGCGCGTGCAGGTCGGCTACCTGGGGGATCCTATCGAGCTCCCCCCCGGGGTCTCGGCACCCGTGGGCATCGCCACCGGCGAGATCAGCGGGGGCACCGACGGCGACGCCACCTGGCTGGACGGGCCCGCGGTGCTGGAGGCCATCAACCTCTGCGGCGCTGGCGAGCCCGAGCTCTCCCAGGAGCAGGATCCGGCCGGCGTGCGCGCGGTCGTCGTCGCCAGCGACGGGCTTCGAAGCCGGGGAATCACCGCATCCGCCGCGGCGCTGGCCGCCATCGTCCACGCCGCCCGCGACACCGAGCGCCCCTGCCACGTCCGCGGGAAGGGGGGCGTGGTCGGCGGCGTCAGCGACAGCTTCCACTTCTACCCCATCCACACCTGGCTGGAGCCGGAGGACGGCACCATCGTCGCCGCCCTCGCGATCGCCGGGCAGGAGGGGCCCTGCGAGCTCCTCGTGCAGGCGAAGAGCGCCTTCCCCGGCCTCCACGAGACGGACGCCGAGCTCTCTCGCACCCACCGCAAGGGCGCCGCCCCGGCCCCCGCCGTCCCGGCCTCCTCGCCCTTCGCCGCCTTCCAGGGCGGCTCGGCCCCCGCCGCCGACCCCTTCGCCGGTGGGGGAGGGGGAGGGGGAGATCCCTTCGCCGGTGGCTCGTTTGCCGCCGCCGATCCCTTCGCCGCCGCGCCCCCGGCCCCGAGCTGGTCCGCCCCGGCGCCCCAGCCCGCGCCCCCAGCCGCGCCGCCACCGCCCGCGCGCCCGGCCCCCGCGCCGCCACCGCCCGCGCCTGCCCCCGGGGCCCGCCCGGCCCCGGCGCGACCCGCGCCACCGCCCGCGCCTCCCCCCGCGCCCGCCGCCCCCGCGCGCGCGACCGCGGCCTCCAGCGCCGCCGACCTCTTCGGGAGCTGGGGCTCGCCTGCGGCCTCCTCCTCCTCCTTGGACGAAGACCTCGGCGATCCCTTCGCCGATTTCGACACGGAGCCCGGTCGCGTCTCGGAGGGGCTCAAGCCCATCGCCCAGGCGCCGGCCCGGGAGGTCGTGCCCGCCTGGTCCGCTCCCCCCATCTCCGAGTCCGCGCCGACCCTCGCGCCGGCCACGCAGCCGCTGGAGAGCACGGGCCTCGAGTACTTCGATCCACTCCCACCGGGAGACCTCTTCGGCGACAGCTACGAGGGCCCCGCGGTCTCCATCGAGGAGGACGGCTGGGGCGGCGAGTCCGAGCTGGAGCAGGAGCCCACCCAGGGTGGAGGCCCCTTCGGCTTCGCCGCCATCCCCGAGGGCCCCGAGACCCCCGCCTCCACCCCGGCCGCGCCCAGCGACGCCGCCTGGAGCACGGACTTCAACCAGGGCTTCATGCTGCCGGACGAGGGCGGTGCGTCCGAGGAGGCCGATGACCTCTTCGGCCCCTCCAAGGGCGGCGCCGGGGCGGTCCTGCGCACGGAGAACATCCTCGAGCTCGAGGCTGGCGGGATGGACATGGGCTTCCGCCAGGCGCCCGCCGCCCACGACTACAAGAGCACGGACCTCTCCGATCGCCTCACCGAGGACGCCGGCGGCTCGCTCTTCGAGGCGGACGGGGGAGGTTCGGGCTTCGCCTTCATCGACGAGCCCCTGGAGGAGGAGCCCCCCCCGGCCCCCACCTCCCCTTCCTCCCCTTCCTCCCCCTCCGACGCCCAGGCCCCGATCACCTGGGGCGATCTCGGCGCCGCCGTCTCCGAGGCCGCCGTGGACGCCGCGGAGCTCGGCGCGCTCTTCGGCGACGCGGACCCCGGGATGGAGAGCGGCACCCCCTTCGACGCCTTCCCCGATCCCGACAGCAGCCAGGCCATCTTCGAGAGCGAGCCCGAAGAGGAGGAGGAAGGCGAGCTGGGCACCGGCCTCTCGCTGGAGGACTTCCCCCTCGTCGGTGCCGAGCCCGACGCCTTCGCCGACTGGGAGACCGGCAGCTTCAACATCGAGGAGCCGGAGGATCCGCCCTCCGTCCCCTCCGCCCCTTTCCGCCCGCCCATCGCCCCGTCTGCGCCGCCTCCCCCGGCGCCCGCGCCGCCTCCCCGGGCCGCGCCACCTCCTCCTCCGCCTCCGGCGCCCGCCGCCCCCGCGTCGGCTCCCTCTTCCGCCTCCAGCCCCGCCGTCCCCGACTTCGGCTACCTCTTCATGGGCTACGTCCTCTTCGAGGAGCGCGGCGAGGCCGTCTTCGGGCGCCCCTACGGCCGCCTCCTGGTGGACGCGCACGCCTACCCGTCCAGCGGCGGGCTGGAGGGAGCCTACCGCGGCTTCCTGGCGGACAAGGTGCGCGAGGGCTTCGTGCCCCGCACGGATCTGACCCGGCCCTACCCCTCCGACCAGCCGGGACAGAAGCTGGATCAGAGCTTGCTCGTTCGCGCATACCGGGCCATGATTCAGGCATGAATTCGCGCGCGCGCCTCCTCGCTCCCTCTGTCCTCCTCCTCCCCGCCCTCGCCTGCAACGGCGGGGACGGCGGCAAGGACGACTCCGGCTTCGTCGGCACCCCGCCGGACATGGCCAGCCACTACAACGTCATCCTCGGCGGCACCAGCGGGTGCGAGGGCGAGGAGAGCTGGATCGCGGACTGGGCGGAGGGCCCGCTCAACGTCTCCGGCTCCTCGGGTGAGCTCACCTTCGACTTCGGCGACGGGATGAGCTTCCTCGGCAGCGTGAGCGCCGCCTGGCAGTGGGGCTTCTCCGGCGACGTCATCTGGAACGAGGCCACGCTGGAGGTCTACGGCTCGGGCTCGGTCTCCAACGAGACCTCCGACGCCGGGGGCGCGCAGCTCGTCATCGAGGGATCCATCGAGGCGGAGGTGGACGACGACGAGTTCGAGACCAACAACTGCACCATCGAAGGTGTCTTCGAGGCCTACGAGCTCACCGGCGTATGAGGGGGATGGGATGAGGACGCTTCTCTCGCTCTGCGCGCTCGCGCTCGCCGGGCGCGCGCAAGCCGGGGTGGAGCTGGGGCTGGGCGTGGACGGGTTCAAGGATCTGCCGGACCCCCTCCCCGATGATCGCGCCGCCTTCGGGCTCGGGATCTCCATCCGGGCGCCCGCGCGCTGGGTCCTGGCCGAGGGGGTCGCGCTGCGCCTCAACCCCCGCGTCGTCCAGGCCGCGGGGGAGGACACGGTCACCTGGACCGAGCCGGAGACGGGCGTGCTGGTCAAGAGCGACGGCCGGGCGGCGAGCCTGCTCGGGCTGGAGCTCGGCCTCGGACCGGAGGTCTTTTTGGGAGCCGGGCGCGACGCGCTCGTGCAGCCCTACCTGGGCGCGGGCGTCAGCCTCGGCCTGGCCCGCCTCACGCACACCTTCTCCGGGGAGGCGGCCGCCTCGCTCACGGGCAGCGACAAAACGGCCGTTCTCTCGGCCTCCCAGGTGGTCGCGGGCTCGGACGTCCACCTCGGCGTGCGCGTCGCCCCCGCCGAGCGGTTCGCCATGGAGCTCGAAGCAGGCTACAACGTGTCGTTCCTCAACGAGGTCGCAGTCGGAGGAGCCGCGGAGGCCAGCGAGGCCACCGTCGCCGCCTTCGGGCTGAACGCCTTGAGGCTGGGCCTCGGCGCGACGTATTCGTTCGGAGACGGGACGGTCCGATGAAGCTCTATAAAGTCAAGATTCCGGTGATTGCGCGCGAGGTGGTCGAGACCCTCGCCAACGAAGGCGCCATCGAGGTCGCCATGGAGAACCGCCAGGAGGCCGAGATGGACCTGGTGGCGATCATGGAGGAGTACCTCCGCCGCGACAACGAGGTGCGCGAGGCCGTGCGCGAGCACATGGCCCAGTTCTCCGTGCCTTATGACCAGTACGGCAAGGTCCGCACCCAGATCGCCGAGCGCTACGGCCACCCCACCGGGGACGAGGTGCAGCGCTTCCTGGCGCGCCAGATCATCGAGAACTTCATGATCTCGCGCTTCGTGGACGAGGTCTTCGCCGAGGACAAGGAGCTCTTCAAGCGCGTGCGCGAGATCATCGAGCGCCACGACGTGGACGAGCGGGCCCTGCGCACCGAGGCGCAGGAGCAGATCCGCAACGTCGCCGAGGGCACCATGGACTACGAGATCGCCATGTCCAAGGCCATGCGCGACGTGAAGAAGCGGCACGGCCTGCTGCAGTGACGGGTCGCCAAGACGCGACCCCCGGTCGCGCCTTGGCGCTTTCTTGCTGGTCGATAGCTCACAGTCGGGCGATTCTGGGAGTTCGATATTTCATTGACCTGTCAACGCCCGACTGCTGTCGCTATCTCCCCGCCATCACGAGCGAAGCGCGTTTTTCTAACGCGCCCCGCTCGTGATGGCTCCGTGCTGAGCCTGCTGCTCCTGCTCCTGGCCTGCGGGTCCGAGGAGGAGGACCGGCGCACGCCCGCCCAGCGCGCGGACGCCGACGCGCGCGCCCTGTGGAAGGCCTCGGAGACGCCCGCGCCGCCCGCGCCCGTGGCCCCCGCCCAGCCCGCGACCGGTGACCGGCCCACGACGACCGAGGCCGGGCCCGCCCCAGCGGCCGCCGCCACCTTCCAGTTCCAGGGCATCAACACCCTCTACAAGTCCTTCTTCGCCGACCCGAGCCTGCAGGCGCCGCTGCTCGCCGCGCTCGCCGGGAGGGTCGAGGGCGCGCCGGCCATCCACGTCCGCTACGATGAGCTCGCCGTGCGCGGCCACATCACGCTGGCCGTCCCGCCGGGCGGGCTGCTGCAGCCGGTCCGCGTCGAAGGCGGCCGGGTGCAGGTCCAGGATCTCGCGCCGCTGACCGTGGCTCTCGACGACTACCGGCTCGGGCTCGGGGCGCGCTACGATCTGCGCCTGCTCAACTTCCGCGTCGGCGTGGAGCTGCGCGGCGGTGGGCGCACCTGCACCTTCGTCGCGGCGGGCGAGCCTCCTCCGGACGGCAGCGTGGTCTCGCCCTGCGTCGAGGTCGGCGGGGAGCGGGTCTGCGGCGAGCCCGGCCCTCAGGGAGTGCGCTTCGCCCCGGAGGTCCAGGCTGCCATCCTGGCCTGCCTGGGGCGCTGAGCCGCGCTACTTGTGGTCGTGGTCGTGGTCGTGGTCGTGTCCGCCGCCCGACCCCTGGCGTTTCGCCGCCTTCTCCTCCTCCATCTTGCGATAGAGGTCGCGCTTCGGCTTGTGGAAGGCGTTGGGCGCGTCCGAGGAGGTGTCGGCGATGCCCTCCACGACACGGCTCCCCACCTTGTCCATCAGGCGCGTCCAGACCGATTTCACGATGCCGCCGCTGGCCATGCCGCCTCCCTTGCTTCCAGGCTAAGGGCGCGCGCCCCTTCCCGCAAGGGCAGGCCGGGCTTCATCCGGTCATCAGGTGTCGCGACGCGCGAAAACCCTTGCGAGGAGCAGGCTGAGACCTGTTATGCTGGGAAAGCCAGCCGCGCCTGGACAACCTCCGACCCGACCCCGGCGGAGCCAGCGGCAGGAGCGTTGCCCTGGAGACCGAGAACCCCACCTTCCGCTTCTGGCTGCGGCGATCCGGCGCGCCCGAGCACCTCTACGCGCTGCGCTTCGAGGTCTTCGACGGGCGGGGGGTCCTGCGCGTGGCGCGACCGGGGGTGCTGGTGGACCCGCCCGCCCGCGAGAGCGGCTACGAGGGTGAGCTGACGCTCAGCCAGGTGCGCAGCAGCCGCTTCCTGCACGTCACCGGGGTGGATCGGCGCCGACAGCTCTTCTTCCTCTCGCGGATCCCGGAGAACGCCGCCGCCTTCCTGGCGGACGACGTCTGGGTGGAGCTGATGGCCACCGTCGATCGCGGCGCCCACCACCTCGTGCTCAAGCAGAGCGAGGGCATCCTCCCCGCCGCCAGCGGCTCCACGCCGCCAGAGCCCGTGATCCTCGCCTCGCGCGCCATCGACAACCTGCCCTCGCTGCCGCCGAGCGCGCTCACGCCGCTCTCCGAGGACGAGGCGCTGTGGAGCGGCGGGAAGGAGCGTCGCGCCGAGGCTCCCGCCCCTGAGCCGCCGGAGCCCGCGCCGCCGACCTCCCTGCTGCGCTACCTGCGCCGCCAGCTCTCCGAGGTGCGCCGGGAGAACGCCGCGCTCCAGGCCCGCGTCCAGCACCTGGAGCGTCGCCTGGCCAGCCTGGACGGCGCGCCGCTGGCCATGGAGGCCGACACCGCCGACGAGGTCAGCGAGGAGGCCTGAGACCTCAGCGGGTGTTGAGGTTCTTCAGCTCCTCGAAGCCGGGCAGCCCGGAGAGATCGGGCACGACCACGATCTCGATGCGGCGGTTGGAGGCCCGGCCCTCGGGGGTGTCGTTGGGCATCACCGGCTTCATGTCGGCGTAGCTGGCCGCGCTCACGCGCTCGGCGGGCAGGCCGCCGGCCACCAGCGCGCGCACCACGGCGATGCTGCGGGCGCTGGCCAGCTCCCAGTTCGAGGGGTACTGCGCCGTCTTGATGGGCACGTTGTCGGTGTGCCCCTCCACCTGGAAGCGGCGGTCGGGGATGCTGGCCAGGACCAGCGCGACCTCGCCGATGGCGATCTCGCCGTTGGGCGAGAGCTTCGCCGAGCCCGAGTCGAAGAGGATGTCGGTGGCCAGCTCCACCACCATGCGGCCGTCCACGATCTTCACGCGCAGCTTGCCGGCGTCGATCAGCGCCTTGAAGCGGGAGATCAGCGAGCGGAACTCGTTGATGCGCGCGTCGGCGTCGGCCTTGCGCTGGCTGAGCTCGATGAGGGCCTTCTGCATCTCCGAGACGGAGCTCTGAAGATCGCTCTGGTCCTGCATGAGCTGGGCGCGCTCGGCCGCGAGGCGCTCGTTCTGGGCCTTGGCCTTCTCCAGGCGCTCGGTGGTGTCCTCCAGATCGGCCTGGAGGTCCTTGATGAGGGCCTGCGAGTCCGTGTACTCGTTCAGCAGCAGGGTGTACTTCTTCTTGCCTACGCAGCCCGCGGACAGCAGCAGGCCGAGCAGGAGGGGGGACAGGCGCATGGTGCCTCCACGCTGCTCCGTTACTGCCTCCGGGCCGCGCGCACAAGGGGCGGCGCGCGTTGTGGCGCCGATCAGCGCCCCGGGGCGTCCAGCATGGCCCGGAGGGCGGCGGGATCGGAGACGGGGGGGGCGCAGCTCGTCCCCTCGCAGACATAGGCCCGCCGGGCGGAGCGCTTGCCCGTGAACGCGCCGAAGCGGGAGAGCTCCGCGTCCGGCGGCAGGGAGGCCACCAGCAGGTCCGGCCTCCAGGGCTGGAGCGCGGCCTGGCGGAGCGCGGCGACCTCCGGGTCGCGCGGGTCGCCGGGGATCACCAAGGTCCTCAGGTGGCCCGCAGCCAGGTCCAGGGCGCGCAGGGTGGTGGGCGCGGCGGCGGGGCTTCGGGCCAGGAGCGGGGAGGCGGAACCCAGAGCGCCGTCCAGGATCTCTGTCGTCACGCCCTCGTCCCCCAGCGCATGCAGGCGGAGGAGGACGAGGATCGCCACGCCCGCGCCCGAGGGCTCGGCCCCCTCCTCGAAGACCACGCGGGGCAGGGCGGGCGGGCGCGGCGGGGCCAGCAGGAGGGCCCCGGTCTCCGGGTCGCGGAAGCGGGCGAGCATCTGGCCGGCGAGCGCGCTCGCGGCGAGGAGCCAGCGAGGCTCGCCGCTGGCCTCGTACAGGTCCAGCAGGCCCTCGGCCAGCAGGGCGTGGTCGTCCAGCACGCCGTCCGGGCTGTCCGGGCCGAGGGTTCGGGGCAGCGTCGCGCCCTGCTCCAACCCGCAGGCGCTCAGGAGCTGGGCCGCCGCCCGGGTGGCGGCCTCGAGGTAGCGGGCGTCGCCCAGCACGCGCGCCCCGTGGGCCATGGCGCTGAGGGCGAGGCCGTTCCACCCCAGCACGATCTTGTCGTCCGTGGCCGGCTTCGGGCGCCGCTGGCGGGCGGCCAGGAGGCGCGGGCGCAGGGCGGAGAGCAGGTCGCCCTCCTGCTGGCGGCGGAGGACGCTGCGGCCTCCCTCCATGTTGCCGCCGGGCACGACACCATAGGCGCGGCCGAGGCGCTCGGCGTGCTCGGGCACGACCTGGCGGAGCTCCTCGGGCGTCCAGGTGTAGTACGCGCCCTCTCCGCCGGCGTCGTCGGCGTCCTGGCTGGACCAGAAGGCGCCCTCCGGCGCGCGCAGCTCAGCCAGCATGTACTCCAGCGTCCGCGCGCCCACGGTCCCCAGCCGGCGGTCCCCGGTGAGCGAGGCGGCGCGCAGGAAGACGCGGGCGAGCTGGGCGTTGTCGTAGAGCATCTTCTCGAAGTGGGGGACCTCCCAGTCCTCGTCCACGGCGTAGCGGTGGAAGCCGCCGCCGAGGTGGTCGTGGACCCCGCCGCGGTCCAGGGCGCCGAGCGCGTGCCGGAGGGCCTCGGCGGCGCGCGGGTGCTGGCGGCGGGCGGCGGCGTGGATCAACAGATCCAGGCGCGGGGCCTGCGGGAACTTCGCCCCCATCCCCCATCCGCCGCAGCGCCAGTCGTACTCGTGGAGGAGGCGATCCACCCCCGCTTGTACCCGGTCGATCCCGGGGAGCTCCCCGCGCTGGGGGGCGCTCTCGGCGCGCAGGCGCTCGCGCAGGGCCTCGGCCAGGATCAGGCTGCGCGCGCGGGACTCCCGCCAGCTCTCGTCCACGCGGCGCAGGGCCTCGCGGAAGGAGGGCAGCCCGAAGCGCGGGTGGGGCGGGAAGTAGGTCCCGCCGTAGAGCGGGGCGCCGTCCGGGCTCATCCACAGGCTGAGCGGCCATCCCCCCTCGCCGGTGAGCGCGAGCAGCGCGTCCATGGCCTGCCCGTCCACGTCCGGGCGCTCCTCGCGATCGACCTTGATGGGGACGAAACGCTCGTTCAGCATGGCGGCCACGCCGGGATCCATGAAGCTCTCGCGCTCCATGACGTGGCACCAGTGGCATGCGGCGTAGCCCACGCTCAGGAAGATGGGGCGGTCCGTCTCCCGGGCCAGGGCCAGGGCCTCGTCCCCCCAGGGGTGCCAGTCCACGGGGTTGTGGGCGTGCTGACGCAGATAGGGGCTCGTGCAGCGCGCGAGGCGGTTGAGCCAGGGGCCCTCGCGGAGCTCGGCGCTGGCGACGCGGTGTCCGGGGGGTGGCGCGCTCAACCGACCACCCGCCCCTTCCAGGTCGCCGTCTTCGCCCTCAACCCGGAGTTGATGAAGAGGGCCATGGTGAGCGCGGCGCCGATGGGCATCAGCAGGCCGTAGCGCAGGGGGCGCTCGAAGGTGATGTCCAGGTAGATGCGGGCGATCTGCATCGCCAGCACGCAGGCCACGCTCCAGGTGGACCAGGGGGGGCCCAGCAGGCCCGCCGCCGCCGGCAGCAGGAGCAGCCAGGGCAGCAGGATGTAGGCGAACATGAAGCCCGCCACGCCCGCCACGCGCGCCCAGCTGCGGCCCACCCCGGCGAAGAGGTTCTTGGTCCAGCCCTCCCAGACCGCGCCGAAGGAGTCGTACATGCGGCAGGAGAAGAGCGAGCGCATGAAGACGAGGTGGTAGGGGAAGCCCGCCTTCGTCACCGCGGACGCCATCCCCACGTCGTCCACCACGTCCCGGGCCACCGCCGCGTGCCCGCCCACGGCCTGCCAGGCGTCGCGGCGCAGCAGGATGAATTGCCCGTTGGCCAGCGGGCGGTCGGGCCGGCGCTCGGGATCGTTGACCTTGTCGATGGGGTTGCCCGCCAGGATGAGGCCGGCGATCATCGGCTGGAGCACCTCCTCCCAGAAGGAGACCGTGTCCATCTGCCCGAGCCCGGAGACCATGGCCTGCCCAGAGCGCTGGGCGTAGCCGAGGGCGCCCGCGACGGCGTGGGGGTGGACGCGGACGTCTGCGTCGATGAACAGCATCCACTCCGGGTCGAAGTCGCTCCGGGCGGCGTGCTCGGCGGCGCGCTGGCAGGCCCAGGGCTTGCCCAGCCAGCCCTCGGGCAGGGGGCCGCCGCCGCCCTGGATGATCGTGATCCGATCAGCGTAGCGCTTCAGGATCTCGGGGGTGCGATCCGTGCTGCCGTCGTCGAGCACGAACACGCGGGTCTGCGGGTGGTCCTGGGCCAGGGCATGCTCCACGCAGGGCCCGATGTTGGACTCCTCGTTGCGCGCGGGGATGATGATGGCCACGCGCTCGGGGCGCTCGGGGGGAGGCGCGTCGGCGCCCACGCGGAAGCGCTGGTCTCCCCGGCCCTTCGCCGTGCGGACCAGGGCCCCGAGCCAGAAGAGCGCGACGCCCCCGAAGTAGAGGTGCCCCAGCCAGCCGAGCGTCATGCCGTCTCCTCCCCACCCAGGACCCGTGACCACTCCGCGTCGTCCAGGGCCAGCACCGGATCCTTCACCTGCCCCTCCGGCGCGCCGCGCGCCACCCGGGCCTGGCGGTAGCGCAGGAAGGTGCCCGCATCGGCGAGCACGACCACGGGTGGATCCATGCGCCCGCTCTCCCGACGCCCGGCGTACTCGACGTTGCGCTCGACGAGGGCGTGATCCAGAGCCACGGCGAGCCTGGAGGGATCCGGGTCGGGCCGGGAGAGCTCCACCAGGAGGCGATAGCGTGGCCTCAACCCGGCCTCCACGCCCAGCGTGAAGCCCACCGGCGCCAGGCCCGCCTGCTCCGCCGCCGCGCGCATGGCCTGGGAGACCTGCTCCTCGGTGACCCGCTCGCCGAGCACGTTGAGCAGGCGCCGCCCCTTGCCCACGAAGCGCAGGACCGGCGTGCGCCCGCACATCCCGATGACCTCGACCACGTCGTCCAGATCGTAGCGGTACAGCCCGGCCTCGGTCGTGATGACCAGGCGCGCGCGCTGACCGGGCTCGAGCTCCCAGCCGCCCAGCAGGCGCCCGTCCTCCGTGGCGAACTCCATGAGGTGCCCCAGCGTCCAGAGCACCCCCCCGTCCCAGTCCCCCAGCGGTACGGCGAAGTAGCCCTCGGACGCCGTGATCCCCACCTCGCGCACGGGCACCGGAGCGCCCAGGGCCTCGGGGACGCGGGCGGCGAAGTAGGCGGCGGGCCCGCCCTTCCAGCAGTTGACGACCGCGAGATCCCAGATCTTCGCCGGGCGCCAGTCCTCGGGCGGGCGGGTCTTGCGGAGCCGCCACTCCAGCCAGCGCCGGGCGCTGGGGTCCAGGGCTTCGGCCGGGCCGTGGCGGAGCGTGCCGTCGGCCAGGTCGCGGGAGAGGGGCTCGGCCCACTCCAGCAGGCGCCGACAGAGCAGCAGCAGGGTGGACGGGTTGGCGGTGGTGATGGAGCTGATCGTCTTGCCCAGCGCGAAGCGCAAGATCGCGTAGTGCTTGAGCTCGGTGGGCGCGAGCGAGAACACGCTGTAGGGCACGGGGTAGCGCAGGCGCAGCCACCAGGGCTGGGCGAGGTGCATGCGCCCTGTGTTGGCGCCGATGGGCAGCCCGCCCGCGCTGCGCGCATGCTCCGCCGGGCTGACGACCGTGAGCGCCGCGCCCTTGGACAGCGCCTCGTGGTCGCGGACGAGCGCGAGGATCCAGAAGAACTGAGCCTCGCCCACGGTGCGCGCCCAGGCCGGCGTGACCGGCAGGCGCTTGGGGCGGCCGGTGGTGCCGCTGGTCTCCAGCAGCATGGTGGGGTCCTCGCGCGTCAGCACCCCGCGCTCGCCCTGCTCCACCCGATCCAGCCAGGGGCGATGTCCCTCGTGATCCCGCACCGGGACGGCGGCGCGGAAGTCCTCCAGGCTGCGGACCGCGTCGAGGCCGTGCTCGCGGGCGAAGTCGGTGCCCCGCGCGCCCTCGAGGATGCGGGCCAGGGCGGCGCGCTGCGCCCCCTCGGGATCGTCGAGCGCCGCGAGCAGGGCGTCGACCCGACGCGCCTTGCCCCCGCGCAGGAGCCGGTAGGGTCCGTTGCCGCGATCCTCCAGCGCTGGCGCGAACAGGTTCATCTCACACTCATATTCCCCGCGTCCTTCGTGCGCCGCTCTCGCCCCGTTACATCGGGGTGTCACAGCACGCGCTCAGGTCATTGACATGCGTCCAGGCTTTCGATAACTACCGGCTTCTCTGCCCTCCCTCCAGTCCTCCTCAGCCCGTCCAACTCCCCACCGCAACCCCCACCGCAACTTCAGCGTCCGAGAGGACACCGCCTCCATGAGAACCGGCGAAGTGGTCCGGGATCCACAGGGTCGAGCGTTCCAGCTCGGGCAGCAGCTCGGCCGGGGGCTCTGGGGTAGGACCTTCGCCGCGCGGGAGGACGGCGGCGGAGAGTGGGCGATCAAGGTCCCTCTCGGGCTCGCCGACGTGGGCGAGGGGGGCGAGCGCCTCGCCCGCGCCTGCCAGGAGATCGCCGTGGAGCAGGCGCGCCTGCTCCAGCAGGCGGCGGGGGCCGGGGTGGTGCCCTGCGAGCTGCACTTCAAGACGGCGGACGGCGTCCCGGTGCTGGTGATGCCCCGCTACGCGAGCTCGCTGGAGCGCCGGCTGGCGCTGGGCTGCTCGTTCGAGGAGGTGCTGCGCGTGGTGGTGGAGGTGGCGAAGAGCCTGCGCGTGCTGCGCGGCCTGAGCCACCACGGCGTGCTGAAGCCCACCAACGTGCTCCTGACGGAGCGCGGCGAGGTGCGGCTCTCGGACTTCGCCACGCCCACGCTGCGCCGCAACCTGGGCGCCCTGCTGCGGGCGACGGGTCAGGGCGGCGGCTACCTGGCCCCGGAGGTCCGCGCGGCCACGGGGGAAGACCCGCCGATGAGCGTGGCGGCCGACACCTACGCGCTGGCGATGATGGTCTACCGCGGCGTGCTGGTGGACGGCTCGGGCGGCCCGGCCCCGGCGCTGCCCGAGGACGGGCTGGACAAGGCGGCCCTGGTCGCGCTCAAGGACCGCATCCACAACCGCTTGAAGGCGGAGCCCAGCAACCCGCGCTTCCACACGCGCCTGGCCGACCGCGCCGCGGCCCTGCTCAACCGCGCCCTCTCCCGCGAGGTGAGCCCGAGCCCGCCCTTCCGCTTCGGCCGCCTGGACGAGTTCCTGGCCCGCGCCGAGGAGGTGCAGGCCCTGGTCCATCCCGTCGTCACCCACGTCGGCAAGATCCTGCTGGACCGCCCTCCGGCCACCGAGATCTTCACCACCGACGAGGAGAGCACCTTCTCCTGCACCATCGCCTGCAGCGCGGGCGTGGAGACGCACGAGGAGATCGCGACCGGCCTCGCCCTCTTCGACCAGGACCGGGACGAGCGCCTGCGCGAGATCCAGTGCTCGTACACGGTGGATCGCCACCCCTCGGGCCGCTTCCGCTTCGGCTTCCGCATCGCCGACCTGGCCCCCGCCACCTACAAGGTGCGGCTGGCCTTCACCATCCGCGACTCCGGGCACGAGCCGGTGACCGCGGAGGGGCGCTTCGTGGTGCGCGCCGCGCCCGGCTACGTGCCGCCGCGCGAGCAGCCCCAGGCCCGCCCCATCCCGCTGGAGCGCCCGGCGGAGACCGTGGTGACCGAGCGTCGCACGGGCTCGGGCGTGAGCGAGGCGCCGCGCCCCGTCGCGCCCATCGAGAGCGTGTCCCCGCGGGTGGCGGAGTCGCCCCGCCCGGTAGAGGCGCCAGCCCCGCGGCTGGCGGCCCCGGTGGAGGTCGCCCGTCCGGTGGAGGCGCCGGCCCCGCGGCTGGCGGCCCCGGTGGAGATCCCGCGCCCGGTGGAGGCGCCGGCCCCCCGCCTGTCGCCCGCCCTCGCTCGCCCGGAGCCGGTGGTTCGGCTGGCGCCCGCGCCTCCCCCCGTCGAGGAGGACGAGGACGACTACGAGGACGATCCGATCTCCAGCTCGGACGTGCCGGAGCGGCCCCTCGCGCCCGCCCCCGCGCCGCGCCGCGCTCCCGCGCTCGCGCCCGCCCCCGCCCCCGCGCCCGGGGAGGACGAGGACCCCTACACCGCCTCGCCGCAGTATCGCGGCGCCGGTCGCTGGACCGACCTGCCCGTGCCCGGCTTCGAGCCGGATCGCCGCCGTGAGGAGGATGAGGAGGCGGGCGACGAGGAGAGCGCGGACGCCACCGGCACCCAGGGGACGCAGAGCTCCTGGCGCTCGCTGGTGGCCGAGCCTCTCCAGCGGGTCTTCGATCTCGCGCGCGGCGAGGCTTACTGGTTGTACGTGGGCGGCCTGGTGGTCATCATCCTGGTCTTGCTGGTGCTGCTCCTCGCCCTGAACCCCTGAGCGCCTCCCGCTCCGCACATCCGACGCCAGAGGATCCCATGAACATCTCGGTCTCCAACACCACGACGCTTTCGGCCCTGTCCTGCGATCTCCTGGTCGTCGGCGTTCCCGAGGGCGGAGTGGCCGGGGCCGTCGCCGCCCTGGACGCGAGCTTCGGCGGGCGCCTCGCGCAGACCGCGCAGGACGAGGAGTTCAGCGGCAAGGCGGGCAGCTCGGTGAGCTGGCCGGGCTTCGGGCAGATCGCGGCCTCGCGCCTGATGCTGGTCGGGCTCGGAGGCGGCTCCGTGGACGAGCTGCGCCGCGCCGCGGGCATCGCCGGCCACGCGGCCCGGCAGCGCGGCTCCAAGCACGCGGCCCTGGCCCTCGGCAAGCTGGACAGCGCGCGCTCGATGGCGGTGGTCGAGGGTTTCGGGATCGGGAACTACCGCTTCGAGCGCTACAAGCCCACGGCGGAGCGCAGGTCCCCGGCGGAGCGGCTCACGCTGGTGGGCGAGGCGGATGATCGCACCTTCGCCACGGCCCAGGCCATCCTGGCGGGGAGCGCCCTGGCTCGCGACCTCGTCAACGAGGCGCCCGGGGTGGTCTACCCGGAGACCCTGGCCGAGGCCGCCGCCGAGCTGGCGGGGCAGGGGCTCTCGGTGGAGATCTGGGACGAGCGCCGCATCCGTGAGGCGGGGATGGGCGGGATCACGGCGGTCGGCCAGGGCAGCGTTCGCCCGCCGCGCTTCGTCCACATGACCTGGACCCCGGTGTCCAAGCCCACGGCGCGGGTCGCCGTGGTGGGCAAGGGCGTGACCTTCGACTCGGGTGGCCTCTCGCTCAAGCCCTCGTCGGGCATGCAGACCATGCGCTGCGACATGGCGGGGAGCGCCGCGGTCATCGGCATGATGCGCGCGGTGCGCGAGCTGCGACCGGACGTCGTGGTCCACGGCATCTTCGCCGCGGCGGAGAACATGCCGAGCCACACGGCCTACAAGCTGGGCGACGTCCTGCGCATGTACAACGGCAAGACCGTGGAGATCCACAACACGGACGCCGAGGGTCGCCTGCTGCTGGCGGACTGCCTCACCTACGCGAGCCGGCTGGGGGTGGACGCGGTCCTGGACCTCGCCACGCTGACCGGGGCCTGCGTCATCGCCCTGGGCGAGTACTACAGCGGCCTCTTCACCGGAAACGACGCGCTGGCGGGCGCGCTGCTCGGCCGCGCCGACGAGTCGGGCGAGGGGCTCTGGCGCCTGCCGCTGGCCGAGGTCTACCGCGAGAAGCTCAAGGCGGACTGGGGCGCGATGAAGAACGTGGGCGGGCGCGAGGCGGGGGCCATCACCGCGGCGCTCTTCCTCTCGGAGTTCGTCGAGGGCACCCCCTGGGCGCACCTGGACATCGCCGGCCCCGCCTTCCTGGAGAAGCCCTTCCGCCACTTCGCGGCGGGCGGGACCGGGGCCATGGTTCCCACGCTCACCCGCTGGGTGCTGGGCCTGCAGGGCGGCTGATCAGCCCTTGTAGCCGGTGGCGACCAGGTAGAACTCCACGCTCTCCGGGCGCACGGCCTTCGGCTTCATCCTGCGCACGGCCTGGAAGCGCGCGCGCAGGGCCTGGGTGAATGCCGGGGCGTCTCGCCCGTCGAAGACCTTGATGACGAAGGCCCCGCCAGGGCGCAGCAGGCCCTCGGCGAAGGCCAGCGCGACCTCGCAGAGCGAGATCTGCCGCAGGTGATCGCCCATGCGATCGCCGGTGGTGGACGGCGCCATGTCCGAGATCACGGCGTCCGCGGGCCCTCCGAGGAGCTCGCGCACGCGCTCGGCCGGGATCTCCTCGATGGAGCCCAGCAGGAAGGTGCCGGGGTAGCCGTCCACCGGCTGGATGTCCACGCCGACCAGGCGGCACTCCGGGCCGCAGACCTGGGCCACATAGCGGCTCCAGCTCCCCGGCGCGCAGCCGATGTCCACGACGCGCCCCCCGCGGGTCAGCACGGGCTCGCGCGCGACGATCTCGTCGAGCTTGTAGACGCTGCGGGCCTGGAAGCCCTCCCGCTTCGCGCGCTGGGTCCAGTGGTCAGGGCGGCTGCGGTCGCTCATCGGCGAATTACCTGCTCATTTGATGAGTGTGCGAGGAATCTTCACGACGCTGGCATTCTGACATATACTTTGCTCTCTGCCTGAAGTCCCGGAGCCCGCCCCCATGTCCATTCTCAAGATCCCCTCCCTGTCGCTGCTCGCCGTGCTGCTCACGACCGCAGGCTGTGACGAGATCTCCAAGGACTCGTCGGGCCACACCGGCAAGACCGAGGACACCTCGGACACCGACGGCTCCGGCGGGCCGGGTGATGTCGCCTTCGATGACGCCGACGAGGACGGCATCATCGACGGTCACGAGAGCGAGACCGAGGACACCGACGGTGACGGCGTCGCCGACTACATGGACGACGACTCCGACGGCGACGGCGTCCCCGACAAGAAGGAGGCGGGCGACGACGACCCGCTGACCATGCCGGTGGACAGCGACTCCGACGGCGTCGCTGACTACCTGGACAGCGACTCGGACAACAACTGCATCTCGGACGAGGACGAGGGTACGGGCGACGCCGACGGCGACGGGGACCCGAACTACTCGGACCTCGACAATGACGGCGACGGCATCGCGGACTCCATGGAGATCGGCGACGACTGCGCCATGCCCGACTCGGACGGCGACGGCATCTACGACTACGCCGACCGCGACTCCGACGGCGACGGCATCGGCGACGTCTACGAGGCGGGCACCAACGCCTTCGAGGACGAGCCCCAGGACACCGACGGCGACGGCGTCGCCGACTACCTGGACAGCGACTCGGACGGCGACGGGACCTCCGACAGCGCCGAGGGCGGCGTGAGCGCGGTGGACGAGGAGCCGCGGGACACCGACGGTGACGGCGAGTACGACTTCGAGGACACCGACGCCGACGGCGACGCGATCCGCGACGACGAGGAGGACAGCCACGGCACGGACCCCTACGACGCCGACACCGATGACGACGGCTTCTCCGACGGCGGCGAGGTGACGGCGGGCACGGATCCCACGGACCCGACCTCGGTGATCGACGGGCTCTACGTGGAGGTGCCCGAGCGCACGGAGGTCGAGGAGATCTTCGAGTTCGAGCTGAGCATCCAGATGGGCGACATCGCGTTCCTGCTGGACACGACCTGCTCGATGTCGGGCACCGCCAACGCGATGGCGAGCGAGTTCGCCGAGATCGTGAGCGAGCTCGCCGACATCCTCCCCGACGCTCAGTACGGCCACGCCTCCTACGACGACTACCCATACGGCTCCTACGGCTCCGCCTCCTATGGCGACAAGCCCTTCGAGCTGCGCCAGCAGGTGACCGACGATGTGCGCGACATGCAGTCGGCGCTCTCCGCCACCACCATCCACGGCGGCTCCGACGGCCCGGAGGCCGCGATGGAGGCTCTCTATCAAGGTAGTACGGGTGTGGGTTACGACCTGGAGTGCGACGGCGGCTACGACTCGTCGTACGACGTCAAGCCCTTCAAGGCCAGCCCCTCGGACCCCTTCAACGGCACGGGCGGGCAGTTCTACGACGCCTCGGATGACAGCACGGGCGACATCGGAGGCTACGGCTTCCGCGACTACGCGCTGCCTATCATCGTCTACGCGACGGACAACTACCTGCGCGACCCGGACAGCGACAACACCTACTACAACGGCTCGCCTGGCGGCTGCCCGATGGACGCCGGCTACTCCGACGTCGTGACCTCGGTGACCGACATCGGCGCCTACCTCGTCGCGGTCAGCACGAACTCCACGCTCGGCGTGCCCCAGATGAAGGAGCTCGCGGTCGCGACGGAGTCCTACGCCGACACGGACGGAGACGGGGACGCCGACGACGCGCTCGTGTTCACCTGGTACGGGTCGGACGCCGAGTTCCGCGAGACGGTCGTGGACGCCATCGAGGACCTGGTCAGCGCCGTGCGCTTCAGCACGCTGTCGCTGGAGATCGACGGCGACGAGTGGGGCTTCGTGACCGAGATCGACCCCGAGAGCTACGAGATCGAGGGCGAGGTCGAGGGCGAGGTGGTCGACTTCACGCTGACCTTCCGCGGCGTGGTCGCGGCGACGACCGAGGATCAGCTCTTCGCGCTGACGCTGAACGTGCTCGGCGACGGCTCGGTGCTCCTCGACACGATGGACATCATCATCGTCGTCCCGGGCTACTCCTACTAGCCTGCGCGGGGTGGCGCGCCCCGCGCGCGCCGGTCTGCGCGCCGGAACGTCGGGGAAGCGCACCTTCGATCTGCTCGTCCAGGACGGGCAGAGGTGCCCATCGCGTTGACGCTCGGCGTAAAGCCTGACATCTTCTGGGTTATCGCTCAGGCGGCCCGGAGGTGTACGTGCGCACGCAGAACCCCATCTCGATCTCTGCCCTCGTGGCGCTGCTGGTGGCGTCCGCGGGCTGCCAGGAGATGTCCAAGTCGGATCCTCGCGAGTCCGAGACCGGGCTGGACACGACCCCTGGTCCGGGCGACGTGACCTACGATGACGCCGACAAGGACGGCATCATCGACGCGCACGAGAGCCAGACCGAGGACACCGACGGTGACGGGGCCCTGGACTACCAGGACGAGGACGCGGACGGGGACGGCGTCCTCGACAAGAAGGAGGCGGGCGACGACGACCCGCTGACCCTGCCGGTGGACAGCGACTCCGACGGCGTCCCGGACTACCTGGACAGCGACTCGGACAACAACTGCATCCCCGACGAGGAGGAGGGCATCGGCGACGCGGACGGGGACGAGATCCCCAACTTCGCGGACCTCGACAACGACGGGGACGGGCTCCTCGACACCATCGAGATCGGCGATGACTGCGCCATGCCCGACTCGGACGACGACGGCATCGCCGACTACGCCGACCGCGACTCGGACGGGGACGGCGTCGGCGACGTCTACGAGGCGGGCACCAACGCCTTCGAGGACGACCCGCGGGACTCCGACGGGGACGGCACGCCCGACTACCTGGACAGCGACTCGGACGGGGACGGGACCTCCGACAGCGCCGAGGGCGGGGTGGACGCTGTGGACGAGGAGCCGCGGGACACCGACGGCGACGGTGAGTACGACTTCGAGGACACGGACTCCGACGGCGACGCGATCCGCGACGACGAGGAGGACAGCCACGGCACGGACCCCTACGACGCCGACACCGATGACGACGGCTTCTCCGACGGCGGCGAGGTGACGGCGGGCACGGATCCCACGGACCCGACCTCGGTGATCGACGGGCTCTACGTGGAGGTGCCCGAGCGCACGGAGGTCGAGGAGATCTTCGAGTTCGAGCTGAGCATCCAGATGGGCGACATCGCGTTCCTGCTGGACACGACCTGCTCGATGTCGGGCACGGCCAACGCGATGGCCAGCGAGTTCGCCGAGATCGTGAGCGAGCTCTCCACCATCCTGCCCGACGCGCAGTACGGGCACGCCACCTACGACGACTACGCCTTCGGCTCCTATGGCTCGTCCTCCTACAGCGACAAGCCCTTCGAGCTCCGCCAGCAGATCACCGACGACGTCCGCTCCATGCAGTCGGCGCTGTCGGCCACCGCGATCCACGGCGGCTCGGACGGCCCGGAGTCGGGGATGGAGGGCATCTACCAGGGCGCCACGGGCGCGGGCTACGACCAGGGCTGCGACGGCGCCTACAACAGCACCACCGACGTGAAGCCCTTCAAGGCCAGCCCCTCCGACCCCTTCAACGGCACGGGCGGACAGTTCTACTCCGCCGGGGATGACAGCACGGGTGACATCGGCGGCTACGGCTTCCGCGAGTACGCGCTGCCGGTCATCGTCTACGCGACGGACAACTACCTGCGCGACCCGGACAGCAGCAACACCTACTACAACGGCGCCCCCGGTGGCTGCCCGATGGACGCCGGCTCGGCCGACGTGATCTCCGCGGTGACCGGGATCGGCGCCTACCTCGTCGCGGTCAGCACGAACTCCACCCTCGGCGTGCCACAGATGCGGGAGCTGTCCACGGCGACCAACTCCTACGCCGACACGGACGGGGACGGCGCCGCGGACGACGTGCTGGTCTTTACCTGGTACGGCTCGGACGCCGAGTTCCGCGAGACGGTCGTGGCGGCCATCGAGGATCTGGTCAGCGCCGTGCGCTTCAGCGAGCTCTCGCTGGAGATCCAGGGCGACGAGTGGGGCTTCGTCACGGGCATCTCGCCGGAGAGCTACACCATCTCGGGCGAGGTGGAGGGCACCGTGGTCAACTTCACGTTGACCTTCCGCGGCGTGGTGGCGTCCACCTCCGAGGACCAGCTCTTCGCGCTCACGCTGAACGTGCTCGGCGACGGCTCGGTGCTGCTGGACACCATGGACATCATCATCGTCGTACCCGGTTACACGTATTGACGGTCGGGGAGGGTCCAGCAACAGTGTGGGGGTAGCCCCCTCTGTTGGAGGTCCCTTCATGATCCCTCGCCCGATCTCCGCCCTCTTCGGCGTCCTCGCGCTCACGCTCACCGCCTGCATCCCCGACACCAAGCCGGGCGAAGGGGAGACCGAAGAGACCGGAGGCGGTGGTTCGGCCTTCGACGACGCTGACGGCGACGGGATCATCGACGGGCAGGACAGCCTGACCGAGGACGCCGACGGCGACGGCACGGTGGACGGCCTGGACACCGACTCCGACGGCGACGGGATCTCCGACGCCGTGGAGGCGGGGGACGACCAGCCGCTGACCATGCCCGTCGACAGCGACTCGGACGGCGTGCCCGACTACCTGGACAGCGACTCCGACAACAACTGCATCCCCGACTCGGAGGAGGGCAGCGCGGACGCGGATCTGGACGATGTGCCCGACTACCGGGATCTGGACAACGACGGGGACGGGATCTCCGACGCGGTCGAGATCGGCGACGACTGCGGCGCGGAGGACACCGACGGGGACGGGCTCGGCGACTACGAGGACCGGGACGCGGACGGGGACGGGATCGGCGACCTCTACGAGGCGGGGGCCATCGAGCTGGGCGAGGAGCCCGTGGACACCGACGGGGACGGGACGCCGGACTACCTGGACAGCGACTCGGACGGCGACGGGACCTCGGACAGCGCCGAGGGCGGCGTGAGCGGCGTGGACGAGGAGCCGCGCGACACGGACGGCGACGGCGACTACGACTTCGAGGACAGCGACGCCGACGGCGACGCCATCCCCGACGACGAGGAGGACAGCCACGGCACGGACCCCTATGACGCCGACACCGACGACGACGGCTTCACCGACGGCGCCGAGACCACGGCGGGCACCGACCCCACCGATCCCACCTCGGTGATCGAGGGGCTCTACGTGGAGGTGCCCGAGCGCGCCGAGGTGGAGGAGCTGTTCGAGTTCGAGCTCTCCATCGAGATGGGCGACATCGCCTTCCTGCTGGACACCACCTGCTCCATGGGAGACACGGCCGAGGCCATGGCCGCGGAGTTCTCGGAGATCGTGGCCGAGCTCGCAGACGTGCTCAACGACGCCCAGTACGGCCACGCCACCTACGACGACTACGCCTATGGGGCCTTCGGCTCGGCCGCGTCCGGGGACAAGCCCTTCGAGCTGCGCCAGCAGATCACGGACGACGTACGAAAGATGCAGTCGGCGCTCTCCGCCACCGAGATCCACGGCGGCATGGACGGCCCGGAGTCGGGGATGGAGGGGCTCTATCAGGGCGCCACGGGGGCGGGTTACGACCAGGACTGCGACGGGTCCTACGACGCGGACACGGACGTCAAGCCCTTCACGCTCGGCTATTCGGATCCCTTCGGTGGCACGGGCGGCCAGTTCTACCAGGCCGACGACGAGAGCACCGGGGACATTGGCGGCTATGGGTTCCGTGACCTGGCGTTGCCCATCATCATCTACGCCACGGACAACTACCTGCGCGACCCCGAGTCCGAGAACAGCTACTACAACGGCTCCCCAGGAGGTTGCCCTGCGGACGCGGGTTTCAGTGACGTCGTGAACGCGGTGGACGACATTGGCGCGTACCTCATCGCCGTCAGCACCTTCTCCACGCTCGGCGTGCCCCAGATGAAGGAGCTCGCGGAGGCCACCGACTCCCACGCCGACACGGACGGGGACGGTGACGCTGACGACCCGCTGGTCTTCACCTGGTCGGGCTCCGACTCGGAGTTCCGCGAGACCGTGGTGGACGCCATCGAGGATCTGGTCAGCGCGGTGCGCTTCAGCCAGGTCTCGCTGGACATCGAGGGCGACGAGTGGGGCTTCGTCACCTCGGTGGAGCCGGAGAGCTACGAGCTCGAGGGTGATGTCGAAGGCACAGTGATCGACTTCACGCTCACCTTCCGCGGGGTCGTGCCCGCGACGACCGAGGACCAGCTCTTCGCGCTCACGCTGAACGTGCTGGGCGACGGGAGCGTGCTGCTGGACACGCTGGACATCATCATCGTCGTCCCGGGGAATTCCTACTGAAACAGGAGTATTGAATGCGTATTTTTGCCGCGCTGCTGCTGGGCCTCGCGGGCTGCCCCGCCTCGGACAAGACCGATACGGGGAGTGGCGAGACCGGCGAGGCCGTCACGGACTCTGATCTGGACACCATCTCGGACGCCGACGAGGGCTCCGACCGGGACAGCGACGGCGACGGGACCCCGGACTTCCTGGACTCGGACTCCGACAACGACGGCCTCTCCGACGCCCAGGAGGCGGGGGACGATGACCCGTCCACCGCGCCGGTGGACTCCGACGGCGACGGCGGGCCGGACTACCGCGACCAGGACTCGGACAACAACGGCGTCCCCGACTCGGAGGAGAGCGGGGCGGACCTGGACGGGGACGGTGATCTGGACCGCGTGGACGTGGACGACGACGACGACGGGATCTCCGACGAGGAAGAGGGGAGCGGGTCCGGCACGGACTCCGACGGCGACGGGATCCCGGACCGCTCGGACGAGGACTCGGACGGCGACGGGATCGGTGACCTCTACGAGGCGGGCGACGGCGAGACCCCCGTGGACACCGACGGGGACGGGATCGCGGACTACCTGGAGAATGACTCTGACGGCGACGGGATCTCGGACACCGTCGAGAGCGGCGTGAGCAGCGCGGAGGAGGAGCCCCGGGACACGGACGGCGACGGGGTCTACGACTTTCAGGACAGCGACTCAGACGACGACGACATCCTCGATAGCGACGAAGAGAGCTACGGCACCGACCCCTACGACCCGGACTCCGACGGGGACGGCTACAGCGACGGGCTGGAGCTGGAGCTGGAATCCGATCCGGGCGACCCGGACTCGATGCCCGAGGAGGTCGTGGTCGAGCTGGAGTATGGTGGATCCACCGAGCAGATCGTGAGCTTCACGCTCGAGAACGGTCAGGCGGACGTCGCCCTGATCCTCGACACGACGGCCTCGATGACCAGCACCGCCACGGCTCTGGCCTCCGAGTACGAGACCCTGGTCGACGCGCTCGACGACCTCGGGTCCGACATCCAGTACGGGTATGCCACCTACGACGACTACGCCTACGGCAGCTACGGATCTGCGTCCTATTTCGACACGCCCTTCGCCCTCCGGCAGCAGCTCACGGACGATCGCCGCAGCGTCCAGGCCGCGCTCCTCGCCACCGCCATCCACGGGGGTTCGGACGGCCCAGAGTCCGGGATGGAGGCGCTCTATCAGGCCGCGACGGGCGCGGGCTACGACCTGGGCTGTGACGGCACCTACGACGAGGTCTACGACGTCCAGCCCTTCCGGGCCAGCCCCTCCGACCCCTTCGGCGGGGCGGGCGGGCAGAATTACGACGCCTCGGACGACAGCACCGGGGACCTCGGCGGGCTCGGCTTCCGCGACTCGGCCCTGCCCATCCTGGTCTACGCGACGGACAACTACCTGCGCGACCCGGACAGCGACAACGCCTACCTCAACGGCGGGCCCGGCGGCTGCCCCATGGACGCCGGGAGCGCCGATGTCGTCAGCGCCGTGGAGAGCCTGGGCGCCACCCTGGTCGCGATCAGCACCAACAGCGTCGTCCCAGAGGCGCAGATGGAGGAGCTGGCCGTGGCGACCGGCTCCCTCGGCGACACTGACGGCGACGGAGAGAAGGACGATCCGCTGGTCTATGTCTGGTACAGCACGGACACGTCCCTGGTCGAGAACATCGTGAGCGCCGTCGAGGAGAGCGTCGCCCCCGTGGACATCCGCGAGATCACGCTGGAGGTGGAGGGCGACGCCTGGGGCTTCGTCTCCGATGTGGAGCCCGAGAGCTACACCGTCGAGGATCCCGTGACCGGCGATGTGGTCGACTTCACGCTGACGCTGACGGGCGCCGTCGAGGCGACCAGCGAAAACCAGATCTTCGAGATCACCCTGAACGTGATGGGCGACGGCTCGGTCCTCCTCGACACGCGAAGCCTGGTGATCGTGGTCCCCGCCAACGAGTAGAAGCTGGACTCCACATGCACATTTCCAGGCTCATCCCTCTCCTGACCCTCCTCGCCTGCGAGCCCGAGCCCAAGGACACAGGCACGACCCCCTCCGACTCGGACAGCGCGCCCGCCCCGGACTCCGGCGAGGGCGAGGGTGAGGGCGAGGGCGAGGGCGAGGGCGAGGGTGAGGGCGAAGGCGAGGGGGAAGGGGAGGGCGAGCTTGACTCCGACGGCGACGGTCTGAGCGACGCCGAGGAGGCGGAGCTGGGCACCGACCGGCTCGACGCCGATACGGACGGCGATGGCTTCGAGGATCGTGTGGAGGTGGAATTCGGCGCCGATCCGTTGGACGCCGCCTCCGTCCCCGAGGGCGAGCTCGTCGAGCTGGAGGGCGGAGCGCTACGGGACATGACGATCGGCTTCGAGCTGGCGCTGCAGCGCGTGGACCTCGCGCTCCTGCTCGACGCCAGCGCGTCCATGGAGGGCGCCCACTCCGCGCTGATCGAGGGGGGGCCGACGCTCGTGGAGGGCCTGCCGGGTGTCGCGCCCGATCCGCAGCTCGGGCTGGCCACCTTCGACGACTACGCCTGGGGCGCCTTCGGCTCCACTGAGGATGGCGGGCTCCCCTTCTCGGTTCGGCAGCAGATCACCAGCTACACGTCGGTCGCCGTCTCCGGGCTGATCGGCCTTGCCCTCCACGAGGGTGGAGACGACCCTGGTTCGGCGTTAGAGGCGCTCTATCAGGTCGGGACGGGCGAGGGCTACGATCAGAGCTGCGACGCGGTCTACCAGGAGGGCGAGGACGTGCAGCCCTTCAGGGCTGGCCCGAGGGATCCCTTCGACGGGACGGGCGGCCAGTCCTACGACGCCTCGGACGACAGCACGGGCGACGTCGGGGGGCTCGGATTCCGCGACTACGCTCTCCCTGTGGTGATCCTGGCCACCGACCAGGCCTCGCGCGATCCCGAGAGCTCAGACCCCGATCTCAGCGGGAGCCCCGGGGGCTGCCCCCAGGACGCCGGCTGGAGCGCGGCTGTGGGCGCGCTTGACCAGATCGGGGCGCGGGTCATCGGGATCTCCGTGAACGGGGACGCCTCGGAGGAGCAGCTCGAGGCGCTGGCGCTGGAGACGTCGGCGGTGGACGAGGACGGCACGCCGCTGATGCTGAGCTGGGAGGATGGCGAGGCCGGTCTCGAGGACGAGATCCTGAGCGCGCTGGACTCGCTGATCGCGGGGCTGCGATTCGAGGAGGCGACGCTGGAGACGGGAGGCCTGGACGGCCTCGTGGTCAGCACCGATCCCGGCGGCGTGGCGCTCGACGAGGACTGGGTCGGCGACACCGTGGAATTCTCGGTCCGCGTTCAGGCCCCCGCGGCCACGCCCGAGCCACAGTATTTCTATATCGACCTGTACGTCCTGGGGGACGGGGAGATCCTGCTCGGCAGCACGACGCTGCTGATCGTGGTCCCCGCCGCGGGCTGACTCAGCGTCGGGCGGCCTCCTCGATGCGCGCCCACAGCAGGTCCATGCCCTCGCGGGTGACGCTGCTGGTGGCGATGAGCTCGTCGTCGGCGAGCCCGAGGGAGGCGGCCAGGGCCCGGAGCGTGGGCTTCTTCGCCGCCTTCGTGAGCCGGTCCACCCGGGTCGCCGCGACCTGGACGGGCACGCTCGCGCGGCGCAGCCCCTCGATGAGCTCCATGTCCAGGGCCTGGGCCTTGATGCTCCCGTCCACCAGGATGACCACCAGGCGCAGCGTCTCGCGCTCGCCCAGGTAGCCCTCCACCAGGGCCTTCCAGGCCACCCGCACCGCCTCGGGCACGCGGGCGAAGCCGTAGCCGGGCAGGTCCACCAGGCGCAGGCGGTCTCCCACCTGGTAGAGGTTCAAGGTCTGGGTGCGGCCGGGTGTGCGGCTCACGCGGGCGATGCGGTGGTCCAGCAGGGCGTTGATGGCGCTGGACTTGCCCACGTTGGAGCGCCCGGCCATGGCGATCTCGGGCAGGGTGGGCTTCGGCATCGTCTCCATGCTGGGGAAGCTGCCGAGGAAGCTGGTAGGGCCCGCGGGTCGGTTTGGCATCCGTCGTTCATAACCACTACAGCGTTATGATCCGAGCAGAGGTCGCGCGTGTTCTCCTGGGCCACCCCCACCCCGCTGCACATCCCCCGTCGGATCGAGGCGGACCGTCCGGTCTACATCATCTCCGACCTGCACCTGGGCGACGGGACGCGCTCCGACACCTTCCTGGGGAAGGACGCGGAGCTCCTGGCCTTCCTGGACCACGTCGAGCGCGAGGCGGCCCACCTCGTCATCGCCGGGGACGTCATCGACTTCCACCAGGCGTGGATCATCGAGCGCATCCTGAAGGCCCACGCGAAGGTCATCGGCGCGCTCTCGCGGCTGGCCGCGCGCACCGGGGTCACCTACATCTGGGGCAACCACGACCACGACATCTCAGTCTTCCGCGACCTGCTGCGCCTGGACGTGTGCTCCAGCCTGGAGATCGGCGACCGCGTGCTGATCCGCCACGGCTACGAGTACGACCCCTACATCGGGCCGAACCTGGAGCAGTCCCACGTCGCCACGCGGATCCACCACCTCTTCGAGCGCGTCTTCGAGACCTGGATGCGCACGCCGCTGGAGAACTTCTACAACCCGGCCAACCGGCTGACCTTCTGGCTCTCGCACAAGCTGGTGCTGGGGGGGCAGGCGGTGGGCTGGGCGGCGGGGAGGTTCGGGCACCCGGAGGTGGGCGAGCGCCTGGACGCCACCTGGCGCTTCTGGACCCAGACCCAGCTCGGCGACCCCCAGTGCATCTTCGAGCACGTCCGCGCCGCCTGCGAGGAGGGCTCGCACCGCTGGATCGTGACGGGGCACTCGCACCTGCCCGGCGTGGTCCACTTCCCGCGGGAGCGCTCCTACGCCAACACCGGCTCGTGGACCTTCAACTCCGCCCAGTACGCCTTCTGGGACGGCAGCCAGGTGGTCGTGCGGGACTGGATCACCGGGCGCAGCTACGACGACCACGCCTACCGACCCCTGCTGGACCGCCGCTTCCGCCACATGAATTTCCTGGAGTGGTGGCGGGAGAACTACCTGGGCTGGTTCCGCTACCGCTGCGGGGTGGAGCGGCGCCTGCCCAGCGGGGACGACACGCCCGCGGACCGCCCCGCGCCGGTCTGAGCGGCCCGCGTTAAGCTGTCGCGTCTACGAGGAGGTCTGCGTGCTCGTCAATGGCGTACCCACCCGCACGGTGTGGATGGAAGGTTCTACCGTCAAGCTCATCGATCAGCCCCTGCTTCCGCACCGCTTCGCCATCGTGGACGAGCCCACGCACCGCGACACCGCGGAGGCCATCCGCACCATGGTCGTGCGCGGGGCCGGCGCGATCGGCGCCACCGGGGCCTACGCCATCGCCCAGGCCGCGCTGGAAGCGCCCGAGGCCAGCTTCCACACCTACGTGGCCGAGGCGGCGCAGTTCGTCGCCGAGACGCGCCCCACCGCCCAGAACCTCTTCTACGGCATCCGCACCGTGCTCTCGGCGATCGAGGCCCAGGGCGACCGCGTCGCCGCCGCCCGCGAGGCCGCCGTCGCCGCCGCCAACGCCGTCGCCGACGATGACGCCGCCTGCTGCAAGGCCATCGGCGAGCACGGCGAGCCCCTGATCAAGGACGGCGCCCGCATCTCCACCCACTGCAACGCCGGCTGGCTGGCCTTCGTGGACTGGGGCAGCGCGCTGTCCCCCATCTACGTCGCCCACCGCAAGGGCAAGAAGGTCTTCGTCTTCGCCGACGAGACCAAGCCCCGCGGTCAGGGCGCGCAGCTCACCGCCTGGGAGCTGGGCCAGGAGGGCGTGCCCCACGCCGTCATCGCCGACAACGCCACCGGCTTCTTCATGTACCGCGGCGAGATCGACATGGTCATCGTCGGCTCCGACCGCATCGCCGCCAACGGCGACGTGGCCAACAAGATCGGCACCTACTCCAGCGCCGTCTGCGCCGCCTTCAACAACATCCCCTTCTACGTGGCGGCCCCCACCACCACCATCGACATCGACTGTCCCACCGGCGCCGACATCCCCATCGAGGAGCGCAGCCAGGACGAGGTGCGCTACACCTGGGGCTGGTCGGATGAGGGGCGCTTCTCCCGCGTCCGCACCACGCCCGCGGGCTCCGCCGCCCGCAACCCGGCCTTCGACGTGACCCCCGCCCGCCTCATCGCCGGCATCATCACGGAGAAGGGCGTGGTCCCCGCCTCGCCCGAGGGCATCGCCTCCGTCGCGAGAGCCGGAAAGAAGGGCTGAACGGGCGAATGGGGGTCGCTGCTGGGCGGCCGCGTTCATGGTATATTCGAGCCACGTCGTCGAACCTGCGGTGACGTGTCATTCGAGGGTCGGGATGTCAGTACTCAAGGGGCTCAGGGAATCACTGGGATACTCCGTACATGAGGTCGCCACCCAGGCTCGCTGGAGCACTGACAGTCTGGTTCGTCTGGAGAGAACGGACGACCTGGATGAGCAAGAGGCGGAGATTCTATCTGATCTTTATGGGGTTGATGTGGGGCGCGCGCTCTCGAGTGGTCAGAGACAGGTCAAGTCGCCTGTCGGCACGCTCCTTCGGGCGCAGCGAGACCATCTCTGCGCGAGCACACGATTCGTGATCAGCGGCGCGCTCTCCGTCGCGCGAGAGGTGCGTCAACTTCTTCAGCTTGTCCCCGGCGCCAGTGTGTCTGCGACGGTCCCACTGAGCTCATTCAAGGAGAACCTGGACTATCGACATCCTGATCAAGGTGGCCCCGAGCAACTCGCGGAGCTGGTCCGCACGCGGCTGAAGCTCGGAATGGGACCCGTGCAGTCGGTGAGCGCGGTGCTGGCCGGTCTGGATGTGTTGGTCTTGTACGCCTCCATGGATCCGGACGTCGATGCTTTCTCGGCGAGCTCTCAAGAGACAGGAGGGATCGTCGTCGTCAACCCGATGGGCAGCTTCTCGCGAAGTGCGTCCGGGAGGAGGCTTAGTCTCGCGCACGAACTCTGTCACCTGCTCTTCGATCGGAAGGCGATGCGATCGATGAGGACCTATTGCTCGTCCGGTCGGAATGAAGAAGAAGATCATGTGTCTGGGGAGAGTCGGCGTGCAGACAGCTACATGCTCGAGCGGAGAGCGCGTGCTTTCGCGGTGTCCTTTCTGGCGCCGGTTCGCGCGCTTCGTGAGGAGTGGGCTCGCCTGGGCAGTCGCCCCGTCTCGGAGAAGGTTCGCCATCTGATGGATCTGTATGGGGTTGGATTCCTGGCGATGAGGGCCCACCTGCAGAACAACCAGATCATCTCCAGAAGCGAACGACTGGATGGGCTGTCCTCCGAGCTGTCGCCAGCCTGGACAGAGAGCGATCCTGTCAACCTCCGAGAAGAGCCGGTGTTTGGAGTGATCCCCGAGCTCCGGCAAGGAATCCTGCTGAATCTTGTGGCAGAGGGGCTCCGGGCTGGTGTCCTCTCCGAGAGCGCCGCGAGAGAGTATCTGCGTGTCCCGATCGGGCGGTGGGACGAGATCTCGCCGCGGCTCCAGGTGGAATGCTTCGCGGCGGCGGCCAGGACCTGGAGGACCTCGTCCGCCCTGCTCGGTCATCTGGGTACAGAGGCATGAGCGCGGTTGTCGTCGACAACTGCTCTCTCCTGCATGCCCGAGCGTTACCTGCCTGTGCCGGTGAGCTCGCACCTCTACAGATGCTGCGGGATCTCGCGACGCACATCCGCATCCAATTTTACGTGTCGTCCCGCGTCTACCAGGAGCAGATTGCGAGCAGCCTGTCCTTGATCCTGGAGGAGTGGAGCCAGGTCGGGATCCTGAAGGTCGAGAGGATATCGCCCCAGGCCCTCGCCGCGTGTGGGAAGATCATTCAGAAGAAGCGTGTCCGACCGCTCCCAGGCAGGAACGATCAGACCCTGATCACCCTCGCGAGGCAGCTCGATGCGCCATTGTTCACGCACGACGGGCCCGCCGCCGGCGCGGCGCGCGCGTTGGGTTGCCTCGTTGTGGATCTGGTCGACATGGTCGATCTCTACACCTCCGTGCGCGAGCTCGAGCTGCGACAGTCGGACCCCATCTTCAACGCCTGGAACTACCGTGGCGTGTGGCGCCCGGACGACTGGAAGGGCTCACTCGAGGCGACCGTGATGGGGAGACCATTCCGAGGCGAAGTGCAGGAGCGCCTCCGGGAGCACCTCCTCCCGAACCTTACCCCGGACAGCGCGCCATGAGCGCTCAGAGGCGCCTCGCGCCCGGCGATCCCGTCCCCTGGTTCCACTGCCTGGGGGAGGGGGGCACGTTGCAGATCAGCAACTTCGCCGGGCGCTGGGTGGTGCTGACCTTCCTGGGGTCCGCCGGGCACCCGGCCACGCGCGCCGTGTACGCGAACGCGCGAGCGCGCAAGCACCTCTTCGACGGGTCCCGGGTCGTCCACATCACGGTCAGCAACGACCCGCGGGATCGCAAGGAGCACCGGCTGGTGGACGCGCCGCCGGGCTACCTGCTGCTCTGGGACCTGGACCAGAAGGTGGCCCGCGAGCTGGGCGCCATCGCGCCGGCGGTGGAGGGCGGCCGCCCGACGCTGACGACGATGTCCTACATCATCGACCCGAGTCTGCACGTCGCCGCGACGCTGCCGATCACCGACCCGGCGCAGCACCTGGACGAGATCGCGCGCTTCCTCGAGGGCGCGCTGGCGCACCCGACCCCCGTGCCCGCGCCGGGTGAGCCCATCCGCGGCGGCGTGGCCCCCATCCTGCTCATCCCGGGCGTGTTGGAGCCCGAGCTCTGCCGCGAGCTGATGGACACCTTCGAGCGCGGCCATCCCCAGGAGAGCGGGCTCATGAAGAGCGCGCCCGGTGAGGACGCGCTGGTCGTGGACTACGCCCGCAAGCGCCGCCGCGACCTGCAGATCGAGGACCCCCGGCTCTTGGAGGCGGTCCACTCCCGCATGGAGCGCCGCGTCGTCCCGGAGATCCGCGCCGCCTTCCAGTTCGAGGTCGCCTACATCGAGCGCTACGTGATCGGCTGTTACGACGCCGAGACGGGCGGTCACTTCTCGGCCCACCGAGACAACACGGGCCCCGCCACGGCCCACCGCAAGTTCGCCTGCACCATCAACCTGAATTCGGATGACTACGAGGGCGGCGATCTGTCCTTCCCCGAGTTCGGCCCGCAACGCTACCGCGCCCCCGTAGGCGGGGCCGTCGTCTTCTCCTGCACCTTGCTGCACGAGGCGCACACGGTCACCCGTGGGCACCGATACGCCGTCATCCCCTTCCTGTACGACGAGTCGGGCCAGCGCCTCCGCCAGGAGTTCCTCAGCTCCGACCTCGACCCGGCGCTTCGCCGCGCTTTCGGATCTGTTCGCAATCACCCTGTTCGAACCTGAACCGAGGCGTGTACATGACACGGATCCACTCCTGCTTGCTGGCGCTCTGCCTCGCGGCCTGCTCTCACGACGAGGACGGCCCGGTGGCGACCGTGAGTGAACAGATCCCCACCGTCGTCACGCTCTCCTGGACCAGCGCCCAGGAGGGGCTGGGGCGCGTGGACTACGGGCTGGACGGCGATCTCACGCTCAGCACCCCCGACGAGAGGGAGGCGACCCGCGAGCACCGGATCACGGTCTATGGCCTGAAGGCCGGTCACACCTACACCTTCCGCGGCGTCAGCACGCCGGAGGGCGGCGAGGCGGAGCGCAGCGAGACCGTGGAGGTGGAGCTGGACCCGCCGCCGCGCGCGCTCCCCACCCTCACCGTCTCCGAGGAGGACTCGGGCGCCATGAGCCCCGGCGGCTACGTCCTGGTCGCGATGGTCGAGGCTGGCGGGGCCTGGATGGTGATCCTCGACCGCGACGGGGACTACGTCTGGACCCGGCAGGTCGAGGACGGGCTGGTCACGCCCGGCGGGCACTTCGACCCCAACACGAACAGCATCACCTACCTGCCCGCGGACAACTCCGGCGGGACGGATCTGGCCTACGTGCAGCGCGTCAGCCTGGACGGCGAGGAGCAGAGCACCACCCGGGCCTACCTCGGGCACCACGAGGGCCTGCGCCACGAGGACGGGACGCTGGCCTGGCTGGCCTTCGACCTCACCGAGGCGGAGGTGGACGGGGCGGAGGAGGAGATCCTCAGCGACATGATCCTGGAGGGGCCGGAGGGGGCGAGCGAGGACGCCATGCCGGACATCCGCTTCGTGCTGCTGGACCACATCGAGCCTTTCGTACCCTGCGAGCACTACTATGACGAGCTCGTCGGGACGGAGGCCAGGGACTTCAGCCACGCCAACTCGCTGCTCTACGACGAGGACCGGGACGAGTATTGGATGCTCTCGCGCAACCTGGACGAGATCCTGATCACCGAGCGCGCCACCGGGCAGCTCGTGGCCCGGATTGGGGGAAAGGACCCGGAGATCGCGACGGAGAACCCGGACGACATGTGGTCGCACGGCCACATGTCGCATCGCTGGGACGGCGGCTTCATGATGTTCGACAACGGCTTCCACCACGATGACCAGCGGTCGCGCATCGTCGAGTACGCCTTCGATCGCGAGGCCGGCACGCTGGAGAAGGTCTGGGAGTGGTCGGACCCGAGCGGGCTGTTCAATCAGGTCTTTGGCGACGCGCAGAAGCTCCCCGACACCTGGCTCAGCACCTGGTCGGCCTATGGTCGCATCGAGGAGGTCTCCGCTGACGGGAAGATCGTCTGGATGGCGGAGTCGGAGATCGGCTGGGCCTTCGGGCGCGCGGTCTGGGTGGAGGATCTCTACGATCTGTCCACGGTCTACACCTTCTGAGCGGTGCGGAAGGGCACCGCCACGCCGCCGCGGACCACGCACATCTGGTCGGGCGGGGCGTCCCCCCAGCGCTTCAGGAGCTGGTCGTGCTCGCCCATCAGGAGGGCGTCGTTGGGCACGCTCACGCCCGCGTTGATCACCGCCCCGTAGGCCAGGCGCGCGCGGTGCCCCAGGCAGACGCCCAGGAAGTGCTGGCCGGAGTCCACCCAGGCTCCGTCGCGCTCCACCTTCACCGGCTTGCCGAAGCTGAGGTCCAGCGCCGTCACGCCCCAGCCCACGAAGGTGTCCTGGCCGAACACGCAGGCCTGGTGCCCGTTGCCGTGGCTCACGCTGGCGCCCGGGTAGAGCACGCTCAGGTTCAGCATCCCGAAGCGGCTCAGCTTGCTGCCGGCGCCCATCACCGAGAGGTTCACCGCGGCGTGCTCCTCCACCTTGGCCCCGACGCCCAGGTGGCTCGCCCGCACCACCGCGCCCGGCCCCACCTCCACCCCGTCCTCCAGCACGCTGAACTCCACCGTGGCTGTGGGGTGGATGGAGACCTTCTTCCCCAGCATGCACAGTCCGCGCGCCACGTCCCAGCGGCTGGTCGGGCGGTTGCGGAGCAGGAAGACCAGGACCTCCAAGGCCCGGCGCCAGATCGGCGCGCGGTCGAAGTCCAGCTTCGCTTGTAGCCCGCGCGCCGCCATCGCCAGCAGGTTCACGCGCAGGACGTGGGCCCAGTGGTCGATCTGGTGCACCAGGGCCGCGCTCACGGGGAAGGGGCGCGCGGCGAAGCGCAGGGCCGGGTGCACCCCCTCCATCTGCTCGCTCTTCAGCCCGAGATCGACGGTCCGCGGCTCGAGCTCGGGGAAGCGCTCGGGCAGGGCGCCCTGGCTGGCCGGGTGCAGCCCGAGCTCGTAGAGGCCGGGGGCGTCCAGCTCCTGCAGCGCCTCATACGCGGGGCCGTAGTCCGGGTGCTCCACCCGCAGGCGACCGGGGCCGGCCGAGACCAGGAGGCGGACCAGCTCGGGCGTGAACCAGGTCCGCGCGCTGAAGACCAGCCAGGGCTCTCCTACGGGGGGCCGCTCCACCAGCTCCACCCCCGCCGCCCGCAGCGCGGCCTCCTGGGCCTCGCGCAGCGGGCGATCGAGCACGCGGACCTCGGAGACCGGGTCACCGAAGGGGGCGATCAGGCGAGGGGAGGGGAGGCGGACGGCCTTCATCGGGAGCGCTTAACGCGCCGACAGCGCGCCCTCGATCGCCGCGATCAGCTTCGGGTCCTCGGGCGCGACCGCGCTCGGGAAGCGCGCCAGCACCGCCCCGTCCTTGCCCACCAGGAACTTCTCGAAGTTCCACTTGATGTCCTGGCCGCCGCCCACCGGGCTGGACACCAGGCTCTGGTAGAGCGGGCTGCGGCCGGCGCCGTTGACCTCCTGCTTCTCCAGCAGCGGGAAGCTGACGCCGTAGTTCAGCTTGCAGAAGCTCTGGATCTCCTCGGCGGTGCCCGGCTCCTGCCCGCCGAACTGGTTGCAGGGCACGCCCACGATGACCAGGCCCTTGTCCTTCCAGTCCTGGTAGAGCTTCTCCAGGCCGGCGTACTGCTTCGTGTATCCGCAGCGGCTGGCGACGTTCACGAAGAGCACGGCTTTGCCGTCCAGGCTGGCGCGATCGAGGGGCTTTCCGTCGAGCTGGACCATGGGCGAGTCCTTGGGGCCGGCGCCGGCGAGGGCGATCCCGCCGAGGCAGAGCGCGAGGAGGAGGGTGTGGAAGAGGCGCATGGGAGGCTCCCTGTTCTCCCGGGGATAGCCTCCTGGGCGCGCCGCGCAAGGGCTCACCTCCGGGCCCACTCCACCATGCCCTTGATGTTCGAGCGGAAGATCTTGCCGGCCAGCACGTCCACGCCGGTCGTCATCGCGATCCAGCTCCCCGTCCCCAGCTCATCCTTCACCGGCAGGTTGGAGAGGCCGTAGCCGACGGCGTTGGCGCTCACCAGCCAGAAGCCCACGCTGTATACGCTGCGCGCGCCGTCCTTGATGTCCAGCTGGCTGGCCTCGGGCTGAAGGTCGTACCAGAAGATGACGCGGTACCCGTCCCGGATGCCCCCGTCGTTCAGCACGAGCTCGTGCTGCATGCGATCGACCCCGGGCAGCTTCACCTCCTGGTGGTAACGCATCGCGTAGGGCAGGTTGAAGCGTGGGTCTGGCGTGGCGAAAGCCTTCTCTACATAGTCAATGTTCCCAACATAATGGTCCACGTCCAGGATTCGAGCGATGACCTTGTCAGGATCGATGGGCTCCTCCAGCGGCATCAGGCCGACCCCCTCGGGGGTCTCCTGGCCCGGCACGTCCCAGCTCTTGAAGTAGTAGCTGGAGGGCAGCGTCTTCGGGAGGTTCGCGAAGGCGCGGGCCAGGAAGCCGCCGACCCGCTCGGGGCTGCTGGGCTCCGCCGCGTAAGCGAGCTGCCGACCCACCAGGAGCACGCACAAAGCCAGGATCCACCACACTACCGATCGACGTCCGTTCATGTCCCCTCCATCAACGCCTGGACCAGGCGACCATCTTCTCAATGTTCGTCTTCACCACCATCTTCGCCGATGCGTCCGCGCCGGTCGTGAGCAGAGCCCACTTCGCCGAGCTCACGTCCTCGCGCACGGGCGCGTTGGAGACCGCGTAGCCCACGTAGTCCTTGGACACCAGCCAGGCGCCCACGCTGTAGGCGCTGCGCGCGGCCTGGCTCGGGTCGAGGTTCGTCGTCTCCGGCTGCAGGTCGTACCAGAAGGCCACCCGGTAGCCCTCGCGCGTGCCGCCGTCGAGAAGCGCGAGCTCGTGCTGCACGTATCCGAAGGGCTCCAGGTCCACGCGCATGTAGAAGCGCACGGAGCCCGGGGCCTTGAAGCGCGGGTCGGGGATGGAGCGGCAGTCCTGAAGCCGGGCCAGATTCGCCTTGTACTGGTCCACCGCCATGATCCGGGCGATAACCGCCTCCGGGTCCACGCCCGGCTCCACCCGCAGCAGCCCGAAGCCCTCCTTGGTCGGGTTCCCCGCCACCTCCCAGGGCTGGAAGGTGTACTCCTCCGTGGGCGCCTTCGGCAGGTGCGCGAACACCCGCTGGAGGAAGGCCGAGGCCCGGAGCGGCCCGTCGCTGGCGCCCGCGGTCGCGGGGCGCACCTGGAGGGCGAGGGCGAGGGCGCTGAGCAGGAGGGCGGTGAGGGCGCCGAGGCGGGGGAGGGGACGCATCGGAGGCTCCAGAAAGGGGGCAGGTACAGCCTATCATGCGCGGGGCGGGGTGCAAAAGCCGAGATCTGGCGACCCAGATCGTCGGCCGCGCCCGGCGCGCCCGACGATCTGCTCCCTCTCCAGGGGGTGAACCCTCCTGCGAGGGTTCACCCCCTTCGGCCGGCCGCTCTTCGCGAGAGCGCCCGGCCTGCCCCCTCTCCCGCCAGGGGGCGGGCAGTGACCCGACGATTTGGATGGCGACGCTGTCGCGGAATTTCGCGAACTTCGGCAACGGCGGTGCTGAACCTGAGAAGCGCAATGATCATCGCCGATTTCGGACGATGTTCTCGACCTCACCCCCTCGTCGGCCTGCACGGGGTACGCGACGAGGGTACCGAAGATGACCAGCGTCCTGGTCTCGCGCGAGCCGAGCGCGTGCTCTCAGAATTCGTGGTATAAAGATAGTGGAGTAGATGACATGAGCACCACACCGCACCGCACCGCACCGCACCGCACCGCACCGCACCGCACTTCTCCTTGTCCTGTGCGTGATCCTCGGGTTGTTCTCGCGTGAGGTTCGGGCGACAGGTTGCTCGGCCTGGGACGCGAACCTGACAGCGGTGGCCGATGACGATCATGGCTCGGAAGCCATGCATGATCAGTTAGACCCTCCGACATCGACGGTGACGGGCTTCTCGACGGC
>CAZTOW010000072.1:0-39049 GCA_964615375.1 uncultured Enterobacterales bacterium
GGTGGTACGATGATCCGGCCGGGGTCTTCGAGCGCAACAAGGCGCTGGTGAGGTCATTGGTGCCGATGCCAGAGGACGCGCTGACGGCGGATCGGTTTTTTGTGCAGGAGCACGACGAGTTCCTGAGGCAGCAGGGGCGGCGTCTCATGAATGCGGGGCACACCCCAGAACAGGCCGCGGACGAGATCCTTGGAGCACGTGCATATTATCGACATCGAAACCCGACGACCGGAGAGCAGTCCGGGATCTATGTCTCCAAGGACATCCCGGATGGCGAGATTGACGAGGTGGTCTCGCACGAGCTGGTGCATGCCTTCTGCAGGCCCTCACCCGAAAAGTGGCGGAAGGTGGCCCTCGAGGAGGGCTTCGCGACACACATCGCCAGTCGTCTCCACAGCAAACCTCCGATGGGGTACCCGGAGACCGCCGCTGAGGTGAGCAAGCTCGTGGACGCAGCCGGGATTGAGAAGGTGTGGGGATTGCTCAACGACGAAGGCTGGTCAACGGTCGATGATGCCGCCAAGGCCGCGGGTCTCGGCGGGGGCACGTTCGCCGGCTTCAAGATCGGACATGCGTACGAGAAGGATCTCGAGGCCATCGCGAGAAGTTTCGCGCCTGGGGTGAAGTCATGATGCCCACGAGAGCCCGTCGACCATCCAACTTTCAGGCTCTCCTATTCCGTCCCGGGCCGGAGCGCGGTGGGCCAGTGGACTGGGCTTGTGCCACCGATCTCAGCGAGCCTGGCGCTGGAGAGCTCCATCGACACATGAGCCTTCATGCTGGCGCCTGCCAGCGATTTCAAGGCTGGCTCGGCCATACTTTGGAGGAGGTGCTCGTGCTCGGATGCGCGGCCGAGACCGACCCCGGAGGGTGGATGTACCCCAACCTCCAGTGGATCGCGCAGGAGATGCGTGCGCGCGTCGGAGGGCCAGCTCTCCGGTCCTGCCTGGACCACGATGGGCCCGGACGCCTCCTCCTGCTGGCCTTCGGAAAGAGTCGCCTCCTCGAGCTCGCGCGCTTCCAGGAGCAGCTCTTGAGGGCTCACCATGACGACCTCTACGGAAAGCCGCAGGTGAAGCACGAGCTGACCCGGGCGCCACCACAGGTCTGGCGAGCTCCCTCGGAGGCCTATACGCGCGTCGATGTTCAGCTCGACGTTCGCCTGGAGCCCGAGCGGTCGAGCTTGTGGACCTGGCTGTGGAGCTGGATCTGGCCGCGCGCGTGGGGTGATACCTGGAGTCGCCCACCGACGCTGACGGGGGGGATGCCGCCGTGCGAGGCGTCGATCGGCCTCCTGAGCCCGGTCGTCGCGTGTGAGCCCGAGGCGCCCGAGCTGGTCTTCTTCGAGGGGATCGAGGCGCCCTCCTGGTCAGGTTCCTGGCTGGTCACCGTCGACGGCAGGCCACCCCTCCGCGTCGGGCTCGTGGACGCTCCGACGGGCCTGATCCTTCAGCTCTGGATCCACCCCTGGTTGGCGCAGCGCGCCGACGTTCGCCAGGCGCTCGTCACCGAGCTGGCTCTGCTCGCTGCGATGAGCGGGCTCAGGTTGCAGATCTCGGGGGGGCTGCAGCGCGACCTCGAGCAGATTCGGCGCTCCGATCTTCTGAACGCCGTCCGAGCGTTGATCGTCCACCTGCCGGAGCTGGAGTGGGTGTCCAGCGGCGCGCTCGTCCCGCCGGCACATCGCGCTCTCGCGCGTGGGCTCGCCAGTCTGTTTCCACCCGCCAGGCCCGCGCGTTGCTCGAGAGACATGTACTTCGTCATGCGGTCCCGCCCCGAGATCGCAGATGACAACCGGGTGCTGGAGCGTCTGCAGCGGGCCATCCAGGCGGACATCTCCGGTCGCCCGCGCCCGCGCTCCGAGGTGCTGGACTTCGAGCTCAGTGACATCTGTGCACCTGGCCTCGTGGAGGAGGCGCTCCTGGGCAAGGTCGACTGCGTCGCTTTCGCGCAGCGGTTGGATGGGACGTGGCTGAAGGAGGCCTCGAAGGCTTACCCCGCGACGGCTCAGCTCAGGATCTGGGCGGAGGATCCCGAGATCCGGCTGGGCGCGGTGTGTCCTGGCTACCCCAACCAGCTGGAGCATGTGGTCTCCAATGGGCTGTTCTCGCTGGTCCCCTGTGCGGTCTCCCTGCTCCTGGGCTCAGAGCACCTCCCTGCCCTCGTCTCCCTCCGCGCCCTGCACCACGGCCCCTTCCACCAGGAGTCGTTGTCCCACGACCGCGTCCTCGTCCAGTTCGCGCACCTGGACGCCCCTCAGCTCGCGGCGCGGTGGCAGATCCTGAGCCAGCTCGTGTCCCGGGACAGCCTGTTCGCGCCGCGCGCCGCGGAGCTCCCCGCGGACCTGGCGGAGTACGACGCGGACACGCGGACGGTGCTGGTCCGGCCGGCGCACGTCCCCGATCTGTACAGGAAGCTGGCGGCGGTGGTGGGTTGGGCGCGGGCGCGGGCGAGCTCTCCGACACAGCCGGTGGAGCGGGTGCTGGCGGCGATTTCGGACCCGACGCTGGCGCGGCTGTGGCTGCCGGTGCTGTGGCTGCGGGAGATCGCGGTGTGGACGGTGGAAGACGGGCGCTGGACGCGGGTAGACGAGGCCTACACACCGAGCTGGGAGCCTCCCCCCTGGGTCCCCTGGGAGCCCGCGGCGAAGGGGTAGAGCAGCTGGCGCACCAGACCGCCGGTGGCCGGGGGGTAACCGAGGCGCGCCGGCTGGCCCGCGGGGAGCCTCCAGGTCCCGAAGATCCGGTCCAGGATGGGCAGGAGGCTGGCGAAGTTGGCGGGCTCCCCGTCGGCGGCGTGGTGCCAGCGGTGGAAGCGGGGGCCCGCCACCCAGCGCTCCCAGCGGCCCTCGGGCAGGGCCAGGTTGGCGTGGACCAGAGCGGTGTGGAGGCGCTGGGCCACGATGACGCCCAGCGCGAAGGAAGGAGAGACGCCCAGGATCACCGCCGGGACGTTGGCGATGAGCAGGAGGATGGCGCTCTCCAGCGGGTGCTGGCGGTGGGCCGCGACCCAGTCCAGCTCCTCAGGGCCGTGGTGGACGGCGTGCAGGCGCCAGAGCCAGGGGCTGGCGTGGGCGGCGCGGTGGTAGAGGTAGCCGCCCAGCTCGCCGAGCAGCAGGACCATCGCGAGCCGCGACCACAGGGGGAGCGAGGCCCCGAGGGTCTGCCCGCCCAGGGCCGCCGCGAGGCCGGAGACCGCCCCCGCCGCCAGCGCCCCCGCCGTGAGCGGCGTGAGCATCGCCCAGCCGAGATCGGTCAGAAACCCAGGTCGCAGCAGGCGCTGGCCCGGCCGAGCCGGCCACAGGATCTCCAGCGGCGTCAGCACGGCCGTGAACAGCAGGAGCTGGCGCAGCGCCGCGAGCAGGGCCTCGCTCACCTCAGTATCCGCCGAAGACGTCGACGGGGACGACCTGATTCAGATCGGGCTCAGGGGGAGCGGGCGGCGGCGGCGGCGGGGCCGGCGGATCGGAGAGCTCGGGGATGGTCGGAGTGCTCGGCGGCGCGCTCTGGACGAGCGGCGGCTCGATCACCTGCTGCGGACCGGCGTTCGTCTTCGCGCCGTCGGCGTGTCCGACGCTGGTGAGCAGCGAGAACAGCAGGGCGGCGCCGAGGGAAACAGAGAGGGAGAGGGTGACGCGGGCGGCGAGCGAGGGCGCGGGCATGGAGACCTCCGAGAGCGTGGGCGGCGGCGAGGCGCCGACCTCTCCTGAACGCCGGAGCCAGGGTCGGCCTTACACCCGTCCCTGCCTCAGGGCGCCGGGTTATGTGAGCGGGATGGATGATCGGGCCTCAGCCCCCGCGCTCTGGTCGCGCCGCGCCGCCCTGATGGGGGCGGGGGCCGCGCTGATCGCGCCGCGCTCGGGCTGGGGCTTTGGTCGGAACAGCCTGGTGGACGTGGCGGAGCTTCAGCTCTCCTCGGGCACGGCCTCGCGGCCCGCGGCCTGGCACCGCCTCCTCTTCGAGGTCATGCAGTCCACCAGCATCGAGGCCGATCCCGAGGCGGTGCAGCTCGACCCCGAAGACCCCGCCCTCTTCGCGCACCCCTTCTGCGCGCTCATCGCCACGGGCGAGCTCCCCCAGCTCTCCGAGCGCGCGGCGGAGCAGATCGTCCGCTACCTGTCCTACGGCGGCTTCCTGCTCATCGACGACGCCAGCGCCACCCCCGACGGGCCGGTGTCGCGCTCGGTGCGCGATCTGTGCGGGCGCCTCTTCCCCACGCGCCCGCTGTCGCCGCTGGCCTCGAACCACTCGATCTACCGGGCCTTCTTCCTGCTGGATCGCCCCTCGGGCCGGGTGGAGGTCAGCGCGGTGATGGACGGGGTGACGGTGGGCCCGGTGACGCCGCTGGTCTTCAGCCCGAACGACCTGACGGGGGCCCTGGACCGCGGGCCGGACGGGCGGGATCGCTACCCGGTGACGCCGGGCGGGGAGTGGCAGCGGCGGGAGGCGCTGAAGCTCGGGATCAATCTGGTCATGTATTCGCTGACCTCCAACTACAAGCAGGACCAGGCGCATGTGCTCGAGCTGATCCGGGAGGGGAGGCTGGAGTGAGGGCCTTCTGGCTGGGGGGGACCCCGGGGAGCGGCGGCGCGCTGGAGTGGAGCGCGGAGCCCTGGGTCGTGGCGCTGGCCGCGGCCGCGGCGCTGCTGGCGCTGGCGCTGGCCTGGTGGACGGGGCGGGCGAGCGGTTCGCGTTTCCGGGCGGGGGAGCTGGGCTTGTGGGCGCTGGCGCTCGGCCTGCTGGTGTGCGCGGCGGCGGGCCCGCAGTGGGTGGAGGAGGAGGGGCGCCGGGAGCCGGCTCACCTCGTGGCGCTGGTGGACGCGAGCGCCTCCATGGCCGTGCTGGAGGGCGGCGCGCCGCGGGCGGCGGAGGTCCGGGAGATCCTGGACGCGCTCGGGCCCGAGGTGGAGGTCTACGCCTTCGACGAGGAGCTCCGCGTGAGCTCGGCCGAGGCGCTCACCGACCCCGGGGCCTACGCGGGGCGGGGGACGGACGTGGGGGTGGCGCTGAGCGCGCTCACCGAGCGCTACCTCGGCCAGGATCTGCGGGGCGTGGTGCTGATCTCGGACGGGCTCGACCGCGGGGCGCTGCGCCGGGAGTGGCGGGCGGGGCAGCCGATGGGCCTGCCGGAGCTGCCGGGGCCGCTGACGGTCTATCAGGTGGGGACGGGGGGAGACCTCGAGGATCTCGCCGTGGACGACGTGGTGACGGGCGGCTTCGCCTTCCTGCGCACGCCGTTCTCGCTCACGGCGAAGCTGCGCGGTGCCCCCGGGCAGCGGGTGCCGGTCACCCTCTCGCGGGAGGGGCGGCTGGTCGGCTCGCGCGAGGCCACCCTCGACGAGAACGGCGAGGCGCAGGTCGAATTCCAGATCACGCCGACGAGCGTGGGGCGCTTCTGCTGGGAGGTCTCGGTGCCCGTGGCCGCCGACGACGCGGTGCCCGGCAACAACGTCTTCCCCGTGGTCGTGCGGGTGGTGCGCGACCGGACCCGCGTGCTCCAGGTCAGCGGGAGCCCCAGCTTCGACCAGAAGTTCTTGCGGTTGTTCCTCAAGGAGGACCCGAGCGTCGATCTGGTCAGCTTCTTCATCCTGCGCACCCACGAGGACATGGGGGCCGGCTGGGGCAGCGACGAGCTCTCGCTCATCGAGTTCCCCTATGACCGGCTCTTCGCCGAGGACCTGGGGACCTTCGACCTCGTGGTGCTCCAGAACTTCGACTACGCCCCCTACTTCGAGTACCGGCAGCGGGAACTGCTCTCCAACCTGGCCGAGTACGTCCGCAGCGGGAAGGCCCTGGTCATGACCGGCGGAGACCGCAGCTTCGACCTGGGCGCCTACCAGAACACGGCGCTGGCCGAGGTGCTGCCGCTCAAGCTGGGAGTGGACGGGCCGAAGTCGGACGAGGCGAGCTTCCGGCCCCGCCTGACGTCTGCGGGCCTGGCCCACCCCATCACGCGGCTGGCGGGAGATCCCGACGAGAGCCGCGCGGTCTGGGAGCGCCTCCCCGAGATGGACGGGCTGAACCTGACCCTGGGCCCGGCGGATGGGGCGGCGGTGCTGCTGGACAACCCGAACAGCACCTGCGCCGGGGGGCGGCCCTGCCCGGTGCTGGCGGTGCGCGAGGTGGGCGAGGGGAGGACCATGGCGCTGACCGTGGACGCCTCCTGGCGCTGGTCGTTCACCGAGGCGGCCTCGGGCAAGGGCAACCAGGCCTACCTGCGCTTCTGGAAGAACGCGATGCGCTGGCTGGTGGCGGACCCGGCCGACCGGCGCGTGGTGGTGGTGCCGAGCCGGGAGAACGTGCTGCTGGGCGACGAGGTTCGCCTGGTGGTGAGCGTGCACGACGCCGGCTACCAGCCGGTCAGCGGCGCGGAGGTGGCGCTGGTGGTGCAGGGGCCGGAGGGGGAGGCCGGGCGCTTCTCGCTGGCCACGGACACCACGGGCGAGGCGGCGGTGGCCTTCCGGCCCACGGCCAAGGGCGCGCACCGGGTGGAGGCGCGGGCGGGCGGCAGCGCCGGGGATCGCGGGGAGACGGTGTTCGCGGTGAGCGCGCGCGACCCGGAGCTGGTGGAGATCCTGCCCGATCGCGGCTTCCTGGAGGCGCTGGCGTCTGAGTCCGGGGGGCGCTACGCCGCGCCGGGCGAGCGGGCCGAGCCGCTCCTGGACGAGAACGCCGGCCGCGAGGTGCGCGAGCGCAAGGAGACGGCCCTGGGGACCTCACCCCTGCTGATGGCGCTCATCGGGCTCGCCGCCAGCGGCGCATGGACCCTGCGACGCCGGGGCGGCGCCCGCTAACGCTGACTCCAGCGGAGCATGAGGCTGGCGAGGACCTGGGAGGCCGTGCCCTGGTCCTGCTCGCGCTTGCCGTCCCAACGCCAGATCTTCGCGCCGCGGCGCAGGTAGAGCGCGTCGCCCTCCACCGCGAAGAGCTCACCGCCGCCGGGGGCGGCCCGGCCGAACATGCGCTCGCCGAGCTCCGCGGGGTCGCGGGTGGGCAGGGTGAGGATCCCGCCCTCGACCACGGTCCCCGTGGGGCGGGGGTGGCGGTGGAGGGCGATGACCTCGGGCACCCCGTCACCCTCGCCCACCAGGAGGATTCGCGAATCCACCCGGCTGAAGTCGGGGAAGGCGAAGGCGCCCACCTTGCGCCCGTCCTCCAGGGCGAGCTCGCCCCGCTGGCCGGCGGCGTTGAGCACGTCGAGGGCGGCGGAGAGGCGATCGAAGGCGTCGGGGATGACCGGCCAGCCCCGGCGGAGCTCGGCCTTGAGGGCGCGCTGCCCGGCCTCCCAGCCGCTGGAGAGCAGCTCCTTGTCCTCCTTGGGCTTTGCCGCGGCGATCTGGGTGACGCTCACGCCATCGGGCACCGGGGGAGCCTCCTCGGTGGCGGCGTCGTCCTCCTCGGGCTCGGGCTCGGGGCGGGCGGGGGCGCCCTTGCCGGGGGCGGGCTTCGCCGCCGGGGCCTCGACGCGCAGGGCTGCCTCGGCGCGGGCGAGCAGCTCGCTCACCAGCGGGAGGGCGAGGGCGCGGGCGGCGCTCAGGGCCGAGGCGTCCCCGGGGAGCGCGAAGAGGGCCTTGCGCTTCTCGGTGAGCCCGGCGTGGACGTCGTCCAGCAGGGCCAGCGCGCCGCGGGCGGGCAGGGCGTGGGCGCGGTAGAGCTCGGCGAAGCCGGGCAGCGGGCGGGAGATCTGCTCGGCGACGGCGCGGCTCCCGGCGTCCTGCCCCCAGCGCTCGGCGGCGCCCACCACGATCACGGCGGCCACGTTCGCGTCGGCGAGGCGGCGGGCCAGCGCGGTGCGGACGACCTCGGGCTCGGGCTGGACGAGGTCCCGCCCGGCGAGGCTGAGCCCGGCCTCGGTCACGAGCTCGGCCAGCTCCCCGCCCAGGCTGTCGCCCAGGTCGCGGGTCACGGACAGGATGAAGACGCGCGCGCCGCTGCTCTCGGCCATGAGACCTCCACGGCCGGCGATCCTAGCACAGGCCGCGCGGCGGCGGGAGCTCCTCGGGGCGGTTCGCGTCGAGCAGGGCCTCCTCTGGCAGGTCCACCCGAGGGAGCCCGGCGCACAGGCGGTGCGCGCCGAGCCCGGCCAGGGCGAGCTCGAGGGCGCGATCGGCGTAGGTGGCGGGGAGCAGGGCCAGGAGCGGGTGGAGGCGCTCGCCGGACGCGGCCACGCAGGGCTCGCCGAGGGAGAGCAGGCGCGCGACCTGCTCGGCCTGCAGGTTCACGAGATCGCAGGGGCAGATCAGGGCGAGGCCGGTGCCAGCGGCGCGCAGGGCGGCGGCCACGCCCAGGAGCGGGTGGCGATCGGCGTCAGGCTCGCCAGGCTCGGTGATGAGGGGCAGCCCGAGCGTGGCGAGGGCGGGCTGGCGGCCGACGAGGTGGACGGGCGCGCAGCCGGCGAGGCTGAGCGTGCGGGCGGCGCGCAGGCCGAGCGGGACGCCGTCCAGCAGGACCAGCGCCTTGTCCTGGCCCATCCGGGCGCTCCGCCCTCCAGCGAGGACGAAGCCCGGGATCACCATCGCAGGCTGGGCGCCTCGGACGAGGCGAATTCGGGATCGAAGATGAGCACGGCGACGGGCTCGCCGTCCTCGATCCGCTCGCGGTCGCCCCGGACGAGGGCGAGGCCATGAGCGCGGCTGAGCCCGGAGAGCTCGCCCGAGCCCTGGGCCTGAGCGGGCGTCGCGACGAGGCGGCCCTCCTCCCAGGCGAGGCTCACCCGCAGGAGCTCCTCGCGGCCGGGGGGGCGTCGGACGCCTCCGCGCAGGCTGGCGTCGAGGACGGGCAGGAAGGGGCGGGGATCGCCGAGCGAGCGCCGGATCACGGGGCGCACGAAGAGCAGGAAGTTCACCACCGTGGAGACAGGGTTGCCCGGCAGTCCGAAGACGGGGCGTCCGGCGATGCTGCCGAAGGCCAGCGGCTTGCCGGGCTTCATCCGCACCTTCCAGAACTCCATGCGCGCCTCGTCCTCGGAGAGGGCCTGCTTGACGACGTCGAAGTCGCCGACGCTCACGCCCCCGGTGCTGAGGATGAGGTCGCAGGGGCGGGCGCGCTGGAAGGCGGCGCGGGTGCTCTCCAGCGTGTCGCGGGCCACGCCGCAGTCGATGGGCACGCCCCCGGCCTCCAGCACGAGCCCGGCCAGGGTCACGGCGTTCGACGACCAGATCTGCCCGGGGCCGCGGGGGAGGCCAGGCTGGACGAGCTCGTCGCCGGTGGACACGATGGCGACCCGGGGCTTGCGGGCGACGGGCAGGCTGCTGAGCCCGAGGGAGGCGGCCAGCCCCACGGCCGCGGGGCTTAATAAATGACCCGCGGTCAGTACGCGGGCGCCCACCGCGATCTCGCCGCCCATGCGCCGGACGTTCTGGCCAGGCCGGGCGCCGCCGCGCAGCCGCACCCGCTCGCGACCCCGCGCGTCGGGGGGCAGGGGCTCGCTGTCCTCGCGGATGACGACGGCGTCAGCGCCTTCGGGCAGGGGGGCGCCGGTCATGATGCGGCTGGCGGCGCCGCGCTCCACGCGGACCTGGCCCACGGAGCCGGCGGCGATGGTCTCCAGGACCACGACCTCCTCGTCGTCGCCGAAGCCCTCGCTGGCCACGGCGAAGCCGTCCATGGCGCTGTTGTCCCAGGGCGGCAGCGGGGAGGGGGCGTGGATGTCCGCGGCCAGCACGCGCCCGAAGGCGTGCTCCAGCGGGACCTCCTCGCGCGACACCGGACGCGCGGCCCCGAGGCAGCGCTCGAGGGCCTGCTCGACGGTGAGCACTAGCGGGCCCGGACCTTGAGCTTCTGGCCGGCGTTGATGCGCGAGCCCGAGAGCTTGTTCCACTGCTGGAGCTCCGCCACCGAGCAGCCGTAGCGGCTGGCGATCTCGGAGAGCGTCTCGCCCGAGCGGACGGTGTGCGTGGTCCAGGAGCTGGTGGGCGTGTAGACCTTCAGCTTCTGCCCGGCAACCACGTGGTTCGCGTTGCTGATGCCGTTCCAGCGCATCAGGTCCGACAGGCTCACGCCGTTCTTCGTGGCGATGGACGAGAGGGTCTCGCCGCGCTGGACGGTGTGCCAGCTCAGGCTGGTCTTCGGCGGGGTGCTGCCCGAGCCGGCCGAGCTGACGAGGGCCTTGGAGCTGCTCTTCGCTGTGGAGCTCTTGGCGGAGGCGGTGGAGCTCTTCGCGGCGCTCTGCGCGGCGGGCGCCTTCTGCTCCTCGGCGCGCTCAGCCTCGGGGGCGGCGACCTTCGCCACCGCCTTCGCCGACACCCCGGCCCCGGGGATGATCAGCTTCTGCCCGACGCTGATCAGGTTCGCGTTGCGGATGTGGTTGGCCGCCTGCAGGTCGGCGACGCTGACCCCGTAGCGCTTGGCGATGGAGCCGAGCGACTCGCCCTTGGCCACGCGGTGCTCGCGGAAGGTGAGGCGCTTCTCCTCGGGGATGGCGGCGACGTTCGCCGCGAAGCTCTTGCCGCTGCCCTTGGGGACGTGGATGAAGGTGCCCTCGGGCGGGGTGGCCATCTGGCGGATGTGCGGGTTGAGGTTCCGCAGCTCGTCCACGCTCACGCCCGCGGCCTCCGCCAGCACGTCGAGGCCGTACATGCCGCCCTCGACCTGGATGGTGTCGCGCCGGAGCTCCGGCTGGAAGTCGATCCCGGTGAAGCCGTAGCGCTCGGGGTGCTTGCCGATGATGGCGGCGGCCATGATCTTCGGGACGTAGTTGTCGGTCTCGGACGCGAAGGCGTTCTTCTCGACGAGCTGCCAGAAGTCCTTCGTGCCGTGGCGGGCCTCGCCGCGGGTGACGCGCCCGGGGCCGCCGTTGTAGGCGGCCCAGACCAGGCGCCAGTCGCCGAACTGCTTGTAGAGGTCGCTGAGCAGGCGGATGGCGGCGTCGGTGGAGGCCTCCGGGTCGCGGCGCTCGTCCACCCAGCTGTCGATGCGCAGGTCGTACATCTTGCCGGTGGAGGAGATGAACTGCCAGAGCCCGGCGGCGGCGGCGCTGGAGTAGGCGCTGGTGCTGTAGCCGCTCTCGATCATCGAGAGGTAGACGAGGTCGTCGGGCAGCCCGGCGGCGCGCAGCTTCGCGTACATCATCGGGCGGTAGGTGGTCGAGCGCGACATCCAGCGGGCGTAGTACTTGCGGCCCTTGCCGGTGAAGTAGTTGAGCCAGCGGACCACGTCCTCGTTGATGTCGATGGGGATGTCGAACTCGGCGAGGTCCACCTTGTCCAGGTGGAGCGGGTCGTGCTCCGTCGCGGCAACGGGGTTCTTGTAGAAGTCCACCGGCGGGCTGACCCGGAAGCGCGTGAGGAAGGACTCCTCCATGCGGCGGGCCTCGGCGAGCTCATCGCTCTCCAGGACCTCCTCGGCGGAGGGGGGCTCCGGGGCCAGATCGCCGCCCTCGATGTAGCTCCACAGCGAGCCCTCGTCGGGGGTCGGGTAGGCCTCGCCCTCGGCCGCGGGCTGGGCGGCGGTCTCGGCCTGGCCCTGAACGTCCTGGGCGGCCTCCTCCTCGGTGGGGGCGGCGCTCGCCTGGTCCGGGTCGTCGCTGGCCTCGATGATGTCCCAGATCGAACCCTCGGGCGGGGTCTCGGCGCTGGGCTCGGCCACGACGGTGGGGACGGCGCCGCGACGGCCGCCCCCCTTGGCGGCGGTGGCGACGGAGGACAGCGCGAGCAGGAAGACGAGGAAGTGCGGCATGTGCGTACCTGAGAGTGCGGGAGCTTCAGCAGGGCGACCGCAGGGGCGACCGCGTGGAGTTCAGCGGGGGGTAGCGGGGGGGCCGCGGAGGGCGTCAGCGATGTGGACGTGTCAACAGCGCTACTCTACTCCGTTCTAGGGTTGACTGGGAAGACGGGTGCGCATTTTTCTGCGCAGTTCCCCGCGCGCGCGGCTGTTCCACGCCTGAAACCCCTGAGCCGCGTCTGATCTTCAACGCAGCGCGCGGGCGGCCTCAATCAGCGAAGGTGCCGTGAGGAGGCTGGAGATCACGGCCCAGCCCCAGGCGCCCGCCGCCTTGACCTCGGCGAGACCCTCGGGGCCGATGCCGCCGATGGCAACCACGGGCCGGGCGGAGAGGCGCACGGCCTCGGCGAGCAGGGCGGGCCCGCGGGGGGCGGGGGAGCCGGCCCGGGTGGTGGTGGCGTAGACGGGTCCGAAGCCGAGATAGTCGGCGTCCTGCGCCGCGAGGACCTGCTCCAGCGTGCGCGTGCTGCGCCCGATGAGCGCGCCCGGGGGCAGGGCGGCGCGGGCCTCCGTCAGGTCCCAGGGAGGATCCTCCTGGCCCAGGTGGACGCCGTCGGCGCCGATCTCCGCGGCCACGGCCAGGCTGTCGTTGACGATGAGCAGCGAGCCGCGGGCGCGCAGGCCGGGGAGCAGCGCGCGGGCGGCCTCCAGGAGATCCGCCTCTGACCAGCCCTTCGCGCGGAGCTGGATGACCTCCACCCCGGCGTCGGCCAGCGCGAGGCCCAGCGCGACCGGGTCTCCGAAGCCGGCGTCGGCGATGCCATAGAGCCCTCGGGGGAGCGCGCGGTTCATGGGTCCCTCCTCGGCGCGGGCGGCGAGAGCCAGCGCGCCAGCGTTCGTCCTTTGGCCAGGGTCTCCGCCCACTCCCGGGCGGGCTCGGAGTCGGCCACCAGGCCGGCGCCGACGTGGAAGCGCGCCCGTCCCCCGGCCACGGTGGCGGTGCGGATGGCGACGTTGAGGTGGGCCTCGCCGCCGTCGGCCAGCCAGCCGATGGCGCCGGTGTAGACGCCGCGGGGGCCGGGCTCCAGGGCGCCGATGATCTTCATGGCCTCGACCTTGGGGGCGCCGGTCACGCTGCCGGGCGGGAAGGTGGCGGCCAGCAGATCGAGGGCGTCGGCGCCGCGGCGGAGGCGGGCCCGGACGGTCTGCTCGGCGTGCCAGAGGTCGCCGCAGCGCACGATCCGGCGGGGCCCGGCGCGCACGGTCCCGGTGGAGGCCACGCGCCCGAGGTCGTTGCGCACGAGGTCCACGATCATCGTGAGCTCGGCCCTCTCCTTCTCGCTGTGTTGCAGGGTCTCGCGGGTGGCCTCGCCGCCGCGCGCGTCGGCCGTGCCCTTGATGGGGGCGCTCCAGGCCCAGAGCCGCTCGCCGCGGCGGCGCACGCGCAGGAAGAGCTCCGGCGAGTTGCTGACGAGGGTGACGCCGTCCCGGCGGATCAGGGCGCCCCTCCGCGCGGGGTTGGCCTTCCGCAGGGCGAGCCAGCTCTCCAGCGGGTCGCGCGCGGGGAGATCCTGCTCCTCCCAGGCCAGGTTCACCTGATAGACGTCCCCCGCCCGGATGTGCTCCAGCACGGCGCGGACGCCTCCCTGCCAGCGCTCGGCGAGCTCGGGGCGGGGGGCGCGCTCCCAGCCCTCGGGGGCGGGCGTCGGGGCCGGCGGGAGCTCCACCCGGCTGGCGCGCTCCAGCAGATCCTCGGCCTGATCCCGGAATTCGGGCGAGCCCCCAAGGCGCCAGCGGCCCCGGCGACGGTCCAGGCACAGCGCGCCCTCGACCCGCCAGAGCCCGAGGGCGGGGAGGGGGGCGGGGGCCGCGGGCTCGGGCATGCGCTCCATCGTCCCGCCGAGCTCGTAGGAGAGCCAGCCGACCAGGCCGCCGCTGAGGGGGAGCCGCGGATCGCGGGCGCTGGGGAGGAGGGTGTCGCGGGCCCGCGCGCGCCAGTCGGGGCCGGGCGGGAGCAGGGGGCCGTCCCCCCAGCTCAGCACGGTCCAGCGATCCTGGACGTCGAATACCGAGATCCCGTTCAGGCTCTCGGCGGCGTAGAGGAGGCGTTCGAGTTCGACACTGCCGCCTCCGGCTTTGGTTGAGCCCTGCATCGCTCCGCTCGCGGACGTGATATGCTGTACTCCGTTATCCCGGCAGCTCCTCAGGCAGCGCTGCCATCGAACCTCCTCCGCGTGGAGAACGTCGTGCGCGTCCTCTTGTTGGAGCCCGATCCTCAGGTCCGGGCTATCGTTCGCCGAAGCCTCGAGCCGGAGGGTCACGACGTCTTCGCGCTGGCGAACGCGGAGCAGGCGGTCGCCGTGCTGCGCTCCCGCCCGGCGGAGCTGGTGGTGTGCGCGATCGAGCCGGGCAGCTCCGAGGGGGCGAATTTCCTCCGGCAGGTGCGCGGGCAGGTCGGCGCGGCGGCGGGGCTGCTGCTCAGCGCCTTCCACAGCGAGGAGGACGCGGAGCTCGCCACGGCGATGACCGCCTTCTCTCGGGCGGAGTTCCTGCAGAAGCCGGTGTCCAACACGGAGCTGGTGGACGCCCTGCGCCGCCTGACCCGCGGGCCGGTGCGCGCTCCGGCCCCCAAGGGCGCGCGCCCGACCCCGCCGACCACCGTGCTGCCGGACCGGAGCCCGGCCCCGCCCCCGCTGCCCGAGCGCCCGCCGCGCCCCTCGCTGGAGCTCGATCGGCCCGTCGCCACGCAGCGAGCTACCCTGAACCTGGAGAACCTGCGGGCTGTGGCGCGCCTGTGGCTGAGCCGATCCACGGGGACGGTGTGCCTGATGGGCGGCCCCTCGGGGGTGGAGGGCTGGGCCAGCCTGAACAGCGGCGGCCCGGTGGACGAGGAGAGCCGGCGCCTCCTGGAGTCGGCCCTCCAGGGCGGAGAGCTGACCTTCGAGGCGACGGAGATCAGCGCGTCGGGAGACTGGGACGCGCTCGGGCAGACCCTGTGGCGGGCGGTAAAGGATCCCGCGCAGCGGGGCTTCGTGGCGGAGAACCGCTTCCAGGCGCTCACGCGCACCACGGGGACGGCGGCGGCGGCGCAGCTCCCGCTCCTGGCGCCCACGCGGCGGCTCATCGCCCTGGCCGACGGGCACCAGACGCTCGGCGAGCTGGTCGCCCGCGAGGGGGCGGACGCGGCGGTGGTCTCGCCCGAGCTGCATGCGCTCGTGCAGCTCCGCCTGGTGACGCTCCAGACCCCGGTGGCGGCGCCCACGCGACGGCCTGAGCCCTCGGGCGCTCCTCCCTTGGGGGGCGGGGGCGCCTCGGGCATCGCCAGCCTGAGCGGGGACCGGAGCGCGCGCCCGCAGCCCGATCGGGCGCGGCTGGGCAGCGTGTCCACCGGAGCCCGCCCGCCGGGCGCCCGCGACCTGGACTCGCGCACGGACATGCGCTCGGGCGGCGTTCGGGCGAGCGCAGCGGCGCCTCCCACCTCGGCGCTGAGCTCGCGCACGCCCTTCACCACGGGGGCGTCCCGCCCGCGCCTGGGCGAGGCGCTGACCTCGCAGATCCCGAGGGTCTCGGCGAGCCGGGCGACGCAGACGGGCTCCTCGGGCGAGGCCACCCACGCCCGCGCCCAGATCCGCCAGGTGCTCCAGCGGCTGACGCGCGAGGCGGGCGACCTGGGGGCGGCCTCGCCGGCGGTGGTGCTGGGCATCCCGTCGGACGCCTCCTCGGAGCTCGTGCAGGAGGCGGCGGCGCGGATGCGGGCGCGCTACTCGCAGATGGCCTCGGACGAGGCGCTGCCGGCGGAGGCGCGCGAGCTGGCGGCCCAGATCCTGGAGCGGGTGGAGGAGGCGGCGCGCACCTTCGGCAAGGCGCGCGCGGCGCATGCGGCGGCGGCGATGGACGAGGGGCGGCTGCTGGTCCTGGGGCGCGACCTCATCAGCCAGCGCCAGTGGGAGCAGGCGGAGCGCGTGCTGGGGCGAGCCCGGCAGATCAAGAGCGATCACGCCGGGATCCTGGCGAACCTCGCCTGGGCGCGCCTGCACAACCCGACGCGCCCGCCGGAGGCCCGCGCCCAGGAGGCGCGCGAGCTCCTGACCCTGGCCGAGCACTTCGACGCGAAGAACGGGGAGGGCCAGTACTACCTGGCCGAGCTGCTGTATCGGATGCGTGAGTACGAGGCGGCGCTGCCGCGGGCCGAGCGCGCGGTGAAGGCGAGCCCGGACAACGCGGCGGCGGCGAGCCTGGCCCGCAAGCTGCGCGCGCGCCTGGCCGTGGGGGCCTGAGCCCGCGGGGCCTGAGCCCGCGGGGCCTGAGCCCTCAGCGATCCTGGTCCTGGAACTCGGGGTCCTCGTTCATGGGCCCCTCCTCGTCCATGGGGTCCTGCGGGTAGTCGCCCTCGCCCGGCATCCCAGGCTCCTCGTCCCAGCCGGGCGCGCCCGGGCCCTGGTCCATGGGCTCGCCGAGCGGGCCGGAGCGGCCGAAGGGCGGCATGCGCCCCGGGCCGCGCTGAGGCATGTCCTCGTCCCCCTCCAGGCCGCGCTCGGACTCGCGGGCCTTGCGCCGCTCGCGGGCCTTGCGGATCCGCTCCAGGCGGCGCTGACGGCGCTCCTCGGCGGAGAGCTCCTCGTCGCTGTTGGCGAGCTCGTCGGCCTCCGGCTCCATCGGCTCGTCCTCGTCGCGCGGCAGGCCGCGGGGGCCCTCGCCGAGGTTGCCCATGAGCCCTGGACCGGCCGGGCCGCCGCCGCGGGCGCCCATGCGGTCGGGGCGCGGGCGGGCGAGGCCGGGGGTCCCGGCGAGCATGAAGTGGTAGGAGCCGTCCTCGGCGCGCGCGTCGGCCATCGCCGGGGCGAAGCGGGCCAGCTTGTCCAGGGTCTCGTTCAGGGTCAGGACGATGGAGAGCCGGAGCCGCCAGCGCTTGAAGTCCTTGTTCAGCGTGATGTCCCCGCTGATCGTCGCCTCCAGCAGGTCGGAGGCGAAGTGGCCCTCGGTCACCTTGGCGACGCCGTTGTCGATCTCGAAGGCCAGCACACCGTCGGTGAACTTCATCGGCTCCAGCTTGAAGCCGGAGAACTCCCCCGCGGCCAGCGCGAGATCCTGCGCGGCGATGCGGAAGCTGCCCTCGCTCTCCTTGTACGACTCACGGTTGATGTTGACGTCGGCGTCCAGGACCAGCGTGCCGCTCAGATCGGCGCTCCAGTCCTCGCCGCCGAAGGGCATGCGGCTGAGGTCGATGTCGCGCCCCTGCGCGGCGAAGCGCATGACGTCGCCGACCTGACCCGCCTCGCCCTCCAGGGACCCGCCGTAGAGATCGGCGTCGAAGTCCACCATCGTCCCACCCCGGATCAGGGGCAGGAGCTGAAGGCGGGCGACGAGGTTGTCCGCCGAGAGGTAGGGCGTGATCTCCGCGGGCTGCTCCTCGTCGGAGCGGCGGCGGAAGCGGCTCTTCTTGACCTTGTAGAGGGTGACGTCGTCCAGCGAGACGCCCGTGAGCATGAAGAGGTCCAGGTCGCTGGCCTCGATGCCCCAGTCGCCGCGGGAGCGATCCTGCACCTCGTAGCGCAGGCGCAGCAGCGCCTCCTCGGAGGGGAAGTGGACGTGCAGCCCCGCGAGGAAGCCGAGGAAGGTGGCGCCCAGGGCGCCGAGCCCGAGCTTGATGGCGGTCTTCATCAGCCCTCTCCCGTCGCGGCTTCTTCCGTGATGCGGAAGGCCGAGATGTCCATGTCCACGTCCAGCGTGATCTCCTCACCCTTGGCGCGGCGCTTGACCTTGGTGCTGCGGATCTTGAGCGGGTAGCCCGCCCCCTCGACCTCGAAGAGGAAGGAGGCGTACTCCTCCTGGGTCAGCTTGGAGATGGTCACCGAGTAGAGCTTGTCCTCCAGGTTCCCCTGGACGGAGGAGGACTTCTCCTTGACGGCGTTGATCCGGTCGCTGATGCCGGCGCCCCGGGCCGCCTGCTCGAGGAAGGCCTGGAGATCGGTGCCCTCGTGCTCGCGGATCCGGGCCTCGATGGCCTCGATCTGGGCTCTCGCCGCGGCGTGATCGGCCGTGAGCGCCTGGACCTGGGCCAGCTGGGCCTCGCGCTCGGCGAGGCGGTCGCGCTGCCCGCGCAGCGAGGAGTTGAGCAGGAGCGCGCCGCCCACCAGGACGGCGACGAGCGCGGCCCCGATGAGTCCGAGCAGGAGGGTGCGGTCGCGGGGAGAGAGGCCGGAGAGCAGGTCCTGGAGACGCTCCAGACGCTCGCTGAGCAGCTCGCGGAGGCGGTCCATCTCAGCCCTCCTGGCCCGGCTCGGCGGGGCCGAGCGGGATGGTCACGGTGAAGCGCACGATGTCTCCCACCTTCTTGCTGTCGCCGCCCTGGGCCGAGCTGAAGAGCGGGCGCATCTTCAGGCTGTTCTCGATCTCGGTGGCGGCCTCGAAGCCGTCGGTGTCGATCTTGAGGATGACGCTCTCGTCGGTGATCGTCAGCTCCGTGACGTCCACCTTGGCCTCGGCCGGGGCCGGCACGCCGTCGCTGATCTCGCGGATCATGTTGAGGGTCGGCGGGACGTCGCTGATCACGCCGCTGAGCGCCTCGACCTGCGCCTGCTCGGCGGCGGCCTTCTCGGCGGCGATGGCCAGGGCGGTGCTGGGGTCGGCGAGGCGCTCCGGCGTGGCGGCGTCGGGCCAGGTCTGGAGCACGGTGTCGCCGATCTGCGCCTCGACCCTGGTCTTCTCGCGGGAGATGCTGAGGCTCTGCCAGCCCCAGAGCCCGACGCCCAGGAGCACGAGCGCGGCCACGGCCAGGGCCCCGTAGAGGGCGTAGCCGGCGTAGGCCGTGATGTCGCCTTTCCAGGCGAATTCTCCCTGCCTCAGATCGAGCTCGCGCTCGCGGGCGCCCTGCACGGCCCGGCGCCCGAGGGCCAGGGCCAGCGCGCCGGTCTTGCGCGGATCCTGCTCCTCGTCCTCGCCCAGCACGGGGCGGACGATGACGCCCAGCGTCTCGCGGAGCAGCTCGACCAGGCCCTGCTGCTCGGAGGCGCCGCCGCAGACCAGGACCTCGTCGATCTCCAGGCCGAGCCCGTCCTCGAACGCGATGAGGGAGGCGCGCAGGTCGGAGAGCAGCGGCTCGAGGGCGTTGCGCAGGACCTGGGGGCCCTGGGCGCGGACGTCGCGCTGGGCGGGGCTGGCGAGCTGGCGGACGGCGTCGGGGCTCCCGCGCAGCGCGGGGTTGGTGACCTCGTCGTCCTCCCAGGCCAGGGCGCTGAGGCCGCCGGCCAGCGCGAGCTCGTGCTTGTAGGCGGTGGCGACCTCCCAGCTCAGCTCGAAGGCGCTGGCCAGGGCGGCGGTGCCGTCTCGCCCGCCGCGCTCGAAGGCGCGGGCCCCCAACAGGTGGCCGTCCTGGCAGATGGCGACCACGGTGCGGGTGTGACCGAAGTCCACCACGGCTTGTACCCCGCGGGTCGCGTACTGGGCGATCAGGTCGGCGTCCAGGACGAGGTGGCGCGGGTTCAGCCCGACGCGCCCGAACAGATCCAGCTCCTCCTTGACGGCGTCGCGGGAGGCCAGCACGGCGAGCACCCGGCTCTGACCGGCTTTCAGCTCCAGGATCCGGCTGGTGAGGATCACGTCCTCCAGATCGAAGGGCACCTGGCCCTCGACCTCGTAGGGCAGGGCGCGCTCGACCTGGGCGCGGTCGGAGAAGGGGAGCGTGACCATGCGCACGCTGGCGTGCTGCGTGGGGAAGCCGACCACCATGACGGGGGGGAGCTCGCCGGGCAGGACGTCCTCGAGCAGGCCGCGGAGGGCCGCCTCGCGCGCCTCGTCGGTGGGTGGGCTGCCGAGCTCCTGCGGAACCGGTCGCGCCCAGGCCCCCTTGAACTGGAAGCGGCGCATGCTGCCCTCGTAGAGGACCAGCTTGACGCTCGCGCTCCCCAGATCGACGCCGATAACGCGGGACATGGTCTAGTCCTCTCTCCAGTAGAGCACTTTTCCGCCGTTGTTGGCGGAGCTGAGGTCCAGCACCGTCGTGATGGTGGCGCTGCTGTCGCCCACGAGCCCGGTGGAGACCACCGTGAACGTGCGGCTGGTGGTGCTGACGACGCTGCTGAGCTGGTCGCTCGGGCTGCAGCCGATCTGCGTCAGGAAGTCCACGAATTCCTGGCCCTTCTTGAAGGAGACCAGCATCGTGTACTGCTGGATCTGCTCCATGAAGGTGGCGAGCTGGGCGTCGCTCGGGGAGGGCTGGCAGTACCCGCGGAGGAGGCCGGCGATGGTCTCCTCGGACGCGGTGGTGATGTTCACCTTGCCCTTGCCGTGGATGGTGAGGCTGTCGGCGAAGCGGTCGTAGACGTCGTCCTGCCAGCCCTCGACCAGGCGGATCTCCTCCTTCGTGTCGAAGGGGGCGTTCTTGGTCATGTAGGGGCTGTCGAGGCGGTTGTAGAGGTTGTCCTCGTAGCCGCCGCGCGCGCCGGAGCCCGTGTTGTCGGCGTCCACCCAGTCGGCCAGGTTGGCGATGAGGTCCCAGGCCTCCAGGTTCCGGTCCCGCAGGAACTCCAGGTTCTCCTGGCCGCTCATCAGGCCGTAGAGCTGGAGCGCCGTGGCGTTGGTCTGGAGCGAGGCGCTCGTGTCGTGCTGGGCCAGCAGGTTGACGTTGATCTTGCTGTCCTCGTCGCTGACCGTCGCCGAGAAGTCACCCTCGAAGTCCAGGAAGTTCTTGTCGGAGAACAGCCCGCTCTCGCGGCTCTGCTCGGCGACCTCGTCGGACACGCGCCCGGTGGTCCGGAAGTTCTGGACGTCCTCCTCCTCCACGTCCTCGACGTCGCCGCCGCTCGTGAAGATCATGCGGAGCATGCCCGTGTTCATCGTGGGGAGCATCTGCCAGAGCGAGTTGCCCAGCAGCGCGCCGAGGTCCGTGCCCTCGGGCATCCCCAGCATGCTCGCGTCGAGGTTGGCCAGCTGCTTCTCCAGCATGCGGCTGGCCATCAGGATCAGGCGGTAGATGTTCACGCCCGAGCGGGCCAGCCAGACCGCCTGGGCGCGGTCGCGCTGGTGGCTCACGACCAGCAGGCGCACGGTGGAGCCGTAGGAGAGCTCGCTGACCACGATGGTCAGCACGAGCATGGTGGTGATCACGACCAGCAGGGCGATGCCGCCGCGGCTGCGCCGGGAGCGAGCGCTGCGCCCCAGCCTCCGAGGTCGGAGCAGCGCGCGCCAGAAGCCGAGGAGGGCCTGGATCACAGCTTCATCCCCCCGAAGCCCTGGTCGCCGCTCAGCATGCTCTTCTGCAGGCGGCTGGCCCGCTCCACCAGAACGGTGGTGAGGTAGGGGCGCTCGACGGTGGCGTCCTCGTCGTCGGAGTCGGGGTCGGGGCCGCGCAGCACCAGCTTGATCTCGACCACGCGGGGCAGGCGCTCCTGGGTCTCCGAGCCCTGCGTGTCCCAGTCCTCGCGCCACTCCCCGGTGGTGGGGTCCAGATAGCGAAGGTCGAAGCTGGCGACCCGGGTGGCCAGCGGCAGGACGGAGCCGCCCTTGTCCGGCTCCTCGTCGATGCGCTCGCTCTCGCGGTGCAGGAGCACCAGATCGCCGCTGCCGCCGTCGGGGTCGTCCTCGGTCCAGAGCGTGATCTCCGCCTGGTCGCACTCCCGGCTGTCGCGGATGGTGCGGCGGTGGGCCATCGTGGAGAACCATACGCTGTCGGCGCCGTCGGCGTCTTTGGCCACGAAGACGGTCTTGTAGGAGGCCGTCGTGTTCGAGGTCAGGAAGGCGAGGGCGAGCTCGCGCTGGAGGCGGCTGAGCGCGGTGCGGGCGGAGCGGTCGAGCTCGTCCTGCTCGTCGAGGTAGTCGCGGGTGTCCAGGGCGCCCGAGAGCGTGCCCCAGGTCAGCATGGCGATGATGCCCATGATCGCCAGGGCCACCATGACCTCGATCAGCGTGAATCCGCGGCGGAGGCTCATTGTTCCTCCTCCTCGTCGTTGATCTGGCCGCTGGGGTTGATGGCGTGGGTCAGCAGCTCGACCTGGTCGGTCTCGTCCTCGTTGTCCCCCCACCAGACCAGCACCCGAACCTCCCGGATGTACGGCGAGAGCTGGCTGGAGATCATGTCGGGCGACAGGAAGCTGGAGACCATGCTCTCGTCGAGGCTGGGCTGGGCGTTCTGCTCGGCGGCCTCGGGGAAATAGCCGCTCCCCCCGAGCGTATCGACCGCGCCGGAGAGGTCGGGCATGTCCATCTCGATCTCGCGGATGGTGTACGCCCAGTGCATGTCCTCAAACGCGTCGCCCACGTCCATGTCGCCCGTCTGGTCGCCGCGGAAGTCCTCCTCGCCGAAGTCCGAGAAGTTGCCTTCTTCCTCGATGTCCTGCGTGCCCCAGCCCTCGGCCTCCAGGCGCAGCAGGGCCTCGTTCATCTTCTCCTGGGCCAGCAGCGTCGCCACCCGGATGCGGTCGGTCTCGTTGGTCATCAGCACGGAGCTGGCCTGGCTGCTCACCAGCACGGTGAGGCCCACGGCCAGGATGGCCAGCGCGATCACGACCTCCAGCAGGGTGAACGCGCGCCTCATTGGAGCTCCGGCCCTTCCTCGGGGAGCCAGGCCATGCTCTGGGTCGGGTCCACGAGCTCGGTGGTGAGCGAGACGCGGCCGGAGATGGGCTCCACCTCGATGGTGTAGCCGTCGTCCGGGTCCTCGGTGTCCACGATGCGCACGACGGTGTGCTCGGCCGTGCCGTTGGGGAAGATGTAGGTGTAGGCGACCGCTTCGTCCTCGGGGTCCTCCGGCGCCTCATCCGACGGCGTCTTGCCGTCCGGCCCGTACTGGGGCGTGTAGACGAAGGCGAAGCGCGTGCCGCTGGGGAGCTCCTGGGCGCTGTGGAAGATCTCGTCGTCGAGGCCCTGGAAGCGACCGGAGCGCTCCTGCACTTCAGCGGCCTCGCCCTCGGCGATCTCGCGCTGGGTGAAGCGCTTCATGTCGTCCTTCTGCTTCTGCTCGAACTCTTCGCGCTTCTCGGGCGTGTCGAAGACCAGGGTGGTGGGGTCGCCCACCTCCACCTGCCAGGCGTTGCGGTCCAGGTAATAGACCACGCGGAAGCTCACGTTCCGCAGCGCGGCCTCCTCCAGCAGCGAGGTGTAGTTCCGCGCCAGGGTGGCGGCGGCGTCCCGCTTCTGGAGGTCGAGGGCCGCGCTGAGCGAGGGCACGGCGATGCCCACCACGACCGCGATGATCGCGATCACGACCATGATCTCCACCAGCGTCATGCCGGCGCGGGATCGGGGTCGGGGGTTGTGGTGGGCGAAGGCCACGTCCTTACTCCTTGCTCGCGCCGGCGCGGAGCTCCCAGCTCTTGATGTCGGCGTTGGCGTCCTCTCCGCCCTCCTGGCCGTCCTTGCCCAGGCTGACGATCTCGTAGTCGTGATCGCCGTTGGTGCCGGGGGAGAAGTACTGGAACTCGTTGCCCCAGGCGTCCATGGGGACCTCGGCGTTCTTGAAGTACTTGGACGCCGACTGGAGGCCCTCGGAGGTGGTCGGGTACTTGCCGCGGTTCTTCGCCGCGTAGACCGTCAGCCCCTGCTCCACCTGCTGGATCTGGATCTTGGTGGCCTCCACGTTGGCGTCGTCGAGGTAGCCGATGACCTGGCCGCCGATGACGGTCATGAGGACGCCGATGATGGCGATGACGACCATGATCTCGACCAGGGTCATGCCGCGGCGGGAGCGCCGCGCCAGCGCGGCGGCGAGCCTCAGGGTCTCGGGAGAGATGGACATGGGATCTCCTTCACTTCGCGATGGCGGAGAGGTTGAGCATGGGGAGCAGGATGGCGAGCGCGACGACCAGGACCACGCCGCCCATGAACAGGATGATGATGGGCTCCAGCAGGCTGGTCAGCGTGCTGAGGATGGTCTCCACCTGGTTGTCGTAGGCGTCGGCGACCTTGCCCAGCATGGGCTCCAGCTCGCCGGTCTTCTCGCCCACCGCGATCATGTGGGTGACCAGCGGCGGGAACTGCCCGGACTGACGGAGGGGCTCGGCGATGGACTGACCCTCGCTGATGTTGCGGCCGGCGTTGGAGACGGCCTCGGCGATGACGTCGTTCTGGACGACGTTCTTGACGATGCTGAGCGCGGTGAGGATGGGCACGCCCGAGCTGAGCAGCGTGGCCATCGTGCGAGCGAAGCGGCTGACCGCGACCAGCCGGTTGATCCGCCCGAAGATGGGCAGGCGAAGCGCGAGGCGGTGCCAGCGGCTGCGGCCCGCGGGGGTCTGGACCCAGCGGCGCAGGTACCAGACGACGGCGCCCGCCAGCAGGAGCAGCAGCCACCACCAGCCGACGACGAAGTCGCTCACCGCCAGGAGCACGCGCGTGATCAGCGGGAGCGCGGCGTCGAAGGAGTCGAAGATGCGCTTGACCCGCGGGATCACGAAAACGAATAGACCTAGTACGATGCCGGTGCCGACGAGCCCCATCAGCACGGGGTAGGTCAGCGAGCCCACCAGCTTCTGCCGCAGGCGCAGGCTGGCCTCGGTGTACTCGGTGAGGCGGGTGAGCACGACGTCCAGCGCGCCGGACTGCTCGCCCGCGGCCACCATGTTGATGTAGAGGTCGCCAAAGACCTTGGGGTGGGCGCGCAGCGCGTCGGCCAGCGTGCTCCCCTGGTTCACCTTCTCGCGCACCTCGACCAGGATGACCTTGAGCGCCGGGTTCTCCACCTGATCGATGAGGGCGGTGAGCGCCTCGACCATGGGGATGCCCGCGCCGACCAGCGTGGAGAGCTGGCTGGTCATCTCGGCGATGTCCGCGGCCTTGACCCGCTGGAGGAAGCGGGAGAAGTCCACGCTGACGCTGAGCCCCTCACCGCGCGTGGCCTTGCCCGCCTTCTGCTCCCACACCTCGGTGGGGAAGACGCCCTGCTTGCGCAGCTTCTGGCGGGCGCTCTTGGGCGAGTCGGCGTCCACGATCCCGGAGATCGCGGCGCCGCGCGCGTCCATGCCCTTGTACTCGAAGGCGGCCATAGGCTAGTCCAGCTCGATGACGTCTTCCTGGGTGACTCGCATGACCTCGTCGAGAGAGGTCACGCCCAGGAGCGCGTTGCGGATTCCGTCCTCGCGGAGCGTCTTCATCCCGTTCTCGATGGCCTTCCGCTTGATCGTCCCGGCGTCGGCGCCGCCGGTGACCAGCGCGCGGACCTCGTCGTCGACCACCAGCAGCTCGAAGATGCCGGTTCGCCCGCGGTAACCCTTGCCCAGGCAGACCGGGCAGCCCTTGGGGCGATGCAGCATCCCGCGGAAGGTGCGGGGATCGAGGTTGAGATCCTTGATCTCCTCGGCCGAGGGCGCGTAGGGCTCCTTGCAGTCCTGGCAGAGCTTGCGCACGAGGCGCTGGGCCAGGATGGCGACCAGCGAGCTGGCCACCAGGAAGGGCTCCACGCCCATGTCCACGAGGCGGGTGAACGCGCCGGGGGCGTCGTTCGTGTGGATGGTGGAGAAGACCAGGTGGCCCGTCAGCGAGGCCTGCACGGCGTTGTCCGCCGTCTCCTTGTCGCGGATCTCGCCGACCAGGATGACGTCGGGGTCCTGGCGCAGGTGGGCGCGCAGCGCGCTGGCGAAGGTCAGGTCGATCTTCGGGTTGACCTGCGTCTGGCCGATGCCCTTGAGCTCGTACTCGATCGGGTCCTCGATCGTGAGGATGTTCTTGTCCGGTGAATTGATCTCGGACAGACCTGAGTACAACGTTGTTGTTTTACCACTTCCCGTAGGCCCGCTGACCAGGAGGATGCCGTGGGGCAGGCGGATGAGCTTGCGGAAGCCGTGCAGCACCTCGCCGGCCATGCCCACCTTCTCCAGGTTGAACACGGTGCCCTTCTCCAGCAGGCGCATGACCACCCGCTCGCCGTGGCGCACGGGCAGGGTGCTCACGCGGACGTCGATCTCGCGGCCCGCCATGCGGGTGCGGATGCGGCCGTCCTGGGGGATGCGCTTCTCGGCGATGTTCAGGCCCGCCATGATCTTGACGCGGCTGACGATGCTGGCCTGCAGCCGGGGCGGCGGCTTCACGATCTCGTAGAGCACGCCGTCGATGCGGAAGCGGACGGTGAGCTCCTTCTCGAAGGGCTCGATGTGGATGTCGCTGGCCCGGTCCTTGATGGCCTGCGTGAGCAGGGTGTTGACGAAGCGGATGATCGGCGCCTGGTTGGGGTCGTCGAGCAGGTCCTCGCCCAGGTTCAGGTCGGCGTTCAGCTCCTCGTCCTGCTCCTCGCGGATCTCGCTCATCACCGCGCTGGCCGAGCGCGCGGCCTTGTCGTAGGCGCGGTTGGTGGCGTCGCGCAGCACGCTCGGCGAGACCAGGATGGGGCGCACGGGCTTGCGGAAGAGCAGGCGCAGATCGTCGAGCGCGCCGATGCTCCTCGGGTTGGAGATGGCGACCTCCACGGCGCCTTGCCGCTCCCACAGCGGGAGCACGCCCTGCTCGCGGGCGAGCCCGAGCTGGACGCGCTGCACGAGCCCGCTGTCGATGGCGTCCACGTCCACCGACTCCAGGCTGGCGATGCCGGTGATCTCGCTGAGCGAGCGGGCCAGGAGCCGCCCGTCCACGCCCTCGGCGCGGGAGAGCGCCTCGGGGAGGTCGGTGCCGGATCGCTCCGCGGACGCGCGCGCCTCGGCCACCCGGCCAGGGTCGGCGCCCTTCCTCACGATCAGCTCATCGAGGGCGGGTCGGCGGATTCCCACGGTCAGGGCTCCTCATCCAGGTCGGGGGCCGGGAGGTCGGGGGAGGGCGGGTTGTCGTCCTCGATGGGCACCACCACGGGGGGAGCGGGCTCGGGCTCCGGCGCCTGGATGGTGGTCACGTTGGTGCTGGCGTCCGCCTTGGTGCGGTAGGGGTGCGGCTTGTCGATCTGGTTCATGCTGTACTGCAGCAGGGCGGCCAGCTCCTCCTCCTGCTCCGCGCGGCTCTTGCCGTAGAAGCGGCGGATGAACTCCTCGCGCTGCGCGATCTTGACGCGGTAGACCTCCTCCAGATCCTCCGGCTCGCTGATCACGTGCGGGGTCAGGAAGATGAGCAGGTTGGTCTTGCGCGCCTCCACGCTCTTGCTGCGGAACAGCTTGCCGATGAGCGGCAGGTCGCCCAGGATGGGCACCTTGGAGTGCGACTCGGTGTCGGTGGCGCCGATCAGGCCGCCGATCACGACGGTCTGGTTGTCCTTCACCACCACCGTGGTCTCCGCCGACCGCTTCGAGGTCACGTAGCCCTGCGTGGACGGGTCCTCGATGAGACCGCTGTCCTCGACCTCCGTGACCTCCTGGAAGACCTCCAGCGTCACGTAGTTGGACTCGTTGATCTGCGGCGTCACCTTCAGCGTCAGCGCCACGTCCTCGCGGGTGTACGAGATGACGGGGGTGTTGCTGATCTGGCTGTAGGAGGCGGAGCTGGGGAAGGGGATGTTGCGGCCGACGACGATCTTCGCCTCCTCGTTGTCCATCGTCATCAGCGAGGGCGCGCTGAGGATGTCCACCGAGGAGTTCGACTGCAGCGCCTGGAGCACCACGCCGAAGGCGGGCACGCTGAGCGAGTAGCTCTCGCCCGTGCTGAAGTCGGGCACCGTGATGTCGAAGCTCTGCCCGAAGACGCCCAGCGCCATGCCCGAGAGCACGTCCTGGGAGAGCCCGAGCGAGCTCGCCCCGAGCTGGCTGCTGGCCAGCCTGGTCGTGCCGTTGTCGTCGGCGGACCCGAAGTGGTAGCCGATGCCCGCCTCCGCGGACTCCGTCGTCGCCATCTCCAGGATGACGGCGTCGATGACCACCTGCTTGCGCCGGATGTCCAGCTTGTCGATGACCTGCTTCAGGATGGCGAACTGGTCGGGCGTGGCGATGATGACCAGCGAGTTCGTGTTCTCGTCGCTGGTGATGCGCACGCCGGAGTCGAAGGCGGCCACCGCGCTGGTGGTGCCGAAGGCCCCGTCCTCGCCGCCACCGCCCTCGGGCGCGCCCGGACCGCCGCGCTGGGTCCGGCTGTTCTGCTGGGTCCGGCTGTTCTGGTTGCGGCTCGTGCTGCTGCTGCGGCTGGAGCTGCTGCCGCCCTCGGAGAGCTGCGAGAGGACCTGCGCCACCTCCTCGCTCTTGGCGTGCTCCAGGTAGATGACGTGGATCTGCGCCCGGCTGGTCGGGTCCACGTCCACGTCGAGCTGGTCGATGAGGGTCTTGATGGCGACGAGCGCCTCCTCGTTGGCCATCACGATGACGGAGTTCGTGCGCTCGTCCGCCAGCACCTTCTCGATGAACTTCGGCTCCTGGCCCGCGCCGGAGACGGTCGGTCCGCTGGACTCGGTCGCCTCCGCGGCCAGCTCGCGCCGGCGCCGGGAGCGGCTGGCCGCCCGATCCGCCGCGCTGCTGCTCGAGGAGCTCGCGCTGGAGGAGGACGAGGACGCGCTCACGCCGTAGAGCTGCTCGATGATGGTCTTGACGTCGCTGGCCTGGGCGTTCGTCAGCGCGAAGAACTCCAGCTTCGCCTTCGGGCTCGCCACGTCGAGCTGCGAGATGATGCGGTAGATCTTGCGGATGTTCGAGCCCGCGTCCGTGATGATCAGCGTGTTCGTCGCCGCGTACGGGATGATCTTCGCGCTCTTGCCCGCGAGCCCCTGCACCACGCTGGTGATGTCCGAGACCGAGACGTTCTCGAGCTGGATGATCTGCGTGACGTAATTGTCCGTGTAGGGGATCTCCGAGCCTTCATAGACCCGCAGCGGGTTGGCCGCCGCCTCGCCCAGGGGGACGATGGTGGTGGCGTTGCCCGTGGTCACCGTCGTGTAGCCGGCCATGCTCAGCGCGCTGAGGAAGGCCTCATAGGCCTCCCCCACCGAGACGGGCTTGTGGCTGATGATGGTGATGTTCCCGCTCAGCTTGTCGCCGAGGATCAGGTTTCGCCCCGTGATCTCGGCCATGTACTGAACCAGGTCCATGATCGGCTTGTCGATGAAGTCGATGCTGACCTTGGCGTTGCTGCTGATCACCGGGGGGCGCTGGCGGGACTCGCTCGACTTCGCGGTCGGCGCGTCTTCCTCCCCCGCGGGCGGGATGCGCGCGGGGGTCTCCTGCGCCAGCGCCGGCTTCACGCCGAGGGCGGCGAGGAGGAGGCAAGCGCCCCAGGACCCCGTGAGGGGGGCCCGGAGGGGCCGGTTCTGCGTCCGGTTCTTCGACATTCCAGGGTGCTCCAGCGCGGAGGCGCGCTACTGAACCGTGTAATCCATGGTCTGCCGCTTGCTGCGGCGGGTGATCTCGAAGGAGAAGCTGCTCTCGTTCTGCAGGCTCTGATAGGCGTTCATGGCGTCCGACGTGCTGGTCAGCGCCTTGCCGTTGACGGAGTGGATGATGTCTCCGTTCTTGATGCCGAGCTGCTCGAAGGGAGAGCCGCGGCGGATGCCCGACAGGCGGTAGCCGTCGATGGCGCCGTCGGAGCCCTTGTGCGGGGTCACGCGGACCTGTCCGGCCAGCGCCTCGGGGTTGGCGAGGTACTGGTCGATGAGCGAGCGCTCCACCGTGAACTTGTTGTCGTCGGCCTTGGCGACCCCGGACCCTCCGTCGCCGCCCCCCGAGCCGCTGTCGCTGCGACCGCTCGAGGTGTCCATGTCGATGAACTCCAGCGAGCCGTCGTTGCGCTTGATGTAGACCTTCTTCTGCTCGATGCGGAAGATCGTGGCCTCGCCCACCAGGTCGTCGCCCACGCCGTAGCCATGGGAATTCGATCCGCCCTCCTCGGCGATGAGCGCGGAGCTGTAGAGCTCGGGGAAGGCGACCACGGTGGCCAGCAGCACCACCTTGAGGTCCGAGCGCCGGCCCTCGCCGCTGGGCTCGCCCGAGTCCACGGTTTCCTGGCCGGCTTTCGAGGAGTCGAAGATGCTGCGGCGGACGATGGGGTCCACCCAGTCCTCCTTGGACAGCCTGTCTCCGAAGTCGCGCGGGGGCGGATCGTCCTCCATCCCAGGCTGGGGCATCCCCGGCTGGGGCATCCCCGGCTGGGGCGGACCCTCGGGCGGGAGCTCGGGATCGCCCGGCTCGGGCCCGTCGGGGTTCTCCGCCTTCGCGGCGGCGGTGGCGGCCGCCCCGCCCGCGAGATCCGCCAGCTCCGCGTCTTCGGGGAGCGCGAGCCAGCGGGCCACGCCCTCGTCTACCACCAGGGCCGTGACCCAGCCGACACCACCCGCCCCTCCGAAGAGGGCGGCGAGCAGCCAGCGCCGGTCGAGCTTCGCCATCAGGGGCTCCATGCGTTTCCTTGGGGAGAGCCATGTAGCAAGTTCCGTGCCGGGCGGACAGGGGCGCTCCGGCGGGCCCTCTGGCGCCCTCCCGCGACAAGGTGTCAATCGCCTCGGAGGGGCCCCGGGCGGGGCTGACAGCCTGTCATCAGGCCCGCGCGCCCCGCGATCCGCCCCTCCTGGAGGCGGACCCGATGTGCTCGTGTCGGGCTGTGTCAGCGCGGCAGATCCCGCCTCGGACAGGAAACCTTGCCGTCCAGGTCCACGATGCCCCTCGACGGAGGGGGGCGGCCCGGAGTAATCTTCGGAGCCGCAGGAGGCAGGTTGCCCACTCGTACCCGCACCGTCGTCTTTACGGACATGGCCAACTACACGGCCTCCGTGGAGAGGACCGACCGCGAGGGGCTCAGGAACCTCATCGCCCAGCACGAGGCGACGGTCGCGCCGGTGCTCACGCGCCACGGCGGTCGCGTGGTCAAGACCCTGGGCGACTCCTTCATGGTGCTCTTCGACTCGGCCACCGACGCCGTGCGCGCGGGGGTGGACCTCGTCGAGCGCGTCTCGGGGACGAGCGGCTTCGCCATCCGCGTAGGCATGGCCACGGGTGACCTCGAGGAGATCGAGCAGGGCGGCACGCTCGACTGCTTCGGCGAGCCGGTGAACCTGGCCAGCCGCATCATGAGCAAGACCCCGCCCACCGAGGTCTGGTTCAGTCAGGCCACGCTGCTGTCGATGAACCAGGCGGAGGTGGCCTGGGAGGCGGTGGGTCGCTACCAGCTCCGCGGCATCGCCGGCGAGGTGGAGATCTTCCGCGCGGTGCCGAGCCACGTCACCACGCTGCCCGAGCCGGTGACCCAGGCGGTGCGCGCCCGGCGCCTCGTGCGCATCAAGCGCGGCGAGCCCGTGCCGCCCCTGCCGCCGAACCCGATCATCCTGCTGGAGGGCTTCGCGCCCGGCAGCAACGCGCTCAAGGATCTGGTGGACGGGCTGCCGGTGGTGGACCCGGCCAGCCTGTGGCTGCTGGCCTACAACATCGCGCCCTCGGATCGCTACGGCTGGGAGAAGCTCGGCCGCGGGCTCATCATCGGCCAGCCCTCGGCGATGGAGCGCGCGATCAGCGCGATCGGCAACCCCACGCAGTCCCACACGGGCTCGGACACCATCATCCTGGACGCCGGGACGCGCGCGACCATGGAGCTGGTGATGAGCGGCCTCGCGCTGCCCTCCGTGCCGCTCTCGGAGGTCGTGGCGGGCTACACCTACGACCTGCTGGCCGACGGCCGCTGGGTGAACCGCTCGGAGAACGCCATCGCCCGCGCCGACGTGAGCCCCGACGGGGTCTCCTTCGTCGCCCTCGCGCCGGGGCTCACGGTCTCCGGGCGCCAGGCGCAGCCGGGCAAGCCGGTCATGCTCAAGGACAAGGACGAGATCCGCACGCCGTCCGGCACCATGCGCTACGTGCTCATCGGCGACAAGGGCTACCTCGGCCTGCTGGTCGCGGACACGCTGGCGCGCCTGGGGGTGGCCCCGGGTCAGCAGGCGGAGATCGGCCGTGAGCCGAACCACCCCGGGCTCGCCCTGCCCGATCGGCGCGGGAACGAGAACATCCGCTGGTGCCTGGGCGCGCGGGCGGCGCGGGCGCGCACGGGCGGCTTCACGCTGGACCGAGCCCTGGCCGGGCGGCGGCAGGCGGTGGTCACGCTGAGCGCGTCCGGCGCCAAGCTGGTGAGCCTGCACGACCGCTGCCCCACCTACGTCTTCGATCACGAGCACGCTGACCTGGACCTGATCGTCGCGCCGCGCACGGTGGTGCCGGGCGATCTCGTGGTGACCGGCACCAGCGTCATCGCCGTGCGGGAGCCAGGGGCCTGAGCGTCGGCGAGGCTCAGCGCCCGCCGACCACCTCGCGGCGGCGCGACCTGCCCGGCGCGAGCGCGCCCAGGATCTGATCGTGGGCCTGCCGGACCTCGGGATCCTCTGGCGCGAGCAGGAAGGCCAGCTTCACCATGGTCTCGGCGTCCCGGGCGCGCGTCGCCGGGTCGCGCGCCTCGTTCCGGGCCCGGGCCACGGCCAGCAGGGCCAGCGTGGGCGCGTGGTCCATGCGCCGATCCCGCGCCGCGGAGAGGGTGATGTCCGCGTCCTCGTAGCGGCCGAGGGCCAGCAGCTCGCGCCCCTGCGCGAGGAGCTGGGTCTGGGCTGCGTCTTCCGGCCCCCCCACCCACGACGGCAGCTCGAAGAAGGGGGGCAGGGTGATGGCCGGTCGGAGCGTGAGCAGGGGGCGGAGCAGGCCCCCCGGGGAGGGGAGCTCCTGGAGCAGATCGCTCTGCGGGATCTGGTGGCGGCGGCTCGCCGCGAGGATGAAGGCGCCCATCAGCGCCCGGCTCCCGCGCGCGCCCACGGACTGCTCCTCGAGCGAGAGGGCGTGGCTGGCGAGGAGCCCGGAGAGCAGATCCCAGGTGTCCTTGTCCGGAAGCCCGCCCCTGGAGATGGGGATCACGCGAGAGACCGGATCATGGTGGCTCAGCGGGATCGCCCGGAGCTGCCCCGAACGAGCCAGACGCCAGGCGTTGTAGAGGAGCCTGAGGTTCTGCATCGCGAGCGACATGTTGCCACCTGCCACAAGGTACGAGCTGAGCGGCGACGCGCTCACCCGTAGGGTGATTTCGCGCCCCGAAACATGTCTTCACGAGGCCCGAGGAGCCGCCCCGTGATCTCATTTCAGCTCGATCAGTATGCCATGTCGCCATGGCGCAACCGGACAGGGTTGGTGTTCATGACAATTTCTTGACAAACAGGAGACGGGCCTGCGCCTTCCGCGAGATCCAGCGTCTCGCGGGGGCAGCCATCGGGGCCGGGCCTGTGCGCCCGCGCTACTTCTTGCCGCCCATGCGGATGGCGTTCTCGATCAACGTGCGCTTCATCCCCGTGAACTTGGAGAGCCGGTCCAGGCGCTCGTCGGCGTAGGCCTGCCCGATGATGAGCAGGTCGAGGTCGAGGATCTTGATCAGGCTCGCCGCCAGCTCGCAGGCGCGCGCCGAGCTCGCCTCCTCGGCGGAGATGGCCTTGAGGCCCTCGCAGCGCAGGATGTCCATGACCCCCTCCACCCAGAAGGGCTCGAGGCCAACCCGGACGTGGGTCTGACCAATGCGCAGACGCTCGGCCACGTAGCCCTCGTCATAGGTGCCCGTGAACAGGCCGCTCATCCAGCGCGCGTGGGTGGCCTTCAGGAGGTCGACGCGGCCCTCGATCATCTTCGCCGTCTCCGGGAAGCGGCCGAGCACCTCATAGAAGCGATCCGTGATGGCCGCGCCCTGCCGGGCGAAGATGGGACCGAGGGCGACGAGGTTCTGGGCGTCGGCGTCGGTGAAGCCGATGAAGTCCTTCATCTGCTGGAACTGGGCGTAGGCGTCGGCCATGGAGAGGCTCCTGGGTGCGGTGGGTAGGGTGACCAATGAGAGAGCCTCGGAGGTCCACCGCGGACCCCCGAAGCTCTCCTGCGACAACGCTCAGATGATGTTGTCGAACTCGAAGATGTCGTGGGTGGCCCCGCGGAGGACGGAGCCGATCTGCTTGCCCTTCAGCTTCCGTCCGGTGACCGCCTCGACGGCGCCGTGGATGGCGCCCAGGGTGAAGGTACACTCGCGATCCGCGCCCTGGGCCTCGCCGGCCGAGCAGACGGTCTCCCGGGTGTAGACGCGGATCGTGTCGCCGTCCTGCTCGATGCGGTCCACCGCGCACAGGCGCGTGCCCGCCTTGCCGACGGCGGCGTCGAGCGCCTTCGCCACGGCGTCCAGGTCGGAGGAGGCGCCCTCCAGCCCGAGCGCCTTGACGAGGTTCTTGCCGCGCTTGCGGCCAGCCGCCTTGAGCGCGACCGCGGCGGTCTTCACGCCGAGGGCCTCTTCCATGCCGACGACGACGGCCTTGAAACACACGATGCTGCTGAAGTCTCCGAGATCGGGCCTGAGGGTGCTCATGTTCTCACTCTCTGTAGGGTGTGTGGGGGGGAGGCACACCTACACGACACGCCGACCGCTCCGGCCGACGTCGGTAGATCGGTTGTGATGTGTTGGGTCAGTGCGCTTCGGCTTGCCAGCGCGTGCGAGCGACCTTGAGCAGATGATCCCCGTCCGCGCGGATCTCCTCGGGGACCTGCGTGGTCCAGGTCTGCAGCACACGCTCCCAGGCGGAGCCGAAGGCGGTGGCGCAGGCGCTCGCGACATGATCCAGCGGGGCCTCTTTGTGCAGCATCGGGGCCTGGGCGCGATGATACAGATCGAGGTCGCCGATCAGGGTCTCCGCCAGGCGCCAGGCGCTCTGCTGACGTGGATCCCGCCAGCGCTGGGGGCTGCGCTCCAGCGCGCGCTGACGCAGCGTGGACGAGGGCCGCAGCTTCGGGGTGAAGCGGCCGTCGAGCACGATCTTTCGATGATCGGACACGCTCCGGAGCTGCCGACCCTCCTGCCAGCGCAGGCTGATCGTGCAGATGTTGCGCAGGCTGACCTCCTCGCCCTCGCCGAGGGCTTCGAGGACCACCGGCGCCAGGGCGTCCAGAGCCTCTTTGACCTGATCGCGCGGTTGCCCCGTGCGCTCGGCCACCCGGTTGACGAGATCGGACCACTTCATGCGCTCTCCTGAGAATGTGTAAGGTTCAAGGCGGCCTGGAGCGCGCGCAGCGCCTCGCGCGTCAGCTCCAGGATCTCGGGGTCCTGCGGCCCGCTCTTCATGAGCGTGAGGACCTCGGTGGCCCGCGCGTTGAGCTCGCGGGCGGAGCGCAGCCGCTCCTCGGTGGCGAAGGTCTGTGTGGCCTCCACCACCCGGCGGGCCAGCGTGGGCGGCAGGCCCGTGACCTGGGCCACCTCCTCAGGATCGGCGTTGACCACCGACTCGACCGTGTACAGGCCGGCGCAGTAAAGGCGCTCCAGGCGGCGCGGGCCGATGCCCGGGATGGACCCGAGCGCGTGGAAGAGCGGGATCGCCCGCCCACGGTAGGAGACCAGGTTCATGAGTCGCTCCGCGGCGTCCGGCTCCAGGAGGCGGGCGAAGCGAGGGATCCAGGCTCGGAGCCGCGTGGACATCCGGTCGGCGCCCCGCCCCTGCGCCTGCCTGGACATGTAGACGTGCAGATCGTCCATCAGCTCGCCCAGGGCCTCGTGGGCCTCGTGGTCACCTGAGGCGCCCGAGAGGCGCGAGAGCGCCTCCAGGGCCTTGAGCAGCTGGGGGGCCAGATCTCCTCCTCCGCGACGCTGGAAGAGGCTGGCCGCGAAGGCCTCGAGGAGCCCGACATACTGCCCGGCGATTCGGCGCGAGACCTCGAGCAGCTCCGGCGAGGGGGCGACCGTCTCGTGGTCCTCCTGGGCGGTCCCAGGGGGCGCGAACAGTCCATCCAACTCTTCGTCGGAGAGCACGATCGAGAGAGGCAGCGTGTCGTTCATCGGGACCTCCCGGGAGCGCCCGGATCCAGGCGGGCCAGGTACTTCTCCAGGTCCGCGCACAGCAGGTGCAGGTTGCGTCGCCAGGGCAGCCGTGGCGCCATCAGCACCACGAGGAACATGCGTGCTTCGCCGGCCTTGAGCGGGCGCACGACGTAGCGCCCGCGCCCGGGATCGAGCAGCGTGAGCTCCTCGACCGTGCGCAGGTTCAGGTCGCGCAGCGCGCGCAGGACGACCTCGTCGAACAGGCTGGCGACCGCGGACAGGACCTCCGCGTCGGGCCCCTCACCGTCCGAGGCGAGGGGCAGGCCCTCCTCGGTGCAGAGGAGGGTGAAGCTGTACCCGCCGCGCTGGTTGTGCTCGCGCAGGAGGGTCGAGACGGATTGATGCAGACTGCGGTCGCCCATCGTCGTTCCTACAGGAGGGGGGCCAGCTCTTTCGCGGCGCGCTGGACGTCGAGGAAGAGCAGGCCGAGCTTGGCCTGACGGGTGGCGAGCACGGTGAGCACCGCCTCCGAGCCGCAGCGGGCCAGGAAGACGTAGCCCTGGTCGCCCTTGATGAGCACGGTCTCCAGGTTGCCGCGCTTCAGCTCGCCGCTGATGCGCTCGCCGAGGCCGAGCAGGGCGGCGCTCATGGCGGCATAGGCGTCATCGTCCGTGCCCTGGGGCAGCGCAGACGCGATGACGAGGCCGTCCGAGCTGACCACGCCGCCGGCCTCGACGTCGGGGGTGTTGGTCGTCAGCGTCTTGAGGATCTTGGTGAGCTGGTCTACACGGGCCACGGGTCACTCCTGAGTTTGGGTCCGGGGGAAGTCCCGGATCGGGGGGAATCAACGTTCGCGAAGCTGTCGCACCCTGCGGAGGTTCTGGGCGGCGATGCGGTCATCGGGCCTCAGGTCGAGCGCCAGCAGGAAGGCGCTCTCGGCGTTGGGGAGGTCTCCCTCCTTGAGCGCCTTGCGCCCCTCCTCCAGGGCGCGCTCGTACTCGTCGTCGAGAGGGTTGCGTCCACCCTCGCCCGCGGTGGCGATGGTCTGCGCCCCGCGCAGCGCGATGAGGCCGGGCCAGGGCTGCTGAGGCACCTGGGCAGCGACCTCGCGGAGCTTCCCGGTCTCCAGGAGCTCCAGCACGGGGTCCACGACCACCGCGGGGGAGAGCCCGAGGTCCATCGTCGCCTTCTGGAGCGGGCGCACGCCGTCCAGCCGCCGCAGCAGGGTCTGGATGGAGCCCGGCGCGCTGGCGACCTCGATGGTCGGCTTCAGCACCATCGGCCCCAGCCGGCCCCAGTCGTCCTGGAGGCGCGCGGCGTCGATGATGGCGCGCACCACCGCCACGATGGGGTCGGCTGGCGGCAGCTCGCGCTGATCGAAGGAGAAGCGCAGATCGCGCAGGAAGAAGAGGGTTCGCAGCGCGCTCACGCCCGAGAGCGGGCCGCAGCTCGCCCCCACGATCTGCCCGCCCACGAAGGACACGCCCACGCGCTCCGCCGCGCCCAGCACGCCGCTGAGCCCGTCGGACTCCAGCAGCATGAGCGCCGACCCGAGGTTGACGGGCCCGAGCGTGAACGAGAAGACCTCAGACACCGGTCCTCCCGGTGGCCGCCTGCGAGCGGATGCTCTCCAGCACGGCCTTGAGGATGGTGCCCTGGGTCTCCCAGACCCCCTGGCCCTGGCTGGCCACGGCCGAGAGCGAGGGCGCGCGCTCCGGGTTCAGCGTGCGCTCCAGCAGCGCGACGGGCAGCGCCCGCGGGACGTCGCGCTTGTTCCACTGGTAGACGTGCGGGATGCGATCCAGCGAGCGCCCCGTGGTCTCCAGGTTCAGCACCAGATCGGCGCGCGAGGTGTGGTTGGCCTCCTCGCGGTCGGGCCGGCTGTCCGCGACGAAGACCAGCCCGTCGGCGCCCTCCAGCACCGCCTTGCGGGTGGCGTGGTAGAAGGACTGCCCGGGGACCGTGAAGAAGTCCACCTTCGTGCGGAACCCGCCGATGGTGCCCATCGAGAGCGGGAAGTAGTCGAAGAACAGCGTGCGCTCGGTCTCGGTGTCCAGCTGGATGAGATCCCCGCGCTGGTGCTCGGGGTAGGTCTGGTGCAGCTTCACCAGGTTGGTGGTCTTGCCCGACAGACCAGGTCCATAGTAGACGATCTTGATGCAGAGCACCCTCTGCGCCTGGTTGACTCGCATACGAACCTCACGGCACGATGCCCTCGATGTCGTGTCCTCCAGGCGTGAGGGCGACGCCCGGAGATCGCTCGAGCTCAGCGACCGTTGGCCTCGCTCCGCCTGCTGTCGATGATCCGGGGCGCCGCGCCAAGGACCGCGTCGTGCGCCTGCATGACGTCCTGGTCGTCGGGGGCCAGGAGCCAGGCCAGCTTCACCATCGCCTCGGCGTCGCGGGCCCGATCGGCCACGCTCCGCGTCGGGTTCGACGCGCGCGCCCGCGCAAGACAGGCCAGCGTCGGCGCGTGATCCATGCGCAGGTCGCGAGCCGCAGAGAGCACCGCGTCCGCCTCCTCGAAGCGCCCGCGCGCCAGCAGATCCCGCCCCTGCCGCAGGAGCTGGTCCTGGAGCGGATCCTCGAGGACGTCCGAGGCTTGAGGGAGGTCCAGAAAGGGGGGCAAGGTGATCGCGGGCATGAGGTTGAGCAGGGGCGTCGAGCCTCGTTCGGGAGTTGAGGCCTCGTCGGTGAGGACGAGATCCCGCTGGTTCACATGGTTGCGGCGACAGGCGCTCAGGATCAGGGCGCTCATCAGCTTGCGGTTGCCCTGGACATCCGAGGGCCGCTCCTCGAGCGAGAACACGTGCGTGTCCAGCTTCTCCAGGAAGATGGGCCACATGCCCTTGTCCATCAGCCCACCCTGCGCGATGGGCAGGAGCTGGCTCACCGGGTCGCGCCGATCGACGGAGATCATCCGAAGCTGCCCGGACTGGCCCAGGCGCCAGACGCGGTAGAGGACTGCGAGGTTGTGGCGGACCAGATCGGACATGACCATCCCCACCCTGCGGCGCCGTGGAGAGGTGGGAGTGTACTGCCTCCCCCGGGACCTGACTCTTCCCGCCACCCTGATTAGAGTGGTGGTCACCTCAGGAGAGTCCATGCCCCGCAAGGCCCGTCGATCCCACGCCACCGACCAGAAGGTCGCGCTCCTCAGGCGCCACTTCGTCGAGAAGGTGCCTATCTCGCAGATCTGCGAGGAGGCTGACATTCAGCCCAGCCTCTTCTACTACTGGCAGAAGCAGCTCTTCGAGAACGCCGATCGTGCCCTGGAGGGCCCGAAGAGCTCCGGCCGCGAGCAGGAGCTGGCCCGCAAGGTCGAGCACCTGGAGGCGAAGGTCGCTCGCAAGGACCAGGTCATCGCCGAGATCTCGGAGGAGTACGTCCAGTTAAAAAAAGAGCTTGGGGAGCCCTGAATGGCCAATGGGTTCCCCATGATACTCGGGACGAGGTCATCGACTTCGTCACCGCCCTGGCCGAGCGGACCGAGCTGCCCGCCTACCGCATCGTCGGCTGGATCGGCATCCAGAAGGGCAAGTTCTACGACTGGAAGGAGCGATATGGCAAGGTCAACGAGCACAACGCCTCGATCCCCCGAGACAACTGGCTCACCGACGACGAGAAGGCCGCCATCATCGCCTACTTCCACGACCATCCTCTCAACGGCTACCGGCGTCTCACCTTCATGATGCTCGATGACAATGTCGTGGCCTGCAGCCCCGCCAGCGTCTACCGCGTGCTGCACAGCGCCGGCCTGCTCGACC
>CAZTOW010000073.1:0-37592 GCA_964615375.1 uncultured Enterobacterales bacterium
TGGATGAGCGCCGGGTTCTCTCAACCTATGCGTCTACGTACATTCTGGGTTAGAGCCTCGGGTGTAGGGCGGCGTAGGAGGGCACACGATCGTCCACCGCTTGTCTCCGAAGGGCCAGCCTGGAGCGCGCCGTCGCTGTGCTGGGGTCCGTTGCCGAGGCCGTGATAAGGCGAGGAAGGAGGAGCGCCATGGACCAGACCTGTCCGCCACGGGCCCACGATGAGCAGCCCGACGAGATGCCCCTGGACCACCTGCCGCCGGTGTTGGCGGCCGCGATGGAGCGTCGTCGGCGCTTCGCGCAGGCGGCCCGGGAGATCGCCACGCAGACGCCGCGACCCTGGGATCTGGACGTGGTGGAGCTCTTGCGGGAGGATCGCGCACGCTGAGCCGGCTGGCCCCGTGAGAGCGGCTGAGCGCACAGGTCCGGGTGCTTCTCGGCCGGGTCGAGGGGTGCTTCGACGGGATCGTCTCGATGCGGCCGCGCTTCAGGCTCGCCCAGAAGCTCGACGGCGCGCCCGCGAGGTGGCCCACCCACACGCTGAAGGAGCGCTGTGGCCTGACGGATCGACGCCTGGCGAGGCCGGGGCTGCGCGCGAGGTCCAGCGCGCCCGGTTCCGCTCCTCAGCCAGCTGCTCCACGAGGATCTCGGCGACCCCCAGCTCCGCCAGGTTGCCCCGGGTGACACGCTCCACCGCCGCGACCGTCTCCCTCACCCGCGCCTCGTCCACCGGCCCCCACCCCTCCACGTCCGCCGCAGTCCAGCGGACCAGCAGCGCCGACGCCTGCGCTCGCGCGTGCTCGGCGGCGCGCTCAGCGTCGAGCCGAGCCTTCTCTGCTCTCGTCGGCGATGTCCGCGCGTTGGACAGCTCTGCACAGGGCACGGTCACGCGCGTGGCGGATCGCGTCCCAGGGGTTCTCTGTTCGCAACCTGAAGAACTTCCGCCAGGTGGTCCTGACCTGGCCGGACCTGGACCCGCGGCAGGTGCTGTACGCGGTCCTGGGTCCAAATCGGCAGACAGCGTCTGCCGACTTGCTGGAGTTCCGGCAGACGTCGTCGGCCGAATCCACGCTCGACCTCCACGCCCCAGGATTTCCCAGCCTCACCGCTCGCGCCTTGGTGACGCCGGTCAACATGCAGGTCTACCTCAACTGGATCGCGGAGAACCTGACGAAGCCGGACGAGCGCTCACCCGCGGGTCTGCTGCTGTGCGCGGGCAAGGACGGCGAGAAGGTCCACTACGCCACCGCCAACCTGCCGCGCGCGGTGTTCGTCTCACGATACCTGACCGCCCTGCCGTCTGAGGAGCGGCTCTCAGCCTGTCCGCTGTCTGGGCCTCAGCCCCGCCGCGCCACGAAGAATCGGTAAGCGTAGTGCTGGCTGTGCTCGCGGTGCATCCGCGGCTCGGCCGCCAGCTCGTCCAGCGCGGCCAGGGCCTCCGCGTCCCCGGCGTGGCGGACGCGGAGCGCTTCGATGCGTCGCTCCATCGGCGTGTAGAATTCGGTCCACCACGCCTCGTCCGGGAGGTCGAACTCGTCGAGCACGGTCCAGGGGCCTCGCTCCAGGAGCGCGCGCACGTCGCTGGCGGAGCCCATGGTGGGGTAGTCAGCGAAGGCGGCGCGCACCACGGTGGGGGGATCGCTGGTGCGCCACACCGCGTCGGTGAAGGCGAGGTAGCCCCCCGGTCGGAGCAGCGCGGCGCAGAGGGGGAGGGCGCGCGCCAGCCCGAGGTTGTAGAGCGCGCCCTCGGACCAGACGAGATCGAAGCGGCCGGGCTCCAGATCGAGCGCCGTCAGGTCCGCTACGCGAGCCTCCACGCGATCCTCCAGGCCCTGCGCCCGCGCCTCAGCGCGCAGGCGCGTGATGTGCGGGGGGTGACGGTCGATCGCGAGCACGGACCCCCCCGTGAGCCGGGCGAGCTGGAGGCTCTGCGTGCCCAAGCCGCAGCCGAGGTCGACGATCCGCGGCGCGGGCGGGAGATGGACGCAGGCCGCCAGCGCGCGCCTCAAGGACGCGAGATCGCCCGGACCCTGACGCGGCAGCGCCTCGAAGAGCTCGTAGAAGACCGGGTTCATGGGCGCTCCTGGTGGCCGCCGACCTCGGCGTCCTCGGCGGCGCCGTAACCACGGAGGCGGGCTCTGTCGCGCTGGCGGCGCGGTCTACCCCGCCGTCCGGCGGACCCGGGGATCAAGACTGGGGAGATCCCCCGCCTCGCGGCGTGAGCGCCTCGGGCAGGGGCGGCACCTCCGCGCCGACCGCCCGCGCCAGCTCCTGGAGGGCCGCGAAGTCCTTGCGGAAGCGCTTCAGGTGGTTGCCCGCATGGATCAGCGCCTCGACCCCCAGGAGCCGCGCGGCGGAGCTCGGATCTCCCTGCTGCCGCAGCGCGGCGGCGACGATGGCGCCCTGGATCCCGAGCGCCTCGTCCAGGCCGGGAGGCCGCGCCCCCTCTCGTCGCAGACGGTCCGCCTCCTCCACGAGGCTCTCGGCACACTCCTCGATCAGGGTGAGCAGGGGGCGGGCGCCGCGTCGCGATCGGGCGGAGCTCAGCGCGGCGCGGACGTCCTCCTCCTCCACCCGGACCTCCGTGGGCCAGCGCCCGACGTCCGGGCAGACCCGCCGACAGGCCGCCAGCCACGCGCGCTCTACGGCGCCGCGCAGATCGCGCAGGTTCCCCGGCCAGCGCTGCTGCCGCAGGATCAGCGCGGCCCCCGCCGAGAGCGAGACGTGATGGTTGTGCGTCCTGGACCGATGGATCTCGACGAGAAAGTGGCGCGCCCAGCCTTCGATCTCGTCGGCGCGCTCACGCAACGGCGGGATCTCCACGGCCAGGGTGTCCAGACGATAGTACAGATCCTCCCGGAAGCGCCGATCCTGTATCAGGGCCCGAAGATCCTCGTTGGTCGCCACGATCAGCCGCACGTTCACCTTGACCTCGTCCGCCGGACCCAGCGGCCGGTACCGGCCCTCGTCCAGGAGCCGGAAGAGCTGCACCTGCGTGTCTGGGGACAGCCGCGCGACCTCGTCGATGAACAGGGTCCCCCCCTCCGCCTGCCGGACCAGGCCCTGCTGGTTCTCGGCGCTGGTGAACGCGCCCCGCTTCGAGCCGAAGAGTCGCACGCTGGCCATCTCCGGGCTGAGCGCCGCGACGTCCGCCGAGACGAATGGGCCCGCGCGCCCGCTCCGATCGTGGACCCAGCGCGCGAGCCAGCTCTTGCCCGTGCCCGACTCTCCGAGCAGCAGGAGCGGCTGGTCGAGCTGCGCGAACTGAAGCAGGGTGCGGATCGTGTCCTGACCCTTGGGGCTCACCGCGGGGAAGGGGCTCTGGACGGCGGCGCTCGTGTCAGAGAAGGGGAGCCGGTCCAGGAAGAGCGCGCCGAGGCTCGCCAGCGCCTCCAGCGCGGCGCCGCAGCGGGCCCAGGGCTCGAAATCGCCGTCCCCGACGAGATCCGGGCTGCGGAGCTCCAGCGTGACCATGCCACAGGTCCCGCCCACCCCGCGGAGCGGCAGGGCGACGAGGTGGGTGGTGTCTCGCGCTGACAGGACCCGCCGTGACTGCGTGAAGGCCGCCGCTCCAGCCCCGCCCGCCGTGGGGCTCCAGTCCGAGCCCGTCAGGGGCACGAAGCTCCGAGACGTCACGTCGATCCAGAAGCCTGTGCCGCGCTCCGAGATCGCGCGCCAGGCCGTGGTCGACGTCCAGGGTGAGGCGCCTGCCTGGTCTCCCACGAGCTCCAGGCTGAAGAGGCCGCGATACCCGAGATCGGGCCGCAGGTGGACCGCCCCGCGCAGCAGCGTCGTGGTCTCCGCCCAGCCGGTCTCCTGGAGCGCCGCCTGGAGCACCTCGGCCAGCGCCTGGATCAGGACGCTGGCCGCGCCCTCGAAGCTCGACTGGGCCCGGAGTCTGGTGAAGAGCAGCTCGATCGACGGCGACATCTCTACCTCGATGACCTCCTCCAGGATATCCAGGTCTGACCTTGTCTGCGCAGCTCCTCCTCGGCCGATACCTGCTCCTGGACCGCCTCACCAGCCGACCCGAGGCGGAGGTCTGGCACGGCGAGGACCAGCTCCTCTCCGCGCCTGTCGTCGTGAAGCAGCTCCCGCTGCGGCCCGACCGCGTCGAGGAGGTGAGCCGCGAGCTGGCGGCGCTGCGCCGACTGGAGCTCCCCTGCGTCGCGCGCCTCCTGGACGACGCCGTGATCGACGGGCCCGACGGGGAGCGGGTCGCGCTGGTCCTGGAGCGCGTCGAGGGCGAGCCCTGGTCCGCGCGGGCGGGTCCCGTGCCCTGGAGTGAGCTTCGCCCTTCGGTCCTGAGCCTGCTCCGCGCGCTGCGCGCCGTGCATGGCGCCGGCGTGTTCCACCGGGACTTGAAGCCGGAGCACATCCTCGAGCGCCGCCCGGGAGAGGTCGTCTTGCTGGACTTCGGGCTGTCCAGCGGGCGCGGCGTGAGCCCCGGTCGCCGCTCGGGTCTGGGCTGGGTGGGCTCGGCGCGCTACGCCGCCCCGGAGCAGCTGGTGGACGGGGAGGGCGCGGACGCCCGCAGCGATCTCTACGCCGCAGGGCTCATCCTCTACGAGCGGCTCTCCGGCGTTCACCCCTGGGCCTCTCTGAGCGAGGAGGAGCTGGCCTCGCCGGTGCGCCCCCGCGCTCCCGCCCCGCTGTCCTCGGTGGCGCCGCAGGTCCCGGTCGAGGTGGCCCAGGTCATCGATGTGCTGCTCCAGAAGCACCGGCGCGACCGCCCCGCCTCGGCCGAGGAGGTCCTCTCCCGCCTGGGCTCCGGCGCGCGCGAAGAGCTCGATCAGGCCCTGGTGGGGTGGAGGGCCCGCCGCTGGACCCGTCGGGAGCTGATCAGCGTGTTCGCGGGCCCGGAGCGCATCTTCCGCCTGCGCAGCGACGCCGTCGCCACGTTGTTCAGACGCGCGGGGGATCAGGGCGAGGATCTCGCGCGCGAGCTGAGCGACTGGCTCTCCACGGGGCGGGCCCAGTGGCGCGACGGGGCGGTCTTCATCACGCGGGACGCCTTGAGCGCGCTGAGCGACGCGCGCGACCCCCTGCCGCTGGAGCCCGCTCTTCGCCTCGCCGATGAGGCCATGGACCAGGGGCAGCTCACGCGGGCCGGGCGCCTGCTCACGGACGCGCTGCGCCAGGCGGAGGTGGAGCGCGACCAGCGCGGCGTGGTGGCCCTGCTCAGCGCGCGGGTCCGTCTGGCCCTCCTCCTCGGCTCCCCGAGGGCCATCGAGCTCGGCCTGTACGAGCTCGACCGCTCCGGCCTGCCCCGCGCCGCGCGGGCCTCGCTGGAGAGCCTGCTGCGGGCGGCGCGGGCGGTTCGTCGGGGCGAGATCGCGGAGGCCCGGGCGCGGCTGGACGATGTGCCCCCGCTCCCGCTGGAGGGGCTCGACCGCTGGCGCCTGGTGCTGCGCGTGGAGCTGGCGCAGTTCGACGACGATCTCGCGGAGGGCGCCTCAGTGCTGCGGGTCGCGCGCGCCTGGGCGTCCGGCTGGGGCACCGAGACGGCGCGCGCTGATCTCGCGGGGTGGGAGGCCAACCTCGCCTACCGGCTCGGCGACATGAGGCGCTCCGCCGCCTGGGCGCGGTACGCGCTGCGACACAAGCGCCACGGGACCGGGCGCCTGTCTGCGCGCGCGAACCTGGCGGCGGCCCTGCTGGACGGGGGGGATCTGTCGGCCGCCGAGGCGGAGGCGAGGATCCTGCTGCGTGACGCGCTCGCCTCTCGGCACGTCCCCACGGCGGCGCGCGCAGAGTGGGTGCTGCGCAGCGTCGCCTACCGGGCGGGCCGCGCGCAGGAGGTGGACTGGGAGCTCGCGGACGCCGCGCGGACCCTGGGTGGGCACTGGGGCGGGCAGATCGTGTTCACGGAGGGCGCCGTCGCCTGGCGGGCGGGGCGGATCGCCGAGGCGGAGCGCTTCGCGCAGGAGCTCCAGCCCCTCTGGGGCGCCAGCGAGGACAGCAGCGTGCGTTGGATGGCGCGTTGCGTCGCGCTGGCCTGGGCGCGCGCGCCCGACCCCGAGGCCATCCAGACCCACGCCGCGCTCGCGACCGGGCTCTCGCTCCCCGGGCTGGCCGCGCAGGGGCTGGGCCTGCTGGCCTGGGCCGCTCCCCAGCAGGCGGCCGGGATCCGCGCGCTTCTGCCTTCGGTGGTCCTCCGCATCCCGCTCGCCTTGCGGAGGGGACGCCGCGAGCTCATGACCCTCGACGAAGTTCACGATGGAATTCACAGCTCGCGGGGCTGAGCCATGAAGAGACGAACCCCTGAGAAGGAGTCGTGTCCATGTTCGCGCTGATCACCCCCTACAACTACGCCATCCCCGAGATCGACAAGGGCTCGGGCGACCTCGAGAGCCTCAGCGGAGGCGTCGCCGCCCTCCCCAACGCCGCCGGCCAGGCCCCCAACCTGCAGACCTGCGGCGTCATCTACGCGGAGGACTACGCCGGCTCCGGCTCCTGGGACGTGGCCGAGTACATGGCGATCTTCCCCCCCTCCGGTCAGTCGCCGCCCGCGCTCGCCGCCGACCAGCGACACCCCGCCGAGTTCGTGCTCAAGATGCGCTCCACGTCTACGGCCTTCGCCAGCCTCGCCAATTTCCAGGCCGCGGTCGCCACTTACCGCCAGGCCCGGGGCTCCGAGGTCCCCTGCGTGGAGGCGCTGGGCCGCCGCTACGCCGACCTTCAGAGCGACTGGGCCGCGGCGGGCTTCCCCAACGCCAACCAGGGCGCCGAGACCCGCGATCTCTACGCCGGATCGGGCACGACCCCCATCGGCTGCGCCTTCCTCGCCCGCACCAGCAACAACACGACCACCCAGCACTGGGTGCTCTTCGACAGCCGGCCCTTCGACAACATCCGCAGCGAGGTCCGCGCCCAGAGCTACGCGAACGTCGCCGCCTTCCTCTCCGCCATGGCCACCCTGCGCGCCAGCTCCCCGGTGGCCTTCCGCCACGCCGTCGAGCAGGCCACCCACTTCGGCGACGTGCCCTGGTAGCTCCTCCCCTCCGCGACCGAGAGGCCCCCGATGAGCCCCGAGACCCTGCTGATCATCAGCCACAACCCTCCCGGACAGCACGCTCTGGGTGTGGACGCGATCGTTCGGAAAATTCGAAATGTTTGTGATGAAAGATTAGGAGATATCGAACATCACCCCGACCTTCACCTGAGCGATCTGGAGGCGCAGCTTCGGGCGCACCGGCCGAGGATCGTTCAGTTCATCGGTCACGGGGTCGCGGACGGGCGTCTCGTCATGAAGAGGCAGGACGAGAGGCCGGGGGACGTCGCCCCCGAGGCCGTGGTCGCCGTCCTGAAGGCCGCGCCGCGCATGCCGGAGCTCTTCCTGGCGACCGCATGCCTCACCTCTGCGCTGGGCGCCGCCCTGGCCCAGGCCGGCGTGTCCGCGGTCATCAGCCTCCGCGAGCGCGTGCCCGACGCCTCGTTGGAGGCCTTCTCCGCGGCGTTCTACCGGCGCCTCGCGGAGGGTGGGACCGTGCGCGAGGCCTTCGACTCGGGGCGCGCGGCCGTCGCGGGCGAGACCGAGGGCAAGGAGGATCTCTTCCAGCTCGACGAGCACGCGCCAGGCCTGGCGAGCACCCTTCGCCTGGCCTCGCCCGCGCGCCCGACCCGCATCCCGCCCGAGCGCGAGCAGCAGATCATCGTCTGGCTGGACCTGGACCAGGAGCAGCCGACGCGCGAAGAGATCGAGCACCTGCTGCCCCCTCAGCGTCGCGGCGAGCGCGTGTGGCTGACGCTGAGCGACTACAACGGCCCGCGGCTCGACCGTGACCGCGTCATGCGGGATCTGCCCTGGGGCTGGCTCAGCAAGACCATCGCCGCGCTGGGGCGCGAGCTGCGCGGGCGCCTCAAGGCCGATCGGGAGCCTCAGCGCTACTTCGTGGTCGGGCGCGCGCCGCTGCCCGCCTTCGTGCAGCTCGGCAACGAGATGAGCGGTTGGAGCGCCCCGGTGACGCTGCTCAACAAGCGCAAGACCGCGCAGGGGGAGGTGGACTGGGACGTCATCGCGCTGGACGAGCCCGGCGGCTCCGCCCCCTTCTTCGATCGGATCGACGGCCTCCAAGGCCGGAACCTGGCCCAGGGGCGCCTGAACCTCTACGTGTCCTGCACCGGGGATGAGGCTCCCCCTGGCGTGGAGCGCTTCGTGGCTCCGGACGGATCCGTCCGGGCGGGGACCGTGACCCTCTCCACCACCAGGGCCAGCTTCGTCACCCGACACAACGGACCCACCATCGCCGCCCAGCTCGTCTCGGCGCTCACCGACGTCAACACCGTCTGGCCCGAGCACGGCCCCATCGGCGTCTTCGTGCGGGGCCCTACCACCCTGGCCTTCATGGTCGGGCGCGCGCTGAACCCGCGCATGCACCCCGCCTTCATCCCGGACTTCGTGCACCCGGACTACCTCCCCGCCATCTCGCTGCCGCTCGACGCGCGCGAGCCCCAGCCCGTCGACTACGACGAGCCGCGCGGCCAGCTCGAGCGCCTCCAGGTGCTTCACCGCCTGCGGGACGCCTTCCAGGCGGGGCGAAGGCGCCTGAAGCCCGAGCACCTGCGCCCGCCGGCCCATCTCCTGCGGCACGGCGAGGATCCCGCGCGCGTCTCCGAGCGCCTCGAGCGTCAGCTCGGCGAGCTCAGTTTCCAGGACGAGCCGGGTGCGGAGGCCTTCGAGTTCAGCATCTTCCAACGTCGAATCTCGGTGGGTCCAGGCTTCCTGGAGGCGCTGCGGGGGCTCTCGCGGAGCACGCTCGACCAGCTCGGCCCCCTCTTCGTGCTGCACGAGCTGCTCCACCTCCGCCAGCGCCTCACGGGGCGCACCTACCGGGGCGTCGGCCGGGCGGGCTTCGCCCTGGAGGAGGTGGACTTCTGGGCCGACACCTTCGCGCTCTCGGCCTGGACCCGAGGGAGGCTCGCGCGGGAGGGGCTGGACGCCGAGGAGCGCTGCGGCGAGATCCTCTGCTCGGCCATCGATGCGCACGGCCAGGCCCTCATGGCCTTCGACCGCATGGAGCATGGCGAGCGAATCGACGAGCTGCCCGAGCGGCGCCTGCGTCGGTACCTCATCTGGGCTCTGCAGCATGCGCGGGCCGCCACCGCCCGGACCCCTGAGCACGTCCAGCGCATCCTCGGCGAGCGCGTCATCCTCGAGATCGCTCCCCTCCGGGGCACCTTGAACAGCCAGTACGACAAGGTGGTCGACGGCGTGAGCGATCACACCGAGCTGTTCATCACCCTGGGAGGCCGCCTCACCCGGCTCCCCAGCGCGCCCGGCCGCCTCGAGCTCGCCCGCCTCATCGAGCGCGTGCGCACGTACCAGTGGGCGGAGCTGTGCACGGCGATGGCGGCGGTCGTGGAGAGCGCGCACGAGGAGCTCGCGCCCTGGGTCGACGAGGGGTGAGGGGGGGCCCTCCCCGGCCTCACCCTCCGCCGCCCAGGGACAGTTCAGGCCCCCAGCGTGGCGTCCCAGAGCCCACGCTGGACGTGCCGCTTGGCACGGTTCAGGTACTCACGGGGCAGGTCCCAACGGGCCGCCACCTCGGCGTCGGGGTCGCCGCTCAGCACGCGGTCCTCCAGGGCTCCCCGGAGCGCGCCGGCGCGCTCCCCGCCGAAGCGCAGGCTGGCCTCGTCCAGCAGGGCCCCGAGGCGTTGAGGGTAGCCCGCCGCGAGCTCCTGGCCCGGGGACTGCCCGAAGCCCTCCAGCGAGTCTTTGCCCTCCTCGCATCGGGTGGCGTGCCTTCGGGTGTGGCCCCGCAGCTGCCTCCAGGAGACCTTGCGGAACAGCCGGTAGAGGTCCCGCGGCCCTCGCGCCAGCGCCCGCTCGAAGGAGGTGGGGCGCTGCAGGGCGATGGCGTAGGCGTCCCACACCGCGTCCACCGCCAGGGCGGGACATACCTGCGGGAAGGCACGGCAGAGGCCGCGGATGAGGCGGGGCGTGAGCGAGTAGAAGGCGTCTGCGAGGTCGGCGGGCATGTCTGCTCCCAGGTGAACGCATCCACCAGAGAGCAAGTCGCGTGCCAGTCGAAAAGGTAAGGTTTAATGGTCGTCATATCCTCGGACGACGCACGGCCGGCATGTTGTGGACATGCTGTAGCATGTTGTGGACATGCAAAGGCCTCGCTCGTCCGCCCCCTCACCGCGGCCTCGGCCCCAGCAGCCGCTCCACCGCCGCCACCGGATCCTGCGCCTCCGGCAGCTTCAGCGCCTCCGCCGCCGCGGCCCGAAACAGCGCCGAGGCCCGCGCGCGGGTCGCGTCGTCCAGCCCCTCATCCACCCGCGCGCCCAGGCCCGTGGGGTCGTTGAAGCCGTCCTTCACCCGATCCGCCAGCCCGCTGAACACCTGCTGCAGGCCCGCCGTGCCGCTGCGCGGCGGCGCGTTGAGGAGCCCCCAGCACATCGCCTCCAGGTGGAACGAGGGCAGGCGCAGGTCCACCTTGCGCCGCCAGGCCTTCACGCCGCGGATCAGCGGCAGCAGCCGGCCGCCGGAGCGCTGGTCGGCCTCGGTCAGCATCTTCCGGTGTCGCTCCGGGCTGGTGCGCAGCCACCGGCTTCGCCCGAGGTCCGGCAGCCGCAGCACGTCCGCGGGCTGTCCGTCCTCCTTCCAGCAGGGGACGAGGTCGAAGGGGAAGCCCTGCCACGCGAGCCCCAGGGAGCGGTTCTGCACGCGCACCGGCACGCCGAGCTTCTGGGCCAGCTCCTGCTGGAGGGCCTTCATCAGCGCCTCCGGGTTCTGGCTCTGGGGCGCGGGGACCTTGGCGCGCGAGAGCACCAGCAGCACGTCCACGTCCTTGAGCGGTCGGATGGCCGTGCCGCGCGAGAAGCTGCCGCCCTGGCGCACCTCGCCCTGGGGGTCGAAGCCTGCGCGCAGGCGCTGGTTCAACGTGTTCTGCGCCTCGCTGATCGCCTTGCGCTCCGTCGGGAGGAGGTTCAACGCTGAGAGGTGATCGTGCAGGGCCTGTTCGATGGTCATGGAGTCTCCGAGGCGCCGGCGCGCGGCGTCGGGTGGGGGAGGGGAGCGGTCAATCATGGGCCCCGACGAAGAGCCGTTTCAGATCGCCGTCTATCCGAGCGTCGCGGCGGTGGGAGAGGCGCGTGTGGCGGGGCGCAGGGGGAGGGCGGGCTCCGAGCGGGGAGAGGTTCTCCCTTCCATGGCGCGAGCCGCCCGACTGTGACGTGCAGATCGACGCGCCGCTCGACCACTGGCAGGACCTCCTCCGCACTGGATCCGCTCACGCGTTGGCCGCACGGGGAGCGCAAGCCGAGGTCGATCTCCAGGAAGCGGAGCTCAAAAAAGAAGAACCCCGCCAGGATCACCTGCGATCCCAGCGGGGTCATCTCGCGACCGCTCTGAGCGCGCCCTCAGTACGCGCTCACCATCCACGTCCACTCGTCCATCGCGCTGATCGAGCAGCCGAACTTCACGTGGCCGAGGCCGAGCTCGAGCTCGTCGATGATCTGCTCGCAGCTACAGCCGGCGGTGTCGAAGAGGTCGTAGCTGCGCATCGGGCCCTTGCCCCTCGGCAGCGTGGTGTCGAAGACGCCGTCGCCGTCCACGTCCGCGAAGCGGTTGACGCCAAGGCTGAGGGTGGGCACGCCCTCCGGCAGCACGGTGTCGGCGCAGAGGTCCTCGTCGCCGCAGACGCCGTCGTCGTCGGCGTCATCGGCGTCGTCGTACGGGCAGTCGTCGCAGAGGTCGCCCGCGCCGTCGCCGTCGGCGTCGGCCTGGTCGGGGTTGTAGACGTCGCAGTTGTCCACGTCGCCGCAGACGTCGTCACCGTCCGCGTCATCGTCAGGATCCAGCGGGCAGTCGTCGCAGAGGTCGCCCGCGCCGTCGCCGTCGGCGTCGGCCTGGTCGGGGTTGTAGACGTCGCAGTTGTCCACGTCGCCGCAGACGTCGTCGCCGTCCGCGTCATTGTCCAGGTCGTACGGGCAGTCGTCGCAGACGTCACCCGCGCCGTCGCCGTCGGCGTCGGCCTGGTCCGGGTTCCAGGTGGTCATGCAGTTGTCGTCGACGTCGTCGATGCCGTCGTCGTCCTGATCGGTGTCGATGACGATGCCGGTGGTCTGAATGACGATGTTGATGTCGTCATAGTCCATGTCGCCGCCGCCGTCGAGATCCTCGAAGCCGATGTGGAACTGGCCGTCCCCGAGGTCGGTGACCGCGGCATGCACGATGCCGTCCGGGTTCCGCTCGCCGGGGCCGGTGTAGTAGGTGTAGCCGGTGTTACGGACGTAGATGTAGAAGATGAGCTCCTCACCGGCCGTGAACGCGCCGAGGTCCACGGTGTAGCCCGAGGAGGTGACGTTGCCGGTGCCCAGGTAGACGTCCGTGGCGCCGTCCTCCAGCCAGGCGTCGCTGGAGTAGCCGGCCGTCCCGCCGCAGAAGGTCGAGGTGGCGGTGGCGGCGGTGCTGAGCACCACGAGCTGGGCGGCGGGGATGGAGCCCGGCGGAGAGGTCGTGATGCAGTCGACCGCGAAGGCGGGGGCGCTGAAAGCGGTGACGCTGAGCGCTGCCAGGAAGGTGCAGAGTCGCGTTGACATGACTTGCTCCTGCGCTGATGACCCGAGGGGCCCCCGAGAGGGCGCGGCGCGCAGGATGCGCGGGGGAGCTGCCCGCGGCGTCGTGTCGCGGGCAATTCGCGGTCGGGTCGGTGTGCTGTTCGGGGGCTGGAATTGCGCAGAGAGGGCTCCTGTTCGGAGCCTCGCTTCCTCCCCCCGGCTGCCAGTGCTAGGTTAAGCACACGATAGATTTCGACAAGAGCCTGAAATGTGAGTGTTGTGCGGTATTGGGCTCCGTTGAGTTGCGAACCTAACTAGCTACTCCCACAAGCCCTCTCCACGCGCCAGCCGCTTCTCCAGCTGGTCCTCGTACAGGGAGGCCGGCACCAGGTCGGCGCCCTCGTCCAGGCCCTCGGTGTAGTCCTCGGGCGCGGTGCCCTCGCTGTCCAGCACGTCGTAGACGGTGGTGAAGACCGTGAGCTCCTGGGTCCCGATGACGTAGCCCAGGCCGTACTGGTAGGAGGTGATGATGCCGTCGCCGGAGGTGTTCCAGAAGACGTTCTGGGTGGCCGAGTGGCCGGCGCCGGAGCTCTCGGTGCCCCGGTTGGCGCCCTTCCAGCCGTCGGTGGTGGTGCTCTGGTCGATGAGGTTGGCCATGGCCAGGGAGTGGTGGAACTCGCTGTTGCCCAGCCAGGTCACCCACTCGTAGTCGGCGTCGTAGACGGCCTCGCCGTCCTCGCTGGTGGTGCGCAGGAAGACGCAGCCGCTGGTGCCGAAGTCCCAGTTCTGGATGAAGTTGTGACGGCCCGCCCGGGCGGTGGCGTCGCGGAGGAGGATCTCGCTGGAGCGCGAGATCTCGAAGAGGTAGCCGTTGCCGCCGTCGCCGCGATTCTGCGCATACTCGAAGGTGGTGTCCTGGATGGTGACACGCTTGGAGTACACGACGATGACGCCGCCGCTCTGGACGTGGCTGCCGCGCGTGTCGCTGCTGTTGGGCGACTCGTAGCTGGCGACGTCCTCCATCCAACAGTCTTTGGTGGCGCTGAAGCCGACGACGTGGGAGCGGTCGTTGGACCAGGCGTCCTCCCAGGACACGACGCTGGAGACGCTCATCCCGACCAGCCCACACTCGCTGATGTAGCCGCTCTCCAGGCGCACGCTGGCGCTGTCGCGGGTGAGGGCGGGGTAGCGGGTGGGCACGTCGACCGTGATGGTGTTGGGGCTGGAGGCGGTGTCCACCGCCACCACGGTGCGGCGGAAGAAGGAGCGCCACAGCCCGTTGAAGGACGTCCAGGTGCCAGTCATGCCGTGGTCGGCGATGAAGTCGTCGGTGATGACCCAGCCGACGCTGACGTCGTCGCCCACGGTAAACGCGCTGGCGTCCTCCACCGGGAGCGTGGTGGAGAGCGCGGCCGTGTCGGCGCTGAGCAGGGTCTCGGCGTCCTCGCTCAGCGCGCCCTCGAACCAGAGGTGTGACACGTCGGACATGCCGGTGCCGCGCGTGAAGTAGAGGTAGGTGAGGCCGCTGCCGTCGCCCATGACCACCACGCCCGAGGCCGCCACGCTCAACAGATCCTCGCAGCGGTACTCGCCCGCGGGCAGGTAGACCACGCCGCCGCCCGCGTCGCTGGCGTCGTCGATGGCGGCCTGGATGGCCGGGCAGCTGTCGGTGAGCCCCGTGGCGTCGGCGCCGTAGTCCAGCACGGAGAAGGTGGGTCCGCTGGGCGTGGGCAGGGGGGCCTCGCCATTGTGGTATCCCGCATACGAGAAATCGTGCAGGGAGTAGTCGCCGACGGCGTAGCCGGGGGTCCAGTCCGCCGGGTACAGGGCGCTGCGCCAGCCCTCCTCGACGGGGGCGCTGTCCTGTGTGTCGCGACCCGACTCGCCCAGGGTGTCGCGGCTGTCGGGGGGGCTGCCCGAGTCGTGGGTGTCCGTCGTGGATCGGCTGTCCCCGCCGGACTCCGCGCCCGTCTCCACGACGGGGGAGCTGTCTCCGCGGCTGTCGGCGGGGCTGGGGCTGTCTTTGGGGGTGCAGGCCAGGAGGAACAGCAGCATGGGGGGTCTCGCTCCGAAGCCGCTGTTCTATCCCAGTTTCGGGGATGCCTCCCAGGGCTGGCGCGTGCGCAGCTCGGCCACGGGGAGCTCGCCCTCCGCGACCCGCCCGGTCTTCGCGTCGTGGATGCGCCAGGCGAGGGTGCGCCCGAAGAGGGGCTGCGACTCCACGAAGACGCAGCGCAGCTCGCCCTCCTCGAAGCCGCACTGCGCCTGGATGTTCTGCAGGAGCTGCTCCTGGTGCAGGTGGCCCTCGCCGAAGTTCCAGCCCAGCGCCAGCCCCGCCACCAGCTCGCCGTCCAGCCACTCGTAGTCCTGAAGCCGATCGACCGCCCGGGGGATGAGCAGCGGAAGGGCGCGCCCGTGCAGGTGCATGAGGCGGAAGCCCATGACCTTGCTCACCAGCCCGACCGAGGTGCCGTGATCGTAGAGCCGGTCGAGCTGCTCATAGGTGAGCCCGGCGCTCTTCGTCAGCCGGTTCAGCTTCTGCGAGGCGTCGCCTTGGAAGAGCCAGATGGACCAGGCCCAGTTGCCCGCGTAGTAGCGCATGGCCAGCAGGAAGGAGATGGCGCGGGGGTAGAGGTTGCCCAGCAGGGGCAGGCCGAGGGTCCAGATGGCCAGGAAGATGGCTATCGGCGCGGGCCCGATGGCGCTGAGCGAGACGTCGGGGTGGGCCCAGAAGAGGGCGAAGCCGCCGTAGACCACCATCACGTTCCACTCCAGCGGCACGCCCATGGGCACGTTGCTGGTGATGAAGGCGTGCAAGGCCAGCATCAGGAGAATTGCGACCATGGGCTCCGAGCCGAGCGGCGTGAGCAGGAAGGCCAGCGGCACGCCCAGCTCCAGCGCCGTGCCCGCGTGCGCCATGAGCGTCGCCAGGCGGCTGGGGCGCAGATCCTCGGGGTAGCTCCGATACATCCGCTCGCGGATCCACCGGGCGCGGGTGAGCGGGCCGTTGCTCACCATCACCGCCACCACCGTCGGGAAGTGGTGGTTGAGCTTGGACACGCCCGCCCAGAACCACAGCGCGAGCTGCACGGCCTTGGAGCCCGCGATCCAGTCGCTGGCGAAGGCGAAGCACACGAGGGTCACCCAGTAATGTTCGGCCCGCGCCGCCAGAAAGATCGTCTTGTCCAATACGCCCAGCGCCGGCACCAGGAGCACGAGGGGCAGCAGCTCGGCGGCACCCAGGGTCGGGGCGACCAGCGCGCGCAGGGCGCAGAGGATCAGCGCGCCGTACAGCGCGACTTCCAGCAGGGTGCGGCGGGCCCCTCCCACCAGCGGCAGGCCCGAGAGCAGGGGCAGCTTCGTCGTGCCCGGCCGCAGGAAGTACAGCAGCCCGCCCACCGGCGGCAGGTAGCGCCCGGTCAGCGGCCCGCTCCCGCAGCCGAGGCCCAGCACCTCGAAGAGCAGGCTCCACACGATGGCCTTCTGAAACGCGAGCGGCGCCAGCCACCAGCCCGCCACCGAGGTCGGCGCCCCCAGCGTCGGGCTGAAGCCGCAGAAGAAGAGCCAGCCGCCGATGTACGCCGCGATCTTGAGCGCGTAGACCGCGTAGACTCCCAGGGGCGAGCCGTAGCCCTGCAGCGCCCAGGCCTCGCAGACGGCGCGGGCGCGCTCGGCCAGGGGCAGGCGCAGCCAGGCGAGGGGGTCATAGGGCGGCGGGGTCGGCGTGAGCAGGGGGAGTCGCGGCGCGGTGGGCATGGGGACCTCCGGAGGATCCTACGACGCAGGGTCGGCAACAGATGGTTTCAAGTCTCCCCGCGCGGTGCGCCGAGGCGCGCGCACAGATAGCCTCTCCCCGATGAACCCGCGCGACCCCACGAACGTGGAGACCGAGGCGCTCTCCGTCGAGCCGCAGGCGCCGGACGCGCTCGAGTCCGGCGGCTCGCTGGCGGAGCTGGCCTCGACCTTCGTGGGGCGCCGGCGCGGCCCCGAGGACGACGAGACGCGCGAGCTGCCCCCGGGCGCGGAGCGCTACATCGACCAGGGGCGGCTGGGCCGGGGGGGCATGGGCGAGGTCCGCCAGGTGATGGACACGGTGCTGGACCGCACGCTGGCCATGAAGGTGCTGCGCGCCGAGCGCTTCAGCGAGGGCCACGTCCGACGCCAGTTCCTGGAGGAGGCTCGGGTGACGGCCGGGCTGGAGCACCCGGGCATCGTGCCGGTCCACGACCTGGGGACGCTGCCCGACGGCCGCCCCTACTTCACGATGAAGCAGGTCGAGGGCCGGGTCCTGGGCGAGGCCATCCGCGAGCTGCACGGTCGCGGCGAGGACGAGCCGGGGCTCCGCGCGCTGCTGGAGGTGTTCCAGCGGGCCTGCGAGGCGGTGGCCTTCGCGCACGCCCGGGGCATCGTACACCGCGATCTCAAGCCTTCCAACATCATGATCGGCCCCTATGGCGACGTGCTGGTGCTGGACTGGGGGCTGGCGGCTCGCGTGGGGACGCAGGTGGCGCAGGGGCAGCTCGCCGGCACCCCCGAGTACATGGCGCCCGAGGCCTTCCTGCGCCTGCCCCTGGACGAGCGGGTGGACGTCTGGTCGCTGGGGGTCGTGCTGTGCGAGATCCTCTGCGGCGCCCGCCCGTTTCGCGGCGCCGACGTCAACGCGCTGCTGGCGGCGATGCTGCGCGGCCCCCCTCCGAAGGTCAACCCGCCCGCCTGGGTCCCCGAGGAGCTGCGCCAGCTCTGCCTGCGGATGCTGCGCCGCCGCCCCGAGGCCCGCCCGGCGAACGCGGGCGAGGTCGTCTCGGAGATCGCCGCCTTTCTCCATGGGTCGCGCCAGCGCGCGCTGGCCGAGCAGCTCCTGGCGCAGGCCGAGGCGCGCGGAGAGCAGGCCGAGCTCGGGCGCGCGCGCGCTCGGGAGCTGAAGGACGAGGCCGCGCGGAAGGCGGCGGAGATGGTCCCCACGGCGCCGGAGGCGGTCAAGCGCCCCCTCTGGGATCTGGAGGATCAGTCGCGGGTCCTCGAGCAGTCCGCGGAGATCGCCGAGATCGAGCGCCTCGCGCTGCTCCGCCAGGCGCTCACCCACGCCCCGAACCTGACGGCGGCGCATGCGGGCCTGGTCGCGCTCTATGTGCGACAGGTGGAGCAGGCGGAGCGACGCCGCGACGCCGCCGCCGCCACCCAGGCCGAGATCCTGCTCCGCGACCACCTGCCGCACCTCGGGGAGCAGGAGCGGGACCGGGTCGGCGCCTGGCTGCGCGGCGACGGCGCCGTCACCCTGCTCACCGACGCGCCCGCGGAGGTCCTGGCCTTCCGGTGCGAGCTCCAGGGCCGTCGCCTGCGGCCGCGCTTCGTGAAGCGCCTGGGGTGGACGCCGCTCGTCGAGGTGCCCCTCGGTCGCGGGAGCTGGGTGCTCCTGCTCCGAGCCCCCGGGCGCCCGCCCGTGCGCTACCCGGTCCACCTCGGGCGCGGAGAGCTGTGGTCCGGCCTCGCCCCGGGGGAGACCGAGCCCGCGATAATCAACCTCCCCCGCCAGCTCCGGCCCGGCGAGCGCTACGTCCCCGCGGGCTGGTTCCTGTCGGGCGGGGCGCCCACGGCCTCCGGCCCCTCGCCCCTGGTCCCCCTCTGGTGCCCTGGCTTCGTCATCGGTCGGGACCCCGTCACGAACGCCGAGTATCTGGCCTATCTCCAGGATCTGGACGCGCGAGGGCGACCCTCCGCGCCCCACGCGCCGCGCTACCCCGCCAGCGGCGACGTGGAGCCCCCCATTCGGGGCGAGCCCGGCGCCTGGGAGGTGGTCGGCCACCCTCAGGCCCCGGTGACCTTCGTGAGCTGGTGGGACGGGGTCGCCTTCGCCGCCTGGAAGGCCGAGCGGGAGGGCCTGCCCTGGCGCCTGCCGGCGGAGCTGGAGTGGGAGAAGGCCGCGCGCGGCGTCGATGGGCGCACCCGCCCCTGGGGTGAGCACGCCGACCCGGCCTTCGCGCTCACCCGCGAGCACAACCCCAACGGCGGCTCGCCTGCGCCGGTCTGGCGCTTCGCCGCGGATCGAAGCCCCTACGGCGTGCGCGGGATGGGCGGGAACACCCGCGACTGGTGCCTGGACCCCTACCGGGTCGAGGGCCCGGAGACCTCCGGCCAGCGCGTCCACATCCCGCTGGGAGCGTCGAGCCCTAACGGCGCTCGGGAGGCCCGGGGCGCGCACCTGGCGGATCTGGCCGAGGCCAGCCGCGTGACGCTCCGAGGGGGAGGCGTGGCGGAGGTGCGGCGGGTTTACCTCGGCTTTCGGGTCGCGCGGAGCCTGGTCGAGCGCGAGAGTGAGCAATCTTTTACTCAGGAGCGCGTCGACGCCGTCGCGTCGTGACCTGCGCTTCACCTGGACGCCGGGCCTGGTCCGCTCGCCAGCGGCGGGCCCCCCTCGCGCTGGATAGGCGGAGCGGAGCGCCACGCCAGAGGAGCGCACCATGCCCACCGACCGCGGGATCCTCGCCGCGTTGACCGTCCTGCTCGCCTGCGCGCGCCACGAGACCCCCGCGCCCTCCGTGACGAGCAGCCCCGCCGCCGCGCCCGAGGGGGCGGTCCTGGTCCAGGCCTCGGAGCCGGTCCCCTGCGACGCGCCCCCGCCCCTGCCGCCCGAGGGCGCGCCGACGCCGCAGAACCAGCCGCCGCCGCCGGGCGACGGGCCCACGCTGGCCCTGAGCCGGGCCTGGTTCTACAAGGAGGGCGGTCGCCCCGTCCCCGGCCCGGCCCAGCTCCTGATCTTCCGCGAGACGCCGGCCGGCTGGGTGTCCAGCAAGCTGGAGGACGCCGACTCCAACGTCTTCCACCAGAGCTTCCGCCTCGGACAGGGCCTGGTGACCCTGGGGGCTCAGCGCGCGCTGCTGCGCCTGTGGACGCCGGGGCCTGAGGGCTGGAGCGCCAGCACCCTGTTCGAGGGCGACTGGTGCGGGAAGTTCGACCGCCTGCGCGAGCTGGAGCGCGCCAATGTAGACCGCGACCGCCCCGAGGAGTGGGTGATCGCCACCCATGATCAGGGCGTTGTGGTGGTCCTGGAGGGCATCCCCGGCCGCCAGCGCGCCCTCGAGCTGGATCGCCAGCCGGACACCTTCGTCCACGAGATCGAGCTGGGCGACCTGGACGGGGACGGCGTGGACGAGATCGTGGCCACGCGCACGCAGAGGACCGGGATGGAGACACACAGCGAGGTCGTGAGATATCGCTGGACCGAGGCCGGCTACCTGCGCGAGACCCTCCTGATCGACGAGCGGGCGGCCATCCACGAGGTCCTGTTGGCGGATCTGGACGGCGACCAGCAGGAGGATCTCTACGTCTCCGTCCCCAGGGTCCCCGAAGAGAAGGGGGGCGAGCCCTGGGTCGAGCTGCGGCGACTGCGCGCGAAGAGGGGCGCCTGGACCGCCGAGACGGTCGCGCGCGTCGAGGACCGGAGCGTGCGCTTCCTCCTGGACGCTGATCTGGACGGCGACGGGGCCCGCGAGCTGGTGGCGACCGGGATGCGCCACGGGGTCTACCGGCTGGAGCCGCGGCGCCGCGGCCCCTGGCCCGTGTCCAGAATCTCCGAGAGCTCGAGCGGCTTCGAGCACGCCGCCCTCGCCCTGGACCTGAACCGCGACGGTCTCGACGAGCTGTACGTCGCCGACGACGATCAGGGCGAGCTGGAGCGCCTCAGCCTGGACCCCGCCACCGGGGACTGGGTGAGTGAGGTCCTGGGCACCTACGGGAAGGACAGCTTCACCTGGAACATCGCCCCGGGGCCCTGAGCGCGCTCCCTGGGGCGGCGTCCTGGGCAAGGATCAGACGTCGTCGATGCAGTCGGCGATGTTCTGGTCGTTGGCGTCGCTGAAGAAGGGCTTGCGGAAGTCGGGGTCCAGGCCGCCGGACGCGCCGCTGAGCATCAGCGTGCAGCCGCAGAGGTTGGGGAAGGCCCCGCCCGCGCAGGCGTTCAGCTCGCCGTCCTCGTGCAGCCCGCCCAGCAGGTGGCCGATCTCGTGGGCGGCGACGACGGTGCGGCCGAAGAGCGTGGAGAACTGGTAGCCGCCGTCCACGTCGGGCACCTGCTGGCCCCAGGCGTGGTTGCGCTGGTGGGCGAAGCTGGTGCCGAAGCCCAGGTCGTCCGAGCCGGCGTTGCAGATGCTGCCCGCGCGCCCGCCGATGCCCGTCTTCATGTCCTTCCCGACGAAGAAGAAGCTCAGCTCGTTCTTGCCGTGGTGGTTGATCATGTAGTAGTCGGGGTCGTTGATCTCGTCGGTCAGCTTCACCTTGTCCGTGGTCGTCGGGCCGTTCTTCACCCAGGTCTCCTGGCTGGCGACCTTGAAGTCCACGCGGAAGACGCCGGAGGAGGCGGGCTCGATGATCCCGTAGATGATCTGGACGGCGACCATCGTGGTCATCTGGCGGCTCTGCCAGGTGTCGGGATCGAGATCATAGAAGGCCGCGTCGGCGTCCAGCATGATGGGGATGGTGCGGGAGACCTGGTCGTTGCCGTCGTCGGGCTTGGGCGGGTCCTTCTCCTCGGGCTCCTCGGGCTCCTCCGGCCAGTCCGGGTCGTTGCCCTCGGGCTGCATCGCGTACTGATCGTCGGCGGAGTAGATCGCCGTGCAGCCCCGCTCCACGCCGGGCCGGGCGCCCGTGGCGTTGAGCAGCAGGCTCTCGGCGCTCTCGAAGAAGAACCAGCCCAGCGTGTCGTCGACCAGCATGCCCTCGAACATGGTGGCGTCGCCGGGCCGCTCGCCGTCCAGCAGCGTGATGTAGCCGCAGCCCTGGCCGGAGTCGCAGGTCAGGAGCCAGGTGGTGGGCTCGGTCAGGCGGGACAGGCTCTCGACACTGGCCACGTCGCTCTTGGTGGCCGCGGTCGCGCCCTCGGCGGCGATGCTCATCGGGCTGAGCGTGACGGTGACCTCGGTGAGCCGGCCTTCGCGCCCGATCACGGGCAGCCCGACGCGGCGGCCCTCGCTGGCGGCGGAGGCCAGCGCCTCGGGGTCCAGCTTCGTCATCTGCAGGCCGGGGATGCCGTCGGTCACGGCGCGCTCGATGGTGGCGTCGAGCCGCTCGGCGCTCTCGCAGTCGCCGTAGACCGCGTCGCGATGGTGGCTGGGGTCGGTGCTGAGGTCGCGGGTGCCCGCGGAGCCGGCGCAGGCCGCCAGCAGCACGGTGGAGAGAGGGAGATAGCGGGACATGGTCGCCTCGGGTCTGGGGTCAGCGGGATCGCTGCTGAGCCCCTGGAGAGCAAGCGGCGTGCCAGGGGGAGGACCCGAGGTGTGGGTCGGTGAGATGTTGGTAGAACGTTGGTTTTCTGGCTTGTGGGGGCGTGGGTGGGCGTGTGCGCGCGGTGCGCGCGCATGCGCGGGGGAGATGGCTGACAGCCCTCAGGTGTTGATGTGGCAACCCACACACAAACCCCGGGGTCGCTTGACGGTGCGCGGTCGACCCGCAGGATAGCGCCAGAACGCGGCCGAGGGTCGCGTCCGGGCGACGCGGGCGAGGGGCGGCCCATTGTCACCGCTAGGCGTGTATACTAGATCATGTCACCCCCCGGAGGCCACCATGCCTGACGCGCTGATCCATCTTCGCCACACCCTCCTCCACGCCCTGCTGCTGGGGCCCGTCCTCCTCCTGTCCGCCTGTCCGGGCGAGGAGGACAAGGACACCCCCGCGGGCGAGGGCGAGGGCGAAGGCGAGGGCGAAGGCGAGGGGGAGGGGGAGGGCGAAGGCGAGGGAGAAGGCGAAGGCGAGGGGGAGGGGGAGGGCGAAGGCGAGGGAGAAGGCGAAGGCGAGGGGGAGGGCGAAGGCGAAGGCGAAGGCGAGGGTGAGACCGGCCTCGACTCCTGTTCAGACGGCCTGGACGACGACGGGGACGGCTGGACCGACGCCGCCGACCCCGACTGCGCCAGCGGCACGGAGGAGGCCGGCTACGGCACGGCCGCCTGCAATGACGGCGCCGACAACGACGAGGACGGCGACATCGACGCCGCGGACCTGGACTGCGCCGACGCGACGACCGACTCGGAGGGCTACGTCCCCAGCTCCTGCGAGGACGGGCTGGACGACGACGGGGACGGCTGGACCGACGCCGCGGATCCTGACTGCACCAGCGGGACGGCGGAGGAGGGCTACGGCGTCAACGAGTGCAACGACGGCCTCGACAACGAGGGGGACGGCGACACCGACGCTGGCGACCCGGGTTGTGAGGACGCCACGGACGAGGCCGAGGGCCGCACCACGACCTCGAACTGCACGGACGGCACCGACAACGACGGCGACGGGTGGAGCGACGACGCTGACCCCGACTGCGAGTACGGGGTCAACGAGCTGGGCTACGGCGGGACGGAGTGCAACGACGGCCTCGACAACGAGGGCGATGGCGACATCGACGCCGACGATCCCGGCTGCGCCGACGCCTTCGACGACGCCGAGGGCTACACGACCTCGCTCTGCGCCGACGGCGTGGACAACGACGACGACGGCTGGGTGGACGAGGCCGACCCCGACTGCACCGACGGCAGCACCGAGGACGGGTACGGCGACGCCGTCTGCAACGACGGCGAGGACAACGAGGGCGACGGCGACGCGGACGCGGACGACCCGGGCTGCTCGAGCGCCACCGATGACAGCGAGGGCGCCGTCACCAGCGGCGGCGGCACCTCGGACTGTACGGCCGACTGCGACTACGACTATGTGGTCGGGGGCAGCACCAGCGTCTGCTACGGCATGAGCAGCTCCTACACCTACCTGATGTGCATCGACGCGCCCGCGGACGGCTGCCCCAGCTCCGATGAGGTCGATGTCGAGGCGCTGATCGACGCCGAGTGCCCGACGGAGCCCATCGTCACCTGGTACCTCTCGGACATCTGCGGGCCCGTGGACCCCTGCGACACCCAGTGCTGCTACGCCGTGACCGGCATCGAGCGCTACTGGGGCGGGAGGCCCTTCTCCGTGGAGGGCGCGCCGAGGCTGGCGCCCGCGACCGGCGCGGGCGGGTGGGGAGCGGACGTGGACGTGGACGTGCTGGCGCTGACGCCGGCGCTGCGCGCGCGCCTGGCCGGGCTCTGGCTGGAGATGGCCCTGGCCGAGCACGCCTCGGTCGCGTCGTTCTCACGCTTCTCGCTTCAGCTCCTGGCCCTGGGCGCGCCGCCCGAGCTGCTCCTGGCCGCCAGCCGCGCGGCGGCGGAGGAGGTCACCCACGCCCGCCTGTGCTTCGCCGTCGCCGAGGCGCTGGGCGGCGAGGCGCGGGGTCCCGGGCCGCTGGATCTCTCGGGGGCCCGCCTCGAAGGTCAGGATCCGGCGCAGATCATCGTGGCGGCCATCCTGGAGGGCTGCGTGGGCGAGACCCTGTCGGCCGCCGAGGCCGCCCTCGCTCGGGACGGCGCCCAGAGCTCGGGCGTCCGCAAGGCCCTCTCGGTGATCGCCGAGGACGAGGCCCGCCACGCCGCGCTGGCCTGGCGCTTCGTCCGCTGGGCCCTCGACGCCTTCCCCGAGGCCAGACCCGCGGCAGAGCGCGCCTTCGCCCAGGCCTTCGCGCGCGTCGGCGCTCATGCGGTCCCGGACCCGGACGCCGCCGCGTTGCTGCGGTACGGCATGCTGGACGCCGCGTCTCGTGACGCGCTGTCCGCGCGCACGATGGCCGAGGTGGTCCTGCCGTGCGCGAGGGCGCTGCTGGGGCGCTCGCCGGAGGCCTGACCCCCGCCCGCTACCCCATCAACCCCGCCCGATGCGCGTAGATCATCACCTCCGCGTTCGTGCTCACCCCCAGCTTCTCCCGCACCTTCGCCAGGTGGTTGCTGGCGGTGCTCCCGTTGATCTCCAGGGCCTCGGCGATCTCGCCCACCGAGCGCCCGGCCAGGAGCAGCTCGAAGACCTGGGCCTCCCGGCGGCTCAGGCGGGTGTGCGGGGCGCTGTCCGCGGGCTGCTCGTCGAGGAGCTCGCTGAGGCGCGTCGAGAGGGTGCGCCGCCCCTCGGCCGCGGCGCGTATGGCGGCGATGAGCTCGTCGAGCGGCCGATCCTTGCACACGTAGGCCATCACGCCCGCGCGCACGAGGTGGACGGCCAGGATGTCCTCGGCCTGCATCGTGAAGACGACCAGGCGCAGGCTGGGGTGCCGCGCGCGCAGCACCCGCACCAGGTCGAGGCCCGAGAGGTGAGGCAGCGACAGATCGACCACCGCTACGTGAAGCCCTGGCCGGGCGGCGGCCTCCACCGCGTCCGCCCCGTTGTCCACCTCGGCGAGGACGCGCAGATCAGGGGTCGTGTGCAGCAGTCTGCGCAACCCATCTCTCACGATGGCGTGGTCATCGGCGATGAGGAGGTTGATCATGGCGCGGCTCCGACGGACGGGATCATCCCAGCACTCTACCCCAGCCGGTTCACCCCAGCCGTTGAGGGACCGCGTCCGCCGTGACCAGCGGGCTCAGGAGACCGCGCAGCCTGCGGCGCAGGCGCTGGACCAGGATCTTCCCCGCGGCCACCGGCAGGTTGCCCAGCTTCAGCTCGAGCAGCGTCATCACGCAGCCTCCCTCGGCATAGTGGGGGTTCAGGGTGTAGAAATGGCGGTCGAGCGCGTCCTCCTCCCGCGGCGCCTGGGGGAGCTGGTCCCGCGCCCCGCGCACCCACATCGCCCGGCGGCACACCAGGGGGTGATCGCCCGGGGCGCGCTCACAGCGGAAGCGCAGGGCCATGGCCTCGATGAGCGCGCGCTGCTCCTCGGTGACCTCGCGCTCGGGGTGAGGCACGGCGCGGGGGTAGTTCTGTGTGATCGACCGATACGACGAGACGTGGACGACGGGGAAGAAGGCCCACAGCGGCCGGTCCCGGTAGTGCAGGCAGACGTGCAGCGCGGCGCGCAGGAAGAAGCCGGCGATGTGCTGGCGACCGCGATACTCGGGCATCAGGCCGGTGATCGCGCGGGCCACGGCCATGAGCTGCCCCTGGTGGTCCAGCTCGTCGTGGACGATCAGGGCGAAGCCGACCAGACGCTCGCGGTCGTACCAGAGCGCGATCTGGAAGACCTGCAAGGCGCCGCTCAGGAGCGCCTGCCGCGTGGTCTCGACCGCGGGCCCCTCGAAGAGGACGGGCAGGATCTCCGCCACCTTCTCCCGGCCCAGCACCTTGCGATCCTCCGCGGCGGAACGGTAGTCGATGATCTCCGTGCGCGTGATCTCGGGCATGAGGATCCTCCTCGCGCCCTGAGTTGGGCGCGCTGGTCTGGGCAGAGTCTCGGGGGGCGGTCGCGTCGCGACCATGAAGCAGTCTTCACCCGAGGGCCCTTCGAGGTCAACCGTTTGGATGGCCCCGTGGATCCAAATCAAGAATTCTTTGTGTGTCCTCTCCGCCCAGGCTCAGCCCAGCAGGGCCCGCGCCTCGCGCACCCGCGCCGCCGCCAGCGCCGGGGTCTCGCCGATGGCCGAGAGGTGGCCCATCTTCCGTCCCGGGCGCGCCACGCGCTTGCCGTAGAGGTGGAGCCCCACCCCGGGCAGGGCCAGGGCACGATCCCAGGGCGGCAGCCCGCCGTGGGCCAGCCAGAGGTCGCCGAGCAGGTTGCTGATGGCGGCCGGGCGCAGGAGCTCGACGGAGCCCAGCGGCAGATCGCAGACCGCGCGGACGAGCTGCTCGAACTGGCTGGTCGCGCAGCCCAGCTCGGTGGCGTGGAAGCTGTTGTGCGGGCGGGGGGCCAGCTCGTTGACCAGCAGCCGCCCGTCCGTGGTGATGAACATCTCCACGCACAGCAGGCCCACCACCCCGATGGCCTCAGCGATGGCGCGAGCCAGGGACTCCGCCTCGGACGCCAGCTCCGGCGGGATGGGCGCCGGGATCACCGACCAGGCCAGGATGCGCTCCTCGTGGTGGTTCAGCGCGGGGGGGAACACGGCCGTCTCTCCGCTCGGCCGACGGGCCACCATCACCGAGATCTCCGCCTCCAAGGCCAGCCCGCGCTCCAGCGCCAGGGGGGCCTCCCCCAGCTCTCGCCAGGCCGCCTCGCTCTCCTCGGGGGCGGCCAGCACCACCTGACCCCGGCCGTCGTAGCCGCCCTGGCAGCGCTTGGCGAAGCAGGGGCCGCCGAGCTCCAGGGTCGCCGCCCGCAGCGACTCCGCGTCGCGCACCAGGCGCCAGGGCCCGAGCGGGAAGCCGTGCCGCTGGAGCCAGCTCTTCTGCACGCCGCGATCCTGGATGATCTCCAGCACCTCCACCCCCGGTCGCACCGGGGCCAGCTCCTCCGCCGCGCGCATGGCCTCGGCCGAGACGCTCTCGATCTCCAGGGTCACCACGTCGCAGCCGCGGGCCATCTCGCGGGCGGCGTCGGGGTCGGAGAGGGCGCCGGTCACGCAGCGCTCCACCACGAAGCGCGCGGCGCAGGAGGGGTCCGGGTCCAGCGTGTGCAGGTGGTAGCCGAGCGAGCGGGCGGCCATCGCCGTCATGCGGCCGAGCTGGCCGCCGCCGAGGATGCCGAGGGTGGCGCCGGGGAGGATGGGAGCGGGCATGGCCGGGGGCTTAACGTGGGGGCTTCGCGCCCGCATGACCGCGCCTTGGCGACCCTGGTGCGCAGTCCCCAGCGATAGGGGCGCGGCATCGTACCTCCGATGCCTCCTCTTCACCCGACCATCTTGACGTGTCATGTCAACCTGCACGCACGGGGCTGTTCGATGGGCGTTGTCGGGGGGAGCGCGGTCGAGAACAATCGACCCTGAGACCCTCGTGCTCGTGGCGCTGCGGGCCCGGGAGGCGCAGCCGCCCATCCAGCCCCGCCAGGCGGGCTCGCCGGACGTGTGGGGCAGGGGGAGGGAGCGCGATCGTTCGAGGCAACGGGCCCTGATCGATCGCGTCGTGAGACAATGTGATCAAGGGACACGATCAGAATTCACAACTCGTGAAGTTGCTACGGCCCCGGATATATCAGCGCTTGCCCAGAGTCGGCACCAGAGCAGCGCGAAGCACGGGTCGCGGATCGGCCTGGACATCGGATGAATTGGCTGCAAGTCCCGAGACCTTGATGGTTGACCTCGGATTGCGTCGAGCGGATGACTTCACAGAGAATGAAGGTTCGCTTACCGTGATCGCTTGACGTGCTGATCTCCTGGCGCTAGTGTCTCCACGCGAACGTTACAGGCGTCTGATTCAGCGGGGAACGTTCCCGTTGGGTTGGGTGGAGTGTGGCTACACCGTCTCGAGAGGTGCGCCGTGGACCGTTGCAGCCAATCCACCCGCGGGCGTCAGGCTCTGCACACAGCGATCGAGCCTGCTCCGACGATGCGCGAAGGCGGGGCCCCAGGGGCCGTCGTCTCGGATCTCGGCTCGCAGCGCCTGGCTCGTGCGCTCGGCGCCACCCGACCTGACGCGCTCGGGCTCCTCCTTCAGGTGGACGCTGTGCTCGAGCGTGCTGGTGTTCCCCCTGAAGGGCGCCTGTTCACGGGGTCTCCCGCGCGCCTCGAGGAGGCCAGGAGCCTCGCGCTGTCGCTGGTTGGGGACGAGGGGGGCGCCGAGCTGCCCGAGGTCTCCCTTCCAGACGCGGATCTCTGGGCGGGCTGGATTGACGACTGCGCGAGGGGAGGGCCTCGAGGCGGGCGCTCCGGAGATGCGTCGTCGTCCGACGAAGCCGAGGGCGCCGCGTCACCGGCTTCGACACCCGCAGCGTCGGGGGCGGGCTTCGCGGTGAGCGCGGCGCACGTCATGAGCGTGCTCAGCCAGACGCACGGGGAGATCCCCGAGCCGATCCAGAGCAGGATCCAGGCGCTGCTCGGACATGGAGATCCGCTGGATCCCGCTGTGGCGTCTCGGTTCTCGGGGGCGATGGCGCACGACTTCTCTCACGTGCGCGTACACGACGGAGGGCTGGCTGCAGAGCTCGCCAACTCCCTCTCCGCGCGCGCGTTCACGGTCGGCGCGGACATCTTCTTCGCGGCCTCGGCCTTTGCGCCTGGGACCCAGGAGGGAGACCACCTGCTGGCGCATGAGCTCGCCCACGTCGTCCAGGCCGACGAAGGGCGGCTGAGCGCCCAGGACGGGCTCTCGTCACCGACCGATCTCGCCGAGGTGGAGGCAGCGGCGACCGCCGAGACGACGCTGGGCGCGTTGGAGGCGGCAGGGCAGGGAGAAGCGGAGAGCACGGCCGCCATGGACGCGCCAGAGCAGGCCGGCGCGTCGAAGGGTAGCGCGCAGGTCTCCGCTCAAGGTGTCAGTGCTCATCGGCAGGTGCAGGCCGGCGCGGCGCCGGTCTACGAGATGTCGCCGCAGTACATCGTCCCGAGAGATTGGGATGTGGAGGTCAACTCCCAAGCCGGTGGGGGTGGTAGGGAGCTCGAGCTCAAGGTTACGCTCTATCAAAGGTACCTGACACAGAATCACATCGACGAAGACTCCGAGGTGGCAAGGCATGGTGTGACGATTCTGGAGAGGCGCACGGGTCTACCCTTCCCCCACGGTAGCAGGCATGGTGGCCGCGTGTGGATCAATCGAGTGAACGATATGGTCGTCATGGCGACCTTCGCGTTGACCGGTGCGCAGGTCCGGCAACAGGTCGGCGAATCGGAATACGATGCCTGGCTGGCGAGCTATGAACGGTACCAGACGCGACTCAATGGTATGGATGACCAGTCCCGTAGTGTGTTGGGTGAATTGTCTGGCATCGCGCCGGGTGCGGACAGCCTCACGCGCGAGGCGATGGACAGCCTCTCGCTTGCGGGGGTCGCCGATCGTGTCTATGTTCACCTCCTTCGCGCAGAGGCCAGCAGGCGAATCTCCGCGGCAGAGCAGTCGCTGAAGCAACTGCAGCTGATCCTGTTCAACATCGACGCGACCTTCACCGCGCTCATCCAGCTGGAACCAACTCTTCCGCCGGTCGTCGAGGCGACTCGAGCACCCGCGGAGCCTCCTGCTTGCGCCGAGGGTGACTTCATGTGTGCGGTGCGATGGTCCATGACCCATGACGTTGATCCGCTGGGGCGCAGAGCGCGCGCCACCCAGTACAGGAGCGCGATTGACGAGTCGCTGCCGAGGGTCAGGGTGATCGCCAGGCAGATGTTCGGACCAGAATCAGCACAGGACAACCTCGAGCAGCTGGATGCCCGGGTTGGCCAGGGCCTCCGTCAGATCGAGTCGGTGCGCGCGAGCCTCAGGAATGGCTCGCTCCCGCTTCACAGGCTGGACACCGTCATCGAACACGTCGATCAGCTGATTCGGAGCCATGGCGGGTCGATGAGCAGGGCCTCGCGAGACCATACTGCGTGGGACTACCTGGCGATGTCCGCGGAGCGGTACAAGCACCAGGCGGACACTCAGGAGCAGGCACGGGCAGATATGGACATGGTGCTCTTGATTCTCGGGATCGGTGGGGCGCTGCTCACGGGTGGGTTGCTGGGGCTCGTGATCGAGGCGATGGTGTTCACCGCGAACGTAGCGCTCTCTGTGAGTGATCTTCAGGAAGGTATCCAGTTGTCACAGGCCAACGACATCCGGTCGCCTGAAGGCGCGTTGACCACGCACACGGGGACCGAGGAGATCGTCGCCGGCACGGTAGGTCTGGCCTTCTCGGCGCTGGACGCTCGATCCATCGGGTCCACGGCTCGACGGTACTTCCGCGGGACGCTCGATGAGCGAAGCATCCTGCGGAGGTTCCTGGAGCGCAGGTCGCTGGAGAACCTCTCCCGGACCAGGGAAGTTGAGCACCTCGCTGCGCTCAGTGACGCGGAGGCGGAGGCGCTCCTCGCGGCCGCCCGGTCGCCCGAAGCCGCGCCCACGACGGCGCTGATCGCCCTCTACCGGCGCGTCGGTGACGTGGGTGTCAGGAGGGCCTGGGACGAGCTCTTCGGTCTCCAGCAGACCCTGCGCCCGCCGCAGTTTGGGGCCATGCCCGCGGCGCCAACCGATCTCCTGGGTCGCCTCCGTTACCAGGCAGGAGACCTTGGTGTGGCGACGGGGCGCACGGTCTCGCGTGGCCTGGACCGCACGTCCGAGGCGGTCCGGGCTGGGCGCCGGGGTGTGGCCGAGAGCCTCGAGAGGGCTGGTGGTCGGGTCCCTCGGCCCGGCCAGACGGTGCGTCGGGTGGGATCGGACGTCGCCATCACCGCCACACAGTCCGCGCGCGCCGGGCTGGACGCCGCACGGACGGTCGCTGAGCTGGTCAACGCTACGTTGAACGGGGTTCGGACCGGCATCTCTACGCAGGCAGCGTCTCTGGCGGCGGGGATAGAGGGTCTGACTCGGCGCCTGGCGATCAACGCCATGGTAGGCGGCGTTCACCTCCGGATGAACGAGCAGGCGTTCACCCCGGGCGCCGCCGAGACAGGGATCGCCCTGCTCGAGGCGCTGGCCGAGCTGATGGTCGGGCTGAACAGGATGGCGGAGGATCTCCGCTCGCTGAGCAGTAAGCTGACAGATCGGATCCCAGGAGTCCCTATGGGGTGGCTGGCTGAGGCAGAGGAGTTCATCCTGAAGATCCATCGTAAGGTCCAGTTGTTCCATGTCGAGCTCGGCGCGCGACTCGACCTCCAAGCGGATGAGCTTCAGAGCTGGATGCAGGCTCTGGCTCAGGCGATTCGCGGCATCGCACCACCAGAGTTCTCGGGGGCGCGAGCCTGGGCGGCGCAGCTCGAGGCTGGGGGGCGCTCTCTTCAGGCGTGGAGTCCACAGGGCCAGGCCTGCCGCGAGGCAGCGAGCGAGCTGTTGGACGTATTCGGTCGCCCCCTCCTGGAGGAGGCCGTGGAGGCAGAGGTTCAGGAGGCGCTGGAGCCGGCGGCGTCGCCAGTCACGCCCTGAGTTGCGCCGGGAGGCGCCCAGCGGGCGGGCCCGGGAGGCCACTCAGCGCCGCCGCCTCCACCCCAGCGCCAGCAGCGCCCCCAGCCAGCCCAGGCTGAGCCCCCCGCGCCCGCTGCTGCACGCGCAGCCGCCCCCGCCCTTCCAGTCCTGCCAGTAGGGCTCGCCCGAGGTGTCGGGCGGGGCGGTGTCGATCCAGCCGCTCTCCAATTCGTCCGTGTCGCCGGTGTCCCCCGTCTCGTCGGGCTCCCCAGTCTCGGGCGGCTCGCCGGTGTCCCCGGTGTCGCCGGTGTCCTGCGGGTCGGGCTCGTCCACGTCGTCGTTCGGGTCCAGCGGGTCCGTCCCGCGGTCCACCTCCTCGCCGTCCTCGATGCTCCCATCGTCCGTGTCGGCGTCGGCGGGGTCGGTGCCGTGATCGTAGACCTCCTCCCCGTCGTAGAGCCCGTCGTCGTCGGTGTCCCCGTCGTTGGGGTCGGTGCCGTGGGTGTAGACCTCGTCCCCATCGTAGAGCCCGTCGTCGTCCGAGTCCTCGTCGATGGGATCGGTGCTGGTGCTGAGGATCTCCGTGCCGTCCCACAGGCCGTCGTCGTCGGTGTCGTCGTCGGTGGGCTCCGTGCCCCAGACGTCCACCTCGTCCCCGTCGCCCAGCCCGTCGCTGTCGGTGTCCTCCTCCAGCGGGTCCGTCCCGTGCTCGTTGACCTCGTCCCCGTCGGAGAGCCCGTCGTCGTCGGTGTCCTCGTCCAGCGCGTCCGTGCCGTGGGTCAGCACCTCCTCGCCGTCGCTGAGCCCGTCGTCGTCCGTGTCGGCGTCGAAGCGGTCGGTGCCGTAGACCCCCATCTCGCTCTTGTCGGTGAGCCCGTCCCCGTCCGTGTCCTTGGTGTCGGTGATGTCGTCGTCCCCGTCGTTGGGATCGGTGCCGTCCACCAGCACCTCCACCCCGTCGCTCACGCCGCCGTCGTCCGTGTCGGCGTCGGTTGGATCCGTGTCGTAGGTGTTCACCTCCTCCCCGTCGCCGAGCCCGTCGCCGTCCGTGTCTTCACGGTTGGGGTCCGTCTCGTGGACCAGCACCTCGTCGCCGTCGGTGAGGCCGTCGCCGTCCGAGTCTACATCATTGGGGTCGGTGCTGGTGTCCAGGATCTCCGTCCCGTCGTCCAGGTCGTCTCCGTCCGTGTCGGCGTCCGTTGGATCCGTGTCATACACAAGGGCCTCGTCCCCGTCGGAGAGCGCGTCATCGTCCGTGTCGGCGTCCTGCGGGTCGGTGCCGTAGGTGAGCACCTCCTCGCCGTCGTCGAGCCCGTCCCCGTCCGTGTCGGGGAGCGTCGGATCGGTGCCCAGATCCTCCTCGTCCAGGTCGGTGAGCCCGTCCCCGTCCCCGTCATAGGTCTCGTCGTTCCCGTCGCAGTCGTTGTCCACCCCGTCCACCACCTCCTCGGCGCCCGGGTTCACGTCGTCGCGCGTGTCGTCACAGTCGTCCCCGCCCTCAATCTCGCCGGCCGCCTGGTAGCCGTCCCCGTCCTGGTCGTAGTCGTCGGCGTCGTCGCAGTTGGCGTCGACGCCGTCATACCAGGTCTCGGCCTCACCCGGGTTGATGTCGGCGTCCGCCGGGTCGCAGTCGCCGCTGGAGTACAGGTAGCCGTCGTCGTCGTAGTCCCACTCCGACTTGACGTTCAGCCCGCTGGCGCCGTCGCTCGCGCCCCCCGGGCCCGATCCGCCCGAGACGTCCACCGAGCAGGTGCTGGTGGCGAGCCCGTAGAATTGCTTGACCACGCCGCCGCCGCCGCCGCCGCCCTTGTCGTCGGTGGAGCCCCCGTCCCCGCCCGAGGCGTAGATCGTGCCCGTGCAGTTGAGGTCCCCGGCCAGCAGCAGGACCCCGCCGCCCGCGCCCCCGCCCGTCGCGTCGTTGTTGTAGGTGGTCCCGTCCTCGCCGATGGCGTAGATGATCCCGTACATGTCCAGCGCATCGGCGACGATCAGCACGGCGCCGCCGCCGTCCGCCCCCGAGCCGCCGCCGTCCCCGTCGGCTGCCCCCGCCGCGCCGCCGGCCGAGCCCATGTCCACGTCTGCGCTGCCGCTGTCCCCGTAGGCCGAGCCGCCGGTCCCGTCCACGCCGCCGCCGTCGCCCACCCCGTAGCCGCCCGCGCCCCCGTGTCCGCCGCCGCCCCCGCTGTCGCTGTAGCTGCTGCCGCCTCGACCCCCGCCGGGGCCCTCGCCGTTGCTGTTGGTCTGTCCGCGATATCCGCGGGCGTTGGCCACGATCGCGCTGGTGGAGTCCACCAGCACGTAGTCCGCGTCCAGGGTCAGGGTCCCCGTGGTCCCCGAGCCGCTGTAGGCCGTCACGTAGATCACGCCCCCGTTGATCACGTAGATGTTGTCGTAGCTCTGCGTCCCGTCCAGCGTGGTGGACGTGGCGTTGACGGTCAGGTCCGCGCCGAGGGCGGAGCCGAGCGTGGCGAGGGCGAGGAGGAGGAGCTGCATGGGGGCGTCCGGGGTGCGAGGGACGTGGCCTCCCGATTATAGATCACCCGCCGGCTCCCGCGCCCAGGGCTCTCTCGCTCAGACCTCCCGGTTCGCCAGCACCTCGTCCCGGCGCGCGTCCCGCCAGCGCTCCAGGCGATCGTAGAGCGCACGATCGTGCAGCGCCAGGATGCGGGCCGCCAGGATCGCGGCGTTGGCCGCCCCCGCCTTGCCCACCGCCAGCGTGCCGACGGGCACGCCTTTGGGCATCTGCACGATGCTCATCAGCGCGTCCAGGCCCAGCAGCCCCGTGGCCGCCACCGGCACCCCCAGCACCGGCAGCAGCGTGCTGGCCGCGGTCATGCCCGGCAGGTGCGCCGCCCCGCCCGCCCCGGCGATGAGGATCTGGAGCCCGCGGGCCTTCGCCTCGCGGGCGTACTCGAACATCCACTCCGGCGTGCGGTGCGCGCTGACGATGCGCACCTCGTGCGGGATCTCGAGCTCGACGAGCAGATCGACGGCGTGCTGCATGGTCTCGAGGTCGGTCCTCGATCCCATGATGACGCCGACCAGCGGGGAGGGGGTTGCGCTCATCCGCCCCCCGTATCGTGGGCGCCGCAGCGCGTCGCGTAGTCCTCGGGGCAGGCCAGGGTCTTGAGCCACTCGGTGACCAGCGTGTCGAAGGCCGCCTCGCGCTCGGGACCGGCCGCCTCGCGCAGCCGGGCCAGCATGTCCTCCATCTCGGCGGGCTCGCCGCGGTAGTCGTCGTAGAAGGCGGCGATCTCCGCGTCCAGCGTGTCCGCGCCGATCAGCTCGGAGACGTCCTCGTAGAAGCAGGCCCCCTTCATGTAGGTGGCCAGGGACCAGAGGTTGTCGTTCTCGAAGTCGATCTCGTTGCAGGTCTCGGGCAGGACCATGGCGTTGACCCAGTCCCCCTCGCAGATGGGGCTCAGGTAGTCGTTGACGTAGGAGGACCACACGCTCGGGCCGCCCACCTCCTCCAGCGCGTGCGCCGCCATGTAGGTGACGGTGCCCTCGGAGAGCACGAAGTCCTCCCAGCAGGCCAGGCGCACGCTGTCGCCGAACCAGCCGTGTGCCGCCTCGTGGGCCTGTGCCTCTTCGTTCCAGAAGTCGTCCTTGCCGACGTGGAAGTAGGGGTGGTGCTCCATGCCGCCCGTGGAGTCCCGGCCCCAGTCCACCTCCACCGTGCCCGCGCTGGCGCCGAAGGCGTAGGGGCCGTAGGTCTGCTCGTAGAAGGAGAAGACGTCCAGCAGGTGCGCCGTGCCGAATTCGGCGTCGGGCAGCCCTTCTTCGCCCCCCAGGTACCAGGCGTACAGGGTGGTCCCGGCCGGCGTCGTGCCCAGCTCCAGCTGTGTGTATTCGCCCAGCGCCACCGCTGGCATGTAGCTGGGGGCGTCGGAGACCGTGCTCTCCGGGTAGATGGCGGTCAACGCCGCGTCGTAGCCCGTGACCGACATCTCGAAGATCACGCCGTCGGTGGTGGCCGGATCGCAGGGGAAGAGGTTGGAGCAGTAATCTGGCCAGATGAAGCTGACGCCGAGGTCCGGCATCCAGCCGTCGAAGGTCTCCTCGCTGCGCTCAGGGAAGGTCCAGGCCAGGCCCACGCTGGCCGGCGCGTCCCCGGGCACCGGGATCTTCGCGAGCCCGTCCGCCACCAGGACGTCGGCCGGCTCTCCGTTCACCGAGACCTCGCCCAGGGTGAGTCCGCGCACGTCCAGCGTCACCGAGCGCTCCCCGGGGGCCGGCGTGACGACCACCGTGCCCTCGCCCGTGAGCGCGCCGAGGTCCAGGGCCAGGCTGGTGCGGGTGATGTCCTGGGCCCCGTCGGCCGGCTCTCCGGTGTCCACCGTGGCCTTGACGCTGCCGCAGGCGGTCAGCAGGGTGAGCAGGATCTTCCTCATCGGTCCTCCAGGTTCGGCCCGAAGACCATCCGCATCCGCGCCCGCACCCCGCCCGAGGCGTCCACGAAGCGGCCGAAGACCTGCTCTCCCGGCCCGCGCCACTGGTGCAGGAACGCCGTCTCGCCCGCGAAGAAGGGCTTGCGCCACATCACCTCCATGCTGCGCGCGGCGGACGGGTCGCCTCTCAGCAGGATGGCGCCCTCCTCGAAGATCCGCGGATAGACCAGCGAATTGACGTGCGCGTTGGGGTCGGTGTGGGTGAGGCCGAAGCTGTGCTCACGGATCTGCTCCGGCGCGCCGTCGGGGTCTGGCGCCACCTCCTCCGCGCGGCGGTCGGGCCAGCCCCCCCGCGGGCTCCAGCCCGGCAGCTCGGTCACCCGGCGCTCGCCCGGCCCGGCGAAGAGGCGGGTGAACGTGTGCTCCGCGTAGATCCTGCCCACCAGGAGCTCCGGCGCCCCCGGCTCTGGCGGCAGCAGCGTCCAGCCCTGCCGCGCGTACAGATCCACCCACATCATCAGCATCAGACGCTGCGGCGCCCCATCCGGCCCCGTCACCGCGTCCCGGTGCCACGCCGCCTCCGCCCGCATCGGCTGCAGCGCCGAGAGCGGCCCCCCGTGGACCTCCAGCACCATGCGGGACAGGATCGGGATCACCCCCGTCAGGGCCTGGGCCTGGGAGTCGGGGTGAGTCAGCACCGCCGGCCAGAGCACCGCGCCCAGGGAGGGCGGGATGGCGACGAGGCGGAGGTGACCGTCCTGGTCGACGTCCTCGTAGCGGGGGGAGAGAGAGCCGAGGACTGCGGCGCCGTCGAGGGGGGAGGGGAGGGGAGGGATCATTGGGGAGGAGGGTAACTCGGTGGGGGTGGGGCGTCGGTGTCGGCATCGGCATCGGTATCGACATCGACATCGACATCGGCATCGGCATCGGCATCGGCATCGGCATCGGCATCGGCATCGACATCGGCATCGACATCGGCATCGGCATCGGCATCGGTATCGGTATCGGCATCGCGGGGCGGCATCGGCATCGACATCGGCATCGGTATCGACATCGGCATCGACATCGGCATCGACATCGACATCGACATCGACATTGACATCGACATCGACATCGACATCGACATCGACATCGACATCGACATCGATATCGACATCGACATCGACATCGACATCGACATCGACATCGACATCGACATCGGCATCGGCATCGGCATCGGCATCGGCATCGGCATCGGCATCGGCATCGGCATCGACATTGGGTGTTTGGGTTGGAGGGGAGAGCGTTTGAGAAGGACTCCCCTTCTCCCTCCGGGAGAAGGTGGCGCGAAGCGCCGGATGAGGGTTGGTCGGCCTGGCCGCCGAGAGCGTATTGGCGCCGCTCAGGCGCCGAGCTTCCGGAGCATGGCGCCGATGCGACGCAGCTCCTCCTGACGCTCGGAGCCGCCCGGTATCTCCACGAGGTCCAGCACGGCGCAGGCCTCCGCCGCCGAACCGAGCGCCACTCTGAAGTGGTTGGTGCGCGCGTTTCCCGTCCGACCCCAGCCCTCCGCGATGTTCAGCGCCGTCGACTGCGTGGCGCGGACCGCCTGGTCTTGAAGATCGCTCTGCCGTGACGGGAACCGCGCCGCAGACATCCAGCGCGAGACACCAACGGCAAGGCGATAGCAGTCCAGCGATTCATGGGGAAATCCGGTTGGCACGTACACTCCCGAAGGCCCCCCATCCTCTTCACGCCATCCCCGATCGACAAGTCCCAATGCCGATGCCGATGCCGATGCCGATGCCGTCCCGCGATGCCGATGCCGATGCCGATGCCGATGCCGATGCCGATGCCGTCCCGCGATGCCGATGTCGATGCCGATGCCGATGCCGATACCGATGCCGATGCCGTCCCGCGATGCCGATGTCGATGCCGATGCCGATGCCGATGCCGATGCCGATGCCGTCCCGCGATGCCGATGT
>CAZTOW010000074.1:0-37333 GCA_964615375.1 uncultured Enterobacterales bacterium
GCATCGGCATCGGCATCGGCATCGGCATCGGCATCGGCATCGGCATCGGCATCGGTCTGATGGCGGAATGTCGATGTCAGGCCGCGCAGCGGCCGGTTGTCGATGTCAGGCCGCGGAGCGGCCGGTTGTCGATGTCGATGTCGATGTCGATGTCAGGCCGCGGAGCGGCCGGTTGTCGATGTCGATGTCGATGTCGATGTCAGGCCGCGAAGCGGCCGGTTGTCGATGTCGATGTCAGGCCGCGAAGCGGCCGGTTGTCGATGTCGATGCCGATGCCGATGTCAGGCCGCGCAGCGGCCGGTTGTCGATGCCGATGCCGATGCCGATGCCGATGCCGATGTCAGGCCGCGCAGCGGCCGGTTGTCGATGCCGATGCCGATGCCGATTCCGCTCCCCCTCCCCCTCCCCCTCCCCGCTACCCCAGCCCCCCCAACGCCTCCACTCCCTCCAACACCTCCCCCGAATCCACCTCGAACAACCCCAACACCCCCGCCGCCAGACTCGCTGGTGTCAGCCGCTCTCCTCCCTCATAGACCTCCCCCGTCGCCAGATCCACCCGCTGCCCGACCCCCGATCCGTCCGTCCCGCCGATCGTCCGCCCGCCGCTCAGCCCGCCTCCGACCAGCAGCGCGCTGGTAAATGGCCAGTGATCCTTCCCCTCCGCCGCGTTCAGGACGGGCGAGCGCCCCATCTCGGAGAGCACCATCACCAGGGTGCGGTCCAGCAGGCTCCCGCCGCCGTCGTCGCTGGCCTCGAGCTGGTCCAGGAGGGTCACGAGCTGGTCGAAGAGGTTCTCGAAGGCGCGATCCTGGTTGTCGGCGTTCTCGTAATGCGAGTCCCAGGTGCACTGGTTGGGGAGGCCCACCTGCACGGTCAGGCTGCGGCAGAGGCCGCTGGCCAGGAGGCGGCTGGCGAGGGCGAGGCGGGACGCGTCCGTGGGATCCTCGGGGATGTCCAGCTCGGCGACGGCGCGCTCGAGGTCGGGCAGGCGCTCGAGGCCGCCCAGCGCCCCGGCGAGGGGGGCGCGGCCGGTGCCGAGGCGGGCGGCCTCGTCAGAGAGGTAGATCCGAAGCCGGCTCTCACGCTGAGCGTCGGGGGAGGCGCCCTCGGGCAGGGTGCCGGCGGCGATGCCGCTGAGGGTGGCGTTCAAGGGGACCATCGCGTCGCCGAGGGCGCCGGGGTAGCGCGGGCCGGAGAGCACGACGTGGGGCAGGGTGAGGGCGGAGCCGGTGGCGCTGGCCAGCGCGGTGGCGAGGTCGGGGGCGCCCTCGTCGCGGGCGCCGGTCAGGAGCAGGCGGGTGCAGCCCTCGTGGCTGATGGAGCCGACGGAGAGGCCGTTGACGACCACGGCGCGGTCACCATAGCGCTGGAAGAAGCGGCGCACGCTGGGCCGGGTCTCGGCGTCGGCGAAGGTGACGCCGCCGGCGGTGGCGACGGTGGCGCTCTCGTCGCCGGTGACGCCGTCGCCCTCATGAGGATCGAAGACGAAGGTGGGATCCCAGCCGCCCGCGTTCCACAGGACCAGCAGCCGGTCCAGCCCGCTGGCCCGCGCGCGCCGCGAGCCCAGGCCCAGCCCGAGGGCGGCGAGGGCGGAGAGGCCGAGGAAGCGGCGCCGGTTCATGGGGCCCCCTCCGTCAGCAGCATCCGGCCCATCCACTCCACATCCTCGCCGAGGGGGAATTCCGGCAGGCCCTCGAAGGGCCAGGCCACGGTGAGCTGCTGGTGGGACTCGAGGCGCTGGGATCCGTCCTCGGCCTCGACCAGATATTCCTGTTTGACAAACGACAATGTTGGAGACAGGTCCCAGCTCAGGGTCAGCGTCCCCTCCCCCGCCGCGGGCTCGGTCCGGGTGAGCGTGAGCCGGCTGGCGTCCTGGTCGGTCTGGCGCGGGTCGGGGGACTCGTCCGCGCCCAGGGTGGCCTCCCAGCGTTGATCCTCGAGGATCTCGCCCGCGGCGCTCTGGCGGGTGAGCACGCTGTCCTGGGTCCAGCGCTCCGAGGTCCCGCCCCAGAGCAGCAGCGGCGGATCCCAGGTCTCCGCGAGCTCCACCGCCCCGTCGGCGTCGTAGCGGGTGCGGGAGATCAGCCGGGCCTCGGCCTCGTCGAGCTGGTAGCGCTCCTCGGACCAGGGGCCGACCCGGCCTTGCAGGTCGCCGCCGGAGAGGTCGGTGTAGAGCACCAGCGCGCCGTCCTCGTCCAGGGCGGCGCTCAGGCGGGTCTCCGCCGCGCCCAGCAGGCCGCTGGGGGCCGCGAAGGTAGGGAGATCACTCTCTTCTCCAGGGGCTCCGCAGCTCAGCCACTGCAGCAGGGCCGTGGCCTCGTCCTCGCTCATCCCGCCGCCGGGCGGCATGAGCCCATCCCCCACCTGCTCCGCCGCAGCCTCCGCCCAGGCCCGCGCGCCCGCGAGCGTGTCCAGGTCCACGCCCTCGGGCGCCCCGTGCCGCGCGTCGCCCGCGAGGCCGGCGCTGTGACAGCCGGTGCAGCTCTCCAGCAGGGCCGGCTGGCCCACGGTCTCCCAGTCCCCGCAGCCCGCGAGCTCGGCCGTCACGGTCCGGTGCCCGTGATCGGCGTCGCAGGCCAGGAGCAGGAGCGCGAGGGGCGCCATCAGTACACCAGCCGCTGTGGGTGGCGGATCAGGGCGGAGAGGGCGTCCTCCCAGGCGGCCTCGAGGCCGCTGGACTCCCGGGTCTCGTCCCAGAGCCCGTAGAGCGCGTCGATCTCCTCGCCGTCAGGGTCGGCGGGCAGGCCGAGCAGGCGGACATACCAGTCGGCGAGCTGGGCGCGGGCCTGGGCCTCGGTGGGCTCGTCCTCGGGCCCCAGGCGGGTCCACAGCAGGCGATCTCCCTGGGCGCGAGCGGCGTCCAGCTCCAGGGCGCGGGGGGCGGCGGCGCGTCCGGCCCACATCAGGAGGGCCTGGGCGCTGAGCCCGGTGCTGCGGCTGCGCTGGAGCACGGTGTCGTCGTCGGTGCCCCCGGCCAGGAGCCGATGCTCCACCGACCAGGTGAGCGGGTCCAGGGTGCCCTCGTCCTCCAGCCCCACTGCGACCGCCAGGCTGAGCCCGAGCTGCTCGTTGGTGGGGACGCGGTCCTCGTCCCGTCGCCAGGCGTCGGTGGCCACGATCTCGGCGATCAGCGCGCGGGCGTCGAGGCCGCCGGCCCGGAAGCTGGCCCCCAGCGCGGCGGGGTCCGCGGGCGCCTCGCCCACCAGACCCTCGTAGAAGGTGCGGGCGGCGCAGCTGGAGAAGCGCGGATCCGCCGCGATCATCGCGCCGAGGTCGGCCAGATCGGCGCCCGGGTGACCGTAGTATGCGGGCGCGGTCCAGGCGGCGTACCAGTCGGCGGTCCAGGGGCTCCAGGCGCGGAAGGTCTCCAGCTCCTCCTCCTGCGAGCGCTCGGCGAAGCCGCCCAGGAAGGCGGCGAGCGGGTCCAGCGTGGCGTGGCAGGCCAGGCAGCTCGGCTCCTCGCGCACGGCGTCCTCCACCCGGGAGAGCGCGTCCGTGGAGAGATCGAAGTCGAAGCTGACGTCCCGGTCGAAGTGGTCGGCGCAGAGCAGGACGCGGGCCAGGATGTTGGCCCGCATCCGGTTGCGGTTGGTGATGTCGGCGTTGTAGCGGTTCCACAGCGAGGTGCTGGACAGGATGCCGGCCATGGGCCGCCCGTCCTGGGGGCGCGCCTCGGTCCAGCCCTCGCCGTCCTCGCGGTCCAGGCCCCACCAGGCGGCGAGCGTGGCGTCGGCGGGCAGGGTCTCGGCGGTCACCAGCGCGGAGAAGGGGCGATCCTCGCGGAGGATCGCCTCGACCAGCCTCAGGGGCTCCTGGCCCATGGCCCGCCAGTCCTCCTCGTCCAGGGCCCCGAAGCGCCCGTAGTCCTCGAACCACAGGGCCGTGTGCAGGCTGTCGTTCCAGATCCAGGCCATCCGGGTGGGGAGGCGATCGTCCTCCAGCCAGCGGTCGATGAGCGCCTCGACCGCCTCGGGATCGGCCTCCACCGCGGTGATCTCGTCGGGCTCGGGCAGGGTGCCGCGCAGGTCCAGCGAGGCGCGGCGGGCCAGGGCGGCGCCCTCGAGCAGGCCGTCGTCGGGGGCGGCGCTCTCCTCGTCGCGGCGGCAGCCGCAGAGCAGGATCCTGAGCCCGAGGAGTCCGAACATCTGTTCAGATTAGCACACCCCGAATCAGGCGGACGTCTCCTCCAGCTCCCGGCTGGCCGTCTCTGGGAGCAGGCCGAGGATCAGCCCCAGCGCGATGAAATTGGCGATCCCCGTCACCGCCACCGCCGGCCCCCAGCCCACGTGCTCCGCCGCCAGCCCGATCAGCGGTGGCGCCAGCACCCCGCCCAGGCGCCCCAGCAGGTTGTTGGCCCAGGCGAAGCCGTCCCCGCGCAGCTCGGTGGGGAAGAGCTCGGACGTATACGCCTCCACGATGGGCAGCACGGAGGCGGCCCCGAAGATCACGAAGAGCAGGGCGATGGTCAGCGGCACCGTCCCATCCAGGGTGAAGGCCGCGATCACGCCGAGGCCCGCCGCCGGGTAGATGATCTTCGCCCCGCCGCGCCGGCCGTAGGCGTCCATCAGCTTGCCCACCCCGAAGACCAGGGGCATGGAGACCACCGCGGCGATGGTCAGGCTGCGGCCCACCTGCCCGTCCGTCCAGCCGCGCTCGGTGACGGCAAATTCCTTCCAGAAGGTCGTGGCGCTGTGGGTGCCGATGTAGACCAGCGCCCAGAGGGCCGCGAGGTGCAGCACGCGCGAGCGGGTCGGCCCTCGCCACACGGCGAAGAAGGAGCGCTCCACCTTCGTGGCGGAGATCACGCTCAGGAAGCGCTGGGTCTCCGGCAGGTTCCGCCGGGCGAAGAGCAGGAAGAGGATGGGGACGGCGCCGACGAAGTAGACCGTCCGCCAGCCCCAGGGGGCCTGTAGCAGCAGCGGCACCAGCCCGGCGCAGACCACCGCCCCCAGGCTGGCCATGGCCTGGATGGTGCCGATGGCCTGGCCGCGGCGGGAGGCGGGGAAGCTCTCGGCCGCGTACACCATGCTGGTGGCCCACTCGCCGATCAGGAACATGCGGGCCAGGAGCTGGAAGACCGCGAAGCTGTAGGCGTCCGGCGCGAGCCCGGTCAGCAGGCTGCACACCGCGTAGCCCGTCAGCGAGAGCTGCATCACGCGGCGGCGACCCCAGACGTCCACCTTGCGCACCAGCAGCCAGGCCAGGATGGGGCCGATGTTGACGACGCCGACCAGCAGGCCCGCCTGGGAGGGCGAGAGCCCGAGGTCGGCGCGCAGGTTGGGGAGCACCTGCGTGATCGCCATGAAGTCGAAGCCCTCGAAGAAGGTCGCCGCGCTCAGGAAGACGAAGAGGCGCTTCTGCTCGGGGCTCAGCGGGGTCGGGCCGGGGATCGGGGAGGAGGTCGGGGGGGCGCCGGTGCTGGACATCCGGCGATCCTACACCGAGGATGTCCGGCGAGGCGCATGAAGACCCTCCCGCCCGCGATCCGCCCGCTGCTCGCGCCGTCGGCGCTCCTGGCGCTCCTGCTCCTCTGGTCGGCGCGGCCGGTGGGCCTGGACACGACGGGGCGCTTCGTGGGGACCGCTACGGACGCCCTCCACCACGCCTGGGGGCTGTGGTGGTTCGCCCACGGCGAGGGCGAGGGCGCGATCACCCGCCTCGTCTCCTTCCCCACGGGCGAGCGCGGGGCCCTGCTCTCGCCGCTGGTGGCGCTGGGCTCGCTGCCCTGGCAGTGGCTGGGCGGCCCGGCCCTGGCCTACAACGTGGCCTGCGCCGCCACCCTGCTGGGGGCATGCCTGGGGGTGGCGCTGCTGTGCTGGGCGCTCTCGCGGGACCCCCTGGCGACGGCGCTGGCGCCCCTGGCCCTGCTGGTCGGACGGCCCCTCTACGCCCAGCTGGGGCTCGGCGTGCTGGAGGGCCTCTCGCTCGGGCTGCCGCTCGCGGCGTTGGCGGCCTTGATCCTGTGGGTGGAGCGGCGAGGTGGGCGGGCGAGCTCGGCGGGCGTGGGCCTGGTCTCGGCGCTGGCGGTCATCGAGAACCCCTACGCGCTCGTGCTCCTGCTGCCGATCACCGCCGGGGCGGCCCTGTGGAGGCTGCGGCGCGAGGGGCGCGAGGCCCTGCTCCCCCTGGCGGTGGCCACGCTGGGCGGGGTGCTCCCCATCGGGCTGCGGGTGCTGGCGGCGGGCGGCGATCTGGGCGGAAACGAGACGACGGCCGTGCGCTTCTTCTGGGCGGGGGCCGAGCGCCTCGCCCTGGAGGGCAGCGGCAGCCTGGACCCGGTCCAGCTGCTCTCTCCCCTCCCCCTCCCCGATCTCTCGGCCAGCGCGATCCTGGTGCGGGACCAGGGCGGGGACGCCTACCTGGGGCTGACGGTGCTGGGGCTGGCCTGCGCGGGCGCGCTTCTGGGGGGCGGGGCGGCGCGGGCGGCGCTGGGGGTGGCGGGGCTCTGCGCGCTGCTGGCGGCGGGCTCGCTCCCCGGCGGGCAGGGCGGGCCGCCGGGGCCCTTCTGGTTCGTGAACCTGGCCCTCTCCCAGGCTCTCCCGCCGCTCACCCAGCCCTCGCGCTTCCTCTCCTTCGCGTCGGCGGCCCTGGCCCTGAGCGCGGCCCTGGGGGCGAGCGCGCTGTCCCGGCGCGGCGGGGTGGAGCGGGGGCTGGGCTGGATCGCCCTGGCCCTGGCCCTGGAGGCGGCCTGGGTCGGGGGGCCGTCCTTGGAGCTGCCGGCCACGGACCTGCGGGAGAGCGCCTGCATGGCCGGGCTGGGGGCGGTGGACCCGGGCGCCGTCCACCTGCTCGCGCCGAGCTCGATGAGCCGGGAGTCGGCCAACACCGCCGCGGTGCGCCTCCAGCTCCTGCACGGCCTCCCCGGCACCCACCGGGGCATCGGCGGCTGGCGCCAGGAGCCCCTGGACAGCCGGGTGGTCGCCACCCTCTCCGAGATCGGCCAGAGCATGCGGCGCGGCCCCAGCGCCCGCCTGCCCCAGGCCCTGCGCCACGCGCGTCAGCTCGGCTTCTCCTGGCTCATCGTCGCCAACGACGCCGCCCCGGGGTGGCTGGGCGCGCCCGAGCGGAGCTGCGGGGGATGGTCCGCCTGGAGGCTGCCAGGCTATACGAATTAGCCTAGCTGCTGGGCAGCCGCAGCTTGCGCCGCAGCAGCGCCCGGTAGATCGGCCAGGGCAGGAGCTGGGCCGCCAGGATCTGCGCCCGCGTGCCGCGGCCCGTGGGCATGCGCAGCGGCGGGTCGGGGTCGGTGAGCGCCTGCAGGATGGCCCGGCTCACCACCTCGGTCGGGTCCTTCGTGGCGAAGCTCTGCTCGCGGATCTCGCGGATCCGAGCGGTGATCGCCGCGTAAGGCCCGGTGCCCGCCCAGCGGCCGGTCCAGGCGCTCTCCACGAAGCCGCTCTCCGTGCTGCCCGGCTCGATGAGCACCACCCGCACGCCCAGGGGGTCGAGCTCCAGTGCCAGGGCCTCCCCCCAGCCCTCCAGCGCCGCCTTCGAGGCGTTGTAGACCGAGGATCCCGGGGCCCCCCGCCGCCCGGCGATGGAGCTGAGCAGCACCAGGCGCCCGCGCGAGGCCCGCAGGTGGGGCAGCGTGGCCCGCGCCGTCTCCATCGCGCCGTGCACGTTGAGATCGAAGACCGCCCGCACCTGATCGGCGTCCACGTCCTCGAAGCAGCCGAAGATCCCGCGCCCGGCGTTGGCCACCACCGCGTCCAGGCGCCCCGACTGCCCCACGAAGCGGTCCACCGCGTCCAGCAGCGTGGGCGTGCGCGTGACGTCGGCCTTCAGCACGATCACGCCCTCCGCCTCCAGCTCCGCGCGGCCCGCGTCGGTGCGCAGCGTCGCGCCCACGCGCCAGCCCTCACGCGCCAGGAGGAGGGCGGTCTCACGCCCGATGCCACGGCTACAGCCGGTGATGAAGACGGAGCGCTGCATGGCTGTCCCTTATCCCGTGGCGCCGAGGCGCTCGACCAGCAGGCGGAAGAGGGCCTCGTCATAGCGCGGGTAGAGCTCGCGGAAGGCGCGCTCCTTCTCCTCGAGCGAGCGATCGGGGCTGCCCAGCGCGGCCCGCACCGCCGACGCGGAGAGATCGCCCTCCTGCGGCGGGAGCACGAGGAAGTAGCCGCGGGTCGGGTAGGGCTCCAGCGGCGTGCCCGGATCCTCGGGGAGCGGCGCCCAGTAGCGGCTGCGCAGGCGCCCCTCGTCCCGCGCGCCCAGGGCCGCCACGTAGGCCGTGCGCGCCGGGTCGAGCCCGCTCAGCACCTCGGCCGGCGCATAGGGGCTGCGGACCAGGACCACGCGCTCGCTCGGGACCTCGAAGAGGCCGCAGATGATCGCGCGCTTCTCCTCGAAGCGCAGCGGCGAGGGGCGGCCCGGGGTCGAGGACGGGCGGTCGGAGCTGGCGATCCAGACGTTCTCCGCCCCGAAGCGGGCCTGGAGCGCGCGGAAGGCCGCGTGGTGGCCCGCGTGGAAGGGCTGGAAGCGGCCGGACAGGACGACGGCGGGCCGGAGGGGTTCCATGCGCGCTCTTAACCCGTCCGCCAGGTTGGCGTGCGAGCCAAGCGGACAGATTGTGACCGCATTGACTTGACAAGGGTTGCCCTCGAACCTATCTGCATGGGGTACGCCAGAACCCTGCTTCGCTCGAAGCCTGCTTCGCTCGAAGGAGTCCCCCGTGCTTCTCTCTCTCGCCATCGAACAGCTCGCCGTCATCGAGTCCCAGACCCTGCGCTTCGGCCCCGGCCTGTGCGCGATCACCGGGGAGACCGGCGCGGGCAAGTCCGTGATCCTGGCCGCGCTGGGCCTCGCGCTCGGGCAGCGCGGGAGCACCGATCTGGTGCGCACGGGGGCCGAGGGGGCCTCGGTGGAGGCGCGCTTCTCGCTGGTCGGGGCGCCGCGGGCGCGGTCGCTGATGCGGGCGGCGGAGCTGCCGGGGGCCGAGGACGAGGGCCTGACCATCCGGCGCACGCTCTCCGCGCGCGGGGCGGGGCGGGCCTCCATCAACGGGCGGACGGTGCCGCTGGGGCTGCTCTCGGAGATCGGCCGCGCCCTGGTGGACAGCGCCGGGCAGCACGATCAGCAGGGGCTCCTGGACCCCCTCTCCCACACCGCGGTCCTGGATCGGGCGGCGGGCCTGGAGGAGGCGCTCGCCGCCTGGGGGGAGCGCTGGCAGGCCCTGCTCGCGGCGCGGGCGGAGCTCGACCGCCTGACGCGCGCGGCCCGGGAGGCCGACGAGCGGAGCTCCTGGCTGCGCTTTCAGCTCGGGGAGCTGGACAGCCTCAACCCGAAGCCGGGCGAGGAGGAGGAGCTCCAGGCTGAGCGCAGGCTGCTCCAGCACGCCGCGGAGCTGAGCCAGGGCGTGCGCGCCGCGGAGCTGCTGCTCTACTCGGGGGACGGGGCGGCGGTGGACCGGCTCTCGGGGGCGGAGGCGGCGCTGCGGCGGCTGGCGGGGGTGGACCCGAGCCTGGACCTGCTGACGGAGCAGCTCCGGGAGCTCTGCTTCCAGGCGGAGGATCTGGCGCGGAACCTCCAGGCCCGCGCGCGGCTGACCCTCGATCAGGGGCGCCTGGACATCCTCGAGACCCGCCTGCACGAGCTGGAGCGGGCCGCGCGCCGCCAGCGCTGCACCGTCGCCGATCTGCCGCTGCGCCGGGCGGCCCTGGCGGCCGAGCTGGACGAGATCCTGAACCTCGACGACGCCCAGGATCGCGCCCGCGGGGCCCTGCTCCGCGCCCAGGAGCGGGCCCTGGAGGCGGCGGCCCTGCTCTCCGCGCGCCGGGAGGAGGCCGCGCGCCGTCTGGAGGGCCGGATCGAGGCCGAGCTCACCGAGCTGGCCATGCCCCACGCCCGCTTCCAGGTCGCGCTGCTCCCCTGCGAGGAGGGCGAGCGGCTCCCCGACGGGCGCCTGCTGGGGTCGGGCGGGCTCGAGCGGGCCGAGCTGCGGCTCTCGGCGAACCCGGGCGAGGACCTGCGTCCCATCCACCGCGTGGCCTCCGGCGGCGAGCTGAGCCGCGTGCTCCTGGCGCTCAAGCTGGTGCTGCGCGAGGGCGCCGGGAGCTCGGCCGTGCCGGTCATGGTCTTCGACGAGGTGGACAGCGGGCTCGGCGGCCAGGCGGCGGAGGAGATCGGGCGAAAGCTCACGGCGCTGGCCCGCGCGGCCCAGGTGCTCTGCATCACCCACCTCCCCCAGATCGCGGCCATGGCCGACCAGCAGCTCGGGGTCTCCAAGCGCGTGGGGGACGGCCGGACCCGGACGGAGGTGCGCGCGCTGGGGCCTGAGGAGCGCCGCGCCGAGATCGCCCGCATGCTGGGGGGAGAGGCCGCGGCCGCCTCCGCCTTCGCCGCCCGCCTGCTCGCCGCGCGGACCCCGCCCCGCGCCCGCCGCCGCCCCGAGCGCGCCGAGCTGGAGGCCCCGTTACATTGAGCGCTCTGGAGCCTCGCCATGCCCCTGACCGCCGGGACCCACCTCTGGTCCCCTACCCTGCTCGTCCACGTCTTCGACGCGCCCCGGCCCGGACCCACCGTGGTCCTGGAGGCGGGCATCCACGGCGATGAGGTGGCCGGGGTCCACGCCCTCCAGGAGCTGCTGGAGGACGGGCTGCGGCCCGAGGCCGGTCGGCTCATCGTGATCCCGATCATGAACCCGGCCGCCTACCGCTGGCGCACCCGGGCCGCCCCGGGCGGGCTGGACCTGAACCGCTGCTTCCCCGGGGACGCCGAGGCGCCCGAGGTCGAGCGGCGCCTGGCCCGGCGCTTCATGGACCTGATGCTGGACGAGCGCCCCGCCCTGCTCGCCACCCTGCACGAGAGCCGCAAACGCTACGATCCGGCCGTGGTGCCCTCCTTCGGCCAGACCCTGGTCTACGGCGTAGAGCCCATGCCCGCGCTGGTGGGCCAGGTGGTGGACGCCCTCAACCAGGGCGCCTCCGAAGACGAGCGCTGGGCCCCGCTCTACTACCCCGTGGCGACGTCGAGCACCGAGGTCATCGTGGACGCCGTGGGTTGTGTGGGGGTCTGCGTGGAGACCTGGATGGGCTTCGACGAGGCGCGGCGCATCGCCATGCACAAGGAGGTCGTGTCCTGGCTGCTGGACGGCGTGGGCGTCGTGAAACGCGCGGGCGCGGCCACGAACGCGTAGACGGTCCGCGGCGTTGGCGCTATCCTCTCGCTACATCTCGCCGACCTACGGAGCCGTCAGCATGCGCACCTCTCTCTCCGTGCTCTCTCCCGTCCTCGCGCTCCTCCTCTCCACAGGCTGCGGCGTCCCCGTCGTGAAGGGCGAGAGCGGTGAGACCGGCGAGTCTGGCGAGCCGGTGGACCTCACCGACTCCGACGGCGACACCATCACGGACGCCGACGAGGGCGATCTGGACACGGACGGGGACGGCACCCCCGACTACCTGGACACGGACTCGGACAACGACGGCATCCCCGACAGCACGGAGGCCGGCGACGCCGATCCGGCGACGGGCCCGGAGGACGCCGACGGGGACGGCTCGCCGAACTCTCGCGATCCCGACAGCGACAACAACTGTATCGACGACCAGGCGGAGGCCGGCGGCGCCTCTCCCGTGGACTCGGACGGGGACGGCGAGACCGACCCCTATGACCTCGACAACGACGGGGACGGCATCGCCGACGCCGACGAGGTGGGCTCCGCCTGCGGCGCGCCGGACACCGACGGGGACGGGGTCGCCGACTACATGGACGCGGACTCCGACGGCGACGGGATCAGCGACGTGATCGAGGGTGGCGGCGGCGAGGACCCCGTGGACACGGACGGGGACGGGACAGCCGACTACGTGGACCCGGACTCCGACGGCGACGGCTACACCGACGTAGACGAGGCCGGCGCGGGCGAGGATCCGCGCGACACCGACGGGGACGGGACCCCGGACTACGTGGACGCGGACTCCGACGGGGACGGGCTCTCGGACGTGGACGAGGCCGGCTACGGCACGGACCCCTACGACACGGACTCCGACGGCGACGGCTACTCGGACGGCGGCGAGGTCGCGGCCGGCTCGGATCCCGCGGAGTCCTACGACCGCCCCACGGACGGCTATGTCGAGCTCGCCGAGGGCGCGAGCGAGAGCCTGATCCTGGAGCTCACGCTGAGCGGCTCCAGCATGGACATCGTGCTGCTGGTGGACACGACCTGCTCGGGCGCCGGCACGCTCACCGCGCTGGAGGACAGCTTCGACGACATGGTCGCCGACCTCTCGGAGACGCTGACGGACGCGCAATACGCCTACGCCACCTTCGACGACTACGCCTACGGGTCCTATGGCTCGGCGGGCTACGATCTGCCCTTCATCCTCCGCCATCAGGTCACGGATGACGTGGACGCGGTCTCCAGCGAGATCGCGGACACCGATCTGCACTCGGGCGGCGACTGGGCGGAGTCGGCGATTGAGGGGATCTATCAGACGCTCACCGGCGCCGGCTACGACATGGGCTGCGACGAGGAGTACGACGAGGACTACGACGTCCTGCCCTTCATCGCCTCGCCCTCCGATCCCTTCGGCGGCGCGGGCGGCGAGTCCCGGGACGCCAGCGACGCCTCGACGGGCGAGCTGGGCGGCGTGGGCTTCCGCGAGAACGCGCTCCCGGTGGTGGTCTACATCACCGACGCCTACCTCCGGGATCCCGACGCCGGGGGCTGGTACGGCGGCGCGCCCGGGGGCTGCCCGAAGGACGCGGGCTCCAGCGACGTGGTCTCGGCGGTGGAGGAGCTGGGCGCCACGCTGGTCGGCGTCTCGGTCGGCTACTACGGCTACAGCTACGCCACCGAACAGATGGAGGATCTGGCGGACGACGCGGGCTCGGTGGACGAGTCGGGCGATCCGCTGGTCGTCGAGTGGCGCGGCACGGACGCCGATGATCTGCGCAGCGAGCTGGTGGACGTGCTCTCGTCCTTGAGCGGCGGGATCAGCTACACCTCGGTCTCCCTCTCGGTGACCGACGACCCCTACGGCTTCGTCACGGCGGTCGATCCCGAGAGCGTCGAGGTGGACCCCACGGATCTCGGCGACACGGTGGACTTCACGCTCAGCCTGACGGGCGCCGTGCCGGCCACCAGCGAGGACCAGATCTTCACGATCACCGTCGAGTTCCTGGCCGACGACTCCCTCGTGCTGGACACGAAGGAGATCGTCATCGTGGTCCCCGGGGCCTGAGCAGAAGAGAGAGGCCCGCCTGCGCTCGCGGACGGGCCCTTCGAGGCCGAAGCCCGGGGGGAGCGAGCCCCCCGGAGCTCAGCTGGCGGCTTTGACGAGCTCCATCTCGACCGGGCTCTCCGCCTCCAGCACCCGGCGCGCCGAGTGCTCCAGCCACGCCTCCGCCGCCGCGCGCTCCCGCGGGGCGAGGGCCTGGATGCGGGCCTGGATGCGCTGCACGCGCTGGGTGACGGCGGCCCGGCTCACGCCCTGGCGACGCGCCAGCTCGCCCTTGCTGCCCGCGCGGAGCAGCTCGACCAGGTAGTCGCCGTCGGCCTGCGGGAGCGGGCAGTCGGGCACCTGGCGGATGGCCTCGAGCGGGTCCAGCAGGTGGCCGCTCCAGGACTGGGTCAGCTCCACGCCGCGCTCGTCCAGCGTGCGGCGCTCCAGCAGGCGGCGGCGCACGCGATGGCAGACGGCCCGATCCGCGACGGTGCGGACGTAGGCCACGAGCTCGTTCATGCTCTCACCCCGGAAGCGGGCGAGGCTACCACCCACGAGCTGGACCATGGCCTCGGCCGCGATCTCTTCGAGCTCAGAGGTGTTCAGGAGGTCGGGGTACAATCTCGATCCGACGGTGCCCACACGGCGTTCCACGTACTTCAAGAGCCACGTGAAGAACGCGCGGGCCTCCGCCGAGTGCCGGTCCGCGAGCAGAAGCGCGAGCTGGTCCCGGAAGTCTGCCATGGGCTTAGAACCCGTTCGAGATGGGCTCGTCGGACGTCGAGTCCTCGAGCCGGAGTACGAACAGATCCCCGAGCGACCAGGTCTCCGTGGTGGCCTCTTCGGCCTTGGCGTGGCTCACGGCCTGCGGCGCGTGGCAGGCGGCGTTGGCCGTCTGGACATGCGTGGTGCAGGTGTCGGGGCCACCCCCGAAGAAGGAGAGGAGCCAGATGAGGACGGCGTGCAGCGAGGTCATGCGTCGATCTCCTCTTCACGGAGCAGGGCGAGATCCGGGTCTTTGTGAATTCGGTCCATCAGCTCGCCCACCACCCGGGTCGGGTAGGCGTCTCGGATCTGGCGGACCAGGTTGGCCGCGTCCTCGATCTCGCCCAGCCGAATCAGGGCGCAGAGGACGTTGCCCAGGTTCTCCGCGGTGCGCTCGCGCTCGAGCGCCCGGGAGAAGTAGTCCAGCGCGATCACCGTATGGCCGCGCAGGAAGGCGACCACGCCGCGGTGACGGTCGGCGGAGGCCAGGTTGGCGTGCAGGTTCGGGCCGCCGAGCTCCAGCGCGGCGAGCTCCTGCTCCCCCGCGAGCCGGGCGGCCTCGGCGTAGTCCCCCACGGCCGGGTGGGCCGCGATGACGTGCAGCGCGGACAGCCGCATGACCTTGTCGATGCGCCCGCTCTCGTAGAGCCGCTCGACCAGCGCGCTCACCCGCTCGGGATCGAAGTCGCGCGACTGCATCGCCCGCTCGACGAGCGCGAGGGCCTCGCGCTGGTCGGGGTCCACATGCGAGCTCGGCGTCAGATACGCGTCCCGGTCTACGGTGTGGAGGATCCGATCGAGGATCGCCTGATAGTCCATTCCTGGCTCCCTCCGCGCGTGAGCGCTCCCACGCTGAGGCCCGATCCATCGCGTGGGTTCGATCCGGGTGTGTCCACCTGTTGAGCATTGTTAACGACGCCCCTCTCACTGACCGCATTTTTTTTCTCCAGATGGCTTCCAGGTGAAAAACCGAGGAGCACGGGCGAGCCGGTTGTGGTGGAAGGTCGCCCTTCAGGCTAAGTGTGTCGATCACCGGAGCGCTGATCACCGCGCCCGATCCTGACGCCCGATACCGACGCCCGATACCGACGGAGGAGCTCGAGCCCATGCCCGCCTGGTCCCTTCCCCCGCGAAACGCCCTCCTGGTCCCGGCCCTGGTCGGGCTCGCCCTCCTCGGCTGCAACGACAAGGACAAGGAGGGAGACGACACGGGGACCAACGTGTGCCTGCCCCCCGAGATGAGCGTGAACGACGCGGAGGCCGTCTTCCTGGGCGCCGCGAACACCGATCACATGGGCGACTTCGTGGCCGCGGGCGACAACAACGGGGACGGCGTGCCGGACCTGGTCTCGGCGGCCACGGGCGCGACCGTGGACGGCGACGAGTTCGTCGGCCGCGTGGTGGTGGCCCACAACCCCGGGAGCGGCTCGGTGGATCTGGCCACCAGCGCCGCGGCCACCATCACGGGAGATCGCGAGTTCGACTACCTCGGCGAGGGGCTGGAGGTCGCGGACTTCACCGGCGACGGCTACGCCGAGGTCATGATCGGCGCCCGCGGGAACGACAAGGGCGCGGAGGACGGCGGCTCCGCCTACATCTTCTATGGACCGCTGGAGGGTGACCTGAAGGGCACGGACGCCGAGCTCAAGGTCACCGTCCAGGAGAGCCTCTGGGACCCCTGCCCGCCCTTCGACTACGAGGTGCCGCCCTACATCGACGTGGTGCAGGCGAACATGGGCCGCGGGCTCATCAACGGTGACTTCGACGACAACGGCTACATGGACATCGCCGTGGGTCTGCCGGGCATCGACGCCGTCTTCGTGTACGCCGGCCCCTTCGAGGCCGGGTACCTGGAGGTCGGGACCTGCTACGCCAACGACAAGACGGACGAGCTGACCGTCTACGGCTGGGGCCTCACCGAGCTCGACCAGTTCGGCGCCGCGCTGGAGTCGGCCGATCTCGACGCCGACGGCGCCAAGGACCTGCTCATCGCCTCGCCGGAGTACCTGGAGGACGGCGAGCGCGTGGGCCGCGTGTTCACGCTCACCGGGGTCTTCGGATACTCCAAGGACGCGCCGCTCAACTTCGAGGCGGACGGCGGGGGCGTGGAGGGCACCAGCCTCGCCAACCGGCCGAACGGCGCGATGGCCTCGGTGGGCGACGTCAACGGCGACGGCTTCGGGGACGTGCTCCTGGGCGTGGACTACGGGGTCACGGACTCCGGCTCGGTGGGCGGCTCCAAGGAGGGCAAGGCCATCCTCGTCCACGGCCCGATCAGCTCGGAGCTGACGGTCGATCAGGCTGACGGCGTCCTGGTCGGCGTGACCGCCAACGACAAGGTCGGCGCCTCCGTGGCCACCCCGGGGGACGTCAACCAGGACGGCGAGACGGACTTCCTCATCGGCGCGCCCGGCGTGGACGCCGAGGCCGAGGACGCGGGCGCCGCCTACATCGTCTTCGGGCCGCTCTCCGGCACGATCACGACCACCGACGCCGACGTGCGCGTGGACGGCGCCGCCTCCGATGTGCGCGCCGGGACCGCCGTGGCGTCCGCGGGTGACGTCAACGCGGACGGCTTCAACGACATGTACATCACGGCGCCGGGCGACCCCAGCGGTTATTCCACGGGCGCCGCGTACCTGCTCTACGGCTGCGTGCGCTGAAGGAGAGGGCTCGCTCATGTCGGATCGGAACGTCGGACTCTTCCTCCCCGGTCACGTCTCGCCGGAGCTGGTGGCGCGCACGTTGCTGGAGACGCCGGGCCTGGACGCCGCCGAGCTTCAGGGCGAGGAGGCCCCTCGGGTCGGCCACGGCTCCTGGAAGGGGCGCCCCTTCACCCACGTCGGCCTCCGCCTCTTTGAGGTAGGGGGCCTGCTGCTCTTCGACGGGGTCGAGGTGCCGGGCCCCGATGAGCTGGAGATGCGCCTCGGGACCGGGCTCTCGCGTCAGGCCGGCTCGGCCGTCTACCTCCGCTACGACGACGAGAGCGCCGTCGGCGGCCACGCCCTCTTCGAGGCCGGTCGCCTGGTGAGCCGCGCCGCGGTGGACGGGCGCGAGAGCCGGCCCGTGCTCCGCCACCTGAGCGGCGAGCGCGTGCTGGAGGCCATGGACGCCTCGGACTGGGTGTGGACGCCCATCTCGGAGGCGGTGGAGGCGGGCGCCCGCCCCCTCTTCGGGGACGGCGTGCGCTCGGACGACGACATCGCCGCGCTCATCGACGCGGCGGGGGCGAAGCCCATCTCGCTCCAGGGTCGCCCCGCCGCCGGCCCGCAGGCCTCCCCGCAGGCCTCCCCTCGCCCCGAGCCGCGACCGGAGCCCCGCGCCGAGCCCCGCGCTCAGGCTGCGCAGGGCGGACTGCTGGGGAAGCTCGCCCGCAAGGTGGCCGACAAGATCCGCCGCTGACCGCCCACTTCCGGCCGGACCTACTGGCCGGGCAGGGACCTGAGGCGACGCCGCGCCACCTCCGCGGAGAGGGGCCGCGGCGCGGCGGGGACCGTCTGCGCGGGGACTGTCTGCGCGGGGGCGGTGGCCACGGGCGCTGCCGGTGGCGTGCTCTGCTGGACCGGCGTCGTCGGGATCGGCGTGGGGAGCATTTCTGACACCGCCGGTGGTGTCGCCGGCGGTGTCGCCGGTGGTGTCACCGGCGGTGTCGCGGGCGGTGTCGCTGGCGTCGCCGCGACGCTGGGGCTCGGCTCCGTCACGGGGACGCTCGGGGGCACGCTGACCGGGGGCTCAGGGGCGCCGTCCGTGGGGGGCGCGCTCGTGGCGCTGGGATCGCTCCCCTCGCCCGCCCCCAGCCTGCGCAGCGCCCAGACCCCGCCCAGCAGCGCGGCGACGCCGGAGAGGGCGACGATGGCCGCGTAGAGCCAGGTGCGCGGGATGATCAGGTCTGGCCGCTTCGCGGGCTTCGCGGGCGCGGCGGTCTCGGCCTTCTTCGGGGGCTCCTGCCTCGGCGGCTGCTCCGGGCGGGCGGAGACCGGGGTAGGCGTCGGGTTGGGCGGGATGATCAGCCCGTCCATCGGGCGCGCCAGCATCTTGCGCTCCGCGAGGGGATCCGTGCTGGTCTGCCAGAGGTGGATGGGGGTCGCCTCGTCCACGAAGGGGTCCAGGGCGTCCTCAGGCCGGGTCGGCTCCTCGTCCCCCGGCGCCGCCAGCGTAGGGTGCGGGTTGAGCGGGCCGGTGGGGGCCTCCGCGGCGGGCGCGAGCGTGGGCGTCCTCCCGTTGATGTCCGTGAGGATCTCGTCGTCGAAGGTGCTGTCGGAGTTGCCCCGCGAGGGGGTCGGCATGACCCCCGTGGGCGGCCCGCCCGTGTCGATGAGCGGCATGATCCGCGTGGGCTCGTCCACGTAGTCGGGGCGAAGCGCGTTGTCGGCCCGCTGGATGGCCGCCAGCATCTCCGCCGCCGAGGCGTAGCGCTCCTCCGGCCAGTAGCGCGTGGCCCGCTCGATGACCTCCACGATGGGATCGGGGATGCCGGCGAAGAGCTCCTTCTGCAGCTCCTTGTTGTAGATGTCGAAGGGGTCGCGCGCGGTCAGCAGGGCGTAGAGCGTCGCCCCCACCGCGTAGATGTCCGTGTGGACCGTCACCCGCCGCGCGCTCTTGCGCTGCTCCGGCGCCATGAAGGCCCAGGTCCCGATCACGGCGTTGGACGCCGTCAGCGCCTTGTCCTGTCCGATCAGGTGGGCGATGCCGAAGTCCGTCAGCTTGGGCAGGCCCTCGTTGGAGACCAGGACGTTGTGCGGCTTGATGTCGCGGTGGATGACCCCCTTGCCGTGGGCGAGCACCAGCGCCGACAGGATGGACTGCGAGGCCGACAGGGCCGTGCGCGGCAGCAGGTAGCCCACGTTCTTGAGCCGGTCGTTCAGGCTCCCGCCCTCCAGCAGCTCCATCACCATGAACGCGAGCTCGTTCTCCGTGCCGATGTCGTAGACCGAGACGATGTTCGGATGGTGGAGCTTGGCCATCGTGCGCGCCTCCATCTCGAAGCGCTTGCGGAGGCTCTGGCTCGACACCAGCTCGGGGTTCAGGATCTTGACCGCGCGGGGCAGATCCAGACGCACGTCATGGGCCCGGTAGACGGTGGCCATCCCGCCCACGCCCAGCGCACGCTCGAGCACGTAGCGACCCTGCGCCACAGACTCGACGGGGATGTCCAGCTTGCTCACCCGGCTCATCCCGCTCATCGTAGCACGGCACCTGCGCGCGGGCCGCGTGGCGCGCGCGGCGCCCTGGCGGCTCAGGGAGGCGGCGCGCAGCGGAGCTCTTCGGGCGCGGGCTCGAAGAGGAGCCCGAGCTCGTCCGTGTCGAGCGCTCGGGCTGAAGAGAGCGCCGGGAGCGCCGCGTAACCGCCGGCCAGGTCGAGCCCGATCTCGGTGTGCGCGGCGAGCCAGTCGCTCAGCTCGGGCAGGGCGGCGTCCAGGTCCGCCCGCGTGAACAGCAGACCCTGCTCCGGGTACTCCTCGCTCTCGTGCCGCGGGAGGCTCAGGGCCTCCAGCCGCGCCTCGACTGTTGACGCGTCAATACCCCACTCGCGCGCCAGCCGCTCGGGGGAGGGCGCGAGGAAGGTCTCGACCAGGAGCTCTCCCCAGGCGTGCTGCTCGAGCTCGCCCCAGTCCACGCCGTAGGTCTGCCCGGACCGGGTCTCGTCGAAGCGCGCCTGGGTGAGCGCGAGCTGGCTCGCGAAGGTCTCCGGGTCCACGTAGCCGCTGACGGCGGTGTTCCCCGGGCTCAGAGGCATGGTGTCGCCCTCGTGACACCACATGCAGCGCCCAGGCTGGCCCGCGGGCGAGCCGGGGATGGCCGGGCTGAGCGCGCCCTCCTCGTCATAGGCGGCGAAGCGCTGCTGGCCGTTGGGCATGAGGTCGAGGGTCTCGTGCTCGGCGGGCGCGAAGTCCCCGCCCGCCAGCGTGCCCTCCCCCGCCGCGGCGACGAAGGCCAGGGCCTCCGCCGAGCCCGGGTCCGGGTTGAAGCGCACCAGGCGGTCGCCCGCGGTCAGCAGCGAGTCGTTGACGGCGAAGGACCAGGGCTCCCGGAGCTTCGCCGCCTCCCAGTCCTCGAGCGTGGGGCAGGCGCCGCTGACGGCGTAGTACAACCAGGGGTCGTTCACCGTGCGCAGCAGGAAGCGCCCCAGGTCTACGCCGCCGAAGATCCGCTGCTCGTCGGAGCCCTCCAGGGCCAGGAGGGCCCGCTCCAGCGGGGCGCGCGCCTCCTCGGAGAGCCCGAGCGCGCCCAGGTCCAGCTCGAAGAGGGCCCGGTCCTCGCCCACCTCCACGGCGATTAGCGCGCCCCCGTCGGCGGGAGGTCGCGCGCCCAGCTGGGAGAGCTGCCACCACAGCCCGCGCAGGCTCCGGTCCAGGGTGTCACCCTCGTAGCCGCGCACCCAGCGCAGCCGGAGGGGCTCGGCGCGGGCGCTGTCCTCCCCTCCCCCGCCCTTTTCGGCGTCGGCGCAGCCCAGCCCCAGCACCATCAGCACCGCCGCGCGCATCGGCCCTCCGCGCTGGATAGGATGCCACATGCGCCTCCTGTTCATCGACGACGATCCCGAGCACATCGACTTCGTGAGCCGCGTCCTCCGTGAGGCCATCGGCGCGGAGGTGGACGTGGTCAACACCGTGGAGGCCGCCGTCCAGGCCCTGCACGCCCGCCCCTACGCCCTCATCGTGACCGACGTGTTCATCCCGCTGGGGCCGGAGGCGCGCGCCACCCTGGGCCCGCGCTCGCGCCAGTACGCCGAGAACCTCCAGCACCTGGGCGGGCTGGTGCTCATCGACGAGCTGGAGCGGCTCTCCCCGCGGCCCCGGGTGCTGACGCACACGGCGTGTACGGACTTCGCCCTCATCGAGGTGCTGGGGAACGCCGTCGATGGGCGGGTGCCCAAGCCCGCGCCGCCGGAGGTCCTGCTGAGGGCCGTGCTGGAGGCCCTGGACATCCCCGCGCCACGGTAGCGGCCTGCGCGGTCGATTGTTGCGTGCTACGAAACAATCTGTTTCAGTTTCCGGGTCTGAAACTCTGTTCGGGGCGCCGGTAGGATCGTTCCTGCTGGAAGCATCCCCCCCTTCGGATGGAGACCCACGAATGCTCGCGCTGCTCACCCTCCTGCCCGCCGCTCTCGCCTACTCTCCCGGGAAGACCGGGAGCTCCACCTCGGGCTGCGGATCCTGTCACGGCTCCACCGCCAGCTCGGGGACCACGGTCACCTTTTCGGCGGAGGCCACGGAGGTCGAGGCCGGCGAGACCATCAACGTGACCCTGACGGTGGCGCACGCCACGCAGACCGGGGCCGGGCTCGACGTCTCGGCCACGGGCGGCAGCCTGGGCGCCGGGGACGACACGCAGCTCAAGAGCGGCGAGATCACGCACTCGGCCACGGCGACCTTGAGCGACGGCTCCTACACCTTCGACTTCACCTGGACGGCGCCGGACACGGAGGGGACCTACTACCTGCGCGGCGCGGGCAACGCCGTGAACAAGAACGGCCTCTACTCCGGGGACTCCTGGAACCTGGCCAGCAACCTGGAGCTGACGGTCTACTCCTGCTCCGACCTGGACGTGGACGGCATCACCGACTGTGACGGGGACTGCGACGACGGCGACAGCGCGATCAACCCGGACGCGGACGAGTCCTGCGACGACGTGGACAACGACTGCGACGGCGAGACCGACGAGAGCGGCGCGGTCGACGAGACCGTCTGGTACGGGGACGGCGACGGCGACGGCTACGGCGAGAGCTCCTCGATGACGATGGCCTGCGACATGCCGGAGGGCTACGCGGCGGAGGCCACCGACTGCGACGACGCCGAGGGCACGGTCAACCCCGGCGCCGTGGAGGAGCCCTACGACGGCGTCGATCAGGACTGCTCGGGCGACGATCTCATCGACGTCGACGGCGACGGCGTGACCGCGGAGGAGGTCGGCGGGACGGACTGCGTGGACACCGACGACACCGTCTACCCCGGGGCCGACGACCCGGAGGGCGACGGCATCGACAGCGACTGCTCGGGCGGCAGCGACTACGACGCCGACGGCGACCGCTACGACGGCGCGGAGTACGGCGGCCCGGACTGCGACGACAGCGACGCCAGCGTGAACCCGGCGGCCACCGAGACGGCCTATGACGGCGTCGATCAGGACTGCTCGGGCGCGGACCTGATCGACGTGGACGGCGACGGCGAGGCCGCGCTGATGGCCGGCGGGACCGACTGCGACGACGAGGACGGCACGGTCAACGCCGGCGCCAGCGAGACGGCCTACGACGGCGTCGATCAGGACTGCTCGGGCGCGGATCTGACGGACGTGGACGGCGACGGTGAGGACGGCGAGGCCGCGGGCGGGACCGACTGCGCCGACGACGACGCCACCATCAACGCCGGGGCCGAGGACACGCCGGACGACGGCATCGACCAGGACTGCGACGGCGCGGACGCCACCACCGGCGGTGAGGGCGAGGGCGAGGGCGAAGGCGAGGGTGAGGGTGAAGGCGAGGGTGAAGGCGAGGGCGAGGGCGAGGACACCGGCGGGAGCGTCACCAAGGGCGGGTGCTCCTGCAGCGCCGGGCCCGAGAGCGCCTCTCGCGGGCTGGCCCTCGGGGTCCTCGGCCTGATCGGCGCCCTCCTCCGGCGTCGCACCGTCCGGGCGTGACGCGCGCGGGGGGCGGCGCTATCCTGCCGCCCCCACCCCTCGCCTGGAGTCTCCGATGATCACGATCCTGCTGTTCGCCCTGTCCCAGCCCGCGCTCGCCAACGATGACGGCAAGGTGGGCGTCAGCACCTCCGGTTGCGGCGACTGTCACGGCGGCGCCTCTTCGGCGACCAGCTCGGTCCTGGAGGCGGACGCCGTGGAGGTCGCGCCGGGCCAGGTGGTGAACGTCACCATGACCGTGACCAACAGCACCCAGTCCGGCGGCGGGCTCGACGTCGCCGCCTCCGACGGCACCCTGGCGGGGGGCTCGAACACCCGCCTGGCGGGCACCGAGATCACCCACGGCACGCCCTGGCCCATGAGCGGCGGCGTGGTGGTCTTCGACTTCACCTGGACGGCCCCGGACGCGGAGGGGACCTACACGTTGGCCGGCGTGGGGAACGCCGTGAACATGAACGGCACCCAGACCGGAGACCAGTGGTCCTTCGCCGAGGATCTCTCCATCACCGTCGTCGGCACGGGCGAGGGAGAGGGTGAAGGCGAGGGCGAAGGCGAAGGCGAAGGCGAAGGCGAAGGCGAGACCGCCGACACCGGGGCCAAGGACGAGGGCGGCTGCGGCTGCGCCAGCGGCACAGGGTCGCCGACCAGCGCGCTCCTGGGCCTCGGGCTCGGTCTGCTCGCGCTCCGCCGCCGTCGCTAACGCTTCGGCATCAGCCCCTCGAGGAGACCCGGGGGCAGGCCCATGTTGGACATCATCCCCATGGTCTGGGCCGTGACGTGCTCGCGCGCCTTGCGCTGCGCGTCGTTGAGCGCGGCCACCAGGAGATCCTCGAGCATCTCCCGGTCTTCCATCGCGCGGGGGTCGATGCGCACGCGCTTGACCTCCACCGCGCTGGCCGTGACGCGGACCATGCCACCGCCGGCCTGGCCCTCGAATTCGGCTGACTCCGCGTTGGCCTGCATGTTGGCGAGGTTCTGCTGAAGTCCGGCCATCATGGAGCCGAAGGGGTTACCGCCAAAAGGATCGGGCATGGGAGCTCCACTCAGGGCTGATCGAGGAGGGCCTGCAGCGCGACCAGCGCCTTGGCCCAGTGGCCGTCCATGGCCGCGCGCCGCGCCTCGTCCTCGAGGGCCTCACCGCCGCTGTGGACCAGCGTGAGCCGGGACTCCTCGCCGTCGCGCGCCAGCTTGAAGGCGATGTGCGAGCCGCGCAGCTCGGACCCGCCCGCGCGGTCGAAGGTGATCTCCAGGTGGGAGGTCGGCCGCCAGGTGTGGATGAGCCCACGGGCCTCGGCGCTCTCGGTCTCACCCTCCCGCGCGAGCACGACGCGCCCGCCCTCGCGAGGCTCGACCCGCGCGGAGGCGGCGAACCAGCGCGCGAGCCCGTCGCCGGTGGTGATGACGTTCCAGACCGCGCGCGGAGGCGCCGCGATGTTGATCTGCCTTCGTATGGCCGGCACACACCCTCCGAGGAGCGTCCTTGAGCCTACCTTGCCGCGCAGCGGCGATCCAGCCTCCGGGCCCTCTTCCTTCAGCCGAGCGCGAGGCGTATGATGGTCCGGTCGTGCTCCAATCCGCTCGGAGGACCACATGAACGCCGCTCGCCCCTGGCTCTCCTTCGCGATCCTGCTGGGCCTCTCCCTGTGGAGCTCCCCCGCCCTCGCCTACGACGACACGGACGGGGACGGGCTCATCGACCTCTACGAGGACTACTACGGCACGGATCCGCTCGACGAGGACACCGACGACGACGGGGACAACGACTACAACGAGATCGTGTACGGGTCGGACCCGCTGGACGCGGGAGACGGGATCGACGACGACGGGGACGGGCTGTACCAGACCTACGAGGACTACTACGGCACCGACGACACCATCGAAGACGTCGATGGGGACGGAGACAGCGACTACAACGAGATCGTGTACGGGTCGGACCCGCTGGACGCGGGAGACGGGATCGACGACGACGGGGACGGGCTGTACCAGACCTACGAGGACTACTACGGCACCGACGACACCATCGAAGACGTCGATGGGGACGGAGACAGCGACTACAACGAGATCGTGTACGGGTCGGACCCGCTGGACGCGGGAGACGGGATCGACGACGACGGGGACGGGCTGTACCAGGTCTACGAGGACTACTACGGCACCGACGACACCGATGAGGACTGCGACGGCGACGGCTGGACGGACTACCAGGAGATCATCTACGGGTCTGACCCCAACAAGAAGCGTCAGACGCCGGATGACGACGGGGACGGGCTCTACCGCGTCTACGAGCTCTACTACGGGACCAACCCGAGGCGGGCGGACTCCGACCGGGACGGCTGGAGCGACTACCAGGAGATCGTCTACGGGTCGAACCCGAAGAAGCGGCGGGACACGCCGGATGACGACGGGGACGGGCTGTACCAGGTCTACGAGGACTACTACGGGACCAGCGACCGGGACTCGGACTCCGACGACGACGGTGACAACGACTACTACGAGGTCGTGTACGGCTCGGACGCCACGGACGCCAGCGACGGGATCGACGACGACGGGGACGGGCTGTACCAGGTCTACGAGGACTACTACGGCACCGACGACACCGTCGCCGACACCGATGGGGACGGCGACAGCGACTACTACGAGGTCGTGTACGGCTCGGACGCCACGGACGCCAGCGACGGGATCGACGACGACGGGGACGGGCTGTACCAGGTCTACGAGGACTACTACGGCACCGACGACACGGTCGCCGACACCGACGGGGACGGCCTCAGCGACTACTACGAGATCATCTACGGCACCGACCCGCTCTCCTGAGCGGGCCCGGGCGGGCGGCCTCAGTCACGCTGGATCAGGTGCAGCAGGCTCATCGCGGCGATGATGATGGGGAAGATGCTCCCCATCCCGAAGATCCCGAAGACCCAGGGCATCGCCCAGGCCACGCCCGCGACCAGGAGCGCGGTGCCGATGCCGATGGCCCGGGTGATGCTCCAGGCGCGCCCGCCGGGGAGGCGCTGGCGGAGGCCGTGCCAGAGGACGTGCCCGCCGTCCAGCGGCCACATGGGCAGCAGGTTGAAGAGGCTCCAGAACACGGTGAGCCGCAGCAGGTTGTCGAAGAGCCAGGGCACCGGCTGGGGGACGCGGTCGTCGATCACCAGCAGGATGATGAAGGTCACCACGCCGAGCGCCAGCCCGGCGATGGGGCCGGCGGCGGCGGTGTAGAAGCCCTCCTTCGCCCGCGGGCTGCGGCCGTACTCGCAGAGCCCCCCGAAGCCGTGCAGCACGATCTGGCGCGGCATGAGCCCGAGGCGCCGGCCGGTGACCGCGTGCCCGAGCTCATGGACCAGGATGGAGAAGAAGAACATCAGCGCGTAGAGGGCGCTGGTCGCGAGCTCGGCCGGCGAGGACGGGCGGCTGCCGAGGATCATGTAGGCGAGGACGAACAGGGCCGAGCCCGTCACCAGGACGGGCACACCCAGGATGTTTCCGAGCAGGATGGGGTTCATGCTCCAGGGATAACGCGCTCCCCCCTGCCACGCGCACCCGGACGGGCTACCTTGGGGCGATGCGCGTGACCGGCTACGATCCCTTCCGATTCGATCCGCCCCAGCCCGAGCCGGTGGAAGGCCCGCTCCCGCCGCCCATCGCCCTGGTGGACGACGAGGCGCCGCCGGCCCCCCCGCGCTGGCGCTTCTGGTTCGCCGCGGCCCTGCTGGCCCTGCTCGGTCTGGATCTCGCGGCGCGGCTGCTGTCCATGCTGCTGGACCCGGTGCGCTCCGAGCAGCTCCGCCCGGCACCTGCCCCGGCCGGCCCCTGAGGAGCGACATGGCCGCCCGCCGCTCCATCGCCCTCTGGTTGCTGGTCTGCGCCGGGATGGTCGTGGCCATGGTGCTGCTCGGGGGCTGGACCCGGCTCACCCACAGCGGGCTCTCCATGGTGGAGTGGAAGCCGCTCACCGGCTTCATCCCGCCCCTCTCGGAGGAGGCCTGGCTGCGCGAGTTCGAGGCCTACCAGCAGTTCCCCGAGTACAAGCTGGTCCACAGCCACTTTGAGCTCGAGGACTTCAAGAACATCTACTGGTTCGAGTTCAGCCACCGGCTGCTGGGCCGGCTCACCGGGCTGGTCTTCGGGATCCCGCTGCTGTGGTTCGCGGCGCGGGGCGCGCTGGATCGCGCGCTCGGCCTGCGCCTGCTCGGCCTGCTGGCCCTCGGCGGGCTCCAGGGCTTCATCGGCTGGTGGATGGTGTCCAGCGGCCTGGTCGATCGACCCGACGTCTCCGCCATCCGGCTGGCGATCCACCTGGGGATGGCCTTCCTGCTGTTCTGCGCGCTCCTCTGGACCGCCCTCGACCTCCTGCGCGAGGGCGCGCGCGCCGCCGCGTCGGGGCCGGGCACGGCGCTGGGCGGGGTGCTGTGGATCTGGACCTTCGCCGTGGCGCTCTCGGGCGCGCTGGTGGCCGGGCTGGACGGCGGCTACACCTACAACACCTTCCCGCTGATGGGCGGCAAGCTGGTCCCCGACGGGCTGATCGCCATGAGCCCCTGGTGGCTCAACCCCTTCGAGAACCCCGTGACCGCCCAGTGGAACCACCGGGTGCTGGCCGTCGCGCTGACGATCGCCGTGCTCCTGGCCCGCGGGCGGCTCAGGCGGGCGAACCCCGAGGCGCGCCGGGTCGCCGACGTCGCGGCCCTCGTCGTGCTCACCCAGGCCTCGCTCGGCGTGGGCACGCTGCTCAGCGTGGTCTGGCTCCCCCTCGCCTCCAGCCATCAGGTCGGGGCGCTCGTGCTGCTGGGCACGCTCACCTGGCTCAACCACACGCTGCGCCGGCCGCGGGCCTGATTCGGAGGCGAGGATGCCGCCCATCGGAGAGAGGCTCGGCGCGGCCATCACCCCTCGCGGCGCGCGCACGGTCTCCCGCATCCTGGACGCGGCGGGGCGCCTGTTCAGCCAGGCCGGCTTCGAGCGCGCCTCCATGAGCGACGTGGCCCAGGCGGCCGGCGTCTCCAAGGGCCTGCTGCACTACCACTTCCGGTCCAAGGAGCACCTGCTCATCGAGGCCCAGCGGGCCATCTTCCGGCTCATCTACCGCCGCTTCGAGGACCGCTTCCGGCGGGGAGAGCGCGGGCTCGGCCCGGCCCTGGAGGCCCTGGACGCGCTCTGGCAGGCCGTCCGCGATCTCCGCGTCCAGGCGGCCTTCCTGGTCGAGACCGCCAGCCTCGTCTCCCGCGAGCCCGCCGTCGCCGAGCAGGTGGAGAGCTTCTACTCCGAGGCCATGGGCCTCCTGGAGCAGGGCATCATCGAGGTCTTTCGCGACTCACCCGCCCAGCCGGCCCTCCCCCCGCGCCGCGTCGCCCGCCTCGTGCGCGTGGGGCTCCACGGCCTGATCATGGACCTGGCCCTGGCGCGCTCGGACGCGGACCTCGCGGTGATCGACCAGTCCTACGCCGACTTCCGAGCCATGCTGGAGCGCGAGCTCCGCCGCACCGCCTGAGCTCAGACCGGTCGCTGCCGGCGGCGCCAGACCAGCGCGCCCGCCACCACGACCAGCCCGCCCACGGCCAGCGCCCAGGGTGGCGGCCCCATCTGCTGCGTCCAGGTCACCCGGAGGGGGACGCGGACCTGGCCCAGCCCGGGCTTGACCCCCAGGCGGGACAGCGCGGCGCGCGGCTCCAGGGTCGCGGTCCCGGTCAGCACCCCGTCATAGACCAGCACGCGCGAGCCGGGGATCGGCGAGAACGGCGCCTCGGGAGGCGTGATCTCCAGGGTGAGCATCGCGTCGGGCCGGAGCTCCAGGCTCCCCACGGTGGGCGCGAGCCCCTCCTCGGAGAAGCGGAGGGTGGTCAGGTCCACCCCGACGTGGTCGAGCCCGCTGCGCAGGGTGAGCGTCACCGTGCGATCGGCGACCGAGGCCACCTCCGCCGTGAGCGCGAAGCGGCCGACCTCGCGCTCGACGACCGCCTCCAGCTTGCGCCAGGGCAGGTTCTCCACGTAGGTCTGGACCCACCCGAGCGGCTCGTCGGTGCGGACCGCCAGCGTGCGGCCAGTCCCCGCCACGCGGAACAGGGCCTCCTGCCCCTCCCGATCGACGCGGCCGAGCCCGAGCGCGATGGGCAGGAGCAGGTGGCTCGAGCGCACCGCCGTCAGGTTGGACTCCAGCTCGCGCGCGCCGCGCAGACCGCTGCACCCCTGCGCGCCGGCGAAGGCGTAGGCGCTCCCTGGCGCGGGCTCGTGGCAGAGGTCGCTCAGCACCAGCAGGAGCTGAAGATCCTCCCGGTCAGGCCCGCGCAGGGCCTCGGTCGCGCTCGCCAGCGCGAGCCCGAGATCGGAGGGCCCCCCCGGGCTCAGGGCCAGCTCTCCCAGCCGGGTGGCCAGCGCCTCCCGTCCCTCCTCCGTGATCTCGGTCCTCGGGAGCGCCACGCTCACCGCGTCGGAGAAGGTCCGCAGCTCCAGCGAGTCACCGGCCGGGAGCCCGCGGGCCAGGCCCACCAGCGAGCCCTGGATGGCCTGGAGGTCCTGCGCGCTCACGCCCCCCGTGTCGAGCATGAGCAGGTGATCGGCCGCCATGGGCCGATCCTTGTACGCTTCCAGGAGCTGCTCGCGCGGATCCGAGGCCAGCGCGGCGCCGAAGGTGAGCTGGACGAGGAGCATCGGTCCTCTCTCATATGCCAGCGGCGTGGGCCTCGCCAGGGGCTGCGGCGGCCCTCCGGCTCCAAGGGCGGGAATGGGCGAGGCCCGAGCGCATGTGGCGTGACGTAGACGTGTTAGGATAAGTGGGCGGCGCGGAGCGACCGGGCTCCGAGCCGCGATCCCACCCCCGGGCAGGTCTCGAAGCCTCAGGCATGTCGTCCAGGTCCGCTGAAAGCCCCGGCGCGCTCGATCAGGTCCCTGGTCTCGACCAGGATCTGCGCGCCGCGCCGCTGGTCGCCGGCCGATACCGCCTCAAGCGCGTCATCGCGCGGGGCGGCATGGGGATGGTCTACCTCGCCGAGCACGCCCAGCTCCGGCGCCCGGTGGCGCTGAAGGTGCTGACCCCGCCGCCCGGCTCGGACGACGACGGCTCCTTCCAGAAGCGCTTCCAGCTCGAGGCGGAGACGCTCGCCGCGCTCGACCACCCGAACATCGTCACGCTCTTCGACTACGGGCAGATGGAGGACGGGCGCTACTTCCTGGCGATGGAGTACATCGAGGGGCCGCGCTTCACCGACATCGTGCGTGACGGCCCCCTCCCTCCAGATCGCGCGCTGCGCCTGCTGCTGCAGGTCTGCTCGGCGCTCCGCTACGCGCACCGGCGGACCCTGGTTCACCGCGATCTGAAGCCCTCGAACCTGCTCATCCGCCTGGACGACGAGGGCAACGAGCAGGTCAAGGTGGTGGACTTCGGGCTGGTGAAGGTCGCCGAGGCGGACCAGACGCTCACCAAGGCCGGGCACGTGCTCGGCTCGCCCCACTGCATGTCGCCCGAGCAGGTCAACGGCGGCGACGTGGACGCGCGGGCGGACATCTACGCGCTCGGCGTGCTGCTCTACCGCTCGGTCTCGGGCGCCTACCCTTTCCACGGCTCCACCGCGGCGGCGACGATGATCGCCCACGTCAAGGAGCCGATCCCCACGCTGGCCAGCGTGGCGCCCGATCTGGTGGTACCTCCGGGGCTGGAGGCGCTCATCCAGCGCTGCCTGCAGAAGGCCCCGGAGGACCGCTATCAGACCGTGGACGAGCTCATCCGGGATATGGCCTCCTGCCTCAATGTCCCGGTGGATCAGTTCCAGTCGGTGAGCATCTCGCAGTCCTCGCTGCAGAAGAGCCCGATCGCGGTCGCTGACGCGCTCGACGAGGTCGCGGAGCCCGAGCATCGGAGCTCGAAGGTGCTCCTGGGCGTCGTCGCGCTCCTGGTGCTGGTGATCGTCGGGCTCATCGTGGTGCTCGCGGCCCCCAGCGGAGGCGAGGACGCGGGGACGGCGGCAGCCGCGCCGACCGCGACGCCCGCGGCGGCGAGCCCGGAGACCGCCCCCCCGAGCGCGAGCCCCGCCCCGACCCCCGCCTCCACCCCCGAGGCCGCGCCCGCCGTCGAGCCCACCCCCAGCGCCGCGCCCGCCGCCGCGCCCGAGGCCACCCCCCAGCCCGCGCAGAGCGCCGGGACGAAGAAGCAGACCGGCACCCGGAAGACCACGCAGCAGGGCGCGCCCGCCACCGAGAAGGGCAAGGACAAGGACGCTCCCGAGGGCTATCTGGGCCTGCCCGAGGACTTCTGAAGCGAGATCCTGTATCCTCGGGGACGCACGGAGGGGCTGGATGAAGGGGAGATTGAATCGCTGGGCGCGGATGGGGCTCCCGCTCGCCGTCCTGCTTGGCGGGCTGATGTCGCGCGAGGCCCACGCGGACCCCAAGGACGACGCGCGGCGCCACTTCCTCGCCGGCCTGGAGGCCGCCGCGAAGCAGGACTATCAGACCGCGCTGGCGGAGTTCCTGGAGGCGCAGTCCTCCTGGCCCCACCCTGCCACCGCCTACAACATCGCCCGCTCCTACGCCGACCTCCAGAACTACCCCGAGGCGGTGGCCTGGTATCGCCTCTATCAGGAGATGGCGCCGGAGAAGGCCGACGCGGTCGAGCCGGAGATCGCCGCGCTGGAGGCGAAGATGCGCCCGGCGGCCCCGGTGGCGCGTCAACCCGAGGTGGTGGTCCAGGCCCCCGCGGCGGCGGCTACGGCCGAAGAGCTCCAGCGCCTGCGCGAGATCGCCGCCGAGCTCGAGGCGCTCAGCCGCACCCTGGAGACCCGCGCGCCCGAGGAGAGCCCGGTCAGCGCAGGCGGGACCCAGGAGCCCTCCGCGGGAACGGGAGAGCCCACCGCCGGCGCGCCCCCGGCCCAGCCCCCCGCCGAGCCCGGAGCCCTGCTCAGCGAAGCCTACGAGCGCGTCGTCGTCACCGCCTCCCGCTACGGCCAGGACCCCCTGGACTCGCCCAGCACGGTCTCCGTGATCACCGAGGAGGACATCCGCCTCTCGGGCGCCACCAACATCCCGGACCTGCTCCGCCGCGTGGTCGGCATGGACGTGATGTCGCTCTCGGCCGCCCAGCCGGACCTCTCGATCCGCGGCTTCAACCGCGAGCTCTCCAACAAGGTCCTGGTGCTGGTGGACGGGCGCTCGGTCTACATGGACCTGCTCGGCGCCGTGATCTGGTCGCACCTGCCCATCTCGCTGGCCGAGATCGAGCGCATCGAGATCATCCGCGGTCCGGGCTCCGCGGTCTACGGCGCGAACGCCGTGACCGGCGTGATCAACATCATCACGCGCACCCCCGGCGAGGGGCGCAACCTGCTCCAGGTAGAGGCGGGGAGCCCCGGCTACCTCCAGGGCACCGCCCTCGTCACGGGGCGGCGGGATCGCAGCACCTGGCGCGTCAGCGCGGGCCTCCAGCAGACCGGCCGCTGGTCCCAGCACATCGACGCCGGCGCGTCGGCCAGCCAGGACCCCTTCATCGAGGACCAGGATCAGGCCCTGAACGTCATGCGCACCAACGGGCGCGTGGACCAGACCTTCCTGGACAAGGGCTTCCTCTCGCTCTCGGGCGGCTACGCCTTCGGGATCACCGAGTTCTACACGCTCGGCGCGCTCGGCGACTACGTCTTCGACATGAACAACGGCTACGCCCGCGGCGACCTCTCCTACGGTCCCGTCCACGTGCGCGCCTTCTACAACACGATCTCGGGCGAGAACGGCCCCTGGACCCAGTACGTCGGCGCGCGGAACCTGGACAACGCGCTGGACTCCGACGTCGTGGACTTCGAGGCCGAGACCCAGCAGGACTTCGAGACCGGCGAGGTGAAGCACCGCCTGGCCGTGGGCGTCGGCTACCGCTACAAGCGCGTCACCTGGGACTACCTGCGCTCCGAGGACAACGAGCTCGGGCTCTTCGACGAGCACCACCTCAACGCCTTCGGGCAGGAGGAGGCGCGCATCGGACGGGTGAGCCTCGTGGCCTCGCTGCGCGCCGACCGGCACCCGCTCGTCGAGGACCTCAGCAAGACGCTCTCCCCCCGCGGGGCGGCCATCGTGCGCGTGGCCGACAAGACCAGCGTGCGCGTGTCCGGCGGGACCTCCTTCCGCGCCCCCTCGTTCCTGGAGAGCTACCTCGATCTGGAGCTCCCCGTCGCGTCCGACGCCACCTATGTCCGCGTCTACGGCGACACCGCGCTCGACCCCGAGCGCATCGCCACCGCCGAGCTCGGCGTCCACGACGAGTCCACGGCCTGGCACACGGCGGACGCCACCATCTACGTCAACCGGGTCACGAAGCTCATCGGGCTCGGGAGCATCGAGCCGGTGGTCGTGCCCTTCGACGAGGACGAGAGCGCCTGGCTCATCGGCATCGACTCCTTCCAGAACCTGGGCGCGGCCTACCTTGGCTACGGCGCCGAGCTGGACCTGCGCCTGTTCCCCGTGGACGGCCTCGACGTCTACGCCAACCTCGACCTCCAGCAGATCCGGGACGACGCGGGCGAGCTCGACGCCTCCACCAGCCTCGTCAAGGCCAATCTCGGCGCCCTCTACCGCAGCCCCTGGCGGGTGGATCTGGCCGCCCACATGCACGCGCTCAGCCCGCAGGTCTGGCAGGAGCGCGCCTTCGACGCCTCGGGTGAGCTCGTCGTCACCCCGGTGGAGATCCCTGCCCGCTTCATCGTCTCCACCCGCCTGGGGGTGCGGCCGCTCGAGGACGACAGCCTGGAGCTGGCGATCACGGCCTGGAACCTGCTCGCGCTCATCGAGGGCGAGGGCGTCCAGGAGCACCCGAGCGGGCAGGAGGTCGGGGGCAGGCTCTTCGGCACCGCGAGCTGGCGTTTCTGAGGGTAGGACATGACCAGAATCCCCGCCATCTTCCTGCTCTCCCCGCTCTCGGCCTGCGACTGGCAGGCCCCCGTCGTGGGCGATGAGGAGGTCCTCAACGTCATCCAGGGCGAGGTCGTGGTGAACGCCACCACCGTGGACGGCCCGGTGATCGTGCTGCTCTACGACGCGGCCGATCCGCCGCCTCCCGAGGGGACGGGCCGCCCGGTCACCCTCGCCACCATCGCCCCGGGCGAGTTCGTGGGCGGGGGCGGCGTCCAGAGCGCGCCCTTCTCCATCACCGAGGTCCCGGACGGCACCTACATCGTCAGCGCGCTCCTGGACGTGGACGCCGACTTTCACCCGCTCATCGGCGCCACCGCCGGCGCGACCTGCGGCGACTGGCTCGGCGCCTACCCCTCCGACCTCGTGGAGGGCGAGATCGGCGTGGTCAGCCTGGAAGGCGGCGCGCTGGTCGAGGGCGTCACGGTCGTGGTCGCCTCGGAGATGCCGCTGGAGCGCCCGGCCTTCGTCTTCACGGACAACATCATCGACCGCGCCGAGGCCGCGCCCACGGTGACCATCAGCGCCACCGACGTCGCCGCCCAGTCCACCCTGGAGGACGGCTCGCTGTGGGACGTGCTCACGCTCACCGGGCCGCTGGACCTGGAGGCCGTGCTCACCGGCGCGGAGGCCTACAACCCCTGCGACGTGCAATTCCCCCTCTACATCCCCGACGATGACGGGGCCGGGGACGGGAACCCCCACCCCAACGCCTCCTACGCCGCGATGGGCCTGATCGAGCTCTGGCCACGCTTCTACCTTCAGTATCTGGGGAGCGACCTGGAGGAGGGCGAGAGCTACGCCACCGAGGCGGTGTGGGCCCTCCCCGCCCTCGACGCCTCCCAGTTCCTCGGCGCCTTCATGACGGGAGACCTCGCCTTCGAGACCGTCATCCCCACCACCGAGCTCGACCTCTACGTGCCCGCCGCGGCCCAGCACACGCTCCCCGACGGCTCCGTGGAGACGGTCCTGGGCGCGAACATGCCCGCGGGCGCCTGGTCGCTCACCGTGGTCAGCTTCACGGGGCAGACCTGGACCCTCCCCAACGATCTGGCGGGCTTCGCGAGCGGGAGCGCCACCTACGCGCCCGCGCAGCAGGGGGCGGGCGTGGTCGTCGAGTGAAAGAGCGTCGCCCGTCTCTTTCACTGCTTTGGGTCGCGCCGCGGATCTGCTGACTCTTCCACGGCTATCGCTAATAAAATTCGATTAGTTTATGTTGCGCAATTGCCGATCTTGGCGGCTATTACACAGGTATTGTGTGATTCTGCTCCTGGCGTTGCCTTTTGGATACCGATATGCCCCATCTAGAGGGGTGAAATGCCCAGGAGCGACATCGGACATCAGGTCGGGAGGCGACTCCGAGACTTACGCTTGCAGGCAGGCTTGACGCAGCCCGAGCTTGGAGAGCGCGCGCGGATGGCGGCTGCCGAGATCAGCAAGATTGAGAATGGACGTCGAACGCCCACGCTGGAGACCCTCGAGCGTCTCTGCCGGGCGCTGGGTGTCTCTGTAGAGGAGGTGGTCGCGGCTCCCGTCCCTGCGGACGAGCAGGAGCTGGTGATCAACCAGATCCTGATGCGCCTGCGCGGGCAGCCCGCGGAGACCCTGGTCCGCGTCGCCGCCGTGATCGACGCGATCATCCGGACCTCCTGAGCTCTGGCCTCGGGCGGGCTCACCAGAAGCCGAGCAGCCTCGACGAGGAGGCCAGCACCACGATCACCAGCGCGGCGCGGATGAGCCGCTCCCCTCCCCTCACCGCCAGCCGGCCGCCCAGCCACCCGCCCAGCGCGGAGCCCACCGAGAGCGCCGCCGCCGCGCCGAGATCCACCAGGCCGAAGGCCCCGAAGACCCCGAGCGCGACCAGCGTGAACCCGAGGACCAGCGCGCTCTTCGTGGCGTTCCCGCGGACCAGCTCCATCCCCTCCACCGCCTGGAGGGCCGCGATCAGGAAGAGGCCGACGCCCGCCTGAAGGAAGCCCCCGTAGAAGCCGACGGCCAGGAAGACGGGGACGCGCAGCTCCGGGCGCGCGCGCACCACGGTCTGGCGCGGACCCCACAGGAGCAGCGCCAGGACCACGATCATCGCCACGGCGATCACCCGCTGGAAGCTGTCCGCGTCGATGTGAGCCGACACCAGGGCGCCCGCCGCGGCGCCCAGCGAGGCGGGGACCAGCAGGCGCAGCGTGAGGCGGACGTCCAGCGTCTCCGCTCGGTGAAAGGTCAGGGTCGCGGCGGCGGACTGGAGCGCGACGCCTACGCGCCCCGTGGCGTTGGCGACGTTCGCGGGCAGCCCCAGGAAGATGAGCGCGGGCAGCGTGATGAGGGTGCCGGCCCCCGCCAGCGTGTTGACGACCCCCGAGACCAGCCCCACGGCCAGCAGGGCTCCAAGCTCCAGGGGGCCCAGGCTGAGGTCCGAGATCGGGGTCACGCGATCCTCCCGCCAGGTGCGCGTCGTTCGTGGACGTCCTATTATCTGCTCGGGAGGTCGGACTGGATCTGCTCGACGATCTGCGGCGCGCCCTGATGGAGATGCTCCTCCTCATCCTCGGAGGGGCCGGTCTGGCCCTGCTCTTCGGGCGGGCGGGCCTGTTTCGCGGGGGGCCCGGAGAGCAGCTCTCCCGCCAGCGGGAGCTCGCCCTGCGTCGCATGGAGCGCCACGACGCCCTGCTCCCCGGCACCGCCCCCCTGCATGCGGTCCCGCGCGTGCGCCCCGGCGCGCTCGACCCCGAGTTCTCCGAGCCGGAGATGCTGGTCTTCGCCCAGCGCGCCTTCGTCGAGCTCACCCGGGCGCTTCGCGAGGGGCGCGCGCCTGCGGTGCGTTGCTCGCCCGGGGCGCTGGAGAGCCTCGGCGCCCTGCCTCGGGCCGGGGAGCTGGTGGACGTGATCGCCGGGCGCGCCTGGCTGGTCTCCACCGATCGCAGCCCAGAATGGCGCACGGTGGACGTGGGGATGCTGGCCCTCATCGTGGAGCAGGGAGCGGAGGGCCCTCTCCCCTGGAGAGAGGAGCTGGTCTGGCGCTTCCGGCTGAAGGCCGAGCTGCCGCTCCCCTCCCCTGCACGGTGTCGCTCCCTCGAGGAGCCCGACACGCACTGGGAGCTCCTCGCCGTGCTGGACCAGACGCGGGCTCGCCTCGACCTCCTCCCTCCTCGGCTGGTGACCTGGGGCGCGCTCGCGGCTCCCCCCGAGCCCGGGGCCGCCCTCGAGGCTCAGCTCGCCGAGTTGCGCGCGTCCCTCCCGCCAGAGGAGCAGGATCCTGGCGAGATCGCGGGGCATCTGGTCGCTCGTGCGCTGCTGCGAGAGGGAGACGAAGGGCTGCACGAGTGCGTGCTCGCGGCGCGCGCGCTCGAGGAGGCCTCCGAGCGGCTCTGTGGATGGACGCCGCGGATCGAGGAGCTCCAGATCCTCTCCGTCCTGGTCACCCAGGTCAGCGCGCGGCAGGGAGGCGTCCGGCTCTCGGCCTACGTGGTCGCGCAGGCCAGGCGCTGGCTGGAGGACGCGGCGGGAGCGGTGCTGGCGGGCTCGACGGGGGACCCGGACCGAGGCGCGCTCGAGGTGGAGCTCGTGCGGAGCGACGAGAGATGGACGCTGTGGGAGCTCCGCCCTGCGAGGGGTTGAGCCCCAGGAGAGAAAAAGTTGAGCGGTCGGCTTGACGGTCCGAAGGTCCTCCCATAATAGGGTGGGGCCGCGGGGGAACCCCGGCAAACGCTCTCAAAGCTCTCGAAAAGTTGAGCCCCCGAAAAAAAGAGGTTGACGCCTCGCGAGGGACTCGATAGTAGAGAAAACGCCGCCGGTTGCGCATCGCCTCGAGCGCTCACCCCGGCGGCAGGACACGGCAAGGGATATCCCCCTCTGGGGTGGATGTTCATCCGGTCTTTGAAAAACAGGTAGCAGCTTCT
>CAZTOW010000075.1:0-35688 GCA_964615375.1 uncultured Enterobacterales bacterium
CGCGGTCGCGTCCCCCGGTCCCTCAGGCACAGCCGCCGGTGTAGACCCGATCCTGTCGGCGGCCCAGACCAATCCCCGGCTGGCATCCTGCCTGCAGCTCGGATACGGGAATCGCGGCGATCAACGGCTCGAAGGGCGAGGAGTCAGGGATGAGTGGGACCCGGTGGCGGCGGTGGCTGCTCGGGGGAGCGGTGGGGGCCCTGGGGCTGAGCGTGGCGATCGGGGGTGGGGTCGCGTGGATGCGGGCTCGGGCGAGGCTGCCGCCGCCGGCGACGGTGGAGGAGCGGGAGCAGGCGGAGGCGCTGCGCGACCGGCTGGGGGAGCACTTCGGGGAGCGGCGGTTGGACCTCAAGGAGGCGCGGGCGCAGGCGGAGCAGGAGGAGCGCGGGGGGAGGCAGGCGCTGGCGCTGGACACGATGGCGATGGCGGCGGTGAGCGGAGACCCGGAGGCGGAGCTGGCGTACGCGGTGCAGGCGCTCCGGGTGCCGGTGCCGGACCGGGTGCGGCCGGAGGAGGCGCGGGCGCTGGTGGCGGTGGTGGCGGAGGAGGCGCCGAGGGGGAGGCTGGTGCCGGCGGCGCGGGCCTGGGCGGCGCTCTCGCGGGAGGATCCGGTGGGGGCGATGGCGGCGCTGGGCGAGGACACGGGCACGCTCGAGGGGCGGTGGGCCCGGCTCCGCGCGCTGGGGCTGCTGGGGCAGGACGGGTCGGCGGAGGCGGAGGAGATCCTGAAGCTGGACCCGGATCACGAGGAAGCCTGCGAGGGGGTGGCCCGCCAGGCGCTGGCGCAGGGCGACCTGGTGGCGGCGCGGGCGCGGGCGGGGCGCTGCCTGAAGGCGGGGGCGGGCGGGCCGGCGCTGCGGAGGATCCTGGCGGACGCCGCGGACGTGGCCGGGCGCTACGAGGAGGCCGCGCGCGCCTACGAGCAGGCCGGGGCGAGCCTGCACGCCGCGGCGGTGATCAGCCAGGAGGGGCTCGCCGACCCGGGCGGGGTGGTGGCGGCGGCGCTGGCGGATCCGGCGCCGCCCGCGGCGCTCAGCGCGGTCTGGATCGCGCTGCTGCGGGGAGATCTGGGGGCGGCGGAGGCCGCGGGCGCCCGGCTCGATGCCTCGGGGATGCCTGGCCCGGAGGCCGCGCTGGCGGTGGCGGCGGGTCGGCTGGGGGCGGGGGACGCGGCGGGGGCGCTGGAGCGGACGAAGGGCGCGGGGAGCGCTGAGGCGCTGACGCTGCGGGCGAGGGCGCTGGCGACCCTGGGAGACGACGCGGGGGGCGGGGCGGCCTTCGACGAGGCGGTACGGGTCGCGCCGAGGGTGATCGCCCTGCACCGGGAGCGGCTGGCCTGGGCGGCGGCTCGCAGGCCGGAGGCGCTGCTGGAGATCGCGCGGGCCGCGGTGGGGGTCGATCCGCTCACCCTCGCCCTGGTCCGCGGCTGGCGTCACCGGGACGCGCCCTGGCCCGTGCTGGCGCCCTCCCCCTGGCCTGAGCTCAGCGGGGCGGCGGGCCTGCTCGCGCGGGCGGTCTCTGCTCCCCAGGCGCTGGAGGCGGGCGCCCTGGCCGCGCTGGAGCCCGGGGATCGGGCCCTCGTGGAGCTCCATCTCGGCTGGGCCCAGGCCGCCCGGGGCGAGCTCGCGGCGGCGCGGTCCACGGTGGAGCAGGCCGTGGGGGCGCTCCCTGGGAACGCCGGGGCGAGGGCGCTGGCCGCGGAGCTCGCGCTGGAGGCGGGAGACGCGGCGGCGGTGGAGCGCTGGCTCGCCGAAGGGGAGGGGATGGCGACCGCGCCCGACGCGCCGGGGGCGGGGGCGCTGGCCTGGGTGCGCGCCGGGGCGCTGGCGGGGGCGGGGGACCTCGCGGGCGCCCGCGCGAAGCTGCTGGAGGCCGCGCGGGCCAACCCCGATCACACCGGCCTCTGGGCGGGGATGCTCGCCCTCGACGAAGCGGGTTCGCTCCCGCGACCGGGCCCGGATCGCTTGACAGCCGCCCTCGGTTCGACTAGGTAGCGGTGTCCTTCGCCGGGGGTCCCCCGGCGTCGTGATCCGGCGTGGTGATCTCGGAGGAAGTCTTCGGGACGGCACCATGGGACGGCATCGCGTCCTCGTCGCCGGTGCTCAGCATGTCGGAGGCTCGGCGCCTGCCGGGCCTGGTTCAAGAACGGGTGAGGAATGAGCACGACGCTTCCGAAGGCCGCAGAGGTATCGCGCGCCTGGTACATCATCGACGCCAAGGACCAGGTGCTCGGCCGCCTGGCCACGCGCATCGCCACGGTGCTGCGCGGAAAGCACAAGGTTGACTGGGCGCCCCACGTGGACAACGGCGACTTCGTCATCGTGCTGAACGCCGACAAGATCGTGCTGACCGGCCGCAAGCTGGATCAGAAGCAGTACCACCACTACAGCGGCTACCCGGGCGGGCTGCGCAGCCGCACGGCGCGCAACCTGCTCGCCTCGCACCCGGACCGGCTGATCCGCTTCGCCGTCCAGGGCATGCTGCCCAAGAACCGGCTCGCGCGCAGCGTGATCACCAAGCTGAAGATCTACGCCGGGGACAACCACCCCCACACGGCGCAGCAGCCCCAGCCCTTCCCTGACACCGTCTGAGGCACTCCTGATGGGCACCCTGACCCAGTATTATGGCACCGGCCGCCGCAAGACCAGCGTCGCGCGCGTCTTCCTTCGCCCCGGCCACGGCAAGGTCATCGTCAACAAGCGCCCGGTGGAGGACTACTTCCACTCCGAGACGCACAAGTACATGCTGCGCTCGCCGCTCCAGCTCACGTCTACGCTCGGCGAGTACGACGTGATCGTGAACGTGAACGGCGGCGGGCTGACGGGCCAGGCCTCGGCGATCCGCATGGGGCTCTCCCGCGCGCTCGTGCAGGTCAACCCGGCCTTCAAGCCGGTCCTCAAGCGGCAGCACTTCCTCACCCGCGACTCTCGCGAGGTCGAGCGCAAGAAGTACGGCCGCCCCGGCGCCCGCAAGCGCTTCCAGTTCAGCAAGCGCTAGTGCCGGCGCCCCGGGCTCGCTGCGCCGCCGTCATCCCGGCACGCTACGGCGCGCAGCGCCTCCCGGGGAAGCCCCTGCTGCCCCTGCTCGGACGGCCGATGATCGTGCACGTCTGGGAGCGGGTGCGGCAGGCGGCGCGCGTGGATCGCGTGATCGTCGCCACCGACGACGATCGCATCGCGGAGGCGGTGCGGTCGGCGGGCGGAGAGGCGGCGATGACGCCCTCCGATCTGCCCGCGGGCAGCGATCGCGTGGCCCTGGTCGCGCGGGAGCTGGACGTGGAGATCGTGATCAACGTGCAGGGGGACGAGCCCCTCGTGGAGCCCGCCACCATCGACGCGGTGATCGCCGCCCTCGATGAGCCCGGCGCGGACGTGTCCACGGCCATGGCCCCGCTCGATCCGCGCGAGGCGGGCGAGACCGCGCGCGTGAAGGTGGTTACGGACTCCGCTGGCCACGCCCTCTACTTCTCTCGCGCCCCCATCCCGCACGGGGGCCCCTGGTGGGTCCATGTGGGCATGTACGCCTTCCGCAAGCCGGCCCTGTTGCGCTTCGCGGCGATGCCGCCGGGCACGCTCGAGCGCGCCGAGCGCCTGGAGCAGCTCCGGCTCCTGGAGGCGGGGCTGCCCATCCGTGTGGTGCGGGTCGCCTCCGCGGCCCTCTCCGTAGACACCGCCGAGGACCTCGAGCGCGTGCGCGCGCTGATGCGGTCTCGCGGCGCCCTGAACCCTGAACCCTGAATCGAGGCTCGCATGCGCAAGAAGTTCATCTTCGTGACCGGCGGTGTGCTCTCCTCGCTCGGCAAGGGGCTGTCGGCCTCGGCCATCGGCGCGCTCCTGGAGGCGCGCGGCCTTCGCGTCGTCAACCTCAAGATGGACCCCTACATCAACGTCGATCCCGGCACGATGAGCCCGTACCAGCACGGCGAGGTCTTCGTGACCGACGACGGGGCCGAGACCGATCTGGACCTCGGCCACTACGAGCGCTTCACCAGCACGCGGCTCAGCCAGAAGCAGAATTTCACCACGGGCCGCGTGTACCGGAACGTCATCGAGCGCGAGCGGCGGGGCGAGTACCTGGGCCACACGGTGCAGGTCATCCCGCACATCACCGACGAGATCAAGCGCCTGGTCTTCGAGGGCACCGAGGACGCGGACGTCGCCATCATCGAGGCGGGCGGCACGGTGGGCGACATCGAGAGCCTGCCCTTCCTCGAGGCCATCCGGCAGATCCGCACCGACGTCGGCCCGGAGAACGTGCTCTTCCTCCACGTCACGCTGGTCCCCTTCATGGGCACGTCCGGCGAGCTGAAGACCAAGCCCACCCAGCACTCGGTCAAGGAGCTGCAGGGCATCGGCATCCAGCCGGACATCCTGCTGTGCCGCTCGGATCGCGTGATCCCCAAGGCCGTGCGCGAGAAGCTGGCCCTCTTCTGCAACGTGGGCCAGGACAGCGTCATCTCGGCGCCCGACGTGGGGAACATCTACGAGCTGCCCCTGGTCTTCAACGAGCAGGACCTGGACGACCGCATCCTCACCCGCCTGGGGATCTGGGCCGCCTCGGCGCGCCTGGACCGCTGGGAGAGCTTCGTCGCGCGGGCGAAGAGCCCCGTCCACCGGGTGCGCGTGGCCATCGTGGGCAAGTACGTCCACCTCTCGGACACCTACCGCTCGCTGAACGAGGCGCTCATGCACGGCGGCGTCGTCAACGACGCGCGGGTGGAGCTGGTCTTCGTGGACAGCGAGACCCTGGACGTGGACGATCCGGGGGCCACCCTGGGGAGCTGCGACGCGGTGCTGGTGCCGGGCGGCTTCGGCGCGCGCGGCTCCGAGGGCAAGATCGCGGCCGTGCGCTGGGCGCGCGAGAACCGTGTGCCCTTCTTCGGGATCTGCCTCGGCCTGCAGATGGCCGTGGTCGAGTACGCCCGCGACCGCGCCGGGCTCAAGGGCGCCCAGAGCCGTGAGTTCTCCGACAACGCGCCGCACACCGTCATCGAGCTGATGGACGCGCAGCGCAAGGTCGTGGACAAGGGCGGCACCCAGCGCCTGGGCGCCTGGCCCTGCGCGCTCAAGGAGGGGACCCTCGCCCGCCGCATCTACGGCGCCGCGGAGATCTCCGAGCGCCACCGCCACCGCTACGAGGTCAACCCGGCCTACGTCGCGCGCCTGGAGGCGGCGGGCATGGTCTTCTCCGGCACCAGCCCCGACGGCGGCCTGGTCGAGATGATCGAGCTGCCCGACCACCCCTACTTCGTGGGCTGCCAGTTCCACCCCGAGTTCAAGAGCCGCCCCCTCAGCCCGCACCCCCTCTTCGTGTCCTTCATCCGCGCCGCGGTGGAGCAGCGCCTCCGCCGGGGTGAGGGGCTCAGCGAGGAGCGCTCCCCGACCAGCTTCGAGGCGATGGCCTGATGCTCTGGCTGGCGCTGGGCGCGGCCTGCGCGGCGGACCCTCCTCCGCCGCCGAGCGCGCTCACGCTCCAGGACGCGGCCTTGATCGCTGAGGATGGCTCGGAGCTGCGCATGGCCTCGGCCACGGTCCAGCGGGACGGGGCCGGTCAGGGCGCTGAGGTGCGGGCCACCCGCGCCGGGGCGCCCCCCCTGACCATCGAGGCGCCCACCAGCGACTGGGATCTGAAGGCCCGGGTCGCGCGCTTCACCGGCGGGGTCAAGGCCACCCGCGCCGAGGTGGTGCTGACCTGCGACGAGCTGGTGGTGAGCTTCGCCAGCCGCGACCGGGTGCGCACCGCCGTGGCCGACGGGCACGTCGTCGTCACCCAGGGCGAGCGCCGGGCCGTGGGCGCGCGGGCCGAGCTGGACGCGGACTCCGGCGAGATCGTGCTGACGGGCGCGCCGGAGCTGTCGGAGGGCCCGAACCGGATGCGCGGGGAGAAGGTCACCCTCTGGCTGGACGACGAGCGGGTGCGCTGCGAGCAGTGCAGCCTGGTCGTGGACGGCGAGGCCGTGCGCCCCCGATGAGCGCGGCCGACCAGGGCGACGCGGAGAAGGGCGGGGCTGGCCTGGTCGCGCGGGGGCTCGGGCGCACGCTGGGCGGTCGCCGCGTGCTGGACGGCGTGGACCTCTCGGTGGAGCCCGGCCAGGTGGTCGGCCTGCTGGGACCGAACGGCGCGGGGAAGACCACCTGCTTCCGCCTGATCGCGGGCCTGGACCGGCCGGACGCCGGGACCGTGAGCCTGGACGGGGTGCCCCTGGACGGCCTCCCGCTCTGGCGGCGCGTGCGCCTGGGCCTCGGCTATCTGTCGCAGGAGCCCTCGGTCTTCCGCGGGCTCACGGTGCGCCAGAACCTGCTCGTCCCGCTGGAGCGCCTGGGGCAGACGGAGCGCGCGACCGCCCTGCTGGAGGAGGCCGGGCTGCTCGCGCTCGCGGAGTCCGCCGCCGGCACGCTCTCGGGCGGGGAGCGCCGCCGCCTGGAGATCGCCCGCTGCCTCGCCGCCTCTCCGCGGGTCGTGCTGCTGGATGAGCCCTTCTCGGGGGTGGACCCGGTGGCGGTCGCTGACCTGCAGGGGCGCATCCGCGGGCTGGCCGCCCGGGGCATCGGGGTGCTGATCACCGACCACGCCGTGCGCGAGGCCCTCTCGGTCTGTGACCGCGCCCTGCTCCTGGACGGAGGGAGGCCGCTCTTCGGGGGGACTCCAGAAGAAGTGGCGAACGAGCCCCAGGCTCGCGCGCGCTACCTGGGCGCCGCCTTCCGCCTGGACCCCGCCCGCGACGATCGTTGACACACGGGCGGGGCGGGCTTCCGAAGCGGGAGATTTCTGCGGGCCCGGTGGGCGTGGCACGCTGACGAAGACCCCGCGTATGATTAGGTACAGGGTGTGAGACGTCCTCTGGCGCTGAGCCGGGGGAGCGAGAAGCGGGGTGGAGACAACGTGGCCGGTCTGGATCTGAGACAACAGCAGAAGCTCTCTCAGCAGCTGGTCATGACCCAGCAGCTCCAGCAGGCCATCAAGCTGCTGCAGCTCAACCACCTCGAGCTGGTGGAGCATGTCCAGGCGGAGCTCCTGGAGAACCCGACGCTGGAGGAGATCCCCGGCACCCGCGTCGAGGTCCCCACCGACGGCGAGCTGCGCCTGCAGTCCGACGCCGCCGCCCAGGGTCAGGACGTGGTCGAGCAGAACAACGGCCGCGAAGAGGGCACGGTGGACTGGGGGCAGGTGCTGGAGGAGTACAGCTCGGCCAGCGCCTTCAAGACGGGGAGCGGGGCCGGGAATTACGACGACCTGCCGCCCATCGAGGCCACGCTGAGCACATCCGAGAGCCTGGCCGACCACCTGGTCTGGCAGCTGGGGCTCGCCGAGTGCACGGAGCCCGAGCGCCGGGCCGGCATGGCCATCATCCACAACCTGGACCACCGCGGCTGGCTGGAGGCCACCCTCGATCAGATCGCCGATGAGGCCGACACCGACGCGGAGACCGCCGAGCGCGCCCGCCGCATGGTCCAGACCTTCGATCCCGCCGGCTGCGGCAGCCGCGATCTGGTGGAGTGCCTGGTGGTCCAGGCCCGGGTCCACTGGCCCGAGGACCCGACGGTCGCGCGCATCCTCTCGCAGCACCTCCCCGACCTGGAGACCCGCAACTACGCCAACATCGCCCGCGCCCTCGAGCTCGAGATGGAGGACGTGGTCGAGTACCACAAGATGATCAAGGAGCTGGAGCCCTGGCCCGGCCGCGACTACGCCGACACGCCAGCCCAGTACATCACGCCGGACATCTCCGTGGCCAAGGTGGGCGGCGAGTGGCAGATCCTCCAGAACGAGGACGGGATGCCTCGCCTGCGGGTGAGCCCCTACTACCGCACGGTGCTCCAGGGCGGGCGCAGCACGCGCGAGGAGAAGGACTACATCAAGGAGCGGCTGGAGAGCGCCGACTTCCTCATCAAGAGCATCTTCAAGCGCCAGCAGACCATCTACAAGGTCATGAAGTGCATCCTGGATCGCCAGGAGGACTTCTTTGAGAAGGGCTCGGAGTGCCTGCGGCCGATGATCCTGAAGGACGTGGCCGACGAGGTGGGGGTCCACGAGTCCACGGTCAGCCGCGTGACGACCAACAAGTACGTGCAGACCCCGCACGGCATCTTCGAGCTCAAGTACTTCTTCAACGCGGGCATCCAGCGGCTGGGCGGCGAGGACGTGGCCGCCGAGGCCGTCAAGCAGATGATCCGCAAGCTGGTCTCCGAGGAGAACCCGAAGTCTCCTCTCTCGGACCAGGACATCGTGGACCTGCTGCGCCGCCGCAACATCAAGATCGCGCGGCGCACCATCGCGAAGTACCGCGAGGCGATGGGGATCCTCCCGTCCCAGCAGAGAAAGCAGCTCTTCTAGGAGGAACCATGCACCTGGACGTGAGCTTTCGAGACCTCGAGCCCTCCGACGCGCTCAAGGAGCGGGCGGAGAAGAAGCTCGGCCGGATCGTCAAGCACCTCCGCGAGCCCATCGAGGCTCACCTCACCCTGAGCGTCCACCGTCACCGCCAGATCGCCCACCTCCGCGTGACGGCCGCGGGCGAGAGCTTCTCCATCGAGGAGGAGACGGACGACATGTACGCCACCCTCGACCAGCTCGCGCAGCGGGTCGAGCGCCTGGTGCAGAAGCACCGCGAGCGCAACATCGACCGCTCCCACCTCGGCCCGGCGAACGGGATGGACGGCTTCCAGGCGGGCACCGCCAGCGAGGTCCCGGCGGAGCCCGCGGTGCCTGGGGCGGCGACGGCGGCGAAGAGCGGGGTCGCCTAGACTGATTCGTTTCTTCGGCGCCGCGCGAGCGCGAGCAGCCCGAGGAGCGCGAGCGCGGGCAGGGGCCTCTCCCCGCCCGCCGCGCAGGCGCATCCGCCGGGCTTCTCCTCGACGTCCGCGCTGTCGGCCTCCTCCTCCTCCGGGTACATCACGGAGAGCAGCCTCTCCGCGTCGATCTCGCCGTAGCCGAAGTAGTCGTGGTGGCCGTCCTCGTCGGGCGTGATCGTGTAGGACTGCACAGCCGACGCGATCATCAGCTCGTGGAGCTCGTCGGCGCTGAGCTCGGGCTCCTGGGAGACGATCCAGCCGGCGACGCCGCTGGCGACCGGGGCGGCGGCGCTGGTGCCGCCGAAGGTGATGGTGATCTCGTCCTCCGGCGCGATGCTCACCGTCGCGCTGGGGGCGGAGATGTCCACGGCGGCGCCGTAATTCGTGTAGTTCGTCCAGCGCCCGTAGCTGTCGGTGGCCGACACGCAGAGCACGCCGGGCAGCGAGGTCAGCTCGTCGTCCTCCAGCTCCCGGTCGTCGTTGCCCGCGGCGAAGACCACCAGGGCGCCCAGACCGTCGCGGGGCTCGGTGCGGGCGCGCTCGATGACCTCGGCCAGCATGGCGGGGGCCGCGGTGGGCTCCACGTAGCCCCAGGAGTTGTTGATGACGGCGACGTCCTCGGAGATGGCGTGCTCGAAGGCGGCGATGGTCGCGGAGATCCCGGCGTCGGGCTCGCCGAGCATCTTGATGGGGACGATCCGGCACTCCGGGCACAGGCCCACGATGCCCGCGCCGTTGTTGGCCTCCGCGCCCACGATCCCGCTGACGGCGGTGCCGTGCTCGTCGCAGATCCCGGAGTCGTCGCCGTAGCAGTACTCGTCCTCGTCGGGGCTCGGGTCCTCGTCGTCGTCGTGCGCGTCGTAGGGCGCGTCCACCTTGTTGACGAGATCGACGTGGTCGATGTCGATGCCGCTGTCGATGACCGCCACCTTGACGTCCGGGCTGCCCAGCGAGATGGCGTAGAGCAGCTCTGCGCCGGAGTCCTCGAGGTACCACTGCCCGCCGTAGCTCGGGTCGTCGAAGGAGAGCTCGTCCATGCGGCGCGTGGGCAGGACCACGTCGGGGAAGGCGCGGCGAACGCCGGGGCTCGCCTGGAGGGTGAGGGCGCGGGCTACCGGATCATCAGCCTCCACCCGCCAGAAGGGGCCGCCGAGCGGCGTCGCACCCTCGGGCGGCTTCGCGCCGTCCTGAAGCGAGAGCACCACGGCGGGCTGGGTCGCCCAGCGCGCGCCGGGGGCGAACTCATAGACGGGGAGCCCGCCCCGCTCGCCCACGCGGACAGGCGGACGCGCGGCGTCGAGCTCCACCGGAGCGGCCCGAAGAGTGGAGGAGAGCAGGCTGAGAACGGCGATCAGTGGTGCGGCCATGCGCGTTAGGATATCCCGCTTCCCTGGGGGGCGGGCCACCCCGCGTCGGGGCGGCCTTGGAGACGTGTCCCCCGGAGGGAGGGCACATGTCCTGGAGACTGCTCATCGCGACGGTCCTGATCGCCGCCTGCACCGACAAAGGCGGCGAGGGAGAGGGTGAAGGAGAGGGAGAGGGCGAGGGGGAGGGCGAGCAGGTGGAGCCGGTCTGCACCGAGCCCACGGAGCTCGCCTGCACCGACGATCTGATCTCGGACCTCTCGATGCACGACGAGGTCAGCGACGGCGCGATCACCGAGACGCAGGAGGACGGCAGCTTCGTCACCCTGATCGACGCCTCGGCCGGCGGCTACTCGCGCTACACCCAGAACCCCTGGGTCTACATCAAGTTCACCGAGTCCGGCGCCCAGAAGGTGGAGATCTCCGACGAGGACAGCCTGGAGAGCATGGACTGGGACCTCTCGGCGCGCCGCTTCATCCTGCGGCTGAACGGCGGGGACTCCGGCCCCTCTTGCGTGGGCGCCTCGGCCCTGCTGGAGAGCGACTACGACGACGTCACGGCGGAGAGCTTCGCCGAGATTGAGGATCAGGTGGAGTACGCGGTGGACGACTTCTACACCGAGGACTGCACCCTGGTGAACGACTCCTCGGGCCTGCCGGACAGCCCGCAGGTGGCGCTGGGCGCCTACTGGTCCTACTCCGCCTGCGTGGCGATGACCGACGTGCCCTTCCTGGTGCAGCTCGCCGACGGGCACGTCATCAAGCTGCGGGTGGAGACCTACTACCAGGAGAACCAGGACATCTGCGACGAGGAGGACACGGTCCCCGCGGACGGCGGCTACATCACGCTGCGCTGGGCATACCTGAAATGATCGCCCTCCTGCTCTCGCTCGGCGCGCTCGCCCGGCCCACGGACGGGGGCACCTACGCCTTCGACGAGACCGACGTCATCGCCACCTACGACGGCCCGCTCGGCGTCGTGCGCGTCACCTACAGCGAGAGCGGGAACAACGCGGTGCGCGAGGGGGACGACGACGCTGACGGCGTCCCCGACTTCGTAGAGGAGGTGGCGGAGAGCGCCGAGGACGTGCTCTCCGTCTTCGAGGCCGCCGGCTTCCGCGCGCCGGTGACCGAGGAGGAGATGGGCCTGGACCCCGCCGAATACGGCGGGTCCTCGGCCTTTGACTTCTACCTGGTGGACTTCGACGGGGTGGGCGACGGCCAGTTCTCCACCGACCGTTGTAGTGACGGGGTCTGCTCCGGCTACATGGTCATGGAGAACGACTTCCGCGGCTATGGGTACTCGTCCATCTCCCAGGCCATCCGCGTGCTCACCAGCCACGAGCTCTTCCACGCGGTGCAGTACGCCTACAACCGGAACATCCCCAACTGGATGAGCGAGGGCACCGCCGTCTGGGCGGAGCACCTCTACGACCCGGAGAACGAGGACTTCCTCTGGTACTGCGACGCCTACCTGGTCGAGGTCGCCCGCGAGCTGGACAGCCCCCCCGCCGGGGCGGGCAGCGCCTACATCTACAGCACGGCGCTGTTCTGGACCTACCTGGTCGAGCAGTACGGGGTGGAGGTGGGCGCCGTCGGGCTGATGGAGGCCATGGTGGACCGCTCGGACGAGGAGGGCGTCGACGCCGTCGAGGACGTCATCCTGGCCGGGGGCGAGACCCTGGAGCTGGCCTGGGCGCGCTTCGCCCGCTGGAACCTGGCGACGGGAGACCGCGCCGGGCTCATGGACAGCTACCCCTTCGCCGCCGAGCTCGACGGGATCGAGGCGGAGGCGGAGGGCGAGGCGATCTCTGACGACAACCGCTTCTACCCGCTCGCCGCCACCTACTACCGACTGGATCACGCGGGCGGGCCGCTGTGGTTCGGTTCGCTCGACGACCCGGCGGGCCTGGAGTTCTCCCTGCACGCCGTCGAAGGCGGGGAGAGCGACGGGCCGGTGGAGGAGGCCGCGCTGACCTGGAACCCGGAGGGCGAGGGCCTGGTCGAGCTCGGCGAGCTGTCCGCCGGGGGCTGGTGGCTGGTGGGGACCTTCCCGACCTACGCGGAGAACAGCACGAAGGTGCAGTTCTGCCTGGGCTCCGAGGACGCCATGAGCGACTGCCTGCCCACGGACACCGGGGAGACCGGGGACACGGGCGACAGCGGCGTGGACGAGGAGACCGGGGAGGCGAAGCCCGAGGGCTGCGCCTGCGGGAGCGGGGGGCGGGCGTCGTGGGGCTGGGCGCTGGCGCTGGTGGGGTTGGTGGTGAGGCGGAGGATGGACAGGGGCGGTGGACTTAGCTAAGCTGAGCTGAGCGGGGTGAGCGATGATCGTGAACATGCACGAGGCGAAGACCAACCTGTCCAAGCTGGTCGATCAGGTGAACAAGGGGGAGGAGGTGATCCTGGCGCGGGCGGGGAAGCCGGTGGCGAAGATCGTCCCGATCTCGCCCGAGGTGAAACCGCGCTCGCCCCGGCGTCTGGGGCTCTTCGCCGGGCAGCCGTTCTGGATGGCGGACGATTTCGATGAGCTGCCGCCGGAGATCATGCAGGCCCTCATCGACCCGAAGATCTTCCCATGACGCTCCTGCTCGACTCCCACGTCCTCTTGTGGGCGCTCCTCGATCCCGGGAGGATTCGAGCGACCGCGCGGGCGGAGATCGAGAACCCGGAGAACGAGGTCTACGTCAGCGCAGCCTCGGCCTGGGAGCTGTCCATCAAGCAGGGCCTCGGGAAGCTCGAGCTGCCGGGTCCGGCCGAGAGCTGGCTCCTCGCCGCTTGCGAGGCGACGCGCTTCACCTGGATCGACATCACCCCCCAGGACGCCGTCCGCGTCCGCGCCCTCCCGCCGCACCACCAGGACCCCTTCGACCGGCTCCTCATCGCCACGGCGCAGCGCGGCTACACGCTCGTGACGGCGGATCATGTCCTCGCCGCCTATGGGGTCCCCATCCTCCGCGCGTAGGCCGCTTCTCCTCCGCCCCGTTTTCCGCTATGCTCCGCGGGTTCGCAGGAGAGACCCGTGGCCGAGACCGGCAACCCCCCGCCCTTCCAGCCCTACATCGCCCCGGAGACCGAGCTCCGCGAGCTCTCGATCCGCGCGATCGTCATGGGCACGCTGCTCGGCGTCGTGTTCGGGGCGAGCTCGCTCTACCTCGTGCTGAAGGTCGGGCTCACGGTGAGCGCCTCCATCCCGGTGGCGGTCATCTCGATCACGCTCTTCAAGCTGTGGTCGAAGATGGGCGGGAAGGACGCGACGATCCTGGAGAACAACATCGTCCAGACGGCGGGTTCGGCCGGGGAGTCCATCGCGTTCGGCGTGGGCGTCACCATGCCGGCCATCCTCATCCTGGGCTTCGACCTCGAGCTCACGCGGGTCGCGCTGGTGGCGGTGCTGGGCGGGCTGCTGGGGATCCTGATGATGATCCCGCTGCGCCGCGCGCTCATCGTGGCGCAGCACGGGACACTCAAGTTCCCCGAGGGGACGGCCTGCGCCCAGGTGCTCAAGGCGGGGGCGTCGGACGAGTCCAAGGAGAACGCCTCGGCCGCGGCGAAGGCGGAGGCGGAGGCGGCGCGCGCCGCGGGCCTGAGCGAGGGCACCAGCGCGCGGACCATCTTCGTGGGCTTCGCGGTGGGCCTGCTCTACAAGACCATGAACATCGCGCTGAAGCTCTGGAAGGACGCCCCCGGGGTGGTCTTCGGGGCGCCGATGAAGTCGGCCTCGGTCTCCATCGAGATCTCGCCCGAGCTGCTGGGCGTGGGCTACATCATCGGGCCCCGGGTGGCGGCGGTGATGGCGGCGGGCGGCGTGCTGGCCTACCTCGTGCTGATCCCGATGATCGCCTACTTCGGCGGGCAGCTCACGACCCCGCTGGCGCCGGCCACGCGGCTCATCTCGGAGATGAGCCCGGGGGCGATCCGCGGGGAGTACCTGCTCTACATCGGCGCCGGCGCGGTGGCGGCGGGCGGGATCATCAGCCTGGTCCGCTCGCTCCCGCTCATCTGGCACGGGCTCAAGGCGGGCCTGGCCGACATGCGCGGCGGGGGAGGGGAGGCCACGGCGAAGCGCACGGACAGCGACCTCTCCATGCGCGTGGTGCTGATCGGCTGCCTGGGGCTGGTGGGCGCCATCATGCTCTCGCCCTCGCTCCACATGAACCTGCTCGGCGCGCTGCTGATCCTCGTCTTCGGCTTCCTCTTCGTGACGGTGTCCAGCCGGCTCACGGGCGAGATCGGCTCGTCCAGCAACCCGATCTCGGGCATGACGGTGGCGACGCTGCTGCTCACCTGCCTGATCTTCCTGCTGCTCGGCTGGACGGGCAAGGGGCACTACGTCACCGCGCTGAGCGTGGGCGCCATCGTGTGCATCGCGGCCTCGAACGGCGGCACCACCAGCCAGGACCTGAAGACCGGCTTCCTGGTGGGCGGCACGCCCCGGCGCCAGCAGATCTCCATCCTCATCGGCGCGCTGGCCAGCGCGCTGGTGCTGGGGCCCATCCTGCTCAAGCTGAACGACTCGGCGACGGTCTACGTGCCGGCCGCGGAGGTCGCGCCGGGGCTGGTGGCGGAGATGAGCGAGGTCTCGGGCCAGGAGGGGCTCACCGGGCCGCAGGCGGCCTCGGACGGCGGCACCTACAAGGTCTGGCACAAGACCGATGAGGAGGGCGGGCCGGCGGGCAAGTACCTGGTCGATGACGCGGGCCAGGCGGTCTGGCTGGTGGATCCGGGCATCAACGGCACCCACGCCACCCGCCCGGACGGCTCGGAGGTGCGCAAGTTCGAGGCGCCCAAGGCCACGCTCATGTCCTACATCATCAAGGGCATCCTGAACCAGGAGCTCCCATGGGGGCTCGTGCTGTTCGGGGTGATGATCGCGGTCACCCTGGAGCTGGCGGGCATCCCCAGCCTGGCCTTCGCGGTGGGCCTGTATCTCCCGATCTCCTCGTCCACGCCCATCCTGGTGGGCGGGCTCCTGCGCTGGGCGGTGGACCGCGCCAAGGCCCGCGAGCTGGGCGGGGCCGTGACGGCCGCGCAGCTCGAGGCGGAGAGCGACAAGAGCCCCGGCGTGATGGTGGCCAGCGGCTACATCGCCGGCGGCGCCATCGCCGGCATCATCATCGCGTTCGTGGCCGGGGTCTTCGGCGACGTGGACGCGGCGATCACGAAGTGGGCCAGCACCAGCAACCCGCTCTTCGAGGGCCCGAGCTCCGACCTGCTGAGCCTGATCCCCTTCGTGGCGATCTCGGGCCTGCTCTACCTCGTGGCGCGGGAGCGGCTGCTCCGGGCGCGCTGAGATCGGCGCTGCTCAGGGCGCGGGGAGCTCGAGGGACCAACGGCCTCGGATCACGGGGCCAAAGTGGTAGTCGAGCACGTCCCGGGTCAGGGCGGCGAAGGGGGCCGATCTCCTCGCGGGTCCCTGGAGAAGGCGGAGCCATTCTCTACGAATCGACGCCGGGTCTTGGGTCGCGAAAGTCTCTTGGAGTCCTTCGAGTCGGCCGCTGAGCATCTCGACGTGCTTGGTATACAGATCGAGCAATGTGCTGCGATCCAGGCCCAGAATTCGGATAGTCTCCGCGCCTCGGCGACTGCCTCGCCTCGGCAGGGGGGGCCATCTCCCGAGCGCGGGTCGGAAGATGATGTGCTCCGCAGGATCCTCGAGGCCAGGATCAAGGAGCGCGGGTCTCTCGGCGCCGGGAGGTTGCTGGCCAGGTCGCAGCGGGCGACCGCGCTCCAGAGGGAACTGCGTCCTCTTGTAGCTGCGATTGCAGATGTTGCAGGCGAAGAACAGGTTCTCCCAGGTCCAGGTCAACCAGTAGTAGGCGCTCTTCGGGCGGAAGTGTTCGACGTCGTGAAAGCCGGGCTCGGTCCACATCTCGCAGTAGCAGCACTTTCCATGCTGCGTCTGGTAGAGCGACTCGCGACAGAAGGCGTAGCCGCTGAGATCGAGCTCGGTGGTGGCGGCGCCGGCCGCGAGCTGTTCTTCCACGCCAGCGAGGCGCTCTCTCCGAACCTCGGACAGCTCGGTTGGCTCTGGCCCCCGAGACACTCGGATCATCCGAGCCCCCTCGGCACGACCTCGAACCGGGTTTGAAGGCCCGCCTCAGCGAGGACCCGCTGGAGCTCGGCGATCTCCTGTTCCTCTTCGTCGGTGCGCGCGGGATCACCGGCCAGGAGCGCCAGCCGTTGAACCTTGGCGGAGAGCGCTGGCCGGTGGACGCCGAAGTACTGATCGAGCAGCTCGCTGCCGGTCATCCAGCCGGGAGCTCCACCTTCGTGGGGCAGCACCTGGGCGAAGCCGGCGTCGTCGAGATCCAGTCGGATGATCTCCTCGTCCTTGAGCCCGGCGAGGAGCATGGGGGAGTGCGCTGTGGCGAGGATCTGGAGATCGGGGTTCTCGGAGAGGATCTCGCGGAGAACCTCGACCAGCTTGATCTGGGCTGCGGGATGGAGCCCTTTGTCGAGGTCGTCGAGCAACAGGACTCGATCTCCCGAGATCTCATGGATCGCGGTCAACAGGCCCAGCGCGAGCAGTGTGCCCTCGCTCAGCTGGTCGGCCTGCACCCAGCCGGCCGGGTCAACCTGAAGCTCCAATCGGGCCCCGACGACGACGCGCTCTTCTCGGATAAGCGTTACTTGATTTCGAATATTGACGGGTACAAGCTCCATCTGCTTGACCTGCTCGTCCAGGGCTCGGATTCCTCGGACGGCGGGCACGATCCGCCTCAGACCCTCGCGGATGGCCTCGAAGCGTCCATCTTGAAGGCTGTGGAGATGTCGGAGGACAGGTGCCAGCCCCGAGCCATCCGGGCCGAGTCTGGGGGGGACCTCACGGGCGTAGGCCGCCTCCGCCATCACGGCGGCGTGCAGGTGCTTTCGAGCCGGAGACGGCAACCCCTCGACCCGGGGCGGAGGCCCAGAGTAGTTGCCCGATGCCCAGTCCACCTGGTGCCACTGGTCGGGTTGGCCATCGACGTGCGTGTCGGATTCGAGGATCACGAGAGCACGAGGCTGATCGTCCTGGCGAGACCGCCGCGATCGAAGGCGCCACCTCCGTGAATCCTGGAGCTGGATGCCGATCTGGAATGTCGCGGCTCCAGGTCGCGAATGCAGCCTGTCCGGGGCGAGCGAGTCAGCGAAGAGGGCACCGAGACGCCCATACGGACTCTGTTGCTCGCCATCGACCGGGGCTCCGACGCGAAGTGCGGACTCCACCCCCTCCAGCACGCTGCTCTTCCCACAGGCGTTCGGGCCGACGAGCACTGTGAGCTGGGAGAGCTTCAGCGTCACATCCCGCAGCAGCTTGTAGCCCTGGAAACTGACCTGCTCGATCACGTCGCCCTCCTGGTGAGGCCGCTCGGCTGCTCCCCCGATAACGAGCTGAGATGGGGGCCGCGAGGGGAGGCGCTGTCTCCCACCTTTGACGGCTCCTGTACGATCCCTCCACATCTCCCACCCCCGCGCTTGACGTCCGCGCGGGGGTGCCTAAGCTCTGCCTGACAGTCCGAACCCAACGCCTCGTCGGTCAGACGCCGGGAATGAGTCATTCCGCGCGTCCCGGGACCCTGACGCGCGGGCTCGATGTCGCTCCCCCGCAACACCATGAGGGTGTCATGGCCGACCTGCGCCTGGATCTCCGCGTCCCCCACGATCTCCCCGAGACCCTCCCCGTCCTGCCGCTTCGCCGCGGCGTCCTGCTGCCCGCCGTGACCAGCTCCTTTGGGGTGGGCCGCGCCCGCTCGCTGGCCGCGCTCCAGGCGGCGAAGCAGGGCTTCGTGCTCGTCGCCGTGCAGCGCGAGCCCACCGAGGATCCGGTCCCCTCCGATCTCCTCCCCACCGCCGTCCTGGCCCGCGTGGTCGAGCCGCCGCGCGCCAGCCCCGCACAGGTCGTGCTCCAGGGCATCGCCCGCGTCTGGCTCCAGGGCTTCCCCAGCTCGCACCCCTACCTGGAGGCCCGCTGGTCTCAGGCGGACGCGAGCTGGCCGAACACCGCTGAGGCCGAGGGCGCCCTGCGCGCCGTGCGCGAGGCGGTCCAGAGCCACGCCGACCTCTTCGGAGCCCAGGCGGCGAACCTGCTGAACCTGCGCCTCCCCCCGAGCCTCTTCCTGGACGCGGTGGCCGCCGCGGTCGAGGGCCCCGAGCTGTGGAAGCGCGAGGTGCTGGCCACGGTCGATCCGCTGGTCCGCGCCGAGAAGATCGTCCACCACCTGACCTACGTGCGCGAGGTCATCGCCGCCCAGCAGTCCATCCGCGAGCGCGTCGAGGCCGACGCCCGCGACCTCCAGAAGGAGGCCCTGCTGCGCCGCCAGCTCAAGGCCATCCAGGAGGAGCTGGGCGAGGGCAACAACGACGACGAGCTGGAGCGCCTGAAGGAGAAGCTCGCCGCGGCGAAGCTCCCCGACGACGTGCGGGCCGTGGTCGATCGCGAGCTCAAGCGCCTCGAGCGCCTGGCCAGCCAGGGGCCCGAGCGCAGCGTGGCGATGGACTGGCTCGAGCGCATCGCCGACCTGCCCTGGGGCAAGTACACGGCGGTGGACCTCGATCTCGGCGTGCTGGAGGAGGCGCTGGACCGCTCCCACCACGGCCTGGAGGAGGTCAAGCGCCAGGTCGTCGAGCACCTGAGCGTGCGCAAGCTGGCCGGGCACGGCCGCGCCGACGTCCTGCTCCTGGTCGGCCCCCCCGGGGTCGGCAAGACCAGCATCGGCCAGGCCATCGCCGACGCCAGCGGTCGCAAGCTGGTGCGCGTCGCCCTGGGCGGCGTGCGCGACGAGGCCGAGCTCCGCGGCCACCGCCGCACCTACATCGGCTCTCGCCCCGGCCGCCTGATCGAGGGAATCCGCCGCGCCGGCGCCCAGGACCCGGTGGTCCTGCTGGACGAGGTGGACAAGCTGGGCAAGGGCTGGCAGGGCGACCCCGCCGCGGCCCTGCTGGAGATCCTCGACCCCGAGCAGAACCACGCCTTCGTGGACCACTACCTCGAGGTGCCCTTCGATCTCTCGAAGGTGCTCTTCGTGGCCACCGCCAACGACCTCTCCCAGGTCCCCGACCCCCTGCGCGACCGCATGGAGGTGCTGGAGATCGCCGGCTACACCCGCGAGGAGAAGGTGGTGATCGCCCGCAATCACCTGCTAGATAAACTAGCCGAGAACACGGGCGTCAGCATGGACGAGGTCGTGATCCCCGACGAGGTGATCCGCGAGGTCATCGCCGGCTGGACCCGCGAGGCGGGGGTGCGCCAGCTTCAGCGCGCGCTGGGCCGGATCTTCCGCGCCGCGGCCGTGCGCAAGGCGAAGGGGACCTCCGACGGGCCGCTCGCGGTCACGGTGGCGGATCTCCCGAAGCTGCTCGGCCGCCGCAAGGTCCGCGACGAGGAGCACGACGCGCCCAACCGCCCAGGCGTCGCCACCGGCCTCGCCTGGACCCCGGTGGGCGGGGACGTGCTCTACGTGGAGGCCAGCACGCTGCCGGGCAAGGGCCAGCTCATGCTGACCGGCCAGCTCGGCGACGTCATGAAGGAGTCGGCCCGCGCCGCGCTCACCTACGTGCTGAGCCACACGGCCCTGCTCGGGATCCCGGAGAACATCCTGGCCAACAGCGACGTCCACGTCCACGTCCCCGCCGGGGCCGTGCCCAAGGACGGGCCCAGCGCGGGCGTCACCCTGTTCACCGCGCTGGCCAGCCTCCTGTCCCGCCGCCCCGTGCGCGCCGACGTCGCCATGACCGGCGAGGCCACCCTCCGCGGGCGCGTGCTCCCGGTGGGCGGCATCAAGGCCAAGGTGCTGGCCGCGCACCGGCGCGGGATCAAGACCATCATCCTGCCCGCCGCCAACGAGCCGGATCTGGAGGACGTGCCCGCCGACGTGCGCGCCGAGCTCCGCTTCGTGCCCGTGACGCACATGGAGCAGGTGCTGGAGGCCGCCCTCCTGGACGTCCAGGAGGAGCAGACCGGCACCGTCACCCCCGTGCGCCCCGAGCCCGACCCGGATCCCACCGACGAGGCCGCCTGGCCCCACGCCGAGGCTTAGGCCTGGCGGGGTGAGCCGAGCGGCAGCTTGATGGTGAAGACGGCCCCGCCGTCGGGAGCGTTCTCCGCCCAGATCTGGCCGCCGTGGTCGTCCTCGACCACGCGGCGGGCGATGGCGAGCCCGAGGCCGTGGCCGTCGCGCGCGTTGGTGCCCTGGACGCCGCGGTCGAAGATGTGCGGCATGGACTCGGCGGGGATGCCGGCGCCGTGATCGCGCACCGAGCACAGCGTCCAGCCCTCCTCCACCGCCAGGCTGACGAGGACCTCGGAGCCGGAGGGGCTGTACTTCAGCGCGTTGGAGATGATGTTGGTCAGCGCGCGCCCCAGTTCGTCGGCGTCGCACTTGACCCAGACGGGGTCCGGGCCCTCCATGCGCAGCGTGATGCCCTTGCGGCGCGCCTCGCGGGAGAGCTCGTCCACATGCCGGAGCGCGATCCGCGCCAGGTTTTGAATACGGTGGGGTCGGGCGCCGTCGGAGAGGAGCGAGCGCGCGAGGCTGAGCGCCCGCTCGCCGTAGACCACGATGTCGTCCAGGCCCTCGCGCACGGCGCGGTCGAGCTCGTGCCGCGTCTCCAGCTCGTGCGCGATGGAGAGCACGCTGGCGACGGGCTTGGAGAGGTCGTGGGCCAGCTCGGCGGCGCGCTCGGCCCGGCTGTCGGCGTCGCGCAGGCGGTGGGCGTTGGTGACGGCGACGGCGGCGAAGGCGGCCAGCCCGCGCAGGAAGCGCGCTGCCTCGGAGAGCTCCTGCTCCGACGCCGTGAGGCTGTCCACGTAGATGGCGCCCAGCGTGTCGGTGCCGTCCACCAGCGGCACGCACATCACCGAGCGCAGGTGCATGGCCCGCACGCTCTGGGCGGTGCGGAGGTCCCCACGCTCGACGACGTCGGGGGCGATGACCTCGCGCTGGCGGGAGAGGGCCAGGGAGACCACGGACATGGACAGCGGACCGGGCGGGACGTCCGGCCGGGAGGCCTGGGCGGCCACGACGAGATCGGCGTCGCTGGTGGCGCCCCGACCGCTGCGGTCCAGGATCACGAAGCTGCGGTCAGCCTGCAGCAGCTCCATGGCCGAATTCGCGATCCGGTCCAGCAGCGCCCGCAGATCGCGCTCGCGGGCCACGTCCACGGCCAGGGCCAGCAGGTGGTCCAGGCGCTCGTCCCCGCCCGCGGCCCGCGCCCCCGCCCGCGCCCGCCGCGCCAGCGCCTCCGCGCGCGAGCGGAGCAGCTCCTGGCCGCCCTCCTCGGCGTAGACCACCACGCGATCGAGCTCGGCGAGGGCGTCCTCGGTGCGGCCCAGGGCCAGCAGAGCCTCCGCCGCCCAGATGCGGACCTCGGCCAGCTCCCGCGCCGCGCCCGCCCGCCGCAGCGGCTCGATGGCCCGCCCCAGCGCGTCGTCCACGGCGTCCGCCCGCCGCGCCCGCGCCTGACAGACGGCGATCAGCGCCTCGGCGCGGGCGTGCTGGATCTCGTCCTGCACCCGGGCCGAGGCCCGCTCGGCGGCCTGGGCCAGGGCCAGCGCCCCGGGATCCTGGCGGGAGACGGCCAGCTCCGCGCGGCGGCGGGCCTGCTCCACCTTGAAGCGCTCCAGCCCGTGGGCGACGGCGATGGCGTCGGCGCGGTCGTAGCAGCTCTCCGCCTCGTCCCAGGCCCCGCGGGAGAGGTGCAGGTCGCCGAGGTTGCTCACGGCGGCAGCCTCCAGATCGGGGACGCCCAGCGCCGCGGCCCGCTCCGCCGCCTGACGGCTGGCCTGGCGCGCGCGCTCCCAGCGGCCCGCCTCGCGGTAGCCCACGCCCAGGTTGATCTGGACCCGGACCTCCTCCAGGGTGGAGCCGAGGCGCTCGAAGAGCAGGAGGGCCTGCTCCCAGCGGGCGAGGGCGCCCGCCAGATCGCCGCCCTGGATGCTGCAGATCGCCGCGTTGTTCAGGTTGCGCGCCCGGTCCAGCGTGGACAGGCCCGAGCCCTCCTGGGCCGCGCCCGACATCAGCCGGCCCGCCTCGCGGATCTTGCCGGCCAGGTAGAGCAGGCGCCCGTGCATGGCGTCCAGCAGCGCGCGCGCCGGCCTGCCGCGGCCCAGCTCCTCGGGGACGGCGTCCAGCACGGCGATGGCCGAGCGCAGATCCCCGCCGCGCTCCAGGGCCTGCGCCCAGATCCCGCGCATGGTCAGCCAGCGATCCTGGGCCGCCGGCTCGGTGGGCGGGGCCTCCTCGGCCACGGCCCGGGAGACGCGGATGGCGTCGTCCACCCGGCCCGCCTGGAAGTGGGCCATCGCCTCGAGGTCGAGCAGCTCCCAGGGCGGCGGGCTCTCGCCGAGGGCCTGGTGCGCCCGGGACACGCACTCCATGGCGGAGTCGTCGTCGTGGGTGAAGCCGGTGTGGACCCGCCCCAGCGAGACCAGCACGGGCACGACCTCGGGGGTGAGCGGGCGGTCGTCCAGGAAGCGCTCGCCGAAGGCCCGCGCCTCCTCGGCGCGCCCGGCGGCGACCAGGGCCTCGATGCGCGGCCCGGCCAGCGCGGGCCCGGGGGCGAGCTCCCACAGGGCGTCCGAGAGGCGGGCGGCCTCCACCGGATCATGCTGGCGCGCGGCCCGGATCGCGTCCGGCCCCAGGGTCCGGGCCAGCGCCGCGTCCCGGGCGCCCACGACGTGCCAGCCGAGGCGGGCCTTGGAGACCCGGGCGTCGTCCCGCAGGGCCAGAATCGCGGCCCGGTGGTAGGGCGCCACGTCGGGGATCGCGGCCAGCATGGCGCGGGCCGCCGCCCGGCTGGCGACGCGGAGCTTGCCGGCGCTGACGTGGGCCAGCCCCTTCTCCACGAGCAGCTCCTGGGCCGTCGCCGAGCGCGGCTCGTCGAACTCGGCGATGCGCGCCAGCAGCTCCAGCGAGGCCGGCACGCCAAACGCGGCCAGCGCGGCGCCCAGGCGGGCCGCGTCCGGCGGGAGCGGCGCGTCGAGCTGCACCTCCACCGCTCCGCTCGCCACCACCGCCCCCAGGCGGGCCTCGTCCAGCACCCACTGGTAGCCGCGCCAGACCAGCGCGCCCTCGCGGACGGCGACCAGCAGCGTGTCCACCGCCAGCCCCGGGAGCCCGCCGGAGACGGCGAGGATCTTGTCGATGAGCGGCCCGATCTCCCCGAAAGCGCCGAGGATGGACTCCACCAGGAGGGCGATGTCGGCGCGCCCGAAGGGCTCCAGGCTCACCGCCCGCGCGGCCCAGGGCGGGGCGGAGGTCCCCGCCACGCAGAGGGCGACCCGGCCGTGGCGGGCCAGCGCGGAGAGCGTTCGGGCGGTGCCCTCGTCGAGGCCGTCCACGTCGTCCACCAGCACGGCGAGGCCCAGCGGAGAGCGCTCCTCCAGGGCGAGCGCGGCGGCCTCCGCCCGGTCGGCGGGGTCGGGGGCGTCGGGGAGCGGGACCGGCGGGCGCATGAGCCCGGGGTCGGCGAGGGCCTGCTCCACGGGCGTCCAGGGGTGGTCGGAGGGGACCAGCCGCACCCAGGGGCGGCCCCGGGCCTGGAGCTCGGTGGCCAGCGTCTCCTGGGCGTGGGACCGGCCGCTCCCGGCGGGCCCCACCAGCGCCAGCAGCCCGCCCTGCTCGGTCCAGGCGCGGGCGGCGGCGTCCACCGCGGGGCGCGCGACGTGGATCGTGCGGCTCCGGCGGCGCAGGAGCCCGACGTCGGGGGAGGGCAGGGCGACCCCCTGGGCGCGAAAGGCGTCGGCCATCTCCGCGGCGGAGGGGCGGCGTGCCGGATCCACGGCCAGCGCGGCGGAGATCAGCTCTCGCAGCCAGTCCGGCCCCTGGCTGGGGATCGGCGACTCTCCGCGTCGGCGCAGGAGGGCCTCGCTGGCCTCGAGCTCGGGCCAGGGGCGCTCGCCCTGGGTGAGCTCCCAGAGCAGCAGCCCCAGCGCGTAGACGTCGGCGGTGGCGCTGGTGGGCCCGCCCGCCAGGCGCTCCGGGGCGGCGTAGGCCAGGGTCCCGCCCTGGGCCTGGCCCGCCAGCCCGAAGTCCACCAGCCGGACCTCGAAGTCCGGCGCCGGCCCGATCATGACGTTCTCGGGCTTCAGATCGCCGTGGGTGAGGCCCGCGTGGTGGACGGCGGCCAGGGCGTCGGCCAGGGTGGCCACGATGATCAGCGCGCGCTCCAGCGGCGGCCGGGCCCGCGCCAGCGCGCTCAGCGGCCTGCCCCGCGCCAGCTCCATCGCCACGTAGGGGACGGGGTGGCCGCCCCCCTCCAGGACCGCGACCACGGCGGGGTGGCAGACCCGGCTCAGCGCGCGCAGCTCGTCCCCCGGGGCCTCCTTCAGCACCTTCAGGGCGGCGATCCGGCCGTCGAGCGCGCTGGCCCGCCAGGTGCTGCCGAAGCTCCCGCGGGTGATCGGGGCCTCCAGGCGCCAGCGCCCGATCCACTGCCCTGGCTGAAGGCGCGCGCTCATCCCCAGGTCCCCTCGTCGACGACGGGATCGCGGTAGGTCTCCAGGATCCGCAGGACCCTGTCGAGGTTGTCGAAGAAGATACGGACGAGGTGCGGATCCAGATGACTGCCCGCCAGGCTCTCCATGGTGCGGTGAGCCTCGGCGATGTCGAAGGCGGGCTTGTAGCAGCGCTCGCTCACCAGAGCATCAAACACGTCACCCACGCTGATGATTCGCGACTCGAGCGGAATTGACTCCCCGGCGAGGCCGAAGGGGTAGCCGGTCCCGTCCCAGCGCTCGTGGTGGTGGAGCGCGATGTTGCGCGCGACCTCGGGCAGCCCCGCGGACTGGAGGATCTCCCCGCCGATCAGCGTGTGCGTCTTCATCTCCTCGAACTCGCGCTCGGTCAGCGGGCCCGGCTTCTTCAGGATGGCGTCGCGGATGCCCACCTTGCCCACGTCGTGGAGCCCGGCGTAGCGACGGAGCTGCTCGACCATCTCGGGGGGGCAGCCGAGCAGCTGCCCGAGCAGGGCGGCGTAGGCGCTCATCCGGCGGATGTGGTTGCCGGTGTCCACGTCGTTGAACTGGTTCGCCTTCTCCAGCGCGACCACGAGCCCCAGCGTGAGCCGCTCGAGCTCCTGGTTGCGCTCCTCCAGGCGCAGGAGCGCGTCGTCCCGCTCCCGCTGGGCCACGAAGAGGGCGGAGGCCAGCCGCCCCCGCCGCGCGAGCGCCTTGAGCCGGGCCTGGAATTCGTCCGGGTCGAAGGGCTTGAGGATGAAGTCGTCGGCCCCGCGCTGGAAGAGCTCCATCTTGGTGGCCCGCGCGTCGTCGGCGGTGACGACGAGCACGGGGGTCTCGCCGTGGCCGGGGAGCTCGCGCAGGCGCGTGAGGAAGGTGCGCCCGTCCATCCGCGGCATGTGCAGATCGGTCACGATGAGGTCGGGGGTGTGGACGGCGAGCCGCGTCAGCGCCTCCTCTCCGTCCCCCGCCTCCTGGGTGTTCAGGCCCAGCGCGCGCGCATAGGAGCGCATTCGGACTCGAAGAGCGGGATCGTCTTCGATAATCAGCACGATGGGCCCGCTCATCTGTTCTCCTTCAGCGACCACCGTGCGCCTGGGCCTCCCGGAAAAGAGGATATATCGCGTCCAGCGCCGTCGGCGACAGGCACCTTGGCGATGCTGCCTGTCTCGGACCTGCGGTCCGCGCCATAACGCTCACCACCAGGAGGTTGACGTGAAGGTCATTCGAGATGAAGCCTACCAGCGATTCCTCGCGGGCGTCGCTTCGCCCGGCATGGGTGTCCGCGTCAAGGAGCTCCGGGATCGCGCCATCAGCCCCGGTGGCCGTGTGCGGATGACGCTCTTCGAGCGCGGCGCGGACGACGAGGAGCGCCCACACCCAAGACTGCGCACGGAGATGCCCCCCGCCAAGGACCCAGGGCCCGCGCCGGGCGCGTTCTTCCCGAGCTCCACCCAGACCCCGCGCAGCGCGCCAGAGTTCCGCGCGCTGGTGGAGGGCGTGCTGCGCGCGCAGGAGGGCTGGCTCTCCGGGCGTGAGCTGGACGCCGCGCAGGCCCCCAAGGAGAGCGAGCGCTTCTGGCGTAACAGCATCCGGGCCCAGCGGATCACCCGCCTCTTCGCCGAGTCCAAGGCCGCCCTCGACGGCTGGATCGCCGCCGGGGCCCTCGCCGGGGCTGAGGCCAGCGCCGCCCGCCGCGCCCTCGCCGAGCTCGCCGACGAGACCTACGCCGGGCCCATGAGCTTCGACGACGCGGACACGGGGACCTACCACAGCTTTCAGCACGACGCGCCCTTCGTCCACTACCTGGAGCGCATCCTGGACGCGCTGCCGGCGGAGGGATCGGAGGCGGCGGCGACCTTGAGCCCCGAGCAGCAGGAGTCGGTGGTGCGCCAGCGGCAGCAGGCGAGGAACCACCTCGATCACCTGATGCGCCGCAAGTACGCCAACCACGGCATCACCGAGACGGACATCGAGCGCACCCTGGGCGGGCTGCTCATCGACCGGACCACGCGCCACGTCGCCTCCGAGACCGTGGCCTCGCGCGGCTCGCTGATCCCCGCCTACGAGCTCCTGCGCGTCGATCCGACGGCCCCGCACCCGCACGCCGGCGCCTGGCTCTACCGCGGGGACGACGACCGCCTGCACCTCGAGGACAGCGGCGAGGTGGTCGAGGTGGAGGCCTCGCGGGTCCGCTCCGTCTCCGTGCAGGCGCCCCAGCTCACCTTCAAGCGCGCGCCCGAGGACAAGCGCCTGCGCGCGGGGGTGCGCTTCGACTGGGACGGCAACGGCTACGTGAGCTCGACCCCCATCGGCTGGATCTCCTGGGCCGGGCACTGCGACATCAAGGCCATCCTGGAGCAGCTGGGGCTCGCGCTGAAGGACGAGCCGAAGCTGCTGGAGCACCGCTCGGACACCGGCCAGACCACCACCTACGATCGCGACCTGCTCCTGGAGATGCTCGCCAGCGTCTTCGAGCTGGGCAGCGTCTACTCGCGCCTGGACGGCTCGGGCAAGGTCGCGCGCGGGATCAGCCGCTTCGGCGGCGCGCGCAACGACAGCCTCCCCGACCGCCTGCAGTGGAAGGGGCTGGCCTCGGGCAAAGGCTTCCGCTGGCCCATGGGCGGGCGTCAGGACGTCTTCCGCGTGGTCAAGATCACGAAGGGGGGCGCGGAGATCGACCTGAACAGCGCCTTCTTCCGCTACACCCCGGACATGGAGAAGCTGGACTTCGCGCCCAACCCGCTCTACCGCGAGACGGTGGAGGGGGACTACAACATCATCGACGTCACCGACGCGCTCATCGAGGCCGACGTGCAGCTCGATGAGATCGACCCGCAGAGCGGCTACCCGGTCCAGCGCAAGAAGCGCCTGGTCCTGGATCTTCGGCCGGACGCCCCCGAGGCCCGGGTCTCTCTGGGCACCTGGATGAAGGACGCCAGCCGGCGCGAGATCTGGCACCTCACGCTGGACCGCAAGACCGCGCAGGTCGAGGCGGAGAGCATCCTCCACACCCAGGAGGGGGGGCGCTGGGTCGGGCGCTCGCAGGGGGTGGCCTGGCGATCCGAGCTCGCCCGCCCGTTCACGGTCACGCTGAGCCGGGAGATGAAGGAGGATGATCCCTCCCTCTTCCAGTCGCTGCTGAGCGTGGCCCTGCGCGAGGGCCAGAACATCAACGCCGACACCGACGATCAGGCCGAGGTCTGGAACGGGACGGTGGTGAGCCTGGACGTGCGAAAGGTGGGCGCCAACGCGGACAGGCGCGTGGAGCACTGGAAGGTCTCGCTGCGCGCCCGCTTCGGCAGCGCCGCGATGCACTACCTCCTCCGGCGCGCCGAGGACGGGCAGGTGGAGAGCTGGTGCCCGCTGCCGACCCCGGATCGCTGGACGAAGTCCCCCGACTTCCTCTGGCAGAGCTTCCCTGACGTGGGCTCCAAGGGCCTGGAGGCCCGGGACTGGGTGGCCAACAGCGCCATGTGGGAGCGCGGGGTCATCGAGGTCCGGCCCTCCAGCGGCGTGGCCGGGCAGGCCTACGTCTACGACGACCACGTCAAGAACCTCTTCGAGATGCTCTTCTGCGCGCTGGGCGGTCAGCCGTACACCGTGGTCCACAACAACAAACGTTATTGTTTTGCGGACGAAGGAGCGTGGAAGACGGCCGTCGCCGAGCTCAGCGCGCTGCGCGCCGCCCTGCGCTTCGAGGGCGGCCCGAACAGCTGAGCGGAGACCCCCGAGCCTCCGCCCGTGTGGGCGGAGGCCGCGGTCCCTGAGCCTACAGGCTCTCCGGGCTGCCCGTGGTCGCGCTCGCGTCGCCCGGCACGAGGCCCAGGGAGGGCTCGACCGCCAGGGTCTGGATCGGGCTCCGGCCGCCCGGGGTCCCGGCGAGGTTCAGCGCCTCTTCGGTCCAGGTGTCCTTGAGCGAGGTCGCCGCGCTGGACTCCCCGGGGAAGACCGGGGTGTCGCCCATGGAGAGCCCGTGATCCGCGCCGTGCTCGGCCCCGATCAGGCCGAGCGCGTCCGTGGCCAGGCCCGAGCCGGAGATCTTCGTCACCGGGCGCTCCTCGCTGACGCCCAGGGCGTCGGTGGCGATGCCCGAGCCCGTGGACGCGCGCTCGGTCGTGACGCCCAGCGCGTCGGTGGCGAGGCCGGCGCCGCTGAGGTCCAGCGTGAGCGACTCGAAGTCGAAGACCAGCTCGGCGAGGCTGCCGCTCAGCAGGAGCGCGGAGGGGGCGCTGGCGGCGCCGCGCCCGAGGTCGATGAGGCCGAGGCTCGTGGCCAGGGAGCCCAGGTGCTCGTCCTCGGCCTCCTCCCAGCCGAAGGCCAGGGTGGCCTCGGACGCTCCCTCCGCGGCCAGGCCGGCGGAGAGGGCCTCGAGCGTGTCGGTGGCGACGACCATCACGGTGGGGGCGTGACCGGCGCCGTCGCCCAGCGCCACCACGTCCACCGTGAAGCGCCAGGCCGCCTGGACCTCCTCGCCGTCCTCGTCGAGGGCGGAGATGGCCGCGGCGCTGATCTGGCAGCCGCCGTCCGTGTCGGTGGTGCAGGTCCAGATCTCGGCCCCCTCCGAGCTGTCGGCGCGCCCGTAGACCGTGGCGCCGGCCACCGCGTCCCCGTCCTCGTCCAGGACGCGCACCAGCGCGGAGGGGACGAGGCTGGCGTCCCCGTCCTCGCGCGTGAGGAAGGGCAGGATCGCGGCGTGCAGGGCGCGGCCCTCCACCGTCGAGCCCGCGCTCACCCGGCTCAGCGCGGCGCCGAGGTCCAGCGATCCCGGGCCGACCCCGCCGCCCCAGCCGTCCGCGCCGATGGCCTTCGCGCTGGCCTGGAGGGTGGGGAGCACGTCCTCGGGCGCGACGCCCTTCGCCAGGAGGGCCGCCGCGGCCCCGCTGACCAGGGCCGCCGCCTGGCTGGTCCCCTCGGCGAACCAGTAGCCGAGCGAGGATGGGCTGCCCTCGGTGAAGGTCGCCGCCAGGAGCCCATCGCCCTTGCCGTCGCCGGTGTGGTCCAGGTCCAGCGCCCCGCCGGGGGCCATGAGGTCGATCTCCGGCCCCAGGTCCGAGTAGGTCGCGGGCGTCAGCGCGCCGTCCCCGTCGAGGGCCGCGGCGCCGACGCCGATGACCAGCGGGCTGGCCGCGGGCCAGGTGACCACGTCTCCGCCGTCGTTGCCGGCCGCCGCCACCAGCAGCGCGCCCGCGTCGTGGGCCGTGCGCAGGGCCACGAGCAGCTCGGGCGAGGGGGCGTAGTCCGGCGCGAAGGACAGGCTGAGGTTGATGACGTCCGCCCCCGCGTCCACCGCCCAGAGGATGCCGTCGATGAGGGCCTGTTCGTCGCCCTCGTTGTCGGCGTCGAGCACCTTGACCGGCAGGATGGCCGCGCCCCGGCCCACGCCGCGCAGCTTGCCCTTGGACGCGATGAGCGAGGCGATGTGCGTCCCGTGCATGTGGTCGTCACAGGCCGCCGAGGTGTCGCCGACCAGATCGAGCGGGGAGACCACGCTGACCGTCTCGAGGCCCGCCGCGGTGGTGCAGCCGCTGGCGTGGGCGACCCCGGTGTCCAGCACGGCGACCGTCACGCCCGAGGCGTCGATGCTGGTGCTGGTGGCGCCCACGTAGGGCATGTGCCATTGATAGGACCCCACGGATCGGCTCGACGCCCCGCGGATCCGCCCGCTCGGCCCGGCGCGCAGCACGCGCTCGTCCTGGCGCAGGGTCGCGATGAGCTCGTCGGGGCGCTGATCCTCTCCCACCCCCAGGGTCGCCAGGCCCGAGGGGCCCCGCTCGCGCAGGACGGTGGCGCCGTGATCGGCGGCCAGCGCCTCCAGATCCACCCCGGGCTGCGCGCGCACCAGCACGCGGTCGGCCAGCCAGGCCTCCGAGGCGTGTGGGGCGGCCTGCTCCAGCGGCGACCCGGCGCGGGTGACCGCGTTGACCGGACGTGACGAGCTCGATGTAGACGCTGCCGGGGCGTGACTGTACTCTGGCAGCAGGAGGCTCGCAGCGAGCGTCGCGAGCACGGTGGCTCCGTCTCTCATCCTCCGTGCGTTCATGATGTACTCCTGTGGTGCTGTGAAAATTCTGTAACAATAACATGTGTTGAACAGCCGGGCCGTCGATCTGGGCCACACCCTTGCAGAGTGGCGCTCCCTCATGCAGTCTGAGAGAGGGATTTTTCGCGTCATGCACGTTCCTCGCCGCCTGTGCCCCCTCGCGCTCCTGTGGACGCTCACCCTCGGCGCATGCGCCGGGAAGGGGGAGGACGCCGACGACGACGGCTACGCGATCGGCTGGGACTGTGACGATCGGGACAGCCGCATCAACCCGGACGCGGCCGAGCTCTGCGACGGCATCGACAACGACTGCGACGGCTTCACCGACGGAGAGCACGCCGAGGACGCGACCACCTGGTACATCGACTACGACGGCGACGGATACGGCACGAACCTGTACACGCGCGTCGAGTGCGAGCGCCCCGACGGCTACGAGTCGCGCTCGGATGACTGCGACGACACGGACCCCACCGTCCACCCGGGCACCGACGAGCTCTGCGACTTCCAGGACGGGGACTGCGACGGCAGCGTGGACGAGGACGCCGCCGACGCCACCACCTGGTACATGGACGGCGACCACGACGGCTACGGGGCGACCGGGGTCACCTTCGTGAGCTGCGTGCAGCCCTCCGGCTACACCAGCCGGTCCACCGACTGCGACGACGCCGACGCCTCGGTCCACGCGGGGGCCGAGGAGCGCTGCAACGACAAGGACGACGACTGCGACGGACGCCTGGATGAGGACGCGGCGGACGCGCCGAGCTGGTACGGCGACGCGGACGGGGACGGCTACGGCGACCCGGAGGTCCACGAGGAGAGCTGCACCCAGCCCGACGGGATGGTGGCCGAGGGGACGGACTGCCACGACGGGGCGCCGGACATCTCCCCCGCGGAGGAGGAGATCTGCGAGGACGGCAAGGACAACGACTGCGACGAGACGGACAACGGCTGCGCGCCCAACGGGGCCTGGACGCTGGACGAGGCGGACGTCTGGCTCTTCGGGTCGGCCAGCTACGACAACGCCGGGGCGGCGGTGGCGCCCGTGGGCGACGTGGACGGGGACGGGTTCGCCGAGCTGATGGTGGGAGTGCCCGGCAGCGACGTGCGCGCGGAGAACGGCGGGCTCGTCGCGATCCTGGAGGGGCCGCTGGACGCCGAGGAGGAGCTGGACAACGCGCCTGTGCTGCTCTACGGCGCGCAGAGCGGGGACGGGGCCGGCGACGCGCTCGCCCCGGCGGGGGACCTGGACGGCGACGGGATCTCCGACCTCCTGGTGGGCGCGCCGGGGGCGGACACCTCGGCCGAGGATGCCGGGATCGCCTATGTGCTGGCCGGGCCGCTGACGGCCTCGCTCCGCCTGTCGAGCGCGGACGGGCGGCTGAAGGGCTACGGCGAGGGGGACGAGGTCGGGCGGGCGCTGAGCGGGGTCGGGGATCTGGACGAGGACGGCTACGGGGACCTGCTGGTGGGCGCGCCCGGGCGCGACGACGAGAGCGAGGACGCGGGCGCCGCCTTCCTCGTCTCGGGGCCGGTGGACGGGGCCGAGGATCTGGAGGAGCGCGGCGTCGCGCTCTACGGCTACGGCGAGCGGGCCAGCGCCGGGCGCTCGGTCAGCGGGGCGGGGGACACCGACGGCGACGGCGTCCCCGACCTGATCGTGGGCGTGCCGGGCGACGAGGCGGGGGGCTCCTGGGCCGGGGCGGCCTACCTCGTGAGCGGGCCGGTGAGCGCGGCCCTCCTGCTCACGCACGAGGGCGTGGCCCTGCGCGGGGAGGCGGAGGGGGACGCGGCGGGCTGGTCGGTCTGCGGGCTCGGTGACATGGACGAGGACGGTTACGACGACGTGGCGGTGGGCGCCTACGGGGGCGAGGGAGACGCCGGGGACAGCGGGCTGGTCTACGTGGTCCGCGGGCCGGTGGGCGCCATGCTGGACCTCTCGGCGGCGGACGCGCGCCTGCGCGGGCGGGAGACCCGGGGCTACGCCGGCTGGACGGTGGCCGGGGTGGGGGACATCAACGGGGACGGGGCGGCGGACCTGGGCGTGGGGGCGCGCGGCAGCGACGGGGGGGCGACGGACGGCGGGGCGGCCTACCTGCTCTACGGGCCGCTCTCCGGCGGGGACGGCCTGGACGGCGCGGATGCGGTCTTCTACGGGACCTCGGCGGGGGATCTCGCGGGGACGGCGGTCTCCGGCGCGGGCGACGTGGACGGGGACGGCTTCCTGGACCTCCTGATGGGCGGCCCGGCGGCGGACGGCGCCGAGACCAGCAGCGGCGCGGCCTGGGTGGTGCTGGGCTCCGGCATGTGAGCCCGAAGCGGTTAGGACGACGCCATGAAGCTGCTGATGGCCGCCCGCCGCTTCCCCCCCGACGTCTGGTCGGGCACGGAGACCGTGTTCGACGCCCTCTATCAGGCGGCGCGGGCTCGCCATGAGGTGCGCCTCGTCGTCGGCTGGCAGCGGGGGCCGGAGCACCTCCCGCCCGAGGCCGTCGGCGTGCGCCTGCGCGGCCTGGCGAAGCCGCTGGCCTGGGCGGCGATGGCCCGCGCGATCCGGGAGGAGGTGAGCCGCTTCCGCCCGGACGTGGTGCTCTCGAACAGCATTGAGGTCCCCCCCACCGGGGTGCCCACCGCCTGCATCGTCCACGACCTGAACTTCGGCGGCGACGGAGGGGGCTCGGGCGAGCGCGGCCTGCGTCAGCGCTTCTACGCCCTGCGCGGCCGGACCCTGGACGCCGTGATCACGCCGAGCCACGCCACCGCCCGGCAGCTCCTCGCCCTCGGCGTGCCCGAGGCCCGCGTCTCCGTGATCCACAACGGCGTGGACCTGGGGCGCTTTCACCCCACCCCGCGGATCTCCACCGACGACACGGTCCGCTTCGCCTACCCGGCGCGCATCATCCCCGGCAAAGGCCAGCACCACGCGATCGACGCCCTGGCGCGCCTGCGCCGGGACTACAAGCAGCGCGCGCACCTGGTCATCGCCGGGGCGGTCGGCGACCGCGCCTACCTCGACCAGATCCGGGTGCAGGCCTACAACCAGCCCGTGAGCTTCGCCCTCGACCTGCCCGATCTCGCGCCCGTCTACCAGCAGGCGGACGTGATCCTCTTCCCCACCGTGATGGAGGAGGGCTTCGGCTTCACCGCCGTGGAGGGGATGGCCTCGGGCAGGCCGGTGATCTGGTTCGATCAGCCGGCCATCCGCGAGGCGACGGGCGGGAACGGCCTGGCCGTGCCGCGGGAGGACATCGAGGCCCTGCGGGCGGCGATGATGCGCCTGATGGACGCCCCTGAGGAGCGCGCCGCTCTTGGCGCCGCCGGGCGGGCCTGGTGCGAGGGGCACCTCTCCTGGTCGGCGGCCTGGGCCTCCTACGAGGCGCTGCTCACGCGACTTGCGGACGCTCGCCCCCGGCGCGGCTAAGCTGTCTCCTGGAGGTCTGGATGGTCCGCAGCTTCACCGGAGGGCGCGTCGGCGTCGTCGAGGCCTGGACGCTCGCCGAGATCCGCGCCGGCGTCCGGGGGCTGCTCGCCGCCTTCGAGGACCGGCTCCCCGCCGACCGCGGCGCGCGGATCGTCATCAAGCCGAACCTCAACAACGACCTGCCGGCCCTCGTCGGCAACTCGGTGGACCTGCGCGTCCTGGGCGCCCTGCTCTACGAGCTGCGGGAGCGAGGCTACCGCGACATCACCGTCGCCGACGGCTCCAACGTCGGCATCGAGCGCCGCGACATCGACGCCTTCAAGCGCCTGCGCGTGGACCGGCTCGCCGCCCGATACGGCGCCCGCCTCGTGGACCTGAACCACGACGACGGCGAGCGCGTCCCCCTCCGGGCCGGCGCCGCCCCCCGCGTCTCGCGCACCGTGCTGGACGCCGAGCTCCTCATCAGCGTGCCCAAGATCAAGACCCACGTCGAGGCCGGGCTCTCCTGCGCCATGAAGAACTGGGTGGGCCTCTGCCGCGGCCAGGACAAGCGCCAGATGCACTACGATCTCGGCCGCAACATCCTGGCTTTGAACCAGCGCGTCCGGCCCCACCTCATCCTCGTGGACGGCCTCATCGGTATGGAGGGCAACGGCCCCGGCGACGGCGACCCCTTCCGCTTCGGCCGCCTGCTCGCCTCCGACGACGCCCTGGTCAACGACCTCGTCGTCGCCCGCCTCGTCGGCCTCCCCGTCGAGTCCGTCTCCTACCTCGCCCACGCTCGCGCCGACGGCCTCATCCCCGCCGCCCTCGAGGCCGAGGTCGCCGCTTTGCCCGTCCTCCGCCGCATCGTCGCCGCCCCGCCGCGCTCCCTCCTCGCCCGCGTCGCCGACGACCGCCGCATCTTCTGGCTCAAGCGCCTCGCCCGCCCCATCACCGACCGGCCCGAGATCGCCCGCGCCGCCTACCGCCTCGGCGTCATCCAGGACGTCTACGGCGCCTCCGACGACGCCGTCACCGCCATCACCCGCGATCCCGCCGCCTGCGGCCCCTGCCGCCGCTGCGAGGACTTCTGCCCCTCCGCCCTTCCCCTCGACCAGATCGGCGCCACCCCCGCGTCCGACGCCTGCATCCACTGCCTCTACTGCTGGTGGGTCTGCCCCAACGACGCCCTCGCCCTCCAGGGTCCGCTGCACCACCTCGAGGCCCAGGCCGCCCGCTACAGGTCCGCTGTTCGCGAATTGTGACCGGGCCGGCGACAGGATCCGGGTTCCCCGAACGCTGCTGGGCCGGCGACAGGATCGGGGCTGCACCGGCGGCTGGGCCTGAGGGCCGGGGGACCGGGACCGCGAGGGGTCGAGGGGGCCTACGGGGCACCGGGCGTTCTTCGCTGACGCTCAGCCGCCCTCCGCACTCGGGGCGCGTAACTGATCATGTTGGTTTGGCGCGCCCCTCCGTGAGGTGCCCCTGCGGCCCCCTCGACCCCTCGCGGCAGGATCTCCAGGCCCTGCTACGGCTGGGGTCGCCGCCGGCTCCGAGCGCCGCTATCGATGGCCCGCGATCGTCGGCCCGGACCCGTCCGGCGTTCCTGCCGGCGGCTGACCCAGCGTAAGCGAGCCGTCGCGCCCCGG
>CAZTOW010000076.1:0-34078 GCA_964615375.1 uncultured Enterobacterales bacterium
GCCGGCGGAGGGGGGAGATGCGTGTCGGAGTCCCCCCTCCGGCCCTCCGGGCCACCTCCCCCCGCTGGCGCGGGAGGAGGATCAAAGCTGCAATTCCATGGCGCTTTCGTCGTCGTGAAGGAGCCGCACCCGTCGAGAATCCGCCCCGATGCACCAGTGGTGGCAGGCCGCGGAGACCTGGAAGGGCGACCCGCTGAGCCAGGCCTTCGACTGGGGTTGAGCGCTCCTCAGCCCCCGCTCACCCCACCCCCGCAAACCCCCGCCGGGATCCCACACACCCCCGGCCGCAGCTCCCCCACCTCCGGCACCACCACCACCGGCGCCGCCACCGCCGTACACGCCACCGCCCGCTCCCCCGTCCAGATCACCCCGGTCTGGCTCCGCAGCGCCCCTGTCGGGCAGCGCTCATCGGCCACGAACAGCAGGCCGTCCACCTCGATGTGCCCGAAGAGATCGAAGCCCTCGCCCAGCCACACGGCCCCGCCGTCCAGCGCCAGGACGTTGGTGCGCGGCCCGCTGTCGTAGACGGTCACCGGCATCGACGCCTCCGTCGTGAGCCCACAGCGCTTCAACGCCGCGCGGCAGGCCGGGGAGAGCGCGAGCGTGGCCGTGCGGCCAGGAGCGGCGACCTGGCTCTCACACGCCGGGCGGTCGAGCTGCTCCACCAGCCACCGGTCATCCGGGCGCTCCGACAGCAGCCTCGACGCCGGTGAGCACACCCGGTCGGGATCCTCGTCGGTCACCAGCACCCGCTCGAGGGCCCGGCGCGCCTCGGGGTGGCCCGCGTCCGCGGCGGCGAGGGCGTGGGCGAAGGCGTTGGACAGGCCAGGATCGGCCCGGTAGGCGGCTTCCAGATCCCCCGGCGCGCCGACCAGCAGCCCGGCCGCGCTGTCCGCGCCCTCGCGCACGAAGAAGACGAAGGGCGGGAGCCCTTCGGGGAGGAAGGCCTGGTACCTCAGGGCTTCGGCCTTCGGCACGGACCGATCCGGTGCGGCGTACAGCGCCACCCGGTCCCCGTCCCGGGCGATCTCCCACTGCCGCCGGAACAGCTCGTCGTGGCTGCAGTCGGCGGCCATCTCCGCCTCGCAGGACAGGCGGAGCAGGGGGACGCGCTGCCAGCCCGTCGCGGTCTCGGCCAGCAGGCTCCACTCCACCCCCCAACGGTCCGGGTGGTCGGGGGTCAGGGCCCCTCGGGGCTCCCCGGGCACCAGGTGCCAGCGCTTCTCCACCGCGAGCCCCTGGACCACCTCCGAGGCCGCGCAGGCGCCCTCGTTCCCCTCGGGAGCGAAGGGAAAAGGCTCACAGTCCAGCGCGTCGGCGGCGGGAGCCGACCCGGGGTCGGGGCGCTTCACGGCCGGCGCGAGAGGAGCCTCGGGTGTGGGAGGAGCCTCGGGCGCGGAGCCGCAGCCGAGCAGGCTCAGCGACAGGAGGAGCGGGCCTTGTCTGGTCACGGTCTGGAGAGCTCCGAGGCGATCTGTTCACGCCAGAGGCCCTCCTAACCCGCTTCGCTTCCGCGCTCTTCCCTGCTGCGCCCAGAGACGTGCCTCAACCGCCCACAAAACCCGTCGCCAGCGCGATCACGCCCGCGTCCCCCAGCACCCGCTTGTGCCCAAGCCCGCGCGTCGCATGCATGCGCGCCCCCGGCCAGCGCGCCGCCACGGCCGCGCCCGCGGTGTAGGGGACCTCGCGATCCTCCTCGTCGTGGATCACCAGCAGGGGCGTGCGCATCCGGGGGCCGATGCGCTCCATGGTCAGCGCGTCCAGGCGGACGCCGACGCGCTCCTCCACGCGCCGCACCATGCCCTCGCGCACGACCGGGTCCAGCCCCATCGCCTCCGAGAACGGCCCCACCCAGGCGCTCAGCGCGAAGGGGGGCGCCACGAAGACGGCGTTCTCCGCCTCCATCCCAGCGTCCAGGGCCGTGGCCGTGGCCGGGCCGCCCACCGAGTGCGCGATCACGCCCTTCAGCGGGCCGGGGAGCGAGGTCGCCACCGCCTTCGCCGCCCGCCCGATCTCCACGAGCGAGCTGAGCCGCCCGCCCGAGGACCCGTGCCCCGGCCCGTCGAAGGTCACGACCGAGTAGCCGCGGGCCAGCAGACCCGGGACGAAGCCGTGGAGCTGGCCGCCCCGCCCGCCCCAGCCGTGGACCAGCAGCACGGGCGGCCCCTCGCCCCAGGTCCAGGTGCGGATGAGGTCGCCAGCTACGACCAGCGCGCCGGGCCGGGCGCGGGAGAGGGCCTCGCGCTCCTCGGGGGGAGCCGGGGGGCGCGGGGGCGTGCAGAAGATCCGGGCCGCCAGCCTGCTGGCCAGGGCGGGGGAGAGCGCCGTGAGCGCCCGCATCGCCGCCCGTAGTACCCAGGGGGCCCCCGGCCGGCGCGGGCTCAGGTCGCGCGCGAAGGCGTCAGAGGCCAGCACGGCCCAGGCGTGGAGGGCGGGGTCGCGCTCGATAGAACGAACGTTCGTGCTATTTTCAAGGTGCGCGAGGGCGGTCATGTTGCCTCCTTCGGGGCGGGGGGCCCCGGTGTTGAATCAGGCCGCGCGTCGGGGGGCGCGGGCGTCGTCCAGGAGCCGCTCGATGGCGGCGCGGGCTCGTGTGAAGGCGTCGCGCTCGCCCAGCAGGCGCGCGCGGTGGTGCGTGCTGAGCACGACGCCGTAGAGCTCGAACGCGAGCTGTTCGGGGTCCAGGTCCGGGCGGAGGTGCCCCTCGCGGACCGCGGCGCCGATGGCCCCGGCGAGCAGCTCGAGCCAGTCCCGCTGGCTGGCGACCAGGGCGTCCCGGGCCGGGCCCGGCCGATCGTCGAGCTCGGCGGCGGCGGCCACGAAGAAGCACCCGCCCGGCTTCGCCGAGAGCGCGCCCCAGGCCAGCCAGCGCTCCAGCAGCGCGCGCAGCCGGGGCTCCCCTCGCGGCGCCTTGAGCCCCGGGCGCACCACCAGATCGGTGAAGTGGGCGACGGCGGTCTCCACCACGGCGAGCTGCAGCGCCTCCTTGGACTGGAAGTGCGCGAAGACCCCGCTCTTGGAGAGGTTCAGGTCCGACGCCAGCTTGCCGATGCTCAGCGCGTCGAGGCCGATCGAGGTCGCCAGCGTCGTGGCGTGCTCGAGGATGGTCGCGCGCGTGGTCTCACCTTTTCCCATGGCCTCAGAATAGCACGACCGTTCGGACTGTCAAGGCCCCTGTCCTTCAGCGCGCCACATCTGCGCGAGGGCGGGCGATGGTACGGAGGGTCGCTGTCTCTGGGAAAGGGAGCGGCACCTGCCTCAACTGCCGGAGGAGCTCGATTGAGGTCAGGCGCTCGACCAGCCTCGGGCGAAGTCGCCGATCGCGCCTCAGGGTCCCGACGATCCGCATCCTCGCTCCCGGTCGGAACAGCTCAGAGAACATATCCAAATCCCAGCCTGAGCAGAGGACTCGAAGGGGGCGTGCGCCCTCCTGGGTCAGAGAGACGCGCAGCTCAGGTCGGTCTCGTGCGATCCCGAGCAACTTGACGGTGGCCGACCAGCCCTCCAACGGGGAGACCGGTCCCGTGAGCGCCGTGGACCTGCCCTCGGCAAGGTCCTGCACCTGAGCGGTCGCCCAGTCCAGGAGCTGATCCCAGGCCGCGGGATCCCCTTTGGTTTGCGGCGGAGCTTCGAGGTGAAGACGCTGGGCAGAGGGCGCGAGCGCCTCCCGGAGCATGTGGGCCTCGACGCGACGTGCGGAGGGAGGGAGATCCTGGATTTTGCGGAGACGCAGCGCGAGCAGCGTAAAGTTGAGGATGGGCGTCCACGCGGGGAGGTCGTCCGGGATCCCTCCAAGGACTCGGGCGAGGGCGTGTGGGTCGGAGAGGCGGAAGCTCCGCGCGTTGCCCTCGCGCAGGTCTTGGACCGTCCCCGCGTCAGCCAGGTCGGCGAGGATCCGGGCGACGTTCCGCTTCGTGTGACCGCCGCCAGAGAGATCCTCGGCTGTGACAGGCTGCTCTGGCTGCGCGAGGAGATCGCAGATCACGTCCGCGCGGGTCCCGACCCCAAACAGCGCTCGGGCCCGGAGCCGGAGCAAAGCGGGGCGGTCCCAGGGGATCGGGATCTCTCGTGGGGAGGGTGACCCGGGCGAGGCGATGAGCCCTCCCGATGGCCAGGTGCCTCCGGTGTTGGCGTTGAAGGTCGCTGCGAAGGCATGAAAGCGCGGAATGGCCTCGTCGGGCAGGAGCTTCAGAAGGCCTTGCAGTCGCGTGGTGTTGAGTCGGTGTGCGTGCTCCATGCACCATAGCATCGCCAGATCAAGGAGCCGCGGCTCTTTCGCTGCGAGGGAAGGCGTCGCGACGATCAGCGCTTCCGGGTCGATCGCGGTCTCGGTATGGTCCCGGGTCAGACCTGGCGCTCCGAGCTCGGTCCAGAGGCTCCAAGCCAGCGCATTCGCAGTCTCTTCGAGCAGCTCACAGCTCATCGGTCACCTCGACGCCGAGGGCGCAGAGGGCCCGGAGGAGCTCATCTCTGAATCCCTCACTGGGATCGTGAGTCCTGCACCAGCGCGCAGCCCAGCGCAGCTCCTCGTTCGGTTGAAGCTTCATCAGATCCTTGAAGTGCTTGCTCTTCGGCCCTCGGTCAACCGCTGCATAGAGCTTGAGCGCGACCTGGTCTCGGCGCGCGGCGAGGTGGATGGTCAGCCCTCCATGCTGGCGCGTGTGCACCCGCCCTTCGAATCCTGGCGGCAGGCCGAAGCGGAGCAGCGAGCTTGGCCCAGCGTTGAGCCAGTCCTCGGGGAGGTCCAGCGCTCGGGCGACCTCACGGATGCCGGCCAGCAGGGGCGCGGGAAGCGGTTCCCCTTCGATCCACTCATCGCGCTCGACCCGCGCCACGATGTCGAGATCTCGGGTGGACCGTTCGATGAGCCCTGTGAGAAGGAGAGCTCCCCCGCCGATGAGGACGATCTCGTGGGCCTCATCGCGGGTGAGGAGGAGCGCTCCGAGGCTCTCCAGAGCGTCATTCAGGTCGGCGTGATGCATGCTGAGACAATATCTGTCTCGAATCGAGAATGCAAATGTCTCGATGGAGGCGCTTCGCCGAGAGAGCGCTCAGTGCCGCTCGTGCTTCCGGTCCCGCAGGAGCAGGTCGCGCATGGCCTCCGCGGCGGGCTTGTCCTCGTAGAGCATCCTGTAGATCTGCTCGGTGATCGGCATGTCCACGCCGTGCAGCTTCGCGAGATCGTAGGCGCTCTTCGCCGTATACACGCCCTCGGCCACCTGTCCGAGCTCGGCGAGGATGGTCTCCAGGCGCTTGCCGTGGCCGAGGCCCAGGCCCACGCGCCGGTTTCGGGAGAGGTCGCCCGTGCAGGTCAACACGAGGTCGCCCACGCCGCCGAGCCCGAGCATGGTCATCTCGTGCGCCCCGCGCTTCTTCGCCAGCCGCGTGATCTCGGCGAGGCCGCGGGTGATGATGGCCGCCCGCGCGTTCAGGCCCACGCCGATGCCGTCGGCCACGCCGGTCGCGATGGCGATGACGTTCTTCAGGGCGCCGCCCAGCTCCAGGCCCACCACGTCGTCCGTGTGATAGACACGGAAGAAGCCGGCATGCAGGGCGCCGCTGACCAGATGGGTGGCCTGCTCGTCGTGGCCGGCGACGACGACGGCCGTGGGCATCCCCTGAGCGACCTCCTTGGCGAAGGAGGGGCCCGCCAGCGCGCAGAGCCGCGGGTGCAGCGCCGTCGGCAGGCTCTCGCGCATGACCTCCTCCATGGTCAGCAGCGTCTCCTGCTCGATGCCCTTCGACGCGCAGCAGACCACGGCGTCCAGCGGGATGAGCCGCGCCGCCCGCTGCATGACCTCGCGCATGACCTGTGACGGCACCACGGAGAGCACCAGCTCCGCCCCGTCCAGCACGCCCGAGAGGTCGCTTCGCACCTCCAGGTTCTCCGGCAGCGGCATGCCCGGCAGATAGCGCCGGTTCTCCCGGACGGCCTGCATCTCCGCCGCCCGCGCCGCGTCCCGATCCCACATCCTGACCCGGTGCTCTGCCCGGCACAGCTGCATGGCCAGCGCCGTGCCCCAGGAACCTCCGCCGATCACCGCCGCGCGCATGTCACGCCCTCCCGCCTCGCGCTCCCTTACTCAAGCTCATCGAAGAAGTCGATGCGCCGCCGGTCCAGGCTGGCGGGGCGGGCGCGGGGGCGGGCCCACTCGCGGAGCTCCTTGAGGCGGTCGTCCATGGTGATGGCCAGCGGGACCATCTCGCGGACCACGTCCAGGAGGTCCTCGCCCGTGACCTCGCGATCGGCCTCGAACGCGATGAAGAGGGCGCTGACCACGACCTGCTCCAGCTCGGCGCCGCTGAACTTCTCGCTCTCCTCGGCGACGGGGGTGAGGTCGAAGAGGGCGGGGTCGCGGTGGCGGCGGCGGAGGTGGATCTCCAGGATGGCGAGGCGCTCGTGGACGTTGGGCAGGTCCACGAAGAAGATCTCGTCGAAGCGGCCTTTGCGGAGGAGCTCGGGGGGGAGGGTGCGCACCTCGTTGGCGGTGGCGACGACGAAGACGGGGCTCTGCTTCTCCTGCATCCAGGTGAGGAAGTAGCCCAGCGCCTCGCCGCCGGTCTGGCCGGCGGACAGGAAGCCCTTCTCCAGCTCGTCGATCCACAGGACGACGGGGGCGAGGCTCTCGGCGACGCGCACGGTCTCGCGCAGGCCCTCCTGCTGACGGCCGGTCTGGAAGACGGCGGCCACGTCCAGGCGCAGCAGCGGGAAACGCCAGAGATCGGCCACGGCCTTGGCCATCAGCGACTTGCCGCAGCCCTGGACGCCCAGCAGGAAGAGGCCGCGGGGCTCGGGGAGGCCGAAGGCCCGCGCGCGCTCGGTGAAGCCCGACTCGCGCTGGCGGAGCCAGGTCTTGAGGTTGTCCATGCCGCCCACGTCGTCGACGCGCCCGGCGGACTCCCAGAACTCCAGGTAGCGGCTCTTGCGGATGAGCTGGCGCTTCTCCTCGGAGAGCGCGGGGAGGTCGCGCTCGCGGAAGCCCTCGCCGCCCAGCAGGATGCGGGCGTAGAGGCGCTTGATCTCGCGCTCGGTGAGGCCCAGCGATCCGCCGACGAAGCGCTCGAAGAGCTCGTTGTCCAGCGTGATCCGCTGGCTGCGCAGGAGCAGCGACAGCAGGCGACCCACCTCCTCCCGGCCGGGCAGGGGCACGTCCAGCACGCTGAGCTCCTTGTCCAGCTCCAGCGGCACGCGCAGCTCGGGCCCGACGAAGACGATGGCCTGAGACCGCTGCCCGATGTTGTGGGCGAGATCGCGCAGGCGCCGCACCCCGCCCGCGTCCCCCAGCCAGGGGTGGGGGTCGAAGACCAGGAAGAGGGCGGGCTCGCTCACGCCGCCCACCGCCGAAAGCATGTCGGTGAAGGCCTCCGTGTTGGGGATTGAGCCCAGCGGCGAGGCCAGCCCCGAGGTCGCTCGCCAGCGGTAGAGCGCCATGCCCTCGCGCGTGGCCAGGCGCTCCAGCGCGCGCTCGGTGCGCTCCTCCTCGTGCGTGAGCAGGTGGACGAGCGGGTAGCGCGCGCGGATGAGCAGGGAGAGTCGTTCGAGGACGTGGACCACGTCGGCACCTGGGCGCGGGGACGGGAGGGGAGGAGGGTCGGGCCCGGCTACACCAGATCCGCGAAGCGCTCGCGGTGGTAGCTGAAGATCGAGTAGCCCGCCAGCAGCGAGAACAGCGCCAGCACGGTCGCCACCGCCAGCGAGTGCGGGTGCGGCAGCGTCTGGTTCATCACGATCTCCTGGAAGATGCCGACCAGGTGCGCCAGCGGGTTGAGCTGAAGCAGCAGGATGAACTTCTTCGGGTAGATCGCGGCCGGGTAGAAGATGGGGGTGATGAACATCCAGAGCATGAGGCCGGCGTTGACCCAGTGGGCCGTGTCGCGGAAGTAGACGTTCATCGTGGACAGGAAGAGCCCGATGCCCAGCGTGAACGCATGCTGCACCACCAGCATGGGCGGGATGAGCAGCATCGCCCAGGAGGGTCCGGGGCCGATGACGCTCACCGCCACCACCAGCACGGCGAGGCGCAGGCACTGGTTCAGCAGCGCGCTGGCCACCATGTGCGCGGGCAGCACGATGCTGGGGAAGTTCACCTTCTTGATGAGGTGGGCGTTCTCCTTGAGCGAGGGGGTCGAGCGCACGATGGCGTCGGAGACCCCGAGCCAGGTCACCATCCCCGAGAACAGGAAGAGGGCGTAGTGCCCCCAGCCGCCGTCCGGGTGGAAATTCACGCCGATGAGGCCGTGGAAGACGAAGGTGTAGGTGACCAGCTCCAGGAGCGGCGTCACCACCGTCCAGAAGAAGCCGATGCTGCTGCCCACGTAGCGGTTCCGCAGGTCGGTCAGGACGAAGGCCCAGAGCAGCCGGCGGTGGTGCCAGAACTCGGTGGCGCCGCCGAAGCTGGCGGGGCTCACGCCGGGCGCGGGGACGCGGGGGAAGGGGTTCACCCGCGCAGGGTACCGTAATTTTGTTCAGGGAAGGAAGCGGGCCCGCTCGGATGGGCTGGGGAGGCGGCAGGCGTCGAGCTTCCCGAAGAGGCGGTAGCGGCTCGCGGCGACCATCCGGTAGCCGAGGTCGGTGAGCGGGCGGGGCAGGATGGCCAGCCAGGACAGCGGCCTGAGCCAGCCGCCCAGCGCGCGCGCGACCTGGAAGGCGGCGGCGCTGCGCAGGAAGACGCGCTCGCCCTCGGGCCCGGTGGTGACCACCACCATCGTGTCCAGGTCCCGCGGGATGGACGGGTGCCGTGCGCGCAGGGCGTCGGCGGTCTCGCCCTGGAGCGGGGCGAGGTGGAAGCGCCCCTCGGGGTCGTGGTCCAGCACCCACTGCACCACCGAGTCGCAGAGCCCGCAGACCCCATCGTAGAGGAGCACACGCGGCGGGAGCGGGGCGCTGAGATCCATGTTGGAGAGCTAACCTGCCTGGACCGGGATGGTGTATCCTGGAGCTCCCCCTCCATAGAACAGGATGGTCAAATGTCGCTGCTCTCCCCCCGCAAGGACCCGACGCTCCCTCAGCAGGACAAGGGGCACGCGCTCCGGGCCCGCGAGCGCCAGCTCGAGGACGCCCGCGAGACCTGGACCTGGACCACCACGGTCTCCACGCTGCCCGGGGTGCCGCTGGCGGCCAAGGTCCCGCGCGAGGACGAGCCCTCCCTGCCCTGGCTGCTGGCGGTGGCGAAGGTGGGGCTGCGCATCCTGGAGAACGCCCTCGCCGTGCGCCGGGCCTCGCGCGGGGATCAGGAGAGCACCCACGGGGACCCCGAGAGCAAGGAGCTCGCCGAGCTTCGCGACGCCATCACCGAGATCGAGGAGGCGCACACGGCGGACGGGCTCCTGGAGGCGGCCACCGGGGCCCTGCTCTACGAGCGGCGGCGCGGCCAGATGAACGATCTCCTCGATCGCCTGAAGGCCAGCGTCCAGCGTAGCGGGCTGCGCCTCGACGAGACGCTGTCGGGCTACGAGGCCCTCTTCCAGACCATCCCGCTGCCGGCCATCGCCAACACCTTCATGGAGGACAGCACCTTCGCCCGCCTGCGCGTGGCGGGGGAGAACCCCATGTCCATCCGCGGTATCTCGACGCTCCCGGCCAGCTTCCCGCTCTCGGCGCAGACCTACGCGGAGGTGACCGGCGGCGACGACCTGCAGGCCGCGCTCTCAGAGTCCAGGATCTTCCTGCTGGACTACGCCGAGCTCCTCAGCATCGTGCCCGGCGTCTCGGGCACCGCCCAGAAGTACACCTGGTCTCCCATCGCCCTGTTCTATCGGCCCAAGGACGGCAGCTCGCTGGTGCCCGTCGCGATTCAGTGCGGCCAGGACCCGGCGAAGCACCCCATCTTCACGCCGTCCAAGGGGCGGAGCTGGGGCTGGGAGATGGCCAAGACCATCGTACAGATCGCGGACACCAACTACCACGAGCTCTTCGCCCACCTGGCCCGCACGCACCTGCTGGTGGAGGCCTTCTGCGTGGCGACGCACCGGCAGCTGGCCGACGTCCACCCGCTGTCCATCCTGCTGCTGCCGCACTTCGAGGGCACCCTGTTCATCAACAACAGCGCGGCGACGGGGCTCATCGCGGCGGGGGGGCCGATCGACACCATCTTCGGCGGCACCATCCAGAGCATCCAGCACGCGGCGGCCTCCGATCGCCTCGCCATCAACTTCACCGCCTCCATGTTGGAGAATGATCTCACGGCGCGCGGGGTGGCGAGCGCGGACGTCCTGCCCGACTACCCCTACCGCGACGACGCGCGCCTGGTCTGGGGGGCCATCGAGAGCTGGGTGCGCAGCTATCTCGGGCTCTACTACACGAGCCCGGAGCTCCTGACGGGGGACACCGAGCTGGCGGCCTGGCTCTCGGAGGTGCGCGGCTCCGGTCGGGTGACGGGGCTCCCGGATGTGAAGACGCTGGCCGATCTGACACAGATCGTCACGATGGTCATCTTCACGGCCAGCGCGCAGCATGCGGCGGTGAACTTCCCGCAGAGCTCGCTGATGAGCTTCGCCCCCGCGGCGACCGGCGGCGGCTGGGCCCCGGGCCCGGACGTGGTGCAGCCCAGCGAGCCTGCCTGGGCGGCCCTGCTCCCGCCGATCTCCGTGGCCCAGGAGCAGATGCAGCTCCTCGAGCTGCTCGGCGGCGTCTACTACGCCATCCTCGGCCAGTACCGGACCAACAACGTGCTGGACCGCCCGTGGTTCGAGGACCCGAAGGTGACGGCGGACGGCGGTCCGCTCGCGGCCTTCAACGCCGCGCTCCGGCGCGTGGAGGATCAGATCTCGGTCCGCAACCAGAGCCGGAAGGTGGCCTACACCTTCCTGCTGCCGAGCCTGATCCCGCAGAGCATCAACATCTGATCTCGCGTCGCCCGCGCGCAGCGCGCGGGTTTACTCTCCGGCCCGCGGGGGCACTCCTGAGGCACACGCTCGCGAGGTCCCCATGTGGCTGCTCCTCCTGGCCTGCACGTCCAAGGACCTCGCGGGAACGGACCCCTCTGACTCTGGCGGTGGCGACACCGATGACACCGCGGGCGACACCGCCGGCGACACCGCCGGTGGTGACACGGGTCCAGACGAGGCCCCCGAGGTCCTCTACGTCAGCAGCTACTTCGGCGGGGTGGTCCACCGCTATGACCCGGACTCCGGGGAGGTCCTGGGCCCCATCGAGGGCCTGCCCGGCGCGCAGACGGTCTGGGAGAAGGACGGCCTGCTGTACGTGGTGGCCGAGCTGGACAACGCCGTCCGCGTGGTGGACCCGGAGAGCGCGAGCGTCGTGGGCACGCTGATCGCGGACGACCCGGAGACGCCGGAGGACGAGACCGGCGGGCTCTCCGGTCCCACCGCCGCGGTGCCGGGGCCGGACGGCCTGTGGTACGTGGGCTCCTTCGAGACGGACGCGATCCTGCGCTACGACGCCGACGGGGTCTTCGTGGACACCTTCGTGGAGGCGGGCGGGGGCGGGCTGGACGGGCCGGACATCGGGATGCGCTTCGACGAGGACGGCGACCTGCTGGTCCCCGGCTGGTACAGCGACAGCGTCCACGTCTACGACGCTTCGGGCGCGCCGCTGGAGCCGCTGCTGGACGTGGAGGACGGGCTCTCCCGGCCGCGCGCGATCACGCCGGACGCGGCCGGGCGGCTGTGGGTGACCAGCAACGGCAACGGGACCATCTTCCGGTTGGAGACGGACGGATCCGTCTCGACGTTCACGGGCGTGGCGAAGCCGGAGGGCCTCGTCGCGCGGGACGCGGAGGTGCTGGTCGGCTCCTCGCGCTCCAACCAGGTCAAGGCCCTGGACCTGGAGAGCGGCGAGGATCTTGGCCAGCGCGTGACGGACGAGGAGCTGGACTCGCTGACCTTCCTGGCGCTCTGGTAGGGGCGCCCCCCAGCCTACAGCGCGAGCTTGAGCACCACGCTCTCGTAATTGACGTGGGGCCGCCAGTCGCAGCGGTCGCAGATCGTGTAGCCCCGACGCTGGTACCAGGCGATCGTCGTCTCGGCGGGCGCGGCCGTGTCCAGGGCGAGGGTGTGGGCCCCGAGGGCTCGGGCGCGCGCCTCGGCGTGGTCCATGAGCAGCGCCCCGTAGCCCTGGCGCTTCAGCGCGGGCTCCACGGCGAGCTGGTTGACCTTGGCCACGCCCGTCGCCGCGTAGGTCGCGCAGCCCGCGTCCGCGAGGGAGCGCCCCATGTGCGGCGGGATGACGGTGACCGTGGCGACCAGCTTCCCGTTCTGTTCGCCTACCCAGCACTCGCCCGCGCCGGCCCGCTCGCGCGTGGTCTGCACGCTCTGGTGCGTCGCCGCGAAGCGCAGGCCCGCGGCGGCGTGGACGGCGTAGGCCCGGTGCAGGAGCGCGGTGAGCTCCTCGAATTCCGGTTCTGCCACCAGCCGCAGCGTCAGCATGGGATCGCGCTAACCCTTGGTGTCTGCCTGGGCCAGGATCGGACGGTTCAGCGCGTCATCCACCACAGCAGGGGGCGCACCATGATGCCCGCGTGCGCGCCGCCCAGGGTCCCGCCGGGCTCGACCACCACCGTCATCGGGATGGTCGACGGCGCGTAGGCGGCGAGCACGGCCTCGTCCCCGCGCGCGACGCGGTCCAGGGGCAGGTCGTGGTCCCGGGCGAAGGCGCGGAGCTCGTCCTCGGTGCCGTCCACGGCGATGAACCAGACCGGGATCTCCGGGTTGTCCTGGGCGAAGTCCACCAGCGTCGGCATCTCCAGCCGGCAGGGCCCACACCAGGTGGCCCAGAAGTTGAGGACCACGGTGCGCTGGGCCTCCGCCGCCAGCGAGAGCCGCGTCCCGTCCAGAGCGACGAGCGCCACCGCCGGGGCCCTGGCCGGGAGCTCCGGCGCGCGCAGGGAGCCGACGATCACCAGGGCCAGGGCGGCGAAGACGACCGTGAGGCCGAGATCGCGCAGCCCGCCGAGCACCCGCTGGGAGAGCGGGCGACGGGGCGCGTCCTCGGGCTCCAGGTCTTCCGGGCTGGGGGTCTGGGCGGGCGGGCGAGGGGGCTCGGTCATCCGCGAAGGCTATCCCGGCGCCCGCGGAGGAGGCGCCCGCGCGGTGCTGGAGCGGGCGAGGATTCCGATATTCAATTGCTATTGCAATTGAATCGTAATAAAGAGAGGGCATGCTCCGCCCGCGCCATCCCCTCCCTCCCGCCCCCGCTTCGGGGCCCCGGTCGCCCTGATGCTGGACTGGCTCATCGTCGGAGGCGGCGTCCACGGCACCCACCTCACCAAGGTCCTGCTGGCGCGCGGCCGGGTCTCACGCGACCGCCTGCGGGTGCTCGACCCGCACCCGCGCGCCCTCCACCGCTGGCGGGAGTGTACGCGCGCGGTCGGGATGCGCCACCTGCGCTCCCCCTCGGTGCACCACATCGGCCTGGATCCCTTCGCGCTGCGGGACTTCGCGCGCGACTGGCTGGGCGCCGAGCCCTGGACGCCCCCCTATGACCGGCCCTCGCTGGCCATGTTCGACGCCCACTGTGACGCGGTGATCGCCGAGGATCAGCTCGACAGCCTGCGGATCCGCGGCAGCGCGCGCGCCGTGAGGGCGGCGGGGGAGGGCTACGCGGTCGAGACCGATCAGGGGGTGTTGGAGGCGCGGCGGGTGGTGCTGGCGCTGGGCCTGGGCGATCAGCCCGCCTGGCCGGGCTGGGCCCTGGCGGCGAGCGCGCTGGGGGCTCGGATCCACCACGTCTTCGAGCCGGGCTTCTCGCCGGACGCGCTGGGCCCCGGGCCCCTGCTGATCGTGGGCGGCGGCATCAGCGCGGGTCAGCTGGCGACCGCCCTGGCCAGGCGGGGCCGCGAGCTGCGCCTGTGGATGCGCCACGATCTCCGCGTCCACGCCTTCGACGCCGATCCCGGCTGGATGGGGCCCCGCTACATGGAGGGCTTCGCCCGCGAGCGGGACCACCGGCGTCGCCGGCAGATGATCCTCACGGCCCGCCACCGGGGATCCATGCCCGAGGACGTGGCGAGCGAGCTGCTGGCCTTCGTCCGCGAGGGGCGGATCGTCCGCGTCGGCGGGAGCTTCGAGGCGGCGAGCGCGATGGCGGACGGCGGGCTGGTCCTGCGCACCTCCACCGGATCCTGGGGCGCGGCGACCACGGTGCTGTGCACGGGCTTCTCTCCCGGTCGTCCGGGCGGCGGGCTGGTGGACGGGCTCCAGGCCGCGCTGGACCTGCCGGTCTCGGACTGCGGGCACCCCGTCGTGGACGCGAGCCTGCAGTGGGCTCCCGGCCTCTTCGTGATGGGCCCCCTGGCCGAGCTGGAGGTCGGGCCGACGGCCAGGAACATCAGCGGGGCGCGCACCTGCGCCGAGCGCATCCGGAGGGCGGCGTGAATCCGAACAGGCGTGTTCTCCCCTGGCTGATCTCGCTGGGCGCCCTGGGGCTGGGCCTCTCCCTCTGGCCGGCGGGGGAGGCGGCCACGCGCGGGCCCACCCCGGCCTCCGTCGCCCGCGGGGCCGAGCTCTACGCGCGCTACTGCGCGCTCTGCCACGGCGCCGAACGGGAGGGTTACGCCGCGGACAACGCCCCCTCGCTGCGCTCGCCCGAGCTCATGGGCCTCGCCTCGCCCGGCTTCCTCTGGGGCGCGGTGGCCTGGGGGCGGCCGGGGACGCCGATGGCGGCCTTCTTCGCGGATCAGGGCGGACCCATCGACCACGACGACATGCATGCCCTCCTGGAATTCCTGGGCAGCGAGGCGGGCGTGTCGCGCCAGAGCCTGCCCGAGGTCCCGGTCGAGGGCGATCTGAGCCTGGGGGCGGCCGTCTACGCGCGGGAGTGCGCGGGCTGCCACGGGGCGAAGGGGGAGGGGGGCACGGGCACGGCCCTGGGCAACCCGGTCACGCTGGCCACCGCCTCGGACGCCTTCCTGCGCGAGACCGTGGCGCGGGGCAGGACCGGCACGCCGATGCCGGCCTTCGCCGACCGGCTCACCGCGGCCGAGCTGGACGGGGTCACGGCCTTCCTGCGCTCGCGCGCGCTCGGGTGGAGCGCCCCGCCCCCGGTTCGGGTGCGCCCGCCCGCGCTCGCGCAGGCCGTGCTGTACCCGAGCGCCCCGCCCGCCCGCCTGAGCACGCGAGAGGGGCGCTTCGTCGCCGCGGATCAGGTGCGGGCCGAGCTCGAGGCCGGGCGGCGCCTGGTCCTGCTGGACGCGCGCCCGCTCTCGGACTGGCAGCGCGGCCACATCCCCGGCGCCCTCCCCGTGCCCTTCTACGACGGGGTCGAGGCCATCGCGCCCCACCTGCCCGATGACGAGACCTGGATCGTCGTCTACTGCGCCTGCCCACATGCCGCCTCGGGGAAGATCGTGGACGCGCTGCGCGCGCGGGGCTTCGAGCGCGCCGTGGTGCTGGACGAGGGGGTGCTGGTCTGGGCCTCGCGCGGCTACCCGCTGGCGCTCGGCGGTTCCTGAGGGGCCGAGGACGGGCTCCTCGGTCATCCGCTCAGGGGGCCTGGATCTCTCAGGGCGCGGGGTTCGGCGGGTTGAGGAGCGCGTCGCAGGCCTCCTCGATCTCGTCCCAGTCGTCCTGCATGTCTCCCAGGGCGCCCGGCGGAGGCGGCATCTGCCCGCTGTTCACCGCCTCCATCGCCAGCCCGCACCACTCCTTCGTCAGCCCCGGGATGTCGTGGCAGCCGCCGCAGCTGTACTCGCTGCCCGGGTTCTCCCAGTCCGGCTGGCCGATGGGGGTGGGCGAGCAGTCCGGCTCCAGGTCCTCCGTGGGCTGGCCGGGCATGCCGATCCAGGGGTTGTCCCCGCGGTGGCAGTTCGCGCAGTTCTCCTGGAGCGAGCTCCCGTTCGAGCCGCCCGTGATGACGTGGCCGGGGGTGACCGGGATGGTGGTCTGTTCGGGCGCCCCCTCGGGGAGCGTGGACGGCGGGGGGCCGGGCTCCTTGTTGTCCCAGAAGCAGGTGGCGCAGGTCTCGTTGGAGACGCAGATCACGCCCATGAGCTGGATGTCGCCGTTGGCGTCGGAGCGCGGCAGCGCGGCGCAGGTGCCCTCCTCGGTCTCGCAGACCCAGAGCTCCGCCGTCAGGCCCGGGATGATCAGGGTCGGGTTGACCACGCCCTTGTTCTCCCAGCAGTCGTCGCCCCAGGGCGGCGGGATGGGGACGCCCTGCTCCTCACACTCCGCCACGTAGTCGTCCTCGCAGGGGCACTCCATCGGCGTACCGCCCATGCCGTCCTCGCAGGGCATCAGGTCCGTGCACACGGTCGCCCCCGCGCCCACCTTGTCCTGGTCGGTGCGCCCGTCGCCGTCGGCGTCGCAGAACTCCTCGAAGCTGGTCCCGCACTCCTCGGGCTCCTCCAGGATCTCGGAGACGCAGGTCAGGGCCTCCGCTGTGGCCCAGACCTCGGGGAAGCCGAAGGCGTCGTAGTTCTCCGCGCACTGCTCTTCGAGGGCGTCGTCGTTGGGGTCGGTCCCCGTGTCGGTGTCGGTGTCGGTGTCGGTGTCGGTGTCCGTATCGGTGTCGGTGTCGGTGTCCGTATCGGTGTCGGTGTCCGTGTCCGTGTCCCAGCCCGTGTCCGTGTCGAAAATCCAGCCTGTGTCGGTGTCCGTGTCCAGTCCGGTGTCGGTGATCATCCCGGTGTCCAGCCCGGTGTCGTCCACGATCCCGGTCTCCAGGCTCGGGCTGGGGGTGGGGGTGCCGCCGCCGTCTCCTGGCTCAGGGGCGTAGATGTTCAACCCCGCCTCCTCGGAATTTTGTTTGAGCTCGAACTTTTTAGCCGGGCGAGGCGAGCCGAGGGTTGCGATACCTGCGCTGGCCACGCAGGCGAGCGCGAGGATGGAGAGGGCGCGGCGATGCGTCATGCTGACCTCCGGGTGGGGGACGTCCGGGAATCCAGGCATCTTCTGTGGATCGCGATGGGGGTGGCCTGATTCGGATTGAATCAGGCCACCGTGGACGATGTTGACAGAAGCGCCCCCTGGAGGTCAAGCAGTTCCAGTTGACGATGGACAGATTCGCAGATCTGGCGTTTGGGTTTGTGTAAATTCGTGGGCGCTCAGGGGCAGGAGGCCTCGCCCAGGTCCGACCACTCCTCGCCGCAGCCGACGGAGCTGGGGTTGTACGTGTCCGGGTTGTACTCCGAGCACTCCAGCAGGGCGATGCACTCCCCGTAGGCGTTCAGGGCCTCCAGCATCTCCGCGCAGTCGCCCCAGTAGCTGTAGGTGGCCTCCAGGCACGCCTCCTCGTCGGCGTAGTAGCTGCCGCCGCACTCCACGTAGCGCCTGCAGGCGGCCTCGATCCCGGTCTCCCCGGGCAGCACGCCGGGCCCGGTGGTGGGCTGCTGGTCGGTGTCCGTGTCGGTATCGGTATCCGTGTCCGAATCGGTGTCGGTGTCGGTGTCGGTGTCGGTGTCGGTGTCGGTGTCGGCCTCCTCGGGCGAGCCGGTGTCCTTGGGATCGGCGCCGCTGCATGCGAAGAAGCCGAGGAGGGAGAGGAGCGGGAAGGTGTGGATCTGCATGGGTGCCTCCAGAGGGGGGCGCATCTCTATGGCCCTCGCCCTCGGTTCGCCATGGTTCAGACCGCCCCCTGCGCGGACAGGATGTGCTCCACCACCACGCGGGCGGCGGGGCTCAGGCCCTGGCTCGGGTAGACCAGGGCGAAGCGTCGCGACCGGCCCGCGCGCGCGGTCAGCACCTCCACCAGCGATCCATCGGCCAGCTCGCGCTCCACCATGAAGCGGTAGATCTGGCACAGGCCCAGCCCCGCGCGGGCCAGCCCCACCACCGCCTGCGGGTCGTCGAAGCAGCGGTGGAGGCTGTCCGGCAGCAGGTCCTCGTCGGGGTTGGCGAAGCACCAGGGCAGCAGGCGCCCGGCCCGGGGGAGCACGAAGGGCAGCAGCGTGTGGTCGTCGAGCTCGTCGAGCGTGCGCGGCGTCCCCCGTCGCGCGAGGTAGTCCGGCGAGGCGTAGACCCCCAGCGGCGCGTCCTCCAGCTTGCGGGCCACCAGGCTCTGGTCCTCAACCGGCCCCAGGCGCACGGCGAAGTCGAAGCCCTCGCGCACGAAGTCGGCGACGTGGTTGCTCAGGTGGACGTCCAGGGCGATCCGCGGGTGGGCCTCGGCGAGCCCACGCAGGCGGGGCAGCAGGCGGTAGAGCCCCCAGGTCGTGGGCACGCTCATGCGCACGCGCCCGCGGGGCTCGCCGTGCTCGGTCAGCGCGCTCTCGGCGCGGGCGAGCTGGGAGAGGGCGGGGGCGATCTCGGCGTAGAAGCGCTCCCCCTCCGGCGTGGGGATCACGACCCGGGTGGAGCGCCGGAAGAGCGGGACGCCGAGCTGCTCCTCCAGCTTCCCCACCGCGCGGCTGACGGCGGCGGGGCGGAGCTGCAGCGCGCGGGCCGCCCGCGTGAACGAGCCCGTCTCCACCGCGCGGCAGAAGGCGAGGAGCAGGGGCAGGGAGGTGAGGGGGGTGTCGGTCACGCCTATCTGTTCCTCTTATGAACAGGTGATCTGTTCTAAAGAAGTCTACTCGGCCCCCACGCGCGGGGCTACCTGTAGAGCGTCACCGACACCTCCACAGGAGCTCACCATGACCCAGCCCCTCCGCGTCCTCTTCGTCCTCACCAGCCACGCCGAGCTCGGCGACACCGGCAAGCCCACCGGCGCCTACCTCCCCGAGATCGGCCACCCCTACGCCGTCTTCGCCGCGGCCGGCGCCGAGGTCGACTTCGTCTCCCCGCGTGGCGGCCAGGTGCCGCTCTACGGCGTGGACCGCGCTGACAGCCGGAACGCGGCCTTCCTCTACGACGCCGCGCTGGTGGCCCGCCTCCACGGCAGCCTCGCCCCGGACGCCATCGATCCCTCCCGCTACGACGCCATCTTCTACGCGGGCGGCCACGGCACCATGTGGGACTTCCCCGAGAACGAGCGTCTGGCCCGCATCGCCGCCGCCATCTACGCTCGGGGCGGCGTGGTGAGCGCGGTCTGCCACGGCCCCGCCGGCCTGGTGAACGTCGTCCTGCCCGACGGCCGCCCCCTGGTGGCGGGCAAGGAGATCGCCACCTTCACCAACGACGAGGAGCGCGCCGTCGGCCTGGCCGAGGTCGTGCCCTTCATGCTGGCCGACGTGCTGGTGGCGAAGGGCGCGATCCACCGCGCGGCGCCCAACTGGCAGCCCCAGGTGGTCGTCAGCGAGCGCCTCGTGACCGGGCAGAACCCGGCCTCGGCCCATGGTGTGGCCGAGGCCGTGCTCCACGTCCTGGGGACCGCGACCTGAGGCCCAGAAGGCGAAGCCCCCAAGCTCCTCTTCGAGCGCGGCGATGACCCCCCGACCCGCCCCGACCTCTCTCGCGCCGACCTCCGCGTCCCTCCGCGCCCTCTGCGGTGAAATGCCCGAAAAACTGGTGTGCTGGCCAGAATCTTTGGCTGTATTCCACGATCTTTCGGAGTTTTTACCGCAGAGGGCGCGGAGGGACGCGGAGGCCTGCGCGGGCAGGGATCCGTGGCAGGGCGGGCGGATCGAACGCGCTTACGGGGCGAGGGACGGAGGCAGGCTCAGCCCACCCGGGCGAGCTCGGCGCTCAGACGGTCCAGGTTCTGCTCGTTGGCCTCGGCGATCATCCCGCGGATCTTGCGCAGGGTGTCCGCGGAGTCGAAGCGGCCGAGCCAGGTGACCAGCGTGCCGCCGTCGGTCGCCTCGAAGCAGAAGTCGGAGTCGAAGTAGGGCTGGCAGTCGTGGCGCAGGAGCACGCGACCGCCCGGATCGACCACCTGGAAGCGGGAGAGGTTCGGGTAGCGGGCGCCGTCGGGGCCGACCATCGTGAAGCGCCACTCGCCGCCCGGGCTCAGATCGCAGACCTCGAACTCGTTGCTGAAGCCGGTCGGCCCCCACCAGCGCGCCAGCCGCTCGGGCGACCAGGCGTCGAAGATCTGGGCGGGCGTGACGGGGAAGAGGCGGACGGTGAGGAACTCGTGGGGCGCCTCGCGCTCCAGGTGTCCGTCGAGCTGCTGGAGCAGCCCGCAGCTGCCCTCCTCCCGCGAGGCGAAGCCGTCCTCGCCCCGCAGGAAGACCACGGTCTCCGTGAAGCGCAGCGCCGTGCCCTTGCCGGAGGGCTCCAGCTCCACGGTGGTCAGCGAGGTGGAGCTGCGGACGCCGTCCATGTCCATGTCGTAACTGAAGACCAGGCGGCGCCCGGGGACCAGCTCGTGGAAGTGGGCGTCGAAGTGGTGGGATCGCCCGCCAGGCTCCACGCTGGTCACGCTCTCGCTGCCGCCTTCGCGGAAGTCCATCGCCCGGTCTCGGGTGGTCCAGCCCTTCGGCGGGACGAACCACGCCATGCGGGCCTCCAGGCTGGCGAAGGCGCGGTAGACGCGCTCCGGCCGGGCGGCGTAGGTGCGCTCGATACAGAAGGTCTGGTGCTGCAGCGGCATCTTCACTCCTCTTCTTCTTCTTCTTCTTCTGCGGTGGAATCCAGGTACTGGCCCAGGCGGTCCAGGTGCGCCTCCCAGGTCTGGCGGTGCTGGCGCAGCCAGCGCTCCGCGGCGCTCAGGGCCTCCGGCTCCAGGTGGCAGAGGCGAGCGCGCCCCCGCTTCTCGGTGCGCACGACCCCCGCCTCCTCCAGGACGTGGAGGTGCTGGAGCACGCCCGGCAGCGAGATCCCCAGCGGCCCGGCGAGCTGGCTCACCGTGGCCGGCGCGCGCACGAGCTGGGCCACCATGGCGCGGCGGGTGGGGTCTCCGAGGGCGTCGAGCACGCGGGGGCCGGAATACTGAAGCATTCACTTAAGTAACATGGTCTCGGCGAGGTGGATAGAAGAACGTGATGAATCTCCAGGACCCCGAGCTGCTGCGCCGCCTCCTGCGCGCGAAGGACCGCATGGACGCCGACGCGCAGGAGGACTGGCCCATCCGCCGGCTGGCCCGGGTCAGCGGGGTGTCGGAGGCCCACTTCGCGCGCTGCTTCAAGGAGGCCTTCGGGGTCCCGCCGCACCGCTACCTGCTGACCCGCCGGATCCAGCGGGCCAAGGCGATGCTTCGGGACACGGACCTGCCGGTCACCGAGATCGCCCTGCGCTGCGGCTGGAGGAGCCTGGGCACGTTTGGCCGCACCTTCCGGGACGTCACGGGCGAGGCCCCCGGCGACCTGCGGGCGCGCGAGCGGGCCGATCTGGGCGATCTGGAGCGCATCCCCGCCTGCTTCCTGAACGCCGCCCACCGGCCCGACCTCACGATCGCAGTTTCGGAGAAGCGACGGCGGGAGGCGGAGGGTACGTCGGAGCCCACCCCAGAGGAGCTCCCATGAGTCAAGGTGTCGCGGTCGTCGGTCTCTACGTTCACGATCAGGATGAGGCGCTGGCCTTCTACAAGGAGAAGCTGGGCTTCGTCGTCGTCGCGGACATGCGCAACGGCGCCTACCGCTGGTTGACGGTGCGCCACCCCGAGCAGGCGGGCTTTCAGCTCGGGCTCTTCGTCCCGGAGTCGCCGGTCCTGGACGCGGCCAGCGCGGCGGCGATGCGCGCGCTGGTGGCCAAGGGCGCCATGCCGCCGCTGGTGCTGGAGGTCGCCGATGTGGCCGCCACCGCCGCCCTGTGGCGCGGGCGCGGCGTGGAATTCACCCAGGAGCCGGTCGCCCGCTTCGGCAGCGTGGACGCCAGCTTCCGCGATCCTTCCGGCAACGGCTGGAAGCTCGTACAGACGCGCGCAGGAGCGTGAACGTGGCCTCCCCCCACCCCGCCGACAACCATGACCGCATCCGCGTCCAGGGCGCCCGCGAGAACAACCTCAAGGGCGTGAACCTGGAGATCCCCAAGCGCCGCCTGACGGTGTTCACCGGGGTGAGCGGCTCGGGCAAGTCCAGCCTGGTCTTCGGGACCATCGCCGCCGAGTCCCAGCGGCTCATCAACGAGACCTACAGCGCCTTCCTCCAGGGCTTCATGCCCTCGCTGGCCCGACCGGAGGTGGACCTGCTGGAGGGGCTGACGACGGCGATCATCGTCGATCAGGAGCGCATGGGCGCGAACGTGCGCTCGACGGTGGGGACGGCCACGGACGCCAACGCCATGCTGCGCGTGCTGTGGAGCCGGCTGGGCGACCCGTACATCGGGCCCTCCAACGCGTTCTCCTTCAACGTCCCCTCCGTGCGCGGGGCGGGGCAGGTGGTCATCGGCTCGGGGGAGGGGAAGAAGGTCGAGACGCGGACCTTCGAGGTCAACGGCGGCATGTGCCCGCGCTGCGAAGGCATGGGCCGGGTCAACGACATCGACCTCACCCAGCTCTTCGACGACCGGCGCTCGCTCAGCCAGGGGGCGCTGACCATCCCCGGCTACACGGCGGACGGCTGGTACGTGCGGATCTTCACCGAGTCGGGCTTCCTGGACCCGGACAAGCCCATCCGCGACTACACGGACAAGGAGCGGCAGGACTTCCTGTACAAAGAGCCGACCAAGGTGAAGATCGGCAACATCAACCTCACCTATGAGGGGTTGATCCCGAAGCTGCAGAAGTCCTTTCTGTCCAAGGACGCCGAAGCGCTGCAGCCGCACATCCGGGCCTTCGTCGAGCGCGCCGTCACGTTCACCGCCTGCCCCGAGTGCGGCGGGACGCGGCTCAGCGCGGCGGCCAGATCATCGAAGATCAAGGGCATCAACATCGCCGACGCCTGCTCCATGCAGATCAGCGATCTGGCGGAGTGGGCGCGCGGGCTGGACGCGCCCTCGGTGGCCCCGCTGCTGAGCGGGCTGCGGCACACGCTGGAGTCCTTCGTGGAGATCGGGCTCGGCTACCTGAGCCTGGACCGCCCGTCGGGCACGCTCTCCGGCGGAGAGTCCCAGCGGACGCGGATGATCCGGCACCTGGGCAGCTCGCTCACCGACGTGACCTACGTGTTCGACGAGCCGACCATCGGCCTCCACCCGCACGACATCGAGCGCATGAACCGCCTGCTCCTGCGCCTGCGCGACAAGGGCAACACGGTGCTGGTGGTGGAGCACAAGCCGGAGGTGATCGCCATCGCCGACACTATCGTGGACCTGGGGCCCGGGGCGGGCACGGCGGGGGGCGAGGTGGTCTTCCAGGGGACGGTCGACGGGCTGCGGGCCAGCGGCACGCTGACCGGGCGCCACCTGTCGGAGCGGGCCGCGCTGAAGCCCACCGTGCGGAAGCCCAGGGGCGCGATGGAGGTGCGCGGGGCTCGGGCGAACAACCTCCGCGATGTCGATGTAGACATCCCGCTGGGCGTGCTGGTGGTGGTGACCGGGGTGGCGGGCAGCGGCAAGAGCTCGCTCATCCACGGCTCCGTGGTGGGCCGCGACGGCGTGATCTGCGTCGATCAGGCCGCCATCCAGGGCTCGCGGCGCAGCAACCCCGCCACGTACACCGGGATGCTGGAGCCCATCCGCAAGGCGTTCGCCAAGCAGAACGGGGTGAACGCCGCCCTGTTCAGCGCGAATTCCGAGGGGGCCTGCCCCTCCTGTAACGGGGCGGGCGTGATCTACGTGGACCTGGGGATGATGGCCGGGGTGTCCACGCCCTGCGAGGACTGCGGAGGGAAGCGCTTCCAGCCCGCGGTCCTGGAGTACCGGCTGGGCGGGCTGAACATCGCCGAGGTGCTGGACCTGCCGGTGGCTGACGCGGTGGGCTTCTTCGGGTCCGGCCCGGCGCGCACCCCGGCCGCGCACGCCATCCTCAAGCGCATGGCCGACGTGGGCCTGGGCTACGTGCGGCTCGGTCAGCCGCTGCCCACGCTCTCCGGCGGCGAGCGCCAGCGCCTCAAGCTCGCCACGCAGATGGGCGAGGAGGGCGGAATCTACGTGCTGGACGAGCCGACGACCGGGCTCCACCTCGCCGACCTCCGCCAGCTGCTGGGGCTGCTGGACCGGCTGGTGGACGGGGGGCGCTCCGTCATCGTCATCGAGCACCACCAGGCCGTCATGGCGCACGCCGACTGGATCATCGACCTCGGGCCGGGGGCGGGCCACGACGGGGGCCGGGTGGTCTTCCAGGGCACGCCGCGGGAGCTGGTGGCGGCGCGGTCTACGGTGACCGGCCAGCACCTCGCGGCATACGTGGGCGGCGGCGCGTAGGGGTCGGCCTCCTCGACCCGGTCGCGCCGGGGTACACATGCGCATACACATGCATATGATCGCGCTCCTCCTCGTCGGCTGCGCCGCGGACAAGGTCCCGGGTGCGCCGGACGACAGCGCTGGAGAGAGCGGCGGGGAAACTGGGGAGGAGAGCGGCGGGGACAGCTCCGAACCGATCTCGCCTGGGCCCGTAGTGCTGGCGGGCGGGGGGAGCGAGGGCTTCCAGGGAGACGAGGCGGCCTGGAGCGCGCGCCTCTACCCGCACCTCTGGGACGCGGGCGACGTCACGGGCGACGGGCTGGTGACGGTGGCCGTGCTGGCCGACGGGGAGGAGTCCGACTGGCTGCCGGACTACCTGGTGAGCCTGGGCGCGGACGCGGCGTTCAATGTGGGGGTGGACTCGCGGGAGGCCGCGGAGGACCCGGCCCTGGTGGACACCTTCGCCGAGGTGGACGCCGTCTTCCTGAAGGGCGGCGACCAGGGCGTCTACTACGACCTGTGGAACGACACGGTGCTGGAGGCCCAGATCCGGGATGTCCACCAGACCCGGGGCGGCGGGGTGGGCGGCACCAGCGCCGGCGCGATGTCCATGGCCGAGCACGCGCTGGCTGGGGGCTCGGACCTGGTCACGGCGGACGTGCTGGAGGACGCGCTGAGCTCCTACCTGGACGACACCGACGGGGGCAGCGGGATCCACGGCGACTTCCTGGGCTTCCTCCCTGGGTTCGTGGTGGACACGCACTTCACGCAGCGGGCGCGGCTGGGGCGGCTGGCGGGCGTCATGGCGCGGGCGATGGAGGACGAGGGCCTGGACACGCTGATGGGCGTGGGCTGCGAGGAGCAGACGGGCGTGTGGATCGCGGACGGCGTGGCGACCGTGGTGGGCGTGGGCGCGGTCAGCCTCCTGCGGGCGGACGGCTCCAGCCTGCCCCAGCGCGCGGAGGGGACGCCCTTGACCTGGGCGGAGCTGCCCTTCGACCGGCTCACCGACGGCTGGCGCTTCGACGTGACGACCGGGGAGGTCGACACCGGCGCGCCGCCCGAGGGCGCCGAGGCCGTGGCCTGGGACGGCCTCGGGGAGAGCAGCGCGGAGGCCTGGAGCGTGGACGGGGACCTGCCCCGGCACGAGGAGCGCTTCGCCTGGGTGGAGGCCCGCGACCCCAACCCCTGGTCGGAGTCCGAGGGCTCGGACGCGCCGCTTCTGGCCGACGCCATCGGCATGATGGACGCCTTCGACAGCGATCGGCGCGGCCCGGCGGAGGAGGCCCTCTTCCGCGGGCTCTACGAGCACATCGGCGCGTCCGGCTTCCTGGTCGGCTACGGCGGGAGCGCCGAGCGGGACGAGGACCAGCCCGACGTGGTGCGGCTGGTGGCCAACGCCGCCCTCGAGGATCCGCCGATGGCCAGCATGATCATCGACACCTCGGGGGTGAGCTGGCGCTCGCTCTCGCCTGAGCCCTCGGTCTCCGACCTCGGCGACGGCTCGCTGCACGCCGCCGGCCTGGTGGGCGCGCGCCTCCACATCCTGTACACGCCCGCGTCCGGGCTGGCCTGGGACACGGTGGCGCGGCAGGTGGTGAGCGTGGAGTGAGGGCGCGCGCCCGGGGGCTCAGCTCGCGAGCCGCATGACCACGAGGAAGAACTCGTGCTCGGCGTTGATGTAGAGCTCGTGGCAGATGATGCCGGGGGTCTTCGCCGCGACCGCGCCCATGCGGGCCTCGATGGCCGACAGGTCCCCCAGATCGTCCGCGCGGCCCAGGTCGTGCAGCTCGAAGGCCAGGGGGTAGCCGGGCTCGTCCGTGCGGTAGCCCAGGGTGAGCACGAAGCGGCGGGCGCCCTCGAGGTACTCGACGCCGATGCTCTTGGCGGCGACCCCGCCGGCCTCGGCGAAGCGGGCCACCTGGTCGGTGAGCTCACGGATGGAGCCGCCCGAGAACATCTTGAAGTGATCGTGGACCTGGTCCTGGATTCCGCTCATCTGTCCTCCTCGCCCTGGACGGCGTCCAGGGCTGACGGGAGAGCGTATCCTCTCCGGCTGCCCCGCACAGCGGGCTGTGCGCGCGAAGAGCTCGTGCCCGCGCGGCTCCTCGCGCCACGAGATAGGCTGGCCCGATGACGCGGGAACGCTGGCGATGATCCTCCTCCTGCCGCTGCTGGCCGCCTGCGCCGAGCCCGAGGCTCCGACCTGGGCCGAGGGGGAGCTGCTCCTGGTGCAGATGGATCTGCGCGGCTGGGTGGGGGAGAGCATGCTGGTGGTGGGGCCGGACGGGACCACCGCGCTGCTGGACGCCGGCAACGACCAGCACGGGGAGGAGATCGCGGCGTCGATCGCGGCGATCACGGGCGCCTCCCGGGTGGACGCGCTGGTGCTGACCCACTTTCACGCCGATCACATCGGCGGCGTCCCCGCGCTGGTGGAGGCGGGGATCGAGGTCGGGGTGGTGGTGGATCGCGGCGACGTGGACCTGGGCGGGGAGTCCGAGCCGGAGCTCACCCAGCTCCGCGCGCTGGAGCTGCCGCACGAGCCGCTGTGCGACGAGGAGGGCTGCGCGCTGCCCTGGACCCTGGATCTGGGAGAGGGCGCCACGCTGGAGATCCTGGCGGCCAACGCCACGACGGGCGGGCAGCGCTTCCCCGAGGTCCTGGAGGGCGACCACCAGGGTGAGAACGCGCGCAGCCTCGTGGGCCAGGTGCGCTGGGGAGACTTCCGCTACCTGTTCTCCGGCGACCTGAGCGGCGGGGGCAAGGGCACGCCCGACGTGGAGAGCTTCCTGGCGCCCCTGCTCGTAGAAGCGGGGGTGGAGCCGGTGGATCTGCTGCACCTCGGGCACCACGGGATCCGCAGCAGCTCCAACGAGGTGTGGCTGGACGCCTTCCTGAGCGGCGAGGACGCCGACGCGATCACCGGGGCCAACGGCGCCTACCTGGACGCGCCCTCGGACGAGGTGCTGGACCGCCTGCGCGGACGGCTGGGCTCGGGCGCGGTGTGGGTTCCGCGAGCCGGGGCCCTGGCCTTCCGGGATCCACTGCTGGTGGAGGCGCGGGGGCCGGTGACGGTGCGGGTGGAGGACGGGGTGTGGGCGGTGGAGGCCGAGTAGAGATTGTCGCGAGAGCGGACTACTGCGGCGAACCGAGCTTGCCGAAGAACACCTCGCGAGCCCACAGCTCCTTGCGTTCCTCCTGGGCGCGGATGGTGCGCTCGCGGGCCTGGATGAACCCAGCGATGTCGTGGCGGGCCAGAGCCGCAGCCGCCTCCTCTTCGATGAGGTGGCTCTTCAGGAGCATCTGCGAGCACGACTCGGGTCTCAGGAGGCGAGCTCGCAGCGCCTCGAGATCCTGGGGCGCGATGAGGACACGATTGCCGGCGTTGGACAGCGGAGGTCCCGCCGCGTCTCCCTCATCGTCATCCATCCCCGCGATGCGGGTTGGATAACGGGCGAAGAGCCTCGGCAGGGCGTCCAGGCCGTGTTCTGCATAGACATCCTGGGCGCAAAAAGGGCTCGCATCGGCACGCAGCGGGCCCTGCTCCACGAGCAGAAGGCCGAGGGAGCGTACACGGGCTGAGAAACCCTTGAGTGAGGAAGGCAGCGGATCATAGACGCCCCAGCGGCGCTGTGGCCAGGTGGCGTCTTCACCACGAACCGTGTCGAGCAGGTGTCTGTAAACTGGACGAACCTTGGGCCTTCCGAACAACGTGCGCCAGTAGGTCGTGAGCCAGAACCACGCCTGTAGCCTGTGGGCCTGGGCCTCTACCCGTTCGGGCTCCTCGGCGCAGACGGCCGCCAGCAGCACCGCTTGCATGTCGTAGGGCAGAAGAGATGGACGCGCAAGCCCGATATCGGCCAGGATTCGGGCGGCTGTCCGAAACCCCTGGCATGCCCGATCGACAGCCTTCGGGTTCTGAGTGAGTCGCCTCACAATGATCTCGGGATCATCCTGTGCGTCGAGTCCCATCAACAGCTGGCCAGCCCTCAGGATGGACTCGCGATCGAGGCCGGACCAGCCCACGTCGGCCAGCGAGCTTCGCAGATCTTCTACGGTGGACAGAAGATCCATCCCCGACCCGTCGGCGCCCCAGGACAGCGCGTGGATCATGTGCAGGTCGGTCATCGTGGTCCCCTGCCGATTGACCCGCTGGAAGATTCGCGTCGCCGTTGACAGGTCCCCACCTGTAAACGTGATCACTGGCACCTTGTAGGTGCTGAATGCGCGCGCGAGCGGTCGTACCAGCCTCAACCTTTCGGCCGATACACCGTTCTGCCGCGCAAGCTCCAGCCAGTCCAGCAGCTCCAGGTCGTCCAGCAGAGAGGTCGTCGGGACGAAGTGCTTGTGTGCTGGATCCCAGCCTTGTATGGGGGGGGTCTGGACGAAGTCGCCCTCTTCGAGGTCGAATGCGAAGTTTGCAGGCGCGTGACCTCGCGGAGGATCCCCTCGGTCGGGTTGAATCAGCGTGGTGAGCAGCGTCGTGAGCCGCTGAGTACCATCAAGGACATACCGTCGCGTCTGGGGCTGTACCTGCCCGTCTGGATGGCCTACATGGTGGGGACCGATCTGTTCGAAGGATGGGATGTAGATGTCCGTCTCCCACACCAGGATGGAGCCCATGGGGATCCCGTCGCGCACGCTTCGGAGCAGCTCGAGCTGCTGGCCTTCGTCCCAGACATAGGGGCGTTGAAAGCGTGGCATCCGAAGCTGCCCGGACCGCAGCTCATCGAGGAGCTGATGCAGGAACACCACAGAGGGATCGCGCTTGATCAGGTCGGCCACAGCCTCCTCCTACAGCGCCCGCAGGATACGATCCAGCAGGGGCGTGAACTCGGTGTCGATCGCGCCTTCTCGCCAGCGCCCATGTTGTTCGTACCAGTCGCGATGGTTCTGGAAGTCCGTCACGATCTCGGTCCCGAAACCAGCCTCCAGCGCGAGCAGGTCCTCCGCCGAGATGTCCTGGTAGAGCGTATGGTGGCTGGGTGTGCCGTCGGAGGCCATGACGACGTCGTCTTCCTTCAGCGTGCGGTTGGCGAACTCAGCCTCCAGGCGCCTGCGGTCGCGGACAAAGCCCTGCTTGACGTTGAGGTGGTGCTTCTGCTCGTTGGAGAGGCGGGTCCAGGCACCGAGACGCGCGTCACAGACATCCCTGCTCTCGTTGCTCTGATCCCGCCAACGCTCAAAGGCCTCCTGCGGGAGGTAGTTCTCGGCTCCGCGGCGCTTCAGCATCAGCGTTCGTTCTGGGCCGAGGGCCTGAACGCCAGCTCTTCTCGCCTTCTTTGCCGTCGCACTGGGTCGACCTGGGGCGAGGGCGTCGGAGTCTGTCACCAGGAAACAGCGTCCGTCTGCACGTTCGTCCACAGGGAGACGATCGAGCGCCGGTAGGACATCGTTTCCTCCCGAGTGCTCGAGTCGGAGCCACTGCTTGTCTCGTGCCCTCTCCAGCTCCTGTCGTGCCTCCTGCCGCGCCACCGCTCGCAGGAACGGCCAGTCGCGGCTCGCGTTCTCGAGGATCACCACCGCCGGCTGCCTGAGGCGGACGAGCGCATCGCTGGGCCGCAAGGCTGGTAGAGCCGGGCCTACCCGCAGCTTCACGGCGCTGGCGCGCTTCGACTCCCGGTCGAAGCTCCCGTTGAGGGCAGCTTGGACCTGCTCCTGTTCCACTCGCGGCCGGGCGCTCATCCAGGCTCTGAAGCTCGCGCCGCCTTCTTCGCACACGATGTTGTGCCGCTCCTCGAAGCCGAGTTGGAAGAGGCTCGGGAGAGCGAGCGCCTCCTCGGTCATCGCGAAAGCCTCATCTTCAATGAAAACCCTCATGCGCTCTCTCTCGCCATCCGCAGCTTGACCACGTCACGCGCCAGATTGACCACCTCCTGGAAGCTGCCCGGGGGCCAGGCAGCGTCGAGTCGCCCGTGCTCGTCGATGGACACGCGCTCGACGATGCTCTCGCCCTCAGGGATTTGACGCACCCAGCAGATCGCCACTCGGCCAGGATCCAATTTGCCTTCCAGGAGCGCACGCTGAATCGACAACAACAGCGCCTCGGAGTGGGTCTCCACCACCACGGTCGGCGGATCGGCATGGCTGGCGATCTGGCAGAGGTGCTCGCCCAGGCGCACCTCCATTCTTGGATGGAGGTGCAGCTCGGGCTGCTCCAGCACGACCAGACGGGCATCGTCTACGCGGCCACGCGCCGCGCGCGCGAGCGCGACGAGCACAGGGAGGACCTGAACCATCCCCTCGCCAGCATCAACCAGGTCCGTCTTCATCGTGGGTGCGGTTCGTGGGGCCAGCATCAGGCGCACAGCGTCGGCTTCAGGGGTTACCCAGAAGTCGTAGCTCCCAGGCGCCGTGAGGTCTCCGCGGTAGAAAGCCGCCACGCGCTGCACAATCTCGCCTCCATCCTGGAGATCGGCTGCCAGCATCTGCGCAGCACCCTCACCGTTCGGCTTCATCTGGAGCGGCGGCGCGCCGGTCGTCCTCTCCCGGCGCTCGGGCTGAGAGCGGATGGACTCCAGCCACTGGAGGTCAGCCCGGAGGTGTCGTAGGAACGCCCGATTTTCGCTGAGTAGCTCCTCGACCTGGGGGGGGGAGTCCTCCACCAGGGGGGTGAGCCCCTCGAAGCGGACGCGAGAGACCAGGATCTTCTGATCGGACGTCGTCAGGTTGAACAGTCCGCCGCGCTCGCGCGGTGGGCCTTCAGCTCGATTCCATGTGGCGGTGATTCGGGCGCTCAGGTCTCCTCTGCGGCGTTCGAACTCCCATGCCGCGACGAACTGACGACGCTGGCGAGCGCGCTCGTCGATCTGGGAGGACCACCTCATGGAGGTGTCGTCCGCTTCGGTGGCCTCGAGCTCGAATGAGACGGGCGCGTCGGGCCGGGCTCGGCACCTCAGGTCGTCAAAGGACCCATCGCGGATCGCCCGTGAGTCCAGCGCCAGCGGAGCCGGGTACAACCCCGTCGATGAGTCCGCGAGCAACGGCAGTGTCCGCAACAGCGCGCTCTTTCCGGCGTGGTTGTAGCCATACACGAGGGTCAGCGGCTTCAGCTCCAGCTCTTGGAGGCTGGCGAAGGCGCGGTAGTTCTCGATGCGGAGCCGGGTGAACCTCATCTCGCGAGTCTATCGCGTCGTGGAGCGATCGGCCGTTCGTGTCGGCCGACCGCCTTACCCCGCCACGCTGGCCTAAGAGGCGCCCTCAGAACTTCACGCCGTCCAGCACCGCGCTCGGGAAGACCGCCCGGGTCGTGTCCGCGCCCCGCAGGTCCGCGCCCCGCAGGTCGGCCCGCTCGAAGTCCGCGCCGCTCAGCTTCGCCTCCCGCAGGTCGGCGCCGCGCAGGTCGGCGCTGGACAGGTCGGCGCCGCGCAGGTCCGCGCCCCGCAGCGTCGCGCCCGAGAGGAAGGCGCCGACCAGGTTGGACTGACGCAGGTCGGCGCCGGAGAGGTCGATGCTCTCCGCCATGGCGCCGGCCAGGTTCGCGCTCTGCAGGCGGGCGCCGGACGCGGAGATCCCAGGGGGAAGGCGCTCGCGGGTCAGCGAGAGCTGAAGCGCGCCGAGCTCGGCGTCGACGTAGGGGTAGAGCGCGATCAGCAGGCCGGACGCGCTGAGGTTCTCCCAGCGGTTCCCCGCGCCGCCCCGGGCCAGGAACTCCTGGTGGCGCGCCACGCGGCCCGCCCAGTCCTCGGGGCTCACGGGCTCCGAGCCCTCCAGCAGGCTCCGCATGAGCGGCAGGTCCAGGGTGCCCGGATCGCGCTCGCCGCGGCGCCAGCGGGGGAAGCGCGCGGCCAGCAGGGCGTCGCTGGGCGGCTCCTCACCCTCGGGCTCGCCCACGGGGGCGCTGAGCGCATCCTCGTCCAGCACGATCACGCCGAGCTTCGCCGCCTTCGCCGCCTTGGATCCCGCGCCGGCCCCGGCGATGAGGTAGTCCGTCTTCGCGCTCACGCTGGAGACCACCGTGGCCCCGCGCTGCCGGAGCAGGGCGCTGGCCTCGTCCCGCGAGAGGCGGGAGAGCGTGCCGGTCAGGCACACCGTCTTGCCCGTGAAGTCCACGCCCCGCGCCCGGCGCTCGGCGGGGCGGAGGCGGACCGGGGCGACGGGGCCCGCCCGCAGGGGAGGGGAGGTGAGGGCGCGGCCGAGGTCCTCGGCGCTGTAGCCGTAGAGCGCTCGATCCGTCCCGACCCACAGCCCTCCGTCGGGGAGCGCGACCAGGTTCAAGGTGGAGGGCGTGTTGAGCAGCCTGGGCAGCGCGAACGCGCGCGCCGGCTCGCCCTCGCGGAGCTGAACCAGGATCTCCCGGGGTTTGACCGCCCACAGCGCGCCGTCCGCGCCCCAGGTGGCCGAGGAGAAGCCCGTGGGCAGGGCGCCCTGCACCCCGGGGTGGGGCTCGAGCCGGCCGGAGCCCGGTCGGAGGACGCCCGCGCTCGGATAGCTGGAGACGAAGACCGCGCCGCCCGGCAGCGCCACGACCCGCGCGTTGGCGCCTACACCCTGGGTCTTCTGGAGGCGCTCCATCGTCCCGTCGGGGGCGCGGCGGGTGAGGCCCTTCGCGCCACCCGCCCAGATCGCGCCGTCCTCCGTGATCGCCAGGCTCTCCACGGTGGTGTCCAGCAGGCCCTCGCGGAGGTGGGTCCAGGCGCCGCCCGCCTCGCGGATCCAGATCCCGCCCACGCCGGCCACGACGAGGCGACCGTCGGGGGCGAGGGCGAGCTGGTGGACCTGCTTGCCCGCGGGGACCACCGGCTCGAGCTCGGGCCCGGTGTCGGGGCGGTAGCGGGCGAGGCCCCTGGTCAGGCCCACCCACAGCGTGCCGTCTTTGTCCTCCAGCGCGCGCGTGGCCCAGCTCCCCTTCGCCGGCTCGGGCAGGCGGGCCACCCAGCTCAGGGTGGCGGTCTGCGGGTCCAGCATGAAGACGTCGCTGCGCATCACCACCCACAGCCCCCCGGCCGCGCGCGGGGCGAGGGCCGGGAAGAAGGCCGTGTCCTTCCAGCCGCGGTCATTCGGGGCGGTCCGCAGGATCGCGTGTGTGGGTTGTACCGGGCGGGTCTCGGCCTGCCAGGGGGCCAGGTCGCGGAGCTCGCGCTCGGCGCCGTAGCTGGAGCCTCCCCAGGCCCGCGACTCCCAGAAGCCCATCTCGGCGATGTTGGGCGCCAGGAATTCCGGGAGCAGGAAGACCACCCGCGCCCAGTCGCCGGTCCAGTCGCGCTGGGGGCCGGGGGGCGAGGGCGGGGGCGTGTGCTCCACCTGCAGCAGCGAGACGTCCTCATGGATCAAGGGCCCCTTGGGGGGGCCCATGGACCAGAAGCCCGCGTAGCGCTCGGACAGCGGGGTGCGCTCGAAGTCGTAGCCTGACCCGTCCGTGCGCGCCGAGCGGTAGACCGCCTCGTCCATCAGGCGCAGCAGCATGAGGGCGTCCCAGCACACCGGCGCGTCGCAGTAGACCGACTGCAGGCTGAGCGTGATCTCCAGGAAGGGCCCCGGGTGGGCGCGGAGCACGGCTGGCGGATCCTCTGGGTGGAAACCGGAGGCGAGGGCGGCCGCGAGCGCCTCCTCTCGCGTGAGACGGCGGTGGCGCTCCACGTGGACGTGGTAGATGTCGGTCCCCATCGGCCCCTCCTGGATGGTGCGCGCTCAGCCTGCCGCGGGCGGCTCCCACAGCTCGATCTTGTTGCCCTCCGGGTCGTGGACCCAGGCGAAGCGACCGAAGTCCGAGGGCTCCCCAGGGCCCTCGACCTCCAGCCCGGCGGCCCGCAGGCGGGCGGCGAGCGCGTTGAGGTCGGCCACGCGGAGGTTGATCCGGCCGGTGCGCACGCCCTTGGGGAGAGGCTCCCTGGCCTGGAAGAGCGCGAACACCGTGGTGGCCTGACGTCCGGCCGGCGCCACGTCCGCGGACGGCCACTCCAGGCCGCGCGCCTGGCCCCAGCTCTGGAGATCCAGATCGAGCTGGGCGCGATACCAGGCGGCAAGCGCGTCCACGTCGTTGGCGTACAGGAACACGCCGCCGAGGCCCTGGATCGTTGGCATGGGGGCTCCGTGCGCCGGTCAAACCGGCGGAGAGGAAAGAATGAAAGAGTCT
>CAZTOW010000077.1:0-34054 GCA_964615375.1 uncultured Enterobacterales bacterium
GGCCGGCGACGCCGAGATCACCGCCTGGCTGGGCGCCCGCGGCCTGAGCTGCCCCGCCAGCCCCGCCCCCCGGCGCACCACCGTGCGCTACGCCTGCGCCGACGCCCTCCCCGCCACCGCCCTCCCCGAGCGCGTGATCAAGGGCAAGCTGGACCAGATCTCTCTGACCAGGTCCGACGCCGGGCCGCTCCACGACCTGAGCTTCCGCGCGCTCTACAGCGTCCCCGCCGACGCCGCGGCCGACTACAACGCCCGCGTCGCCGAGCTGAGCGCCCTGCTCGGCCCGCCCGAGCGCTCCAGCGTGGCCCCCGCCGAGCCCGACCCGACGAAGCCCATGCTCTGGTACAGCAGCACCTGGCGCTTCGCCGACCTCGACGTCTCCGTGTCGCTGCTGCGCGCCGGGGGCCCCAGCTACGGGCTCAACGAGCGCTGGCAGCTCCCCGGCGTGGAGGCCAGCGCCGCCGAGCGGCCGGGCTCCAGCCCCATTCACGGCGCGGGTGCTCCCAAGAGCACCAACCCACACGCGATCACGAACCCTTGAGCGCGCCTCCCGGCATCTCCCGGGGTCGCGCCGAGTCAACCCAGCGGAGGAGAAAAAGGATGTCTGTATACAAGTTCATGCTCCCAGTCATGCTCGGGCTCGGCCTGAGCTTCAACCTCGCCGCCTGCAAGGACAAGGACGAGTCGGGCGAAGGCGAAGGCGAAGGCGAGGGCGAGGGCGAGGGCGAGGGCGAGGGTGAAGGCGAAGGCGAGGGCGAGGGCGAGGGTGAGGGCGAAGGGACCCTCTACGATCAGCTCGGCGGCGAGGCCGGCGTGGCCGCGGTCGTCGATGCGTTCGTGGCCAACGTCGTGGCCGACACCGAGATCAATTGGATGTTCGCCAACACCGACGGCGCGAACCTGACGCGCCTCCTCAACGAGCAGATCTGCGAGGCGACCGGCGGCGGCTGCACGTATACGGGCCGCACCATGGCCGAGGCGCACGCGGGGATGGCCATCACGGACGCCCAGTGGGGCGCGCTGGTGGGCGACCTGCTGGCGGCCTTCGATGAGCTCGGCGTGGCGTACACCGCGGACTTCTCCGGCGGTCTGCCCGCGGACCAGCTCGTGCTGGCCCTGGCCGGCATGTACGGGGACATCGTGACCGATCCGGCCGGCGACACCGTGCTGTTCAACCAGCTCGGCGGCTACGCGGCGGTCAACGCGGTGGTCGACACCTTCGTCGCCAACGTCGCGGCCGACGCCAGCATCAACTGCTTCTTCGGCAGCACGGACATCGACAACCTCAAGGCCCTGCTGGTCGAGCAGATCTGCGAGGCGACCGGCGGGTACTGCGTCTATTCCGGGCGCTCGATGTCCGAGGCGCACGCGGGCATGGGGGTCACCCACGGGGACTTCTACGCCCTCGTCTTCGACCTGCTGGCGGCCTTCGACACGCTCGGCGTGCCCTACACCGCGGACTTCTCCGGCGGGCTCCCGGCGGACCAGCTCATCCTGGCGCTGGCCGGCATGTACGGGGACATCGTGGAGAACCCGGACGTGCTGACCACCACCTGCGACAGCTGAGCCCGCGCGCCGCGCTCAGCGTCTCGCGCGCGCCCTCGGCCACGCGTAGACGCTGAAGTCGCGCTCGGCCAGCCCTTCGGCCAGGGCCTGGTCCATGGCCTCCGCCACGGCGGGGAGCACCACCAGGCCCTCGGCCCCGCCCGCCGCCTCGAGCATCAGGCGCACGTCCTTGCGCGCCATGCTGAGCTCGAAGCTGGCGGGCATCTCACCCTTCTTCGCCACCCGCTGCACGAAGAAGGGCAGGGCGGCGCCCGGCTTGAAGACCTCGAAGAGCGCCCCCACCTGCTCCGGCGCCAGCCCCTGCGCCTCGCCCATGGCCAGCAGGTCTCCGGCGATGCCGGACAGCCCGATCAGCACGCTGTTGCCGAAGAGCTTGTAGGCGGAGGCCAGGTCGGCCCGCTCGCCCACGTGCCAGAGCCGGCCGGTCATGCGCTCCAGCGCCGGGCGCGCGGCCTCGAATTCCTCGGTCGGGCCCGCCACCAGCATCAGGCCGGTCGCGTTGCGGCCGTCGTTCGGGCTCATGAAGACCGGGGCGCTCAGGTAGCGCACGCCCTCGGCGCGCAGGCGGGCCGTGCGCTCGGCGACGCGATCGGGGCGGTTCGTGGAGTGGTCGAAAACCGGCACCCCCGCGCCCAGGCCCGGCCGCGCCGCCGCCAGCACCGCGTCGACCGCGTCGTCCTCCGCCAGCACCAGGTGCACCCGCTCCGCGCCCGCCACCGCCTCGGCCGGGGTCGCGGCGGCCTGCGCCCCGCGCGCCACCAGCGGCGCCAGCTTGTGCGCGCTGCGGTTCCACACCCGCACCTGCTCGCCCTTCGCCAGCAGGTTCTCCACCATCCCCGCGCCCAGCAGCCCCGTCCCCAGCACCGCGATCGTCGCCATCCCGACCTCCGCGCTCGCTCTAACCCGGCCGGCTGCCTCGTCGGTGTCCGCGCGCTATGGGTAGGGGCCGTGCTCGAGCCCATCCCCGCGCCCGTCCTCCACGCCGATCGCGTCCACCACGCGATCCTGCAGGAGGTCGCCTTCTCCCGGTACCTGAACCCGGAGAACGAGCCGGAGGCGCGCGCCGCCTTCAACCGCGGCGCGCCAGAGCCCCCCTTCCTCTACCGGCCGCTCACGCAGGCCGACGAGCTGCTCCGACGCCTGGACGCCGCCCGCCCGCCCGAGGACACCCCCGCCGGGGCGCTGGTGGCGCGCTGCCTGGAGGACACCGCGCTCCTGGTCCTGGCCCTGCGCGACCGCAGCCCCGAGCGCTTCGACGCCCTCGCCCGCGCCGCCGGCTGGTACCCCACCGACGCCGACCTGGCCTGGCGCTTCCCCGAGCCCCCCGCCGATCCCGAGCGCGCCGATCTCCGCGCCATGGATCTCATCATCGAGCTGCAGATCGCGCTGGATGAGCGCGGGCTCGAGGGCTGGCGGGTGGAGACCGACCCGGTCATGTCGGCCCGCGTGCTGGTGGACAGCGCCAAGCGCCTCCTGCGCGTCCACCCCGGCGCCCGCTTCCGCCCGCGCGACCTGCGCCGCCTCGTGGTCCACGAGATCGACGTCCACGCCGTGCGCGCCCACAACGGCGAGGGCCAGGCGCTCACCTGCTTCTCCACCGGGCTTCCCGGCGCCCTGGTCACGGAGGAGGGCCTTGCCCTCATGGCCGAGGAGCGGGCCGGCGTCTCCTCCCCCGGCGTGCTCCCCCGCCAGCAGCTCGTCGCCCGCGCCATCCGCGTCGCCCGCGAGGTCGGCTTCCGCGAGCTCCACGCCTGGCTCTCGGCCAACGGCGGGTCGGAGATCGCCTGGGGCGTGGCTCTGCGCGTCAAGCGCGGCCTCGCCCACCCCGGGCGGCCCGGCGTCTACGCCAAGGACAGCGTCTACCTGCGCGGGCGCATGGCCGTCGCCGCCTGGCTGGCCTCGGGGCGACCGATCGCCCACCTCTACGTGGGCAAGGTGAGCCTGGAGGACCCGGTGGAGGACTGGCTCCGGCAGGGCTGGGTGCGGGAGCGGGCGGTGCCGGCGGTGTGGGGCTGAGGCGTTCCTCAACCCTGGGCCTCGATCCTCCCCTCCTCGAGGCCCCAGCACACCTGCGGGCTGATCCCCGGCACCAGAGCCCGGAGCGCCTCCTCCACGGGGAGGCACCAGATCTCCCCGTGGCGCTGCCGCTCCGTCCCCCGGTAGAGCAGCACGGGGGTGGCCTCCGGGTAGTCCTCCAGGAAGGCGCGGAGCCCGCGCAGATCCTCCGGGCGCACCTTGGTGGCGTTCTTGACCTCCATGGCGAGGAACAGGCCCTCCCCGTAGAGCACGAAGTCCACCTCCACGCCGCCGCGCGTGCGCCAGAAGCTGAGCTCGCCTGCGCCGGTGTAGTCGCACCAGGCGCGCAGGTGCTGGAACACGAGGCCCTCCAGCGCGGCGCCCTCGATCTCCTCCGGGCGGTCCAGCGGGCCGCGTGGGCGCAAGGCGCGGAAGGCTCCAGCGTCGAAGAGGTAGAGGCGCGCGTGCGCCACCAGCTCCCGCCGCGCCCGCCGCGCGAAGACGGGGACACGCTCTGCCAGGAGGAGGTCAATGAGGATGTCGATGTATCGCTCGACCGTCTTCCGCTCGACCTGACACTCCCGGGAGACCCCCGAGACGTTCAGCAGGTTCCCGTGGGAGAAGGAGATCGCCTCGAGGAAGCGCGCGAAGGCCCCGACGTCCCGCGTCAGGCCCTCCATCTGCACCTCCTCCCGCAGGTAGAGGTCCGCGTAGGTTCGGAGCGCGTCCGAAGGGTCGGGCGCCCCCAGGATCAGCGGGACCAGACCGGTGGTGAGCGCGCGCTCGAGCGAGAACGCCGCGCCCAGCTCCGCCGCCAGGAAAGGGTGCAGCGCGCGGCGGACCGCCCGACCCGCCAGGAGATCCACGCCCACCTGGCGCAGCTTCCGCGCGCTGGAGCCGGTGAGCACGAAGCGCCGCCGATCGCCGCTCTCCATGACGTGGTGGACCACGCTGAGCAGCTCCGGCACGCGCTGGACCTCGTCGATGACCACCGTGCGCGCCGTGGGGTTGCCGCGGAGCAGCGCCAGCAGCTCCTCCGGGCGGGCGGCGAAGCGCCGGGCCTCGGAGGGCAGGAGCAGATCGACGCGGAGGGCATCGGGGAGGTTCTCCGCGATCCAGGTCGATTTTCCGGTCCCGCGAGGCCCGAAGAGGAAGAAGCTGCTCTCTGGAGCCTGGAAAAATCTCCGCACCGTGTCCATTTTGCGCCTCAGATTGGACAGGATGGGAGCATATCACGCCCGCTCACATCCTCGCCTCCACCCCGCTCCGGGCGAAGCTCTCCTGAAGCCGCGCGTAGAAGGCGTCCTCTGGGGCCCGGATGCCCAGGGCTCGCCGCTGCAGCCCGAGGCGGGGGAGCTTGGCCTCCCACAGGGGGTTGTAGGGGAGGAGCGTGAGGTGGTCCACGCCGAGCTCGCGCAGGAGGCGGGCGGTGGCGTCGATGTTCTCGGGGTCGGTGTTCCAGCCGGGGATGACGGGCATGCGCAGCTCCAGCCGGACGCCTCGGCGGAGCAGCTCGCGCAGGTTGGCCAGGATGTCCGCGTTGTCGCGCGTGGTGTAGCGCTCGTGCCGCTGGGGGTCGATGACCTTGAGATCGTAGAGGATCAGGTCCATCCAGCCCAACAGGGGCTCCAGCAGGGCGAAGCCGTAGGCGCCGGCCGTCTCCAGGCAGGTGTGGACGCCCTCGCGCTTCAGCTTCGGCAGCAGCTCGCGCAGGAAGCCGCTGTGCAGCGCGGGCTCGCCGCCGGAGAAGGTGACGCCGCCGCCGGAGGCCACGAAGAAGCTCCGATCGCGGAGGATCTCGGCCAGCAGCTCGTCGGTGCCCCACTGGCGCCCCACCGTGCGGAGCGCCTGCGTGGGGCAGGCCTCCACGCACAGCCCGCAGCCCGTGCAGCGCGAGAAGTCCACCCGGCCCGAGCGCTGCAGCCCGATCGCGCCCTCCGGGCAGAGGCCCTGACAGCGCGTGCAGCCCTCCAGGCAGCGGGCCTCGTCGTAGGCGAGCTGGGCGCGGCCGTGCATGGCCTCGGGGTTCTGGCACCAGGCGCAGGCCAGGGCGCAGCCCTTGAAGAAGACGACGGTGCGGATGCCGGGACCGTCGTGCAGGGAGAAGCGCTGCACGTCGAAGATCATCGCCGTATGTCCGCTCACGACGCCTCCTGACCCAGGCAGCCCGGCCCCGGGTCCGGGCTGGCCCCGTGCAGGGTGCGGGCGATGAGATCGTCTTTCATCTCATCGGTGAGATCGTTGAAGTAGGCGCTGTAGCCGGAGATTCTCACGACCAGGTCGCGGTGGCGCTCGGGGTGGCGCCTCGCGTCCAGCAGCACGGCGGCGTCCACGACGTTGTACTGCACGTGCATCCCGCCCGCGGCGAAGTAGCCGCGCGTGAGATCGGCGAGCAGGCGCGATCCGGCCTCCCCGCGCAGGTACCAGGGGTCCAGCTTCTCGTTCAGGCAGAGCCCGTTGGCGACCAGCGGGCTGCCGGCCTGGGCGGCGGCCAGCAGGGAGGCGGTGGGCCCGCGATCATCGGCGCCGTTCTGGGGCGAGAGCCCGTCGGCGAGCGCCTGGCCCGCCCGCCGACCGGAGGGGAGCGCGCCGGTGCGGTGGCCGAAGCCCAGGTGGGTGGTCATGGTCCAGAAGCCGGGGGCGTAAGGCCCACCGCGCGCGTTCCGGTGCCGGCGCACGGAGGTGCAGTAGGCGTCCACCACCCGGCGCGCCCAGCCCTCGGCCGCGCCCAGGTCCTGGCCGTAGCGTGGGGCCCGGTCCAGGAGGCGGCGGCGCAGCTCCTCGTCGGGCACGAAGTCGCGGTCCACCGCGGCCATCAGCTCGGTCAGGGTGAGGTGGCCCTCGCCGAAGACCACGCGCTCCATTGCGGCGAGCGCGTCGGCCACGTCCGCCACGCCTACCCCCTGCATCCCGGTGCTGTTGTAGCGGGCTCCCCCGGCGGTCACGTCGCGGCCCGACTCCAGGCAGCCGCCCACCAGGAGCGAGAGGTAGGGGGTCGGGCGCCAGCGGGCGTGGGCGGCCTCGATGGCCTCGTTTCCGGCTACGGCCGCGTCCACGAGGCGGTCGATCTCCTTCTGGAACGCCGAAAAAACAGCCTCGATGTTGTCAAAGGGGACGGCCTCTCCGCCCTCGTCGCGGTGCCGCCCGCCGTGCAGGGCCCGGTCCAGGGCGGCGGGCAGGTTCAGGAAGGCGGCCCCCGCGGCGGGGAAGCTGCGGCCAGGGACGCCCCACTCCACGCAGCCCACCACGCTGTAGTCCCGCGCGTCCTCCTCGTCCACGCCCAGCGCCACCAGCGCCGGCACCACCGCGTCGTCGTTGAAGAAGGCCGGCATCCCGCCGCCCTTCTTGATCAGCTCCGCCGAGCGCGTCAGCAGGGCCGGGTCGCTGCCCGGGTGGACCCGCAGGTGCAGGTTCGGCTGGCGCAGCCGCATCTGGTCATAAGCCTCCAGGATCAGGAAGCTGAGCGGGTTGGTCAGGTCCCGCCCGAGCGCGTCCGTCCCGCCCAGGGTGAGCCCGCTCGCTGAGCTGAGCCCGGAGAAGTACTCGGTGGCCATCGTGTTGAAGAGCGGCAGCAGCTCGGCGGCCTTGCCCAGGAAGCAGCCCAGCAATTCCGTGGCGCGCTCAGGCGTGGTCCGGCCCTCGGCCAGGTCGCGAGCGTAGTAGGGCCACAGGTGCTGGTCGATGCGCCCGAAGGAGACGCCGTGCTGGAAGCTCTCCTGGTGGACGATGACGTGGGCCAGGACCAGGCTCTGGAGGGCCTCGTGCAGGGTGCGGGCGGGCTTCGCCGGGACGCGGGCGAGGATCTCGGAGAGCTCGCGGAGCTCGGCGGCGCGCTCGGGGCGGGGCTCGGCCGCGGCCAGCCCGGCGAGGTGAGCGCTCCAGCGGGCGCCGAATTCGATGGCGGCGCGGGCGGCGATGGCGGCGCTCTCGTAGAAGTCACGCTGCTCGGCGCTCCGCGCGCTCCGGGCGCCCTCCTCCGCGCGGGCCAGCAGGCCCTCGAAGCCCTGGTGCAGCACGGAGGGATAGTCCGGGGTGACATGGGAGATCCCCGCGAACTGCGTGAGCACCATGTTGCGCCCGCGGACCAGCTCGTTGGGCAGCTCGAGATCGGCGGTCAGCAGCCCGGCGCGAGCCTGCACCGAGCGCCCGAACCAGAAGGGCAGGATCTCGTCGGTGAGCCGCGCCACCTGCTCGGGCGTGGTCTGGAGCGGGTTGACCTTGCGCGAGGCGAGGGTGGGGAGCTCGGGCAGCATCAGGATGCCGCCCAGATCCGGGTGGATGGGCGCGCCGATGCGCTGGGAGGAGGGGTTGCCCACCAGGAGCTCGTGCTCGTAGACCCGGAGCGGGACGCGCTCCAGGATGTAGGCCAGGGCCTCGGCGTAGAGGCGGACCGGCGAGCGCGTGGCGTGGCGGCGCCCGCGGCGCTCGTACCAGCGGAGCAGGGCGCGGTTGGCCCGGAGCTGCGGTCGGCCCTGGGGGGCGCCGGAGGCCAGGCTGCGCTCCAGCCCGGCGCGGGCGGCGCGGAAGTGGAGCCTGGAGGCCCGGGACGTGAGATCGTCCGGCGGATCCGCGGCCTGCATGAACGCGGTCAGCAGCTCGGCCTTCTGCGTGCAGAGGGCGTAAGGTGCGGCCAGCAGGTCCGCGCGCAGGGCCGCCAGCCGCGGGAGGGGCGGGACGGCGTTGGAGCTGCGCTCCGGCGCGAGGGAGGACGAGAACAGCGGCGCGGCGCCCGACATGGTGACCCCCAGGCCTGCAATCTAAGCACGGCGTGGGGGCAGGCTACGCGCCGGTCACCCCACCTGGATGAGCTCGCGCATGGAGGGGAACTCCTCCTTGAGCAGCGCCTCCACGCCCATCTTCATCGTCATGATGGAGGAGGGGCAGGTGCTGCAGGAGCCCACCAGCTTCACGTAGATGTTGTTGTCTTCCACCTTGATGAGCGTGATGTCGCCGCCGTCGCCTTGCAGCGCCGGGCGCACCATGTCGTCGAGGATGGACTGCACGTCCTCCAGGCGGATGGGCGGGCCGGCGGTGTCGTCGGACGGGCTCACCGGCGAGCTCTGGGCGGCGACGGGCGCGGCGGGGGCGGGCTCCGCGGCGGCGGCGACGGGCGCGGGCGGCGCGGGCGGCGCCGGCGGGGTCGGCGGCGGCGAGACCGGGCGCGGCGGCTCGGCGGGCGCGCTGGACCGGGCCTGCGGCGTCGGCGGCGCGGCGCTCGGGCCGCCGTCAGCGACCTTCTCGATGACCTTCTTGATGCTGCTCTTGATGGCGGACCGGATCATCTTGCCTCCCCAGGGACGGCTCCTGATCAGGTTAACATCATCTCCGAGCCGTGCCGTAGGGAATTGGGATCGCCTACTCCATGCGCTTCGCGATGATCTCGTTCATGATCTCGGTGGTCCCGCCGCCAATGGGGAAGAGGCGGGCGTCGCGGTAGAGTCGCTCGACCAGGCTCTCGCGCATGTAGCCCATGCCGCCGTGGAGCTGCACGGCGGCGTCGGTCACCAGACTGCAGGCGGCGACGGCGGCGTTCTTGGCCATGGCCACGTCGGCGGTGACGTCCTCGCCCGCCCGCGCGCGGGCCGCCACCACGCTGACGAAGGCGCGGGCCTGGGCCTCGGCGGTGGCCATCTCGGCGAGGCGGTGGCGGGTGACCTGGAAGCCCCAGAGCGGGCGGCCGAAGGCCTCGCGCTCGCGGACGTAGCGCTGGCTCGCCTCCAGGGCGAGGCGGGCGATGGCGACGCAGGTCGCGGCCAGCAGCAGGCGCTCGTTCGTGAAGTTCGCCATCACCCCGTAGAAGCCCATGTTCTCCTCGCCCAGCAGGTTCTCTACCGGGACGCGGCAGTCCTCGAAGAAGAGCTCGGCGGTGTCGCTGGCCCACCAGCCCATCTTGCGCAGCGGGCTCCCCGCGCGGAAGCCGGGGGTGTCGCGCTCGACCACCAGCAGCGAGAGGCCGGCGTAGCCGGGCTCGCCCGTGCGCACGGCCAGGGTCACGATGTCGGCGCGGGCCCCGCTGGTGATGAAGGTCTTCGAGCCGTTGATCACGTAGTGGTCGCCCTGGCGCACGGCCCGGCAGCGGATCCCCGCCACGTCCGAGCCCGCCCCTGGCTCGGTGACCGCCAGCGCCGCCACCTTCTCCCCGCGCAGCACGGGCGGCGCCCAGCGCGCCCTCTGGGCCTCCGTCCCCAGGGCCAGGATGGGCGGGAGCGCGATGGCGTGCGAGCCCAGGCCCACCGCCGTCCCCACGCTTCCGCCGCGCACGAGGGCCTCGGTGACCACCAGCCCGTGCAGCAGGTCACCCCCGCCGCCGCCGTGCTCGGTGGGGTAGGCGGCGCCCAGGAGCCCGTGCTCGCCGGCCAGCGCGTAGAGCTCGCGGGGGAAGGCGCCTTCCTCCTCCCACTGCGCGGCGTGCGGGGCGATGTGGCGGGCGACGAAGCGATCGGCGCTCTCGCGCAGGCTGTGGTGCGTGTCGTCCCAGAACAGAGGCAGCATGCGGGCTCCGGGCTCAGCGCCAGGGTTTGCGGCGGAAGCGGGCCTTGGCCGTGCCGCCGGAGAGGGCGCCCAGCAGCTCGCCCTCGCGGATGCGGTCCAGCCCGGCGTAGCGGGTCTCGGTCTGCTCGCCCCGGCGGCGCTGGAGCGCCAGCTTGACCAGGGCGTAGAAGGAGAAGAAGCGGTCCACCAGCAGCAGCTCCTCCTCCTCGGGGGGGCGCGCGCAGAGGAGCCACTTGGGGTCGTCCTGCCCGGCGTCGCGCATCCTCACCCGGCCCACCACCGGCAGCGTGCCCGTGGCCCCGCGGGGCAGGCGCGGCCCCAGCACGACCACGTCCACCGGGTCGCCGTCCGGCCCCAGCGTGCCCGGCACCGAGCCGTAATTGAAGGGACAGGGGAGGGGAGAGATCAGCTCCACGCGGCCGTCCTGCGCCCGCTTGACGACCCCGCCCTTCGGGATCTCGATTCGGAAGTCCAGGGTTCGCGGGAGCCGCTCGAGGGACATCGGTTCCTGATACCCGGAGGCCTCGCGCTGCGCTATCCTCGACCTGAACACGGAGAGCTCATGCGACTCATCATCGTCCTGCCCGTCCTGCTGCTCGCCGCCTGCGAGGCCGAGACGGGCTTCCAGACCAACAGCGAGGACAACGCCACCAGCCAGGAGTCCGGGAAGATGGAGGTTTACCCGGGCGATCTGACCTGGACGGACCTGACGGTCGGCATCGACAGCAGCGAGTACATGAAGATCACCAGCGTGGGCGAGGAGCCCCTGCGCGTCTACGACATCGCCGTGGTGGACAGCGCCGACGGGCAGTTCTCCATGGCCGCGGTGGACGAGTTCGAGCTGCAGCCGGGGGAGGACATCGAGTTCTCCGTGCAGTGCCGGCTGAGCGCCGAGGCCGAGGCGGTGGGCGAGCTGCGTATCCGCAACACCGACCCCGACCAGTCGGACCTGCGGCTCACGCTCACGGCGAGCCCGGTGGGCGGCGGCGCGGAGACGGGCGACACGGGCGACACCGGGAGCTGAGGAGGAGTTCGGCGATGAGCACGCAGCAGGACAGCGCGCCCGAGACCTCCGCCGGCACCCTGGACGGGGCGCTGGACGTCGCCAGCGCGCTCGGGCGCACGAAGATCGAGGGGGAGATCCCCCAGCTCATCCCGAAGCAGGTCCAGCAGGGCTCGGACCTGGACCAGGCGGTGGGCGGGCGCGGGCTCGACGGGCGCGTGCGCCTCGGGGAGGCCGCGGAGGTCGCCACTGAGGACACCGGCAGCGGTATGGACGACCTCTTCGGGTCCAGCCGCACCGGGCGGCGCGTCGTGAAGGCGGAGCGCGCCGGGTCGGCCGCCGGGCGCTCGGAGATGGACGACCTGCTGAGCGTGTCCGGAGGGCCACGCCGCGGGGCGGGCTCCAGCCGCTCGGAGATGGACGATCTGCTGAGCGTCAAGGGGGGAGGCCCGAAGAGCTCCGGGGCCGCGCGCTCGGACATGGACGACCTCTTCGGCGTCAGCGGGCCGCGGCGGGCTCCGCAGAAGCAGAGCAGAGACGGCTTCGATCCCCTGGCCAGCTCGGGCTCCCGAGGGAGGAAGAGCGCGCCCGAGCCGAGCTCGCTCGACGACCTCTTCGGGCCGTCGAAGCGGCGCTGACGGTCGCCGCGCGTTGAGCAACCCCGGCCAGTTCCGGCTCGGCGACCCCTACCGCCCCCTCGCGGCGGTGTGGGAGCTGACCATGCGCTGCGATCACGCCTGCGCCCACTGCGGCTCACGGGCGCGGAGCGCGCGGCCCTCCGAGCTCGACACGACCGAGCTGCTGGAGGTCGCGGCGGCCCTGGTGCGGCTGGGCTGCCAGGAGGTCACGCTGATCGGCGGCGAGGCCTACCTGCACCCCGGCGCGCTGGAGCTCACCCGCGCGCTCAGCGAGGCGGGTGTGCGCGTGGTCACCCAGACCGGCGGGCGCGGGTTCACGGCCGGGCTGGCCCGGCGCTGGCGGGAGGCGGGCCTGTTCGGCGTAGGGGTCAGCGTGGACGGCCCCGAGGACGCGCACGACCTCCTGCGCGCCTCGCCGGGGAGCTTCCAGGCCGCGATCAGCGCGCTGCACCACGCCCGCGAGGCGGGCCTGTTGACCGGAGTGAACACTCAGGTCAATCGGGTCAACCATCAGCGGCTGCCCGAGACGCTGGCCGCGCTCCAGCCCACCGGGATCCGGTCCTGGCGTGCGCAGCTCACGGCGCCCATGGGTCGGGCGGCGGACCAGCCTGGCTGGATCCTCGAGCCCTACCAGATCCTGGCGGTCATCGACACGCTCGCCCGCCTGCAGCTCGAGCTCGCCCGGGAGGCGCGGGCCCAGGGGCGGCCCTGGAGCGAGGTCCTGGACGTGCAGCTGGGGAACAACCTGGGCTATTATGGACCCCACGAGACCGTGCTGCGCAGCCGGCCGGGCGGGGAGGCGAGCTACTACCCCGGCTGCGTCGCCGGCCTGTACGTGCTGGGCATCGAGTCCGACGGCAAGATCAAGGGCTGCCCCTCCCTGCCCACCGCGCCCTACGTGGGCGGCAACGTCCGGGACACCTCGCTGGAGCGGATCTGGGCCGAGACCGCGGAGCTCCGCTTCGCCCGCGAGCGCGACCGCTCCGAGCTCTGGGGCTTCTGCGCCACCTGCACCTACGCCGAGGTCTGCCGCGGAGGGTGCAGCTTCACCGCCCACACCACGCTGGGCAGGCGCGGCAACAACCTCTTCTGCTCAGCGACAGGGATCAGATCCCCCCGCCCATCGGGTCCGCCTTCTTGATGGAGATTCTGGGCCCTCAGAACGGCACGTCGTCCTCGGGGAGCGCGCTTGGAGAGGCCGGCGGAAGTGCTCGAAACCTGAGCCACTCGTCCCTCAGCCAGGGGTGTTCGAATCGAACGACGCCGTCAACCTCGACCAGCCACCCCTCCTGCTCGAGCTCCCGTAACGCAGTAAGGACCTGCATTCTCGGACGGCCATTCGTGGTGACGTTGGCGATGAGGTCAAGTCTCCGCCGCCCGGTGGGAGAGTCCGCGGCGGCGTCCAGGACGCCAGTCAAGCCCTCAGCGCGCCGAGGATCTCCCGCCATCCGACAGTGAAGCTCGATATAGGCCAGGAACTGACTGATCCGGCGACGCAGGCCAGCCCGGTCGGCGTCCTCCGTGGCGAGCTCGTCGAAGAGCTCCTGCACGACCTCGGCTGAAGCTGTCTGGCGCGCGCGGAGGGCGTGAATCAGCGCGACGAGAAGGCCAGGGATGCCAGCGGAGAGCTGCGCGAGCAGGTCGAGCACAGGTGGACTCGTAGGCAGGCCTGCGCCTCTCAGCAGTCGGCCAGACAGCTCCAGGCTCGCAGCGTGGCCGAGGGGAGGGACAGTCAGAACACGAATCCCCGTCGAGAGGACGCTTTGAAGCTCTGTGCTCAGTGAGCTGAACGACCGCGCCGTCCCAAGGAGCCTCAGGTGCTTGCGGCGCGAGAGGACTCTTAACAGCTCCACTTGAGGCCAGGCCGCGCTTCGCTGGTCTTCCCACCTCGTGACGTCCCGATCATAGAATTCATCGATTCCATCTATCAGAATGGTGAGCCCATCTGGATGAACCTCGGCCAGGTGGTCGAGCAGCGCCTCCAGGCTCCCGAGCAGACCACGATCAAAGCGCTCTGCCAGCGCCTGAAGCTGATCGTCTCGGGCGGGGGCCTCCGCCCGGCCTTTCTCCTCCCAGTCCATCAACGCCGCGACGAACCCTCCGACAAAGTCCACGCCGTGAAGATCGATGGTGACAGCCCGGCGATTCGACGCTGAGAGTGCTTCGTGTATGGCGCCAAGAACAGAGCTGACTCCGCGCCCCTGGGGTCCGAGGAGAAGCACACTCTGCGACTCCAGCGCGCGAACCAGGAGGGGAACGAGCTCGTCTCGGCCAACCAGCTCCTCGGGAGGGGCAGGCTGCCCTGACCGAATCGGTTGGGATGAGGAGCCAGACTCCCTCCGCACGAAGGCTGGGTGGATCGGCAGGGTCACCTCGAACCAGGTCCGGTCCTCGTCGAAGCGCAGGCTCGGCGGAGGCGAGCCGTTCCGCTCCATCTCGCGGCGGATCTTGCCGATCCCGGTCCCGCGCGCCTCGGCGAGCTGCAGATCCTTCAGCAGCTCCGCGATGCGCTTGTTCCTCGCGGGAACCGGGGGAGGGTCTCCAGACTCCAGATCCTTCAGCGAGAGCCCGCTCACCGGGCCCGGATAGCTGGCGATCTTCATCGCGTCTGGCAGGATGTAGACCTTGACTGGATCCGGGACGTCGTACCCGCGGTGGTGGACCGCGTTGATGAGCGCCTCCTCGACGGCCGCGAAGGGCCAGGCCGAGATGTGCAGGGCCTCGGCGCGATCGGGGAGCTTGCGGATCTCGGTCGGGATCAAGCCGCGAAGGTAGTCCAGCGCGGTGCGGATCATCGTGGGCAGCGGGCCATCGATGTTCCGCTCGATGATCTGGGAGCCGCTCTTGCCTTCCGGGAACTGCGCGATCTCGATGCGTGCGCCCCGGAACCAGCGCCGGGGCTCGGACGAGAAGAAGAGGAGCGCGACGTTCTTTGGGGCCTCGTGGCCGTTGACGCGCTTGAGCAGGTTCAGCTTTCGATAGAGCTCCTCCGGCGCGATACGCTCGCCAGCAAGCCTGCTGCGGACCTCGTGCAGGTGCTCGTGGACCAGCGCGGGGAGGATGTCGTGCGAGGTCGCGTCATAGCAGGCGCGATCATCGAAGGGCACGCGCGTCGAGACCTCGTGAAGCTGGCGTAGGAGCTCTCCCTTCGCCTCTCGCGTGGAGCTGGCCTCTCGAACGTAGGGGTGGCGGGGCGCCCCGCTCTCCAGGCTCTCAGGGGCCTCATAGGGGCGCCCTTCCCCGCCGGGGCACCAGGCGATGATCACCCAGCGGTCACCGACCTGCTCAGGGACGATGGTCGGCATGTAGTGGGGCTGGATGCGGTTGCAGGCCCCCCTCAGCTCGTTCTGGATGCGCTCGAGCTCGGCCTCCGGGATCCCCCGGGGAGGTAGCCGCGGGACGCCATTCTCTTCTTCCACGCCAAGGACGATGTAGCCGCCGTTGGTGTTGAGGAGGTCATTGGCGAAGGCGCAGATGGTCCGCAGCGCCGAGCTCCCGCAATATCGGTCCCAGGTGCTCTTGTACTCCAGACGGAGGGCCTCGACCCTCCCCTGGAGCAGCGCGTGGACGTCGATGGGCAGGCCCGACTTCACCGCTCTCCTATACCTCGGAGCTCCGCGTGGAGTCACCCCGAGCCCCTGCCCTCAGATCCCCCCGCCCATCGGGTCCGCCTTCTCCGAAGGTTCAGGGAGCGGATCCGGCGGCGCGTCCTTCTCCTCCTCGTCGTCCACGCCCACCTCTCCCGGCGGAAGCGGCACATAGATCAGCTCCGGGCGGCGCCTCCACCCGGTCTTGGGGAAGAAGACGCGGCCCTTGTAGCGGATCCGCTCCAGCTTCTCGTAGTGCTTCTTCACGCCATGGCCGAGCTTGTCGTCGTCACCCACCAGGATGGCGTCCCAGCGCCGGTCGGCGATGGCGCGGTCCACGCGGCGGGAGGCCTTGTAGTAAGGGCCCTGCTTGTAGTCGATGTCCCACAGCGCGATCAGGTGCCAGTAGGGGCGCTTGCCCGCCAGCACCGGGATCCAGGGGGCGTAGGGGGAGAGCACCTCGCCCTCGATGGCGCGCACGCGCTCGACCAGGGCGTCGCCGGCCGCGCGGTCCTCGGGCGTGGGGAGGAAGCGGCCGGGCTGCCAGGCGGCGAGGCCGATCTGGGCGGCGACCAGCGCGCCCGCGGCCCCGAGCAGGAGCGGGTTGGTCCAGCGCCGGGTCAGGGCCCCGAGCCCGAGCACCGCCCACAGCGCCACCGCCCAGTGCCCCGGCATGAGCACGTTGGTGAAGCCGCCCGTGTGGCCGCGCATCAGGCTCGCCAGCGCCAGCGCCAGCACGCCCTGGGCCACCCAGAAGGCTCCGCCCGCGCTCCAGCGCCGCACCCAGGCGAGGCCGATCAGCGCCGCCGCCCCGCTGGTGTAGGGCAGGGCGCCCACGATCTCCTCGAGCGCGCCGGGGAAGAGGCGCCGCATCACGACGCCGTGCGCGCCAGGCACCTCCAGCATCCAGGTGAGGAAGTGCCCGCCGCTGCCGAGCTGCATGGCCAGCGTGTACGCGAGCGCTGGCGTCACGCTCCACAGCAGGAAGCGCAGCGCCGGCCCGCGGCCCCCGGTCCAGAGCAGCCAGACCAGGGTGGGGGCGCCGAAGACCGCGAAGCTGTGCTTGGCGGCGTAGGCCAGGGTGAGCAGCAGCCCCGAGGTCCGCAGCTGGCCCCGCCGCGCCGCGACCAGGGACCAGCTCACCAGCCCCATCAGGAGCCCGTCCGTGCGCACCAGATCGTAGAAGGCGCCGCTGTCCTCGTAGCAGCTCAGGTAGAGCCCCGCCGCGCCGATCGCCAGCCCCCAGGGCGCGCGCTCGGTCCGGGCCGCCGCCACCAGCGCCCCCGCCGCGGCCAGCGTCCCCAGGATGGAGACCAGGCGCCCCAGGGCGAGCGAGAGGTCCACCCCCGGCAGCAGGCTGAGGCCGGCCACCACCCAGGCGTACAGCGGCGGGTACAGGTAGGGGATGAAGTCCGCGGTGGGCTCGATGTAGATGGGCTGGCCCTCGAGCACGCGGAGGGAGTGCAGGAGCATCCCGCCCTCCATCCACTCCAGGTCGTAGGGGTAGCCCACGCGATCGGCCACGGTGCGAGCGAAGACCCACACGATCCAGGCGCACAGGAGCACCGGGGGCAGCTCGGCCAGGAGGCGCGCCGCCCGCGCCCCGCGCGAGGGCTCCATCAGCGCCGCTCGGCCAGCGCCCGCAGGACCTCGGCGGCGACGGCGGCCTCCAGCGCGTCCGTGCCGCCGCTCCCCGCCGCCGGCCCGTCCAGCTCACGCTTCGCCTGGGCCACCATCTCCTGAAGGGCGGGCAGGCTCTGCTGGGTGAGCCGGGCGAAGCGCATGTCGGACTTCGGGCCGATGCCCGCCGGCTTCGGGTGGTTGCAGCCCGTGCAGGACAGGCAGGAGGAGGGCAGGTCCGCGCCCGGCTGATCGGCCTTGGCCACCGCGTTGGGCGGCCCGCCGTAGCGCTTCAGCCCCATGCTGCGGAGCGCCACCGCCTCCTCCGGCGGCAGCTCACGCACCGCGCCCAGGTCGCGCGCGGTCTTCGTGATCAGCGCCGTGTGCTCCATCGTCTCCAGGCGACAGTAGGCCTCCAGCAGGCTGGTGCCCACGCAGACGGCGCCGTGCCGGTCCATCAGGATGGCGTCGTGATTCCGGATGGACTGGCGCACCAACTCGGCCAGATCCGTGGTGCCCGTGGTCGCATACGTCACCGTCGGCACCGTGCCCAGGGTCAGCACGACCTCGGGCAGCACGCAGCGGGCCATGCTCACGCCGGCGATGGTGAACGCAATCGAGATGGGCGGGTGGGTGTGGACCACCGCGCGCACGTCCGGCCGCTCGTCGTAGCAGGCCAGGTGCATGCTCATCTCGCTGGTGGGCTTGCCCGCGCCCCGCACCTTGCGGCCCTTGCGGTCCACCACCACCAGATCATCGTCGGTCAGGAAGCCCTTGTGGCAGCCCGCCTTCGTGCAGAGGATGTCGCCGCTGGGCAGCAGCGCCGAGAGGTTCCCGTCCATGGCCACGAGCAGGTTGCGCTCGTAGCACAGGTGCGAGAACTTGATGATCTCCTGCCGCAGTTGATGTTCGGTCGCCATGCCCGGTCCCTGCGCTCCTCGGGTGCTGGGGGCACCCGCCCCCCGCCTTAGCACGGGGGGCGGGCCAGGGCGAGATCGGCCGATCAGTCGCAGGTGGTCCCGTCGCAGGTGAAGCTGGCGAAGGCGCCCCAGCCTGTGTAGCTGTTGACGTCGCCGACCTCGTTGTCGCCTGTCCCGCTCCCGAAGTGGGCCTCCGTCACGCTCAGCGTGGTCTCTGAGTGGATGGCGAAGCCGCCGCCGCCGTCGGGCGCCTCGTTGGCGATGACGCCACCGCCGATCATGCTCAGCGTCGCGGTGCAGCGGCTGCCCGAGTCCAGGGCCCCGCCCGCATCGGTAACCTCGTTCTCCACGAACCAGGTGTCCGTGAGCTCGACCGCATGCGAGCCCCACCCGCCCACGCTCACGCCTCCGCCGCTGCTGCTCTCGTTCTGGATCACCGCGCTGTCCTCGAGGACCAGCGTGTTGCCTCCCCAGGACCCGATGGCGATGGCGCCGCCTTCGTTCTCGGCGAAGTTGTCCTCCAGGCGGCTGCCGCTGATGGTGGTGGTGGAGAACTCCCGGGAGCCGATGGAGAGCGCGCCGCCGCTGTAGCCGGCGATGTTCCAGGCCAGCGTGCTGTCGGTGATGTCCAGGGTGATGTCGTCCGTGCGACCACCGAACGCGATGGCGCCGCCCTCGTAGCCCGCGTCGTTGTAGACGAAGACCGATCCGGTGATGCTCACGCTCCCCTGGTACCCTGCGTTCACTGCGCCCCCTTCGTAGTCGGCTCCGTTGAAGCGGAAGCAGGAGCGCGCGATCGTCAGGTCCGTCGTGTAGGCGTCGAGCGCGCCACCCTCATAGCCCGAGGTGTTGCGCTCGAAGAGCACGTTGGAGACGGACAGGGTGCCCCCGGCTGCCGAGACGGCGCCGCCATCGTAGCCGTCCACACCTTGAATCAGCGCCAGCCCTTGCAGGGTGACGTCCGGGTTGCCGGTGATCTCCAAGACCCGACCCTGGTATGCGCCGTCCAGCCAGCTCATGTTCGCGCCATAACCGCGGAGGTTGAGGCTCGTGTCCAGACGGAGGTTCTCCAACCAGGTGCCCGCGCAGACCGTCACCGTGTCTCCGGTGGGCGCCGCGTCGATGGCGTCCTGAACCGTGGAGTAGGTGCTGCTGTCGCTGAGCAGCCAGGCGGCGACCCCCGACGTGCACAGGGTCCCGGAGGGTGTGGTGTATCCAAAGGTCACCACCTCTTCGCAGTCGAGCAGGTCCGGGTAGGTGGACTCGTCCGGGAACCCAGGATCTTCGTCGCCTGTGCCGCTCTCGCTCAGCGCGGTGTCCGAGGGGTCCAGGCCGGTCTCTCCTGCCGTGCTGTAGATCTCGCAGCCGGTCCAGAGTGGGAGTAGGATCATGGCGCGCATCATCACCTCCTGAAGAAAAAGCGCCCCTCGGGTGGAGGGACGCCTTGAAGTGTGGCGCCAACGATCCGTCTCCGCAAGCCCGTCGCTCAGCGATCCGCGAGCACCCGCGCCGCGCCATGGACCATGGCGCTCGTGAGCGAGGCGCAGCTCTCGGGCTCCTCCTCGGCGTCGCAGCGGTCCAGCAGGAGCTCGGCGTAGCCCGCCTGCAACCCGTAGGCGCCCCGCCAGCCCCGGTCGCAGGAGTCGTCGCGGTCCTCCGGGCAGGGGACATGGGCGGGAGCGATGCCGTGCATGGCCTCGTGAAAGAGCAGGAGCGCGGCGGACTCCGGGCCGTCGTCGAAGGGGACCCGGACCTGGACCTCCTCCGTGTCGGGATCGTAGGCGGCGCGCCAGTCGGACTCGGCGAAGCGGGCGGGCACGACGGCGGCGACCTGCGCAGACGCGAGGTTGTAGGCCGCGGCCCCCGCGTCGTCCAGCCCGGTCTGGCGCTCGGCGCGGCGCAGGTGGCGCAGGAGCGGGCGGTGCACGGCGTCCTCACGCTCGAGGGTGGACACCGGCCCGGCCTCGCGGGTCAGCAGCACGAAGAGGCCGGCGCGGACGGCCTCCAGGGACGCGGGGTCGAAAGCGTCCGCGTCGACGCGGAAGTCCTGGTCCAGGGCGGCGGCGCAGCCCTCGCTGAGCGCCTGAGGGTCCAGGTCCTCCGCGCAGATCTCGGCGGTGGAGGTCCAGCGATCCTCGACCGGGCGGCAGGCGAGGGACAACGTGAGCAGGCAGAGGGCGGGCGTAGCGCGCATGGCGAATCTCCGGGCGCCGCTCCATGCAAGCCAGGTGCCTCAAGGAAATCAGGCACTTGGACTGACGGAGGTCGCCCACTGGTCGACGGATCCGTCGACGGCAGACCGGGCGGGCGAGCGCACGGGGGCTCGCCCTGGCCCGAAGGATCAGGGTCTCAGGCTGTGTTTCGTGCCATCAACATAGGCCGCGCCAGCGTCTGCAGCAAATTCATGCGGACATAAAGTGTCCGCTATTCACCTTTCTGCTTTCTCGTGCCTCAATCCAGGCCACCGCCGGAGAGGCCACAGCCAGGCGCTGGGTCAGCCCTTGCCTCGGGCCGCGCGCAGCGCGTCGGGCAGGCCATCGTGGGGGCCCAGCGCCCGCTTCGGCACGTCCTCCCACCACTCCGCCCAGCTCATGTCCGCCCGCCGGCCAGGGTTCAGCGGGTAGAAGATCCGGCTGTCGCACTTCGCCGACTCTCCGCCCACCAGCAGCAGCGCCTCCTGCTCGCTGTTGTTGAGGAAGGTGTGGCTGATGCCCGTACCCGCGGGGAAGGCGGCCAGATCGCCCGGCCCCATGGGGTGGAGCTCTCCGTCGATCCAGGCGTCCACCGCGCCCTCCAGCACGTAGACGAACTCCTCCTCGTTCTGTTCGGCGTGCGGCCAGGACGTGCGGGTGCCCGGCGGCATGCGGACCAGGTGCAGCCCGATACGCAGCAGCCCGGCGGCACGGCCGATGGCCCGGCCGGGAGCCATGGGCTCGTCGCTGTGGGGGTAGGTGTGCGTGCGCTCGGGCACGTCGGCGGCGCGGAGGATGAAGGGGGGGCGGGGCATGTTCGCTCTGTATCCGGCTGGAGCGATCACCGCGCCCACACCCGCTTGCCTTGGAACACCACCGCCAACGCCCGCGCCAGACTCGCCCCAGCCGCCTCCAGCTCGCGCAGGTAGCCTTGTCTGGCGATCTGCGCGTGCGCGGCTTCGAGGGCGATCTCCGGCGTCTCGCCGCGGTCGGGGCGCAGGCGCTCGAGCTCCAGCGCCAGGCCCGGCCTCCCGGGTTGGCGAGGGAGGATCAGCACGTCGGCCCGGCCATATCCGGCCTCGCGGTTGGACACCACGCGGTAATCGGCCTCCAGGCTGACCAGCAGCCCGAGCAGGAAGGCCTGGTAGACCCGCTCTGGGGCGTCGTCCGGGCCTGTTCCCGTGTCGTGGGCGGACAGCGCGCTCACCACCATGCGCCCCAGCAGGTCCTCTACCGTCTCGGCGTCCCCGCCCAGCAGCGCGCGGTGAAGCGCCGTGACCGCCACGTCGCTGCCCAGGCGAAGCTCCAGCCAGCCGGAGAAGCTGCGGCGCCAGACGTGCCCCACCTCCACGTTGGGGATGTCCAGCGTCACCCAGGCCTCCCCCTCCCGGTAGCGGACCCGCATCGTCCGGAGGTAGCCCCCCGACCAGAGCAGCGCCCACAGGCTGCCTGGGGAGCGATCGAGGTCGCGCAGCGAGACCTGATCGTCCAGGCGCTTCTCCACACTCCCCCCGTGCAGCAGGGTCTCCAGATCCTCACGGTGCTCGATCCCGCCTACGAGAAGCGCCCGGAGCAGGGCGTCTGAGCTGGTCTGCGCCCAGTAGTCCAGCAGCTCGCCGCGCTCCGCGAAGCAGAGGACCGACCAGGGGTTGTAGATCACCTGCCCACCAAACAGGTATCCATTGTACCACTTCCTCACCTCCGGGAGCCGGTCGGCGCGGCCGGCGGCTTCCAGGACGGCCGAGACCTCGGGCTCCGTGAACCCGAAGCTGGTCGCGAAGGTGGGGTCCAACACGGTGCGCGTGCTGACGTTGTTGAGATCGGAGAACAGGGACTCCTTGGAGAGGCGCCGCACGCCGGTCAGCACGCCGCGAAAGAGGCTCGGGTTCGACTTGAGCGCGGCGCCCAGCAGCCCGCGCATGAACTCGACGATCGCGTCGTAGTAGCCATGCTGATAGCCGGCCTCGATGGGCGCGTCGTACTCGTCCACCAGGAGCACGACCGGGCGCCGGTGATGCAGCTCCAGCCAGCGGCAGAGGTGGCGCAGCGCGAGGGCGAGCCCGGCGGCGTCGGCCCTCCCATCGAAGAGGGCGCCGAAGAGCCGACGTTGCTCCTCGGAGAGCGCGGGGCTCTGTGCGAGCTCGCGATGCCAGCTCAGGAGATCGTGCAGCACCTGGGCGAGCCTGCCCAGGAAGCCCTCGAAGCTGTCCGCGCGCGTGTCCTTGAGCGAGAGCAGGATGACCGGGTACTGCCCCTGGTGGCGTTGGATCTCTGGGGCGGCGCGCGTGATGTGCAGGCCCTCGAAGAGCGACGCGCGGTCCTCGGGGCCGAGCTCCAGCCAGTAGCGCAGCATGCTGAGGTTGAGCGTCTTGCCGAAGCGGCGCGGGCGCGGGAGGAGCACCACCGGGTCGCCTGTGCGCAGCCAGTCCTCGATGAAAGAGGTCTTGTCTACGTAGGTGTAGCCTTCCTCGCGCAGGCGCCGGAAGTCCTCTGGGCCGGGGCGGGGGGCGAGGGTGGGCGGCATGAGGGCTCAGGTAACCCGGGGCGAGGGCGGGCGGCCTCCGTTCGGAGCGGCAGGTGCCCGCGCGGGCTCAGCGGGGGAGGCCGACGATCTCCTCTGGTGTGCTGGAGGAGAAGAAGCGCTCGGTCCAGGCGCTGAGCTCTTCGAGGGTGGCGGTGTGGACGCGGTCCTCGACGGTGTCGGAGAGGGGGCCGAAGCGCTGGCGGAGCAGACCGAGGAACATGGCCTGCTGGCCTCTGGCCTCTCCTCTGGCCTCTCCTCTGGCTTCTCCTCTGGCCTCGAACTGCTGCTCCCAGGTCATGAACGCCTCCTCGCCGCGGGGGCCGAGGGTCTTCCCGAGGAAGTGGCGGAGCCGCTCGGGAGACCTCCTGCCCTGCACGACCCCAATATATCTCAGGAGGAGCTCGATGGCGCGGAGTCCGGGGCCGTCGAGGACGGCGCGCCAGACCTCCTGCCATTGCCAGAGTCGGTCGAGGAGGTCATCGTCGCGGCCATGCTTGAGCAGGAGCTGGACGAGGAGGTCCATGGCGTCGAGAGCACGGGCCTGGAGCTCTTCGTCGGCGAGGGTGGAGAGGTCGTGGAGGAGGTATCGGAGCTCGAGGCCGAGGCCGTCGAGGGCGGCGTGATCTTCGGGGAGGGCGGCGGAGAGCCCGGTCAGGGTCTGGGGAGCGCGCCAGGGTCGGTCGCCGTGGTAGAGGACGAGGGGGAGGAGGAGGGGGACGGCGTCGGCGTCGGGGTTCTCCGCGCGCCATCGGTCGAGGACGCGGGCGGCGTAGAGGAAGAGCCGGAGCGCCATGTGGGTGTCAGGGCTGCTCTGGTGCTCGAAGAGGAGGTAGACGAGGGCGTCGGCGCCGGAGCGGAGGTGGATCTTGTAGAGGAGATCAGAGCTGGTCTCGGCGAGGGCGGGATCGACGTAGCCGCTGGGGAGGACCTCGAGGGTGTGGAGGTCGAGGCGGGCCACGAGCTCCGGGGGTAGGGTTGCGGCGAGGTGGGCCGCGGCGCGGGCGGGGTCAGACCAGGTGGCCTTGAAGAGGGCGTCGTGAGGGGTGGGGGTCAAGAGCGGGGCCGGGTGGGGAGGTTTGCTGTGGCTTATCGCGGAGGTGGGAGTGAGGCGAGCGGGAGCCCTGAGCCAGACCTGGGATCAAGATACCTGGCACCTGGTACCGAGCCAGACCTGGGATCAAGATACCTGGCACCTATTGGGGCACCTATTGGCGATGGAACTTCCGCGCCGCGCTTCGCGCGGCGATTCCGAAGAATACAAAGATCAAATATCAAAATTCAAGGCTGGCGGCGAGGCCCCGATACACAACGGAATCCGACGTTCTCGAGCTGGAACCTGGGATAGTTCCCGTCCCGGCTCGAAGAGCGCAGGTCCTCGGGGTAGTCCCACGCCGAGCCGCCGCGGAGGACGCGGAGCTTGTTGACATTGTCAACATTGTCAGCGCCCCTCTCTACCGGATCCACCGCCGGGGCCTCCCCACGGGCCCGCTGCGCATAAGCCCCCGGCTCGTACACATCCCAACACCACTCCCAGACGTTGCCGTGCAGGTCGTGGAGCTCCCAGGGGTTGGGCCGCCTGCCGCGGACCAGCTGCACCTGGCCGCGCGCGTTCTCATAGTACCAGGCGTGATCCGCGAGGGCCGCGGGGTCGTCCCCGCAGCTCCACCGCGTCGTGGTGCCCGCCCGGCAGGCATACTCCCACTCGGCCTCGGTGGGCAGGCGCAGACCGTCGGCGCTCGGATCCCAGCGCCAGCCTTCGCCCATGCGGACATAGGCTGGGCGCGGGCCCGCCCGGGCCGAGGCCCGGTTGCAGAACTCCAAGGCCTGCCGCCAGGACACGCGCGTCACGGGCAGGGCCGGATCGCCTGGTCGATTGTCGCCCATGACGTCGTTCCACTGGCCCACGGTCACTACGGTCTCCGCCATGGCGAACGGCGAGACGCAGACGCGGTGGGGAGGACGCTCGTCGTGGAATTCCTCGCTGCCCATGGTGAACTCCCCGCCGGGGAGCTCGATCATCGCGCCCAGGATGGGGTGCTCTACGCGGCGGGGACCGGACGGGGGCGGCGGGGGGAGGGGTTCGTCCCGCGTCACCTCCAGCTCCGGCGGTGGGGGCAGGGGTTCGTCCCGCGCGGTCTCCGGCTCCGGCGTCACCTCCACCCAGCGCTCCCGCCCAGTGATCGCCAGCCCGAAGGCGGCCCCGATCCCCGCCGTGGCCGCCAGCGCCCCGAGCGGGTGCTCTGGCCCCAGGACGAGGGCCACGCCTGCCCCGCCGAGCGCCAACCCCACCGCTGCGCTGTGAGCAGGCGGCAACCCATCCACCCGCTGGAGGAGGGCGCGCCAGGGGGAGCGGCTCACGTCAGCACCAGCCCGCGATAGCTGGCCAGGGTCCGGCTCAGGGCTTCGGGGCCCCGCTGCGCCGCGGCCTGCACGCGCCCTCGCACCCGACGGAGCACCTTCGCGCTGGGGGCCAGACCGGCGCGGGTCACCCGGTAGCCGAGCAGCGTGAGCCCCCGCGCGCAGGGCTGGACCGTCGAGGGCTTCAACGCGAGGCCGCGCTCCTCGCGTAGCCACGCCTCGATATGCCGGTGCGCCACCTCCAGCGCGCGCGGGTCGTCGTGAAAGAGGGCCAGATCGTCCATGTAGCGGAGGTAGCCCGGGATCTTCAGCTCCCGCTTGACGTGATGGTCCAGCCCATCCATGTACAGCGCGCCGCTGAAGTGGCTCACATAGGATCCGAGCGCGAGCCCCAGCCCTGATCCTCCGAGGATGGAGGCCAGGAGCTCCAGGGTCCGCGCGTCCTTCACGCGCCGCGCGTAGAGCCCCAGCAGCACGTCCCGCTGTACGCTGGCGAAGTAGGCGCGGATGTCCAGCGCCAGCGCGAAGCGGTGGTCGCGGAGCTGCCGCAGCGCGTACAGGGCCGCGCGCGCCGGGCCTCGCCCCTGGGCTGCGGCGAAGCTCTGGTCGATGAAGCCGCGCTCGAAGGTGGGCGCGATCTCGTCGATCAGCGCCCGGTGGACCACGCGATCCGTGATCGAAGAGATCACGATGTGCCTCGGCTTGGGATCGTGGACGAGGCGCTGCCGGACTGGCGAGGGGCGCCAGACCCCGTCCCGCAGCGCGCGGGCCAGCGAGAGCACGTGACGGTCGGCGTCCAGGTCGAAGCGGGCGAGATCCGCTCTCCGTCGGCGGCCCTCCCGCACGCGCAGATACGCGCGCCACAGCGCGGCGGGATCGCTGAGGCGGTCAAAGCTGCCCGCGGGGACCCAGCGCATGGTGAACTCCACAGAGATGCCGGCCCGAAGCGTCGGCCGAAGCCTACCACAGCGGGCCGGCTGAGGATAACGGGGGGCCGAGGCCGCCCGATCGGCGCCTGCACGGGGCGGCTCCAGGGAGCGTCGCGTGTTGGCGGCGAGGCCCCGATACACAACGGAATCCGACGTTCTCGTTCTGGTTCCTGGGATTGTTCCTGTTCCGGTTCGATGAGCGCAGGTTCTCGGGGTTGTTCCTCGCCGAGCCGCCGCGGAGGACGGTGTCGGGACTGACGCCGACGATCGGGGCTAACCCGGCGGCGCCTTGCGCAGCCAGCCGCCGAGCTGCCGTCCCACCTCGTCCGCCATCCCGAGCGCGAACACGAGCTGTCGATCATCCAGGAGCCCCCGCTCACCGGCGAGCCGGAGGTGAAGGCGGACCAGGCCCAGCGCGTCGTCCGCGAGCGCCACGTCCTCGCGAGCCCCACGGCGCAGGGCGAGGCTCACCGCCTCCAGGAGATCCAGCGCCCGCCCGCAGAGGCGGCGCGGCAAGGGGCCCGGGTCGGCCTCGAGGCGCCCCAGGATCCACTCCACGAGGCGGGAGGCGTCGCGAAGGACGGGAGCGGGCGTCCTCACGGAGGAAAATCAGAGAATGGATAGTGACTGGCCCGAGTTCGCTCCGGGCGGTCGGATCGGCGCAGCAGGCCCGCGATGGCGGCCAGGAGCTCCTGCTCCACCGCCCGGGCGGCGGCGGAGGCCGGGTCGAAGAGCAGCAGCTCCACGGCGGCGGTGGCGGCGGCGTCCCGGGCCTCACGGTAGGCCTGGCCCTTCTCCGCGGCGTGGAAGCGGTGGCATCCGAGGCCGAGCGCGAGCAGGCAGCGCCGCAGGGCCAGCGCGGCGGGGTGATCGGCGCCGAGCTGCTGGCTGACCGCGAGGTAGAGCGGGCGGCCCACCTGAAAGGCCTTGAGGTCCCCGGTGGAGAAGCGCGGCGGGGCCGCCTGGACGTGCAGGGCGTCCTCCACCCGATCCTGGAGCCGATCAATCTGGCGGGCGCGCTGGTGGAGCTGGGCGTCCGACAGCGGCAGATCCTCCCGCCGGATGGTCCAGCGGGCGCCGTCTTTCTTCGCGGGGAGGCGGCCCTTCTCCACCATGTAGCGGACCTGCCGCACGGAGCGGCCGAGGAGGGCGGCGGCCTGATCGAGGCTGAGATCCATGGGGGCGACCTGGGTTTGGAGGGTTTGTTAACGACATCGATCACAATTGTCGAGAAATTCCGCGTCGCGCTTCGCGCGACGAACTCTGAAAATACAAATATCAAATATCAAAACTCAAGGCTGGCGGCGAGGCCCCGATACACAACGGAATCCGATGCCCCCGCTCAGGAACCTGGGATAGTTCCAGTACCGGTCCGAAGAGCGCAGGAACTCGGGGACGTTCCTCGCCGAGCCGCCGCGGAGGACGCGCGCGTCAATATTGTCAACAATGGTGACGTTGGCGCCAGGGTCAACCACGACAACATCTTGCGGCTTCGCGTCCCAGGCGTTGGCGTCGTAGACGTCCTCCACCCACTCCCAGGCGTTGCCGTGCATGTCGTACAGGCCCCAGGCGTTCGGGAGCTTCTGGGCGACCGGGTGGACAGAGCCCTCAGCGTTCCCGCTGTACCAGGTGTAGTCCCCCAGGCGCGAGGAGCTGTCGCCGAAGGAGTACGCCGTCGTGGTGCCGGCGCGGGCGGCGTACTCCCACTCCACCTCGGACGGTAGGCGCCCGCCGATCGCGTCGCAGAAGGTGACGGCCTCGGACCAGCGAACCCCGGTCACGGGGAGATCAGGGTCGCTGCCGTCCCAGCGCCAGCCAGGGGTCTGTGCGGCGTACTGGGCGCGGGTGACCTCGGTGTCCAGCATCTCGATGTCGGTCGTGAAGCGAACCTTCCAGCGGGGATTCTCGTCGTCGTAGCTGCTGTTGTCATCCCCGATGACGCCCTCACCGGCTGGGATGGTGACCCAGCGCAGGGGGCGGAGGGTGGAGAGAGTCCCCAGAGCGAAGCTGTCCCCGCCCTCCGCCTCAGCGAAGATCGTCGCGGAGGCCGGGCGCGACACCTCGGCCACCAGCGCGCGTCGGCACTCCCCCTCCGCCCCTAGCCGCGCCAGCAGCGCTCCCTCCACCCTCAGGCTCTGTCCATCCTCCGGCGCGCGCAGCCGATCCAGGTCTTCCCGGTCCGCCGAGATCAGCACCACGTCCGCGCTCCCGCTATCCAGGAAGGTCGCGGCGCAGTCCAGCAGCTCGGGTCCCACGCTGGCTCCCGATTCCACCAGGAGCTGCACACCGCTGAAGGTGGGGCGGCCCTCCCAGGCAGGGGGGCGCTGGCCCGCCGAGGTGCAGCGCAGCAGGCGCCCGGTGGGCAGGGCCTCCTCGCAGTCGCGCTCCTCGAGGCTCCAGCGGGCCGTGACCTCGGCCCCGGCGGGCACCTCCTCCTCCCGAGCCCAGACGCTGCGCCCCGCCGCGGCGCAGCGCCCGCCCTCGCAGCGCGCCCACCCCGGCTCCTCCCCCCGGCTCCCGGCTTCCTCGAGCGTGATCTCCGGGATCTCCGGCTCCCAGCTCCAGGCCAGGGCCAGCGAGGCCGCGGCCGCGCCAGCAAGCGCCCCGAGCCCGAGCGCGCGCCTCCCGGGGGGCGCCGTGGTGCCGGGCAGGCGCAGGCCGAGCTCCGCGCCGAAGCCGATCTGTGCCAGCATCTTCCGATGCTCGGCGTCCAGGCGGTCGATCCTCCAGGGCAGGCGCACGCCCTCGTTTGCAGGAAGGGTGGCGTCGCAGAGCCCGGCCACCGCGGCCCGGACCTCCGCCCTCAGCGGGCCCTCGTGGAGCGACCACAGGCGCGGGATGGCCTTCGTGGGGAGCTCCCAGAGATCCAGCAACGCCGCGGTGAGCCAGAGCCGGGCCTCGGCCTCCGACCCGACGAAGCCCGGATGCTCCCGGGCCTGGCGCTCGCTCTCCTGGACGGCCTCGCGCCACCAGGCCAGGGCGGTGAGGGCGGACGTGGGCAGGCCCGCGCGGGGATAGGCGGTGGCGGCCTCCAGCCAGCGCAGGGCGGCGCGGCGGTCGAGGTCTCCGGTGGCGGCCTCCACCCACCAGGGGCTGACGCGGAGGGCGAGGTGGGACCGCAGCCGCAGGGCGGCGTCGGGGGGGACAGGTTCGGGGTAGAGGGCGAGGCAGGCGCGCCAGAGCTCCAGGTCCTCGCCGGCGCCCGGCGCGCGGAGCCTCCCGCCAGAGACGGCCTGCACGAGCTCGCTGGGGTGGACGACGCGGTGGCCGGGGCCGAGCACGCGGGCCAGCTCGTCTCCGGGATCCACCCACAGCAGGTCCTCCCAGGCGGCGAGCTCGGCCAGCAGGGGCGGGACGCGTTCGCCGAGCAGGTCGCGGCGGGCGGCGGCCCCCAGCACGAGCCCGTCGCTCAGGATGAGGACCCTCCCGCGCTGCCGGGTCTCCAGATCGAAGGGAGAGATGGTGCCCTCAGCGGTCCAGAGCGCGTCGGGGACGCCGTAGAACTCGGCGTGGGCGAAGGGCAGGCCGGCGGCGCCGAGCGCCTCGTCGAGCTCGCGGCGCAGCGCGTCCAGGTCGGGGTGCGTGGATGAGAGATCCACCCACAGCCAGAGCCCGAGCGGCTCGCGGCGGGGGACGAAGACGAGGCAGGGCAGGCCCAGCTGGGCCGCGGTCTCGTGGACGGTGCGCTCGACGTCCAGGGTGGGGGAGGGCTCGCCGCGGACGCGCTGGCTCAGGCTGGCGCTCAGGTCCTCCTGCTCCGACGGGTCCAGGCGCAGGAGCTCGCCAGGGCGCAGCCTGGCCCCAGGTGGCGGGGCGGAGACCTCGCGCGGCTCGGCGGCGGGGAGGGGAGGCGGATCGCGGGGACGCAGGCGGAGGATGGCGAGGGCGAGCCCCAGGGCGGAGAGGGAGAGCGCCGCGACGCCGAGGGGGGGCCAGGGGAACGGGGGCTCGTAGGGGTGGATCTCCAGGGTGGGGACGGCGGTGAGGATTTGGCGCGGCGCGGGTTCGGCCGGGGGCGGGTCGGTCGTCCCATCGTCTGGGGGAGGCTCGACCTTGGGAGGGGGCTCGATCTTCGCAGGGGGCTCGACGACAGGTGACACCACCTGCGGTGTCGCTGCGGCGTCATCCCTGTCCCACGCCCACCACCACACTCCCAGCCCCACCCCCACCACCAGCAGCCCCACCCACCACCGCCGCGCGCCCCCGCGCCGCTCCCGCCACACCTCCACCGCCCGCCCGGCCGGGCTCTGAGGCTCCCAGGCGTCCACGGCCTCCATGGGGCTCGGCGGCGCGTGCGGCGCGGGCGGCGTGGGCGGCGTCTCGAGCCTCGGGGCATGCGTCGCGCGCCAGGCCTCGACCAGCGCCTCCACCTCGGGGCGCCAGGCGGGATCCTTGACCACGATCGCCACGATCGCGCGGCCCAGGGCCTCGGCGTCGGCCTCGCCCATGCGCCCCAGCACCACGCTCAGGCGCAGACGCTCGTCCACGCCCACGGGTACCCCGCGGGCCTGCAGGGCGGTCAGCAGCGCCTCGAGCCTCGTGTCCACTCAGGCTCGCCGCGCGCCGATGGCCGTGAGGTCGGCGCGATCCTTGAGCAGGGCGCCGAGGTGGGGCAGGTCACGCTCGGCGGCGCGCGCCAGGGCCTCGGGGCGCTCGCCCGCGGCGTGCAAGGCCCACAGCCAGACGAGCAGCTCGCCCGTGCCGGGGCGCCGCCGCAGGGCGGGGGTCTGACGCAGGCTCAGGAAGCGCTCGAGGGCCACCCGGGTCAGGGCCTCGGGGACGCCCATGCTGGCGGCCCGGCGGTGGACGGCGGCCCGGATGTCGTCCTCGCTCTGCTCCAGGTGGTGGAAGACGCAGCGCCGCAGGAAGGCCTCGGGAAGGCGGCGCTCGGCGTTGCTGGTGATGACGACCAGGGGCGGCGCCACGCCTTTGGGGCGCTCGGCCGTCTCGCCCGTGTCCGTGCAGAGGAACTCGTACTGGTCGAGCTCGTGCAGCAGGTCGTTGGGGAAGTCGCGCGGGGCCTTGTCGATCTCGTCGATGAGCACGACCGCGGGGCGGCTGCGCTTCAGCGCCTCGAAGGCCTCCCACAGCGGGCCGCGCGTGCGGTACTTCTTCTTGTTCAGGGGCTTTCCCTTGCGCTCCGGGTCCTGACCGTCATGGAACCAGGAGACCGTGTCGAAGGTCCAGAGCAGATCGCGCGCGGTGGTGGTGGACTTCACCTGGAGCTTGAAGGGCTGCGGCCCAAGACCGGGTGTGGGAGGATCTGTGGGTTGGATCCCATCCAACACCTGAAAGGTCCAGGCCAGCCAGTAGGCGAGCTGGGTCTTGCCGCAGCCGGGATCCCCGGTGACCAGCAGAGGTGCGCCGACGGCCAGGGCGACGTTGATCGCGGTCCGGAGCTGGGCGTCGGGCGCGAAGTCGGGGGCCGCCAGGCGGAGATCGTGCAGAGAGGCGGGCACGGGGCGGCGCAGGAGCAGATCGGGGGAGCGCTGGCCGCGCTCGGCGCTGACGAGGGCGAAGGGCTCGGGCATGATCACCTCTTGCCGTAGGTGCGTGAGGGGCGGGGGGCGGCGCGCTCCGCCTCGCGACGGGCGAGGATGGCCGCGCCCTCCCGCTGGAGGGCGTCCCAGCCGGTCTGTTCGGCCTGCTCGATCTCCTGGACCAGCCTGTCGAATCGACCGCCCGTGCGCGCCTGGAGGGCGGCGGCCACGGCTGCGGGGCTGGCCTCGGCGCTGCACGAGCAGAGATCCCTCCGCTCCAGGAAGTGCCGCACGTCGTCCTCGGGCACCTCGCCCAGCGAGTCCAGGGCGATGAGCTCGACCTGCGGGGCTCCGTGAGCATCCCGCGGGATCCCCTCGCGCAGCTCCTCGCGGATCGCGTCGTGGTCGTCGCGCGGGGCGCGTACGCTCAGGAAGGAGACGAGGCGCAGCCCCCCGGGGCAGGCCGGGCTCAGCCGCTCCGAGGCGAAGCGGAGCCAGCGGCCCAGATCCTGGTCGTCGAAGGCCAGCCCGGGGCAGCGCCCGTCGGGGGAGGGATCTCCCACCGTGCCCCAGTCGAGCAGCAGCATGGGCGCGCCGAGCGGCGCGTAGCTGGACAGGAGGCGCCTGGCCTGGGCCTCGAGGCGCCCGCGGAGGGTGGGCTCGGGGTGGTGCAAGGTGTCCATCAGCGCCCGCTCCAGGTGCTGGGCCTGGAAGCCCTCGATCATGGGCTCCACCACCTCCATCCGGAAGGGCGGGCGCGAGGGCTCGGGCTGGGTCGCGTGGCGCTCGCCGCGCAGGTGGCGGACGGCCTGCTCGCGGAACTCGTGAACGAGCTGGTGTTCGTCCCCCAGCACGACGACGGCCGCGACGCGGCGCAGGGCCACGGTCATCAGGCGATCAGAGAGCTGCTGATAGAGGTCGGCCTTCTGCCGGTGCCGGTCCAGGTAGTCCCGCGCGGCGTTGCGGGTCTCCGGCGCGCGCCCCCGCCCCGTCTCCCAGGTGGAGAAGGCTGTACCTGGGAGCACGGCCGAGGCCGAGAGCGAGCCCGCGCCCGTCCGGTGCGCGGCGATCACGGGATCCGCGCCCTGCAGCAGCGCGTCCAGCCAGGTGAGGCCAGCGCGGGCGGCGTGCGCGGGCCAGCTCGCCGTCGCCACATGCAGCAGGGCAGGGGCCGCGGGCAGCGCTGCGCCCTCCCAGAGCCCCGGAGCTCCCAGCAGGTTGAGGTAGACAGCAGAGGGCGCGGCGTTCGCGGCGAGCTCGGCGACGGGGAGCGGACGGCGCCCGCCGATCCCGTCCAGCTCGATCAGCGGCCCCCGGGGGCTCGCGCGGCCGTGCCCATAGGCGTAGATCAGGTCCACCTGACGCCGGTCCAGGTGGTGCAGCTCGTCCGCCGAGCTCGCCACGCGCACGTAGCGTCGCTCCACCTCCTCTCCCCATCGCCGGCGGAACAGTCCCCGAAGCTCCTCCAGGTGGCGGGGCGCGCCGAGCTCGGGCTGGCTCTGCTGTGGCACCACGAGCAGGACGCTGCAGGGGTTGGGCAGGGCGACGTGGCCTCCGTCTCCGATGGCGCGCTCCACGGTCCAGCCGTGATCGAGCAGGAATTCCCCCGCGTCGGCGAGCCAGGTCCAGGGCAGGCGGGCGAGCGGGCCCTCGGGCAGGGAGAGCCGCAGCCGCACGGGCCCACCGAGCGGCCCGGGGAGGGTTCCGAGGCGCTCCCCGAAGAGCGCCCGGAAGATCGGCGCGCGCTGCTCTTCGCCGCCGAAGAGCCAGCTCCCCAGCGCCAGACCGACGCTTATCGGCGTCAGAGGGGCGAGCGGGCGCGGGTGAGGGTGCTCGCTGTCCTCCCGATGCAAGGCCTCCAGGAGGGAGGCCAGGTCTCGCCCCAGCAGGCGCTCCAGGGTGGGGACGGTGAGATCGCCTGGCGCGGGCTGGGTGCGCTGCCCCGGGATCTCGAAGGTCGCGGTGACCCTGTCGCCCTGAAGCTCCAGCAGGGCGCCGAGCGTGCGCGGCGGGGCTTGCCGAGGGAGCTCCTGATCCCCTCGACGGGCAGGATCGGGCAGGCTCCAGGAGGGCGGCTTCTCAGGTCCCCGCGGCGCAGCCATGTGCCATCGCTGAAAGACGGCCTCGATATCCGCTCGCTTACGCTCTCCTCTCGTCCTCAGCAGCGCCGCGTAGAGCTCCGCCTGGAGGCCGTGTCGGACCACCGCCTCTGCGGCTGCCAGCGCGACGGCGGCCGGCGCTCCCGTGCGGAGGCCGTCGATCAGCGCCTTCCCCTTCGGGAGCGAGAGGAGGAGCGCGGCGAGCTCGTCGGGGTGGTAGAGCTCGAGGAGCAGCTTCCCGAGCTGGAGGACATCAATCTCGTCTGTGGGCATGCAGGCTCCGAGGAGCAAGATCCTCAGAAGGATAGCACGAGCGCCCAGCTCCGCCCGTTCAGCCTGGAGGCTCTCGGAGCGGACGAGCCCGCCCCGACGCGCTACAGGCCGGACCACTCACCGAGGCCGGGCGATCCAAGGAGAGACGAGATGCAGGCGCAAGACACCACCCTTGTCCTGCTCCTGGCCGACGGCTTCGAGAAGAACGAGGTCTGGGACGGCTACTTCGCGGCGGTCGGCGGGATCAAAGGCGCCTGCCCGACCATCCTCCTCCCGCGTCAGCGGGGGGAGGTGCCGGCGAAGCCGGCGGAGGGGGGAGATGCGTGTCGGAGTCCCCCCTCCGGCCCTCCGGGCCAC
>CAZTOW010000078.1:0-88 GCA_964615375.1 uncultured Enterobacterales bacterium
CCGGAGCCCGCGCCCGTTCAGGCCGCGCCGGAGCCGGAGCCCGCGCCCGTTCAGGCCGCGCCGGAGCCGGAGCCCGCGCCCGTTCAGG
>CAZTOW010000078.1:188-31291 GCA_964615375.1 uncultured Enterobacterales bacterium
CCGCGCCGGAGCCGGAGCCCGCCCCGGTCGCTCCGCCCACGCCGCCTGCGCCTCCCGCGCCCGAGCGCCCGCTCCCCCCGCCCTCGCGGCCGGTGGAGGTCGTGCTCTCCGAGCCGCCTCGCCCGCAGCCCAGCCACCCGCGCTCCGCGGCCTCCGCCCTGGTGTCCTCGCTCCCTCGAGCGGAGGCTCAGGCGCGGCGCCCCGAGGCGGGGCCCTCGGCCTGGCCGCAGCGGGAGGGTGGACCTCCCACGGGCAGCGTCCCGGGCCTGGGCAAGGCCGTGGTCCGGCCTCCCCCTGGCTATGACCCGAACGACCCGCTCGCCTTCCGGCGTCGCGCCCCCGAGCCGCCCGCGCCCCGGCCCCAGCCGGCGCAGGCGCCCATCCAGGCCGACACCCTGTGGCGCAACGAGCAGCCGGCCCCCGCCCCGGCGGGCGAGAGCGAGAGCGATCGCCGCCGCCGCAGCAAGGGCGCCGCCGCCCGTCGCGGTCGCTCCGAAGTGTCGATGGACGATCTCTCGGGCATGCGCCGCGGCCGCAAGGTCAAGGGCAAGGCCCCGGTGGGGATGCCGCTGAAGGGCGCCGCCCCGCAGTCCAAGGCCATCAAGCGCCGCATCGAGGTGGACGGCTCCATCACGGTGGCCAACCTCGCCCACGCGCTCAGCGTGAAGGCGAGCCAGGTCATCAAGGTGCTGCTCGGCCTCGGCCGCATGGCGACCGTCAACGAGTCGCTGGATCTGGACACCGCGACCCTGGTGGCCGGGGAGTTCGAGTACGAGGTGATGAACACCGCCTTCCAGGAGACCGAGCACCTCATTGAGGTCAAGGACTCCGATGAGAACGTGGTGTCCCGGCCACCCGTGGTCACCATCATGGGCCACGTCGACCACGGCAAGACCACGCTGCTCGACGCGATCCGCAAGGCGAAGGTCGCCGCGTCCGAGGCGGGCGGCATCACCCAGCACATCGGCGCCTATCAGGTCGAGCGCAAGGGTCAGCTCGTCACCTTCATCGACACGCCGGGCCACGAGGCGTTCACGGCCATGCGCGCCCGCGGCGCGAAGGTCACGGACATCGTCGTGCTGGTCGTCGCGGCCGATGACGGCGTCATGCCCCAGACCGTCGAGGCGCTCAACCACGCCAAGGCGGCGGGCGTGCAGCTCATGGTGGCGGTCAACAAGATCGACAAGCCGGGGGCCAACCCCGCGCGCGTCCGCCAGGCGCTGATGGAGCACGGGCTGGTCCCCGAGGAGTACGGCGGCGAGACCCTGTTCGTCGATGTGTCCGCGCTCAAGGGCCGGGGCATCGACGATCTGCTCGACGCGATCCTCCTGATCGCGGAGATCGGCGACTACAAGGCCAACCCCGACCGCCACGCCGAGGGCTCGGTGCTCGAGGCCCGGCTGGAGCGCGGTCGCGGCGCGGTCGCGACCCTGCTGGTCACCAAGGGCACGCTCAAGCAGGGCGACAGCGTCGTCATCGGGACGACCTGGGGCCGCGTGCGCGCCATGACGGACCACACGGGCAAGCGCCTCAAGGTGGCTGAGCCCTCCACCCCGGTGGAGATCAGCGGCCTCGAGGGCGTGCCGCAGGCGGGCGACGACTTCGTGGTCGTCGAGAGCGACAAGGACGCGAAGACGCTGGCCGAGCACCGCGCCGAGCAGCTCCGCGCCTCCAGCATGGTCCAGCCCACCCGCATGAGCCTGGAGGACCTCCTCAAGGCGCGCCAGGAGGACGAGAAGGTCGTCCTCAACCTCGTCGTCAAGTCCGACGTGGGCGGCTCGCTGGAGGCCCTCAAGCACGCCTTCGGCAAGATCGACGTCAAGGGCACGGAGCTCAAGATCCTGCTCTCCGGCGTCGGCGCGGTCACGGAGAGCGACGTGACCCTGGCCCACACCTACCGGGCCGTGGTCATCGGCTTCAACGTGCGCCCCGACGCGAAGGCGCGGCAGGCCGCCGATCAGTTCGGCGTGGAGATCCGCACCTACAACATCATCTACGAGGCGATCGACGACATCAACGCGGCGCTGCGCGGGCTGCTCGCGCCCGTCTACCAGGAGAAGCTCCAGGGGACGGCGCAGGTGCTCAAGACCTTCCCGGTCCAGAAGGTGGGGATGGTCGCCGGCTGCCTCGTCACCGAGGGCAAGATCGTCCGCAGCAACACGGTGCGCCTGCTCCGCGACGGCAAGATCGTCTGGACCGGCCGCCTCGCCTCGCTCAAGCGCTTCAAGGACGACGTCCGCGAGGTCGAGAAGGGCTACGAGTGCGGCATGGGCCTGGACGGCTTCAACGACATCAAGGTCGGCGACGTCATCGAGTCCTTCTCGCAGGAAGAGGTCGCCCCGTCGGCCTGAGGTCGCATGTATCTGCCCGCGCCGGACGAAGACATCTGGGTCGGCGTGCTCCGTCTGGGGCTCGTCGTCCCCGGATCGCGGAGCCTCAAGGACAAGCGCCGCGCCATCGCCCAGCTCCGCGATCGGCTGCGGGCGCGGCACAACCTCAGCGTCGCCGAGGTCGGCCACCTGGAGAACACGCTGCGCTCTGTGGTTGTGGTCGCCATGGTGGGCAATGATCCCAGGTTTTTGCGATCAGCTCTTGACGCGCTGAGGGCGGACATCCAAGGTTGGAGCATGGCGCTGATCGACGAGGCGCAGGTGGAGATCCACCGGCCCCTCGGGGACGAGGACGGCACGCGCCTGGGTGATCGGGATGCCTGAGATCAACCGTGAGAAGGATCAGATCTGGATCACGCGGAACCACCTGCTGGCGCTGGGGGTGGGGACCACCTGCGTCGCCATCCTGACCTTCTTCCTGGGGCTCAAGCTGGGGCGCTCGGGCGTGGGGGAGGAGGAGGCCAGCCGCCCGCCCCCGCTGACGGTGGATCCGGCGGGCCAGGAGGAGCTGGAGGCGGTGCTGCGCCAGGCAGCGCGCGCCCAGCCGCCCAAGGACTTCAGCTTCCCATCGGAGCTCCCGGCAGACAGCGTGACGCCGCCCGGGCCGGAGGTGGTCGACCCGAGCGCCTCGGCGGCGAGCGTGGCCGCGCCCTCCAGCGGGCAGACCGTTCAGGTGGCGGACGGGCCGGTGGGGGACGTGCCGCACGGCGGCTGGTCCGTGCAGATCGGCATCTACGCGACGCCCGCCGACGCGGACGCGCGGATGAAGGAGCTCTCGGAGAGATCGCTCAAGCCCTACCGGGTGGCGGCGCTCGTGGACGGGCAGAGCTCCTGGCGGGTGCGGGTGGGCGGCTACGGGACGCAGAAGGCGGCCGAAGAGGCGATCCCAGGGCTGCGAGAGAAGCTCGGCGTCGGCGAGCTGACCGCGGTGCCCGCGCCCTGAGCGGCTCCGGCACTGAACAGATTTTCGGTCGGTCTGCCCAAGGGAAGCCGTCGCCAGCTTGACGTGCGCGATGGGCTTTGGGATCGTGGCGGCTCGGAGGTGTCATGATCGCGCTGATCGCCACGGGCTGGCTCTTCGTCGCGCCCGCGCTGGCGGAGGCCCCGGACGCGGGCGAAGAGGGAGGCGCCGCGCCGAGCTCCGCTCCCGCGCCGGTGACCCGAGAGGTCGTCACGGGCGACACGTTGGGCTTCAGCGGCCCCACGGGCGCGCCCGAGTACTACACCGTGCAGGCGGGGGACACGCTCTGGGACATCTCCAGTCGCTTCCTGGGGAACCCGTACTACTGGCCGCGGCTGTGGTCGATCAACGAGCAGATCACCAACCCCCACTGGATCTACCCCGGCAACCGGATCCGCTTCACGCTGGGCACGCTGCTGGAGCCGCCCGAGGTGGGGCTGGAGACGGAGAGCGGGCGCGACGGGTACACGGTCGCGGGCCTGGACTACGGGGACGCGGACGCGGCCTGCGGGCCGGACGTCCGCTACGATGCCCGCCTGCTGAGCGACACCTACCAGAGCCTCGGCTTCCTGGACGCGGAGGGCGAGTTCGACATCCTCGGCTCCGTCCCGCACGCCCGCACCGGGGGCGCGCTGATCGGCGAGGGCAATCTCGTCTACCTGAAGATGGACAACCCCGACGCCTACGAGTGCGGCGATCTGCTCATGATCGTGCGCCCGCTCAGCAAGAAGGTCCGGCACCCGAACGAGCGCGGCACCAGCTACGGCACGCTCTACCGCGTGGTCGGCGAGGCGCGCGTGGTCCATCGGGCGGGCAAGTACGTCTCGGCCCACATCCGCACCTCCTACTCCGAGATCGAGCGCGGTGACCTGATCGGGCCGCCCATCCCGATCACGGTGGAGCTCGAGGTGGACAAGCCGGAAGGCGACGTGGACGGCACGGTGGTCGCGCGGCTGAACACCGAGGCCGATCTCTCGCGCCCCGGGGACACCGTCTTCCTGGACCGCGGGCGCGCGGACGGCCTGCGGGTGGGGAGCTCGCTGTACGTGGTCGAGCAGCGGGACATGCTGACGAACCCCAGCGAGGACGACGAGGAGCTGCCCCAGAGCGTCATCGGGCGCGTGGTGGTGGTGCGCCTCGACGAGTACGCGGCGACGGCCGTGATCACGGACGCCGCGACCGACATCGAGGTGGGCAGCCACCTCGTGCAGCGCGTAGACTGAGGATGAAGCCCTCCGGCCGGCGGGCTAAGCTCACGCGATGCTCGCTCTGGACCTCGTCGTGAAGCTCTACCTGGTCGTGCTGACGCTCGACGTGCTGCTGGGCTGGATTCAGCCGGATCCAGGCCGCATGCCGCGCCGCGTCACGCACGCGCTCACCGAGCCGCCGCAGCGGGTCCTCCGCGCCCTGTTCCCGGCGCGCCTCTCGGGAGGCTGGGATCTGAGCCCGCTCCTGCTCATGGCGCTCCTCGGCGGGGTCCGCGTGCTCTGGATCCACCCGTGGTGAGCCTGCTCCTGCTCTGCGGGCTGGCCCTGGCGGGCGCGGCCGAGGATCTCGCGCTGGCGGTGCGCCCGGACCTGGACGAGGCCACCCGAATGGCGGCCTTCGAGCGCCTGGTGGACCTGGGCGCGACCGACATCGGCCTGATGCTCTCGGTCTCGGCGGATCAGGCGGCGGACTCGCGCACGCGCTGGGTGGCGATCCGCGTGCTGGGGCAGGTGGGCGGCGCGCAGGCCCGGGACGCGCTGCTGCTGCGCATGAAGGACGACCAGCCGGCCATCCGCGTCGCGGCGGCCAGCGCGCTGGGCGATCTGGGCGATCGGATGGCGGTGCCTGCGCTGATCACGGCCCTGGACGACGAGAGCCAGCTCGTGCGCGCGGCGGCGGCGGGGGCGCTGGGGGCGCTGGGCGACGCGCGGGCGGTCACCCCGCTCGCTGAGGTCCTGCGGGACCGGGCCGGCTACATCCGCGGGAGCAGCCTGTGGGTGCGCAAGCACTACGTGGACGCGCTCGGCCGCATCGGCGACCGCTCCGCCCTGCCCACGCTGCTCACCGCGCTGGACGACAGCGACCCGGCCGTGGCTGAGTCCGCCCTGCGGGCCATGGAGTCCGTGGCTGGCTTCTCCATGTCCGAGGGCCGCACGGTCGCCGAAGAGCGCGAGGCCTGGCGCCGCTGGGCCACCGCCGAGATCCGCAACTTCAGCCGCTGATCAGGCCCGGTTGACCACGAACTTGAGCACGGTCTTGCCGATGCCGACCGTGTCTCCGGGGCGCAGGCGCGCGACGTTGACGCGCCGCCCGTTGTGGTAGGTGCCGTTGGTGCTGCCGAGATCGCGGACGAAGATCATCTCGCGCCCGAAGACCTCGATGACCGCGTGGCGCCGGGAGACCTCCAGGTCGTTCAGCGGGACCTCGCCCAGCCGCCGCCCGATGGTCACGTTCCCGCGCATGAAGCGGTAGACCTTCCCCGTGTCCACGCCCGCCACGGCCTCGACCACGGCGTTGAGCCCGGGGGGCAGGCGCAGGTTCTGGTCGATGAGATCGGCGTTGGCCCGGCCGTCTCCCTCGACCAGCTCCTCGTCCAGCAGCCAGGCGATCTCCGCCTGACGGGAGCGCCCGGCGGGGGCCTCCTCCTTCTCCGCGGTCTCGGGGAGGCCGACGAAGAGGACCAGGCGCGTGTTGCCGATGGCCACCTCCGCGCCGGGGCGCAGGGCCTCCTCGCGCACCAGGCGCCCGTCCACCATGGTCCCGTTGGTGCTGCCCAGGTCCTGGAGCACCCAGCCGTCGTCGCGGGGCACGATCTGCGCATGCGTGGAGCTGACCATCGGATCGTCGATGAGCAGATCGCCGCGTTTACGGCCGATCACCAGCGGGGCGGACGCGCTCAGCGGGATGTTCAGCCCCTGGCGCGGACCCGAGATCACCTTGAGGAAGCCGTTCGCCATGCTTCAGGCCGAGCGCGCCGCGCGCTGCTGGCGGGCCTGGGTGCCGAGGTGGTAGCGGTGGTAGCGGCCCGGCAGCGAGCGCCCCAGCGCCCCCGCCAGGAAGACGCCGGCCTCGGAGGCCAGGTCCAGGTCCACCCCGGTCTCCACGCCCATGGCCTCGAACATGTGGACGAGATCCTCGGTCGCCGCGTTGCCCGAGGCCCCCGGCGCGTAAGGGCAGCCGCCCACGCCCGCGATGGAGCCGTCGAAGGTGCGCACCCCGATGGCCCAGGCCGCCAGCGCGTTGGCCAGCGCCGTCCCCCGCGTGTCGTGCAGGTGCAGCGAGATCTCCGAGAGCGGCACGCCGTCGTCCTGCAGCGCCTCGACGAGGTGCCGCACCTGGCGCGGGTTGCCCATGCCCACCGTGTCGCCCAGCACGATCTCGTGCGCCCCCGCCGCCCGCAGCGCGCGCGCGACCGAGATCACGTTGTGGATGGGCACGTCGCCCTCGTAGGGGCAGCCCATGGCGGTCGAGATGTAGGAGCGCACCCGCACGCCCTCGTCCCGCGCCACCCCGATCACCTCGCTCAGGCTGGCGAGGCTCTCGGCGCGCGTGCGGTTGAGGTTCTTCTGGTTGTGCGTCTCCGACGCGCTCATGAAGGTGGCGACGTGGCGAATCCCGCAAGAGATCGCCCGCTCCAGCCCGACGCGGTTCGGCACGAGGCCCCAGTAGCGCACGCCCTCCGATCGGGGGAGCAGGCGCACCAGCTCGGCCGCGTCGGAGAGCTGCGGGATCCAGCTCGCCCGCACGAAGCTGGTCACCTCGATGTCCTGGATGCCCGCCGCCACGAGACGGCCGATGAGCTCCACCTTCGCCTCGGTGGAGACCACCTGGGTCTCGTTCTGCAGGCCGTCCCGGGGGGAGACCTCGTAGATGCGGATGGCGTCGGGGGTCATCAGGGCCCTCGGGGACAACGTACCACGTTAGCGGCCCTGGCGTCCCATCAGGCGGACCAGGATCGCCTTCTGGGCGTGCAGGCGGTTCTCCGCCTCGTCGAAGATCACCGACTGCGGCCCGTCGATCACCTCCTCGCTGACCTCCTCGCCGCGATGGGCGGGGAGGCAGTGCAGGAAGATGGCGTGGCGCCGCGCCAGCCCCATCAGCGCGCCGTCCACCTGGAAGCCCTGGAACTTCGCGATGCGCTCCTCGCGCTCCGCCTCCTGGCCCATGCTGGCCCAGGTGTCGGTGACCACCACGTCCGCGCCCGCCGCCGCCTCGCGCGGGTCGCCGGTGACCACCACCGAGCCGCCGCTCTCCTCCGCCATCGCCTGCGCGCCCGCCACCACGACCGCGTCGGGGCCGTAGCCGACCGGGCTGGCCACCGCGACGTGCATCCCGGTGCGCGCCCCGCCGTTCATCAGCGAGTGCGCCATGTTGTTGCCATCCCCGATGTAGGCCATCTTCAGCCCGGCCAGCCGGCCGAACTTCTCCTCGATGGTCAGCAGGTCCGCCAGCACCTGGCAGGGGTGGAGCAGGTCGGAGAGCCCGTTGATGACCGGCACGGTGGCGTAGCGGGCGAGGTCGAGCACGTCCTGGTGCGCGAAGACCCGCGCCATGATCCCGTCCACGTAGCGCGAGAGGACCTGGGCGATGTCCGAGGTGGGCTCGCGCTTGCCGAGCGAGATCTCCGACGGGCCCAGATAGAGCGCCCGCCCGCCGAGCTGGCTCATGCCGACCTCGAAGCTCACCCGCGTCCGGAGCGAGGGCTTCATGAAGATCATCGCCAGGGTCCGTCCGCGCAGCACGTCCTGGAAGCTCTGGGGCCCGAGCTTGATCTGACGGGCGAGATCGAGGAGGTTGCGGACCTCCTCGCGAGACTGGTCGGCGAGCGAGAGGAAGTGTCGCGGCACGATGGGCTCCAGGGTGGTCGGGCCGAGGAACCTAACGCGCCGCGGCCTGGGGCCCCAGCGTCGCCTGCTCCAGCACCGCCCTCTCCAAGACCTCCTGCCAGGGCAGCGGCGGCGAGAAGAGGTAGCCCTGACCGTAGCGGCAGCCCAGCGCGCGCATGTGCTCGAGCTGCTCCTCGCTCTCCACGCCCTCGCAGACCGTGTCCAGCCCGAGCCCGCGGGCGAGGTGGAGGATGGCCTCGGCCACGCGCGCGCTGCGCGGGTCCAGGAGCGCCTGGCGCACGAAGCGCTGGTCCACCTTGAGCTCGTCGAAGGCCAGATCGTGCAGGATGGCGAGCCCGGAGTAGCCCGTGCCGAAGTCGTCCAGGGACATGCGCACCCCGAGCTCCTTGCAGGCGTCGATGAAGCGGCGCGCGGCCTCGGGCTGGGAGAGGGCGCTCTCGGTGATCTCCAGCTTCAGGCGGCGCGGCGCGATCCCGGTCTCCCGCAGCGCGCTCTCCAACGCCAGCAGGAAGCCGCGATCCTGGAATTGCGTCGTCGAGACGTTGACGCTCACGAAGATCTCCGGGTCGAGGCCCGGCGCGCGGCCGAGCAGCGCGGCGACCCGGCAGCTCTCGCGCAGCACCCAGCGCCCCAGCGCCACGATGAGCCCGCTCTGCTCGGCCAGCGGGATGAAGCGCTCGGGCGAGACCATGCCCCGGGTGGGGTGTGGCCAGCGGCACAGCCCCTCGTAGCCGTGGATCGCCCGGGTCCGCAGCTCATGGATGGGCTGCAGATAGAGCGCCAGGCCCCCGCCCAGCAGGGTCGCCTCCAGCTCGTTCTCCAGGCGCAGGCGCTCGATGGCGGCCGCGCTCTCCGCGCTCTGCGCCGCGCTCGGCGGAGCCTCTCCCGCCCCGCGGTGGATCTGCGCCCGGAGCCGGTCGATGAGCCCGGACAGCGCGAGCCGCACCACCGGATCCAGCGTGGTGAGCCGCGCCTCCAGCCGGTCGCGCTCGATGACGATCAGCTCCGCGTCGGAGCGCGCGATGGCGGTGGCCGAGCGCGGCGCCGCGTCCAGGATGGCCATCTCGCCGATGAGCTGCCCCGAGGACACCGTCGCCACGCGCGCCAGCGCCCCGTCCTGCCAGGTGAGGATGTCCACCTCGCCCCGCTCCACCACGTAGGCCACGTCCGCCGCTTCGCCCTCGCTGAAGATGCGCGCGCCGGCGCGGACGTGGCGCCGCGTGAGCTCCGCGGGGGTCAGGATGCGATCGGACATCGGGCCATCGTATGATCAGCAGGATTCGACCGTCAAACGCCCTACGAGGAACCCACCATGTCGCTCGCCCCCTACCTCATGGTCCTCGGCGTCGCCCAGGATGGCGGCCACCCTCAGGCCGGCTGCGAGCGCGCCTGCTGCGCGGAGGTCTGGGAGCGCCCCGCCGAGCGCCACCGGGTCAGCGCGCTGGGGCTCGTCGATCCCGGCGCGGGGCGCTTCTGGATCCTCGACGCCACGCCCGACCTGCCCGACCAGCTCCACCGGCTCCAGCGCGCGATGCCCGGCGGGTCGTTGGGCGGGCTGCTGCTCACCCACGCCCACATCGGGCACTACAGCGGGCTCCTGTACCTGGGCCGCGAGGCCATGGGGACGAAGGGGATGCCGGTCTGGGCCATGCCGCGGATGCGCGAGTTCCTCGCCGACAACGGTCCCTGGGAGCTGCTCTCCCGCCTCGGCTACGCCGACGTCCAGCCCCTCGAGGACGGCCGCGAGCTGCGCCTCAGCCCCCAGCTCACGGTCACGCCCCTGGCCGTGCCCCACCGCGACGAGTACTCGGAGACCGTGGGCTTCGTGGTGCGAGGCCCCACGAATTCCGCGCTCTATCTGCCGGACATCGACAAGTGGGAGCGTTGGAGCACCCCGGTCGAGCAGGTGCTCTCCAGCGTCGGCCGCGCCTACGTGGACGGCACCTTCTACGCCGACGGCGAGATCCCCGGGCGCAGCATGGCGCAGATCCCGCACCCCTTCATCGAGGAGTCCCTCCAGCGCTTCGGGCCCCTGCCGGCGGAGGAGCGCGGAAAGGTGAGGTTCATCCACCTGAACCACACGAACCCGGCGCTGCGCGTGGAGAGCGAGGCCCAGGCGCGCGTCACCGCCGCCGGCATGGGCGTGGCGGTCGAGGGCGAGATCTTCGCGCTGTGAGGCCTGAAGAAAAGGATAATCGATAAGGTCTGGCGCTACAGCAGCTTCAGCAGCGCGTCCGTGCTGTCGGCCACGAGCTGGGCGTCCTCGAGGCCGATGGTCGGCTTCTCCGCCACGGTCTTGAGCGTGGTGAGCGTGGCCGTGAGCTGGTCGGTGAAGGGCCCGGCCTTCGCCTGGCCCTCGCCCTGCAAATAGCCGAGGAAGTACTCGGCCACGTCCTTACGGCGCAGCAGCTTGTCGGCGGCCTCCGCCTTGCCCGAGCGCACGATGGCGCGGGCGACCACATTCGTGCCCGCGAGCCAGGCCCCCGCCTGAAGCAGCGGCCCGGTGCGATCCTCGGGGCCCCAGCCCTGCTCGGGCACCGAGTAGCCCACGATCTCGTCGAGTTCGCGCAGGAAGTCCTCGCGGCTGGCGGCGTCGTTCTCGACGTGGCGGATGCTGTCGTCGATGGTGGACATCAGCCCGGCCCCGGCCCCGAGCGCGGCCATGCCGGCCCGCGCCGAGCGGAGCTGGGAGACGAAGGCGTCCTTCGGCGTGTTCCGGCCGCCCAGCACCGCGTAGGCCAGCACGACGCCCGTGCGCACCGCCGTCCGATCCTTGTCGTCGTTGGCGACCTCCGCCGGGCTCTGGGGCACGAGGTCGGCGAGGGCCTCGGCCACCCCGGCCTCACGCACCTGCGCCTCGAGCTTGAGCGGCGAGGGCGCCAGCACGCGGCTGGCCTCGGCGGGCGCGGGCGCGGGCGGCGCCGGCTCAGCCTGCGGAGCCGGCTCGGGCTTCGCGGGCGGAGGAGGAGACTCGCAGCCCAGGACGTTCAGGGCCAGCAGAGCGGGGGCCAGCAGGGAAGGGGCGAGCAGGCGACGCATCGGGCCTCCGTAACCGCTGTCGCGCGGCGCGTCATGTTAGCATCCGTGCCACCGGCACGTGAGCCCTCCGAGGATCCCGGCCCCTTGCTGCCCACCGCCGACAACCTGGCGCCCGACACCAGCTTCCGCGCCCAGTTCGACGTGGAGAGCTGGGCGCGCCTGCTGGAGATGGCCGAGCTCGTGGACCTGCCCGAGGGCGAGGTGCTGCTGCGCCGCGGCGACGCCACGAGCGAGCTCTACGTGGTGGACGAGGGCAGCTTCGAGATCGTGGACACGCGCAGCTCGCCGGAGACCGTGCTCAGCGTGCTCGGCGCGGGTCAGGTGCTGGGCGACATGAGCTTCGTGGACGGCGCCCCGGCCTCGGCGGAGGTGCGGGCGCGGGAGCCCGCCCGGATCTGGCGCTGGTCCCGCGATCCGCTGATGGCCCAGCTCGCCGAGGACCCCGCGCTGGCGGCGGAGTTCTACCGGGCGCTGGCGGGCAGCGTGGTCTCGCGCTCGCGGCAGCTGCTCTCGGTGGCGGTGGCGGGGGCCTTCGGATCGGCGGCCCAGGCCCGGGAGCGCGCCGAGGCCCTGGAGCACGATCGCGCCGCCTACGGGCTGGCGATCGACCTGCTGGACGCGCTCAGCGGCGCGGGCGCGGACCCGAGCCCGCAGCGCGCCGCCGATCTCCAGGAGGCCCTGGCCGCCGCCTGCCGCTGGTTCGTCGTCACCAGCGGGCAGGAGCGCGCCGAGGAGGTGGGAGAGCGCCTCCGCGAGCTGCTGGCCGAGGTGCTGGCGAGCTCGTCCACCACGGCGGCGATGCTGGCCCGGGAGGAGGGCGCCCCCGCCGGGCCCGAGCTCTTCCGCCACGTCCTGTCCGGCGTGCCCGAGGGGCGCGACGCCGCCGGGCGCCTCTTCGACGCCGCGCTGCTCGCGCTCCCCACCTTCCGCGGCTGGCGCTGGCGCGACCGCGCCCTGGCCGAGGCCCTCGACGAGATCCTGCCGCCGTCCGGGGCCCGGGTCCTCAGCGTCTCGCTGACCGGCGCGCCCACCTCCGAGTCCCAGCTTCGCGTGCTGCTCTCCCGCGGTGGCCACGTCACCACCGTGCTGCTGGGGCAGCGCTCCGATCCCGGGGCTCCCCTCCCTGGCGTCACCCGCTCGCTGGTCGTGGCGGAGCTGCCCCAGCTCCTGCGCGGCGCCGGGCCGCGGGTGGGGGGCTCGCACCACGCCGTCATCGTCGATCGCGTGGTGGACGTGGTGCCCGACGAGGTGCTGCGCTCACTGCTGGCCTGGGCCCGCCTTCAGCTCGACCCGAAGGGCCGCCTGCTGGTGGGCCACGCGCTGCCCGCCGATGACGTCGCCCTGCTCGATCACCTGCTGCGCTGGCCCTCCCTGCCGCGGCGGGCCTCGGCGGTGGCGGCCCTGATGCCCCGCGGCGGAGGTTACGCTGTCCAGAGCGCGCACGACGACGAGGCCGCCGGGCTCCTGGTCTGGAGGGGCGCGTGAACCCGCAGGACACCGCGCTGGCCACGGCCATGCTCCGCGTGCTGGCGAGCGTGTGGGGCCTCGAGCAGCTCGACGCCGAGCGCCGGGGCGAGCTGGCCGTGGACGTGGCCGACCGCGCCGGGGTGGACGCTGAGGCCCTGCTGGCCGTGCTGGAGGACCTGATCCGGCTGCGCCCGCTGGCCCACGCCACGGCCGAGGAGCGCCGCGTCTTCGGGGCGCACTTCGGCCAGCAGGCCGCCGCGCTCCTGCAGGAGGGGGCTGGCGTCGGGCCCATCCTGGAGCGCTTCCAGGACGACTTCGGGCTCGCCTCCACCCTGGCCCTGGTACAGCTCCTGCTGGAGATCCCGCGCTCCCACGACGAGCGCGAGGAGCGCGTGCTCGCCGCGCTGGACGGCCTCGGGCTCGACCCCCTGATGGTCGCGGCCCTGCGGCACGGCGGCCCCGGGCGCGCCCATCCCCAGCTCCAGATCTCGGGCCGGGTGGCGCTGATCGGCAGCTCGCCCTCCTGCGAGATCTTCCTGCCCGACCCCCGGGTGGCGCCCATCCACGCCGAGCTCGTGCGCGCCGACGGCGGCTGGCGTGTGGTCTCTCGCGGCGAGCGCGCCACCGTTCTGGACGGGACCGCGGTGGCCTCCGCCCCGGTGATGGAGGGCTCCGTCCTCCAGATCGGCCCTTATGAGCTGCGCATCTCGGGCCGCGACGTGGACGTGCGCCGGAGCTGGGAGCCGTTCTCGCTGGACGCCCGGGGCATCCGCCGGGTCACCTCCGATCGCGTCCTGCTGGACGGCGTGAGCTTCACCGCGCTGGCGGGCGAGGTCATCGCCCTGGTCGGGCCCTCCGGCGCGGGCAAGTCCACCCTGGTCGGCGCCCTCTCCGGCGCGGCCCCCGCCGACGAGGGCGAGATCCGGCTGGGCGGCGAGCCCATCGAGTCCGCCCTCGCCCGCGCCCCCTCCATCGCCGGCGAGGTGCCGCAGGACGACATCGTGCTCCCCGAGCTCACGGTGGAGGAGAGCCTGCACTACGCCGCGCGCATCCGCCTGCCGCTGCGGGTCAGCGAAGAGGCGCGAAAGGCCGCCGTCAACCGCGCCCTCGTCGAGCTCGGTCTGGAGCCCATCCGCGGCCACCGCATCGGCGATCCCGAGCGCCGCGGCGTGTCCGGCGGGCAGCGCAAGCGGGTGAACCTGGGGCAGGAGATCGTCAGCGACGCCACGCGCGTCATCTTCCTGGACGAGCCCACCAGCGGCCTCGACCCCCGGGCCGCCACCGAGATCGCCCGCCTGGCCCGCCGGCTCGCCGACGCCGGGCGCATCGTCGTGCTGGTCACCCACGACATGAGCGCCAGCGTCATCGCCCAGGCTGACCACCTGCTGGTCATGGTGGGTGGGGGGCGCGTGGCCTGGTTCGGGCCCCCGGCCGAGGCCACCGCCATGTTCGAGGTCTCCACCCCCGCCCAGATCTTCGAGGTGCTGGGCGCCCACAGCCCGGAGACCTGGGCCGAGCGTTACGCGGCCTCCGCCGCGGCGAAGCGCTGGGTGCAGATGCGCGCCGCCATCGTCGAGGCCCGCCTGCTGCCGCCCCTCTCGCTGCCCGACGCGCCCGAGGCCCGCCCCGGCCGCCTGCCCCTCCTGCGCACGCTGATGGAGCGCTACGCCCTGGTCAAGCTGCGGGATCGCGCCGGGCTCTCCGTGCTGATCCTCCAGCCGCTGCTGCTGGCCGGCGTCATGCACCTCGTCTTCCCCCGGCCGACCGCCGGCCTCATCTTCCTGCTGACGCTCTCGTCGTCCTGGTTCGGGATGTCGGCGGCGGTGCGCGAGCTCATCAGCGACCGCACCGTCTGGCTGCGCGAGCGCCGGGTGGGCGTGGGCGTGACCGCCTGGCTGGGCAGCAAGATCCTCGTGCTGGGCGTGCTGGTGGCGCTGCAGTGCATCGCGTTGACGGCGCTGGCCTTCCCCGGCAGCGGGCTGGGGGGCCAGGGCTACTCGCCCATCGAGCTCGTGCAGGGCACGATCCTGGCGGGCTGGAGCGGGCTGGCGACGGGCCTGCTGGTCTCGGCCCTGTGGGGGCGCTCGGAGGCGGCGGTGGGCACCATCGTCCTGCTGCTGGTGCCGGAGATCGCGTTCTCCGGCATCATGACGCCGCTGGATAAACTAGGTGTTTTGGCGAGAGGCGTCTCCTGGCTGAACCCGGTCCGTTACGCCTACCACCTGATGTTGCGGGCGGGCGACCATCTACAGTACCTGAACCCGCTCGGCGAGTGGAAGATGCGCCCGGTTTCGGGCGAGCTCTACACCATGGGCCTGCGCCCGCCCGAGCCCGGCTCGCTGGGGCTGGGTCCGTTCACGCTGATGACGGTGCTGGGCGTGATGATCGCGCTTCAGCTCCTGCAGACCAGCCGCCTCCTGCGCAGGCTGCCGCGGAAGCGGCCGAGGCCGAAGGGGCGCTGAGCGGCTCCGCTCAGCGCGCCGTCCCGAGCCCCGCCTGCTCCACGACGCGCTCGCGCAGCCAGCGGCAGGCCGGATCGGCGTGCGCGCGCTCGTGCCAGATCAGGTGGAGCCGGATGGGCTCGAGGGCGACCGGGGCGGGGACCACCCGGAGCTCGGGCGTCTGCAGCGCCGTCGCCAGGCGCTCGGGCAGGGTGAGCACCAGATCAGACCGGGCGAGGAGGGCCGGCGCGGCCAGGAAGTGCGGGAGCTGCACCACCACCCTGCGGCGCAGCCCGACGCGATCCAGGGCTCGATCGACGAAGCTCCCCGGCTTTCCCGAGGGCGCCACCAGCGCGTGCGGGAGCGCCGCGTAGGTGGGCAGGTCCAGCGCACCCTCCAGGGCGGGGTGGCTCGCGCGCATCATGCAGACGAAGCGGTCCTCCCCCAGGGCTCGGACGTGCAGGGCGGGGCCCTCGCGAAAGCTGACCACCAAGGCCATGTCCACCGTGCCCGCCCCCAGCGCGCCCAGCAGATCCTCGGGCGGCGGGAGCACGCGCAGGTCCAGCCCCGGGGCGCTCCGCAGCGCCTCCATCAAGGAGGGCAGCCAGACGAGCTGCAGGTAGTCGCTGGCGACCAGGGTGATCTGTCGCCGGGATCGCGCCGGATCCCAGGCCTCCGGCCGCACCACGCCCGGGATGGCCTCCAGCAGCGCGCTGAGCGGCTCGCGGAGCTGATCGGCGAGCGGGGTGGGGCGCAGGCCGGCGCCCGTCCGCACCAGGAGCGGGTCGTCCAGCAGCGCGCGCAGGCGCGAGAGCGCGTGGCTCACGGCGGAGGGGGTGCGCCCGAGGCGGCGTCCAGCCTGGGTCACGCTGCGCTCCTCCAGCAGCACGGCCAGCACGGGCAGCAGGTTCAGATCGACGGCGGCGATTTCGATAAGGTTCATTTCGCAGTCATATCTTATTCGATGGTATCGAATCCATGGCGCCATAGATCTGGAGGGCGCGGGCGGTGCCGCGCGAGGCGGCCAGAGCGGCCGAAGGAGTGCATCATGTTCAAGGCGCTGAGTGGGTTCGGTGTGGTGGCGTTCCTGGTGGGTGGCTGCGCGGACAAGGGCGGCGACGACACGGGCGGCGCGCAGGAGACGGGCGGCGGCGAGGACACCGGGGCCCTGGTCGGCGCCGACCTCGTGGGCACCTGGGCCAGCACCGGCTGTGAGGCCTACCCGGACGGATCGGGCGGCTACAACTACCTCACCCGCACGTTCACGCTCACGGAGTCGAGCTGGAACCTGGAGCTCGTCCTCTACGGCGACGACGCCTGCTCCTACCCGCTGTTCACGGCGGTCATCGACGGGCCGTACACGCTGCTGGGCCTCTCCGAGATCGTGGACGGCGCCACCGAGGGCAACTTCGGGCTCACCACCAACGTCTGGACGGCGCACGACGCGAGCATGGCCGACTACTTCACGGCCTCCGGCTGCGGCTCGGCCGCCTGGGAGGTCGGCGTGCCCCAGGACGTGAGCGCCACCGGCTGCATCGGCGTCGCCCACCCCGTCGCCGACTGCCCGCAGGAGTACGACGTCGTGGGGGTGGACGGCGATGAGCTGCGCTTCGGCGAGCGCGTCACCGACATGTGCACGGAGGAGGGGCGCCCGTCCGCGCTGGGGAGCTACGCGGTGACGCGGCAGTGAGGGCTCACACCCCCAGCCCTCACACCCCCAGCCCCCGCGCCACCGCCGCCCAGTCCCGCGCCGGCTCTACCCAGCCGAGGCCGCTCCGGGCGTCCTCGCCGAACCAGAGCAGGCGCGGGACCAGGCCCCGCAGGTGCTCCAGCACGTCCAGGCGGTCGTCGATGAACGTGCTCAGCCCCAGCTCGCGGGCGTGGTTGGCCTTCTCCGGGCGGCGCAGGCAGAAGCGCAGGTGATTCCGCGGCATGCCGGTGCGCGCGTAGAAGCCGTGGTGGTCCAGCCAGGCGCGGGTCTTGTCCTGCACGGAGGGCCCGCACTTGGAGACCAGCCAGACCTGGCCCCCGGCGCGGGCGACGAGGCGGGCGATGACCTCGAAGGCGCCGTCCGCGGGCGGGGTGAGCAGCGCGTCCGAGAGCCTGCTTCCGAGGAAGCGCGTGTCGGCGACGCCGTCCACGCTGGGGCCGATGATCACGCGGCCGATGTCGATCCCGATCCGTTCCATGATGTCCTCCGGTTTGATGGCCTTGACATCACCCGCGGGATGCTTCAGAACTACGAGTAAACTCGGAAGGTCTATTCAAGGATCCGATAGATGATCGTGCCTGCCCCACCCGATGATCTCGGCGAGCTGAAGCTGGAGTGGCTGCGCGGCTGGGTCCACGTCGCCGAGGCGGGCGGCTTCACGGCGGGGGCGCGGCGGGCGGGGATCTCGCAGCCGGCCCTGCACACGCAGGTGGGCCAGCTCGCGCGCTGGGCGGGGGAGCCGCTCTACCTGCGGGACGGGCGGCGGCTCAACCTGACGCCGCGGGGTCAGGAGGTGCTGCGGCTGGCGCGGGCGGTGCTGGCGGAGATCGGTCGCTTTCAGGCGGACGCGCGGGCGGAGCCGGTGACCCTGAGCGCGGGGCGGGCCACCCACCTCTACCTGCTGGCGGAGCCGCTGCGGCGCTGGGTGGGCGAGGGCGGGGCGCTGCGCCTGCGCTCGGAGTCGGGGGAGGAGGCGCTGCAGAGCGTGCTGGAGGGGAGGGCGCAGCTCGCGGTGGCGCCGCTGCCCCGGCCGGATCCGCGGCTTCGGAGCGCGCGCCTGCGCGTGGCGGGCGTGGTGGCGGTGCTGCGGCGGGATGATCCGCTCTCCCGCGCGCGGACGCTCACCCTGGCCGAGCTGGCCGAGCGCGAGCTGCTGCTCCCGCCCCCGGCCCGCCCGCTGCGCCTCGCGGTGGACGCCGCCTTCGCCGATCGGGGCCTCTCTCCGCGCGTGGGGCTCGAGCTGGAGGGCTGGGACCTGCTGGTCCACTACGCGAGCCTCGGGGTCGGGGTGGCGCTGGTCAACGACTACGTGCCCCTGCCCGAGGGGGCGGTGGGCGTGCCTGTGCCCGAGCTGCCTCGGGTAGAGCTGCGGGTGCTGGCGCTGCGCGGGGTGCAGGGGCCGGCGCGGACGCTCTATGATCGGCTGGTGGGGCCATGAGCCGCGCGCTGGGCAAGGCCCTGGCCCTGCTGCTGCGGCACGATCCCGGGCGCTTCGGCGTGACGCTGGACGCGGCGGGCTGGGCGGAGCTGGACGCGGTGGCGGGGGCGATCCGGGCGGACGGAGCGCCGATCGGGCGGGAGCGCCTGCTGCGGGTGGTTGCCGAGGACGACAAGGGGCGCTTCGTGCTCTCGGCAGACGGGCGGCGGATCCGGGCGGCGCAGGGGCACTCCCTCGGGGTGGACCTGGGGCTCCGGCCGGTCGAGCCCCCGGAGCTGCTCTGGCATGGCACAGGGGCGCACCTCGTCCCGCGCATCCTGGCCGAGGGGCTGCGCCCCATGGGCCGGCAGCACGTCCACCTCTCAGCGGACGAGGCGACGGCGCGGCGGGTGGCGCTGCGACGGAGGGGCGAGATCGCGATCCTGCGCGTCCTGGCGGGGGAGATGGCGCGGGCGGGGCTGGCGCTCTACCGGGCGGAGAACGGGGTCTGGCTGGCGGACGCGGTGCCGCCGGGCTTCCTGCGCGCGGGCTGAGCCGGGACCTACAGGTCGGAGCGGAGCCAGCCGCGCTCGCGGGCGATCATGGCCTCCTCCTCCATGCGCGACAGCGTCTCGCCGTCGTTCAGCAAGGTGTGGCCGATCTCCTGGAGCGCGTCTCCGGAGATCCAGCCCTCCTCCTGGAGGTCGAGCGCCAGCGACCAGGCGGAGGGGTGGAGGCGGGTGAGGTCGGGCAGCACCCAGGGCTCCAGCGGGATGGCGCTGGGGTGGCCGGTCTCGTGGATGTAGATGGCCTGGACCGGGGCGCGCCCGCCCAGGGCGGCGAGGGCGGCGGGGGCGACGCGGGCGATGTCGTCCCGCCAGACCTGGGCCACGCTCAGGCGCTCGAGCTCGGTCATCAGCGCGCTGAGCTCCAGCTCGCCGCGGGTGAGCCGCGCGTAGAGGTTGTAGACGACGAAGTCGGCCTCCGAGTCGTCACCCATCAGGATCTCGGGCGTCTCGGGCGGGATCTCGGCGCGGAGCTTGAGCAGCCAGGTGAGCTTGTACCCGATCTGCTCCTCCAGCGCGGCCTTCAGCTCGCCCAGCGGCACCTCGCCCCCGCTCGCCAGCTCCTTCATCGGCTTCAGCACCAGCAGCGAGGGCCGGATGCGGTCCAGGGCCATGCGGCCCTCCAGGCACTGCTTGAAGAAGGTGGGGCTGCCCGAGAGGAAGGTGATCGGCCGGTAATCCCGCGGCGAGCTGCCCTGGAGGGCGCGGTAGACCTCGGGCATGCCGGCGAGCGGCACGCGCTCGGCGGCGCTGAGCGTGAGCAGCTTCGCCATGCCCCCGGCGGAGTGGAAGTCGGTCACGAGGTAGGTCAGGTCGATGTCGGAGCGCACCACGGGGTCGGCGTGGCCCGCGGCGAGCAGGCGGACGGGGGCGCGGCCGATCTCCTGGTCCCCGCGCTTCGCCACCACGGTCCACAGGCCGGGGGAGACCTCGGGGAAGTCCAGCGCGGCCTCCAGCATGCCCTCCTCGCTGGCCCGGAAGCTGCGGGTGAGCGCGGCGGCGCCGTCCTCGCCGACCAGGGAGAGCTCCACCTCGGCGTGGTCGAGCTCGCGCTGGCTGGCCTGCACGCGGGGGAGGTCAGAGGGCTCCAGGCGGCGCAGCACCCGACCGCGCACGATCACGCGGCGGGTGGTGCCGAGCGCGGTGTGGAGGTCGGCGACGGGGCGCTCGTCCTGCGCGGCCGGGGTTGGGGCCGCTGGCTTGGAGCCGTCCTGTCTACACGCGGTGAGCAGCAGGAGGAGCGCGCCGGAGATCATGTCGCGCTACTGCTTCATCAGCTCGAGCACGAGGTTGTACGTGGACTCGATCTCGGCGGGCGTCATCGCGCCGCTCTTGAGGTAGCGGACGGTCCCGGTCTTGTCGACCACGATGACCACCGACTTCTCGTCGCAGTCGCCGAGCTGCCAGGCGTTCTTGAGCAGGTGCGCGGGATCCGTGAGGATCGTGGCGTCGTACTTCTCGATCTTCTTGCGCACGATGCTGCGGATCACGCTGTCCGGCAGCCAGGTGTCCTTCATGTTGGCCACGCCGACGCCGCGGTAGACAGTCTTGTCCAGGTTGGCCGCCTTCAGCTTGTCAGCGAAGGGATCGTTCTGATCCGACACGTCGGGGTCGGAGTAGAAGATGGCCAGCACCTTGGTGCCGAAGTCGGGGATCTTGGCCGGCTTGTCGTTACCGTCGCGCAGCTCGGGGTTCGTGAGCTTCTGGCCGACGGAGGCGGCGAGCGCGTCGGGCGCCTGGAGGCCGAGGAGGAGCGCGGCGGCGAGCAGGCCACGGGTCAGGGTGCGGGTCATCGGAGGCTCCTGGGAGTGGGAGGAAGGGACCGCCTATCATAACGCGAACGACACGACTTCGATTCCGCGCGACTCAGGCCGCCGCCTGCGGGGCCAGCCTCCACTCGGACGGGCTCAGGCCCACCTCGCGCTTGAAGGCGCGGGAGAAGGCGGCCTCGCTCTGGTAGCCGACGGCGGTGGCGACCTCGGACACGCTGGCCGGGGTGCGCAGGCGCTCGCGGGCCAGCACCATGCGCACGCGGGTGAGGTAGGAGCCGGGGGGCTCGCCAATGCAGGCGCTCCAGCGCTCGAAGAAGGCGGTGCGGGAGAGGGCGGCGGCGCGGGCCAGACGCTCGGCGGTCCAGTCGCGCTCGGGGTGGCGGTGGAGCAGGCTCAGCGCGGGCTCCAGGCGAGGGTCGGCGCTGGCGCGGAGCCAGCCGCTGGCGGCCTCGGAGGTGGACAGCCCGCGCAGGCAGTGGACCAGCAGGAGCTCGGCGAGGCGCCCGGCCATGTGGGCGGAGCCGGGGCGGGCGCCGTCCAGATCGGCGTTCAGCAGGCGGGCGGTGGCGCTCATCCAGCTCTGGTGCTCGCCGGTGGCGGAGGCGTGGAGCACGCGGGGGAGCACGGGCAGCAGCAGGGCCCGGCCCTCGCCGGTGAAGCGGAAGCTGCCGCAGAGGATCCGGGTCAGGCCCTCGCCCAGCCCGCCGCGCACGCAGGGCAGGCCGTCCGGGCCGGAGGTGGCGGGGAGGCTGCGCAGCGGACGCTCGAGCAAGCCTGGACCGCTGCGCAGAACGTGCGCGTCCCCGTGGGGGATGACCAGGAAGTCGCCCTCCCCGAAGTCCAGGGTCTGGCCGTCGCACAGGATCTGGCCTCGACCCTCCTGGATGATGTGGAAGATGGCGCCCGGAGCCCCGGTGGTGCTGACGGCGTAGCGCCCGGCGAGCTCGGCCCGGGAGAAGAGGGCGGACTCGACGCGAGCCAGGGAGAGCACGGCGCTGAGCGGATCCAAGGGGCCTCCGGACGATCGGCACAGACACCTGTACACCCTGCAAGGCGTCCGCGCACGTCCGCCCGCTACAGTGAGGGTGTCTGGAGGTGCTCCATGGGTCGTGTGTACGGTGCGACGCTGGCCAATTTCTTCTTCCCCGGTCTCGGCTACATCATCCTCGGCGACCGGGTCGCGCTCGCGGTGGCCTGGCTGCTGGGCGTGATCGGGCTCACCTACGTCGAGACCAGCCTGAAGCCTGTCGATGGTAGCCTGTACACGGCGATGTTCGCGAGCGTGTTCATCATGAACACCGCGTTCGCGATCGACGCCTTCAAGGTCGGCAAGGCGAAGTTCGGCAAGAGCTGAGGAGCGGACATGGACGGCTTCGAGCTGAGCGTGCAAATCCCGGCGAGCCCGGATCAGGTCTTCCAGCACTGGGTGGAGGGCGCGGGCCACGCGGCCATGAGCGGCGGGGGCGCGAGCTCCGAGCCCTGGCCGGGCGGGGCGTTCTCGGCCTGGGACGGCTACATCCGAGGACACCACGTCGCGCTGGAGCCGGGGCGCCGGATCGTGCAGCGCTGGCGCACGGCGGAGTTCCCCGGCGAGGCGCCGGACAGCCTGGTCGAGATCACGCTCGCCGAAGACGAGGGGGGGACGCGGATCACGCTGCGCCACACGGAGATCCCGGAGGGCCAGGGCGAGCGCTACCGCGGCGGCTGGGACCACTTCTACTTCCAGCCGATGCGGGCCTTCTTCGGGGGGCAGGGTGCTGGGGAGGCTGGGGCGGAATAGGTCTCTCCCTGAAAAAGGGGGGCGACATGCTGCCGCAGGGCTTTCTCGGGACGCGCGCGGACGTGCTGATGGACGTCGTCATCGTCGCGCTGGTGGTCATCCTCCCGCTGCTGGTCATCTCGCGCGGGCTGGCTCGAAAGGGCAGCTACGCGGCGCACAAGCGCCTGATGCTCTGGCTGGCGGGCGGGCTCGGCGTGGCGGTGGCGCTCTTCGAGACCGATCTGCGCCTCAGCGGCGGGATCTTCGAGCTCACGAAGGCCAGCCCCTACGCGGGCACGCTCTTCCTGAACGCCTCCATCTACATCCACACGCTGCTGAGCATCTCCACGGCGCTGCTGTGGATCGTGCTGATCGCGATGAGCCTGCGGCGCTTCCCGAACCCGCCGGCCCCCGGCGCCTTCTCCCACCGCCACCGGGTGCTGGGGCGGCTGGGGATGCTGGGCATGACCCTGACCGGGCTGACGGGGCTGGAGCTCTACATCTTCGGGTTCGCGCTCTGAGCGCTCAGGCGCCCGAGCGCGCCCGGCAGGCCCGCGCCCAGCAGGATCGCGCCCGCGGCCGAGGCCAGGCCCGCCAGCGCGAAGTGGCCGGGGTAGCCAAAGGATTGCGCTGAGTAGCCGCTGAGCAGGCTCCCCGCCATGGTGGCGGCGACGAAGGCGCTCGCCTGGAGGGTGTAGTCCGTGCCGCTCTTCCCCTCGTCGCGGCGGCAGCCTTCCATCATCGCCGTGAACACGCTCACCGTGGCGAGACCGCTGCAGAGGTGCTCGAGCGCGGCGGCGGCGTAGAGCAGCGGCGCGCCGCCGAGGTGCAGGGCGGGCAGGGCCCAGAGGCCGATGGCGGCGCTCTGGGCGAGCCCGAAGACCAGGACCGCGCGCCCCAGGCCCAGGCGCCGCACCACCAGCCCGCCCGCCATCGCCCCCACCAGCCCGGCGGCGAAGCCCACCGTGCCCAGCAGCGCGCCGATCTCGCCGATGTCCAGCCCCAGATCCACCAGCAGCGGGCGCAGCATGGCGTTGGCCATGGCCTCGCCCAGCTTGAAGACCATGATCAGCCCGATCCAGGCCGGCATCCCGGGGCGCGTGGCGGCCTCGGCCAGGTCGGTGAGCGGCGTGAAGGCCGGGCGCGGGGCTGAGGCCAGCGGGCGCTCGCGGTGCAGCAGGACGGGCACGCTCGCCAGCACCAGCAGGCCGGACATCCCCAGGAAGGTGGGCGCCCAGCCGACCTGGGAGAAGACCCAGAGCAGCGCGCCGCCGCCGATGATCATGCCGAGGCGGTAGGCGGCGACCTGTAGCCCATTGCCCAGCCCGCGCTCCGACGGCTCCAGCAGCTCCACCGCCAGCCCGTCGGTGGCGATGTCCTGGGTCGCGGCCAGCAGGTTGGCCACGAAGGTCCCCGCCGCCACCAGCAGGAGCGCGTCCCGCGGCTCCACCCCCGCCAGCAGCGCCATCGTCAGCGCCGTCAGCGCCTGCAGCGGGATGAGCCAGGCCCGCCGCCGCCCGAGCCCGAGGGCGCCGGAGGGTGTGGCGTCCACAAGGGGGGCCCAGAGGAACTTGAGCATCCAGGGCAGGGCCAGGACGCTGGAGGCGCCGATGGCGGGTAGGGAGAGGCCCTGCTCGCGGAGGAGGACGGGGAGGGCCTGCAGGAAGAAGCCGTAGGGCAGGCCCTGGGAGAGGTAGAGGCTGGCGAGGAGCCCGAGGCGGCGGGTGGGGGTGAGGGGCATGGGGGTTGGGGTAACGCGGGGGGCCTCTCGGAGGTGAGCCCGATCACCCCACCCAGACGCGCTTCCCGTCGAACACCACCGCCATCGCCACGATCGGGCTCGCCCCCACGGCCTCCAGCTCCGCCCGGTATCCACGCGCGTCGATCTGCGCGTGGGCGTCTCTCAACGCCATCTCCGGCGTCTCGTCATCATCCGTGCGGATCCGCTTGAACTCCATCACCACGCCCGGCTTCCCGGCCTGGCGCGGCAGGATGAGCACGTCCGCCCGCCCGAGGCCGCTCTCCCGGTTGCTCCGCACGAGGTAGTCCGGGGACAGGCTGACCAGCAGCCCCAGCACGAAGGCATGGAAGACCCGCTCCGGGGCGTTGTCCGAGCCCTGGCCGACGTCGTGGTAGCTCAGCGCGTCGGTCACCATCGGCCGCAGCAGCGCGGCAACGTCCCGCGTGGCCCCCGAGAGGATGGCGCGCTTGAGCTCGCGGAGGTTGTCCTCGCTGCCGATCCGCATCTGCAGCCAGCCGGCGAAGCTGCGGCGCCAGACGTGGCTGACCTCGACGTTGGGGATGGCGAGCTGCGCGAGGGTCTCGCCGTCCACCACGCGCGAAGCGGTGGACTTGAGGTAGCCGGCGGTGAGCAGGAGGCTCCAGACGCGCCCCGGCTCGCGGTCGAGATCGCGCAGGGCGACCTGGCTGTCGATGTTCTTCTCGATGACACCGCCGCTCATCAGCGTCTCGAAGTCGCCCTTGAGACCTTCGCTCTGCAGGAGCAGGCGCCGCAGCAGCGCGTCGGCGGAGGTCTGCACCCAGTAGTCGCGCAGCTCGCCCCTGTCCGCGAAGCAGAGGACCGACCAGGGGTTGTAGATGGTCTGGCCTCCAAACAGGTAACCGTTGTACCAGGCGCGCACGTCTGGCAGCGCCTCCGCCCGGCCGGCGGCCTGCAGGACCGCGGCGACCTCTCCTTCGGTGAAGCCGAAGGCCGTCGCGAACTCGGGGTCCAGCAGAGAGCAGGTGGCCACGTTGTTCAGATCGGAGAACAGGGACTCCTTGGAGACCCGGCGCACCCCGGTCAGCACGCCTCGGTACAGGCTGGGGTTGGTCTTCAGCGCCGAGCCCAGCAGCCCGCGCATGAAGCCCACGATGGACTCGTAGTAGCCGTGCTGGAACCCCGCCTCGATGGGCGCGTCGTACTCGTCGATCAGGATCACGGCGGGGACGCCGTGGTGGGCCTCGAGCCAGGTCGAGAGCAGGCGGAGCGACCAGCGCAGGTCGGCGGGATCGGCCTCACCCGCCAGGAGCTGATCGAAGCGACGGCGGTCCAGCTCCGACAGCGCCGGGCTGTTGGAGAGCGCCGCGTGCGTGCGCAGGGTCTCCCCGAGGACCTGGACGATGCCCGCCAGGCACTCCGCGTAGCTCTCGGCCTTGGTGTCCTTCAGCGAGAGGCTGATGACCGGATATCGGCCCTGGTGCGCGCGGATCTCGGGCGCCGCCCGTTGGACGGCCAGCCCCTCGAACAGCGCGCGGTGGTCCGTCGGGCCGCGCTCCAGGTAGCAGCGCAGCATGCTCAGGTTCAGCGTCTTGCCGAAGCGACGCGGGCGCGGCAGCAGGAGCACCTGGTGAGGAGAGCGCAGCCACTCCTCGATGAAGCCGCTCTTGTCCACGTAGAAGTAGCCGCGCTCCCGGAGCTGCCGGAAGTCGTCCGGGCCGGGGGCGGGCTTGTACTGGAGGGGCAGGAGGGCCATGGGCGGGGCTTAACCGGACCGCCTCGTGTACGGGGCCCCCCGCCTACTCCACCGCTCCGAGTGGCCTCAGCTCCCAGCCCAGATCCACCTCCACCCCGAGCCAGCCCTCCCCCTCGCCGGGCGGGACGATCTCACGGCCCACGACGCGGCCGAGCCGTTTCGGTCCGCGCGGGCCGTCCGGGAATTCCAGGAAGAAGAAGAGCTCGAAGCGTGCGCCGCCCCGCTCGGCGATGATCTGCAGTCCCGGCTGAGGCGGCCCCTCGCCGGGGAAGAGGGCGAGCTGGAGCAAGGCGACGCCGTCGGCCCTGGGCTCGCGCCAGCAGAGGTGGCGGATGAGATCGTCGAGGTCTTCGGGGAGATCGGGGCCTGGCAGCCACGCCTCCCAGGCGCGCTCGACGAAGCGCACGATCTGGGGGCCGTCCAGCCCTTCGGCCAGGATGCGGTCTCGGGAGAGCAGGCCGGCGAGGTCGGCGAGCTGCCGTGGGTCCTCCGGCAGCGGGTGGTCGGGCGGGAGCTCTCCGAAGCAGGCGCGCAGCTCCGGGATGGGGCGGCCGGCGCTCATGACCTCCGCGGGGCGTCCGCCCGAGCCCTCCACCAGGGGTTGTACCGCCGGCCAGAAGGGGCCGAGGCCCTCGCGGTCGCCGACGCGCCAGGCCTCGGCCGGCTGCCCCAGCCCGGTGCGCGGGTCGGTCTGGTAGAGCAGGAGGGCGCCGAGCAGCTCGTCCTCATGGACGTGGACGACCATCGCTGCCTGCCGCGCGGCCCGCCCGTCGGAGAACTGGAGGCGGAAGACGAGGAGCCGGTGCTCGACGCCGGGGCGCCTGCCCAGGGCCTGGAAGGTGGCGCCGATGTCCGCCTCAGGGTCGCGCTGGGAGAGCTGCGTGAGATCGAGGGTCTCGGTGAAGTCGTCGCCGACGAGCACGATCCGCGGGCGAGGCTCGCCGGCCAGCACGATCTCGTCCTGCACCTGACCGAGGACGGCTTCGCGAACGGCCTGGGGGTCAGCGGCGTCCAGGTCCGAGCGGCGTCGGCGGAGGGGGAGCATGGTGGACATGGGGAGACTGTAGCGCAGGGGAGGGCTGCGTTCCACGGACTGTGGGGTCGATTTCTGAGGGTGCCGGAGGCGGCGAGCGCGGCGGCGGGTGGCGGCGCTCGGGATTCGATTTAAATGGATAATAAATAATATCTGTCACTTCTCAGGTTGGCCGTCAGGGTTAACCAGACCGCAGAAGGAGAGGAACCGCCAAGGGGCCAAGGACGCCAAGAACGGGCGTTCTCCTGGCGCTCTTTGCGTCTTGGCGGTTCAATCTTCTCGCCGTCGGCTCAGGAGCGTCTCGCGTGGCCGTGGGTGGAGAGCGCGGGTCATCCTTGGCAGGGAGGTGGGACGATTCACCGCGAGTTCGCGGCGAACCGTGGCCGCGTGGATCTGGTCGTGACCTACGCCGGCGAGCGCTTCGTGCTGGAGTTGAAGCGCGTGCCGCCCCAGCACCGCACGCTGGAGCGCGTCCGGGACGAGGGCGTCGAGCAGCTCCAGGAGTACCTGGACGGCCTGGGCGAGCGGGAGGGCTGGCTGCTGATCTTCGACCAGCGCGCGGGCCGGAGCTGGGAGGATCGCCTGTGGGCGGAGGACCTGGAGCTCGACGGTCGCAGGCTCCACCTGCGCGGGGGCTGAGGCCCTCCCCTTGACACCTGAGGCATACACGAGCATGTATATACATGCTCGTGCCAACCACCCTCTTCCAGACCCTCGCTGACCCCACCCGCCTGGCCATCCTGGAGGCCCTGCGGTCTGGCGAGAAGCCGGTCAGCGATCTCGTCGATCGCGTCTCCATCGCGCAGTCCGGCGTCTCCCGGCACCTGCGCATCCTGCAGGAGGCCGGGCTGGTCCGTGTCCGACCCGATGGCCAGCGCAGGCTCTACGCCCTGCAGCCGGAGCGTTTCCAGGAGCTGGACGCCTGGCTCGACCGCTACCGCGACCTCTGGGAGGCGCGCCTGGACCGCTTCGGCGCGGCCCTGGAGCGTCGGCGGCAAGGCGAGTTCTCCCCCCAAACCCCCCCCGATTCGGAGCCCGACCCATGAACCCGACCAACCCCACCCGGCGCATCACGCTGGAGCGCACCTTCCGCGCCTCGCTCGCCGAGGTCTGGGCCCTCTGGACCACCGCCGAGGGCATCGCCTCCTGGTGGGGGCCCGAGGGCTTCACGGTGACCGTGCAGCACCTGGACCTGCGTCCGGGCGGCTGCCTCTACTACACGATGATCGCGACCGCGCCGGAGATGGTGGCCTACATGAAGCAGGCGGGCATGCCCGTCGAGCAGCCCTGCAAGATCACCTACGCCGAGGTCGTCCCCTACAAGCGCCTGACGTACATCAACCTGGTGGACTTCGTGCCCGAGGTGACGGCCTACGACGTGGCCACCGTCGTGGAGCTGCACCCCACGATCGAGGGCGTGCGGATGGTGCTGAGCCTGGACCCGATGCACGCCCCGGAGTGGACGCAGCGCGCGGTCATGGGCTGGGAGAGCGAGCTGCGCAAGCTGGCGGCCCAGATCGCCCTGGTCGCCGAGGCCCGGGCCCCCGCGCCCCGGATCACGCCGGTGCTCTGGTTCGACTTCAACGCCGAGGAGGCCATCGCCTTTTACCTGTCCATCTTCCCCGAGGGCCGCGTGCTGGAGACCTCGCGCTACCGCGAGGGCAGCCGAGGGCCGGTGGGCGCGCTGCTGACCGCGACCTTCGAGGTGGCGGGTCAGCGGCTGGTCGCGCTCAACGGCGGGCCGCAGTACCGCTTCAACGAGGCGATCTCGATGATGGTGCGCTGCGAGACGCAGGAGGAGGTGGACGAGCTGTGGGCCAGGCTCACCGACGGCGGATCGGAGGGGCCCTGCGGGTGGCTGAAGGACCGCTATGGCCTGTCCTGGCAGATCGTCCCCACCGCCCTGTACGAGCTCCTGGGCGACCCGGATCCGGCCGCCGCGCAGCGGGCCATGGCGGCGATGTTCAAGATGAAGAAGCTGGACATCCATGTCTTGCGCGCCGCGCACGCGGGGAGCTGAGCGGGGCGCGTCCTGGCCGCGCAGCGCCTGAGACCGGGGGGCCTTTGTTGCCCCCAGGTCCGTTTCCGGCCAGCGCCGCGCCGAGTGGTCCGCTAAACCGTCCTCATGACGCTGGATCCTGAGATCTGCTACCGCGCGCTGCTGGCGCGGGACGCCCGCTTCGACGGCGTGTTCTTCGTGTGCGTCAGCACCACCGGCGTCTACTGTCGGCCGATCTGCCCGGCGCGGACGCCGGGGCCGACGCGCTGCCAGTTCGTCCGTCTGGCCGCGGAGGCCGAGCGGGCCGGCTTCCGAGCCTGCCTGCGCTGCCGCCCGGAGCTCGCCCCCGGGCTGGCGCCCATCGACGCCGTCCCGCGCCTGGTTCGGGCGGCGGCGGCGCGGATCCAGGCGGGCTACCTCGATCACCACTCGGTCGAGGAGCTGGCCGCGCTGTACGGCGTCACGGGGCGCCACCTGCGGCGCGTGCTGGAGGCGGCGCTGGGGGTCTCGCCCCTGCAGCTCGCCCAGACCCGGCGTCTGGCGGTGGCTCGTCGGCTCCTCCGCGACACCCACCTGCCCATCGGCGACGTGGCGCTGGCCAGCGGCTTCGGCAGCCTGAGGCGCTTCAACACCGCCTTTGTGGCGGCCTTCGGGCGGCCCCCTACTGCGCTGCGCCGAGAGACGGCCCCGACCGGGTCCGCGCTGCGCCTGCGCCTGGACTACCGGCCCCCCTACGACTGGGAGCGCCTGGCGCGCTTCCTCGCGGCCCGCGCGATCCCTGGGGTGGAGCGCATCGACGGCGAGGCCTGGCGCCGGGTGGTGGCCTGGGGTGATCTCACGGGGACGGTGGTGGTCCGACCCGATCCGGGCCGCGCCGCGCTGTGGGCCGAGCTCTCGCCCTCGCTCGCGGGCCGGGCGGGCGCGCTGGTGAGCCGGCTGCGGGCGGTCTTCGATCTCGACGCCCGACCGGACCAGATCGCGGCGGTGCTGGGGGCGGATCCGGTGCTGGGCGAGCGCGTGGCCCGTCAGCCCGGCCTGCGCGTGCCCGGCGCCTTCGACCCCTTCGAGACCGCCGTGCGCGCCATCCTGGGGCAGCAGGTCTCCGTGGCCGCGGCGACCACCCTCTGCGCCCGCCTGGTCGCCCGCTACGGCGCGCCCGTCACCACGGAAGACCCGACGCTGAACCGACTTTTTCCTGCGCCGGCTGTGCTCGCCGCGGCGGAGGATCTGCCCTCCATCGGCCTGCCCGCGGCTCGCGCCCGGACGGTGCAGGGGCTGGCGCGTGCGGTCTGCGAGGGCCTGGATCTGAGCGACGCGGCCGACCCGGACGCCACCGTGGCCGCGCTCCAGGCCCTGCCGGGCATCGGCCCCTGGACCGCGCAGTACATCGCGATGCGCTCCTTGAGCTGGCCCGACGCCTTCCCCGGGGGCGACCTGATCGTGCGCCGGGCCCTGGGGGTCGAGGCCGCGACCGTGCCCGACGCGCGCGCCGCGGCCTGGCGACCCTGGCGCGCCTACGCCGTGATGCACCTCTGGAACCCCCCTCCGACCGAGGCTCTCCCATGACCACCACCTGCTCCCACCTCGACACCCCCTTCGGAACGCTGCGGATCGTCGCGACGGAGACGGAGATCACCGCGATCCTGCTCGCGCGCGGCCCCGCCCCCTGCCCGCCCGGCGATCACGCCCTCCACCAGGAGGCGCAGCGCCAGCTCCAGGCCTGGCTGGCCGGCGAGCGCCGGGACTTCGACCTGCCGCTCGCCCCCGAGGGCACGGCCTTCCAGCGCGCGGTCTGGGCCGAGCTCGAGGCCATCCCCTTCGGCGAGACGCGCACCTACGGGCAGATCGCCGCGCGCCTGGGCCGGGCGAGCGCCTCGCGGGCGGTCGGGGCGGCCAACGGGCGGAATCCACTCATGATTGTGGTGCCTTGCCACCGGGTCATCGGGAGCGACGGGAGCCTGACCGGGTACGCCGGGGGGATGCCCATGAAGGCGTGGTTGCTGGCGCATGAGCGCGGGAGCGGAGCCACCGGCTGAGCCTCCGCAGATCTGAGTTGGGTGCGGCTCCTTTACGACGACGAAAGCGCCATGGAATTGCAGCTTTGATCCTCCTCCCGCGCCAGCGGGGGGAGGTGGCCCGGAGGGCCGGAGGGGGGGACTCCGACACGCCCCCCCCTCCGCCGGCTTCGCCGGCACCTCCCCCCGCTGACGCGGGAGGAGGATGGTCGGGCAGGCGCC
>CAZTOW010000079.1:0-31195 GCA_964615375.1 uncultured Enterobacterales bacterium
CCGGAGCCCGCGCCCGTTCAGGCCGCGCCGGAGCCGGAGCCCGCGCCCGTTCAGGCCGCGCCGGAGCCGGAGCCCGCCCCGGTCGCTCCGCCCACGCCGCCTGCGCCTCCCGCGCCCGAGCGCCCGCTCCCCCCGCCCTCGCGGCCGGTGGAGGTCGTGCTCTCCGAGCCGCCTCGCCCGCAGCCCAGCCACCCGCGCTCCGCGGCCTCCGCCCTGGTGTCCTCGCTCCCTCGAGCGGAGGCTCAGGCGCGGCGCCCCGAGGCGGGGCCCTCGGCCTGGCCGCAGCGGGAGGGTGGACCTCCCACGGGCAGCGTCCCGGGCCTGGGCAAGGCCGTGGTCCGGCCTCCCCCTGGCTATGACCCGAACGACCCGCTCGCCTTCCGGCGTCGCGCCCCCGAGCCGCCCGCGCCCCGGCCCCAGCCGGCGCAGGCGCCCATCCAGGCCGACACCCTGTGGCGCAACGAGCAGCCGGCCCCCGCCCCGGCGGGCGAGAGCGAGAGCGATCGCCGCCGCCGCAGCAAGGGCGCCGCCGCCCGTCGCGGTCGCTCCGAAGTGTCGATGGACGATCTCTCGGGCATGCGCCGCGGCCGCAAGGTCAAGGGCAAGGCCCCGGTGGGGATGCCGCTGAAGGGCGCCGCCCCGCAGTCCAAGGCCATCAAGCGCCGCATCGAGGTGGACGGCTCCATCACGGTGGCCAACCTCGCCCACGCGCTCAGCGTGAAGGCGAGCCAGGTCATCAAGGTGCTGCTCGGCCTCGGCCGCATGGCGACCGTCAACGAGTCGCTGGATCTGGACACCGCGACCCTGGTGGCCGGGGAGTTCGAGTACGAGGTGATGAACACCGCCTTCCAGGAGACCGAGCACCTCATTGAGGTCAAGGACTCCGATGAGAACGTGGTGTCCCGGCCACCCGTGGTCACCATCATGGGCCACGTCGACCACGGCAAGACCACGCTGCTCGACGCGATCCGCAAGGCGAAGGTCGCCGCGTCCGAGGCGGGCGGCATCACCCAGCACATCGGCGCCTATCAGGTCGAGCGCAAGGGTCAGCTCGTCACCTTCATCGACACGCCGGGCCACGAGGCGTTCACGGCCATGCGCGCCCGCGGCGCGAAGGTCACGGACATCGTCGTGCTGGTCGTCGCGGCCGATGACGGCGTCATGCCCCAGACCGTCGAGGCGCTCAACCACGCCAAGGCGGCGGGCGTGCAGCTCATGGTGGCGGTCAACAAGATCGACAAGCCGGGGGCCAACCCCGCGCGCGTCCGCCAGGCGCTGATGGAGCACGGGCTGGTCCCCGAGGAGTACGGCGGCGAGACCCTGTTCGTCGATGTGTCCGCGCTCAAGGGCCGGGGCATCGACGATCTGCTCGACGCGATCCTCCTGATCGCGGAGATCGGCGACTACAAGGCCAACCCCGACCGCCACGCCGAGGGCTCGGTGCTCGAGGCCCGGCTGGAGCGCGGTCGCGGCGCGGTCGCGACCCTGCTGGTCACCAAGGGCACGCTCAAGCAGGGCGACAGCGTCGTCATCGGGACGACCTGGGGCCGCGTGCGCGCCATGACGGACCACACGGGCAAGCGCCTCAAGGTGGCTGAGCCCTCCACCCCGGTGGAGATCAGCGGCCTCGAGGGCGTGCCGCAGGCGGGCGACGACTTCGTGGTCGTCGAGAGCGACAAGGACGCGAAGACGCTGGCCGAGCACCGCGCCGAGCAGCTCCGCGCCTCCAGCATGGTCCAGCCCACCCGCATGAGCCTGGAGGACCTCCTCAAGGCGCGCCAGGAGGACGAGAAGGTCGTCCTCAACCTCGTCGTCAAGTCCGACGTGGGCGGCTCGCTGGAGGCCCTCAAGCACGCCTTCGGCAAGATCGACGTCAAGGGCACGGAGCTCAAGATCCTGCTCTCCGGCGTCGGCGCGGTCACGGAGAGCGACGTGACCCTGGCCCACACCTACCGGGCCGTGGTCATCGGCTTCAACGTGCGCCCCGACGCGAAGGCGCGGCAGGCCGCCGATCAGTTCGGCGTGGAGATCCGCACCTACAACATCATCTACGAGGCGATCGACGACATCAACGCGGCGCTGCGCGGGCTGCTCGCGCCCGTCTACCAGGAGAAGCTCCAGGGGACGGCGCAGGTGCTCAAGACCTTCCCGGTCCAGAAGGTGGGGATGGTCGCCGGCTGCCTCGTCACCGAGGGCAAGATCGTCCGCAGCAACACGGTGCGCCTGCTCCGCGACGGCAAGATCGTCTGGACCGGCCGCCTCGCCTCGCTCAAGCGCTTCAAGGACGACGTCCGCGAGGTCGAGAAGGGCTACGAGTGCGGCATGGGCCTGGACGGCTTCAACGACATCAAGGTCGGCGACGTCATCGAGTCCTTCTCGCAGGAAGAGGTCGCCCCGTCGGCCTGAGGTCGCATGTATCTGCCCGCGCCGGACGAAGACATCTGGGTCGGCGTGCTCCGTCTGGGGCTCGTCGTCCCCGGATCGCGGAGCCTCAAGGACAAGCGCCGCGCCATCGCCCAGCTCCGCGATCGGCTGCGGGCGCGGCACAACCTCAGCGTCGCCGAGGTCGGCCACCTGGAGAACACGCTGCGCTCTGTGGTTGTGGTCGCCATGGTGGGCAATGATCCCAGGTTTTTGCGATCAGCTCTTGACGCGCTGAGGGCGGACATCCAAGGTTGGAGCATGGCGCTGATCGACGAGGCGCAGGTGGAGATCCACCGGCCCCTCGGGGACGAGGACGGCACGCGCCTGGGTGATCGGGATGCCTGAGATCAACCGTGAGAAGGATCAGATCTGGATCACGCGGAACCACCTGCTGGCGCTGGGGGTGGGGACCACCTGCGTCGCCATCCTGACCTTCTTCCTGGGGCTCAAGCTGGGGCGCTCGGGCGTGGGGGAGGAGGAGGCCAGCCGCCCGCCCCCGCTGACGGTGGATCCGGCGGGCCAGGAGGAGCTGGAGGCGGTGCTGCGCCAGGCAGCGCGCGCCCAGCCGCCCAAGGACTTCAGCTTCCCATCGGAGCTCCCGGCAGACAGCGTGACGCCGCCCGGGCCGGAGGTGGTCGACCCGAGCGCCTCGGCGGCGAGCGTGGCCGCGCCCTCCAGCGGGCAGACCGTTCAGGTGGCGGACGGGCCGGTGGGGGACGTGCCGCACGGCGGCTGGTCCGTGCAGATCGGCATCTACGCGACGCCCGCCGACGCGGACGCGCGGATGAAGGAGCTCTCGGAGAGATCGCTCAAGCCCTACCGGGTGGCGGCGCTCGTGGACGGGCAGAGCTCCTGGCGGGTGCGGGTGGGCGGCTACGGGACGCAGAAGGCGGCCGAAGAGGCGATCCCAGGGCTGCGAGAGAAGCTCGGCGTCGGCGAGCTGACCGCGGTGCCCGCGCCCTGAGCGGCTCCGGCACTGAACAGATTTTCGGTCGGTCTGCCCAAGGGAAGCCGTCGCCAGCTTGACGTGCGCGATGGGCTTTGGGATCGTGGCGGCTCGGAGGTGTCATGATCGCGCTGATCGCCACGGGCTGGCTCTTCGTCGCGCCCGCGCTGGCGGAGGCCCCGGACGCGGGCGAAGAGGGAGGCGCCGCGCCGAGCTCCGCTCCCGCGCCGGTGACCCGAGAGGTCGTCACGGGCGACACGTTGGGCTTCAGCGGCCCCACGGGCGCGCCCGAGTACTACACCGTGCAGGCGGGGGACACGCTCTGGGACATCTCCAGTCGCTTCCTGGGGAACCCGTACTACTGGCCGCGGCTGTGGTCGATCAACGAGCAGATCACCAACCCCCACTGGATCTACCCCGGCAACCGGATCCGCTTCACGCTGGGCACGCTGCTGGAGCCGCCCGAGGTGGGGCTGGAGACGGAGAGCGGGCGCGACGGGTACACGGTCGCGGGCCTGGACTACGGGGACGCGGACGCGGCCTGCGGGCCGGACGTCCGCTACGATGCCCGCCTGCTGAGCGACACCTACCAGAGCCTCGGCTTCCTGGACGCGGAGGGCGAGTTCGACATCCTCGGCTCCGTCCCGCACGCCCGCACCGGGGGCGCGCTGATCGGCGAGGGCAATCTCGTCTACCTGAAGATGGACAACCCCGACGCCTACGAGTGCGGCGATCTGCTCATGATCGTGCGCCCGCTCAGCAAGAAGGTCCGGCACCCGAACGAGCGCGGCACCAGCTACGGCACGCTCTACCGCGTGGTCGGCGAGGCGCGCGTGGTCCATCGGGCGGGCAAGTACGTCTCGGCCCACATCCGCACCTCCTACTCCGAGATCGAGCGCGGTGACCTGATCGGGCCGCCCATCCCGATCACGGTGGAGCTCGAGGTGGACAAGCCGGAAGGCGACGTGGACGGCACGGTGGTCGCGCGGCTGAACACCGAGGCCGATCTCTCGCGCCCCGGGGACACCGTCTTCCTGGACCGCGGGCGCGCGGACGGCCTGCGGGTGGGGAGCTCGCTGTACGTGGTCGAGCAGCGGGACATGCTGACGAACCCCAGCGAGGACGACGAGGAGCTGCCCCAGAGCGTCATCGGGCGCGTGGTGGTGGTGCGCCTCGACGAGTACGCGGCGACGGCCGTGATCACGGACGCCGCGACCGACATCGAGGTGGGCAGCCACCTCGTGCAGCGCGTAGACTGAGGATGAAGCCCTCCGGCCGGCGGGCTAAGCTCACGCGATGCTCGCTCTGGACCTCGTCGTGAAGCTCTACCTGGTCGTGCTGACGCTCGACGTGCTGCTGGGCTGGATTCAGCCGGATCCAGGCCGCATGCCGCGCCGCGTCACGCACGCGCTCACCGAGCCGCCGCAGCGGGTCCTCCGCGCCCTGTTCCCGGCGCGCCTCTCGGGAGGCTGGGATCTGAGCCCGCTCCTGCTCATGGCGCTCCTCGGCGGGGTCCGCGTGCTCTGGATCCACCCGTGGTGAGCCTGCTCCTGCTCTGCGGGCTGGCCCTGGCGGGCGCGGCCGAGGATCTCGCGCTGGCGGTGCGCCCGGACCTGGACGAGGCCACCCGAATGGCGGCCTTCGAGCGCCTGGTGGACCTGGGCGCGACCGACATCGGCCTGATGCTCTCGGTCTCGGCGGATCAGGCGGCGGACTCGCGCACGCGCTGGGTGGCGATCCGCGTGCTGGGGCAGGTGGGCGGCGCGCAGGCCCGGGACGCGCTGCTGCTGCGCATGAAGGACGACCAGCCGGCCATCCGCGTCGCGGCGGCCAGCGCGCTGGGCGATCTGGGCGATCGGATGGCGGTGCCTGCGCTGATCACGGCCCTGGACGACGAGAGCCAGCTCGTGCGCGCGGCGGCGGCGGGGGCGCTGGGGGCGCTGGGCGACGCGCGGGCGGTCACCCCGCTCGCTGAGGTCCTGCGGGACCGGGCCGGCTACATCCGCGGGAGCAGCCTGTGGGTGCGCAAGCACTACGTGGACGCGCTCGGCCGCATCGGCGACCGCTCCGCCCTGCCCACGCTGCTCACCGCGCTGGACGACAGCGACCCGGCCGTGGCTGAGTCCGCCCTGCGGGCCATGGAGTCCGTGGCTGGCTTCTCCATGTCCGAGGGCCGCACGGTCGCCGAAGAGCGCGAGGCCTGGCGCCGCTGGGCCACCGCCGAGATCCGCAACTTCAGCCGCTGATCAGGCCCGGTTGACCACGAACTTGAGCACGGTCTTGCCGATGCCGACCGTGTCTCCGGGGCGCAGGCGCGCGACGTTGACGCGCCGCCCGTTGTGGTAGGTGCCGTTGGTGCTGCCGAGATCGCGGACGAAGATCATCTCGCGCCCGAAGACCTCGATGACCGCGTGGCGCCGGGAGACCTCCAGGTCGTTCAGCGGGACCTCGCCCAGCCGCCGCCCGATGGTCACGTTCCCGCGCATGAAGCGGTAGACCTTCCCCGTGTCCACGCCCGCCACGGCCTCGACCACGGCGTTGAGCCCGGGGGGCAGGCGCAGGTTCTGGTCGATGAGATCGGCGTTGGCCCGGCCGTCTCCCTCGACCAGCTCCTCGTCCAGCAGCCAGGCGATCTCCGCCTGACGGGAGCGCCCGGCGGGGGCCTCCTCCTTCTCCGCGGTCTCGGGGAGGCCGACGAAGAGGACCAGGCGCGTGTTGCCGATGGCCACCTCCGCGCCGGGGCGCAGGGCCTCCTCGCGCACCAGGCGCCCGTCCACCATGGTCCCGTTGGTGCTGCCCAGGTCCTGGAGCACCCAGCCGTCGTCGCGGGGCACGATCTGCGCATGCGTGGAGCTGACCATCGGATCGTCGATGAGCAGATCGCCGCGTTTACGGCCGATCACCAGCGGGGCGGACGCGCTCAGCGGGATGTTCAGCCCCTGGCGCGGACCCGAGATCACCTTGAGGAAGCCGTTCGCCATGCTTCAGGCCGAGCGCGCCGCGCGCTGCTGGCGGGCCTGGGTGCCGAGGTGGTAGCGGTGGTAGCGGCCCGGCAGCGAGCGCCCCAGCGCCCCCGCCAGGAAGACGCCGGCCTCGGAGGCCAGGTCCAGGTCCACCCCGGTCTCCACGCCCATGGCCTCGAACATGTGGACGAGATCCTCGGTCGCCGCGTTGCCCGAGGCCCCCGGCGCGTAAGGGCAGCCGCCCACGCCCGCGATGGAGCCGTCGAAGGTGCGCACCCCGATGGCCCAGGCCGCCAGCGCGTTGGCCAGCGCCGTCCCCCGCGTGTCGTGCAGGTGCAGCGAGATCTCCGAGAGCGGCACGCCGTCGTCCTGCAGCGCCTCGACGAGGTGCCGCACCTGGCGCGGGTTGCCCATGCCCACCGTGTCGCCCAGCACGATCTCGTGCGCCCCCGCCGCCCGCAGCGCGCGCGCGACCGAGATCACGTTGTGGATGGGCACGTCGCCCTCGTAGGGGCAGCCCATGGCGGTCGAGATGTAGGAGCGCACCCGCACGCCCTCGTCCCGCGCCACCCCGATCACCTCGCTCAGGCTGGCGAGGCTCTCGGCGCGCGTGCGGTTGAGGTTCTTCTGGTTGTGCGTCTCCGACGCGCTCATGAAGGTGGCGACGTGGCGAATCCCGCAAGAGATCGCCCGCTCCAGCCCGACGCGGTTCGGCACGAGGCCCCAGTAGCGCACGCCCTCCGATCGGGGGAGCAGGCGCACCAGCTCGGCCGCGTCGGAGAGCTGCGGGATCCAGCTCGCCCGCACGAAGCTGGTCACCTCGATGTCCTGGATGCCCGCCGCCACGAGACGGCCGATGAGCTCCACCTTCGCCTCGGTGGAGACCACCTGGGTCTCGTTCTGCAGGCCGTCCCGGGGGGAGACCTCGTAGATGCGGATGGCGTCGGGGGTCATCAGGGCCCTCGGGGACAACGTACCACGTTAGCGGCCCTGGCGTCCCATCAGGCGGACCAGGATCGCCTTCTGGGCGTGCAGGCGGTTCTCCGCCTCGTCGAAGATCACCGACTGCGGCCCGTCGATCACCTCCTCGCTGACCTCCTCGCCGCGATGGGCGGGGAGGCAGTGCAGGAAGATGGCGTGGCGCCGCGCCAGCCCCATCAGCGCGCCGTCCACCTGGAAGCCCTGGAACTTCGCGATGCGCTCCTCGCGCTCCGCCTCCTGGCCCATGCTGGCCCAGGTGTCGGTGACCACCACGTCCGCGCCCGCCGCCGCCTCGCGCGGGTCGCCGGTGACCACCACCGAGCCGCCGCTCTCCTCCGCCATCGCCTGCGCGCCCGCCACCACGACCGCGTCGGGGCCGTAGCCGACCGGGCTGGCCACCGCGACGTGCATCCCGGTGCGCGCCCCGCCGTTCATCAGCGAGTGCGCCATGTTGTTGCCATCCCCGATGTAGGCCATCTTCAGCCCGGCCAGCCGGCCGAACTTCTCCTCGATGGTCAGCAGGTCCGCCAGCACCTGGCAGGGGTGGAGCAGGTCGGAGAGCCCGTTGATGACCGGCACGGTGGCGTAGCGGGCGAGGTCGAGCACGTCCTGGTGCGCGAAGACCCGCGCCATGATCCCGTCCACGTAGCGCGAGAGGACCTGGGCGATGTCCGAGGTGGGCTCGCGCTTGCCGAGCGAGATCTCCGACGGGCCCAGATAGAGCGCCCGCCCGCCGAGCTGGCTCATGCCGACCTCGAAGCTCACCCGCGTCCGGAGCGAGGGCTTCATGAAGATCATCGCCAGGGTCCGTCCGCGCAGCACGTCCTGGAAGCTCTGGGGCCCGAGCTTGATCTGACGGGCGAGATCGAGGAGGTTGCGGACCTCCTCGCGAGACTGGTCGGCGAGCGAGAGGAAGTGTCGCGGCACGATGGGCTCCAGGGTGGTCGGGCCGAGGAACCTAACGCGCCGCGGCCTGGGGCCCCAGCGTCGCCTGCTCCAGCACCGCCCTCTCCAAGACCTCCTGCCAGGGCAGCGGCGGCGAGAAGAGGTAGCCCTGACCGTAGCGGCAGCCCAGCGCGCGCATGTGCTCGAGCTGCTCCTCGCTCTCCACGCCCTCGCAGACCGTGTCCAGCCCGAGCCCGCGGGCGAGGTGGAGGATGGCCTCGGCCACGCGCGCGCTGCGCGGGTCCAGGAGCGCCTGGCGCACGAAGCGCTGGTCCACCTTGAGCTCGTCGAAGGCCAGATCGTGCAGGATGGCGAGCCCGGAGTAGCCCGTGCCGAAGTCGTCCAGGGACATGCGCACCCCGAGCTCCTTGCAGGCGTCGATGAAGCGGCGCGCGGCCTCGGGCTGGGAGAGGGCGCTCTCGGTGATCTCCAGCTTCAGGCGGCGCGGCGCGATCCCGGTCTCCCGCAGCGCGCTCTCCAACGCCAGCAGGAAGCCGCGATCCTGGAATTGCGTCGTCGAGACGTTGACGCTCACGAAGATCTCCGGGTCGAGGCCCGGCGCGCGGCCGAGCAGCGCGGCGACCCGGCAGCTCTCGCGCAGCACCCAGCGCCCCAGCGCCACGATGAGCCCGCTCTGCTCGGCCAGCGGGATGAAGCGCTCGGGCGAGACCATGCCCCGGGTGGGGTGTGGCCAGCGGCACAGCCCCTCGTAGCCGTGGATCGCCCGGGTCCGCAGCTCATGGATGGGCTGCAGATAGAGCGCCAGGCCCCCGCCCAGCAGGGTCGCCTCCAGCTCGTTCTCCAGGCGCAGGCGCTCGATGGCGGCCGCGCTCTCCGCGCTCTGCGCCGCGCTCGGCGGAGCCTCTCCCGCCCCGCGGTGGATCTGCGCCCGGAGCCGGTCGATGAGCCCGGACAGCGCGAGCCGCACCACCGGATCCAGCGTGGTGAGCCGCGCCTCCAGCCGGTCGCGCTCGATGACGATCAGCTCCGCGTCGGAGCGCGCGATGGCGGTGGCCGAGCGCGGCGCCGCGTCCAGGATGGCCATCTCGCCGATGAGCTGCCCCGAGGACACCGTCGCCACGCGCGCCAGCGCCCCGTCCTGCCAGGTGAGGATGTCCACCTCGCCCCGCTCCACCACGTAGGCCACGTCCGCCGCTTCGCCCTCGCTGAAGATGCGCGCGCCGGCGCGGACGTGGCGCCGCGTGAGCTCCGCGGGGGTCAGGATGCGATCGGACATCGGGCCATCGTATGATCAGCAGGATTCGACCGTCAAACGCCCTACGAGGAACCCACCATGTCGCTCGCCCCCTACCTCATGGTCCTCGGCGTCGCCCAGGATGGCGGCCACCCTCAGGCCGGCTGCGAGCGCGCCTGCTGCGCGGAGGTCTGGGAGCGCCCCGCCGAGCGCCACCGGGTCAGCGCGCTGGGGCTCGTCGATCCCGGCGCGGGGCGCTTCTGGATCCTCGACGCCACGCCCGACCTGCCCGACCAGCTCCACCGGCTCCAGCGCGCGATGCCCGGCGGGTCGTTGGGCGGGCTGCTGCTCACCCACGCCCACATCGGGCACTACAGCGGGCTCCTGTACCTGGGCCGCGAGGCCATGGGGACGAAGGGGATGCCGGTCTGGGCCATGCCGCGGATGCGCGAGTTCCTCGCCGACAACGGTCCCTGGGAGCTGCTCTCCCGCCTCGGCTACGCCGACGTCCAGCCCCTCGAGGACGGCCGCGAGCTGCGCCTCAGCCCCCAGCTCACGGTCACGCCCCTGGCCGTGCCCCACCGCGACGAGTACTCGGAGACCGTGGGCTTCGTGGTGCGAGGCCCCACGAATTCCGCGCTCTATCTGCCGGACATCGACAAGTGGGAGCGTTGGAGCACCCCGGTCGAGCAGGTGCTCTCCAGCGTCGGCCGCGCCTACGTGGACGGCACCTTCTACGCCGACGGCGAGATCCCCGGGCGCAGCATGGCGCAGATCCCGCACCCCTTCATCGAGGAGTCCCTCCAGCGCTTCGGGCCCCTGCCGGCGGAGGAGCGCGGAAAGGTGAGGTTCATCCACCTGAACCACACGAACCCGGCGCTGCGCGTGGAGAGCGAGGCCCAGGCGCGCGTCACCGCCGCCGGCATGGGCGTGGCGGTCGAGGGCGAGATCTTCGCGCTGTGAGGCCTGAAGAAAAGGATAATCGATAAGGTCTGGCGCTACAGCAGCTTCAGCAGCGCGTCCGTGCTGTCGGCCACGAGCTGGGCGTCCTCGAGGCCGATGGTCGGCTTCTCCGCCACGGTCTTGAGCGTGGTGAGCGTGGCCGTGAGCTGGTCGGTGAAGGGCCCGGCCTTCGCCTGGCCCTCGCCCTGCAAATAGCCGAGGAAGTACTCGGCCACGTCCTTACGGCGCAGCAGCTTGTCGGCGGCCTCCGCCTTGCCCGAGCGCACGATGGCGCGGGCGACCACATTCGTGCCCGCGAGCCAGGCCCCCGCCTGAAGCAGCGGCCCGGTGCGATCCTCGGGGCCCCAGCCCTGCTCGGGCACCGAGTAGCCCACGATCTCGTCGAGTTCGCGCAGGAAGTCCTCGCGGCTGGCGGCGTCGTTCTCGACGTGGCGGATGCTGTCGTCGATGGTGGACATCAGCCCGGCCCCGGCCCCGAGCGCGGCCATGCCGGCCCGCGCCGAGCGGAGCTGGGAGACGAAGGCGTCCTTCGGCGTGTTCCGGCCGCCCAGCACCGCGTAGGCCAGCACGACGCCCGTGCGCACCGCCGTCCGATCCTTGTCGTCGTTGGCGACCTCCGCCGGGCTCTGGGGCACGAGGTCGGCGAGGGCCTCGGCCACCCCGGCCTCACGCACCTGCGCCTCGAGCTTGAGCGGCGAGGGCGCCAGCACGCGGCTGGCCTCGGCGGGCGCGGGCGCGGGCGGCGCCGGCTCAGCCTGCGGAGCCGGCTCGGGCTTCGCGGGCGGAGGAGGAGACTCGCAGCCCAGGACGTTCAGGGCCAGCAGAGCGGGGGCCAGCAGGGAAGGGGCGAGCAGGCGACGCATCGGGCCTCCGTAACCGCTGTCGCGCGGCGCGTCATGTTAGCATCCGTGCCACCGGCACGTGAGCCCTCCGAGGATCCCGGCCCCTTGCTGCCCACCGCCGACAACCTGGCGCCCGACACCAGCTTCCGCGCCCAGTTCGACGTGGAGAGCTGGGCGCGCCTGCTGGAGATGGCCGAGCTCGTGGACCTGCCCGAGGGCGAGGTGCTGCTGCGCCGCGGCGACGCCACGAGCGAGCTCTACGTGGTGGACGAGGGCAGCTTCGAGATCGTGGACACGCGCAGCTCGCCGGAGACCGTGCTCAGCGTGCTCGGCGCGGGTCAGGTGCTGGGCGACATGAGCTTCGTGGACGGCGCCCCGGCCTCGGCGGAGGTGCGGGCGCGGGAGCCCGCCCGGATCTGGCGCTGGTCCCGCGATCCGCTGATGGCCCAGCTCGCCGAGGACCCCGCGCTGGCGGCGGAGTTCTACCGGGCGCTGGCGGGCAGCGTGGTCTCGCGCTCGCGGCAGCTGCTCTCGGTGGCGGTGGCGGGGGCCTTCGGATCGGCGGCCCAGGCCCGGGAGCGCGCCGAGGCCCTGGAGCACGATCGCGCCGCCTACGGGCTGGCGATCGACCTGCTGGACGCGCTCAGCGGCGCGGGCGCGGACCCGAGCCCGCAGCGCGCCGCCGATCTCCAGGAGGCCCTGGCCGCCGCCTGCCGCTGGTTCGTCGTCACCAGCGGGCAGGAGCGCGCCGAGGAGGTGGGAGAGCGCCTCCGCGAGCTGCTGGCCGAGGTGCTGGCGAGCTCGTCCACCACGGCGGCGATGCTGGCCCGGGAGGAGGGCGCCCCCGCCGGGCCCGAGCTCTTCCGCCACGTCCTGTCCGGCGTGCCCGAGGGGCGCGACGCCGCCGGGCGCCTCTTCGACGCCGCGCTGCTCGCGCTCCCCACCTTCCGCGGCTGGCGCTGGCGCGACCGCGCCCTGGCCGAGGCCCTCGACGAGATCCTGCCGCCGTCCGGGGCCCGGGTCCTCAGCGTCTCGCTGACCGGCGCGCCCACCTCCGAGTCCCAGCTTCGCGTGCTGCTCTCCCGCGGTGGCCACGTCACCACCGTGCTGCTGGGGCAGCGCTCCGATCCCGGGGCTCCCCTCCCTGGCGTCACCCGCTCGCTGGTCGTGGCGGAGCTGCCCCAGCTCCTGCGCGGCGCCGGGCCGCGGGTGGGGGGCTCGCACCACGCCGTCATCGTCGATCGCGTGGTGGACGTGGTGCCCGACGAGGTGCTGCGCTCACTGCTGGCCTGGGCCCGCCTTCAGCTCGACCCGAAGGGCCGCCTGCTGGTGGGCCACGCGCTGCCCGCCGATGACGTCGCCCTGCTCGATCACCTGCTGCGCTGGCCCTCCCTGCCGCGGCGGGCCTCGGCGGTGGCGGCCCTGATGCCCCGCGGCGGAGGTTACGCTGTCCAGAGCGCGCACGACGACGAGGCCGCCGGGCTCCTGGTCTGGAGGGGCGCGTGAACCCGCAGGACACCGCGCTGGCCACGGCCATGCTCCGCGTGCTGGCGAGCGTGTGGGGCCTCGAGCAGCTCGACGCCGAGCGCCGGGGCGAGCTGGCCGTGGACGTGGCCGACCGCGCCGGGGTGGACGCTGAGGCCCTGCTGGCCGTGCTGGAGGACCTGATCCGGCTGCGCCCGCTGGCCCACGCCACGGCCGAGGAGCGCCGCGTCTTCGGGGCGCACTTCGGCCAGCAGGCCGCCGCGCTCCTGCAGGAGGGGGCTGGCGTCGGGCCCATCCTGGAGCGCTTCCAGGACGACTTCGGGCTCGCCTCCACCCTGGCCCTGGTACAGCTCCTGCTGGAGATCCCGCGCTCCCACGACGAGCGCGAGGAGCGCGTGCTCGCCGCGCTGGACGGCCTCGGGCTCGACCCCCTGATGGTCGCGGCCCTGCGGCACGGCGGCCCCGGGCGCGCCCATCCCCAGCTCCAGATCTCGGGCCGGGTGGCGCTGATCGGCAGCTCGCCCTCCTGCGAGATCTTCCTGCCCGACCCCCGGGTGGCGCCCATCCACGCCGAGCTCGTGCGCGCCGACGGCGGCTGGCGTGTGGTCTCTCGCGGCGAGCGCGCCACCGTTCTGGACGGGACCGCGGTGGCCTCCGCCCCGGTGATGGAGGGCTCCGTCCTCCAGATCGGCCCTTATGAGCTGCGCATCTCGGGCCGCGACGTGGACGTGCGCCGGAGCTGGGAGCCGTTCTCGCTGGACGCCCGGGGCATCCGCCGGGTCACCTCCGATCGCGTCCTGCTGGACGGCGTGAGCTTCACCGCGCTGGCGGGCGAGGTCATCGCCCTGGTCGGGCCCTCCGGCGCGGGCAAGTCCACCCTGGTCGGCGCCCTCTCCGGCGCGGCCCCCGCCGACGAGGGCGAGATCCGGCTGGGCGGCGAGCCCATCGAGTCCGCCCTCGCCCGCGCCCCCTCCATCGCCGGCGAGGTGCCGCAGGACGACATCGTGCTCCCCGAGCTCACGGTGGAGGAGAGCCTGCACTACGCCGCGCGCATCCGCCTGCCGCTGCGGGTCAGCGAAGAGGCGCGAAAGGCCGCCGTCAACCGCGCCCTCGTCGAGCTCGGTCTGGAGCCCATCCGCGGCCACCGCATCGGCGATCCCGAGCGCCGCGGCGTGTCCGGCGGGCAGCGCAAGCGGGTGAACCTGGGGCAGGAGATCGTCAGCGACGCCACGCGCGTCATCTTCCTGGACGAGCCCACCAGCGGCCTCGACCCCCGGGCCGCCACCGAGATCGCCCGCCTGGCCCGCCGGCTCGCCGACGCCGGGCGCATCGTCGTGCTGGTCACCCACGACATGAGCGCCAGCGTCATCGCCCAGGCTGACCACCTGCTGGTCATGGTGGGTGGGGGGCGCGTGGCCTGGTTCGGGCCCCCGGCCGAGGCCACCGCCATGTTCGAGGTCTCCACCCCCGCCCAGATCTTCGAGGTGCTGGGCGCCCACAGCCCGGAGACCTGGGCCGAGCGTTACGCGGCCTCCGCCGCGGCGAAGCGCTGGGTGCAGATGCGCGCCGCCATCGTCGAGGCCCGCCTGCTGCCGCCCCTCTCGCTGCCCGACGCGCCCGAGGCCCGCCCCGGCCGCCTGCCCCTCCTGCGCACGCTGATGGAGCGCTACGCCCTGGTCAAGCTGCGGGATCGCGCCGGGCTCTCCGTGCTGATCCTCCAGCCGCTGCTGCTGGCCGGCGTCATGCACCTCGTCTTCCCCCGGCCGACCGCCGGCCTCATCTTCCTGCTGACGCTCTCGTCGTCCTGGTTCGGGATGTCGGCGGCGGTGCGCGAGCTCATCAGCGACCGCACCGTCTGGCTGCGCGAGCGCCGGGTGGGCGTGGGCGTGACCGCCTGGCTGGGCAGCAAGATCCTCGTGCTGGGCGTGCTGGTGGCGCTGCAGTGCATCGCGTTGACGGCGCTGGCCTTCCCCGGCAGCGGGCTGGGGGGCCAGGGCTACTCGCCCATCGAGCTCGTGCAGGGCACGATCCTGGCGGGCTGGAGCGGGCTGGCGACGGGCCTGCTGGTCTCGGCCCTGTGGGGGCGCTCGGAGGCGGCGGTGGGCACCATCGTCCTGCTGCTGGTGCCGGAGATCGCGTTCTCCGGCATCATGACGCCGCTGGATAAACTAGGTGTTTTGGCGAGAGGCGTCTCCTGGCTGAACCCGGTCCGTTACGCCTACCACCTGATGTTGCGGGCGGGCGACCATCTACAGTACCTGAACCCGCTCGGCGAGTGGAAGATGCGCCCGGTTTCGGGCGAGCTCTACACCATGGGCCTGCGCCCGCCCGAGCCCGGCTCGCTGGGGCTGGGTCCGTTCACGCTGATGACGGTGCTGGGCGTGATGATCGCGCTTCAGCTCCTGCAGACCAGCCGCCTCCTGCGCAGGCTGCCGCGGAAGCGGCCGAGGCCGAAGGGGCGCTGAGCGGCTCCGCTCAGCGCGCCGTCCCGAGCCCCGCCTGCTCCACGACGCGCTCGCGCAGCCAGCGGCAGGCCGGATCGGCGTGCGCGCGCTCGTGCCAGATCAGGTGGAGCCGGATGGGCTCGAGGGCGACCGGGGCGGGGACCACCCGGAGCTCGGGCGTCTGCAGCGCCGTCGCCAGGCGCTCGGGCAGGGTGAGCACCAGATCAGACCGGGCGAGGAGGGCCGGCGCGGCCAGGAAGTGCGGGAGCTGCACCACCACCCTGCGGCGCAGCCCGACGCGATCCAGGGCTCGATCGACGAAGCTCCCCGGCTTTCCCGAGGGCGCCACCAGCGCGTGCGGGAGCGCCGCGTAGGTGGGCAGGTCCAGCGCACCCTCCAGGGCGGGGTGGCTCGCGCGCATCATGCAGACGAAGCGGTCCTCCCCCAGGGCTCGGACGTGCAGGGCGGGGCCCTCGCGAAAGCTGACCACCAAGGCCATGTCCACCGTGCCCGCCCCCAGCGCGCCCAGCAGATCCTCGGGCGGCGGGAGCACGCGCAGGTCCAGCCCCGGGGCGCTCCGCAGCGCCTCCATCAAGGAGGGCAGCCAGACGAGCTGCAGGTAGTCGCTGGCGACCAGGGTGATCTGTCGCCGGGATCGCGCCGGATCCCAGGCCTCCGGCCGCACCACGCCCGGGATGGCCTCCAGCAGCGCGCTGAGCGGCTCGCGGAGCTGATCGGCGAGCGGGGTGGGGCGCAGGCCGGCGCCCGTCCGCACCAGGAGCGGGTCGTCCAGCAGCGCGCGCAGGCGCGAGAGCGCGTGGCTCACGGCGGAGGGGGTGCGCCCGAGGCGGCGTCCAGCCTGGGTCACGCTGCGCTCCTCCAGCAGCACGGCCAGCACGGGCAGCAGGTTCAGATCGACGGCGGCGATTTCGATAAGGTTCATTTCGCAGTCATATCTTATTCGATGGTATCGAATCCATGGCGCCATAGATCTGGAGGGCGCGGGCGGTGCCGCGCGAGGCGGCCAGAGCGGCCGAAGGAGTGCATCATGTTCAAGGCGCTGAGTGGGTTCGGTGTGGTGGCGTTCCTGGTGGGTGGCTGCGCGGACAAGGGCGGCGACGACACGGGCGGCGCGCAGGAGACGGGCGGCGGCGAGGACACCGGGGCCCTGGTCGGCGCCGACCTCGTGGGCACCTGGGCCAGCACCGGCTGTGAGGCCTACCCGGACGGATCGGGCGGCTACAACTACCTCACCCGCACGTTCACGCTCACGGAGTCGAGCTGGAACCTGGAGCTCGTCCTCTACGGCGACGACGCCTGCTCCTACCCGCTGTTCACGGCGGTCATCGACGGGCCGTACACGCTGCTGGGCCTCTCCGAGATCGTGGACGGCGCCACCGAGGGCAACTTCGGGCTCACCACCAACGTCTGGACGGCGCACGACGCGAGCATGGCCGACTACTTCACGGCCTCCGGCTGCGGCTCGGCCGCCTGGGAGGTCGGCGTGCCCCAGGACGTGAGCGCCACCGGCTGCATCGGCGTCGCCCACCCCGTCGCCGACTGCCCGCAGGAGTACGACGTCGTGGGGGTGGACGGCGATGAGCTGCGCTTCGGCGAGCGCGTCACCGACATGTGCACGGAGGAGGGGCGCCCGTCCGCGCTGGGGAGCTACGCGGTGACGCGGCAGTGAGGGCTCACACCCCCAGCCCTCACACCCCCAGCCCCCGCGCCACCGCCGCCCAGTCCCGCGCCGGCTCTACCCAGCCGAGGCCGCTCCGGGCGTCCTCGCCGAACCAGAGCAGGCGCGGGACCAGGCCCCGCAGGTGCTCCAGCACGTCCAGGCGGTCGTCGATGAACGTGCTCAGCCCCAGCTCGCGGGCGTGGTTGGCCTTCTCCGGGCGGCGCAGGCAGAAGCGCAGGTGATTCCGCGGCATGCCGGTGCGCGCGTAGAAGCCGTGGTGGTCCAGCCAGGCGCGGGTCTTGTCCTGCACGGAGGGCCCGCACTTGGAGACCAGCCAGACCTGGCCCCCGGCGCGGGCGACGAGGCGGGCGATGACCTCGAAGGCGCCGTCCGCGGGCGGGGTGAGCAGCGCGTCCGAGAGCCTGCTTCCGAGGAAGCGCGTGTCGGCGACGCCGTCCACGCTGGGGCCGATGATCACGCGGCCGATGTCGATCCCGATCCGTTCCATGATGTCCTCCGGTTTGATGGCCTTGACATCACCCGCGGGATGCTTCAGAACTACGAGTAAACTCGGAAGGTCTATTCAAGGATCCGATAGATGATCGTGCCTGCCCCACCCGATGATCTCGGCGAGCTGAAGCTGGAGTGGCTGCGCGGCTGGGTCCACGTCGCCGAGGCGGGCGGCTTCACGGCGGGGGCGCGGCGGGCGGGGATCTCGCAGCCGGCCCTGCACACGCAGGTGGGCCAGCTCGCGCGCTGGGCGGGGGAGCCGCTCTACCTGCGGGACGGGCGGCGGCTCAACCTGACGCCGCGGGGTCAGGAGGTGCTGCGGCTGGCGCGGGCGGTGCTGGCGGAGATCGGTCGCTTTCAGGCGGACGCGCGGGCGGAGCCGGTGACCCTGAGCGCGGGGCGGGCCACCCACCTCTACCTGCTGGCGGAGCCGCTGCGGCGCTGGGTGGGCGAGGGCGGGGCGCTGCGCCTGCGCTCGGAGTCGGGGGAGGAGGCGCTGCAGAGCGTGCTGGAGGGGAGGGCGCAGCTCGCGGTGGCGCCGCTGCCCCGGCCGGATCCGCGGCTTCGGAGCGCGCGCCTGCGCGTGGCGGGCGTGGTGGCGGTGCTGCGGCGGGATGATCCGCTCTCCCGCGCGCGGACGCTCACCCTGGCCGAGCTGGCCGAGCGCGAGCTGCTGCTCCCGCCCCCGGCCCGCCCGCTGCGCCTCGCGGTGGACGCCGCCTTCGCCGATCGGGGCCTCTCTCCGCGCGTGGGGCTCGAGCTGGAGGGCTGGGACCTGCTGGTCCACTACGCGAGCCTCGGGGTCGGGGTGGCGCTGGTCAACGACTACGTGCCCCTGCCCGAGGGGGCGGTGGGCGTGCCTGTGCCCGAGCTGCCTCGGGTAGAGCTGCGGGTGCTGGCGCTGCGCGGGGTGCAGGGGCCGGCGCGGACGCTCTATGATCGGCTGGTGGGGCCATGAGCCGCGCGCTGGGCAAGGCCCTGGCCCTGCTGCTGCGGCACGATCCCGGGCGCTTCGGCGTGACGCTGGACGCGGCGGGCTGGGCGGAGCTGGACGCGGTGGCGGGGGCGATCCGGGCGGACGGAGCGCCGATCGGGCGGGAGCGCCTGCTGCGGGTGGTTGCCGAGGACGACAAGGGGCGCTTCGTGCTCTCGGCAGACGGGCGGCGGATCCGGGCGGCGCAGGGGCACTCCCTCGGGGTGGACCTGGGGCTCCGGCCGGTCGAGCCCCCGGAGCTGCTCTGGCATGGCACAGGGGCGCACCTCGTCCCGCGCATCCTGGCCGAGGGGCTGCGCCCCATGGGCCGGCAGCACGTCCACCTCTCAGCGGACGAGGCGACGGCGCGGCGGGTGGCGCTGCGACGGAGGGGCGAGATCGCGATCCTGCGCGTCCTGGCGGGGGAGATGGCGCGGGCGGGGCTGGCGCTCTACCGGGCGGAGAACGGGGTCTGGCTGGCGGACGCGGTGCCGCCGGGCTTCCTGCGCGCGGGCTGAGCCGGGACCTACAGGTCGGAGCGGAGCCAGCCGCGCTCGCGGGCGATCATGGCCTCCTCCTCCATGCGCGACAGCGTCTCGCCGTCGTTCAGCAAGGTGTGGCCGATCTCCTGGAGCGCGTCTCCGGAGATCCAGCCCTCCTCCTGGAGGTCGAGCGCCAGCGACCAGGCGGAGGGGTGGAGGCGGGTGAGGTCGGGCAGCACCCAGGGCTCCAGCGGGATGGCGCTGGGGTGGCCGGTCTCGTGGATGTAGATGGCCTGGACCGGGGCGCGCCCGCCCAGGGCGGCGAGGGCGGCGGGGGCGACGCGGGCGATGTCGTCCCGCCAGACCTGGGCCACGCTCAGGCGCTCGAGCTCGGTCATCAGCGCGCTGAGCTCCAGCTCGCCGCGGGTGAGCCGCGCGTAGAGGTTGTAGACGACGAAGTCGGCCTCCGAGTCGTCACCCATCAGGATCTCGGGCGTCTCGGGCGGGATCTCGGCGCGGAGCTTGAGCAGCCAGGTGAGCTTGTACCCGATCTGCTCCTCCAGCGCGGCCTTCAGCTCGCCCAGCGGCACCTCGCCCCCGCTCGCCAGCTCCTTCATCGGCTTCAGCACCAGCAGCGAGGGCCGGATGCGGTCCAGGGCCATGCGGCCCTCCAGGCACTGCTTGAAGAAGGTGGGGCTGCCCGAGAGGAAGGTGATCGGCCGGTAATCCCGCGGCGAGCTGCCCTGGAGGGCGCGGTAGACCTCGGGCATGCCGGCGAGCGGCACGCGCTCGGCGGCGCTGAGCGTGAGCAGCTTCGCCATGCCCCCGGCGGAGTGGAAGTCGGTCACGAGGTAGGTCAGGTCGATGTCGGAGCGCACCACGGGGTCGGCGTGGCCCGCGGCGAGCAGGCGGACGGGGGCGCGGCCGATCTCCTGGTCCCCGCGCTTCGCCACCACGGTCCACAGGCCGGGGGAGACCTCGGGGAAGTCCAGCGCGGCCTCCAGCATGCCCTCCTCGCTGGCCCGGAAGCTGCGGGTGAGCGCGGCGGCGCCGTCCTCGCCGACCAGGGAGAGCTCCACCTCGGCGTGGTCGAGCTCGCGCTGGCTGGCCTGCACGCGGGGGAGGTCAGAGGGCTCCAGGCGGCGCAGCACCCGACCGCGCACGATCACGCGGCGGGTGGTGCCGAGCGCGGTGTGGAGGTCGGCGACGGGGCGCTCGTCCTGCGCGGCCGGGGTTGGGGCCGCTGGCTTGGAGCCGTCCTGTCTACACGCGGTGAGCAGCAGGAGGAGCGCGCCGGAGATCATGTCGCGCTACTGCTTCATCAGCTCGAGCACGAGGTTGTACGTGGACTCGATCTCGGCGGGCGTCATCGCGCCGCTCTTGAGGTAGCGGACGGTCCCGGTCTTGTCGACCACGATGACCACCGACTTCTCGTCGCAGTCGCCGAGCTGCCAGGCGTTCTTGAGCAGGTGCGCGGGATCCGTGAGGATCGTGGCGTCGTACTTCTCGATCTTCTTGCGCACGATGCTGCGGATCACGCTGTCCGGCAGCCAGGTGTCCTTCATGTTGGCCACGCCGACGCCGCGGTAGACAGTCTTGTCCAGGTTGGCCGCCTTCAGCTTGTCAGCGAAGGGATCGTTCTGATCCGACACGTCGGGGTCGGAGTAGAAGATGGCCAGCACCTTGGTGCCGAAGTCGGGGATCTTGGCCGGCTTGTCGTTACCGTCGCGCAGCTCGGGGTTCGTGAGCTTCTGGCCGACGGAGGCGGCGAGCGCGTCGGGCGCCTGGAGGCCGAGGAGGAGCGCGGCGGCGAGCAGGCCACGGGTCAGGGTGCGGGTCATCGGAGGCTCCTGGGAGTGGGAGGAAGGGACCGCCTATCATAACGCGAACGACACGACTTCGATTCCGCGCGACTCAGGCCGCCGCCTGCGGGGCCAGCCTCCACTCGGACGGGCTCAGGCCCACCTCGCGCTTGAAGGCGCGGGAGAAGGCGGCCTCGCTCTGGTAGCCGACGGCGGTGGCGACCTCGGACACGCTGGCCGGGGTGCGCAGGCGCTCGCGGGCCAGCACCATGCGCACGCGGGTGAGGTAGGAGCCGGGGGGCTCGCCAATGCAGGCGCTCCAGCGCTCGAAGAAGGCGGTGCGGGAGAGGGCGGCGGCGCGGGCCAGACGCTCGGCGGTCCAGTCGCGCTCGGGGTGGCGGTGGAGCAGGCTCAGCGCGGGCTCCAGGCGAGGGTCGGCGCTGGCGCGGAGCCAGCCGCTGGCGGCCTCGGAGGTGGACAGCCCGCGCAGGCAGTGGACCAGCAGGAGCTCGGCGAGGCGCCCGGCCATGTGGGCGGAGCCGGGGCGGGCGCCGTCCAGATCGGCGTTCAGCAGGCGGGCGGTGGCGCTCATCCAGCTCTGGTGCTCGCCGGTGGCGGAGGCGTGGAGCACGCGGGGGAGCACGGGCAGCAGCAGGGCCCGGCCCTCGCCGGTGAAGCGGAAGCTGCCGCAGAGGATCCGGGTCAGGCCCTCGCCCAGCCCGCCGCGCACGCAGGGCAGGCCGTCCGGGCCGGAGGTGGCGGGGAGGCTGCGCAGCGGACGCTCGAGCAAGCCTGGACCGCTGCGCAGAACGTGCGCGTCCCCGTGGGGGATGACCAGGAAGTCGCCCTCCCCGAAGTCCAGGGTCTGGCCGTCGCACAGGATCTGGCCTCGACCCTCCTGGATGATGTGGAAGATGGCGCCCGGAGCCCCGGTGGTGCTGACGGCGTAGCGCCCGGCGAGCTCGGCCCGGGAGAAGAGGGCGGACTCGACGCGAGCCAGGGAGAGCACGGCGCTGAGCGGATCCAAGGGGCCTCCGGACGATCGGCACAGACACCTGTACACCCTGCAAGGCGTCCGCGCACGTCCGCCCGCTACAGTGAGGGTGTCTGGAGGTGCTCCATGGGTCGTGTGTACGGTGCGACGCTGGCCAATTTCTTCTTCCCCGGTCTCGGCTACATCATCCTCGGCGACCGGGTCGCGCTCGCGGTGGCCTGGCTGCTGGGCGTGATCGGGCTCACCTACGTCGAGACCAGCCTGAAGCCTGTCGATGGTAGCCTGTACACGGCGATGTTCGCGAGCGTGTTCATCATGAACACCGCGTTCGCGATCGACGCCTTCAAGGTCGGCAAGGCGAAGTTCGGCAAGAGCTGAGGAGCGGACATGGACGGCTTCGAGCTGAGCGTGCAAATCCCGGCGAGCCCGGATCAGGTCTTCCAGCACTGGGTGGAGGGCGCGGGCCACGCGGCCATGAGCGGCGGGGGCGCGAGCTCCGAGCCCTGGCCGGGCGGGGCGTTCTCGGCCTGGGACGGCTACATCCGAGGACACCACGTCGCGCTGGAGCCGGGGCGCCGGATCGTGCAGCGCTGGCGCACGGCGGAGTTCCCCGGCGAGGCGCCGGACAGCCTGGTCGAGATCACGCTCGCCGAAGACGAGGGGGGGACGCGGATCACGCTGCGCCACACGGAGATCCCGGAGGGCCAGGGCGAGCGCTACCGCGGCGGCTGGGACCACTTCTACTTCCAGCCGATGCGGGCCTTCTTCGGGGGGCAGGGTGCTGGGGAGGCTGGGGCGGAATAGGTCTCTCCCTGAAAAAGGGGGGCGACATGCTGCCGCAGGGCTTTCTCGGGACGCGCGCGGACGTGCTGATGGACGTCGTCATCGTCGCGCTGGTGGTCATCCTCCCGCTGCTGGTCATCTCGCGCGGGCTGGCTCGAAAGGGCAGCTACGCGGCGCACAAGCGCCTGATGCTCTGGCTGGCGGGCGGGCTCGGCGTGGCGGTGGCGCTCTTCGAGACCGATCTGCGCCTCAGCGGCGGGATCTTCGAGCTCACGAAGGCCAGCCCCTACGCGGGCACGCTCTTCCTGAACGCCTCCATCTACATCCACACGCTGCTGAGCATCTCCACGGCGCTGCTGTGGATCGTGCTGATCGCGATGAGCCTGCGGCGCTTCCCGAACCCGCCGGCCCCCGGCGCCTTCTCCCACCGCCACCGGGTGCTGGGGCGGCTGGGGATGCTGGGCATGACCCTGACCGGGCTGACGGGGCTGGAGCTCTACATCTTCGGGTTCGCGCTCTGAGCGCTCAGGCGCCCGAGCGCGCCCGGCAGGCCCGCGCCCAGCAGGATCGCGCCCGCGGCCGAGGCCAGGCCCGCCAGCGCGAAGTGGCCGGGGTAGCCAAAGGATTGCGCTGAGTAGCCGCTGAGCAGGCTCCCCGCCATGGTGGCGGCGACGAAGGCGCTCGCCTGGAGGGTGTAGTCCGTGCCGCTCTTCCCCTCGTCGCGGCGGCAGCCTTCCATCATCGCCGTGAACACGCTCACCGTGGCGAGACCGCTGCAGAGGTGCTCGAGCGCGGCGGCGGCGTAGAGCAGCGGCGCGCCGCCGAGGTGCAGGGCGGGCAGGGCCCAGAGGCCGATGGCGGCGCTCTGGGCGAGCCCGAAGACCAGGACCGCGCGCCCCAGGCCCAGGCGCCGCACCACCAGCCCGCCCGCCATCGCCCCCACCAGCCCGGCGGCGAAGCCCACCGTGCCCAGCAGCGCGCCGATCTCGCCGATGTCCAGCCCCAGATCCACCAGCAGCGGGCGCAGCATGGCGTTGGCCATGGCCTCGCCCAGCTTGAAGACCATGATCAGCCCGATCCAGGCCGGCATCCCGGGGCGCGTGGCGGCCTCGGCCAGGTCGGTGAGCGGCGTGAAGGCCGGGCGCGGGGCTGAGGCCAGCGGGCGCTCGCGGTGCAGCAGGACGGGCACGCTCGCCAGCACCAGCAGGCCGGACATCCCCAGGAAGGTGGGCGCCCAGCCGACCTGGGAGAAGACCCAGAGCAGCGCGCCGCCGCCGATGATCATGCCGAGGCGGTAGGCGGCGACCTGTAGCCCATTGCCCAGCCCGCGCTCCGACGGCTCCAGCAGCTCCACCGCCAGCCCGTCGGTGGCGATGTCCTGGGTCGCGGCCAGCAGGTTGGCCACGAAGGTCCCCGCCGCCACCAGCAGGAGCGCGTCCCGCGGCTCCACCCCCGCCAGCAGCGCCATCGTCAGCGCCGTCAGCGCCTGCAGCGGGATGAGCCAGGCCCGCCGCCGCCCGAGCCCGAGGGCGCCGGAGGGTGTGGCGTCCACAAGGGGGGCCCAGAGGAACTTGAGCATCCAGGGCAGGGCCAGGACGCTGGAGGCGCCGATGGCGGGTAGGGAGAGGCCCTGCTCGCGGAGGAGGACGGGGAGGGCCTGCAGGAAGAAGCCGTAGGGCAGGCCCTGGGAGAGGTAGAGGCTGGCGAGGAGCCCGAGGCGGCGGGTGGGGGTGAGGGGCATGGGGGTTGGGGTAACGCGGGGGGCCTCTCGGAGGTGAGCCCGATCACCCCACCCAGACGCGCTTCCCGTCGAACACCACCGCCATCGCCACGATCGGGCTCGCCCCCACGGCCTCCAGCTCCGCCCGGTATCCACGCGCGTCGATCTGCGCGTGGGCGTCTCTCAACGCCATCTCCGGCGTCTCGTCATCATCCGTGCGGATCCGCTTGAACTCCATCACCACGCCCGGCTTCCCGGCCTGGCGCGGCAGGATGAGCACGTCCGCCCGCCCGAGGCCGCTCTCCCGGTTGCTCCGCACGAGGTAGTCCGGGGACAGGCTGACCAGCAGCCCCAGCACGAAGGCATGGAAGACCCGCTCCGGGGCGTTGTCCGAGCCCTGGCCGACGTCGTGGTAGCTCAGCGCGTCGGTCACCATCGGCCGCAGCAGCGCGGCAACGTCCCGCGTGGCCCCCGAGAGGATGGCGCGCTTGAGCTCGCGGAGGTTGTCCTCGCTGCCGATCCGCATCTGCAGCCAGCCGGCGAAGCTGCGGCGCCAGACGTGGCTGACCTCGACGTTGGGGATGGCGAGCTGCGCGAGGGTCTCGCCGTCCACCACGCGCGAAGCGGTGGACTTGAGGTAGCCGGCGGTGAGCAGGAGGCTCCAGACGCGCCCCGGCTCGCGGTCGAGATCGCGCAGGGCGACCTGGCTGTCGATGTTCTTCTCGATGACACCGCCGCTCATCAGCGTCTCGAAGTCGCCCTTGAGACCTTCGCTCTGCAGGAGCAGGCGCCGCAGCAGCGCGTCGGCGGAGGTCTGCACCCAGTAGTCGCGCAGCTCGCCCCTGTCCGCGAAGCAGAGGACCGACCAGGGGTTGTAGATGGTCTGGCCTCCAAACAGGTAACCGTTGTACCAGGCGCGCACGTCTGGCAGCGCCTCCGCCCGGCCGGCGGCCTGCAGGACCGCGGCGACCTCTCCTTCGGTGAAGCCGAAGGCCGTCGCGAACTCGGGGTCCAGCAGAGAGCAGGTGGCCACGTTGTTCAGATCGGAGAACAGGGACTCCTTGGAGACCCGGCGCACCCCGGTCAGCACGCCTCGGTACAGGCTGGGGTTGGTCTTCAGCGCCGAGCCCAGCAGCCCGCGCATGAAGCCCACGATGGACTCGTAGTAGCCGTGCTGGAACCCCGCCTCGATGGGCGCGTCGTACTCGTCGATCAGGATCACGGCGGGGACGCCGTGGTGGGCCTCGAGCCAGGTCGAGAGCAGGCGGAGCGACCAGCGCAGGTCGGCGGGATCGGCCTCACCCGCCAGGAGCTGATCGAAGCGACGGCGGTCCAGCTCCGACAGCGCCGGGCTGTTGGAGAGCGCCGCGTGCGTGCGCAGGGTCTCCCCGAGGACCTGGACGATGCCCGCCAGGCACTCCGCGTAGCTCTCGGCCTTGGTGTCCTTCAGCGAGAGGCTGATGACCGGATATCGGCCCTGGTGCGCGCGGATCTCGGGCGCCGCCCGTTGGACGGCCAGCCCCTCGAACAGCGCGCGGTGGTCCGTCGGGCCGCGCTCCAGGTAGCAGCGCAGCATGCTCAGGTTCAGCGTCTTGCCGAAGCGACGCGGGCGCGGCAGCAGGAGCACCTGGTGAGGAGAGCGCAGCCACTCCTCGATGAAGCCGCTCTTGTCCACGTAGAAGTAGCCGCGCTCCCGGAGCTGCCGGAAGTCGTCCGGGCCGGGGGCGGGCTTGTACTGGAGGGGCAGGAGGGCCATGGGCGGGGCTTAACCGGACCGCCTCGTGTACGGGGCCCCCCGCCTACTCCACCGCTCCGAGTGGCCTCAGCTCCCAGCCCAGATCCACCTCCACCCCGAGCCAGCCCTCCCCCTCGCCGGGCGGGACGATCTCACGGCCCACGACGCGGCCGAGCCGTTTCGGTCCGCGCGGGCCGTCCGGGAATTCCAGGAAGAAGAAGAGCTCGAAGCGTGCGCCGCCCCGCTCGGCGATGATCTGCAGTCCCGGCTGAGGCGGCCCCTCGCCGGGGAAGAGGGCGAGCTGGAGCAAGGCGACGCCGTCGGCCCTGGGCTCGCGCCAGCAGAGGTGGCGGATGAGATCGTCGAGGTCTTCGGGGAGATCGGGGCCTGGCAGCCACGCCTCCCAGGCGCGCTCGACGAAGCGCACGATCTGGGGGCCGTCCAGCCCTTCGGCCAGGATGCGGTCTCGGGAGAGCAGGCCGGCGAGGTCGGCGAGCTGCCGTGGGTCCTCCGGCAGCGGGTGGTCGGGCGGGAGCTCTCCGAAGCAGGCGCGCAGCTCCGGGATGGGGCGGCCGGCGCTCATGACCTCCGCGGGGCGTCCGCCCGAGCCCTCCACCAGGGGTTGTACCGCCGGCCAGAAGGGGCCGAGGCCCTCGCGGTCGCCGACGCGCCAGGCCTCGGCCGGCTGCCCCAGCCCGGTGCGCGGGTCGGTCTGGTAGAGCAGGAGGGCGCCGAGCAGCTCGTCCTCATGGACGTGGACGACCATCGCTGCCTGCCGCGCGGCCCGCCCGTCGGAGAACTGGAGGCGGAAGACGAGGAGCCGGTGCTCGACGCCGGGGCGCCTGCCCAGGGCCTGGAAGGTGGCGCCGATGTCCGCCTCAGGGTCGCGCTGGGAGAGCTGCGTGAGATCGAGGGTCTCGGTGAAGTCGTCGCCGACGAGCACGATCCGCGGGCGAGGCTCGCCGGCCAGCACGATCTCGTCCTGCACCTGACCGAGGACGGCTTCGCGAACGGCCTGGGGGTCAGCGGCGTCCAGGTCCGAGCGGCGTCGGCGGAGGGGGAGCATGGTGGACATGGGGAGACTGTAGCGCAGGGGAGGGCTGCGTTCCACGGACTGTGGGGTCGATTTCTGAGGGTGCCGGAGGCGGCGAGCGCGGCGGCGGGTGGCGGCGCTCGGGATTCGATTTAAATGGATAATAAATAATATCTGTCACTTCTCAGGTTGGCCGTCAGGGTTAACCAGACCGCAGAAGGAGAGGAACCGCCAAGGGGCCAAGGACGCCAAGAACGGGCGTTCTCCTGGCGCTCTTTGCGTCTTGGCGGTTCAATCTTCTCGCCGTCGGCTCAGGAGCGTCTCGCGTGGCCGTGGGTGGAGAGCGCGGGTCATCCTTGGCAGGGAGGTGGGACGATTCACCGCGAGTTCGCGGCGAACCGTGGCCGCGTGGATCTGGTCGTGACCTACGCCGGCGAGCGCTTCGTGCTGGAGTTGAAGCGCGTGCCGCCCCAGCACCGCACGCTGGAGCGCGTCCGGGACGAGGGCGTCGAGCAGCTCCAGGAGTACCTGGACGGCCTGGGCGAGCGGGAGGGCTGGCTGCTGATCTTCGACCAGCGCGCGGGCCGGAGCTGGGAGGATCGCCTGTGGGCGGAGGACCTGGAGCTCGACGGTCGCAGGCTCCACCTGCGCGGGGGCTGAGGCCCTCCCCTTGACACCTGAGGCATACACGAGCATGTATATACATGCTCGTGCCAACCACCCTCTTCCAGACCCTCGCTGACCCCACCCGCCTGGCCATCCTGGAGGCCCTGCGGTCTGGCGAGAAGCCGGTCAGCGATCTCGTCGATCGCGTCTCCATCGCGCAGTCCGGCGTCTCCCGGCACCTGCGCATCCTGCAGGAGGCCGGGCTGGTCCGTGTCCGACCCGATGGCCAGCGCAGGCTCTACGCCCTGCAGCCGGAGCGTTTCCAGGAGCTGGACGCCTGGCTCGACCGCTACCGCGACCTCTGGGAGGCGCGCCTGGACCGCTTCGGCGCGGCCCTGGAGCGTCGGCGGCAAGGCGAGTTCTCCCCCCAAACCCCCCCCGATTCGGAGCCCGACCCATGAACCCGACCAACCCCACCCGGCGCATCACGCTGGAGCGCACCTTCCGCGCCTCGCTCGCCGAGGTCTGGGCCCTCTGGACCACCGCCGAGGGCATCGCCTCCTGGTGGGGGCCCGAGGGCTTCACGGTGACCGTGCAGCACCTGGACCTGCGTCCGGGCGGCTGCCTCTACTACACGATGATCGCGACCGCGCCGGAGATGGTGGCCTACATGAAGCAGGCGGGCATGCCCGTCGAGCAGCCCTGCAAGATCACCTACGCCGAGGTCGTCCCCTACAAGCGCCTGACGTACATCAACCTGGTGGACTTCGTGCCCGAGGTGACGGCCTACGACGTGGCCACCGTCGTGGAGCTGCACCCCACGATCGAGGGCGTGCGGATGGTGCTGAGCCTGGACCCGATGCACGCCCCGGAGTGGACGCAGCGCGCGGTCATGGGCTGGGAGAGCGAGCTGCGCAAGCTGGCGGCCCAGATCGCCCTGGTCGCCGAGGCCCGGGCCCCCGCGCCCCGGATCACGCCGGTGCTCTGGTTCGACTTCAACGCCGAGGAGGCCATCGCCTTTTACCTGTCCATCTTCCCCGAGGGCCGCGTGCTGGAGACCTCGCGCTACCGCGAGGGCAGCCGAGGGCCGGTGGGCGCGCTGCTGACCGCGACCTTCGAGGTGGCGGGTCAGCGGCTGGTCGCGCTCAACGGCGGGCCGCAGTACCGCTTCAACGAGGCGATCTCGATGATGGTGCGCTGCGAGACGCAGGAGGAGGTGGACGAGCTGTGGGCCAGGCTCACCGACGGCGGATCGGAGGGGCCCTGCGGGTGGCTGAAGGACCGCTATGGCCTGTCCTGGCAGATCGTCCCCACCGCCCTGTACGAGCTCCTGGGCGACCCGGATCCGGCCGCCGCGCAGCGGGCCATGGCGGCGATGTTCAAGATGAAGAAGCTGGACATCCATGTCTTGCGCGCCGCGCACGCGGGGAGCTGAGCGGGGCGCGTCCTGGCCGCGCAGCGCCTGAGACCGGGGGGCCTTTGTTGCCCCCAGGTCCGTTTCCGGCCAGCGCCGCGCCGAGTGGTCCGCTAAACCGTCCTCATGACGCTGGATCCTGAGATCTGCTACCGCGCGCTGCTGGCGCGGGACGCCCGCTTCGACGGCGTGTTCTTCGTGTGCGTCAGCACCACCGGCGTCTACTGTCGGCCGATCTGCCCGGCGCGGACGCCGGGGCCGACGCGCTGCCAGTTCGTCCGTCTGGCCGCGGAGGCCGAGCGGGCCGGCTTCCGAGCCTGCCTGCGCTGCCGCCCGGAGCTCGCCCCCGGGCTGGCGCCCATCGACGCCGTCCCGCGCCTGGTTCGGGCGGCGGCGGCGCGGATCCAGGCGGGCTACCTCGATCACCACTCGGTCGAGGAGCTGGCCGCGCTGTACGGCGTCACGGGGCGCCACCTGCGGCGCGTGCTGGAGGCGGCGCTGGGGGTCTCGCCCCTGCAGCTCGCCCAGACCCGGCGTCTGGCGGTGGCTCGTCGGCTCCTCCGCGACACCCACCTGCCCATCGGCGACGTGGCGCTGGCCAGCGGCTTCGGCAGCCTGAGGCGCTTCAACACCGCCTTTGTGGCGGCCTTCGGGCGGCCCCCTACTGCGCTGCGCCGAGAGACGGCCCCGACCGGGTCCGCGCTGCGCCTGCGCCTGGACTACCGGCCCCCCTACGACTGGGAGCGCCTGGCGCGCTTCCTCGCGGCCCGCGCGATCCCTGGGGTGGAGCGCATCGACGGCGAGGCCTGGCGCCGGGTGGTGGCCTGGGGTGATCTCACGGGGACGGTGGTGGTCCGACCCGATCCGGGCCGCGCCGCGCTGTGGGCCGAGCTCTCGCCCTCGCTCGCGGGCCGGGCGGGCGCGCTGGTGAGCCGGCTGCGGGCGGTCTTCGATCTCGACGCCCGACCGGACCAGATCGCGGCGGTGCTGGGGGCGGATCCGGTGCTGGGCGAGCGCGTGGCCCGTCAGCCCGGCCTGCGCGTGCCCGGCGCCTTCGACCCCTTCGAGACCGCCGTGCGCGCCATCCTGGGGCAGCAGGTCTCCGTGGCCGCGGCGACCACCCTCTGCGCCCGCCTGGTCGCCCGCTACGGCGCGCCCGTCACCACGGAAGACCCGACGCTGAACCGACTTTTTCCTGCGCCGGCTGTGCTCGCCGCGGCGGAGGATCTGCCCTCCATCGGCCTGCCCGCGGCTCGCGCCCGGACGGTGCAGGGGCTGGCGCGTGCGGTCTGCGAGGGCCTGGATCTGAGCGACGCGGCCGACCCGGACGCCACCGTGGCCGCGCTCCAGGCCCTGCCGGGCATCGGCCCCTGGACCGCGCAGTACATCGCGATGCGCTCCTTGAGCTGGCCCGACGCCTTCCCCGGGGGCGACCTGATCGTGCGCCGGGCCCTGGGGGTCGAGGCCGCGACCGTGCCCGACGCGCGCGCCGCGGCCTGGCGACCCTGGCGCGCCTACGCCGTGATGCACCTCTGGAACCCCCCTCCGACCGAGGCTCTCCCATGACCACCACCTGCTCCCACCTCGACACCCCCTTCGGAACGCTGCGGATCGTCGCGACGGAGACGGAGATCACCGCGATCCTGCTCGCGCGCGGCCCCGCCCCCTGCCCGCCCGGCGATCACGCCCTCCACCAGGAGGCGCAGCGCCAGCTCCAGGCCTGGCTGGCCGGCGAGCGCCGGGACTTCGACCTGCCGCTCGCCCCCGAGGGCACGGCCTTCCAGCGCGCGGTCTGGGCCGAGCTCGAGGCCATCCCCTTCGGCGAGACGCGCACCTACGGGCAGATCGCCGCGCGCCTGGGCCGGGCGAGCGCCTCGCGGGCGGTCGGGGCGGCCAACGGGCGGAATCCACTCATGATTGTGGTGCCTTGCCACCGGGTCATCGGGAGCGACGGGAGCCTGACCGGGTACGCCGGGGGGATGCCCATGAAGGCGTGGTTGCTGGCGCATGAGCGCGGGAGCGGAGCCACCGGCTGAGCCTCCGCAGATCTGAGTTGGGTGCGGCTCCTTTACGACGACGAAAGCGCCATGGAATTGCAGCTTTGATCCTCCTCCCGCGCCAGCGGGGGGAGGTGGCCTGGAGGGCCGGAGGGGGGGACTCCGACACGCACTTCCCCCCTCCGCCGGCTTCGCCAGCACCTCCCCCCGCTGACGCGGGAAGAGGATGGTCGGGCAGGCGCCCTTGATCCGACCAACCGCCTCGAAGCAGAAGAGC
>CAZTOW010000080.1:0-30126 GCA_964615375.1 uncultured Enterobacterales bacterium
GGTGGATGAGCGCCGGGTTCTCTCAACCTATGCGTCTACGTACATTCTGGGCTAGTAGTAGATGATGTAGCGATAGTAGGTGTAGATCACGCGCTCGTGGGACGCCGCGTTCTGCTCCACGGCCTTCTTGCCGATCAGCTCCGCCTTGGGCGCCGACACGGAGATCCGTTCGCCGTCCCCGAGATCGTGCTGGGGGGTGGCCTCCGCGCTGCCGAGGGCGGCCACGCCGGCCAGGGTGGCGAGGTAGCGGACGTAGGGGTGGCTCTTCTGCATGGCGTTCTCCGGAGCGACGCGCCTCACCGCGAGGCGTCGTCTTCGCTCGAGACCCAGGCAAGGGGCGCGGGCGCGGGCGGTTACAGGCCCCTTCGAATTTTCTGGGAGACGCTCCTCCGGTAGTCTGATGGCGTCTTGGAGGTGATCGGTGAAGCTCGGTCTACGTTGCTCGGTGGTGACCACGCTGCTCGCCTGCGGGCGGGGCGAGGGCGCCCACAGCGGGGGCTCGGGGTCGCTCACCGACGCCACCTGCCCCGACGGGCAGCTCCTCGACGGCGAGCGCTGCGTCCCCGCCGACTGCGGCCAGGGCACCTGGGGCGCGCTCGAGCTCGACGCGCCGGCCATCTACGTGGACGCCGCGGCGGAGGACGGCGGCGACGGGTCCATCGACGCGCCGCTCACGCGGGTGGACGAGGCGCTGGAGCTGGCGGAGGACGAGGAGGTGGCGCGCGTGCTCCTGGCCGCGGGCGTCTACGACGGGCCGCTCACCCTGAAGTCCAGCCTGGACGGGCTCACGATCGCCGGGCGTTGCGCCGCGCTGGTGAACCTGGCCGGAGACGGGGAGTCGCCGACGCTGCTCCTGGAGCCGGGTCGGGGCGAGCCCGGCGCGGGGCTGGCGCTCGAGGGGGTGACGGTCACGGGCGGGTACTACGGGGTCGTGGTGACCGAGGGGAGCCTGAGCCTGGAGAGCGTGGTCCTCTCGGACAACACCGTGGTCGGGCTGGAGATGGAGGGCGAGCTCAGCCTGGTGAGCGTTCATGAGGTGCAGGTCCTGAGGACCGCGGTGGGCGAGGGGCGCATGGCGAGCAGCAGCGCGGGCGTGCTGGTCGCCTCGGGTGCCCGGCTCGAGGGCGCTGGGCTCGAGCTGGAGGGCAACGGGCGCGTCGGGCTCCTCGTGGACGGCGAAGGGTCAGCGGTGGAACTCGAGGATCTGATCGTCACGGCGACGGAGCCGCTCGACAGCGGCGCATACGGCCTCGGCGTCTACGCGCAGCAGGGCGCCGCGCTCACGCTCCTCCGGGCGAGCGTGGACCTGAACACGTCGGTGGGCGTCGGGATTGTCGCTGCGAGCGCCGATCTGGCGGAGCTGACGGTCACCTCGACGAGCTCCGACGGGGACGGCGCCCTGGGGCGCGGCGTCTCGGCCGAGAGCGGCGCGGTGGTCGCGATCCGCGCGAGCGCCATCCAGGACAACCAGGAGTACGGCCTCTACGCGAGCGGCGAGGGCACGCAGGTGACCCTCATCGACGCCACGGTCGCGGGCACCGCCCCCTCGGGCGCGGGCGAGCACGGTGAGGGCGCCCGCGTGCAGGACGGCGCGAAGCTGGTCGTAAGCGGGAGTGTCTTCGCAGACAACGCCACGAACGGCGTGATCGTCAACGGCGAGGGCTCGGAGCTCTCGCTCACGCGGAGCGAGGTCCGCGAGACGGCCTGCAGCGACGCGATCGGGGAGGGGATCGGCGTCCTGATCGGAGGGGGAGCGGCGGTCGAGATCCAGGACAGCAGCCTGGTCGAGAACTGTGGAGACGGGCTCGGCGTCACGGACCTGGGCTCCACCGCCACGGCGAGCGGCACAGAGCTCTCGCGGAACTGGGCAGCTTCATCCACGGTGGACGCCTCGGGGGCGCATGCGGTGGACGGGGCGAGCCTGACGCTGATCGACTGTGAGCTCTCGGAGAACCGTGGCTTCGGCGTCAGCGCGAGCGGCGCGGGGACGCTGGTCGCGCTGGACGCGAGCCTCATCCGGGACACCCGAGCGCGCGAGGACGGCGGCGGTGGCGGGGGGGTCGGGGTGCTCGACGGCGCCAGCCTCGTCGTCACCGACAGCCGCGTGCAGGGCAGCCAGAACCTGGGGATCTGGGTCAGCGGGGTAGGCAGCGCGGCGGATCTGGACGGCGTGGAGATCGTGGACGTCGCGCGCGACGGAGATGTCCTGGCCCTGGGTGTGCAGGCCGACGAGGGGGCGCGCCTCTCGATGCGCAGCTCCACGGTGCAGGGCGTCGAGGGGATAGGGGTCGGTGTGGCGGGATCGGGGACGCGCGCGACGCTGGAGGATCTGAGGGTGCTGGACATCCGCGCCTCCCCCAAGCTCGTGGTGGGGGTCGGCGTGGTGGCGCAGCTCGACGCCAGCCTGGTCGCGGGCGGGCTCGAGGTCCGAGGCGTGGAGGGTCCGGCGCTCTACGTGCTCGCGGCCAGCCTGAGCTGCGGGGGCTGCGCGCTCACCGAGGCCGAGGTGGCGGGGGCCGTGGTGATGAACGGGGGGGAGCTCACCCTGCGCGCCACCACCATCGAGGACACGGGGCTGGGGACCTTCGGCACGGGCTACGGCGTGCTCGCCTTCCCGGGCGGCTTCGTCGCGCCTACGCTCCTGCTCGATCAGGTCGCCGTGCGCGGCAGCGGGCTCACGTCGGTCTTCCTCAAGGGGTATGGTTCCTACCAGATCCTCGACTCCGACCTGGAGGGGGGGACCGCGCTGGACTGGCCAGACATCTGGCCCGTGGGGAACGCCATCTTCGCCACGGAGCGCGTCCGCGCCTGGGACGGCGAGAACGGGCTGCTGGTGGAGGGCTGCACGCTCCACGACAGCGAGGGAGGGGCGGTCTTCCTGGACGGGGCCTCGGCGACCCTCCTGGACAACACCTGGTCGAACAACACGCTGGACCTCATCCAGCAGCGCTGCGATGGGCTCGACGCCCCCGAGGGCGCAGACGAGGTCCCCGACCGCCAGGTCTGCCCCGAGACCGAGGGGAGCACACGACGGGTCGAGACAGCGGACTTCTACCTGTTCTTCCCCGACGACGCCTTTGACTTCGAGGATTGAGCCCTGCAGGAGCCCTGGGGCCAGGGGCCTCGTGCGCGCGTGTTACACCGGCAGGCGATGTCCGCGCTCCATCTGGGCCCCTTCAGCCTCCACGTCCGATTCTCCGCAGGCGCGACCGGCGAGGTCTGGTTCGGGCGGCACGAGGCGCAGGGGGTGGCCGTCGCCGTGAAGGTCGTGGGGGCGGCCTGGGCGCGGGAGCCCCGCTATCTCCGCGCGTTCCGCAACGAGGTCCGCCAGGTCGCGCGGCTCTCGCATGCGCACGTCGTGACGGTGCTGGACCATGGCGAGGTGCCGTCTCTCCCCGGCCCCAGCATGCTGGCGCCGGGCAGCCCCTACCTGGTGATGGAGCACGCCCCTGGCGGCTCGCTGCGTCAGCATCTGGAGCGCCTCGACTGGCCGCGGGCCCGCGCCCTGCTTCAGGTGCTGCTGGAGACCCTCTCCCATGTCCACGCCCGCGGCGTGCTGCACCGCGATCTGAAGCCGGAGAACGTGCTGATCTCCGACGTCGGGGATCTTGCGCGCGGGCTGCGGCTCAGCGACTTCGGGCTGGCGCCTCCGGTGGACGCCGGGGACGCAGACGAGGGCGCGGCGGGCGGCACCCCCTGGTACATGGCGCCCGAGCAGATCGAGGGGAGAGCGGAGCGCCAGGGCCCCTGGACCGATCTCTACGCCCTGGGCGCGCTGGGCTGGGAGCTGTTGACCGGGACGCCCCCGTACGCCTGTCGCACCGCCCGCGAGAGCTGCGCCGCGGCGCTCAGCGCCCCGCTCCCGCTGTTTCGAGCCCGCTTCCCCGCGCCCGAGGGCGTGGAGCGCTGGCTTCAGGCCCTGCTCTCTCGCGATCCGCGCCAGCGCCCGAGGCTCGCCGCGGACGCGCTCCATGGGCTCACGCAGCTCGGGTGGTCGGGCCCGGTCGAGCTCCCCCTCCCTTGGAGCCCTCCCGGCGCGCCCCGCCCCCTCCACACCACGTATGCGGGGAGCTTCCTCCACGAGGAGCCGGAGCCCGCCCCGCCGCTGGCGCTGGGCCCCCCGCCGCTGGCCGCGCGCTGGCAGGAGGAGCCGAGTCCCGAGCTCCCGCGGGTGGTGGGCGCCGGGCTCTCGCTGGCCCCGCTCCGCTCCCCCGCGCTGGTGGGTCGCCGGTCGGAGCGGGATCTCCTGTGGGCGACGCTCCACGAGGTGGCGCGATCGCGCGCACCCCGCGTGCTCCTGCTCCGCGGGCCGCAGGGCCTCGGCAAGTCCAGCCTGGGGGTCTGGCTGTGCGAGCATGCCGTGGAGCGCGGGGCGGCGAACGCGCTCGCGCTGAGCCTCACGCCGGAGCTCGCCCTGGGCGAGACGCTGGCTTCGAGGTCGAGAGAAAAACTAGGAATTTTTCTAGATTATCTGCCCACGCCCCTGCCCTCGGCGACGCCTCGCGAGCGCCTGGTGGCGACCCTGGCCCTCCTGCGCGCGGCGAGCGTGGACCGACCGCTCGTGCTGCTGCTGGACGATCTCGCCCAGTGCGCGGACGCGGTGGCGCTGGTGGAGCACCTTCGCGACCCGGCGGCCGAGGGGGAGGGGCTGCCGTTGCTGCTGATCGGCACCCTGGATGAGGCGCGGGCCGCGGAGCAGCCCCGGCGCGCGGCGGCCCTGGGGGGGGCCGGCGAGGGCGCTCGGCAGGAGACGCTGGACCTGGGGGCCTTGCCCGAGGACGAGCTGCTCGCGCTGGCTCACGGCGGGCTCGGCGTGGAGCCAGGGCTGGCGCGTCAGGTGGCGAGACGCTCAGGCGGGAGCCCGCTCTTCGCCACTCAGCTCGTGCGCGCCTGGATCCGCGCGGGCCTGCTGGAGGCTGGACGGGAGGGCTTCCGGCTGCGCGACGGGGCCAGCGCCGCGCTGCCCGACGACCTTCACGCCCTGTGGCGAGGGCGGGTGGAGGAGGCGCTGGGGGCGCCGCCGGGGGAGGTGCCCTGGCTGGTTCAGGGCGCGGCCCTCGGGCGCGTCGTAGAGGAGGCGCTCTGGGAGCGGGCCTGCGCGGCGGGGGGCTGGCCGGCGGAGCGCGCCGGCGTGGAGGCCCTCCTTCGTGCGGGCCTGCTTCGGGCGTTGGACTGCGGTTGGGCGTTCACGCACGAGCTCCTGCGCGAGAGCGTCGCCCGGGACGCCCGGGAGCGCGGACGCTGGGCGGAGGCGAACCAGGCGGCGGCCTCGGCGCTCTCGGAGCTGGGGGACGTCGGCCGGCTGGGGGCCGCCCTCCTGGAGGCCGGAGAGGCCGAGGCCGCGCTGGCGCCGCTGCTGGCCGGTCTGGTGGGGCGTATAGATCGCTCGGACTGGAGCGCCGCGCAGGACGAGCTGGAGCGCGTGGAGCGGGCCGCGGCTCCCCTGGGCCCGGAGGACCCTCGACGCGGGGAGGTGGCGCTCGCGCGGATCCGCCTGCACCTGGAGCGGGGCGAGGCGCAGGAGGCGGACGCGCTGGCGGGTCGGGTGGCGGAGGAGTCCCGGAGGCGGGGCTGGGGGCTCGCCCGGATCCGGGCGCTACGCTACCGCGGGATGGCGCGTCGGAAGCTGGGAGACACCCAGCAGGCGGAGGCGCTGCTGTTGCAGGCCGAGGCGCTCTCGGAGCGCGCGGGGCTCACGGACGAGCTCGCGCGGGCGCGGCTGCACCTGGGGACCCTGCTGCGCCTGGTGGCGGACGCTCCGGGGGCGCTGCAGGCGCTGGAGCAGGCTGTCGCGGGTTTCGAGGCCCTGGGGGATCGCTTCGGGCTGGCCGACGCGCTCTCCGAGCTGTGCAACGTCCACCTCACGCTGCGCGGGGACGCCGCCGCCGCCGAGGCCGCGCTGCATGCGGCGCGGGGCCACTACGAGGCCATCGGGCGCACCTCGGGCCTCGCCTTCTGCCAGACCTCGCTCGGCGAGATCCTGCGGGGTCGAGGGGAGCTGGAGGCCGCCGCGAGGGCCTGGGAGGAGGCGCTCGCCTGCTTCGAGCGCCTGGGCAGCGCGAACGCGGGCTACCTGCACATCAACCTGGGTCTGCTCGCCCTCGAGCGCGGGCAGACCGACGAGCTGGCGCGCCGGGCGGTCCTCGCCCGCAAGCGCGCGCGGGGGAGCCGCGAGATCCTCGCCTACGCCGCCGCGCTGGATCTGGCGCTCGCCGGGCTGCGCGGGGAGCAGGTGGGCTTCGACGCCGCGCTCGTGGAGCTGGAGGTGCTGCTCGCCGATTCCGGGCTGGTGGCTTCCGATCTGCTGCTCTGCGCGGAGCGCGCCGCCCGGGAGGCGCGGGCCCGGGGGATGCGGGGGGCCGAGCGGGCCGAGGGGCTCGCCCTTGCGCAGCGGCAGGCGCTCGCCGGCTTGCGCGCGGGCTGAAGGACGCGGGGCGGTGTAATCGGACGAGGCGGACCCCCTTGCCTGGATGTGCGCCGTCGGAATTCCGCGGCCGTGCCATGGTAGGCTCGAGCACCACTGGAGACCGCGATGATCCGAGGAAGGCACTTCTTGCCGCTGGCGTTGTCCCTGTGGGGTTGTGAGGGCGACAAGCTGGGCGAGACCGGGGACGAGCTCCCCGTCTCCCCCTGTGCGGACGGGTCCTGGGGCGATCTCGACAGCCCGACCACCGCCGTCCAGGTGCGCGCGGACGGGGACGACAGCGGGGACGGCAGCCTGGACGCGCCGGTGGCCAGCCTGGACGCGGCGTTGGCGCTGACCCGGGCGCGAAGCGAGGATCGGACCATCTTCGTGGGCCCTGGGACGTACACGGTGAGCGATCTCACCCTGGAGAGCGCGCCAGCCGCGGGAGGCTCGGACGACGGGCTGGTCATCGACGCCTGCTCGGGTGAGGTCACGCTGGAGGCGGGGGATCCGGACGCCCCGGTGATCCGGGTCAGCGGGGCGCAGGACGTCTCGCTGGCGCACCTCACCCTGAGCGGGGGGACGCGGAGCCTCCTTGTGTGGAAGGGCGCGAAGGCCCGCGTGTCCAGCGTCCTGGTCAAGGGAGGCGTGATCGCCGGCGTCGTGATCGGCGGGCACGACACGCTGGTGGACATGACGGATCTGAACATCCAGGACAGCGAAGGCGACGGGGACGGGCTCGGCGGCTTCGGGCTCGGGATCTCCGGGGCGACCGTGCGCTGGTCGAGGGGTGGGGTCAGCAAGGCGCGCGTCGCGGGCGTCTTCATCGACAGCGACGCGCGGGACGGCGGCGTGACGCTGGAGGATCTGGACGTGAGCGGCGTCTCCGCGGACTCGGACGGCGCCTATGGTCGCGGGATCCAGGCCCAGGACGCCGCCAGCCTCACGATGAGCGGCTGCACGGTGAGCGACACCCAGGACGCGGGCGTCTTCGTGCTCCAGGCGACCAGCCTCGTCCTGGAGGGTGTGACCGTGGACACGGTGAGCGCTGGCCTGGTCCCGGACTCCGAGGAGAGCTCGGGCGATGGCGTCGTGATCACCAGCCTGGACGACTCCGGGGACGTCCTGGATCCTGATGGCTTCTCGGCCACGCTCACGGACACGACGGTCTCCGGGGTCGCGCGGGCCGCCGTGCTCCTGGAGGGCGTCACCGCCACGGCGGACGGGAGCGCGCTGTCGGGCGGCACGAACGGGCTGGTCGTGCAGGGCGACGCCGCGCTGACCGGAGGCGACGCGGAGGACGCGGAGGACCTCAACGCGAGCCCGCTCGGCCTCAACCGCGTCCTCCTGGAGGGGACGGACCTGACCCCCTGAAGGGAGGAGCTTGCTCTTCGTCCTGCTGATCTTCGCCTGCGATGGAGGGGAAACGACCGAGGGCGGGCGCTGCCCGGAGGGTCAGCTCGAAGACCAGGGGCGCTGTGTGTCCGTGGATTGTGGGCGTGGGGCCTGGGGCAACCTCGATCTGGACGAAGAGACGATCTACGTGGACGCCGAGGCGGAGGACGACGGAGACGGCGGCGAGGGCGCCCCGCTGCGCACCCTGTCCGAGGGCCTCGCCATGGCGGGCGAGCTCGGGTGGTCCACGGTCGCCGTCGCGGAGGGCGTCTACGAGGAGAACCCGGAGATCGGCGCGGAGCTGGGCGGTCTGCGCCTGGCGGGGCGCTGCGCGGAGCTGGTCGTGCTGGAGGGCGGGAGCGCGCCCCTGGGCTGAGCGTCGGCAGCGCGCGGGGTGGACCGGAGACCTTCGCGCTCTCGGGCTTCACCCTGCGGGGTGGCGATGTCGGGATGGAGGTCCGGCACGGGATCACCCGGGTCTCCACCTCGCGCTTCGAGGAGAACCTGGGCGCAGGGCTCCTCGTCATGGGCGATGGCGTGACGGTGATCGTCCAGGAGAGCGCGCTGGAGGGAGCCAGGAGGAACGCGGATGACGTCGGTGGGTCCGCCATGGAGGTGGCGGACGGAGCGCGCGCCAGCCTCTCCCGCGTGACGGTCGAGGGCACCGAGGAGGCTGGCCTGGCCGCTGTGGGGGGGACGCTCGCGCTGGAAGAGGTCTCTGTGCACGGCGCCGGAGACGAGGACACGAGCTTCGCGCCGCTCCTGTGGCTCGAGGACGCGACGCTCACCTGCAGGTCCTGCGCGCTCACCGAGGGCCTCGGCGCTGGGCTGTACATGAGAGGATCCGTGGCCTCACTGGAGGACAGCCAGATCGAGGGGACGAAGTCGAGCTCGGAGGGTGGCAATGGGGTGGTGGCGGTGTCAACGGAGGACGGGACGCCGTCCACCTTGATCCTGGAGGGCTCGACGATCACGAATGTCGCGTCGTCGGGGATCGTCGGGGAGGGGGCCAGCCTCATCCTCGAGCGCTCGTCGATCCTGGAGAGCGGCGAGCTCGGCGTCCTGGCGATGAGCGGCGCCGACGTCTACCTGGAGGATCTCCTGATCGACGGCGCCGTCTCGGCAGGGGTCGGGGTCCTCGGCGCGACCCTGCGCGGGACCGGGCTGGAGATCTCGGATGTGGGCGGAGCAGGGATCTACCTCGAGGACGGCGTGGTGAGCGGGCTCGAGGAGGTCCACATCCATGATCTGAGCTTCGTAGAAGAGGTCTCCGGGTTCGGCGTGCTGGGGATCGCGCTGATGGAGGGCTCGCGGGGCACCTTCACGGATCTGGTCATTGAAGATGCCTACGGCGCGGGGGTACAGGTCGGCGGGGACAGCTCGCTGACCTTGAAGGAGGCCCAGATCCTCCGCACGCACGGCTCCCCCCTGACCAGCGTGGGCTTCGGTTTGAACGCCTTCGGCGGCAGCCAGATTGGTGGTGAGTCCGTCAGCGTCCGCGAGACCGAGGGGATAGGCTTCTACGTGGTCGGCGGGTCCCTGAAGTGTACGGACTGCGCGATCACGGACAGCGCGAATGCGGGAGTGGCGCTGCTGGTCGCGGGGAGCGCGCGTCTCTACGGGGACGGGTCGAGCTGCGAGATCTCGGGGACAGAGGGCAACGCCAGCTTCGCGGTCGGCGTCGGCCTCGTCGCCGACACGATGGGCAGCGGCGTGGGGCTGAACCTCGAGGTGGACGGGTGCGTGATCCGAGACAACGCGACGGCGGGTGTGTACCTTGCAGGGTTCGGATCCTATTTTCTACAGAGCTCGACGATTGAGGGCGGGGTGTCGCCTCTGACGGGCGTCTATCCAGAGGGGAACGCGATCGTCGCCCAGGAGGCGCTCGCCTGGACCGAGGGCGCCGAACACGGGCTCCTGGTGGAGGACACCACCCTCTTCGGGTCCGCGGGAGCCGCCCTCCTGCTCCGCGGGGCGGGCGCGACGATCACAGACGACGTGGTCTTCTCCGAGAACACGCTCGACGTCCTGCAGCAGGGCTGCGCGGACGCCTCGATGTCCATCGCATGCCCGGAGGGAGCGCAGTGCGAGCTCTGCCCTCCTTACGATCACCGCTTCGAGCCGATCGACTTCTACCTGCAGTCGCCAGAGTTCGACTTCGATGAGTAGGCTCCTGCTCGCGCTCCTCGCCGCCTGTGGCGTCCGCGGGGACGCCGACGGGGACGGCTTCGCCCCGCCAGACGACTGCGACGACGCCCGCGCCGACGTCCACCCTGGCGCCGAGGAGCTGTGGTACGACGGCCTCGACCAGGACTGCGCCGGGGACGACGATTTCGACGCCGACGGGGACGGTTACGCCAGCGCGACCTACAACGGCGCGGACTGCGACGACGCCGACCCCGAGGTCGGGCCTGGGGCCGAAGATCCGGACGGGGACGGCGTGGACCAGGGCTGTGACGACTGGGCCGACACGGGCGCCTGGGATCTGCCCTCGCCGCTCGACGCCGACGGGGACGGCTTCCTGAGCCGCGAGCTCGGCGGGCTGGACTGCGACGACGAGGACGCCGAGGTCTACCCGGGCAGCGGGCTCGAGGACTGCCTGAGCTGCGACGACGCCACGGCGCTCCGGGTGCCCGAGGACTACGGCACCCTCGCCGAGGCCCTGGCCGTCGCCCCGTCGGGCGCGGTCCTCTGCCTCTCCGAGGGCCGCTGGGAGGAGAACCTGGAGTTCGACGGGACCAGCGTCGCCATCCTGGGCGTGGAGGGCGCGGCGCTCACCTCATTGGATGGGGGTGGGCTCGCCGCGGTCCTGAGCGTGTCCGATGCGGAGCTCTATCTGGGGGGGCTGGCGCTCACCGGGGGGAGCTCCGAGCAGGGGGGGGCCCTCGCGCTGTACAGCGCCTCGGTCGCGCTGCGCGACCTGGTCATCCGGGACAACCAGGCCGGGGAGGGAGGTGGGATCTTCGGCCAGTACACGGACCTGCGCGTGATGGACACCCTCGTCGCGGCGAACGAGGCCACGGACCTGGGCGGAGGAGGGATGTACTGCGGCACCTGCCGGGTGGAGCTCGTGGGCGTCGCCCTCCTGGGCAACGTCGCGGCGGCGGGCGAGGCGCTCACGGGCGGAGGGGGCGCGCTCTCGCTCCAGGGGGTCTCCGCGGGCTCGCGCCTCCAGAACGTCGTCGTCGCCGGGAACGTCACGACCGGTCGCGGCGGCGGGCTCTACCTCGCGCACGTCGAGGGGATGGCCCTGGACCACCTGAGCCTGGTCGGGAACACAGGTCTCAACGGCGGGGGGATCTTCGCCTTCGGGCTCGAGGAGGCGATCACCGTGACCAGCTCGGTCGCGAGCCACAATCAGGCCACGGACGCGGTGGACGGGATCTGGATCTACTACGTGTTGGACGAGGCCAGCTTCGCCTGGAGCGATCTCTGGGACGAGGGCGGGGGCGGCGTGAGGCAGGGCACCGCAGGCGAGACGTCCTGGTTCTTCTCCGACGAGGACCTCTGTCTCTCCGCCGATCCCCTCTTCAGCTCTCTGGATCTCAGCGCCGACCCCGAGACCTGGGACCTGTCCCCTGGCGCTGGGTCGCCGCTGATCGACGCCGCGAACCCGGACGAAGAGGACGCGGACGGGACCCCCGCGGACATCGGCGCGACGGGAGGGCCCTCAGGGCTGTAACTGACGGACGGCGCCCCCCTTGATGAGGGATGTGCGGCGGTGATGACATTCGCCGCGCACCCACCCGCTCGGGCCGTTCAGACCGAGGGGCTCGCCCCTCAAGGAGAAACACATGTTTCGCGCTCTCGTTCCTCTCGCCCTCATCCTGGTCGCGCCTCCCGTTGCCCATGCCGCCGACAGCGCCAAGGAGTGCTCCGACGGAAGCGAGGAGGCCCTGGACTGGCAGGAGGCGATCTCCTATCTCCCGCCCACCACGGTCAGCACCCGCGACAGCGTGTCGGTGGGACGCGGCACCTACTCGGTGCGCACCTCGGCCTCCGATGAGGAGCTCTCCGTTCGCATCACCAGCCTCACGGGGCGGACGCTCGGCACGCTCTCGGTGGACGCCTGCGGGGAGGAGAGCGTCTCGGGGTTGATCACGGACGTCGAGATCCTGGACTGGAGCGAGGAGTCCATCACCGTCGGAGGCACGACCAGCCGTGGGCTCTCCATCGAGATCCACTGTGACATCTCCTACCCGCCGGGCTCGATCGACTGCTCGATCGACATCAGCTGACGATCTGGCCGGCGTTCATCGCGCGAGGGCAGAGGGGAGGACTCCTCTCTGCTCTTGCGCCTGCTCGGGCGGCCAGCTATCGCCCGCCATCGAGGTCTACGCCCCATGGACACCCTCCCCCCGCTGATCCACAGCTTCGTCCTGCGCGGCGCCGACGCGGCGCCGCTTCGGCAGGAGCTCGGCCGCCACGTCTCGGCCGCCACCCGGCGCTACCCCGACGCCTACTTCAACCTGGGCCGGAGGTGCCCCGAGGCCGTGGACGACCTGGCGGACCGCGTGTTCACGACCTGCGCCCGGGTGGAGAAGGGGCGCTTCCCCTTCCTGGGCCGCGTGCCCTTCCGCGCCTACACCGACGACGCCATGGGCGGGCCCGCCATCCGATACCACACCTTCTACGCCCAGGTCTCGATCACCCGTGAGCTGCTGCGCGCCGACTACGAGCACAACCTGGCGCGCGATCCGCGCCTTCGCTGGCGCGCCGATCTCTACGCCGAGGTCGGAGCCGCGCTGCGGGAGGTGGGCGAGCGGGTCCCCGGCGCCGCCAAGGGGCCGCCGCGCTGGCGGGGACGCGGGCGCGGGCTCGCGCTGCTGCGCCGGGACGAGGACATCGTGGACGATCTCCGCGCCAGCGGGCTCGCCGAGGTCCCGGCCCTGGTGGAGCGCGCCCTGCGGGCCACCGGCCCGACCACCCAGTCCCGGCTGGCGAACCTGATCGCGGACGCCCTCTCCTCGCGCGGGGAGGGCGCGTCTCCCGCCCCGGAGGAGGGGCCCGAGGAGCTCTCCACCCCGATCCGGCTCGCCGTGCGCGAGGCCGTGCGGAGCGCCTGGCGGGAGCTGGAGGACCCGGATCGCGCGCTGATGACCGCGCTGGCCGCCGGACTGAGCGCCGACGAGCTCATCGCGCGCGATCCCCGCTTCAAGCACCGGGTCGCCGTCACCCGCGCGGTCGAGCGCACCAACCGCGTCTTCCTCGCGCACCTCTACCCGGCGCTGGGCGTCGAGCGGGCGCCCGAGATCCCACCGCGTGAGCTCCTGGAGTTGCTCTTCGAGGTGCTGGTGGCGGTGCTCCCCGAGCTTCAGGAGACGATGACGACGGGAGGTGCGGCGTGAGACGGACCCTGCTGGACGAGCTGCTGGGAGCGGAGGCGGCGTCCCCGGCCCTGAGGGCGCTGGCGACGCTGGCGCGGGCGGGGGCGCTCCGGCGCGACGCCGCCGCGCTGGCGGAGGAGGAGCTTCAAGAGGGGCTGTGGGTCGGGTCCGCGGCGGCCGAGGAGCGCCCCCTGGCGCGGCTGGCCGCGGACACCGGCGAGCGCGCCCCCCTCTTCGGAGAGGCCCCGGTCCCGGGGGCGCCTGAATTCCGGGTGCAGGCGCGGCTGGACCCCGCGGGCAGACAGGGCTGGGTCGCCGCGCTCAGCCTGACGGGCCCCGAGGATCAGGACCCGCCGCTGCTCCGCGTCAGCCTGATGGGAGCCGAGGGGGCGATCCTGGAGATCGAGCTGGGGCCCGAGCGCGCGGTCGAGGCCTGGATCGGCGAGGAGCTCGTCATCGCCCCCACCTTGCGGGCCGAGCGGATCTACTAATTAATTAGTATTTCGAGATCGCCAGCAGCGCCGTGTCCCGGGTGAGCCAGAGCCGATCGCCCACCCGGAGCACGATCTCAGCTCCCACCGGCGCCAGCTCCTGGCTGCCCGCGCGCTCCCACATCAGCGGGCGCAGCGCGCGCGCCCTCCCCGGGCCCTCCCACCGGAGGTGCTGGCGGGAGACCATCGCGTCCACCAGGCGCGTTCCCTGGTAGAGGGCGTGGGTCGCCTGTAGGGGACTCGCGTCGCGCCCCACCGTGTCGCCGGCCGCGAGGGGGAGCGCGCGGCCGTCCTCGGGGCCGCCCTGGACCTCGAGCGCCGAGGCCAGGGCCTCCTCGGCCGCGCCCTCCGCCGCCGGTCCCTGCTCCCAGGCCCCCCGGACGGTGGCCACCTCGCCTCCGCGCTGCGCCAGCTCGCCCAGGTCGAGGCCGGGGATCCCGCGCAGGGGCCCGGTGGGATCCCGCGCCAGGGCGACCGCGAGATCCTCGACCCCGAAGCCCGGTCGCAGCCCCTCCGCCAGCCGCCGCACCCGAGGCGTGGGGACCAGCGCCTCCGCCCCCCGGCAGAGCACCAGCGCGCGCCGGTCGCCGCTCGGCGCCTCGGGGAGCCGGACCAGCCGCAGCCGCCCGGCCACGAGCCCGCCCCCGTCTACCCGCTCCAGCGCCCGCAGCAGGTGTTGGACGCCCAGGAAGCCCAGATCCGGGGCGCGCGCCTGGCGCTCGGCCTCCGCCAGCCAGGCCGCGGCCCCCGGATCGGCCGAGGGCCAGAGCGCGTCCACCTCGGGATCCCTTAGCAGGAGGGGCCTCAGCGCCCGCGACAGGTCCGCCGGGGCGCCCACGGCCCGGGGGAGCACGCGCGCGCCGTGCTCCAGCCGCGCGATCATCGGCGAGACAAGCTCGATCTGGGCGGCCGGGAGCAGCAGCGCCGCGCGGGCCCGCGGGTGAGCGGCGAGGGCGGCGTCGAGCTGGCGCAGCTTCTCCGGCCAGCCCGTGACCTCGCCCGCCGCGATCTCGCCGTGCCGGCCGACGTCCAGAGACCCGGAGCCCGTCACCAGCAGGGCCATCCCGCCCTCCGGGTCGGGATCTCCCGGATCAGGCAGGTGGAACGCGAGCTGCTCCTCCCAGCGCCGCATCTGGGCCGCCGCCAGCAGCACCAGATCTCCGCTGGTCCCCCCCGGCGCGGGTCCGGGCGGCGCGAGCTGGAACCACAGCGCCGACGCGCTCCGGCCGTCCGGGGTGCGCCCGAGATCCAGCGCGTCCAGGGCGGGCTCCAGGCCCGCGCCCGTCTGCAGCCGGGGTCCCCCCGCCAGCCAGCGGACCAGATCCCCCGAGGCGCGCGCCCCGGCGGTGGTCACCACGTCCACGCTCAGCGCGCCGCCGGTGTGCAGGATCAGCGCCCGCGCGACCGGCGCAGCGCTCAATTCCCCTTCTCCGTCGGCGCTCCCTCGGCCGGCGCTCCCTCGGCCGGCGGCAGCACCTTCGGGGCGCCGGGCACGGCCACCCGCACCTCGACCGCGACGCCCAGGTGGTCCGAGGGCTCCATCTCCGGGCTCCCGTCGAAGGAGCGGCGCGCGGTGAAGGTGGTGCTGGCGCTGGTGACGTAGACGCGGGAGAGCGGGTCGGCGGCGAAGATCAGGTCCATGCGCGCCGGCATCTCCGTGTCCTTGTACTGCATCCCGTACAGCACGTTGCAGTCGGACGCGGTGTAGGCGTGGGGGAAGAGCAGCTCCTCGCAGTGGGCGGTGAGGTCCATGCGCCCGTTCCCCGAGGCGGCGATCCCCTCGGCCACCTTCTTGCCGAGCTCCACGTCGCGCGTGGCCTCCTCGGCGGGCCGCCCGCGGATGTAGAGGTCGGACAGGCCGCCATAGTAGCGGAGCAGGGCGTAGCTCGCGGCGTTCTCGTACCAGCCCTGCTCCAGCTCGCCCTCCGGCGGCTGCCAGGTGTCGGCGCCGTAGAAGGGGCCGGAGTTCATGTCGCCCATGACGAAGGCCAGCCCGTCGGCGCCCACGCGCTCGCGCACCCGGCTCCCCAGCTCGCGGGCCTCGCTCATGCGGTGCGGCCACTTGTCGGGGAAGGCGAGCTTGTGCGTGTTGAAGACCAGCAGGCGCCCCAGCGTGGGGTGGGTGAACTCCACCTCCACGTAGCCGCGCTTCATGTGGGGGCCGGGGAAGTACTCCAGCGGATCCTGGGCCTCGTAGGCCGCCGCGTGCAGGACCGGCTCGGTGCCCGGGGCGATGAGCTCGCCCTTGATGAGCGTGAGCACGCCGTCGTTGTGCTGCTCGCGGTCGCCGTGGAAGGCGCGGTAGCCCTGCTTCGTGGCCTCGTCGAGGAAGCGCGCGAGGTCTTCCGGCTGCCAGACCTCCTGGAGGCCGATGATGTCGTAGCCCTCGCCCAGGATGAGGGCGGGCAGCTCGTCCCGGCGCTCCTCGAGGAAGGGGGTGCGCTTGTAGGGGATGAAGCCGAGCAGATAGACGTCCAGCAGGGCGATGTTGTAGTCGAGGATGCGCAGCGGCACGCCCTCGTTGTAGGTGCCCAGGTTGCTCGCCTGGTCCGCCACCAGCAGGGCGCTGGGGTCCGGCGGCCCGGTGAACGCCGTCTCCCGGTAGAGGTCCGCCACGGTGGCCTCCGCGCCGCCCGCGTAGACCGCGCCGAGGTGGGCCAGGTTCGGGTCACCGGAGAGCTTCGCGGCGTCGGCGGGCAGGGCGCCGAGATCGCTCGGCGGGACCAGGGCCTTCTTCGAGCAGGCGAGGGACAGCAGCAGGGCGGGGGCGAGCATGGCGACTCCGACGAGCGAGGAAGGAGCAGGAGTCTACTACGGGTGGAGGAGCGAGGGGTCCTGGGGCGCCGGACTTTCACGTCTTTCAGTCGGCGCAGGGATTTGACGCGCGGCCTGTATCGGCGTGGCGGGCTGATGCGTACCTACCCCGGGAAACTCTCGCTGCAGCCACATCCCTCCGCCCGGCGGGCGTCTACGCCCGGAAAAGTGAGCCACCATGTCCTGGATCCTCCTCCTGGCGCCCTTCCTGTCCACCGCGCACGCGGTCACCTGGCCCGACGACGCCGACTGGGAGCCGATGCAGCTCGACGGGGCGAGCATCACGGACGTCTGTGAGGACGTCTCGGGCAACGACTGGTGGGACATCGTCGGTGACGCCGACAACCCCGCGGCCTACAGCTATTACGACGGGACCTACCTGTGGTTCCGTCTGCGCGTGGGCGGGCAGCCTTACAGCGAGTCCGGCGGCAGGCCGCGCTCCTGGAAGGAGTTCGGCTGGGGCATCATGCTGGAGACCGACTGGGATCTCAGCAAGTACGACCACATCGTCTACGTGGACGGCAAGGGCGAGGAGACCTCGCTCTACGAGAACACGACGGGGACCACCGACTTCACCACGGACGCGCCGGAGGTGGAGGTCTGGGTGGGGGACGCGCCGCTGGCGGCCTCGGGCGACAGCACGGCGGGCTACGCCGGCTACGAGTTGGCGGGCACCGACCTCTGCGGGGCGGATGGTGGCCCGGACTACTTCGTGGACTGGTATATCGAGTGGTCCACGCTCTCCGCCGCCACCGGGCTCACCGACCCGACGGACCTCGCCTACGGGATCGGGACCTCGGCCTCCACCCGGCGCTTCTCCAAGGACATCGCCGGCTGTGACGGCAGCACGGCGGACTGCACCAGCTGGTCGGACCTGGTCTCGGACAGCTCGGGCGACCTGGACGGCGACGGGCTGACGAACACGGAGGAGGTGGAGACCTACGGCACGGACCCGACGACCTCGGACTCCGACGGCGACGGGCTCTCCGACGGCAGCGAGGTGCTGACCTACGAGTCCGACCCGAACGACACGGACTCCGATGACGACGGGCTGACGGACTACCAGGAGGCCATCACCTACAGCACGGACCCGAACGACGCGGACTCCGATGACGACGGGCTGACGGACTACCAGGAGGTGGTCACCTACGGCACGGATCCGAACGACGCCGACACCGACAACGACACGCTCTCCGACTACGCGGAGGTCGTGACCTACGGCACGGACCCCGAGGACGCGGACACCGACAACGACGGGCTGACGGACGGGGCGGAGGTCAGCACCTACTCCACCGACCCGAACGACAGCGACACGGACAACGACGGGCTGACGGACGGGGAAGAGGTCAGCACCTACAGCACGGACCCGAACGACGCCGACACCGACGGCGACGGGCTCGGCGACGGCAGCGAGGTCGACACCTACGGCACGGACCCGCTGGACACGGACACCGACGGCGACACGCTCTCCGACTACGCCGAGGTGATGACCTACGACACGGATCCGAACGACGCGGACTCCGACGACGACGGGCTCACCGACGGGAGCGAGGTGGGCACCTACTCCACCGACCCGAACGACAGCGACACCGACGGCGACGGGCTCTCGGACGGCAGCGAGGTGGGCACCTACTCCACCGACCCGAACGACGCCGACACCGACAACGGCTCGGTCTCCGACGGCGTGGAGGTGCTGGTCAACGACACGGACCCGCTGGACGGGACCGACGACGTCAGCACGCCGGACACCGACACCGACGGGGACGGGCTGCTGGACAGCGAGGAGGCGGTCTACGGCACCAGCCCCACGGACGCCGACTCGGACGACGACGGGCTCTCGGACGGCAGCGAGGTGCTCACCTGGAGCACCGATCCGCTGGATGAGGACACCGACGGCGACACGCTGACCGACGGCGACGAGGTCAGCACCCACGACACCGATCCCACGGACGCCGACTCGGACAACGACGGGCTCAGCGACGGCGCCGAGGTCGTGACCCACGGCACGGACCCGAACGACGCGGACACGGACGGCGACGGGCTGGACGACGGCGACGAGGTCAGCACCTACGGCACGGACCCGCTGGACACCGACACCGACGACGGCTCGGTCTCCGACGGCGTGGAGGTGCTGGTCAACGGCACCGATCCGCTCGATCGCTCCGACGACGTGAGCACCGGCACCACCGACACGGACGGGGACGGGCTCACCGACGCCGAGGAGGCGGTCTACGGCACCGACCCCAGCGATCCCGACACGGACGGCGACACGCTCACCGACGGCAGCGAGGTGCTGACCTACGACACGGACGCGACCGACGCGGACACGGACGGGGACGGGCTCGACGACGGCGAGGAGGTGCTGAGCACGGACACGGATCCGAACGACGCCGACACGGACAACGACGCGCTCTCCGACGGGGCGGAGGTCAACACCTACGACACCGATCCGCTGGACTCCGACACGGACGGCGACACGCTCACCGACGGCGACGAGGTGGACGTCTACAGCACCGATCCGCTGGATTCGGACACGGACGGGGACGGGCTCACCGACGGCGCCGAGGTCGGCACCACGGCCACGGACCCGAACGACGCGGACTCGGACGACGACGGGCTCTCCGACGGGGACGAGGTCAACACCTACGACACCGATCCGAACGACGCCGACACCGACGACGGCTCGGTCTCCGACGGCGTGGAGGTGCTGGTCTCCGGCACGGACCCGCTGGACGGATCCGACGACGTGAGCACGGGCACCACCGACACGGACGGGGACGGGCTGACGGACGCCGAGGAGGTGGTCTACGGTACGGATCCCACCGACGCCGACACGGACGGCGACTCGCTCACCGACGGCGGCGAGGTGCTGACCTACAGCACCGATCCGAACGACGCGGACACGGATGACGACGGGCTCAGCGACGGGACCGAGGTGAGCTCGACGTCCACGGACCCCAACGACGCCGACACGGACGGCGACGGGCTCGGCGACGGGACGGAGGTCAACACCTGGACCACCGATCCGCTGGACACCGACACCGACAGCGACGGGCTCAGCGACGGAGACGAGGTCAACACCTACGACACCGACCCGCTCAGCAGCGACACGGACGGCGACGGGCTGACCGACGGCGTGGAGGTGGGCTCGAGCGGCACGGATCCGAACGACGCGGACTCGGACGACGACGCGCTCTCGGACGGGGACGAGGTCAACACGCACGACACGGACCCGAACGACGCCGACACGGACGACGGCGGCGTCTCCGACGGCGTGGAGGTGCTGGTCTCCGGCACCGATCCGCTGGACGGATCGGACGACGTGGTGGACGACACGGACACGGACGGCGACGGCCTCACGGACGCCGAGGAGAGCATCTACGGGACGGACCCGACGGACGCGGACACGGATGGCGACACGCTCACCGACGGCGCGGAGGTGCTGACCTACAGCACGGATCCGACGGACGCGGACACGGACGACGACGGGCTCGGCGACGGGACCGAGGTGAGCTCGACGGCCACGGACCCGACGGACGCCGACTCGGACAACGACGGCCTGTTGGATGGGGAGGAGGTCGACACCTACGACACCGATCCCAACACTGCCGACACGGACGCCGACGGTCTGTTGGATGGGGAGGAGGTCGACACCTACAGCACCGACCCGACCGACGCGGACACCGACGCGGACGGCCTGCTGGACGGCGAGGAGGTCGACACCTACGGCACCGATCCGACGGACGCCGACTCGGACGACGACGCGCTCTCCGACGGTGACGAGGTGGACACCTACGGCACGGATCCAATGGACGCCGACACCGACGACGGCGGGGTCTCCGACGGCGTGGAGGTGCTGGGGGCCGGCACGGATCCGCTGGACGGCTCCGACGACGTCGCGGACGAGACGGACAGCGACGGCGACGGGCTCACCGACCTGGAGGAGGAGATCTACGGCACGGACCCCAGCGACGCGGACACCGACGGCGACGCGCTGACCGACGGGGAGGAGGTCAACACCTACGGCACCGACCCGACGGACGCGGACACCGACGGGGACGGCCTGCTGGACGGGGAGGAGGTCGACACCTACGGCACCGACCCCACGGACCCGGACACGGACGGGGACGGGCTGGACGACGGCGAGGAGGAGGTCGACACCTACGGCACCGACCCGCTGGACACCGACACCGACGACGACGGCCTGCTGGACGGGGAGGAGGTCGACACCTACGGCACCGACCCGGCCGACGCGGACACCGACGATGACGGGCTCATCGACGGCGACGAGGTCGACACCTACGGCACCGACCCGCTGGACGGCGACACCGACGACGGCGGCGTGCCCGACGGCGTGGAGGTGCTGGCGACCGGTACGGATCCGCTGGACGGCTCGGACGACGTGGTGGACGACACAGACAGCGACGGCGACGGGCTCACGGACGCCGAGGAGGAGGTCTACGGCACGGACCCGAGCGATCCCGACACGGACGGCGACACGCTGACCGACGGGGACGAGGTCGAGACCTACGGCACGGATCCGACGGACCCGGACACCGACGCCGATGGGCTCGGGGACGGGGACGAGGTGGACGTCTACAGCACCGATCCGACGGACGAGGACAGCGACAACGACGGCCTGCTGGACGGGGAGGAGGTCTCCACCTACAGCACCGATCCGCTCGATCCCGACACGGACGGCGACGGGCTCGACGACGGCGCCGAGGTCGACAGCTGGGGCACGGACCCGAACGACGCGGACACGGACGGCGACGCGCTCGGCGACGGCGAGGAGGTGGACACCTACGGCACCGACCCGCTCGACACCGACACCGACGACGGTGGCGTGGCGGACGGCGTGGAGGTGCTGGGCATGGGCACCGACCCGCTCGACCCCTCGGACGACGTGGTGGACGACACCGACACGGACGGCGACGGGCTCCTGGACGTGGAGGAGCTGGTCTACGGCACGGACGCCTCGGACGCGGACAGCGACGACGATGATCTGACGGACGGCGAGGAGGTCCACACCACGGGCACCGATCCGCTGGACGCGGACACGGACGACGACGGTCTGGGCGACGGCGAGGAGGTCTCCACCTACAGCACGGATCCGACCGACGCGGACACGGACGACGACGGCCTCACCGACGGGGAGGAGGTCAGCTCCACGGGCACCGACCCGCTGGATGACGACACCGACGGCGACGGGCTCGGCGACGGCACCGAGGTCAGCTCCACCGGCACCGACCCCACCAACAACGACACCGACACCGACGGGCTCACCGACGGCGAGGAGGTCCTGACCTGGGGCACCGACCCGAACGACCGCGACACCGACGACGGCGGCGTGAGCGACGGCCTCGAGATCCTCGTCGACGGCACGGATCCCTTCGACCCGTCGGACGACGTGGAGGACACCACGGACACGGACGGCGACGGTCTCACCGACCGCGACGAGCAGGTCATCGGCACCGATCCGGCGGACCCGGACACGGACGACGACGGGCTCACGGACGGGCGTGAGGTCTTCGACGTCAACACGGACCCGCTGGACTCGGACTCGGACGACGACACGCTGCTGGACGGGGCCGAGGTCGACAGCATCGGGAGCGATCCCAACGACATCGACACCGACGACGACGGGCTCATGGACGGGACCGAGGTCAACGAGATCGGGACCAGCCCGATCTCCGACGACACGGACGCCGATGGGCTCATGGACGGTACGGAGGTCGACGAGACCGCGACCAACCCGCTCGACTCCGACTCGGACGACGACGATCTGTCGGACGGCCAGGAGGTCAACGACTACGGAACGGATCCCAACGACGCTGACACCGACGACGGCGGCGTGCCGGACGGCGACGAGGTCAACGAGGACGGCACCGATCCGCTGGACGGCACGGATGACCTGGACGGCAGCCACACCGGCGACACCGGCGGCGAGACCGGCACCCCCGACACCGACGCCCCCGACGGCTACTCCGACTACTACAAGGGCGGCTGCGCCTGCTCCACGGCGGACGCGCAGGATCCCTCGGGCGTGATCGGCGCGGCGCTGGGCCTCCTGGCCCTGGCGGGGGCGCGGCGGCGGCGCTGAGCGTCGGCTGAAGCTCGGATCGGTGGAGAGACGCCGATCGTCTCGGGGCGCCAGGCCCCGGGGCGGTCGGCGTTCTTCGTGGGCGGGCTTGACTTCATTGAGCGTGCTCATTAAATGAGCGTGGTCATGAGGCTCCGCGATCACCACAAAGCCGAGACCCGGGCGCTGCTGCTGGCGGCGGCCTCCGACCTCTTCGCCGAGCAGGGCTATGAGGCCACCACCACCCGGGCCGTGGCCGCGCGGGCGGGCGTAGCGACGGGCACGGTCTTCGCCCACTTCCCGGACAAGGCCGCGCTGGCGGGCGCCCTGCTGGAGGAGCGCATCGCCGGCGCGCTGGCGTCCAGCCTGCAGGCGCTCCCTCCGGGCGGGCTGGTGGCCGAGCTGGTCCACGTCGCGACCGCCCTGTACGCGGCCTACGACGCCCGGCCGGAGCTGGCGCGGGCGCTCATCCCGGTCGCGCTGTTCTCGGACGCGACGGGCCCGCAGCTCGCGCTCCTGCGGGCCTGGCACGACGCCCGTCTCGCGCGGGCCGTGGGCGCGGGCGAGCTGGCTCCGGTGGACCTGGAGCTGGCCTTCTTCCATTTCTTCGCCTGCTATTTCGGTGTGCTGGTGGGCGGGCTGCGCGGCGAGCTCTCGCCCAAGGCGCGCGGGCCGCTGCTGGCGGCCCTGCTCCAACGTTTCTACGGAGGTGGGTCGTGATCTTCGGGAGTCAGACGTCTTCTTCAGTCAAGACCAGTTCGGGACAGGGGACGCGGCAGAGCCGCTCGGCGCGCGGAGAGCGCGCCGTCGGGGGACGCTTGACGGAGCCCGCCGAGGCGGAAGCCGAGGTGGCGGAGTCAAGCGGGGGGCAGCGCCCCCAACGCATGCGGGCGGAGCCCGCGAGACGGGTTCGGATCATCGGCGGCGGCATCGGCGGGCTCACGGCGGCCATCGCGCTGGGGAGGGCCGGGCACCGGGTCACCCTCTTCGAGCGGGCACCCCGCTTCGCCCCGGTGGGGGCGGGCATCGTGCTGGGGGCCAACGCCACCGCCATCCTGCGCGCGCTCGGCGTGGACCTCTCGGGCGGGCACCCGCTCTCGGCCATGGACGTGCTGGGGCCCGACGGGCGGACGCTCGCCGCCCTGCCGGTGGGCTCGCTGGGCTACGAGGTGCTCTCCTTCCACCGCGCCGAGCTGCACGCCGCCCTGGAGGCCGCGCTCCCGCCCGAGGTGACGCTGCGCATGGGCGAGGAGGCGGGCGTCGACGACCCCGACGCGGACGTCGTCATCGGCGCGGACGGGCTGCGATCCAAGGCGCGCGAGGCGGCGGGCTGCGCCGTGAGCTACCGCTACAGCGGCGAGACCTGCTGGCGGGCCGTGATCCCCGACCTGGAGCTCTCCCGCTGCACCGAGACCTGGGGCTCGGGCGCGCGCATGGGCATCGTCCCGCTCTCCGGTCGCCGCGTCTACGTCTTCCTCACCGCGCGCTCCCCCGAGCGCGCCCCCTCCCCGCCCTGGCCCGAGCTGCGCGCCCGCTACGCCCCGCTCGGCGGCGACTGCCCGGCGGTGCTGGAGCGCCTCAGGCCCGAGCTGCTCATCCACCACGACCTCGTGGAGCTGGCCGAGCCCTGCTGGGGTACCGAGCGCGTCTGGCTCCTGGGCGACGCCGCCCACGGCATGACCCCCAACCAGGGCCAGGGCGCCGCCATGGCCATCGAGGACGCCGCCGTCCTGGCCGCCACGCTCGAGCGCGGCCACGCCGCCTACGTCGCCGCCCGCCACGCCCGCGTGCTCAAGGTCCAGATGGACTCCCGCCGCTTCGGTCAGATCGCCTCCTGGACCAACCCGCTCGCCCGCTGGGCGCGGGACCTGGGGATGCGCATGGTCCCGGAGTCGGCGGGCCTCCAGCACTACCGCGAGCTGGTGGCGCCGGGCCTGGCGTTGGTGGGGTGAGCTCTGGACGGGCGCTGGCCCGAGGGCCTGTCGCGTCCCCTCCCATCCCTCACTGAAACCCCACCAACCGCCCCATCATCTCGTCGAACGCCCCCGCCTCGAAGTCCCCCCACCGCTGCAGGATCTCCACCCTGCTCCCCGCCGGGCCCGAGACCCGCTTCGCCTCCACCCTGCCTACCAGCGCCCCGCGGTGCAGCAGCGGCGTGACGTAGTAGCCCCACTGGCGCTGGGCGGCGGGCTTGTACACCTCCCAGACGTAGTCGAAGCCGAACACCTGCTCCACCAGCTTGCGATCCCACAGCAGCGGATCCAGCGGGCCGAGCAGGCGCATCCGCCCGTCCAGCTCCACCGGCGGAGCCTCCAGCAAGGCCGGGAGCGTCAGATAGCTCCGGCGCGCGCCCTCCACCTGCACGCGGACCAGCGCGCCCTCGGCGACGAGCGCGTCCACGAGCGGCGAGGTGCGCACCTCCGAGAGCATGGACCAGTGCGGGCCCATGGCGGTGGAGAGGAGGCCGGCGCCGCGCACGCGCTCCAGCAGGAGGGTGCGCTCGGGGTGGGGGGCCGGGAGCGCGTGGTGCGCGGGGAGGGCGCGCTCGGGCACGTCGTAGACGCGCTCGCCGCGGGCGGTGCGGCCGGCGGTCACGACCTCGCAGCGGGTCCACAGCACCTCGATGGCCATGGCGTTGGCCCGCGAGGTGCCCTTCCAGCCGCTCCAGTCCATCGGATCCACGCGCCCGCGATCCTCGAGCGCGCTGGGGGCGAGGGGTCCGCGCTCGCGCAGCTCGGCCAGGACCTCGGTGAAGATGGTCTCCGGCAGGCGCTTCAGACGCTCGTCGAGGCGCCACCAGGGGGCCTGGTGGGCGCGCTCGCGGTAGCAGGGGAAGAGGCGCGCCGGCAGCAGGCAGCGCTCCTTGGCGAAGTGCTCGAAGGCGTGGACCGGCATGAGCCGGGACCAGTCCCCGCGGCGCAGCCCGTCCACCCGGGCGTGCAGGACCAGATCGGCGTTTGTGCCGACGCGGTCGAGCGGGTCGAGCTGCACGCAGCCCTGCCGCTCCAGCACGGCGCGCGCGCCCTCCAGCCCGGGCTGCGGCTCTGGCCCGGTGAGCCCGGCGGCCTGAAGCAGGATCCGCCGGGCGTCCTGGGCCGAGAGCGTGATCACACGGCTTCCGGGTCCGCCTCAGGAGCCTCGGCCTGCGCGGGCTCGTCGGACGCGGGCTCGTCGGACGCGGGCTCCTCGGTGGTGGCGGGCTCGCCCTCTTCGGTGGCGAGATCGCCCTCCTGCATCGCCTCGTCGGAGCCCTCGGCGGCCTCCGAGCCCTCGGCCTGGGCCGCGCCGCCGCCCCGACCCCGCCGACGCCGCTTGCGCAGCCGCGTGGTGGTGCCGGCGTCGCGCCGCTCGCCCTCGGTGGCGGGGATCTCCGCCCCGTGGACCACGGCGCCCGAGGCCTCGGCCGCCTTCATCAGCTCCGCGGCCGCGCCCGACTCGATCAGCGCGGCGAAGCGGGCCATGTCGGCCTCGTACATCACGCGATCCGGCGCGTCCTTCGGGCTGCGCTCGCGCGCCTTCTTCAGGTGCTCGAGGGCGACGAAGACCTGGCCCTGGGCGATGAGCAGCTCCGCCTTGGCGGCGAAGGCCGGGTGGTAGGAGGGCTCCTTCTTGATGGCCTTGTCCAGGAGGCGGTCGGCGTCCTCGAAGGCGGCCCGGCGGATCAGCACGCGGGCCCGCTGCACGAGCGCCTCGTGGGTCTCCAGGATCTTCATGGCCTTCTTGGCGAGCCACTCCGCCTGATCCAGATCACCGTCCTGGTCCAAGAGCAGGGCGCACTTCAGCGCGTGAGCCAGCCCGTTCTCCGCGTCCTCGGCGACGACGGGGCCCAGGATCTCCAGCGCCTCCGCCCAGCGCGTGGCGCGCGCCTCGGCGTCCACCATGCCCTGCGCCCGGCGCAGCGTGGCCAGCCGGAGCTTGTGGGTGGCGCGCACCGGGTCGAGGCGGATGGCCTCGTCCAGGTAGTTCTGCGCCTCCTCCCACTGCGAGGGGCCGCGGCCGACGAGGATCTCCGCCAGCATCCCGTAGGCGTCGGGCATCATGGGCTCGAGCTCCATGGCCCGGCGCAGCACGGTGACGGCGTCCTCGGTGCGGTTCTGCTGGAGGTAGAGGTTCGCGAGGCGGCGGTGCATGCGCGCGTCCTCGGGGAAGAGCTGGATGCCCTTCTCCAGGGCCGCGGCGGCCTTGCCGCGCGAATTCCGGTCCAGGTGGAAGCTGGCCTCGCTGTGGAAGACCTCGGGCGTGGGCGCCACGTCGGCGGCGCGCTGCCAGGCGGCGGCGACGACCTCGGGGGCGGCCTTCTCCTCGCTCTTCAGCTCGGCGTCGAGGATGAGGAGCTCCGTGTTCTTCGGATCGACCTTCAGGCCCTCGTTCAGCCGGGCGCGGGCGATGTCGTGCCGCGGCTGCTTGCGCCGGATGAGCCCGCGCACGCTGTCCACGAGCGCGTCCTGGTCCGGATACGGCATCACGAGGTTGCGGGTGGGCCGACGGGCCTCGACCAGCAGGCGGTGGGCCTCCTGCAGCCAGGCCAGGCGGGCGCTGCGCGGCTTCGCCTTGTCCCGAGCCAGCTCGAGGTAGTGGCTGGCCAGCGACTCCATGAGGTCGAAGTTCGAGGTCTCCTGGAAGTCCAGGTGCTCGCGCACGAGCGGGTGGACGTAGAAGCGGCGGTCCTCCACGCCCGGGGTCTGCTCGAGCATGCCGAGGCCCAGCAGCGAGAGCCGCTCGTTGCGACCCACGCCCAGCCCGACGAGCTCCGCGGCGGTGCCCGGCTCGCGCAGGTGGGCGGCCAGGCAGAGCGCCTTCATGAGCGCCGCGTCCAGCCCCTCCACCTTGCGCTTGATGTGCCGGCGCAGGGGCTCGAGGTCGGTGAGGCTCTCCAGCTTGAGGAAGCGCGGGGCCTTCAGGAGCTCGTCGAGGTCGTTGCCCTCGCTGACCTCCAGCGCGAGGCTGCGGACCAGCATGGGGTGACCCAGCGTGCGGTCGCTGATGGGGCCGAAGCGGTCCCGCGGCGTGTCCTCGACGTGGAAGCTCTTGAAGATCTGGTAGAGCTCCTTGCCGCGGATGCCGGCCAGGGCCAGCGTGCGCAGGTTCGCCGCCTCGCCCTCGCGGTAGAAGGCCACCGCCTGGTTGGACACGAAGACCAGCCGGAGCGCGGGGGTGGAGAGCAGCAGCTCCTTGAGCGTGAGCTCCAGGCGGCCCATGCGGTGCAGGCTGCCGTCGCGGCGGTCCTGGGCGCGGTGCAGCTCGTGGATGACCCAGACCTTGCCGGCGAGCGCCGGGTTCTGGAGCATGCGGGCGGCGAGGCGGGCCAGATCGACGGGCGAGGGGCGCTCGTCCTGATCCTTGAGCGCCTTGGCCAACGCGTCGTCGCCCACGTCCTGGGCGATGGCGGCGATGCGGCCCAGCAGCGCGTCCGCGCCGACCCCGCGGCCCAGCGTGAAGTCGGCGATGCGGTCCAGCTTCGTGCTGGCCAGCGCCTGCTCGACCAGCCAGCGCTTTCCGACGCCGGGGGCGCCGACCACCAGGATGGGGCCGCCGTCCGCGCCGAGCAGCTCGCCGAGCTGGGCGAGCTCCTCCTCACGGCCGACGAAGAGCGGGCGCGGGGCCTGCTTCTGGCCGGCGGCCTCGGGCTCTGCAGCCGCCTTCCTGTCGGCCTTCTTCTCCGGCTGCGCGGCGGGGGCCGCGACGGGCGCGGCGGCCGTGACGGGCAGCGAGGCGACGAAGTCCTTGGCCTTCTCCTTGATCTGCTCCATCTTGAGCAGCCGGAGGTTCATCGGCAGGACGAAGGGGTTGAAGGCCTTCGCGGCCACGAAGAGCTTCGGCTTGTTCGGGCTCTTCGCGATCAGATCGGCCAGGGACTGCAGCGCCTTGGCGTCCCCCGCCTCGGGCTCGATGAGCACGAGGGCGGCCCCCACCTGCGAGAGCACGGGCCCCACCGCGTCCGCGTCGAAGACGCCGACGGGGTTCTGGGGCTGGCTCCCGAGCGTGATCGCTGGGACGGAGCGGCGGCGCAGCTCCATGAGCACGTCTGGCTGGAGGGCACGGCCCCCGAAGGCCAGAACGCATCGTCCTTCCTGAATCGCTGCATCCACTCGGCTCATTCTCTCTCCCGCTCACCAGCCGTCGGGCGGTGGCTTCCGGACACGTCTCCGAGAACTATCCCTCTCAGGCCGGGTGTTCAACGGCCGGACAGAAGGACCATCGTAACAGCCGCGCGAAGAGCCTATACTGAGGGCGATGATCCGGCCCGCCACGAACGACGCCGCGAGCGCCACCCCAGCACCGCCGAATCTCGGCCCTCCCCCCTGGGGTCCGTTCGTTCCAGCTCCACCGAATGACCCCGCACGGGTGTCCAGGGACTCGGCGCGCGCGCCGCGGGAGGATCTCTACACCCTCGGCGCGCGGCTGTCTCCTGAGGCGGCGCTCGGCTTCGCCTGGCACCTCGCCGCGGCCCTGGGAGAGCTCCATGATCGGGGGCAGGCGCACGGCCGCCTGGACCCCAGCGCCATCTTTCTGGACAGGGGGGGCCTGGACGGGACCGGGCGGCTGGTCGTCCTCCCCTACGCCGGGCGCGAGATCGTGCCCGACCCCGACCCCCAGGCTGGCGCGCAGGCCCGCGACTGCTGGCAGCTCGCGCCCTGCATGGAGGCCCTCGGCCTGAGCCGGCTCGGGGACCCGGCGGTGCTCCTGCTCCTGAGCGGTCTCCGACGCGCCCGCGGTCGCCTGAGGCTTCAGCCCGGGCGCGCCGCCCGCCAGGCCATCAGCGCCCTCCTCGCCCGCCACCCCACCGCCGAGGACGCCCTCGTCGAGGCCCTCGGCCCGGCCTGGCGCATCGTCCCGCGCCCCCTCGCCTGGTACCCCGAGGACGGCGCCGAGCGCCGCTGGACCCCCAGCCCGCACCCGCCCAGCCTCAGCGGCCCCCGCTACCTCGCCGTCGCCCCCCCCTCACCGCTCCCCCCAAGGCGCCCCCCTCCCCCGGAGCCCCCCCTCACCCCGATCTTCGAGCCCCCCGAGCCCTCGACCCTCCTCGCCTTCGAGGCCCCCGAGCTCCCCCCGCTCCCGACCGACCTGCCCATCCCCTCCTCACGCTCCCCCATCTCCCCCATCTCCCCCTCCCCCAGCGTCAGCCTGCGCGTCCAGACCTTACGCGCCCGCCCCGACCCCGCCCCCTACACCGTCGAGCCCCCCCCCGCCCCCTTCCCCCTCGCCGAGCTCGTCGAGATCGTCCCCGAGCCCGAACCCGACCTCGACCCCGACCCCACCCCCACCCCCGAGCCCGAGCTCCAGCTCCTCCCCGAGCCCGAGCCCACCCCCGCTCCCCCCCTCACCCTCGCCGACCCCGAGCTCGAGCTCTCCCCCGACCCCACCCCCACCCTCCAATTCCATCCCGAAGACGCCCCCGAGCCCATCGACGACGAGCCCACCACCGCCCCCGAGCACGACCCCGACTCCGACTCCGAAGCCGACGCCACCCCCGTCGCCGTCCTCGATGTCGATGCCGCCCCCGATGCCGATGCCGACACCGCCCCCGATGCCGATGCCGATGTCGATGTCGATGTCGATGCCGATGCCGATGTCGATGTCGATGCCGATGCCGATGCCGATGCCGATGCC
>CAZTOW010000081.1:0-28514 GCA_964615375.1 uncultured Enterobacterales bacterium
TCGGTGGCGTGGGATCGACGGGCCTTGCGGGGCATGGACTCTCCTGAGGTGACCAACACTCTAATCAGGGTGGCGGGAAGAGTCAGGTCCCGGGGGAGGCAGTACACCGGCTGCGCAGACGGTATAGGGATGTACCTTGGCCTGATGGCATCCGCCAGACGCGGAGCCCACCAAAGCCATCAAGGGTAGCATTCGAGTTGACCTCTGCATGAATCGCTCCTCATTGTGACGACGGCGTTAGACCTGACGAGACTGGCCTTCGAATCTGACGCACATTGGTGCTCGTTCTAGGCGGGAGTGGACCCGGCGTCTCAGCGTGATCGACATCGATCGCAGGCGGTGATCGGCCGGCGCCGCTCCTGGTGATCGACATGGGGCATTGACCGCAAGGGGTCGCGCTACAGCGAGGGAGGAGTGCCAGAGTAACACTCCTTGCCCCACTCACAGGTGAAGCGGTCGGTCCCGAAGGTGTCCTCGACGGTCTGGTAGCGCTTGGAGCCGCTGTTTGCTGTCGAAACGTCAGAGATGTCGTTATCGCTCCACCCACAGCCTACTGAGGTGAAGTACGAGTAAGAGGTGTAGTCGTCGTCGTCGATCTGCCCGCGCTGCACGAGGCCATCGCCGTTATCCCCGGCGTCGTTGCCCATGACGCCGTAAGCGGTCGCGTCCGTGCAGGTCAAGTCAGCCCTGCCGTAGTTGTAAATCCCACCGCCCGCAACGTGGGCATAGTTGCCTTGTACCAGCACGTTGTAGAGCGTATAGGTACCGTCATCCAGGCGGAGCCCTCCCCCTGTCACCGCCTCGTTGTCCGCGACGATCACATCGGTCAGCGCGACCTCGTTCGCGAGCGCATAGATGCCGCCGCCGTAGCCGTAGGTGCCCTCGTGGATATGTGCTTCGTTCCCTGTGATCACCAGGTTGGTGAGCGTCGCCTTCGAGCCATCGGCGGCCATCAGCCCTCCGCCCTGGTGGGACGAGCCCCCGGTCAGGGTGAGACCCTGGATGGTGCTCTCGGTGTACTCGGCGATTCGGACAACCCTGGTGACTCCAGCCGCGTCCAGGGTCGTGGCGTCCGGACCATTCCGCCCTGTCACGGCGGTGTTCGGCGCCGAGAGGACCAGGCTTGTGTAGTAGTAGCCGTCGCAAAAGACCAGCTCTCCGTCGCTGTCGAGGGTGTACACGACCACGTCCTCCTCGGTGGCAGCGCCGAACGTCTTCGTGAGGTCCGTCCACATCGTCTCGCCGTCCAGGCGCAGACTCACGACGCCGTACTCCTCGTCCTCGGTCCAGCCGTCGGCGTCGTCGCAGTCGTTGTCGAGCCCGTCGCAGGTCTCGGGCGCTTCGGGCCAGATCTTGACATCGGCGTCGTCGCAGTCCGTGGCGTCGTCCACGTAGCCGGAGGGAGCCTCGCAGGCAGTCATCGGCTCGCCGCGCGCGTCGCTGCCATAGCCGTCTCCGTCGTCGTCCTTGTGCCAGGTCGTCATGGACGCCTCGCTGACGCTGTCGTCCTCGTCATCGGTCAGGCCGTCGCAGTCCTCGTCGGCGTCGAGTTCGTCACAGAGCTCGGTCGCGCCTGGGCTCACCGCGGCGTCGGTGTCGTCGCAGTCCGTGTTGTCGGCGACGTGGCCCTCGGGGGCATCACAGGCGGCGATGGTCGAGACGGCGTCGCCGTAGCCGTCTCCGTCGGTGTCGGTGTACCAGGTGGGCGCGTCGGCTGCATCCTCGTCAGTCTCGCCGTCGCAGTCGTCGTCGGTGTCGTCACAGGTCTCGCCCGCACCGGGGTGCGCGGTCGCATCCGCGTCGTCGCAATCCATGTCATCGCCTATGTAGCCGTCGGGCGCGTCGCAGGCGTAGGTGTCCGTGGCCGCGTCCCCGTAGCCATCCCCGTCGGCGTCGGCGTACCACCGCGCGCCGTCCACTGCCAGCCATCCGTCGGTGTCGCCGTCGCAGTCGTTGTCCAGCCCGTCGCAGACCTCTGTCGCGTCCGGCTTGATGGCCTCGTCCGCGTCGTCACAGTCACCGCCTTCGGTGACGTAGTATGCGCTCGGCTCGCACGCGGACTCGGTGGTCTCGTCGTCGCCGTAGCCGTCCTCGTCCCGGTCCAGGTACCAGGTGGGCCACCCCTCATCAGCCTCGCTGTCGTCGCAGTCCGTGTTGTCGGCGACGTAGCCCTCGGGGGCCTCACAGGAGGTCGTCGAGACGGCGGGGTCACCAAAGGTGTCGCCGTCCGTGTCGGCGTACCAGGTGGCCGCGTCGATCGCATCCTCATCGCTCTCGTCGTCACAGTCGTCGTCCTCGTCGTCGCAGCGCTCTTCAGCGTCTGGGTGCGTGGTCGCATCTGCGTCGTCGCAGTCCGTGTCGGCGTCCGTGTAGCCCTCGGGCGCGTCGCAGGCGTAGATGTCCGTGGCCGCGTCCCCGTAGCCGTCCCCGTCGGCGTCGGCGTACCACCGCGCGCTGTCCACCGCCAGCCAGCCGTCGGTGTCCTCGTCGCAGTCGTTGTCGAGTCCGTCGCACAGCTCGCTCGCGTCAGGGTTGATGTCCTCGTCCGCGTCGTCGCAGTCGCCACCCTCGGCCACGTAGTTATCGGACGGCTCGCAGGTGGTCTCGGCGGTCTCGTCGTCGCCGTAGCCGTCGCCGTCGCGGTCCAGGTACCAAGTGGGTATGTCCTCGTCGGTCACGTCGTCGCAGTCGTTGTCGATGTCGTCGCAGAGCTCGGTCGCGCCCTCGGAGACGGTCGCGTCGGTGTCGTCGCAGTCGCCTCTGGTCGCGACGTAGCCCTCGGGCGGCTCACAGCTCTGGAGCTCGCTGGCCGGGTCACCCTGCCCGTCGCCGTCGGCGTCGGCGTACCAGCTCGAAATACCGGCGGCGTCCGAGCCGTCCGTGGTGCCCTCGCAGTCGTTGTCGAGCCCGTCGCAGGTCTCGGTCACGCCGGGGTGGACCTCGGGGTCGGCGTCGTCGCAGTCGAGCGCGTTGGAGACGGCGAGCGCGTCGCAGCCGCGGAGCGCGAGGTCTGGGGTCCCGTAGCCGTCGCCGTCCGCGTCGAGGTAGCAGATCTCGGTGTAAGTGTCGCCTTTGTCCGTGTCGCAAGCGGGCAGGGCCGCGAGCGCGAGGAGGGTGGGGAGGAGCAGGTGTTGGGAGGTCGGCCGTGTGTTGGAGGTCATCAGTAGCTCCAGCCGTAGAGGAGGTAGACGCCGCCCGCGTTGGTCATGGTGGTGTCGAGGTCAAGTCCGTAGGCCCCGATCGCGAGGTCCGGGAAGCCGTCGCTGTCCATGTCGCCCGCCCTGGCGACCGAGTAGCCGGCTTGGTCACTCCCGTTGGCCCCGCTCCACTTCGCACGGGCGTCCGCAGCGGAGACCGTGCCGGAGACCGGGCCGAAGAAGAGGTAAGCTGCGCCGGCGCTGGTGCCACCCGTGTCTTCCCCGGGGGCACCGACGATCAGATCTTCGATGCCGTCGAGGTCGAGGTCTCCCGCGAGGTCAACCGCGTGGCCGAAAGAGTCCCCGGACGCCTCTCCCGACAGCACGTCCGGGATCGTGGAAAGCTCGGCGCTTCCATCGACAGGGCCATGGACCAGGAATACGCTTCCGGACTCCGCGTTCTTTCCACCGATGAGCAGGTCCGCCGTGCCGTCCCCGTCGAGATCCTGCCCTCCCGCGAGCGAGTAACCCGCGTATAGATTCCCGTATCCGACGAGCGCGGCGTCAGCGTCCGCGAGGCTCGCCGAGGCGCTGAGCGGACCCTCGAGGATATAGACGGCGCCGCTCGCCGAGCCTGAGCCGCTGTCTACGCCGTAGGCGCCGACTACGAGATCGGCCGCGCCGTCCCCGCTCAGATCGCCTGAGCAGACAGCCTGGCCAGCGTAGTCGCCGAGCGACAGGCCCGTAAACGCGAGTGCCTCTGTTTCCAGCGAGATGCTACCGGACGCCGGGCCGAAGACCAGGTACGCGGCCCCGGCGCCCCTCGAAGAGGTGCTCGGAGCGCCGATGAGGAGGTCAGCCACCTCGTCTCCATTGAGATCCTCTGAACCCTGCACGGCTGTGCCGGCGTAGCCGTACGTGGTGGTCGCTGTGAGCGTAAGGTCGGCTGAGTCAACCGAGGTGCTCGCGGTGAGTGGGCCCCAGAATACGAAGGCACCGCCTCTGCGCGCCGTGGAGACCGTGCTGCCCCTGTAGGGCACTCCCGCGATCAGGTCGGCCGCGCCATCACCGTCCAGGTCCCCAGCCTCCAGCGCGCGCCCCACGTAATCGTTGAGCTCCTCTCCCACGATCTGAATGTCGGGCGTCGACGCCGAGGTCAGGCCGCTGAGCGCACCGCTCAGGACGTAGAGCGCGCCCCCGTAAATTGCCCCGGAGTCGTCGCCTGGCGCCCCCACCAGCAGGTCGTCCACGCCGTCGCCCGTCAGATCCCCGCCGCCAGCCAGCGCGAAGCCCGCGATGTCGTCCTTCTCCTCGCCGAGCAGCGTCGCGTCCGCGGCCGACAGGGAGATCGTCCCGCTCGGCATGCACTCGTCCATCGCGTCGGCCCCTGATTCGTCGCAGTCGTTCACCACGCTGTCCTCGCAGACCTCGTCGGCGCCTGGGTACACGGTGTCGCTGGTGTCGTCGCAGTCGACCTCGGTCTTACTGGACGGCGCCTCGCCTGAGTCTCTGCAGTCGGTGTCCGACGACGTCACCGTGGAGCCCGTGTGGTACCCGTCGCCATCCGTGTCGACGTAGCACAGCTCGTCGTAGTCACAGTCCTGGTCCACCTCGTCGCCCGCGATCTCGGTCGCGCCTGGGTGGATGTCCTCGTCGGTGTCGTCGCAGTCGCCGGTGCTCTCGCTGGAGATCGCCTCGCCGTTGTCGTCGCAGTCTTCATCGAGGGACGTCGTCGTCGTGGTCAGGCGGTAGCCGTCGTCGTCGTCGTCCACGTAGCAGAGCTCCTGGCCGTCGCAGTCCGAGTCGATCTCGTCGCCCGCGATCTCGGTCGCGTGAGGGTTGATGTCCTTGTCTGTGTCGTCGCAGTCACCGGTGCTCTCGCTGGAGATCGCCTCGCCCGTGTCGTCGCAATCGGTGTCCGACGATATCACCGTGGTGTCCGTGCGGTAGCCGTCGTTGTCGGCGTCCGCGTAGCACTGCTCGTCGGTGTCGCAATTCTGGTCCAACTCGTCGCCCGGGATCTCGGTCGCGCCAGGGCTCACCGCTTCGCCTCCGTCGTCGCAGTCCGTGTTGTCGTCGTCGTAGCCGTCTGGCGCGTCGCAGGCCTTTACCCCTGTATCCGTTTCGTCCCCGTACCCGTCCCCATCTTCGTCGGTGTACCAGGTGGTCATCGTCGACTCGTCCACGTCCTCGTCCGCGTCGTCCGCGCGCCCGTCGCAGTCCTCGTCCACATCCGCCTCGTCGCAGACCTCGCGCGCGCCAGGGCTCACCGCTTCGTCGCCGTCGTCGCAGTCGTCGGCCGACGCGACACGACCGTCCGACGCGTCGCAGGCCAACTCCCCCGCGTCCGTCGTGTCTCCGAACCCGTCTCGGTCTCCGTCAGTGTACCAGGTGGTCATCGTCGACTCGTCCACGCTTTCGTCATAGTCGTCCGCGCGCCCGTCGCAGTCCTCATCCACATCCAGATCTTCGCAGACCTCCATCGCCTCGGGGTGGATGTCCGGGTCCGCGTCGTCGCAGTCCCCCGCCACCAGCGACAGCCCCTCCTCCTCCACTTCCTCATCATCACAGGCCATCACCACGGCGTCCGCGTCCCCGTATCCATCGCCATCGTCATCCACGTAGAACACCACCTCATCCGCCGCGTCCTCGTCGATCTCCCCGTCGCAGTCCTCGTCCCGGCCGTCGCAGGTCTCCTGGCTGCCCGTGTTCACCCCGGTGTCCTCGTCGTCGCAGTCCGGCCCGCCGGTGGCGACGGAGGCCTCGGCGTCGCCGTCCAGGTCTGTTCCGTCCACGCCGTCGCAGTTCTGGTCCACCCGGTCCTGGGCCAGGTCGTCATGGCTCGGCGCGATGGAGGCCGTGCTGTCGTCGCAGTCGTCGGCCAGCGGGTAGCCGTCTCCGTCCAGGTCGTCGTCGGGGGTAGACGGATCGCAGTCGTTGTCGATGTCGTTGTAGGCGATCTCAGGCGCGCCCGGGTAGACGCTCGCGTCCAGGTTGTCGCAGTCCTCCCCGTAGGGCACGCCGTCTTCGTCCGGATCGAAGATCTCGTCGCGATCCGGGATCGGCACGCAGCCGCCCAGGAGGAGCAGCGCGACGAGAGCGGAGCGAGTAAATGTGTATCTTAAGTTCATGGGATCCTCACACAGCGGGCGAAACGCGCCTCGCAGCGCAGGTGGATTGGATTGTTCTCTTGGACGGTGAGCGAGCCGGCCCCCTGGCCGTCGAGGCCGGCGAAGCGGGCCAGGATCCGGTAGGTGCCGGGCGGGACCCGGGCGGGCAGCGCGAAGTGACCGGCCTCGCCCTCGAGCGCGACGGCCTCCGCGTCCCCCTCGATCCCCACCCGCGCGCCCGTCTCGGGCGGCGGCGTCGCGCGGGTGGGCGCGGCCTTCGCGACCACGGGAGGGGGAGGCGCGCGCTCGGGCTCGGGGGGAGGCGCCTCGGGCAGCGCCACGGCGAGCGGGCGCCGCGCGGACACGGTGTTCACGACCACGGGGCTGGCCGGCGCGGTGACCGCCAACCGCTCGGCCACGGCCTCCTCCCGCCCCTTGAGCCACGCGCCGGCCCCGCCGCCGAGCGCGATCACCAGCGCGAAGCTGGCCAGCGCCGCTCGAGGGCTCGCGCCCTGGAGTGCGGCCAGGGCCCTCACCACGACAGCACCAGGCCCAGGCCGCCGAGTCCCAGGCTCAGGCCCGAGCCGACCTCGGCCGCCACGAAAAGGGCCTGCGTCCTGCCATAGAGCGCGGACGCCGCCTCACCGTCCATGCCGATCTCGGCGCTGGAGTACCCGAGCGCGATCTGGTTCTGGAGCGTGAGCAGCTCGCGCCGGGAGAGGAAGGCCGCGGCCCACAGCCCCGCGGAGGCCACCGCGCTCCCGCCGGCCGCGATCAGTGTGGCGCGCCCAGGTCGCCTGGGTGCGGCCGGAGGCGCGGCGCCAGCCAGGCTCAACGCAGGGATCACCGGCACGCCGGCGCCGGGCGGCAGGAGCCCGCTCCAGGCGACCTCGTGCTCCGGACCGAACAGCACGACCAGGCTCGGTCGGTCCGCCGGCAGGCTGTCCCTCGGGACGCCGTCCACTAGCAGGGCGCAGCCGAGCGGCACGGTCTGCGGGACGCGGGTGTCCGCCGCGTCGTCGGACACCTCGCGCAACCAGGTCGAGAGCTCGCCCCCGGGCGGAGCCAGGTCCTCGCTCAGCTCTCGCGCGGGGTCGCTCTCGCGCATGCTTCGGGCGGCGGCCATGGCGCGCTCACGGTCCCGCGCCTGGAACCAGGCCAGCACCTCCGCTTGGTGGACCAGCGCGCTCTGGGCTGGGCTCGGGACGTCCGCGAGGCAGGTGAGCCCCTCGCGCATGCTGTCGCGCGCGGCGCCGAAGCCCTGCTCGTCCAGGCGCGCGAACGCGTCCGCGGCCTCCACCGCCTGCCGCGTGACCTCGTCGGCGGTGCTGGGGCATGCGGCGCGGGCATCGGCCGCGGTGAGCAGCAGGAACAACGACCCGAAGGCGCGGAACAGGGGGGCGGGCTTCCTGTGGGACATGGAGGCTCCATCGCCTGCAGGGCGGCAGGACGGGGGATGGTCGCGCGAGGAGACGGCCAAGGGGGTTGTCTCTCTGCCCTCGGTTCATCACCGGCGGCGACGCCGGGACGGGCACCAAGTGCTACATCGGGGACCCAGGTGCACGAGAGGATCGAAAAGGAAAGCCGAGGATCCGAAGAAGAGGCACTTGGTGCCCCGTGCTCGAGGCGCCGCGCTATCTTCTGCCCAGGAGCCCCCCGATGTCCGAGACCCCAACCCACGAGGCCCGCGTTCGCCACGCGCTCCACGCCTGGCGTTCGGCCGTGCGCCGCGCCGTCGTCGCGAGCGCGACCCGCCCGGCGCCTGAGCTCCCGACCTCCGAGGCGCGCGATCCCCTGTTCCCGCCGCTGGACCTCCCCGTGATGCCGGCGCAAGGGGACCTGGCGCAGATGATCGGGCGCCTGCTCGACGGCGAGGAGGCCGCCCGGCTGCGTGAGCTTGGCCTCGATCCGCTCCCGCTGGCCGCCGGGGCCTGCGCGCAGACCCTCGCCGCGACGAACCGGACGGGGCGCGAAGCGGAGCCCTGGCCGCCCCGAGGGCTCCCCGCGATCTTCGCTCCGGAACGGATCTCCGCGTCGCTGCGCCGCGCGCTGGAGAGGCCGGACCTGCCCGCCGCCTGGCGTCACGAGCTGCAGGCCCTCCTGAGCGGCTCGCAGGGCAGCTCCTCCGGAGGGACCCCGCTGATGCGGCGGGCCGCCGCTGACGGGCGCGCCCGCCCCCGGATGCTGGCCCACGCGATCCCCGTCCCTGGTGCGCCGGGCTGGTCCGTCGACCTCGACCTCCACCCCGCGGTGGATGGCGGGTGGGTCGCCGAGCTGCGCCGGTCCTGGCAGGGCGCGGGGGAGGCCCCCTCGCCGCCAGCGCTCCGGGTCCAGCTTCGGGACGCCCGGTCCGAGGTTCGGCTGGCCCTCGACCTGCCGGCAGCGCGCGCGGAGGCGGGCGGCTGGCTCGACCAGGATCCGGGGAAGGACGCCGTCGTGGTCGTCCAGCTCCTCGGGACGGACGGAGCGGACGGGCCATGAGCGCAGCCGCTCCTGGAGCCCTGTGGTGCCCGGAGTCCCCCGCGGCTCGCCTGCGCGCGCTCGACGACGCTGGCCAGCTCGGCCAGCGGCTGGCGGCGCTCGCGGAGAGTGACGCACACGATCCACCCACCGGCGAAGCCGCGTCGCGGGCCCTGCTCGGCGACGGGCGCGCGCCGAGCCTGGACGGCCTGCTGCGCCTGGTCGCGTCCCACGGGCCCGAGACCGTGCCCGAAGGCTGGCGGCTGGGCCCGCCGCCCCGGCTGTGGGAGCGCCTGCTCCGCGCGGCGGGCGTGCGGCCTGGCCCCGGGGAGACGCTCTGGATCGACGAGGAGCGGCAGGGCCTCCCCGCGGGGTGGCGCGGCCCGGCGCACAGCGAGTGGTGGGCGTCGCCCGCGCATCCGGGCGCGAGCTTCGACGGGCGGCTTTGGGCCTGGGGCTGCGTCGACGAGCACGCGCCCGCCACGGCCGCGCTCGCGGCTCTCTCCCCGCGGGCGCTCTGGCGGAGCGACGGCCACGCCTGGCGGACCCATCCGGTCGCGCTGGCCGCGGTCCGGGACCTCGGCCAGGCGCGGCCGCGGATTGAGGAGGGGCCCGGCTTCCTGCTCGCCTGCGTCGTCGACGCCGTGGGCGACCTGGCGGGCACGGTCGACCTCTCGGAGCGGGACCGCGCCACGCTCTGGGGCGCGCTCCTGCTGCCGCTGCTCGCGCCGTCCCACGCCGGGGGGCCGCCACGCGGGACGGCGGTGTCGGAGCCGCCGCCCGACTACCAGCAGCTCGTGGCCTTCGCGCTGCTCCACCCCCGGATGCAGGAGGCGATCGCGGCGTTGGACCGGCTGGCGACGATCCTGGCCATGGAGGACTGGCACGCGGCGGCCGCGCTGGCGGCCGCGGCCGGCGCCCCACGCGCGGGCGGGTTGCGGGCGGGTATGCTGCGGCTCGGGGAAGCGCTGGCGGCGGCGATGCTGCGCCGCGACGCGGCGGCCGGCTGGGACAGCGGCTTCGGCTTTCGCCTGGTCCGCAGCGTGCTCCGCGACGTGTTCGGCGAGGACCCGGGCGACTTCGCGGCCCGCTGGGACGCGGCGACGGCCGGCCCCCCCGGGGTGCCGGGCGTCGGGTCGCTGGCGGAGCGGCTCCGCGAGGCGCTGAGCACCGCGCTCGGCTTCCCCGGGCGGCCGCCCTTCCCGGGCGGTCCGGCCGCGGCGCAGCTCGTCGAGCTCACCTGGGCGCGGTGGACGGATCCGACGTACCTGGCGTGAGGCCGGCGTCGAAGCTGCCCGTGTGGAACAGGTCCCACACGCGGATGTAGCCCGAGCTGGCGGCCACAGCGAGGTAGCGGCCGTCCTCGCTGAAGTCCACGGCGACGGCCGGCTCGGCCAACGCACCGCCCCAGTTGGGGCCAATCATACCTCGGTCCTGGAGCAGGGGGGGGCGGAAGGGGATCCAGGCGGGGATGGACGGAACCCAGGCGCGATCCTCGCGTTGGTATAGGATCAGCCAGCCATTGTGGTTGTCCCAGACCAGCGTCCATCCGTCGCGCGGCGAGACACTGATGCGTTGCATCCCATAGCTGTCGTCCGTACCCAAGACCTCCAGGCTCTGCGCGTCCCTCACCTGTACGGCCCCGCGCTCGCCGTCCAGCGTGTACAGCCAGTCTCGTTGTAGATCAGCCTCAATCCTAAGCTCTTTGGCAATCCGCTCGATCTCGCTCAGCGCGGCGCCGCTGTCGAGCGAGAGCCGCGAGAGCGTCCGGGAAGTCCCGAGGACGACGGCGTCCCGGACGAAGGTGGCCGCGTAACGCTCTCCCTCTGGCACAGGGACACGCCAGCGCACGCGCGCCTCGCCGCCCTGTGGGAGCTCCCACAGCGCCAGCGCCTCCCGATCCCCGACGAGGGCCAGGTCGTCCTCTGCGCTCCACGCCATGGCCAGCGCGCCCTCCGTGCCCGCCAGGGGGACGGGCGTGCCGCCCTCTTCCTGCAGGCTGACCGCCGCGCCGCTCAGCAGGACCCGGCGGCCCTTGTGGCTGAAGCGCGCTCGGATCGGCGTGGCGAGCTCGCTGGGCACAGGCACCGCACGGGGAGAGCCATCCAGGGGGATCGTCTCCCAGTGGACCGTGCCCGCGCGAGAGATGACTTGCAGGGAGGGCGTGCCAACCCCGTCCAAGCTGAGGGCGATGTCCGCGACGGCGTCGCGGGGAACGACCGCCAGGTACTGATAGCCCGCGCGGACGGGGAGCACGCGCGCCAAGCCGTCCGGGTCGACGCAGGCCACGTGCTCGCCGTCGCGCGAGAAGGCCACCTGGGCGTCCTGGCAGATCTGGATGCTCTCCATGAACCAGTTCGTGTGGGGATCGTAGCGCAGGATCGTGCCCTGCGCGGAGAAGACCAGGTCGCGTGTGGCGCCGCGCACGGCCCTGTCCACCGGGACTCCGAGTCTCCTGCGGACCGGGTCGCTAGCCCAGCCGTCGGAGGTCCAGGCCACGAGCTCTCCCCCCGCCATGACGCCGACCACCGATCCGTCCGCGAGCAGGCGCAGCATGGATAGTTGGCTACCGGTCTCGCGTGCATGGACCACCTGGCCGCTCGCGAGGTCGGTGACGCCGACCTGCCCGCCGCGCGTCGCCCAGGCCAGGGCGCGGTCGTCGGCCGACCAGTCCACGTGGGTCACGTCGGCGGGGAGCGAGCCCAGACGCGCCTTCTCGCGGTTGAGGGGCATCGGCCCGACCGGGCGCGATGGGAGCACCATCGCCGCGCCTGCCGCGCTGACCACCGCGAGGTAGTCGCCGCTGGCAGCGCCGCGCAGCTCGGCGACGGGCGCCCCCGCGTCCAACAGGGTGTGGGGCGGACCGTCTCCACCAAACCAGCGCACCAGCCCGGTCGCGTCGCCGACGACGCAGCCCCCTTCGAGCGCGAGGATCTCGGGGTCCGAGGACGAGGCCGGCGCGCCGTCGCTCCTGTGCAGTGTCGCGCCGTCCCAGCTCCAGACGCCGCCGTCTTTCTGGCGGAGGCAGAGCTGGCCGCCCGGCTCGTCCCACGAGAGCGAGACGACCGGCGCGGGTCCGATGCGGCTGGAGAAGGCCAACGGCGCGAACTCCGAGGACGGGTTGTTCCAGACCTCGAGCATCCCCTTGCTGGTGACCATGGCCAGGGCATCACCTGACGGGCTCAGGGCGACGCGGAGCGCCGCTCCGGCCGAGGGGACGAGGATCTTCGGCTCGCCTCCGTTGCCGCGCGCGAGCTGGAGCGCCCACCAGCGGAGATCGGGGCTCACCTCGCGCGACAGGCGCTGGCGCAGGTCCGCGGGATCAGCCGCCACCTTGGAGCGGATCGCCTGTATCTCGGCCTGCGCGGCAGTCTCCAGGTACGATGGGACGACGAGAGCGAGCGCGACCGCCAGCACAGCGAGCGGCACGACGAGCGCCCCCCTTCGCCACCGCCGGGACCGCCGCTGGAGCTGGGCTGAAGCGTCGAGGAACGCGCGCTCCTCCGCCGAGAGCGTCTGGGCGCCCGCGAGGTGGCGCCTGGCGTCCTGGAGTCGGCGGCCCCACCACAGGTCGTCGACCCTGCGCCCCGCCCGCAACCACTCGCCCGTCGCGGCCGAGAGCAGACCCATCCAGCGCAGGCGCTCCCGATCTTCGTCCAGGAAGCTCGCCAGGCGCGGCCAGTGCAGCAGGAGCGCGTCGTGTGCGAGCTCGGCCCCCTCCTCCGAGGTCACGACCAGGCCGGAGGAGACGAGCCGCTCCAGGACCTCCCGCTCTGATGCGCCGAGCGAGGCGATGGCCTCGCGGCGCAGGCGGCGGCGGACCGGCCGGCCGTCCATGTCTAAGTGGACGAGACGGAGGAGCAGCTCGCGTGCGATTGCCTGCTGCGCCGGCGGCGCGCCGTGGAGCACCTCGTCCGCTCGCCGCGCGAGGACGCCATCCAGACCGCCGAGGGCTCGCCACGCCGTCCAGGTGAGCGTGGTCCCCATCCGGGCCTCCCAGAGCGCCGTCGCGGCCAGTTGGACCGCCGGCAGCATGCCGGGCTGCCAGTCGACGCTCTCCGCCAGCCGGTCGCTGAGCCCAGCCTCCCAGGTGACGCCGACGAGCGCGGCCGTGCGATCGAGCGCCTCCACCAGGTCGCGCCGCCCCATGGGCCGGACCAGCTCCACGCCTTCTCCCAGCACCTCGACGAGCGCCGGCTCCTTCATGACGCGCTCGACGAAGTCGGCGCGCACGGCGGCGATCACGCTGACCCTGCCGCGGGCGCGACGTGCCGAGGCCGCGACGAGGGCCAGGAAGCGGGCGCGCTCCTCCGGCTCCGCGCCGAAGACCTCCTCGAGCTGGTCGAGGACAAGGAGCCACCGCGTCGGCCGCTCGCCGTCCCAGAGGTCCACGAGGTCGCACAGCCCGTCAGGCGACGCCTGGAGGCTGGCCAGCACCGAGACAAGCCACGCGGGGGTGGTCTCGCCGCGCTCGCGAGCGAGCGCCAGGGCCAGGGCCCGAAAGGGCTCGAAGCCGGGCCGCAGGGTCGCGACCCGCCAGATTCTCCGCCGCAGCCGCGGGACCAGGCCGGCGCGCAGCAGGGAGGACTTCCCTGTGCCCGACGGCCCGATCAGCGTGACCCAGCGCGCCGTGGCCAGGCGCCGCTCGATGCCCTCGACCTCGGCGCTCCGGCCGAAGAAGACCCTGGCGTCCGCCTCCTGATAGGCCGCGAGGCCCGGGAACGGGCACCGGCTCGGGTCGACGTTGCCGAGGATCCCCTGCACCAGCCCGGCCACCTCGACCAGGCTTTGCACCGGGTGGACCAAGGGCACGTCCCAGCCGCCGAGCGCGAGCCGGACCTCGGAGAGCTGTTCGGCCGGGCAGAAGAGGTGGACGCGCTGGCCTCGCTGGACGGCGGCCACCAGGGCGGCGACCTTCTCCGGCCAGCCCTCGACCGGCGCCACCACGTAGCGGTCGAGACCGCTGGGAGAGGCGGCCACGTCGATCCGCCCGGACGCCGCCAGGACAATCTCCGGCGGCTCCTGGGACTTCACGCCTGGACGCTGCGTCCGCAGGCCATCGACGCGCGCCTGCACCCAGGCGAGCACGGCCACCGCGACCGCCAGCTGCCCGCTGCTCCCGCTGGGAGGGGGGCCCGCGAGGTCCAGTCCTACGAGGAGGTGGTGGAACTCCTGCTCCGGAGGAACGACGCTCGGGAGAGCCATGTGCAGCGGCTCGATGTTCAGCCGCGGGGAGCCCGGAAACCAGCGCAACAGCTCGGGGTCGCGCGGCCCCTCGGTGGCCGAGACATCCACCCAGGCGGTGCCGCCGGTGTGGAGCAGCATCGTTCGGAACAGAACCGGCATCGCAAGTCCTCCGGGAGCTCCCCCGCGAAGGCGAGGGCCTGCCTCATGGTCTGCCCTGCCGTAACGCTTCGACGGTCACCAAGTGACCGCGTGGGCTCCTGGGACCGGGTCAAGAGGAGGCGTGCCTCGACCGGGACGCCGCGGGGGATGGCGGACGAACGGCTGCCTGGGGCTCCGTCCGGTGGTTACGCCGTCGGCCCGCGGGGTGCCGATGCGCGGCCGGTGGAGTGGGGGTGGCGCGGCGGAGGCAGCGGCTCCTTCTGAGGGGGGAGGAGGGCGGACGGGTCACGAAATGACCGGCGGCCTGGCGTGTGCTGCCGTCGGGGCCGTGCTGTCGTTGGCGGCTGGGGGGCAGGACCGCGTGGTCTCCGACAGCCAGATCGGGGCAACCTGGCTTGTCGAGGAGTGATTTGCTGAACAAGTATTCTGGACTCTAACTCGACCCATGTGCGCCATGACGCAGGAAGGACGCGACGAAGCCGGGAGGACGGGTTTGAGTCCAGGCTCCTTTCTCCGAGCACGATTGCGCGAAGAGGGAGCTTGACGCGGAAGAAATAATTGGCTCCCAACTGCCGATCACGGAGAAGACGAACAGCGTCTCTGCCGCGCTGAACGCCCAAAGCCGCGAGATCAGACCCGCTTCCGCCCTCGCCCTCGCCCCCCGGCCCTCCGGCGAGAAGCGTGTCGAGACCTGAGGTATCCATGGGGACCCGCAGGGTGATCTCGACCTCGCGGTGGTGCTGGACCTCGATGCGGGCGACGAAGCGCTGGATGACCTCGCGCTGGGTGCCGAAGGGGAGCTCGCGGAAGCCGTCGCGGAACTGGGCGGCGAAACGCTCGATGGCGTCTACGTTGCGTTGGATGGCGCGCTCGTAGATGTCCTCCTGGGCGAGGAGCTCGGCCTCGCGCTCGAGGCGGGAACGGCGCTCGCTGAGCTCACCGACGAGCTGCTTGCAGAGGGTGGGGTCGAGGCCGGTGGCGATGGCGCGGTAGTAGTTCTGAATGCCGGCGTCGCACTCGGCGATCTCGCGGGCGAGGGCCTTGCTGTCCTTGGCGAAGGCGCGGCGGCGCTCCTGGAGGAAGGTGACGACGCGGGCGCGCAGGTCGGCGCGGGCGGCGTCGGTGCAGATGTGGTCGCGCAGCGCGTCCAACACGAGATCCTCGATCCACTCGCGCCGGAGATGGAGCGGCTTGCAGACGGTCTTGCCTTTGTTGATGTAGCCGTGGCAGGTGTAGAAGACGCGCTCGACAGGCTTGCCACGCTCGGTGCTGTGGCGTCGAACGCCGTAGAAGGTGTGGCCGCAGTGGCCACAGTGGATCATGGAGCTGAGCAGTGAGCCGACGGGTCGCGTGGAGGCGGTGCGCTTTCCGCGACAGAAGCTGCGCTCGCCGCGTTGGGTCTCGTAGCGGTCGAAGAGGGCGCGCTCGACGAGGGGGGCGTGGGTGTCCCGCACGGTGATGGGGGGCTCGGGGTTCTTGCGACGGGCGGTTCGACCGGCCTTCTTCGTCTTGTACCAGACGCTGTCGCCGACGTAGACGGGATTGCGGAGGATGAAGTTGACGCTCGCGGGGCTCCAGGTGCCGCCGGAAGGGGAGGGGACGCCGCGGGCGTTGAGGAGACCGGCGATGTGCCGACAGCCGCGTCCGTGGGAGACGGCGAGCTCGAAGATCTCGCGGACGACGCCGATCTGCGCGTCCTCCCCGGGCGAGAGGCGCTGGTGCTCGCGCCCGGCGGCGTCCTTGACCCGGATGGTCTGGTAGCCGTAGGGGACCTTGCCGCCGTTGAACCAGCCGAGCTCGGCGTTCATCGACATCCCCTTGAGGGTCTCGGTGCCGAGGTTCATGCTCATGAACTGCGCGAAGGTCTCCAGGACGCCCTCGAGCAGGAAGCCGGCGGGGGTCTCGTTGTCGAACTGTTCACAGATGCTCACGGCCTTGGTGCCGCGCTGGGCGAGGATCTCCTTGAAGATGGCGGACTCGGCCTTGTGGCGCGAGAAGCGGTCGATCTTGTGGAAGAGGACGATGTCCACGCGGTTCCGGCAGCAGTAGCCGATCATCGCCATGAACTCGGGGCGCTTCTCGGCGGGGGCGAAGGCGCTCTCGCCCTCGTCCACGAACTCGCGCACGAGCTCGTGGTTGGGACGGTCGGCGAGCCAGCGCGCCTGCGCCTTCTTCTGGGCGGGGATGCTGAGGTCTTTCTCGGCCTGCTCGTCGGTCGAGACGCGGCTGTAGGTGACGACACGGATCATGTCAGGCTCCCAGGTGGAGGAGGGTCGAAGAGAGAAGGGCAGGGGAGAGGCGCTCCATCCGCGTGGGCGCCGGCCAGGTGGGCAGCTCGTCCCAGGTGCGGACGGGGAGGCCCCGCTGATGGAGCGCGTGGAGCAGGGCGGGGAGCGCGAGGCGGTCCCGGGTGAGGTGGTGGAGGGCCGGGAGAAGCAGGACTTCGGCGGGGGCGTGGGCCTGCGCGGCCAGCAGGGCCCGGAGGCCGGGGCGACGCCAGGGGGCGCTGTAGCCCGAGGCGTGGTCGGCGTAGGCGCCGAGGAGGGTGTGTTGGGTGAGGGGGGCGAGGGCGCGGGTGAGCTCGGCGATCTGTTCGGAGGGCACACGATCCGCTGCGCGGCAGTAGAGGGCGATCCTGGGCATCGGAGGCTCCAGATGGGGGACGGGTTGGGGTTCGTTCGTCCGATGCAAAAAGAATGCCATGGGGCTGATCTGTCAAGGTCAGGGAACGGATTGAGGCTCCTGGGTCGATTCTCTGTAGGAGAAACGCCGAGTGTCGAGCACTCGGCTCGGGATTGGATCGGGGCTGCGCCGGTGGCCGCACGCCCGCGTCTCGGCTCCTTGCAGCCCAGGATCGGACCGCTTCGACTGCGCGCACGGCCCGGGACTGGATCACCTCGGGGCTCGATGAGACGATCCGGCCCAGAGCCGCCCCCAGGGGCGATCCGATCTGGGTCCAATCGGGTTCGGCAGCCCTCGGGAGGGCGCCTTCGGGTAGCGAATTCTGGGATTTGCTGCGTTGTTCCATGTTGGTGCTCCTTGGCACGGCGCTTGCGTTCGGGCCGGGTCGGAGGTGTCCATGCCTGTGCAGCCCCGACGACTGCGCGTCGTGTTTCGACGCGCCCCTGACCCCGAACCCGAGCGCGTCCGCCACGAGGTGATCGACCTCGTCGCGCAGGGCCTGGCCTCGCGCGCGCTGACCGAGGCCCGTGCGGAGGCGGAGGCGCGCCTGGGTCGCCCGCTCCAGCACGAGCCCGAGCCGAGCGTGGAGCCGAGCCCGGTGAAGCGGATGATGCGCCGCGCGCTGGAGGGAGCATGAGCTCGCCCACGCTGCGCCTGGGGCTGGAGCAGCTCGCCGAGCCGGGCGGCGTGCAGGTGGACCTGCTGCTCTCGGCGCCGACGCTGGCCGGATCCTGGCCCGAGGGCGGGGGCCCGCGCCTGCTCATCGAGGAGCCCCCGACGACCCTCTGTCTCCGCTTCCTCCGCCAGGAGGACCTGCTGGCCTTTCAACACAACCTCGCGCACCTCGCGATCCCGAGCGGCCATCGCCGCTGAAGGAGCTCCCATGTCCCAGGACCCCAAGGCCCCACGAAACCCCCACGTCAAGCTCGACCGTCTCCGTGTCCGGGTCAGCCGCTTCGACAGCGAGAAGGACCGCTCGCCCCGCCTCTGGGAGGGTACGTTCGCCCGCCTCCTCGACGGCGGGCACCTGATCCGCCCAGAGAAGAAGGGAACACCCGCGTTCTCCGGCGCGACCTACAAGCCGGGCGCGAAGCGCGGCAACCGTGAGGTCGTCGAGGCCACGCTGCTGGTCTACGACTTCGGTTACCTCACCGCCGAGGACACCCAGAAGGTGAGCCGCCTGCTGCAGGGGCGGGCCTCGCTGGCCTACACGAGCTTCAGCCACCTGTCGGGCGGCCCGGACGACTGCTGCTTCCGCGTGCTGCTGCCGGTGACGCGCCCCATACAGCCCGACGAGTACAACGCGGTCTGGGAGGGGGGCTTCGCGGCGCTGGGCCGCCTGGCCGACCCGAAGACGCGTGACATCGCCCGCCTCTGGTTCCTGCCCTCCTGTCCGCCCGAGCGCGCCGCCCTCGCCTGGGTGCGGGCCAGCGACGGGCTCGCGCTCGACGTGGACGCCATCCTCTCCTGGCAGCGGGATCGCGCCCGACAGGCGGCGCACAGCCAGCAGACGGCGCTTCAGCTTCAACCGTCCACGCTCGGAGAGGGCGAGCGCAACGCCGCGCTCACCAGCATGGCCGGGAGCCTGCGCCGCCGAGGGATGAGCGAGTCGGGGATCGTGGCCGCCCTGCGCGCGGAGAACGAGGCGCGCTGCGTGCCGCCGCTGCCTGAGGAGGAGGTGCTCGCCGTGGCGCGCTCGGTCTGCACCTACGAGCCGGGCAACCCGCTCATCCTGGCCAACCGCACCGACTACGGCAACGGCGAGCGCCTGGCCTGGTTCGCAAAGGACGATCTGCGCTTCGTCCACCCCTGGGAGCGCTGGCTGTGCTGGGACGGGCAGCGCTGGCGCGCGGACAGCGACAACCGCGTGTTCACGCGCGCGGCCTCCATGGTGCGCACGCTCGCCGCCCAGGCCGAGACCCTCGAGGACCCCGCCGAGCGTGACGCCCTGCGCCGACACGCCATGATGTCGGAGAGCGTGGCGCGGCTGAGCTCCATGCTGCGCATCGCCGGCAACCTCCTCGCCGTCGCGCCGGAGGCCCTCGACCGCCAGCCCTGGCTGTTCAACGTGCAGAATGGGACGGTAGACCTGCGCACGGGCGAGCTCCGCCCCCACGATCGCGCGGACCTGCTCACGCAGCTCTCGGCGATCACCTACGCCCCCGACGCGCCCTGCCCGCGCTGGGAGGCGTTCCTGGACCAGATCTTCGGCCACAACGAGAGCCTCGTCTCCTTCGTGCAGCGCGCCGTTGGCTACTCGCTGACCGGGCTGGCGACCGAGCAGGTGCTGTTCCTCGCCATCGGCACGGGCCAGAACGGCAAGAGCACCTTCTTCGATCTCTTCCGGCGCCTGCTTGGGGAGTACGCCACCAACGCCGAGTTCAACACCTTCCTCAAGCGCAGCGGCGACAGCGTGCGCAACGATCTGGCGCGGCTGGCGGGGGCCCGGGTGGTGAGCGCCAGCGAGCCCGAGCGCGGCAAGCCGCTGGCCGAGAGCCTGGTCAAGCAGCTCACGGGCGGGGACGCGGTGACCGTGCGCTTCCTCTTCAAGGAGTTCTTCGAGTTCCTGCCCACCTTCAAGGTGTGGTTGATGGCCAACCACCGGCCGATCATTCAGGGCTCGGACACGGGCATCTGGCGGCGGATCCGACTCATCCCCTTCGCGGTGACCATCCCCGAGGAGGCGCGCGACACGATGCTGCCCGCCCGGCTCACGGCCGAGCTGCCGGGCATCCTGGCCTGGGCCGTGCGCGGCTGTCTGCGCTGGCAGCAGGAGGGGCTCGGGCTGCCACCGGAGGTCCGGGAGGCGAACGCCGACTATCGCGAGGTCATGGACCCGCTGCCCGCCTTCCTGGAGGGCTTCTGCGAGGTGGGGCCTTTCCACACGGTCCTGGCTCGCGATCTGTACGAGGTGTACCTGCGCTGGTGCGAAGAGAGCGGAGAGGCGCCGCTCTCGCAGAAGGGCCTCGCCAACCGGCTCCAGGATCGGGGCTTCCGGCCCACCCGCGGCGTGCGCGGCGTGCGGGCCTGGCGCGGGCTTCGGCTACGGCGCTCCCCGCCGCCCGAGGCGGTGGAGCGGGCGCACGAGGAGGCCGACGAGGACGGGCTCTACGAAGAGGGCGAGGTGGAGTCATGAGGTCCGCGCTGCTGGCCGCCCTCGACGAGGCGGGGGTGACGCTCTGGCGGGAGGGCGAGGCGCTGTGCTACCGCGCGCCCTGCGGGGCGATCACGCCCGAGCTCCGGGAGGCGATGCGCGAGGCCCGCGCGGAGCTGGTGGTGGCCGTCGAGGCGCGCGGGGGCGTCTGGCTGCCCGAGGCGCGAAGCCACTGGCCCGCCCAGCTTCGCCGGGAGTTCGAGGCCCAGGCGGAGAAGCTGAGCATGGACGCGCGGTTGTCGCCGGCCGAGGTGGAGCGGCGGGCGCGGGCCTGCGCCTGCCAGGTGTGGTGGCGGCGGCGGGTTGGAGAGGAGGAGCCAGGGTAGGAGGCGGATCCTGGGGGAGGGGAGGCGGCGCGCGTAGGGGTAGATGTGCGCGCGCCGCCGATCCATCCGTCGTAACGGTCGCATCCGTCACTCTCTTCGGTGTCGGGCGGGTTCTGGGGGAGGGTGACGCTTGCGACGCTTGGGGTCATCCGTCGCGGCAGGGAGCCGGAGCGCGGGGGAGGCGCGCGGAGCGAGCGGGTGAAGAGGAGATAACCCGTTGCGCGGGCTGTCGAGGGGTTATGTTGGGGGTGTGGCGGAGGGTGAGGTGTGGCAGAGGCAGTGGCGCGACGGATGGGGACGGATGCGACGGATCGGCAGGGGAGGGGGAGAGGGGGAGAAGAAGGCGGACAGGTGACGGATGCGACGGATGCGACGGGTGTTCGAGGGCGCGCTGCATGTTGTGATGTGCTGCGCGCCTGAGCTGGAGGGACAGCTCTTCTGAGCCCCCTTGACCGAGCTCACGGCGAGCAGCCTTCGGGCCTCTCCCCCCACCACATCCAGAAGGACCCGGTGTCGTCGGTGCTACAGTACTGAGGGGAGTCCGTGTATCCGAGCACGGCCACGAGAGCGCCGCTGTCGTCGAAGTAGTAGCTGTCCGAGTGGAGGGGACAGGCGCAGGTGAGCACCTGGACGGAGCCGCAGGTGTCGGTGACGAAGGAGCACCCCGTGTCGGGGCACCCTGCCTGGTCGGCCTCAACCTCGGCCTGCGTCGGGCAGTCGCCAAGACGCGACCCCCGGTCGCGCCTTGGCGCTTTCTTGCTGGTCGATAGCTCACAGTCGGGCGATTCCAGGGGTTCGTGTATTGGTTGGCACGTCAACGCCCGACTGCTGTCGCTATCTCCCCGCCATCGCGAGCGAAGCGCGTATTGATAACGCGCCCCGCTCGTGATGGCTCCCCGCGGCACCAGGCAGAGAGCGAAGCCACACACTCGCCCTCCTTGTCATCGCAGGCGGCGAGCATCACCGAGGGGAGAAGGAGAGGAGCAAGACGGCGCATGGATGATCCTCCTCCTACGTCAGGGCGTGGCCGCGGTCCCGCTGAGCGCGGCCCGCACCCGGTCACGCAGCTCGGCGTGGTCACAGCTCGTGGTCAGGCGCTCGATCGCCGCCAGCCCGACGGATTTCTGTGCGCCGAAGGCCTGATCGATGCGTGTCGTGGGCAGCACCCAGAACCGCCAGCGCGTGACGTCGAGCGGCGACACCGCGCGATCCTGCTCGGGCCACAGGCAGAAGACGTACACATCGGCCGAGCGGCCGGGGGTGTAGCGGTAGGCGTTGGTCTTCGGATCGTAGGCTTGCTTCCGAGCGATGTCGAAGGTGATCCGAGATGGCCGGGTCTGCGCCCAGGACTGCACGTAGGCGCCTGCCTTGACCTCGACGCCGTGCCCCTCGAAGACGTGATCCACAGCGTCCCACTCCACGCGGAGCGTGAGGTCAATCCCTAGGAGCGTGCCGACCACGTACTCCGCGAAGATCGGCCGGACGGTGTTGCAGTGGAGATCGGAGTAGGCCCAGCGCCAGAAGTGCTCCACGGTGTGACCTGCGAGAGCAGGGATCTCTTCCTGGGCGCGAAGCGGCCTGTGTGTCTCGACGGGCATGTACGTCCTCCCTCTGATCCTCGTCACGGAGCATGTAGGCCCATGGGCCCGCGCCCGCCACCTCGGACCGCGGCCGAACCCTGGCGCTGGGGGGCTTCGGTGGTGCGACGAGGTCATCGCCTATGCCGCGCGCTACCAGGAGCTCGCCGGGCACGACGACCCCTGGGAGATCCTCCTCCTCGATCGCCTGGCCAGCCTCGCCCGCATCCCCCGAAACGACCGCGGGCTGGGCACCGACGGCGCAGCGCTCGCCACCAACCCCCACCGCCTCGCCCAGGCTGTGCAGTCCGTCCGAACCCTCCGCGCCGTCGCCGCCGAGGGGGCGCCCGATCCAGACCTCGCTCGCCGCGTCGTGATCGAGGTCTTTGGCGACGACCTCAACGGTGGCCCCCTGGGCGCCGGGGCGACCCTGCTGGAGGCGCTCCGCTCCCCCTCCGATCCCGCCGAGCCGCGCGCTCGCCTCGACGAGCTCCTCGCCCTGCTGGAAGCCCTCCAGGAGATCGCCGCGAAGGAGGCTGCCCAGGCCGATCAGGCCGTCTTGGAGTCCCGGCTTCTGCCCGCCGAGAGCGTCGCACGCGCCCTGGAGCGCTACGAGCGGCACCTCCAGCACCAGCTGCTCGGCGCCGTGCGCGAGCTGGAGAAGATCCAGGCCAGGCGCAGGATCCTCGCGGCGTTACGCGGTGCCTGGGAGGGCAGGCGCTGAGCCGAACCCAGCAGCCATTCCCCCGGGGGAACAGGCCCGCGCCGTGTTCACATCGGCAGCCTCCCTCGCGCCGCAAGGTCATCGACGAAGGCCATCGCCTGTTGCAGCGCGTCGGACTCGGTCGTCTCCAGGGCCCGCGTCAGCTGGAACGCCACCACCTGATCCCGTCGTTCCGCGACCTGGGCCGCCAACCGCGACATCGCCGCGGTGGCCCCCTGGCGCGTCGCCGTGTCCAGCGTCTCCTGGAGCCCGGCCAGCGTCGCCAGGTCCTGCGCCAACCGCGCGTCCTCCGGGCGCACGACGACCGCAGCAGGCCGCAGACCGGCGCCGAGGAGGGTGAGAAGCTGGGAGCGAGCGTCCACAAGCGGAGGCTACTCGGGCCCGCGAGAGGCGGCAAGAGGCCGGGAGAAACAGCCTATGTGTCCGGGGCCAGACGGGGACGGCGGGGGACATTGGGGGGACGGGGGGGCGTTCGAGGCGCGGCTCTTGCCGGGGGAGATGCCTTTGAGAGCGTTGGAGCGGTACGAGCGGCATCTTCAACGGGAACGGCTCGGGGCGGTGAGGGAGCTGGAGAGGGCCGTCGGGAGGAGGAGGCTCGTGGAGGCGCTGCGGGAAGCTCTGGAGGCGTTGATCGTTCTTCTCGACCCCTGGGGCCGCCCTCGCGCTCAGGTACTTACTTCACGTCATGAAAGGGCGCCGCGTCACCATCGGCAGGCCCCTACGCCTGCTCCATCGCCATTCGCGCCGCCACAATCGCCGGATGCCGCTCCAGCGCCGCCATCGTCACGCTCCCGTCCGACTGCTGGTCCACCTCCCGCCGCGCCTCCATCACGCGCCCCTGCTGAGCGTGCCGCAGCAGCGTGAGCCGACCAGCGAGGCTCGTGTCGCCCTCACGCTCGGCCCTGGCGAGGCTCAGGTCGAGGCGGGCGAACTGCGCGGGCTCGTCATGCAGGCAGGCGTCACCGGACCTCATCGGCGCCGGAATCGGACAAGGCGTGGCAGCGCGTCGCCGACCCGGTCAGGCCCCTCCTGGCCATGGACGGCCCCCAGGTGACCGGCCCACGGAAGAGGAGGGCGCCGCTACCTCCAAGGGCCCGACGCCACGGTGGGCTGCGTCCTCGATCCGGGCCGCCCCGCTACAACCGACCGCACGCCTCATCCGACAGCAGCAGCTCCAGGGCGCGTCGAACCTCCTCCGGCTCGCCCTCCGGCATCACCGCCCGCTGTGACGCCGCCAACCGATCCCGCCGCGCAGCCACCAGCACGGCGAGGCGAGCACCCCCGCGCGCATCCCCCTGCGCGTCGGCCTGTGCCAACCGCTGCTTCAGCTCCGCAAGCACCCCGACCTCATGGGCCAGCCGCGTGTCCTCGGGCGAAGCCACCACAGGGGGGCCCGACGCCCGCCCGATGGGCGCCAGCAGAGCGAGGGCAGCGGTGCGAGCGGCGGTCATGGGAGGAATGTAGCAGGTGAGGGGAGCGATGTCCAGAGAGACGGCGTTGGAAGGTGGCTATCGGGGGGCGGCGCCGCTCACTTGCGGTCATGCTGGGAGACGTCGATCAGGTCACGCACCGCCTCCTGATCCTGCGGTCCGAGGCGCGCCGCAATGGTGTTCCCCCGGGGGAACGTCGCTGCGGGTGCGAGGAGTGCGCATGGTGCAGGCTGACCGGTCAGTACGCGGCAGCTTGGGGAGCTACTCGTCAAGCTCCCGTTGATCTTGCTCGATAACCCCAATTCCGTGCACCTCCACGGAGACTGGATCGAAGTGCCCTGCGGTCTTGGCCTCTACCAGCCTGCTGAGCACCCAGGACTCGCCACGACGGGCGCCGCGTGGCAGAATCAACCCTTGAGGCTTCATGCTTGCGAGGCGGAAGCGAGGAGTCAACGTCATGCCTACACCCCAAGGTACTCAGCCTGCCCACCCGCTCCGACATTGGGGGCGCCTTCCTGTTGTCCTCCTCCTGCCCGTCCTGGTTGTTCTTGCAGTAGCGGAACGGAGCGAAGCGTCCGAACCGGTGCCTGCTGCCGCTCCGGCACCCGTTGCCTCGGACAGGGTCGACGTCATCCTCACCGACCCGCTCCAGGTGACGCAGGTGGAAGTGGTCTGTCCAAGCGGATTTCGTCAGCGCTCGGCTTTGGCGGGCGGTCGCGCCACGATCATCAATGTGCCCCCGAAAGAGGAATGCCGGATGCACTTCCTCGGCAGTACGCGTGGCTGGTACGGCCCAATGGGGGGCGGACACCAGTACACCTGTACGATCCCCGACCCGCCTCCGAAGGATGTCCGACCCATGGATGTAAAGGCCGATTGCAGTGACGGGTGACGGGGACGGCCCGGTCGCCCCGCCTACCACCCCCACTCCGCCTGCTTCTCCTGCAGCCGGTGAAGCTCCGCTCGCAGCTCCTCGTCGATCTTCAGTTCGAGCGCGCCCAGCCCGGTCTACTCGGTCCGTGCCGCGATCTTGTTGGCCCTCGCCGACACCAGGGGCGCCAGCCGTGCGACGGTGCGCCGGTCGCCTTGACGCTCGGCGTCGGCAAGAGGCCCTGGAGGGTGCCCAGCAACGAGGACTCATACGCGAGGCGGAGCTGAGGGCCAGTCGGGGTGCCGGTGGGGGCGCGCGCTGGCGAGGAGGGCAGGACGGCGGCGCGTGGGGTGGGCATGCGGGGCCTCAGCGAGCTCGTAGCCCGGACTCGGAGGGGGTGCGAGCGACGGAGCGGAGGTTGTACGCCGGAGGTAGACGGGAGTAGACATCGGCGGACTGCGCGATGCTCGAGCATCCTGATCCCCTTGTCACCGATCCCCCTGGTCCGCCTCGGACGTCTCGGTTTGCCAGGGCTCGTCGCCCGAGATCAGGACCTTCTGCCGCGCCATCATGGGAGTGGCGACCAGAACACCCCCACGAAGTCGCTCGATTGGTACTTCGAAAGTGGCTGCTCTACCAAGCGTCCCTGTTGGTATGGGTCCATGACCCACACGAACTCGCCCGAGCTGCGCTTTCGGACCCCGTAGATGACAACGGTGTGGGCGGGGCCGCCGGGAGCCAGATTGTACACCATGAACAGCAGTCCGTAGGCCTTCAGCTGGGCGTGCAGGAATCCCATCGTGAGCTGAGTCCCAGGGCTGTAGCGGTTCGCCTCGATCTTGTAGTCCTTCGTGACCTTGAACCACCCCTCCGTCGTCAGCCCCCCATTGTTCGGATCCTCCCACGCCTTGTACGCCTTAATGAGTGCCTCCTGAGAGGTCCGCTCGCGCTTCACCGTGAGCCATGACTCAAGCGAGGCCGCCCAGCACCAGTAACTGTTGGCCTGCGTTACCACAGGAGGCTCTTCGAGCCGATAGTGCTTCTTGTAGTGCATCGCGTCGTCGAGTTCCCGTATCGTCATCTTCCCTACGATGTCGTCCGGCTGTGCCTGGTAGGCTTTGTTCACGATCTCCCAGTCCCGCTTGAACTGGAGCACGGCCATCGCGGTGCTGGTGCCGTAGTACCCGCGGGAAAGTTCATCAGCGTCGATGGCGTAGTAGAGCTCTTTGAGCGCAGCCTGGATCCGGCGCACGTGGTCGCCCGAGGCGCCTGGCACCACATGTGCGGCGTCATCGACAAGGCACGCCTGGAGGCGAGGATCGTCCTTGAGCTCCTTGGAGACCAGGCCGGAGGCCGCCCAGGCGCCCTCCGTCGTCCCCCAGCAGGCAGCGAGGAGCGAACAGGCCAGCGAGGCCCTGAGGAGCGCCCGACGGTTGAGCTCTGTCCTCGGTTCGCTCTGCTCCGACCGGTGTCCCGAAGGTTTGGTCCAGAACAATGACATTTGATCACCTCTCCTGGGGCGAGATTACTCCGTCGCGGGTGAGCAGCACAAGGCGCTATCGCCGCCCCCAGATCGTTGGCCCAGCTCGCAGCCCTTCTGGCACAGACATGGTGGCTCCAGCCGCGTGACCAAGTCGCGGCCGGAGCGGGTGCCTGCGCTCCGTGCTACACCACCCCCCACAGCCCGGTGAGCGAGGGGGCACCGCTCCTGACGCCCGCCGGGCAGGCCGGCGCCGGGGACGACCTGCGCGCTGGCTGGTCCATGAGCTCCTCGCACAAGACGCGACGGCCTCTGTCCGGGAGACCATGCCTGGTGCGTCTCCCCTGACGAGAACCAACAACGCGTTCTCATGGAGGTCCTCATGGGCAAGGGCGGCGGTGGTGGCGGCAAGGGCGGCGGTGGTGGCGGCAAGGGCGGCGGTGGCGGCGGTGGCGGCGGCAACTACCCGAGCACGACGGGCAATCCGTCCGGCGGTGGTCGGGGCAACGGGCCGAGGAAGTAGCTGGCGGCGAGCCCACGGTGAACCGTTCGGAGAGAGCCCGGTGGGCGACGGGAAGGGCTCCCGCTGCCCGCTGGGCAGGCCGGCGCCAGCGACGAGCTACGCGTCGGCTGGTTCGTGCCTGCGCACATGGGTGTCCCCGCGGTCGGCTGGTCGGCGCGGTAACTCGAAAACTCCATGGGCCGACAACACGACCTCCCCTCCCCGGGGTGGAGGGTACACGCTGGCCGGGGGTGGCGAGGGGTGGCGAGGGCGAAGCTCGGAGAGCGGCGTTGGAGAGTGGCTATCGGAGGATTGTGCCGCTCATTGGCGGCCATCGTCGGACTCGTCGTCGGAGTCGCGGGACTTGAGGTCGAAGTGGACCTTGCCCTTGATCCTGCCGTCCGTGACCACGAGCCGGTGGATGCCCAGCAGCACCATCGTGGCGAGCTGCTGCCGGCGGTCGGGGTGCGCGCCCTCCGCCTGGAAGTCGTCCAGCGACGAGGTCACCGCCTTCATCGCCTCGGTGTAGGCCTCCATCTGCCGGATGCTGGCGTTGACGATCGACGTGAAGACGCCCTCGATCAGGCCGCTCACGAAGCTCGGGAAGTCCACGTCGCGCACGAGGTCGGCGATCTCGGGACTGCCCTGGACCTGCTCTTCGAGGGTAGGGTCCTCCAGGAAGGCGACCACGCGGGCCAGGTCGTGGGCGAGGGCATGGCGCTGGTCCTCGGGGAGGGCGCGGAAGGCCTTCGAGCGGTCGAGGACGGCACGGACGTCGGAGCGCATGGGGGGCTCCTGGGCGCGCTGGGCCGGCGTGGGCAGGTCGCGGGCCGGGGCGGGCGCCGAGGAACTCGGGGTTAGGGCTCGGCATTCAGCATGGGGGCCTCCAGGCACGAGCGTGGGCCGGCCAAGGACCAGGTGCGAGCGCTGGAGGGGAGGTTGTACGCTGGGGGTGCACGGAGGAGGACAGGAGTGGACGACAAATCCCAGCGGACGATGGTTCACCCCCTCGCTCTCCCGATCATGGCTCGTACCTCTTCGACCGAGTACGGCGGCTCACGCCGATGGACGACCGCATGGCAGTTGGCGCAGATCGGCCGAAGGTCCCGTATCGGATCCACGCGATACTCGACGCCGATCGAGGCCAGTGGCTTGAGATGATGCACCTGGATGAACCCCGACAACGCTTCCCCGTACACATTCGCGAAGTCGAAGCCACACACGCAGCAGGCGGCACCGTAGTGCTGGATGCACTGGGACCTGGCCCGCTCGTTCCGCTCGTAGCGGTTGACTTGAATCTGGATCACGGCCCCCTCGGAGAGGGCTGTGTCGCTGACGACCTCTTCGGCGAGGAGAGTCAATGGACGCGAGGTGTCGCTCAGCACGCGAACGTACCCAGGGATGGCTGAGATTCCTGGCCTCGGAATGCTGACCTGCTTGCCGATGCTGAGATACGGCGATGTCCGAAACTCCTCCTCGGTGCGGAAGAGGAGGTAGCCGTTGCGATCGAAGAGCGCGCTGGGGAACCGCTTGAGCGGGTGGTACCAGTGCCCGTCATGGATGTAGAGCGCGTGAAGTGCTCCAACTCCCCAGAGCCTGCACCGCTGACCAGAACGCCCACCCCTCTGCTGGCCAGAAGGGAACCACGGTCTGGTTTCCCACGCCCGTCCACCTGACGGCCTGACCCCTCCGACCTCGGTACCCCAGCGCCAGGA
>CAZTOW010000082.1:0-18567 GCA_964615375.1 uncultured Enterobacterales bacterium
CGTGCCCTCCGACCGGGCACCGAGGACGGAAAAGGGGGCAGGGCGAGGATGTACGACCGACCGGCTCAACGCCAGTCGTAGACGCCGCCTCGGCCCTCGAAGCGTGAGCGCGAAAACGCGATCTCCTCCCAGGCTGCGTCCAGCCCGACCTGGAGGATCGGCGCGCTGTAACGGTGCCGGCCGAGCGTGTTGTCGAAGAAGCGACCCGCCGGGTCCACCATGGCGTAGCTGCCCGTTATGGCGTCGTTGTCCTCGGGCACGACCACGACGCCGTGATCGGCGAGATGACGGTGTCGCCGCACGTACCCCTCGAACGCCTCGCCCGTGATCGCCAGGCGGTCGTAGTCCGCGTCGTTCTGGCCCTGCACCCGAAGGACCTGCAACGGCTTCCACCACTCCGGCCGAAGCGCCAGCAGCAGCGGCGACAGATCCTCGGCTCCGCTGATGTGCTGTCGATCAAGGCTATCAGGCTTCACATCCAGCAGCGCATCAGGTATCTAATATGGTGTGTTCCCACTCGTTCTCCCACGAGGCATCCATGGGCCCCAGAACTCTCGTCAAGTCGACATCCCCGCTCTTGCTGATGCTCGCCGCCGTCAATTCTCATGCGGGTGATGGTCTCTACCAAGCTCCGTTCCTCGGGGGCGAGAGCTGGTGGGTGTCTCAGAGCCCGGGTCAATCGGGCCATGTGGGGTCGCTGTCGGGAGCCCACGACTTCAATCACGCCGATGGAGACTTTGGGCGGCCAAACACCGCATCAGGGGACTGCGTGGTAAGCGAAGTGGTTGACGACCAGGAGGGTGCGACGTCGGGCTGGGGTAACTACGTCTACTGTGTACTCCAGGACCACACCGGTACGCGGACCCGGGATGCGCACCTCTCGCGCGTATTCGCCTTTCCGGGTCAGCATCTTCAACGTGGCCAGGTTCTGGGCCTCGTGGGTAGCAACGGAAACAGCTCAGGCTCGCACATCCATCACCAACCGGAGCCACTGGACTCCACTCAGTCTTTTGAACTCGACTTCGACGACATCGGTACCGCGCTGGGCTGCGATTGCGTGACGCCCATGGACGAGTATACCTACACTTCTGAGAACTTTGGCGTGTTCGATGCCCTCGAAGAGCGGCTGGGAGACAAGGCGGAGGCACTCCTGGGCACCCCAGATACGTCTGCGATGTCCGAGTTGTCTAACTACCCCTGGTATGTGGGGATCGCTTGGCCGCTGGGCTCGCAAGACGACCCGTGGAGCGACGACCTGTACGCCGAGGGGACGCTCTACGAGGCAGACGGCACCAGCACGAACTGGATCGTACAGCCCTATGACGGCGGCCACTGGAGCCAGAGCTACGCCTTCTACGATGCGCTTAATGGCGCGCGCAATGCCCGTGTGATCCGTAGCGGGTTTCTGTGGGATGCCGAGGATGGGTGGCTGGCCCTCCGAGGTGCCGGCACAGATCCAGGGCTACCGCTAATTGACGAGTATACAACAGCCCTCTTCGACGATGGCACTCAGAAGTCGGCCCGCATCGACCTTCAGCATGGCTATATGCTTTGGGACAAGTCCACGTTTGACGACGAGGGAGACGTAACCTACGTGCCATGGTCCGCAGAAGTCGGCCCCGGAAAGTTCGCGGACGGGACCTGGGCTCCCGAGAGTTGGGCCTTCGCGGACGCCTGGGCTCGCCTCGGTGGCGCGCTGGTCCTCGGTGAGCCGGTCGGAGGCGTGGCCATGACGGCCCGTGGAACCTACGAACAGGAGTTCCATCGAGACGCTTCGGACACCGATACCGTCGCAGGAGCTTCGCGACTCGTCTTCGATCCGTCTGCAACTCGTCCCGGTGACGAGTACCGAGGTGGCGAGGCATGGCTCGTGAAGGGCGCCCTCCTCGATTACTACGACTCCGTGGACGGTGCATCCCTTCTCGCTCCTGTGTCAGACGAGTTCCGCGACGACGAAGGCAGCGGCATGTGTGTCCAGCACTTTGCAAGCGGGCAGTGCCTACTGTGGCAGTCGACCACGCCTCGGGATGCCAACTGCCTTGATAGCGCCCCCGTGGGAGTGGTGATTCTCGGCGATATCAGCGAAGACGGTATCTGTACACCGTTTTCAGGAGGGGATGTCTGGGATGATGATGGCGACGGTGTGCTCGGCGATGCAGACCTGTGCCAGGGTACGCCTGCTGGTGTAGTCGCCAATGGGGATGGCTGCAGTATCTCAGACCTGGCGCCGCCTTGCGCCGTCTACGAAAACAAGGGTGACTGGGAGAGCACGATCACACACGCACTCAACGACTTCCGCGATGAAGGCGTCATCTCGCAAGATGAGCGTGACTGCATACACAAGTACGCGACGGCGTCCGACATTGGGCGAAAGGGCAATGCCGGCACTATCGCAGCGGACTGCGAGGCGGTATTCGTCGATGTCCATCGCAGTTTCGGTACGGTGTGTGATGTTGCCGAGGAAGGGGCGCCATCTGACGACGGTGGGTGCCGAAGCGGGTCGTCTGCGTTCGTCTTCGTTCCCCTGTTCCTTCCGGTCGCACTCCGCCGTCGTCGGGCATCGTCTCGGGGTGAATCGAACAAGAGCTGATGACCGGCTGGAAACCGACGGGATGAGTAGCCCATCCGAGTTTCCAGAACTTACATGAGCGCACCGGCCGCAGTAGGCGGTCGATCGATATGTTCGTGTAGAGCGATCTGGATGCTGGCCACCCGAGACATTCACCACTCGCACCGCATGAAGTCCGCCTCACACCTCACGTTGAGCCCGCCCCGCACGTCCACTGAGCCGCGCTCCACGCTCGCGCCGGTACCAGGGAAGCGCACCTCCAGGTCCCAGACCCCTGGCACCACCCGGGCCGGCAGCCGCACGCGCCGCGAGCCTCGGACCAGCTCGACCTGCTCGGCGTCGCCGCTCACCTTGACCCAGACCGTCTCCGGCGGCGCGGGCTCGGCGCTCGGAGCGGCCTCCGCCGGGACGGCCTCGGGCGCCCCCGCCACTGCGGGCGCCTCGGCAGGGGCAGACGCCGCAGCCGCGACCGCTGGAGAATCCGCGCGCAGCACCGCCGAGGCCGCCGCACCGAAGGCGATGGTCAGCAGCAGCGCGAGCGCGCCGACGTGCCCCCAGGTCACGCGCTCCCAGCCCTGTCGCGGCGCCTCCGGTTCGGGCGAGCGAGCCCCCTCGTCCGTGCGACCGGGCTGGAGCGGGGCGCGCCGCCCCTGGCTCGGCGGCTCCGGCACGGGCATCGGCGAGAACACCGTCTCCCGGTCCACAAGACCCGAGACCTCCGGCTGCGCCACCGAGGGCTCGCTCAGCTCGCGCAGCACGGCGCCCACCGCCGCGTCCTCGGTGTCGGGCGCGCCCCCGTCCAGCCCCGCCAGCAGCCTCGGCGCCAGCTCCGCGAGGCCAGGTCCAGGGCTGCCCCGCAGGAGATCCCGCGCCGAACGCTCCAGGGTCGCGGCGTCGGGCCGCGCCTCGGGCGAGAAGCGCAACAGGCTGTAAAGCAGGAGCAGCAGGTCCTGGTCCAGCTCCTCGCGCGCCTCGCTCAGGCGGCCGATCCGCTTGCGCACCCAGGCGTCGTGGGCCTCTTCCTCGCCGCGCGCCGCGCCCAGGACCTCGCCAGCCAGCAGGACGTAGAGCACGCAGCCGAGCGCGTAGACGTCGCCCGCAGGACCCTGCTGACCTTCGAAGATCTCGGGAGCCATGTACTTCAGCGTGCCCGGCACCCGGTCCTGCGCCGTCCGCGACTCCCTCGCAGCGAAGACGGCATGCGCGATGCCAAAATCGAGGATCTTGACGAGCCCGTGCTCGCTCAACCGCAGGTTCTCCGGCTTGAGGTCACGGTGGACCGCCCGCAGCGGCTGCCCGTCGGGACCAGGGTGCGCGAGGGCGAAGCGAAGGGCGCCCGCGACCTGGGCCACGATCTCCAGCGCCGCGGTGACCGGCAGCGGGCCCCGCGTCTCGACGATCCGCGCTAGGTCCGCGCCGCGCACGCGCTCCATCGCCACCGCCCAGCCCTGATCGAGCAACGAGAGCCGGAACACGGACACGATGTTCGGGTGCCCGAGCAGCGCGAGCACGCGGGCTTCGTCGCGCAGCCGCACGGCGAGCTCCTCGTCGACCGAGCCCGGCAGCACCACCTTGAGCGCCACGTCCTGCACGAAGCCGTGCCGCCCTTGGAAGCGGGCGTGGTAGACGGCGCCGTAGCCCCCCCGGCCGAGCACTCCGAGGATCTGGTAGCTCCCGGTGCCGCTCACCAGCGCATCCTTACGCCGACGGTCAGTGAGGTAAGGCCTGCGCCCGCGAGCACCGCCGCGCCGATCTGCCCGCCGACGCCAAGCATGATGCCGTTGAGCACGACTTCGGGGTCCTCGGAGTCCCGGCGGATGAGCGCGCTGCCGAGCGCCGCCCCACCGCTCACCAGCCCGGCGCTCAGCAGGAGGGCCCCGCCAGTCTTGATCGCCACCCCCGAGCTGCGCTGCCGGCGCTCCCAAGCGGACTGCGCCAGGTCGTAGCCCGGCACCTCGGCCGGCTTCCAGTCCTCGCCCGGACCCAGCACCCGCGTGACCAGCACGCCGACGCCCGGAGACTCGACCTGCAGCAGGACCGGGACGAGCACCGGCCGCTCGGTGGCGGCACGCCCGTTGACGTAGGTGCGCAATGCCTGATCCTGGGCGATGGGGACGAGATCGCCGGCCGCGAGCGCCTTCGCCTCCTCGATCATCGGCGGCAGGTCAGGGTTGCTCGCCAGCACGCTGCCATCCCAGGCAAAGTCGGGATCGACCTGATGCGAGGCGGCCAGCATGAGCCGCGCCGCCGCCACGTCCCGCTTCTGGAACAGCACGTCCACCGCCTGGAACCGGAACCAGGCCGCCACCGTCTCCGGCGCGAGCACGTCCCGCGTGCTCTGCACGCACGCCTCGGCCGAGGCCCGCGCCCGGGTATAGACCGCCCGGTTCGCCGAGGACCAGGCCCCGAGCGCCGCGCCGATGGCCTCGGTCAGCTCCGCCTCTCCGCCGTCACAGGCCGCGACCGCCGGTCGAGCGCCGAGCGCGCCGCACACCATCAAGACCAGCAGGGCGCCGCGCAAGATCGAACTACCCGTGCCCATCGTCGTCGTCGCGCTCCTCATCCGTATCGCTCCTGAAAAGCCTCCTCTCGAAGGGTACTGTTTGAGTGGATGGGACTGCCTGGAGTCTGACCATGGACACCGTGCCTGACGCGCAGATCGCGACACTCACAAGATTGCTCCATACGGGAGCAGTCGGCGCGTGGGCCCGCGCGCGCCGGTGGAGGTGGGTGCTCGTAGTCACGTTGGGGGCGGGCTGCGGAATCCGAGACGCCTTCGAGCAGCTCGACCGGGACCACGACGGCGTGATGCTCGGCGAAGACTGCGCCGAGGACGACCCGACCGTCGGCAGCGAGCCGCTGTACTCGGACCAGGACGGCGATGGCCACGGCGTCCCGCCGCAGATCGGGGTGGGGTGCGAGGGCGAGCCGGGCACCTCGCTGCTCGCAGACGACTGCGACGACGACAACATCCACATCTGGGAGTATTCGGTCTGGTACCTCGACAATGACCGCGACGGCTTCGGCGTCGATCCCGGCGTTGAGCTGTGTGCGAGCGAGGCCGCCGGCTACGCCCTGGTCGCCGGGGACTGTCTGGACGACGACCCGGGCGCGTTCCCCGGCGCGCCGACGAGCTGTGACGGCGACGACAACGACTGCGACGGGCAGGTGGACCCGGACTGCGAGCTGCCCTGGGGAACCCTGTCGGGCACGGACGCCGACTGGCTCCTCCAAGGGACGGGCGACGCGCAGCTCGGCGCGGCCGTGGCCCCGGCCGGGGACGTGGACTGCGATGGGCTCGATGACGTGGTGGTCGGCGCTCCAGGAGCGGAGGACGGTGACGGCGCGACGATCCTGGCCTACGGGGCGGAGGAGGGCCTGCGTTGGACGATGGGCGAGGAGAGCGAGCGGCTCGCCCTGTTGAAGGGAGAGGGAGGGGGCTTCGGTTCGGCGGTCGCGGGGCGCGCGGACTTCAACGGCGATGGCTGCGATGACCTGCTGGTCGGGGCTCCCTGGAGCGGAGACGGGGCGGTGATCGGGTACGGCTTCGGGCCAGTCGGAGGTTCTGGCAGCGCAGATGGCTCGATCTACGTCATGATCGGCCCCTGGCTCCCTGACCAGGCCAGCGTGTCGGACCTGCTCGGCGTGGGCGTCCTCACGGGTCGCTCCGACAGCCAACTCGGCGCGGCCCTTCACTGTGGCGGCGACATCTACGGGGACGGCAGATCCGACTGCCTCGTCAGCGCTCCCTACAGGGACACCGCCGCAGGGGAGGTCGAAGGCGGCGCCGTGCTCGTGCTCAGCCCACCGATGACGGGGAGCGGGCTGGCGGAGGACGCGGCCGCTCTGCTGGTCACCGGGACCACCAGGGCAGAGCGGCTGGGCTCTGCGCTCTCGGCCGGCGACCTGGACGCGGACGGCGTGTCCGATCTGGCAATTGGGGCAGCGACCGATCTTGAGAAGGGTTCGATGGGGAAGCACCCGACCGGAAGAGGCCGAATCTATCTGGTCTTCGACACGCCGCGCGGTGTCTACGACGTGGAAGGTGTCGCGGACCTCTGGCTCGACGGTGGGGTCCAAGATGGCACCGGGCAGGCCGTGGCGGCCGACCAGGATCTCGACGCGGACGGCTACGACGACCTCGTCATCGGTGCGCCGTCCTACGAAGACGAGACCGGGACCCCGGAGCTCGGACGCCTGCTCACGTTCAGCGGCGCCACGCTCGCCGCCCTGGATGCGCCGCCCCCTGAACTCTCGGAGATCACGAGCGCCACCGTGACCGGCGGAGCTGCCGGCGATCAGCTCGGCGCCAGCGTCGCGCTTATCGCAGATCTCACCCGGGATGAGCGCGCGGAGCTGCTCGTAGGCGCGCCTGGCGCGGAGGACGCACGCGGCTTCGCGCTCCTCTTCGTGGACGCGCTCAGTGGGAGCATCTCTCCCGAATCAGCCTCCTTGCGCCTCGAAGGCAGCGGGGCCGCGGACAACTATGGCCGTGTCGTGGGGGCCGCGGGAGACCTAAACGGGCTCGGGCTTCAGGATCTGCTCGTCGGGGGTGCGACGCAGCCTGGCTTCGGGGATGCCCCTTCAGGAGCGGGCTCTTCGCTGCTCCTGCTCATGGATGCGTTCTGAGGGCTCAGGGGCTACACTCTGGAGCGTGAGGTTCAACGAGATGCGACTCTGGTGGTTCCCCCTCATCGTGGCCTGCAATGGGCGTTGCGGCCGAGAGTCGGAGGACTGCGAGCAGGACGACCTGCGCACCTTCTACCTGGACAGCGACGGCGACGGCCACGGCGATCCCCTTGATCCTGTCGAGGAGTGCGAGCTCCCAAAGGGCGCCTCGACGGTCGGGGATGACTGTGATGACCAGGACGGCTCAGCCTGGGTCGCGGCGTCGTTGTGGCCGGACGGCGACGGCGATGGTCACGGCGCCGGAAGCGCGGTCGAGGTCTGCCTCGGCGCCCAGGGCTATTCAGATGTCTCTGGGGACTGCGACGACAGCGACGCCAACCGGTACCCTGGCGCGCCAACGGTGTGCGGCGATGGCGCCGATCAGGACTGTGATGAGCTCCCGGACTGCGAGGCGCTCAGCGGCAGCGCCATGGTCACGGACGTCGCGACCACCCGGTTCTACGGCGACGTCGGGAGCGGGCTCGGAAGCGCGGTCGCTGGACTTGGAGACCTGAACGGCGACGGCCTCGACGATCTCGCGATCGGCGCACCTGACGGGTCGTGGGGCCAGGCGCTCGTGTACCTCAGCCCGCCTCAGGCCATCGAGGACGTCGGCGGCGCTGACACCACGCTGACCGCGGAGGTCACGGATGGGTCGGCCACGGCCATCCAGCTCGGCGCAAGCCTGGCGGCGGCGGACCTCACCGGCGACGGCGTCCGCGACGTGCTCGTGGGCGCTGGAGACGGCGTTCGGGCCTCCATGGGCTCCTCGATATTCATCGTCCCAGGGCCACTCTCCAGCGGTGACATCACGGTGAACGATGGCGTGTCGGCGCTGGTCATCGTCGCGGCCGGGGGCAGGTCGATGCTCACGGACCAGGACTATGCCGGAAGCGAGGACATGGACCTCATCGCCGCTGGATACGGCGTGTCGCTGATACGCGGCCCCGTGACGTCGTCCGGCGAGCTCGAAGACCTTCGGTCAGGCGAGCTCAACAGCAGCACGGAGCGCTTCGGCGAAGCCCTGGCGCTCGGCGACCTGTACGGAGACGACGAGCTGGATCTCCTGGTCGGCTCCTCGCTCATGGAGGCCGATCTGCCCGGCTCCGAGGAGATCGCCGAGGTCGGCGGCGCCTTCGTCTTCGGAACCTCCTCCGACTTCCACGAGTCGGCCCTGGGCTACTACAACTACGATGACCTCGCCATCTACGGCCTCACGGATGGCGCCCGGCTCGGCGCGGCAGCGGCCTTCACCGGCGACCAGGACGGGGATGGCTACGACGACCTCTATGTCGGAGCCCCAGGCGCAGAGGACGACGACGGCGCCGCGGCAGGGGCGGTCTACTACTTCGACGGCGCGACCCTGGCGGCCCTGGCCCAGGAGTCTGAGATCTACGCGGACGCGGCGACCCTTACGCTCTTCGGCGGTGCGGCCGGTGACGAGTTCGGAGCCGCCCTCCTGTCCGGCGTGGACATCGACGGCAACGCGACCCTCGTGGTCGGCGCCCCCGGCCACGACGACGAGACCGGCGCCGTGGCGCTCTGGTATGGGCAACCGTCAGCCGGAGACACCCTCTACGAGGCCGACTATCGCGTGAGCGGCACCGCCGAGGGCGACCGCTTCGGCGCCACACTCGCGAACGCGGGCGACACCAACGGACTCGGCTGGGACGACCTGCTCATCGGCGCGCCGGGCACCAGCGGCGGCGACGGGGCCGGGTGGCTGCTGGTCTTCGATCAGCTCTGAGCAGCGCGGCGCCTGGGCCTCATCGGCGGATGAACCTCTTGAATGAGCCGGAAGCGCTCGCTCGCGAGTCGCGCTGTCTCGACATGCTCAGGCAGGCTGAGATCCAAGGGAGCCTCGGTCAGCCGAAGCAGCCAGCCGTCGTCCCCTGGCAGCCGTCGCGCGTCGCCGAGCCACCGCTCGTCGCCGGCGCGATGGGGGAAGTCCAGCAGCGCGCAGCTCGGATCCGACCAGGAGTTCAGCCACCCCAGCCGTTGCGGGACCAGGCGCGCGCGGAGATCGACGGGGTAGGCCGTGGACATCGCGTCGGTAAACGGGCCGACGACGCCATGCCATGCGCCGAGGGCAGCGTGGAGCTCGACCAGGAGGGCGTCTGGATCAGCGACGCCGTAGGGGTCTTGGACGAGCATGGCGACGTCCAGGGCCAGCATCTCGCGGGCTCCGCTCTCCGAGATCGGCGCTATGTAGTCCTCCCGTCCGCAGAAGGAGATCAGCACGCCCCAGTCCGGGTCCGTCGTGAAGCTCGCTGTCCGCTCCTTCCAGCGGTCTTCGAAGATCGCCTGCTCGATGACCCGCGCGCGGTCTACGTCGGCGATGAAGGGCACGGCCGGCGTTCGTTGGTGCGCCAGCCTCGCGGCGACGTGTCGCTCGACCACGCCCAGGGCCTCGATCAGCCTGCGATCCTGCGTCGCCGGTGGAGGCGCCCGCAGGTACAGCTCGTCCGCCCACCGAACGGAGCTCACGGCTCCGATGTCGGTGTCGCGCCGGTCTCGTTCGAGTCGCGAAGGCAGTCGGGCCGATACACGACATCGAACCTGTCGCGCAGCGCCTCGTAGTGCGCCGGATCCGAGACCGAGACCTTGAACGAGTAGCCGCACTTGTTGGCGATCTGCTCTTCGTACTCCAGGGCAGGGAGCTGCCACTGCGTGACGAGCTGGATCCACTTCGCCGACTTGCCAGCGAAGTTGTCCGTCTTGACCTCCCACACGGAGTTGTCCGACCGCGTCCAGGCGTCGAAGTTCTTCTTCTGGCCTTCCTGGGTGGTCACCAGGAGATCCTTGCCAGGAATCTCATTTCCCGGGACGCTGTCCGCGCAGGCGTCGTGAATCTCTTCGCCGCCCCGGTGCTTCACCGCCTCCGCCTTACACTTGTTGTCGTCCTTCGGCAGCCCGTCGCTCACCGGCTCCAGCCCGCCCTCGGGCCCGGTATAGGGCACCTGGTCCAGCTCCGGCGGCGCCGTGTCCTTCGGCCAGAGGCCCACGATGATGGGCAGCAGCCGGCGTGCCCCGAAGGCTAGGACCCTGGACAGGAGTCCCTCCCCGGCCGCCGCTGGCAGGGCGGGCGGGATCGGAGAGACCGTCGTGGGCGGCGTCACCAGCGGCGGGAGCGTGAAGATCGGCGGCATCTCGCTGAGCTGAGGATCCAACGCGTAGCCGCCGTCGTCGGAGGCGCGCTCCCCGAGCTCGCTCGCCGCGTCGTCAAGCTCGCAGACCGGGGGATCCTCGACCTCAAGCAGCGGCTCCGTCTCACAGACCTCGTCGGCCGGCATCGCCTCTGCCTCGTCATCGGCGCAGATCGCGTCCTCCCACCAGGATATGCTCCCGGCGCTCTCGGCTGCGTCCTCCTCGGCCACCGCCGCCGCCCGCGCGGCGCGGATCTCCTCCAACGTCTGGATCCGAGGCGTGGTGGGCCCCTGCGCCAGCTCGTCCAGGCTGACCTGCCCCGCGTCGTTGCCCCACAGCGAGCTCTGCTGCACCAGCCGCACCCAGCGGTGCAACAGGTTGGTGCCCTCGTCCGGGGAGGTCTGCGCGGGCTGTGCCTCGCTTTGGGGGGGCTGCTCGGTCTGGTCGCTGGTCCGGCCCTGCGTAGACATCGGATTCCTCCGGGAAAAAAGGACACCCAGATTCACCTTACGCCGGTCGAGCGCCTCCGCGAGCCCGCCACCCATGAATGCGTCGAGGACATCGACCACTACGACATCGACGGAGATCACTGGCGGCGCGTCTGGTGGCGATGCCGTGGCGCGCACTATACGCCTCCGGAGCAGCGCAGCCCTGATCCGTGGTAACCACGCGATTCAACCCTGGTATCGCGCGGTCCATGGAGGCTACCGATGGCGCAGCTTCAGGGCCCCACGTCGTCGGCCCTCGCTCCGGCGGCTCGTCAGCACCTGCCAAGCTAGGGTTGCAGCCCACAGGATTGAAGCTGCTTTCCTAGGAGAGGCTGGAGCTGAGTTTCGAGAAAGTACGTGATCGAGGCCACGTCGGAGTAGTTCTCGTAGGCGATTCGTTCGTTGCCGCGACGGATGACCTGCTCGGGCAACATCTCCGTGGCCTTGAGCGGGTGGCCCCCAGTCCCGGCCGAGGTGAGGTCGATGTGCTCCACGGGGACGACCACCTGGCACCTCCCGATGTCTACCGGCCAGGTGGTCGAGAGCCCGGATGCTTGTATCTCGGCCTTCAGAGCCATGCAGGGAGCGCACCAGTCGGCCCCGAACAGCACGAGGGCGGTATCGTCAGCGAAGATCACAGAGCGGCTCCGTCCTGCCATTTGATGGGAGTCGCTGATGCCCAGAAGCAGCGCGACCACGAGCATGTGTCTCATGTCACTCCTCCACCCGGCTGATGTGAGCGCACAGTCGTGTCTCGATGTGCGCGAGAATCCTCTTCAGCGACTGGCAGTAGACGCTTGGATTGTCGTACCCACTTTGGGCAGACCAGCGATGCGGGAGGTACCCACCCCCGCATGCGATCTTGAATCGGCAATCTCGGCAGGGCTCCGGCAGGGTCAACGAGGCGTGGAAGATCTCCAGCCATGCATCGTCCTCCCACACCGCATCGAGTGGATGTGTCGCGACGTTGAGCCTGCTCTCATTGGCCGCGTCCCCGCGAATGCGCAGAACGTCGAGCGGCTCGATACCCCCATCGGTATTCACGGTAACGAAGGCGACAGGACCATAGCCCACACCCTCCGTCGAGGACTCCCTCCCGAGCAACCCTCGGATCATGTTGACGAACATGCGAATGTCGACGCGGGGGGCGTAAGCATCCCACCACAAGTCGAAAGCTTCGACGTAGTAGTCGTCCACAGGGGGAGGCGCGGCGTCATGGTTCTCGTCAGGCAGCAGCAGATCGAAGGAGCTGGCTCCGAGCTCGTGGATCATGAACTCGATCACCGCGCGAGGTGAGGTACGCGGCTGCGCCACAGCTAGGAAGCCCGGATGGACGCCATGCTGACGGAGCAGGGTCACGGCGCGTATCACGCGCCGACCGGTCCCCCGTCCTCCGAAGTCAACCCGCTGAAGATCGTGGATCTCGGGAGGTCCGTCGATACTGACGGTAGGGCGAACGTCGAAGTGTCGAAACATCAGCGCCCACTCGTGGTCGATGAGCACACCGTTTGTGGTCACGGACACCCTGATCTCTGCACCCAGCTTGTCGCCGAGGCGCCTCAGGTCTTCGCATAGATGCGCGAAGCGGGGTTTCGGGAAGAGCAGAGGCTCTCCGCCGTGAAGCAGCACGCTGAACTCGTTGAGCGAATGAGCCTCGATGTGCTCGCGAATCCGGTGGACGACACCCGCCACGGCTTCTGGTGTGATGAGCTTCGGCTTCTGATAGACGGCGGCGTCTCGAAACCAGTAGCAGTATCTGCACTTCAGATTGCATCGAGCCGCGAGCTTGAGGAGGATGTACTTGAAGGGCCAGCGCCTTGGTCTATCCAGCGCGGTAGATCCAGTCATGGTTGGCCTCGATGTTGAGGTGTGGGAGCACCTCGCGGCGATCAGGCAGCGAGGTGCTCAAGATCCCTTGCTAAGCCAGGAGACGAGCGACGAGGGTTGAGGCGGCGACGTCGAGGTCCACTGCGACCGCCTGGGCAACTCCGCAGTCTCCTTCCTTGGAGAACGACTTCGAGTAGTCGTTCGTCTTCTCGTGAGTCTTGCTATGGCACTTACTGTAGTCGTTCGCCACAGCCAGGGGGCTGTCTTCGTCGACCGCCATGGGAGACTCAGCCAGTACCCGCTGAAGGACAGGGTGCTCGGACAGGAGCTGGTCGGTCCGCACGGCCGCCAGGCTGGAGGTAGAGGTGAGCCCGAGGCTGAGCGCGAGAGCGCCCGCCGCAGGAAGGTGTGCGAGAGGGTTGTAGTTGGCCATCACGGCTCTCCGATTTGTTGAATGTCTGTCGGGACGCCCGGCGGCGCCGGACAATCCTTCCATCACCCGGTCGGGTTCTGCCCACCGCAATTTCCCCAGTCTTGGCTCCGAACACGACATAGTCGACGCTATGGGCCTACCGATACGTCGCGCAGGACGACGTCGACTTGAGAGGCCGCTGAGCAGACGACTTCATACGGCCACCCCACACCGGGGTACCACGCCATCAATGCAGCAAGACCTGCCGCCATACCCGTCAGACGAGGTCCGACGTGTGACGAAATTGTCTCCCCCGGACTCGGGAGCGACTTTCTTGGAAAGGTCTTCCACTTCGGAGCGCGTCAATGCTAGACTCGAAGCAGGAGGTATCCCATGAGCCAGCGACCCTATCTGGAGGTGGTGAGTAAGGAGTCCACCGAGCAGACCTCACACAAGGGCAGCGATGCCCTGCGGTTCGCGATCCGGGCGGCCTGCACTGGAGTGGTTAGGGCGGCCCTGCGGTTGGGCGCCAGCGTCGATCTCCTCAAGGACGAATTCGAGGCAGCTGTCAAAGACGGCCTGCACGACGAGTTCGGAGACCTCGGTATCAGCGAACGACTGATGGCGGAGCGGCACAAGACCTACCCGAACAAGATTCGCCGAAACCGGGCTCACATGAACCCCGATCGCCTGAAGGAGCTCTATAGGCGTAACGTCGCTCGTGCTCTCCAGCAGTTCCCCGAGGAGCAGCGGACCTCAGCCGAGATTACCGCGTATCTCGAACGTCTGTACGAGATTCGGTTGGTCTGCTGGCTTCAGGAGTGGCGCAGCAGTGATCCGCATGGCTTCTCCCAGAGCTCCATCGCCCTCGAAGAGTTGATCCGACTCGAGACCAAGATCAAGGCCGACGAACACCTCAGTGTTCTCATGGCGAACGCGTCTCCTCTGCTCGACGCGCACCCCGGACCGCTCCGGCTTTCTTCGGACTACCTGGTGTGGGATGCGCTCATGGACCTCAAGAAAAAGGGCAGGGTGGTCCAGATTCCAGGGGTCATGGGCTTCGACACCAAGTGGCGCCTTGCCGCCGGAACGCTGAGCTGGGAAGACGATGGTGACCAAGACGTCCAGGTGTCCGCCGCCGCCGACAGGATCAGCGAGAGCGTGCTGACTTTTTCCAGGGTGCTGAAAACGAAGTTGGAAGGCGACACTCCAGATGATCGGGCTGTTCGCATCAAGTGCGGAGTCCCTCAGTTCAAGACCAAGGAGGAGCGCCTCAAGTTTAATGCGGGCCTGAAGTCAGCCATTGATGACTTTGAAAAGCTCTACGGGGTTGATCCTATCAAGCGCGTGCTTGTGACCCTCACCATTCGCCACCTGATGGTGATGCTCGTCGCATGTGTGTTCGGCGTGGCGGGGGCACCACAGGCCGTGGCAAAGACGTACACTACCGATCAGCAGGTGCAGATGGATCCATCCGACGATGCACCCGGATTGACGGAGAGTGACGAGTAGTAGGGAAAGGAATGATAAGTGAACAATCACCAGCCCTTTCTCCTGGGGCGGCACCCGACCGTGCCCACGCTGCACCTGGTCCTCGCAGCCGAGTGATGCCGCCGCCGAGGCGGCCTACCCCGCCGCCTCGAACAGGCGCCGAGCCCGCTCCACAACGAAGGGCAGCGCCAGCACGTCGTCGGCGTTGTACTCCATGACCTGCTCGACGGGGAATGGCTCGCGCCGGTCGCGGTAGCGGGCGTACATCATGCCAACGAGCATCCCGTCCAGCCCCCTGTGCCTCCAGGCGTAGGACAGGTGGGTCGCGATCTCCTTGAGCCCGGTCCCCGCCACCGGGAGCGCCAGCGTCCGTCGCAGCCACAGGTTCGCGTCCAGCCAGCGCGCCGGGTCCAGCCAGCGGTACGCCGGTCTGCCCGCGTTCTGAACGGCCTTCTTGAGCGCGCCGAGGTCAAAGGAGCCCCAGCGCACGATCCGATGGTCGGCGTAGCGCGACAGGATCGCGTATAGGGCGTCGAGCTGATCGCCAAGCCGGCCCGGGTCGAGCTCGACAAGCTGACGCACCTCGGCCTCGTCGGGGAGGAGCAGGCCGATCAGCCAGGGGTCGTCCTGCCGGTCGTGCGAGGTCTCGACATCGAGGTACACCGCGCGCTCGGGGAATGCGAACGTGGGCGCGAGCCGGCGGGGCCGCTGGTCGAGCAGGGTCGCGGCGTGTCGCCCGGCGATCCGCCCGAAGGTCGGCCCGATGACGCGCCCGAGCTCCTGCTCTGTGGTCCGCGCGAGCTGCTCCAGGGACTCGATGCCGTGCTCCTGGAGCTTCCTGGCCCGATCCGGGCCGACCTCCCAGGCGCGGCGGATCTCGGTCGGAGAGGCCATCTGACCGAGCTCGACCTCGACCCGATCGCCGTCGATCTCCAGCACTGCCCAGCGCAGCGGCGCGTCCAGGTGATCATGGCTCGCCACATTGACGACGCGGCAATGACCGACCTCCTCCTGGCGCCCTCCCCACAGGTGGACGTGGCCGCAGACGACCACGCGCACGCGAGGATCCGTGAGGATCTCGCGCACCATCGAGGAGCCGATGTTCTCGGAGCCGAAGCGGATCGCCCCGTCGAGCACGCCCTGGGGTGGGGCGTGGGTGACCAGGACGCATGCGCGATCACCAGCCAGCGCGAGCTGGACACGGAGCTGCTCGCGCGCCTGGGCTGGGTGTACAGGTTCGGACCCCGGCCCCCCTGATCGTCGCATGGAGCGCCCCCGAGCCCGAGCACTGCCCAGCCTTCGGAGAGGAGCAGGGGCCCGGCGTCGAGATCGCGGCAGGGGACCTGCGCGAGGATGGACCGACAGAGCGGGTGGCAGTCGTTGCCGATGACGCCCGCGAGCCCGAGCGGCGCAAGCCGGGCCAGCTCAGTCCAGCGCCCCTCTGGTTGATGTCCGAGCGGGTCGGGAAGCACGTAGACCGCCCACACCTCGCCCTCGTCCAGCACGACCTCGATCCGGCGTGCCTGGTGGTTGAAGCGCCGGAGCCGTCGCTCCTCGGGCAGCGCGCTCCACGGCGGGGCGGCCCTGGACATCATCCGGTCCAGCAGGCCGAGGTCGAGCAGCGCCTCCGTGACCTCGGCCACCGAGGTCGTGACCAGCCCGAGCGTGGCGCAAGGAAAGGCCACGGCGCGAAAGGACCGCCCGAGCTGTACAAATCGCGCGCGCGCCATCGGAGAGCGGGCGTCCATCTGCGCGTCGAAGGGCAGCACGCGGGCCAGGCCATGAACCCCGAGCCGCGAGGACACGTCACCCGTGCTCGCGCCCACCTCGCTCAGGCAGCGCACTACAGCCTCCGCCACGGCGCGCTGGGGCACCTCGCCGAAGCGCCGCACGTCGTCGCCGCCGTACAGGATCAGATCCGGCCGGTGCTGCTCCACGACGCGAACGAGCATGGACATGGGCTGCGTGCGGACGTCGGAGATGGCCAGGATTCGCACGATGACTCCGAGCGGGACGGACTGAACTTAATCGAGCCCGCGTGGTCCTGTGCGCTTGCAGGGCGCGAGGCCGTGCCATACCCCCGAGCGAGGAGCCAGCGCCCCCATGCCCGACGAGATCGAGTCCCTCTACGAGGCCCTGCCCCCGCACACCGGCTCCGGCTGGTACGGCCCGATCCACCCCTTCATCGGGAGCGCCTTCGCGTCGTCAGGCCCCGACGCGCTCCGGGTCATGGCGATCGGGGTGAACACCTACTGCGATCCCTGGAGCAGTCCACCCCCCAGGAACTACGCGGAGGACTTCAGGCACCAGCGCTACCCGTTCCAGCAGCGCGTGCTCAAGGACGCCGAGGCCGTCGCCCTGGCCCTCGCCCGGAGCGCTGAGTGGTCGGGGCCCTTCCTGGGCATCGAGTCCATCTACCTCACCAACGCCGTCAAGCGCTGGCTGCCGAAGAGCGAGGGGCTGCGCGCGCACAGTGCCGAGGAGCGCTGATTCCAGGAAGGTGAGCCCGTCTTCGCGCGCGAGCTGGAGCTGCTCACCGCGCGCGGCCGGCTGCCGCACCTGGTCATCGTCCTCGGCGGGCGGCCCTGGCGGCACGTCTGGCCCGCCTTTGGCAAGGCGAAGCCGTCTTTCGTCCTCGCCTACCACTCCCAGCCTGGTCCGCTGTTCCACCACCTCAACGTCATCGAGATCGACGAGGCCGGCGCTCGGCGCCGCGTGCTGCTGCTCCGCCTTCGCCACCCCTCGGCCTCGCACTACCGGCCGCGCTGGACCCCGGAGGCGCTCACCGCCCATCCCGTCTTCCGCAAGGCGGCGGGCCTTGACGCCGCCGCCGTTGTGTAGGGTTTACAGAAGCAGCGAGGACCACCCGCCGCGAAGATCGTCTCCTCTTCAGCCTTCTCCGCGCGACAAGCGAGATCCACGAGTTTGTTGCGAGTTCCCACCCGCGACCGAGCCGAGCCGCGGTATATTGGCTCATGCTCACCAAGAACCGCACCACCGATGTCACCTCCGTCTTCGGTCGAACCCTGGCGGCGCTGCGCGCTGCGGCGGGGCTGTCGCAGACCACCCTCGGCAACCTCATCCAGATGGACCGCACGACCATCGCGCGCCTGGAGATCGGGCGTACAACCATCAGCGTGCCGGTCCAGACCGCGGTGGAGCAGGTCCTGCTCGCCCGCCAGGCGATCCGCCAGTACGGCGATCTCGCCCTGCTGAGCGCGCGCGTTTGCGAACGCCTGCTGGCCCAGGGGGTGACGGTGTGCCTGGACCGCCCGGCGGCCGACGCGGAGCTGGTCATGACCCGCCACGTCGTGCTCGCGGCCGAGGCCGTGATCGCAGCCTGGGAGGCTGACCTTCGCGCGGGCGGTCTCGACTTCGGGCAGGTGCTGGCGCGACCCGAGGCCGCGATCACGCCGCCGCTGGCCCTCGTGCTCACCGGCCCGCGCCTGCACACCACGCGCGCCCGACCCGCCGAGATCGCCCAGCGGCTGGCCCGCACAGACGCGGCGTAGATCGCCTGGAGAGTACGGCCGACGCGCGCCCCGTGTGGGCGGCGTCGGCGTGCCCAGCGAAAGGCGGACGGCACGCATCTTCTCTCACCGGGCTCGTACTGTTCGGAGCATACCTCGTCGGCTCCGGCTCGTACAGGTCTCGGTGAGCCTCACACAAGTCCTGGCGTTCGTCCATGATCGCGCGCTCGCAGAGCGGATCCGAATTCCAATTATCCGAGATCTCGTGTCGCATCCGTCGCAAGCGTCACTCTTCCGCTTTCGATCCCCTCTGTTCGCGTTCGATCCTATCTGTCGTATCGGTCGCTATCTGTCGCGGCCCTCGCGGTGCCCTCGTCTCGCTCCGTGCGAGATGCAGCATAACCCCTCGACAGCGCCCGCGCCGTGTTACTCGTACTCCTGTGTGGTCGGCCGCCACAGCCTCGCCCGCGCCGCCCCCAACCCCTGCGACGGATA
>CAZTOW010000082.1:18667-28042 GCA_964615375.1 uncultured Enterobacterales bacterium
GTGTGGTCGGCCGCCACAGCCTCGCCCGCGCCGCCCCCAACCCCTGCGACGGATAGAACCCAAGCGTCGCAAGCGTCCCCCCTCCAGAGCCCGCCAGGGAACGGAGGGAGTGACGCTTGCGACGGATACGACGGATGGATCGGCACGTCCAACAATTCACTCGGTGCGCGGTTGCTCGCTTGACGGCCGATCCTCGGCGTTCTACGGCTCGTCGGCCGCCACGATCCGCCGGCGCAGCCACAGTTCGGCCGCCTGGGCCCGCGCCCGGCGCTCGACCTCGCTCGGCGGGACACGGCGCTCGCACGCCAGCTTCGCCGCAAGGCCCTCGAAGTCGCGGCGCAGGCTCGTGGGCCAGGTCGCGCGGTCGTCGGGGAGCAGCACGCCGCCGCGCGCCTCAGCCGCCACGATGAGTTCGGCGCGGGCCGCGCGCATGGCCTCGTAGATCGCGTCGTTCATCACCCCGAGCGGCGCGCGGTAGCGCAGCACCGCCCCGTCCCACCACAGCGTCACGCCCGCCTCGGCGAGCGCCCCCAGGATCGCCGGCCTCATGGCTCCACCTCGCCCTCTTCGAAGAGGCCCTCGTCGCCGTCGGGGGGCTCGGGCGTGTCGGGCGGGTTGTCCGCGAGCTGCCGGAGCCGCAGCCCCCGCCAGGCTCGCACGCCCCGGGCCCCGCGCGTCGGCCGGAAGCCCCGGTCCTGGAGCCGGTTGGCGAGCCCCTTCTGTGACAGCGGCTCCTCGCCGCTCTCCGCGGACCAGCGCAGGTAGACCTCGTAGAGGTCGCGGGCCAGGACGGTGTGGAAGGGGCCGACCTCGCAGTGGCCGTCGAGGAAGGCCGGCAGCGGGTCCATGCTCTCGCGGTAGTCGGCGTTCGCCTCCACCACCTCGGGCGGCAGCCCCAGACCCTCGGACTGCCAGCGTAGGCAGCCGCGCACCGCCCAGGCGAGGATGCCGGGCAGCTCGGCGGCGAGCTTGTGACCGAGCATGGTGTCACGCTCCTCGTCAGAGATCTTCGCGGCGAAGGGGATGAGCCGCATGCGCCGCCAGATGCCCGCGTCCGACCCCGAGATCGTCGGGCGCGTGTTGGCCGCCAGCCAGACCTTGAAGGTGGGCAGGTACTCGAAGAACTCCTTGAACAGGAAGCGCACCGTCACCGCGTCGCCGCCCGTGAGCTGCTTGACCAGGCTCTCGGCCAGCGGCTTGCCGCGCTCGGGCTCGGACGCGCTGACCACACGCGCGCTGGCCAGCCGCGCAAGGTCGTTGCGCACGCCATCGCCGCCGCGCTTGAGGAAGGTGGAGAACTCGGCGTTGGTGACGTAGTCGCCGAGCAGCCTCCGCAGCACGTCGAAGAAGGTGGACTTGCCGTTCGAGCCCGTGCCGATGGCCAGGAACAGCACCTGCTCGGTCGCCAGGCCCGTCAGCGAGTAGCCCACCGCGCGCTGCACGAACGAGATGAGCGGCTCGTTGTGGTCGAAGATGCGCTCCAGGAACGCCTCCCAGAGCGGGCAGGGCGCGTCGGGCTCGAAGGGGGTGGGCACGAGGTGCGTGAGCAGATCGGCGCGGTCGTGCGGCCGGAGCTGCCCGAGGCGGAGGTCCACGGTGCCATTCCAGCAGTTCAGCAGCCAGGGCTGCCGGTCCAGCGCCTCGGGCGCCGCCGCGAGCAGGTTGCCGGCGATGCGCAGCATCGAGCTGAGCCGCGCCACGCTCTCCGACATCATCGCGTGCCGGCGCAGGGCCTCGCGCTCGCTCGGGTCCTCGATGGTCTCGGCCTGCGCCGCGAGCGTGCGCACCATAGACGCCGCCCGGGTGAAGACGCGGTTGTCGTGGTCCGGCCGCCAGCGCCGCCCGTCCCAGCACAGCCACTTCTCCCAGGGGTGGACGTAGCGCAGATCGTCCTTGGCGAACCAGGCCAGCCGCTCGCCGTTGCCGTAGTCGGTGCGGTTGGCGAGCACGAGCGGGTTCCCAGGCTCATAGGTGCAGACCGAGCGCGCGATGCCGATGATCTCCTCCTCCAGCAGGGGTGGATTGCACCGGGCCTCGTTCTCCGCGCGCAGGGCGGCGACGATGCCCGGCTCGCTCATGCCCCGGCGCCGCAGGCTTCCGGCGAGGCTGGTCAGGGCCGCGTTGCGCTCGCCCTCGCCGAGCGTGGCCGGCTGGAGCTTGAGCGCCGTCTGCTGGCTGTGCGTGGCCTGCTTCACCCGGTCGCGCTGCCAGGACAGCACCGCGTCCACGTCCAGCGTGAGCCCGTCGCTCGTTCGTACCCAGGCCAGCTCGGCGCGCTCCGGTGGGCACGAGGGCAGATACCAGATGCGGGCGATGTCGCGGGTCTTCGGGTCGGCCAGGCGCCCGAGCGCCGCGTAGCCGCCCTCCCAGACCGGCGCGTACTCGTCGGGCTGTATCGGACGTGTAACCGGCAGTAACACCCGGAAGCAGCAGTCATCCGGGCCGCCAACCAGGTGGCTGAAGCTGGTGTAGGCCAGGAACGCGCGGCCTTGGAGGAGGCGGCTCACCTTCTGCGTGTCCTCGGCCGAGAGGTGATCGAAGTCGTAGACCAGCAGCGTGGCCTCGATCACCTTGCGGTTGCCGCGCTTCGCGCCCTCGCCGTAGATCGCGGCGGAGAACGCGGGCGTGCCCTTCTTGTCCGCACGGATCAGGTGCCCGTCTCGGATGATGCGGATGAAGGGGCCTTGCCAAGGGCGGGGCGTGCGGTCCTTCTCGTTCTCGAAGCGGGAGATGGACACCATGAGCTTGTCGAGCTTGACGTGGGTGCGCCGGGGTGTCCTGGGGTCGTTGGACATGGATGTCTCCATCAGCGGCGTAGACCGCTCGGGATCGCGACGTGCGCGGGGTCGTGCTGAAAGGCGAGCAGGTCCTCGGGACAGAGGAACTGCAACGAGACGGTGGTGGTGGCCTCCTCGATGACGAGGCGCGGGCCGTCGTCGTCGGGCCACTCGGCGCGGAGTTGGGGCGCCGCGAGCAGGGCCTCGACGCGCACGCGGCCGGGCTCCAGATGCTGGGCGAGGGCCAGGGCCAGGGCGGGCGGGGTCACGCCTCCCTCCGATGGCGGCTGAGGACACGCCCCACCGCGTTGTGGGGCTGCTCGGGCTCCGCGGCGGGGGGCACGCCGAGCAGGTGCTGGGCCAGGCCCTCGCCGACCTGCTCGATCAGCGCGTCGTAGCGCGCCGCCGCGGCCGGATCGGGGACCGGCACGAGCTGGACCTGAAACTGTCGTCGTCGTCTCATGGGGCACCTGGGGTTGGGGTTCGAGTCGGCAGAGAGCAACGCCCGTGCCAGCCCCATTCCTGGCGTTTGCCTTGCGCTCCATCGCCACGGCAGCGCGTGAGCGCAGGGAGCGCTCTGGGAGCGCCGCGCCCGGCCGCCGCCTGCGGTCCCCTGGCCACAGTGACGGGATCGCCGCTCACCCGCGTCGCCGCCCGGTCCACAGCGACGACATCCGTGTGGGCTCAGACGCGACGCGATCCCGGCGCCTCCCCGGGCGCGTTCGCGAGAGCCCGCCTCCTCCCGTTCACCCTCACCCCCTCGGTGTCGCGCAAGGATCGGGCCAAGAATGACGAGATTCACAGTAACACGGCGTTATATGTACACTATTGTCCGTCATGTATCGATTTTCGCGCATAGCCCTTGACAGGGGGCCGCCATGGCATTGTTTTTGCAGACGTGGTTCACAACCAACCCGAGCCACGCTGGAGCGTTCATGCTTCGTGTCTACACCTATCTCCGCCGCGCACAGGTCGCGCAAGTTGACGAAGAAGACGCCTTCGCGGCCTGGTTCGAGGCCCACCCCTACGCCACCCGCACCGCCAACTACACGGACCTCGGCGTGTCCGGTCTGACCGCGCCCGGCCAGCGTCCTGGCTTCGCGGCGCTGCTCTCGGCGCTGGAGGCCGACAAGCCCGACTTCGTGCTCGTGCGGCGCCAGGAGGACCTCGGGCGGAGCCTGCCCATCGCCCTCCTGGCACGAAACCTGATCGATCTGCGCGGCGTGGACCTGCTCTGCGTCGAACGCGCGATCTCACCGACGCCCGCTGCCTGAACCTCTCCCCTCTTCCCAACGAGGATCCCATGCCCCGTGCCGCCACCTACTGCCGCGTCTCCTCCGAGGAGCAGGCCCAGAAAGACCTCTCCATCCCTGCCCAGAAGAAGGAGCTGGCCCGCTGGCTCGACCAGAACCCCGACCACGAGCTCGTCGCCGAGTTCGTGGACGAGGGGATCAGCGCCTTCGCCCCCGCCCACAAGCGCCCCGGCTTCTGCGACATGATCGCCCGCTGCAAGGCGCGGGACATCGATGTCATCCTGGTCCACAAGCTCGACCGCTTCTCCCGCAACCTGGAGGAGTCGGTCGTCTTCAAGAGCATGTTGCGCCGGAACAATGCCCAGGTCCGCTCCATCACCGAGAACTACAACTCGGAGACGCCCCAAGGCTTCCTCATGGAGGGAATCGTAGAGGTATTCAACCAGTATTTCAGTATGAACCTCGCGAATGAGGTTCGGAAGGGTCTCAGAGAGAACGCGGAGAGAGGGTACTGGAATGGGTCGTCCGCGCCTTACGGCTACGCCATCGAGCACATCGAGGAGCCCGGCACGCGGAAGCGTCGCAAGCTCGTCCTCGGCCCGCCCGAGCAGGTCGCCGTCGTCCGCACCATCTACGAGCTCTCGATCCAACACGGCCACGGCGCCCCGGCGATCTCCAAGTTCCTCAACGAGCAGGGCATCCCCTCGGCCAAGGGCGGCGGCTGGTCCATCGGCTCGGTCTACAACGTGCTGAGCAACCCCGTCTACGCGGGTGACCTCGTCTGGAACCGGCGGCGCAAGCTCCGCAACGGCAGCCAGAAGTGGAACGAAGACAAGGACCTCGTCATCGTGCGCGACGCCTTCCCGGCCATCGTGGCGCGCGAGCTGTTCGAGCGGCAGCAGGTGATCTTCCGCCAGCGCGACTTCCCCGAGCAGCGCCAGGTCACCCGCCCCGTGAAGTACCTGCTCTCGCGGCTGATCCACTGCCAGCACTGCGGCAGCCGCTTCTGCGGAGAGCGCAGGGACATGCGGCGCACCGACAAGGTCATCCACTACGGCACCTACCGATGCAGCGGCCACCGCAACCGGGGCCCGGCCGTCTGTCCGGGCGTCACCCTACGCAAGGACTGGATCGAGGGCGTGGTCCTCGACGAGATCCGCAAGCAGGTCTGCACCTCCGAGGCTCAGAAGCGCCTACAGGCCATCGTCGCCGCGCGCATCGAGGCCGCGCGCAGCCGTGTCGGCAAGGACGCCCGCGCCCTCCAGTCCGAGATCGACCGCCTCGACAAGCGAATCGAGAACTACTACCGCGCCATCGGCGACGGCATGGCCGCCGACGAGTGCCGACGCTTCATCCAGGAGGCCACCGACCAGAAGCAGCAGCTCCTGCGCGAGTCCGAGGAGCTTCGACGAGATGATCGCCTCGCCACCCTCCTGGAACGCAACGGCACCCTGCTGGCCAGCTTCGGTGACGCCTTCGACAAGGGCTTCCAGCAGCTCCCCTTCGGCGCCCAGAGACAGATCATCCTCCAGCTCGTCGAGCGTATCGACGTGATCCAACACGAGATCGTCCGCGTTCACCTCCGCGTGCCCTTCGACAACCAGGGCCTGCGTGTGCTGTCCGACCCCGAGGCCGCCGCTGCCCTACGCGAGGGCGACGCCCAGCAGCTCGTGGAGGCCGGGGGGTCGGTGGGACGGAATGGGGGGTCTGATCCACACCGGATTCATGCTGAAATACTGCGCGAAGCCCTCGATCATCGTCTCCTGGAGGAAGCCGTGGGGCGTCTCGGGGTCGAGGTCCTCGCTGGCCGACTGCACCTTGACGCCGGCCGTGCGCAGCTTGCTCTTGAAGAAGGTCGCCTCTTCCTTGTACCGGCTGAAGCGGTCGAACTTGTGGACGACCAGCACGTCCACCTGGTTCTTCGTGCAGTAGTTGATCATCTCGATGAAGCCGGGGCGCTTCTCGACGGGCGCGTAGGCGCTCTCGCCCTGGTCGATGAACTCGCGGACCAGCTCGGCGCCTTCCTCGGCGATCCAGCGCACGAGGCTCTTGCGCTGGGCGGGGATGGAGAGGTCTTTGAGGGCCTGCTCCTCGGTGGACACGCGGAGGTAGGACACGGCGCGCTTCATCGGGGTCTCCTGTGTGGGGGCGGGTCGTGAAGAAGCTCCCATGCAAAACAAATGCCATGGCGGCCTCCTGTCAAGGCGATCGGCGAAAGATTCCGAGCAAGGCCCCGAGATCGTCGCGCGGCGGGGGTGGGCGAGAGCGTTGGTGCCCGTGGGCGCTGGCCCTACCCTGGCGAGCGACACCGGGACAGATGCGGACCACGACGCGACAGGTGCAGCCCATCTCGGGACGGCAGCGGGCCACCGCGCGACAGGTGCGGACCACGGCGCCCTGCGGACCACGGCGGGACGCCTGGCGCCCGGCGCGGGACAGATGCGGACCACCGCGAGACAGGACGCCACCACGGCGGGACAGGTCCAGGCCGGCGCGGGACAGGTGCGGGCCTGGCGGGGACCGACGGGGTGTCCAGGCGGCCGGAGTCGGCGTTGTTCGCCGGCTGATGGGCGGGGCATGGGCCTTGCTCTTGTAGATCTCGCGGCACCTGCACGCCGCCCAGGAGGTCCCCATGCCCAAGCGCCCCCCGATGGAGATCGAGTTCGTGGCCAGCCCCCGCGCCGACGCTGAGGAGAAGCACAAGGCGTTGCTCGCGCTATTGGCGAGGGGCGTGGCCGAGCAGCATCGAGATCAGGTCGCATGTCCGCCCGAGCGCGGACGATCAGCACGACTGGGGTGAGGCGCAAATGTTGAGGCCATCGACAATCCGTCGCGGAGCCGTTACGAGGCTGCATGTCCGTGGAACTCATCATCCTGCTAATCGTGATCGCGTTTCCAGGCGCTCTCGCTGTTGAGGGGTGGGATTGGGCCTGCCATCGTAGGGGTCGCGCCCTCGAAAGCCTAATCGGACACGGCATCATCGTAAGCATCTTTGCTTACGGTATACTCCAAGGCCTCGGATGCATCGATCTCACGCTGCTCGCGGACTCGACCGGGTCCGTGAGCTACGCACATCTTGTAGTTGGCGACAATCTCTATGCGTTCATGGCGCTCTGCGTAGCCCTCTACGGGGCAGGATACGGAACGGCCAAACTCCTGGCGAAGCCTCTGGAGAAATGGACTCGAAAGAGCCCCTATGGTCAGGTGTGGTCGCGGCTGATGCAGGACATCATCGATGGCGATCACACGCCGGAGCACTCATGGATCTTTGTTCGCACGAAGTCGGGCTACACTTGGTACGGGCGACCATTCCACGTCCCGCCTTCGTACCACACTGACGACTTCATCTCACTCAAGGACGTTCGGTCAATACAAGACGGCGTGCCCGACCCGACGCCACAGGCCCTACCGGTACTCGTAATTCCGGTTACTGACATCGAGTTCCTTCAGCTTGACTACCCAGGAGTCTACAGTGTCCAACACCCGCCCAGCGCCGCCGCCCACCCAGAGTCCCAACCAGCCCAGGGAGATCCGAGAGGACTCGATGTCCGGCTCCTCGGCAGCAACCCAGACCCAGCCGAAAGTTCCGAACGCACCACCGCCTCCGCCAAAGAAGTAGTTCACAGATAGTCGAACATGCTGGGTCAGCGGTATGATGCGCGACCGAGCGAACCGAGCCCAACCTGTCGGCGCCACGGTTGTGGAGCGTGGTTCTCCCGACTACGTTCACGTAGGTGGGGCTTGACCGCCCGTTGAGGATTCACCGGTTTGGCTGGTGGCCGAAGGTGTACCTGGGGCGGATCTCTCAGGTTCGCTGCCCGCAGCCTCATCCTTCGCCTTTCTGAGTTTCGCCGGTAGAAACATATCAATCTCACGATCCGAGAACGTGAGTTCTTCATCGACCTTCAGCGCCTTCTGAGCGGCGCAGTATGCGGCGCCGGATGTACGGGGTGCTGTTTCGTAGACCTCCGAGATCTTCACCTGAAGCGCGTCACGCCTCTGCCTCGCTTGCTCAAGGCCCACCGCCTCGGCTTCTAGGTCAGCCAGAAGCGACAGGAGTTGCTCTCGCAAAAGCCACAGGTATCTAGCTGTTCGTTGATGCTCTGCCCCATGCACATCCGAGTCGAAGTTTTTCGCATATCCATTCAGGAAGAGCAGCGCTCCAGAGAGGAGGGCAGATATTAAAGGAAGATATTCCCATTTGTCCATGAGGCTACTCACCATGCCTCCAGTGGTGAGAACGGACAGTCCGATTTGACTGAATTTGATCGCGTTGCTCTTGTTCCGGTGAATGTCGGCGTCCTTCTCGTGAACCTTGTGTGTGTACACGAGCCGACCGTACTGCTCTCGCAGTTCGGCGATCAGTATTTCTCGCGACTTAGAATCCCGTGCCATAGATCGCCCTCCAGCAGGTATTGGCCGATGTTTCCTGACCTTTGCCCTCGTGCTCGATGGCCTTCACTGCCTGCTCATAGGCAGCCTTAGCCTTCTTGCTGAACGATCCCTTCCTGTTTACGCGCTGGCCGCTGCCAGGAGCGATCCAATACTCCTGAGTGTCATCGATCTCCGAGAGATACCTGAAGAAGTCCCGGGTCATCCAGTCATAGAAGAGATAGCCACGTTCCTTGTGGGCCCATTCGGACAGAAACTTGTAGCAGAAGGTGTCCACAAGCAGCCCACCCATGTATACCCCATGCTGATCGCGCCAACGCCTCACCATCCGACAGAGGTTGACCATGTTGCCCTTTGTGGCTTCATTGAGTTCTTGGACCGCCCGAATTTCGGGTTTTGGATTCGTGAACTTCCAGCTACCACCGTTGTTGGAGTCTGGAAAAATGTAGCCTCCGCCTTCCGCTGCGAACCCAGGTACAACCTCGAACTGAACACCATCTGTAAAAGAGACGACGACTACCTGTCCGTCCGCTCCGATGTCAGTTGTAGAGTAAGTGGTAGCAATGGATTTCTTTACAGCTTGAAGGAGGGCCGAGGGTCCGTTCGATGTGTAAGCCTTGTACTTCTCGTACAGTTCAACAGGCAGGACCATCAAGAGGTCGATGTCGCTGCAACCCCGTGTCGCGGTGCCTCGGCCATAAGACCCGGTGTAGAAGGAGTGGTCAACCTCAGACTCACTCCCCCAGAAATCCTTGTTCAAGCGCAAAGTGATGGCCTTGCATCGCTTCGAAATCGTCTGCCGATCCTCTGTCGGAATGGTCAGGCCCTCGCAGAATGTCTTGAACTTCTCTCCTACGCCCATTGCATCTCTCCTGGGTCTCGTTGTGTGAGGACTGCGTCTAACCCAGAATGTCCTGACGACAGGAAGAATTTCCGATGTAACCTAGACAAAA
>CAZTOW010000083.1:0-26426 GCA_964615375.1 uncultured Enterobacterales bacterium
GGGACCTCAGTGGCGTCGGTCGGCGACCTGGACGGCGACGGGCAGCAGGACTTCGCGGTGGGGGCGCCGACGGACATCTGGCCCACATCGTCGGAGATCCCGAGGAGCGCTGACGGTACGGGTGACGTCTATCTCTACCTCAACCTCCTGGATGGCAGCGACGACGCGGACATTACGGACCTCGTTCTCACTGGGGTCTCCGACGCCGCGTTCGGGGCTGAGGTGACAGGCGTCGGTGATCTCGACGGCGACGGGGCGCCTGACCTCGCGGTCGGCTCGCCGACAGCCGAGGGCGCAGGTGTGGCCTCCGGCGCAGTGTACATCTACTCGGGCGCAGGGATCATGCGGGCCGAGGCGGACGGATCTGACACGGCAGGGGCGCTGATCGCCCTAATCGAGGGCGGCGTGGAGTGCGCCTGGCTCGGCACGGCATCGGCTGGCCCCGGCGACCTGGACGGGGATCTCGTCGACGATCTGCTGATCGGCGCCCCGGAGGTGGACGAGGGGCACGGGAGGGTCGCGATCTACTATGGCCCGCCCCCGGCGACGGCCACGCTGGATGAGGCGGACTACACGCTCTCGGGCGACTACGCCGGCACCCGCCTTGGGCACGCCGTGGCCGGCGCGGGCGACGCCAATGGCCTCGGACGGCCCGACGTGATCTTCAGCTCGCTGGAACGCGGAACCGACGATGACGTCTACGGCACAGGCTACGCCTACTTCCTGCCCAGCGACGGGCTGTAGACCATGCGCGCAGGTGTCGACAGGATGGCGAACGCCGGACCCCATCGGAGGACAGGATGCGTACTCCCTCGTTGCTGATGTTCCTCATCGCCTGCGGCGGTCGCGGCTGCGGAGATGGGTGTGGGCCAGACGACACCGGGCACACGGGCGAAACTTGCGCGGACCAGGACAAGTCCACCTGGTTCGCCGATAACGACGACGACGGACACGGTGATGCGTCCGCTCCCGTCGAAGCCTGCGACCAGCCGCCCGGCGCCGTCGCCTCCAGCGATGATTGCGACGACGGCGATGGCGCGGTGTGGGAGGAGGGTGAGGTTTATCGCGACGGCGACGGCGACGGCTTTGGCGCGGGCGCTACTGTTGAGCAGTGTGGTCTGCCCAACGGCTACGCGGCCGTGGACGGGGACTGTGACGACGAGGCAGCGGCGGTCTACCCAGACGCCGAGGTGACCTGCGGCAACGGGATCGACGATGACTGCGACGGGCTCGGGGACTGCGCGGATCCTACCGAGGCATCGCAGGAGGATCTCGTGCTCGCGCGCATCTCGGGCGAGGACGGGGGCTTCGGCGCCACGGTGAGGATCCCCGGCGACCTCGACGGTGATGGACTGGCCGACCTCGCGGCTGGCGCTCCCGGGGCGGATGGGACCGGAGCGGCGTACCTGTTCGGGAGCCCGGTCGCGAACCGGACCAGCACCGCTGATGCAGTCGCCGCCGCGGTGGGCGCGAGCCCGGACATCCTCGCCGGCACGGGGATCAACTTCGGCGATCTCGACGATGACGCCGATCTGGACTGGGTGATCTCCGCGCCGGAGGGACACTACCTGGACGGCGGAGCGACGATCTACGTCCTGCACGGGCCGCACGTCGGGACGGTCACGCTCGCCGAAGGCTCCGGCGTGAGCGTGCTTCAGGCCGCCGCGGGCTGGTCGATGGATGCGGGTTCGGACATTCAAGGCTCGGACGCGGATGACCTGCTCTTCACCAACCCCGGCGGGGTGCTGCTCCTGCCCGGCCCCTTCGAGGAGGGCACGGAGTTCGCCGAGGATCTCAAGTATGGCTCCTTCAGCTCGACCTCGTCCGACGACGGGCAGCGCGTCATGGTCGCCGGGGATGTGACCGGCGACGGCCAGCTTGACGTGTTCACTGGCGCCCCGGAGGACGGCTCCGGCGTAGACGCAGGCGACACGCGCGACGACGCCGGGAACGCCTACCTGATCGACGAGGTGAGCGACTTCCGCGACGGAGACGACTCGGGTGGGGCGGCCACCTACGCGCGTGTGCGGATTCTGGGCGAGCGGTCCGGTTCGCGCCTCGGCGCCAGCTTGAGCCCGGCCGGCGACATCGATCAGGACGGCTACGCGGACGTGCTGGTCGGCGCGCCCGAGTGGTCTCCGAGCTCGGGGACCACGGCGAAGGGGGCGGCCTACCTTTACTCTGGCGCTGACCTGACGGCGCTGGACGAGGGCGAGGTGCTCTTCGCCGAGGATGGCGAGGCCCAGTTCTACGGCGAGGAAGACGACCAGCAGCTCGGCTACGGCCTGGCCGGCGGTGCAGACCTCGACGGCGATGGCGCGCCAGACATCGCGGTCGGTGTGCCCGGCTACGACGGCGATCAGGGCCTGACGCTGGTGTGGTTCGGCCCGGTGCGCGGCGACCAGGACATGGACGAGGCTGATCTGACGCTGACCGGTGAGGCCACAGGTGATCGCTTCGGGCAGGCCGTGGACGCGGGCGGCGATTTCAACGGGCTCGGCTGGGATGACCTGGTGGTGGGCGCGCCGGGCGCGGGAGGTGGGGATGGTGAGGTGACCGTCTTCGCGTTCGACCGGCTGTGATGGGGGGCGGGGCCCATGGTGACCATGGCGGCCATGGCCGCCATTCATGGTCTCCGTGGGCGCGCGTCCATGGGCGCCATGGCTGCCCATGGGATTCAACCATCGAGGTTCCTGGCTGATGGTCGGGCGTTCATGGGCGCCATGGGCGCCATGGACGCCATGGACGCCACAACATCCCACCGCGTTGCCCGTGGCCCCCATGGCGCCCATGGACACCCCCGTGGTGGCCCGCGCGACTCTGTGCGCCGGCTGTGCGCGTCCCCACACGCCCCATGAACTAGGCCGATGCCAGGCCGATGCCTGGCGATGTGGCGGCGGGCGCGCGGAGTCGAAGCCGGTGTGTTAGCGTAGGGGCGAGGGTGACTTATGGGGCTGCCAGTCCAGACGAAGCTGACGCGCCTGTATCAGGGTGAGGCCCCAAGGGTCCTCGACCTGTTCAGCGGCTGTGGCGGCATCTCGCTGGGGTTCAAGCGCGCGAAGTGTGAGATTCTAGGTGGGCTGGAGATCGACCCCGACGCCGCACAGGTCTTCGCCAGGAACCTGCTGGGCTGGTCGGACTCGGATCTGGCGACGCGCACCTGCGAGCGCGACATCGTGAACACCGACCCGCGCGCGCTCGTGCGCGATCTCGGCGAGGAGGATCCCGAGCTGGCGGTGGACTTCCTCGTCGGCGGTCCTCCCTGTCAGGCGTTCGCGAGGATCGGTCGTGCCAAGCTCCGAGCCGAGCGCAAGAAGCTGGAAGAAGAGGATCCCGGTCGGAAGATCGAGGATGCGCGTGTCGGGCTCTACGCGCAGTACCTGCGCTACGTCGAGGCGCTCAAGCCGGTTGCGCTCTTCATGGAGAACGTGCCCGAGGTGATTCGCTTCCAGGGCAGGAACATCGCGGAGGAGATCGCCGAGGCGCTGGAGGCGCTCGACTACCGTGTCTCCTACTCGTTGCTGAACGCAGCGGACTACGGCGTTCCACAGCGCCGCATCCGCCTCTGCCTGCTCGCGTGGCACAAGGACTTCCGAGAAGATCCGCCGAGCCTGCCCCCACCCTCGCATCATGATCGCGATCTGCCGGACGGGTACTACGCGATCCTCGGGGGCCGGCGCAAGCAGGCTCCGAGCGGCCGTCAGGCGAAGCTCAAGCTCGTGCCGGGGGCCGCCACCTTCGGCGGGCGGCGCTACCATCGTCCCCCACGGAACGAGGCCGCGCCTCGGCCGGTCAGCGTTCATGACGCCATCGGCGATCTACCGTCGAGCACGGCGCATCATGCCGAGGACCCCTTGTTGCCCGACTACCTCGCGAAGGCTGCGGGTCCGGCCTGGAAGGTGACCGCCCCCTCAGCCTATGGCCTGGACATGAGGGCAGGTTGGCTGGGCGGGTCGAACGCGAGCCGCGTGGCCGATCACAAGTACCGCCACACAAAGCGCGACTACCGGATCTTCTGCCAGATGAAGGCGGGAGATGAGTACCCGCGCGCCCACGCGATCGCCGTGGCGCTCCACGATGAGCGCCTCCAACGACGCGAGCAGGAGCTGGGGTGCCCCCTCGCCGAGGACTCGGACGAGCACAAGAAGCTCCTGAAGGACTGGGTGCCGCCCTACCCCCACGACCGCTTCCCCAACAAGTGGTGGAAGATGGACGCGGACCAGCCGTCGCGTACGCTCACGGCGCACCTGTCGCATGACACCTACAGCCACATCCATCCTGACTCGAAGCAGGCTCGGATGATCACGGTGCGTGAGGCCGCGCGCCTGCAGTCCTTCCCGGACGACTTCGTGTTCACGAAGACCATGAACCCGGCCTTCCGCATGATTGGGAATGCCGTGCCGCCGCTTCTGGCCTTTGCGGTCGCCGATCACCTCGTCGGGCAGATCCGCTCCATGGCCAGTCGGGAGGGCATGGTGGAAGAGATGGCCCTCATCGCCAGCAAGTAGCATATGATCTACCTGTTTATGCATCGGCTCTCGCAGTCCGAGCTGGGCTGGTTCGGCGAGGTGCGCCGCCTGGGTCGCGAGACTGCGCGACAGAGGGCGATCAACTTCGAGACCGCACAGGTCGCGCGCCTGTTTCCTGACGCGCCCGACGATGTCCCCATCCCCCTCGTGCTGGTGCATCGGGACGACGCCCTCGCTCTCGTGTCTTTCGGCTCGGTCCTCCGTCGCCAGCAGAAGAATTGGCGGATCACGAGCGACAAGGTCGAGGCGCGTCGCTTCGGGACCGTCAAGCCGGGGGACCTCTTCCTTCTGGCGCTGGATCTGCGCAGCTCGCCTGCTCGCGGCGCCTTCGAGGTGCTCGACAGCGCGGACGCGCGCGCAGTAGCGCTGTTGGAGGCCGCTGCCGTCGATCCAGAGCGCTGGCGCGGCGCGACCGGAGCTTTCGTCGCCGAGGCGCCAGGCCTCGCCAGTATGCTGGCCCGTCTTGACCCCGAGCTGTTCAGGTTCGTGCAACCCACCCCGGCGTCTGAGCCGCAAGCGCCAGGCGCGCCTGTCACACCATCGGAACCGCCGGGCCCTGAACCATCGCGAGTGGTTCGCGTACATCCGGCGCCCCCCTCGCCTGGGCGGATGTTCGACGCCTTCGCCAACCTCGGCCACACGCTGCCGGTGGCGGTAGCGGAGATCCTGGACAACGCCATCGTCGCGCGAGCCCGGAACATCGAGGTGAGCTGGCCACAGACCAGTCCGGGCGAGGGCTGCATCTCCATCTTCGACGATGGCCAGGGGATGGATGCGGGGCGCCTCAAAGAGGCGATGATCTTCGGCTCGGACCGCGAATATGCCGCGCGTGACCTGGGGCGCTTCGGGATCGGTCTCAAGTCGGCTTCGCTGAGTCAGGCCGGCGTAGTGACGGTCGCCTCCAGGTGCAACGACACCCCGGTCTCGGTCATGCGCTGGGACAAGGAGCATGTTCAGAGCGCTAAGGCGTGGGAGCTCGTCGAGCCGGCGCTGAAGCCCGACGAGGCTCGGATGTTGATCGAGCCGCTGCGAGACCGACCGGGGACCGTGGTGCTCTGGCAGCGCCTGAACGCTACCCGGCGAGCAGCCACCGAGCGCGGGTCACGGAGTCAGGCGCTCGTCGAGCCCGGATGGGGCAGCCAGATTGCGCAGTTGAAGCTGCACCTTGGCATGACCTTCCACCGATTCCTCACGGGAGAGACCCGCGAGCGGCGGCAGGTGCGCATCCGGGTCAACGAGCAGGAAGTCGAGCCCTGGGACCCGTTCGAGCGCAGCAATCCGGCCACCGAGGCGTATGACGCCTTCGCGGAGTTGATCGCCGCGCGTGGTGGCCAGCCCTACCCGGTGACGGTGCTGCCCTATCTGCTCCCGCACAAGAACCAGTTTCCAAGCGTCGAGTCGTGGAAACGCGCCGGCTATGATGGGGCCTGGAACGAGCGGCAGGGCTTTTACATCTACCGCGCGGATCGCCTCATCCAGGCCGGTGGCTGGAGCGGGCTGTGGGAGCGGGACGAGCACACCAAGCTCGCCCGCGTGGCGGTCCTGTTCGACCCGGAGCTCGACGACCTCTTCGACATCAACACCAGCAAGATGTCGGTGTCCTTGCCGCCCCAGCTGGAGGACGCGCTGCGTGAGCAGCTCAAGGCGTTGCGGGCCGCCGCTCGCAAGCGATACGGAAGCGAAGGGAAGCGCGCTTCGAATCAGGAATCTGCGGGCGCAGGCAAGGCCGGAGCGGCGAGCACTGGAGCGAGCACAGGGGAGACCGGCGCCAGGCCAGAGCCAGCGGCGTCCGAGGCTCGCGCTGAGGACCGGACACGGCCAGGCGGAGGTACGGCATCCCCCTCGGATGCGCCACCGCCTACACCCCCGCCGACAACGGGCCGGTCCGCGACCCCGGATCCCTCGCCGCATCGGACGCCGCCAGGCCAACCGGCAGGCGGGACCGCTGGGCGCTCGCCTGAGCCACCACCTCCTGCATCGTCGGGTAATTCGGCCCCCTCTGATCTGGAGGAGAGGCTCCGCGAGATGCGCCTGGAGCCTCAGCTCCTGTCTGGTGCCGTAGTCTGGGAGACCGACGTGGATCTCGCGGATCGTCGGGTCGTGCGCTTGAACCGGGCACACCCCCTGGGACGTGCGCTGGTCGGAGACGCGGCGGTCGGCCCACAGGTCGGCCGTGCGCTCGCGGCGCTCATCCGGGCGATGGAGACGGTGGGGAAAGATCGGGGGCTCGCACCTGCCGAACTTCAACAGGCGATCCTCGACGCGATCCAGGGAGGGCGGTGAGTGTCCGCGGCAGTCCTGACGCTCGCACAGGCCGTTGAGCTGGCCAGACTGCTCCAGTCCTTCGGTCAATCCGACGATGAGATCCTGGGAAACGCGCTGATACCGGTCGTGCTTCGGGACGAGGTGGCCCAGGCCATCCGAGTCCTGCGCATCCCCGAGCCAGAGGAGGCGTCCGCTGAGGCGCGGGACTGGACCGGAGGGTTGGCCTCCGACAGCGGCTACTTCTGGCCCCGCCTGCGTCAGTACCTCGCTGGAACCAAGGGCTGGGGACCGGAGGCGGTGGACTCCGTCGAGGAGCAGTCTCTTCGGGTGTTGCGCCGGCTGCCCGACCCGGCCCTGGCCCGGTTCTCGGCCCGTGGGCTCGTCGTCGGCTACGTGCAATCGGGCAAGACGGCCAACTACACCGCCGTGATCGCGCGAGCGGTGGACGCGGGGTACCGGCTGATCATCGTGCTGGCGGGCACCGAGAACGCGCTGCGCGAGCAGACCCAACGCCGGCTGGACCAGGAGCTGACTGGCGAGGCGGCAGCGGGGCTGCCATCGGTCGGACGACCGGAGCGAGGCCGTTGGTGGGTGCGCCTGACCCGGGAGGGTGAGGACTTCGCCGGAAATCTTCCGCTCGGTGTTCTCCAGGGTGGCGCGCCAGTTCTGGCTGTGGTCAAGAAGCAGGTGCAGGTCCTCCAGGCGCTTCTGGACGAGCTGGTGTCCGCAGGCTGGGATGCGCTCCAGCACACACCCACGCTCGTCATCGACGATGAGTCTGACCATGCGTCGATCAACACCGGAGAGGACAGGCCCGCCGTCGATACCGCGCTCAGCGATGACGAGATTGAGATCGAGGCCGCGGACACCGCACCGTCGAAGACCAACGCCATCATCCGCCGTATCCTTCAGCAGCTCCCCCGACATGCCTATGTCGGCTACACCGCGACCCCATTCGCCAACGTGCTCATCAACCCGGATGCGTTCGACCGTGAGGTGGGCGAAGGGCTCTATCCGCGGGACTTCATCCTTCAGCTCGCGCGTCCCCGCGGGTACACCGGGACCGAGGAGCTGTTCGGTGCGCGCAGTCAGGAGACGCCTGGGCGTGGCGTGCTGCGGCTGATCCCCGATGCCGAGGTGGAGGCGTTGCGACCTCGGCGTGGGCGAGGGGCGGGCTCGGCGAGCGGGATACCCCCAAGCCTCGCTACGGCGCTGCTCGACTTCCTGCTGGCGAGCGCACTTCGGCGGTGGCGCGGTCAGGCGGATGGCATGAACACCATGCTGGTCCACGTCTCACACCTGACCGAGAGGCAGCGACGGCTTCGGACCTTGATTCAGGTTCACCTCGACGACCTGCGCGGTGAGTGGTCGCACGGTGGAGCGCAGGCAGCAATTCGAACCCGGCTATCTGAGCGCTGGATCGAGGACTTCTCTCTGGATGTGGATGATCTGGCGGGCCGCCCCGACAGCCTCGCTGAGCTGGAGACGCACCTGGAGGCCGTGCTGGGGGCGTTGGAGGTGCGCGAGCTCAACAGCACGACGGGTGAGGTGCTGGACGATGGCCAGGGGGCTCGGCCGATCATCGCCGTTGGCGGAAACCGGCTGTCGCGCGGGCTCACGCTCGAAGGGCTCACGGTGAGCTACTTCCTTCGGACCAGCGGGATGTGCGACACCCTGCTCCAGATGGCGCGCTGGTACGGCTACCGGCAGGGCTACGAGGATCTGCTTCGGCTGCACACGACCGGCGAGCTGGCCGCCTGGTTCACGGAGCTGGCCGTCATCGAAGGTGACCTCCGAGACGAGATCGACGACATGAATCGCCGCGGGCTGAGCCCGCGCGATCAGGGTGTCCGCATCCGCGCGCACTCGTCCATGCTCGTGACCTCGCGCCTCAAGATGAAGCACGGCACACGCATTCGCGCGGGCTACTCGGGAGAGCATCCGCAGAGCATCGTGCTGCCCCTGGGAGACCTGGACGCGCTGAACGCGAATCGTGCAGCGGCCGAGGTGCTGCTTCGTCAGGGCCGTTCAGCCCAGCGCGAAGATGGCAGCGTGCTCGTCGAGGCGGTACCGCCCGAGGCGGTGGTCGAGTTCATTCTGCGCTTTCAGCTCGGCGCGGAGGCTCGGCACCTGGATCCGGTGCATCTGGCGGCCTGGATCCAGCAGCGCGCTGCGGCGGGCGATCTCAGCGCCTGGACCCTCTACCTGGACAGCCGCCAGGATCGCGCCCGCGGGACGGCGCGGATCGGGGGCTTCGACATCGGTCTGGTCGAGCGCAGCCGGTTGAAGGGCACCAGCAGCGTCGGCGCGCTCATCGATCCCCGGCATGAGGGCCTCGACCTGGTCGGGGGCCCTCAGGCGTTCATGCGCGCGCGCAGCTTCGACACGGCCGCGATGCGCGAGGCGCGCCCCCGGACACAAGGGCTGCTGCTGCTCTACCCCTTGAGCCCCGACTCCCGACCGTCACGGCGCGGCAATCGTGTGCCCCTGTTCGCCGAGGAGCAGGCGCGGCCTGAGGTGGTGATGGGCTACGGCTTGAGCCTGCCGGTGACCGGAGAAGACTCCGCTGTGGAGTACATCGTAGGCCAGCGCTGGTCAGGGGACGCTCGGTGAGCGGCCTGGATGGTCCCGACGCCGCGCGATGGGCCCACCTGCGTCGGCGAGCGGGCACAGGCGAGTGGGTGGCTTCGGAGCTGCGTCGGAATGGAGCGCCCACGGGCCTCTGGATGGCCGTGGACAGCCGAGGCGATCTGCACATGCTGATCCCGACGGATGGAGCAGCGGTCCCCGATCCCGGGCTTCCAGGGTGCGCAATCACCACCCGGGTGCTGCCAGAGCTCGGGCGAGTGCTGGACCTTCGCGCGCCATCGGGCCTGGAGCGGCCTTTCACCGCGCTCGGCCGGACCATCGCGGAGGGGGTGGTGCAGAGGAGCCTGACGGCTGAGGATGCGCTGCGCAGCGCGCTGGTGGAGGGACGCCGATTCTGGGGAGCCGCGCGACACGAGGAGGAGCAGCTTCAGTCCTTTGGCGCCCTGTGGTTTCTGAGCCGTCAGCTCCGGGTGCTCGGCCCCGCGCTTGTTCAATCCTGGTCCGGGCCACCTGGCCCTGCGTTCGTTGGCCCCTCACTCGCCGTCGAGGTGCTGGTGGTGGAGGGGACGGAGAGCCCTTTCCCCGTTGTGGGCCTGGATCGTCTGGCCGCGCCGCCGGATCGCGCCCTGGCCGTCGTAGCCGTTCGTGTGGGGCGAGGCGGGTCGATGGAGGCCGACGACGTGATTCGCGGTTGCGAGGCGGCGCTGGCGGGAGACCTTCGCGCCCTGGAACTGCTCCATTCGAGGCTCATCACGCGCGCCCCTCTCGGAGGCGGAGGGCCTGTGGAGATCCTCTCCGCTGACCTGTACCTGGTGGACGAGCGCTTCCCCGCGATCCGCGAGGTGCCCGAGGGCCTTGTGTGGGCGCGCTACGCGGTGGAACTGTCGGGATTGCGGTCGCTGTCCTCGTCGGCGCGCGACGAGCTGCTGCGAGGCCTGGTCAGGAGCTGATCAGACTCAGCCGGGCGCGCTCGGGCGTCGCCACTTCCGGGTCGTGCGACGGCCCTCGATGACCGATGTGCAGGATGGATCGCGAAGATCCTCCATGTGCCTGCGCTCCAGATTGAGCAGGTCGTCGATCCCCTCCACGCGCACCACCCGGAGCGCCGGTGCTGGTGCCCAGATCGGAGCGCGGAGCGCCGCGTGGACGGCAGCGATCACCTCTGCGGTGGACTCATAAGCCTCGTGCTCCCAGACATGCAGCACCCGCCACCCGAGGGCCTCCAGCGTGGCCGTCTGGGCGCGGTCGCGGTTGACGTTCGCCCGCAGCTTCGCGGCCCAGAAGTCCTCCCGCGTGCGTGGACGCACATAATGGACGGGGCAGCCGTGCCAGAAACAGCCGTCGATGAAGATGGCGAGCTTCTCACCGGGGAACACCAGATCCGGCCGACCGGCCGGCGTCTGCCCGTGCAGCTCGGGGTGGAGGTGCGCGTGGTCGAGCGCCGCCCGAAGGAAGATCTCCGGCCCGGTGTCGCGTCCGCGGATGCGGGACATGTTCTCGGACCGGGTGAGGGGCATGTTCTCCTGAAGAGACCTGCTCTAACCTGGCTCGACGCTGTCTGTCGTCGCTGCGCAGGGAGTTGCGCTGTTGCTGGTAGCGATCCTCTTGGTCCGTTAAGCCGGGAGGGGGTTTTCGCCGATTTCGTCGGAGTACAGCGTGGGCTGGGATGAAGCTCTCAAGGTGCTGCCTGAGGTCGCTGGTGAGGCCGATGCTCTCCCTCCCGAAGCCATAGACGGTGGGAGGGTCCACGACCCGAGCCAGGACGAGATCATCCGCGATCGGATCTCCGCCCGCCAGATCGTCGAGGCCGGTCCCGGCTTCGGAAAGACAGAGGTGGCCTGCGCGCGCGTCGCATGGCTGCTCGCCCAGGGCGTGGCACCGGCCAGTATCCTGCTCCTCAGCTTCACCCGGACCGCTGTCCGCGAGATGCGGTCGCGCATCAAGGCGCTGGCAGACCAGGGCGTGGACGTGGCGGGCGTCGAGATCCGCACGCTGGACTCCTTCGCGTGGCGTCTGAGGTCGGGCCTCACCGAGACCGCCATGGACCATCGGAATGGGAGCCACGAGGAGTCGATTCGCGCGCTCATCGGTCTGCTGAGCCAGCCCGGCAGCCAGGCCCTGGACTACCTGGAGAGCTTCGACCATGTGTTCATCGACGAGGCGCAGGATCTGGTCGGCCCCCGTGTAGAGCTGATCTTCGTCGTTCTGTCCCGGCTTCGCGATGACTGCGGCTACACCATCTTTCTGGACCCGGCGCAGGCCATCTACGACTGGACTGAGGATGGAGCAGCACCCGAGGGAGACGTCCTGAAGTTCCGGGACAGCCTCTCGGTACTTCGACCTGCGCCGAAGCGTCGGAAGCTGCGACGGCTGCATCGCGCGCGCGATCCTCGGCTCAGACATCTGCTTCTCGGGGCCCGTGATGTCGTCCTCGATGAGCAGGACAGGGACCGCCACGGACGGGTGCGACAGGTCCTGGGTCACCTGGCGCAGGGGCGCGGACAACCCGATGAGATCTGCTCTGTGGTCGAGTCACTCGGCGAGGAGACCGAGCACAGCCTTGCGCTCTTTCGCACGCGGGGGCAGGTGCTGGAGGCGTCGAGCTGGCTGGCCGGCAAGGGGATCGCCCACCGCCTCCGCTTCGGCGCGCTGCCCCAGGTCGCTGCCCCCTGGATCGCCTGGACACTCAACCGCGCCTGGGAGCGCAGGCGGCGGCCCGTCCTGCGTCGTGCCGACTTCGATGCCGCCTGGCAGGAGAGCGCTGGCCTGTGGCTCTGTCAGGGCTGGGCAGCCGACGCAGCCTGGGCGCTCCTGCGGCGGATGGGCGGTGCCGACCTGGGTGACGTAGATGTCAGGCGGGTGGCTGATCGCCTCGCGATGGCCCAGCTCCCTGACGAGGTTTTCCTGAAGGAGATCGGACCATCCGGGCCCATCCTCGGCACGGTCCACGGGTCGAAGGGGCGCGAAGCGCACACGGTCGTGATGCACCTGTGCCCGCCTCGGAACGACGAGCATGAGGATCCCGACCAGGAGGCGCGTGTGCTGTATGTGGCGCTCTCCCGTGCGAGGGAGCGCCTGGTGGTGCAGAAGCGCACGGCGCCGAGGTGGTTCTACCTGGAGTCCGGGCGAGTGTGGCGAGTCGCGCGATCTCAGGTTCAGATCGAGGTCGGGCGTGAGGGTGATATCGACCACCTGCATACGATGGCGGCCGCCGGCCCTGCGGCAGCCTGGGAACAGCAGCAGGCGCTTGCACGCTTCGATGGGTCGATCATCGACTTGAATGGGGCATATGACCCCGACGATCAGTTCAGATGGAAATTCTGGCCATCGTCGCCCGACGGCGGCTCCAGCACCGTGATCGCCACGCTGAGGCCGTCCTTCAACTACGACCTCTGGCAGACCATGACAGGCTCTGACGGAACGAAGTTGAGTCCCGGTCGAGAAATGCGCTGGATCCGCTGGTTCGACCTCACCTCGGTCGGGTTGTCGGCGGATTCTGAAGCTCTGTCCAGGTTGCCCGAACCATTTCGCTCCACGCGCCTCGTGCTTGCGCCGGTCATCTCCGGCATGGGCCTGGTGGCCAGAAGGCCAAGGCGCAACGACGACTTGTACCCTTCGAGCACCTCTACGAGCGCCGCCAGTCCAGCCTCCGCGTGGACCTTCAAGAGGTGATGCCTATGCTCCCCCGAGACACGCTCCTCGACATCGTCCATCGCGACCTGATCGGCCCTCAGCATGGGGACAACGAGGTCATCGACGCCCGACCGGGCGATCAGTACCTCACCGGCATCCTCTACCCGGAGGCCGAGCAGCCCGAGGCCGAGGACGATGAAGGGCGGGACACCGCTGGCGCCGACGAGGGAGACGCAGACGAGGCGGTCTCCATGAGCTTCATGCGTCGGCCGACGCTCATGGGCATCTCGTTTGCCGTGGAGGGGCTGACCCCCCAAATTCGGCTCCAGGCCAGCGCCGCTCGCTATCTGAAGGAGGAGCAGGCGACAGGAGCGACCGAAGATCGTGGACAGGAGCAGGTCAGGTCGACGGGTAAGGCGAAGCGTCCCGCGGAGCGGTGGCGCCGCGAGCCGATCCAGCTCACCGACGTAGTTGTCGTCACTGCCCGTCCGGTTCATCGCCGGGACACGAGCGGGCTCACCTGGTACGTGCGCGGACTACCCGGCCCCCTTCGTCCCGATGGGAGCCGGCGCTGGCAGGTCACTGTGGTCCTGATGAACGAGATCAAGCCGCCCTCGGGCCGGGATGCGGCTGAAGAGGCCACCTTCTTCCAGACCTCGTTTCGAGTCTTCGCCGGCGAGGGCACCACGCTCGTGCCCCGCCAGCTGCGCCAGAGCACCGCTGACCCGGACAACCAGACCAACGCAGTCATCTACCGCGACGTGGAGGAGTGGGCGTCGGGACACGTCTGCGCGGCGAGCTGGGGCGAAGTGGAGAAGCTCCGCTATGTTGAGGCGTGCTGGATGCCCCGGCAGGTGGTCCCTGGGACGGACCCTCGCGGTCATCACAGCTTCGCCGCAGCGTCGCAGGAGCGCACGGGCTCGGATGACGGCGCCTTCGACGCGGATCAGCTCGGTAGTCTCGCCGACCCGGATCGGCTGGCAGAGGTGCTTGAGACCATCCCGGCCACCTACACTCTCTGGCTGGATCAGGAGTCCACCAGGATCGAGGCGCTCGCCGAAGCTGCCGAACTCGCGCCTGCACTGGCGACCCGCGCGCGGGCGCATGTCGCCATCGCGCGCGATGTGGTCCGCCGACAGCGCGAGAGCGTGGCGCTGATCCGGGAGGACGCCGATGTCCGCATTGCGTTCCAGCTCGCCATGCGCGCGATGAGCCAGCAGCGCCGCTGGGCCAACCGCGAAGAGTCTCCCGCGAAGCAGAGGATGATCTGGCGGCCGTTCCAGCTCGGCTTTCTCCTGCTGTCCCTCGCGAGCGTTGCCCGCCCCCGTGGGGCGGATGGCACGCCGACCGCCGACCGCCGCACGATGGACCTCCTCTGGTTCCCGACAGGCGGTGGCAAGACTGAAGCCTACCTGGCGCTCACAGCTTTCACCCTCATCTATCGCAGACTGAGCGCCCCGAAGCCCGACGATGGCGCGGGCGTGGCCGTGCTCATGCGCTACACGCTTCGTCTGCTGACCGTGCAGCAGTTCGAGCGCGCCGCCCGCCTTGTGATCGCTTGCGACCATCTGCGGCGGTCGGACCCGACGGGAAGGCTCGGGAAGAGGCCCTTCGGGCTCGGTCTGTGGGTCGGCAACGCGGCCACACCGAACAGCATCGACGACGCGATGGACAACGACGACGCGAAGGAGAGGGCGAAGCAGCTCGTTCGCTGTCCCTGTTGCGGCCAGGAGAGTCTGGACTGGCGCTTCCAACGTACTGGCGCGCAGGTCGCCTGCACCAACAAGGACTGTGAGCTGCATCCGGCTGGCGCGCTGCCGATCTGGACCATCGACGACGACATCTATCGGGAGCGGCCGAGCCTGGTCATCGGCACGGTGGACAAGTTCGCGCAGATCGTCCGTAAGCGTGAGACGGCGAGCCTCTTCGGCGCCTCCCGGTTGCCCCCGCCCGAGCTCATCATCCAGGACGAGCTGCACCTCATCTCCGGCCCCCTCGGCACCGTCACCGGTGTCTACGAGGCCGCCATCGACCTGCTCTGCACCCGAGACGGCGTGCCGCCGAAGATCGTCGGCAGCACCGCCACCATCCGCCGCGCCGAGGATCAGGTCCGGCACCTCTTTGACCGCGATGTTCTCCAGTTTCCGCCGCCCGTGCTGGACGCGACCAGCTTCTGCTTCGCGGTGGTGGATACCGACGCTCCTGGGCGTCTCTACATCGGGATCAGCAGCGCTGGCCGAAGCCCCAAGTTCACGCTTCAGGCTGTGTGCGCCTCGCTGCTGCAGGCCGCCGCGGAGCCGGCCCTGCCGGAGGACGCGCGTGACCCCTATTGGACGCTCGTGGCCTACTTCAATTCGCTGCGCGAGCTCGGCGGCGCGCTGGTCATGATGCACGACGACGTGGCCGATAGCATGCGCACCTTCTCGGACCTTCACGAGAAAGGGAGAGCCGCCCGGAACGCCGGGGATGAGCCATTGGAGCTCACCAGCCGCGTTCCTCAGGAGCGCATCCCGCGCTACCTCGCGGATCTGGAGCGCCGCTACCCTGATCAGCCCGTCTCTACCGTGCTCGCCACCAACATGATCTCGGTCGGTGTGGACATTCCGCGCCTGGGGCTCATGGTCGTGAACGGCCAGCCCAAGAGCATGTCCGAGTACATCCAGGCGACCAGCCGTGTGGGTCGCGGCAATGTGGCGGGGGTGGTCGTGACGGTCTACAACGCCGGCCGCCCGCGCGACCGATCTCACTTCGAGGCGTTTCGGACCTGGCACCAGACGCTCTACCGTGAGGTCGAGGCCAGCAGTGTCACTCCCTATGCACCGCGCGCCCGGGATCGGGCACTCCATGCCGCTGTTGTCGCTGTCGCGCGACATCTGGTCCCCGCGTTGGCGGCCTCACCTGTTCTGACCCCCGAGGCCCGCGTCGAGCTGGAAGCCCATCTTGAGCCACTGCTCGCTCGCATCGGTCGCGCTGACGCCGCCGAGGTGGACGGCGCTCGCGACGACATCCGGCGTTTTCTTGATGAGTGGCAGGCGCGCGATGGACTCACGCATCATTGGTGGGACAGCAAGCCGGAGAGGAGCCTGGTCGTATCCCTTGAGACCGTCGCCACTACCCGAGCCCTGCGCGGGGCCTGGACCCACGAGGCACGCGGCGTGCCCAACTCCATGCGCGAGGTCGAGGCGGAGACACAGCTCCGCATGATCGAGGTGCTGCGGTCGACCGGCGGGGGTGCACCATGAAGGACCGTGTCGGCGCGCTGCGGCGCAGTCACGTCGTCAATACCTATGGTCCAGGCGCGATCATCGACCTTCGGACCAGGCTGGGCGCGCCCGTGTCCGGCGTGCTGGCAGGGCTCGAAGAGTGGGATCGTGCGGCCCACCCCGGCCCAGGGGGAATGCTGCACCTGCAGCACGTCCATGAGCCCCGCCTCGAAGGTCGTCTCAAGGTGGACGGTTTCCGCCTGCCGCCGGTCAAGGCCACCCTGCGTCGCGACAAGAACACCCCCGACAACAACCGCGACGTGCTTCCCGTGGTCCGCTTCCCGGAGTGGCTCCAGTGTCCCGGCTGCAACCGCATCCAGCGCGCTGGAAAGTGGAGCAAAGTCGCCGTCGCGCCCGAGAGGTGGTGCTCAGCCTGCACCCGGCGTCGCTTCGGCTCCGATGACGGCCGCGAGAAGGTCTGGGCGGTGCCCGTCCGCTTCGTCGTCGCCTGCGAAGACGGGCACCTCGACGAGTTCCCCTGGGAGCACTGGATCGGATGCTCGTGCGAGCTGCCCCAGCTCTACTTCGACATGGACGCGCCGGGACTCTCAGGCAAGAAAGTGCGCTGCCATGGCTGCGGCAAAGTCCGGTCCATGGAGGGCTGTTTCGGCAAGGAGGCGCTCTCGCAGCGCGGGCTCAGCTGTCGCGGCCGGGAGCCCTGGCTCCCGCCCCCGGACGAGCAGCGCCCGGCCTGCGGCAAGGTGCCGCGGGTGCTGCAGCGTGGCGCGTCCAATGTCTACTGGGGCATACAGGCGTCGGCCATCGACATCCCTCCGTTCTCTACTGATCTATCGGACATCTTCGGGGCGCTCTGGTCCGACATGAAGGCGGCCGATGAGGCCGACTGGCCAGACTTCATCCGCCTGCATCGTCTGGAGAAGAAGACCGGTCGGCCCGCGGCGGAGCTGCTGGGGCGCCTGCGGGAGTGGAAGGCGGCGCTGGAGAGCTCGCTTGATCCGCGAATCCCGCTCGAATGGGCGGAGTACCTCAAGTTCCGGGAGTCTCTGACTGGCCCGATCGTCGAATCGCAATTCCAGACCGCCCCTGAACCGGCTCCCGCGCTGTTCGGGCCATGGCTCGACGGAGTCGTGCTCGCCTCGCGCCTGCGCGAGGTGCGCGCACAGGTCGGCTTCACCCGGATCAACCCTGAAGGCGGCATGTTCGGCGCCGCCAATCAGACCCGTGGTCGCATCTTTCTGGTCGATCCCGACTGGCGCCCGGCCATCGAGCTGCGCGGTGAAGGTATCTTTCTCCGCCTCTCCCCCGAGCGCCTCGCGTCCTGGGAGAGTCGCCCCGAGGTCGTTCGGCGCGCCGCGCGGCACGCGGGACCGGTCGCGCGACGCCTGCACCCCAATGACCCCAGCGCCACCGTGACGCCCGCCCTCGCGGCGCGGTTTCTGATGGTCCATGCCCTGGCTCACGCCCTGATGCGGCGCCTGTCGCTGTCCTGTGGCTACAGCAGCTCGGCCCTGCGTGAGCGCCTGTATGTGGGCGAGGGTGTCCACGATATGGCCGGCATCCTTATCCACACCGGCGCGCCGGACGCCGAGGGGACGCTCGGAGGTCTCGTGCGCCAGGGGCGGCAGGATCGCCTCGAAGAGACGCTCATCGGCGCGCTCCAGGACATGGCCTGGTGCGCCTCCGACCCGGTCTGCATCTCGGGCGCTGCGACCCTGTCCTCACCGCTCAATGGCGCCGCCTGCCATGCATGCCTGCTCGCCCCTGAGACGAGCTGCCAGCACTTCAACGTGCTGCTCGACCGCGCGCTGCTTGTCGGGAAGCCCGAGGAGCCGGAGCTGGGGTACTTCGCGGGGTGGGAGGAGGCTGAGGCCGTCGATGTGGCTGGAGATGAGGCGGCCCGATAGGTCAGGTCGAGCAAGGAGGTCCAGATTCCTGATCCGCAGCCCGATCCTGTCACTCCGCTGCCGCTCGACCAGGGGTCGCAGGCGCTGAGGCCGCGCGCGCGCCTCATCCGCGCCATTGGCGACGAGCTGATCAGCAGCGAGACGGTCGCCGTCCTGGAGCTGGTGAAGAACGCTTACGACGCCGACGCCTCCGCGGTGCTGGTGCGCTTTGTCGCTCCGCTGGAGGCCGGGCAGGGCAGGGTGCAGATCATCGACACCGGGCACGGCATGACCCTGGAGACGCTCCGCGGTGCCTGGATGGAGCCCGCCACCGAGTGGAAGCGCAGCCGCCCCCGGAGCGAGCGTTACGGTCGGCGAGTGCTCGGCGAGAAGGGCCTCGGGCGCTTCGCGGCCGCCCGCATCGCGGATCACTTCTACGTCACCAGCCGTCGCCCCGGCGAGGCGTGGGAGTCGCGGGTGCTCCTGGACTGGAGCGAGTTCGATACCCCGGATCGGTACCTGGATGAGATCGAGGTGCAGTGGGAGGTCACGCACCCCAAGGAGATCCTGCCGGGCGGACCCATCGAGGAGCTGCTGCGGCGCGTGGGCCTGCTGGACGGCCAGGAGTTTTCGAGTGGCACCCTGCTCAGCCTGGAGAAGCTCCGGCGGGACTGGTCTACCGACGATCTCCGCGCTGTGCAGCGCGCCCTGTCGCGGATGGTGTCGCCATTCTCGGGGGAGGTCTCCGACAGTTTCGCGATCTACCTTCAGGCTCCTCCCGAGCACAGCGAGTTCAGCGGTCACGTGCGTCCGCCCGATGTGTTCAGCCACCCCGAGTACATCATCCAGGGTGAGGTGGCCGCAGACGGGTCCTGCACCTTGGAGGCCGGGCGGCCTGGTGCGTTGCAGCCGATCTCAAAGCGCTTCATCCTCAAGGGCGAGCGCGCGCCGCAGTGCGGCCCCTTCGAGGTCAAGCTCCGGGCCTGGAGCCGCGACGATCGCACCCTCAAGCTGCTCGCGGCCCAGATGGAGACCAGCGTCCGGGACATCCGCCAGGATCTCGACGCCATCACCGGTGTGTACCTGTACCGCGATGGCTTCCGCATCCTCCCCTACGGTGAGCCCGGCACCGACTGGCTCGGTCTCGACCTGCGGCGCGTCCAGAACCCGAAGATGCGCTTCTCGAACAACCAGTTGAGCTGGCACGTCTTCATCGCTCGCGACCGGAACCCGCTGCTGGTGGATCAGTCCAACCGCGAGGGGCTCTTCGATAACCAGGCGAGCCGCGATCTGCGCGAGCTGCTGATTCACGTCATCACCGAGCTGGAGAATATCCGCGACGATGACCGGCCCAAGCCGGACAAGGTGGCGGCAAAGCAGGTAGGGTTGTTCGAAGGCTTCGATCTCTCGTCTGTGCGTGACGCCGTCAAGACGCGCTATCCCGCTGATCGAGAGATGCTCAAGATCGTCGACGACAGCCAGCGTCAGCTCGACGAGAAGGTCGAGCGCGTCAAGACCGTGCTAAGTCGCTACCAGCGGCTCTCGACCTTGGGGTCGCTGGTGGACATGGTGTTGCACGAAGGCAGGCAGCCTGTGTTCAACATCCGGCAGGACGCGGACGACCTTCGCGCGCGATTGGAGCGGGCGACGCCCGAGATGCTACCGCACCTCGTTCAGGGCATCCTCTCGGGTCTGGAGCAGATCGACAAGAGCGCCGATCTCCTCTCGGCTATCTTCAAGCGCCTCGATCCTTTCAGCGGTCGCCAGCGAGGCCGCCCTCGGGACGTCGTGTTGGAGGAGGTGATCCGGGATGGTGTGGCGCTCGTCGAGACGACTCGCCGGGAGGTGGGCGCGGAGATCACGCTTCCGACCTCGAACACCGTCGTGCGCGTTGACCCCGCTGACATGCAGACGGTCATCCGCAACCTCGTCGAGAACAGCCTGCACTGGCTGCGACAGGTGCCCCGCGACCGTCGCGCCGTTCGCATCGACGTACACCGGCCGCAGAACGGGAACGTCGAGATCGAGGTGTCAGACTCCGGCCCTGGTGTCCCGGAAGGCGACCGGGATCGTATCTGGGACGCCTACTTTACTCGCAAGCCAGACGGCACGGGTCTCGGCCTCGCCATCGCCGGTGACATCGTCAAGGACGTCTATGACGGCCAGCTTGATCTCGTGGAGGAAGGTGCCCTTCCGGGTGCTACCTTCCGCATTACTCTTCGAAAGAGGGTCGGATGATGGACAGCCTTCGCCTGCTCGTGGTCGAGGATGACCGCGCCGTGTTCGACCGCATGGCGCGCAGCCTCAGCAACCACCTCGGGGAGAGCGTGCAGATCGATGGTGAGCTCGACTTCGACAACGCGCTGAATCGTCTTGAACGTGAGCACTACGATGTCGTGGTGCTGGATGTGCGCCGGGGCGATCCTGACCGGCCGCCGGTTGATGACGGCCCCGAGGCTGGGCGCGTCTGCTTCGAGGCCATCCGTCAGCGACGCTTCATCCCGATCATCTTTCATACGGGTCTGCCTGGGGCAGTGAGCGACCTGACGTCTGCGCTCGTGCGGGTGGTGGCCAAGGGCGGAGCGCCGCGCGATTTGCCGGAGGCCGTGAAACAGGTGCTGGACTCCGGCCTCCCGCGCATCGCCCGGGGCGTACTGCGACACGTCGAGAAGGTCCAACGCGACTATATGTGGGACTTCGTGGCCCAGCACTGGGAGCGGCTCAGCGGTGAGGACGTGCGTGATCTCGCGCATCTGATCGCCAGGCGCCTCGCGCTCTCCTTCGATGCGGCGGCTGTCCTGGAGCTGCTCGCCAGTCTGCCGGGGCCGGGCTCAGCCGGGACGATCATCGCGAAGGAAGGGGTTTCTGAGGGTGACAGGCTCCACCCGGTCCGCATGTACGTCATGCCGCCGCTCCAGCCGGACGCCCACAACATGGGTGACCTCTACAAGGGCGAGAGCGACATGGAGGGCATCTGGGTACTGCTCACGCCGAGCTGTGACCTTGCGAGCGAGGGCGGGCGAAAGCCGAAGGTCGCGGAGGCCGCGCTCGCTCGGTGTTTTCCCCTTGTGGAGCAGTCAGAATACAAAGAGTGGAAGGAGTCTGGCAGCAACAAGAAGAAGGAGCGCCTCGAAGCGTTGCTCGGAAACAACCGTCGTGACGCGCAGGCCGCCCGCTACTTCTTCCTACCTGGCGTCTTCGACCTGCCTGATCTCGTCGCGGATCTCGCAACGCTGAGGAGCGTTCCCCTGGAGCGCTTCGGGACCATGGAGCACCTCGCCAGCCTGGATGCGCCATTCGCGGCCGCGCTGCTGACCAGCTTTCAGCGTTACTTCGGGCGGTTTGGGACCGCCGATCTGGATGTCGAGACGGTCATATCGCGACTATAGGATCGCGGCTCCGGTTCTGACCTCGGCTGTTGGTAGAGCGCGCAGGCTCAGTTGCGCGCGAAGACCTGCATCGGCGTCCCAGGTGCGAGGAGCGCGACGGGTGTGGTCTCTGGCAGGAGGAGAAAGATGTTCCTTCGGCCAGACAGCGCGGTGGAGACCTCCACGCTGAGCACACGGACGTGCTCACCCTGAACGATGGCCTCGCCCTCGGCCAGCCCCCGGATCTGGTCCGTCGTCCAGTCCAACAGGTCGGCGTCTGTGCCGCAGACGATGTTTCCCTTCCCCAGCCGTTCGAGGGTCTCGACGATGGTGATGTGAGCGGTCTTGTTCATGGGATCACTCGGTCCACAGCAGATCTTTAACGTCTCGGACGGAGAGTCCGCCAGCGTGTAGCCGTTCAACGGCGTCACGAAGCAGCGTGAATCTCTCCGCCCGGCTCAGGTCGGGGCCCAGACGCGCTGCCCGAACGCTGGCCTGCGCTTCTTCGAGGAGCACTGACTCCTGCGTCTTGCCCGCCAACGCCGCCTCGCGGTGGCCGACCGCCTCGTGAGCGATGGCGCCCTTCCAGGAGACCCGGGCATTGGCGGATGCTGCACGGGTGGCTTCGTCGGCTGCGGGCAGGACATCCGTGCCGACGTAGAGCACCTCCTCGCCGAAGAACTGCGCATAGGACGTGTTCATGTTCTCCGAGAAACGCACGATCTCGTCGGGGACCCCCAGTGAGCGGGTATAGGCCAGGATCTCCGCCTGCTGCTCGGGCGTTACGGGGAGTTCGTTGCGCTTCCCACCTGAGCTGACCTGCGAGATGCGCGGCTGGTCGGTGGCTGGGCCGCGCAACTGGTCTGCGGTGCGGGCAGCATCCTCCGTCGTTGTCGCCAGCCTGGTCGGCTCATCCGTCGACAACAGGGGGATCGTGGCCTCGTCGGCCTGGTTGGCGAGCTTCGTGGTGTCGTCGGCCTTTCCAAGGTCGGCCACTTCATCAAGGTCGGCCACGTCATCGACGTGGCTTGTCGCCTTCGTCACATCGTCCGCCTTGCCCCCAGCGCGCATGATGTCATCCGTGACCGCGCCGAGCTCGTTCGCTCTGCTCGCGATCTTGACGGAGTCATCCACCTTATTCAACACGCTGGCGTGCTCCAGCACGTTGACGACCTCCGCGCCCTTGGTCACCGCCTTGGCCTCGCTGGCGCCGACGAACAGGCCGCCGATGTCGAAGATCCCGCGGCCCAGGGCCTCGCCGTACTTGCCCTGCTCGACGGATCGCTCGTAGGGGTCGAGCAGCGCGCCTCCGACGCCCTTCCAGAAGTCCCAGTCCGCGCTCAGGTCTTCCTTCGCGACGTCCAGCGGGTTGCGCCAGAAGGTCTCCTCCAGGGTCTTGTCGGTCGTGGCGACGTCGTAGAGCTTGTGGAGCGGCTTGAGCGGGCTGCCCGGGATGTGCTCGGCCATGGTGGCGAGGCCGCTCAGGGTGTCCAGCGGGTGGGCGACCATGTGGCCCAGGCCGCCGACGAGGTCACCCGCGCCCTTGGCGAAGCCGCCGAGGGTCTCCCAGGCGAACTTCGTGACGGGCGCCATCGTCGCGGCGGCGGTGCCGAGCACGGGCACGTCGGAGAGCAGGTCTACGCCGCCGTCCACGAGGCTGCCGACGCCACCAACCGTCCAGTCTACGGCGTCGTCCCACCAGCTCGGCTGCCAGGGGTCCTGGGCCTGGGCCTGCACTTCGGACGGCGTGGTGCCCAGCTCGTCGGCGACGGCGATGGTGAGCGCGGGGCTGTCGGTGATGGCGCCTTCGACGCCGTCTCGCGTCTCGTCGAGGGCGGTGACCTGGGCGGCGGCGGAGGTCGTGGGTGACGAGGGCGCGCTGGTGAGCGTGGCGGCCTGGCCCTGATCGACGAGCGTGGCGGCGACGGCGGTGGAGGGGGTCTCGGTCCCACCGGGCGGCGGGGGCGGCGCCGTGGCGTCCTGCTGGAGCACGGACTGAAGCGCGTCGGAGAGCGGCGAGGGGCCGGCATCGGGTTGCGCGCCGGGCATCTGCGGGCGCAGCAGATCGAGCACGCCCGCGTTGCCGATCAAGCCTTGGAGGCCGAGGAGCGGCGAGGTTGCTGGTGCCTGCAGTGGTGGGGACGGGGCCTGCTGTGGCGCCGTCGTCGGCGTCTGCGAGCGCTGGTAGTTCATGGCCGCACCGTCATCATCCGGCAGGGTCCTTCAGGGACTATTGTCTCAGAAGAGATCGCCGCCGGCAAGATCCACGCGCGGATCTTGCCGGGCGTGGGCGAGGAGAGGGGGGGCGGGGTGACGAACATCGGCGGCTCCAGATGCTGGCCCGAAGCGAAAGCAAGTTCCGTGCCAATGGAGAGACGCCGTGAATTGCCCGTCGGGGTGTCGAAGGGTTGACACCCCTGGCGGTCAGCGAACTTCTGGAGTCCTGAGGTTGCAGGCGGGAGAGCCACGGCCGTCAGGGGTGACGAACGACCTTCAGATCGTTCGTCACCTTCGTCACCCCTGACAGGTGTCGCTCGGACCGACGTAGGCATGTCGGGACCCTTGGTCGACCGCGCCCTTGCTGACTACTTTCTAACATGGTACCAAGATATGCCAACGAACATAGCCGGAGCCCTCATGCTCGCCCCGACCACTGCCCTCCGCGTCGCGCTCTACACCCGCGTCTCCACTGACCTCCAGGCCAGCAAGGACGAGGGCTCACTCGACACCCAGGAGGCCCGCCTCCGCGCGGCGGTGATGTCGCGTAACGGCCCCGCCGAGATCACCCAGGTCTTCCGCGAGGAGGGCGCCAGCGGCAAGAACCTCGCCCGGCCACAGGTCCAGCGGCTGTTGAACGCGGTCAGGAACCGCGAGGTGGACCTGGTCATGGTCACCCGCGTGGACCGGCTCTCGCGGTCCTTGCTGGACTTCTACGAGCTGCACCGCCTCTTCGAGGAGAACAACGTCCAGTTTGTCAGCCTCAACGAGAGCTTCGACACCTCCACCGCCATCGGCCGCGCCATGCTCAAGCTGGTGTTGGTCTTCGCCGAGCTCGAACGTGAACAGACTGCCGAGCGAACACGCCTCGCCATGCGCGCCCGCGCCGAGCGTGGGCTCTGGAATGGAGGCCACCCTCCGCTCGGCTACGACTCCGAGGGGAATGGGCATCTTACCATCAACGTCGTCGAGGCCGGGCTCGTCAAGCTCATCTTCGACAAGTACCTGGAGCTGCGCTCCAGCACCCAGGTAGCCCGTTGGCTGAACGAGCAGGGCCATCGCCAGAAGCAATACAACAGCCGTCGCAGCGGACCCAAGGGAGGGCAGGAGTTCACCGTCTCTGCGGTTCAGATCATGGTCACCAACCGCCTCTACCTGGGTGAGATCGACCACAAGGGTGAAATCTTCGCTGGCCAGCACGAGGCCATCGTCGACCGGGAGACCTTCGAGCGCGCGGGCGCCATCGTCGAGGGCAACGCCAAGAATCGGCGCGGGCCGCCGCTGCGCGCCCAGTACGACTACCTGCTGACCGGCGTGCTCCGCTGCGCCTGTGGCTACAGCCTGACCACCTCGGCCGGCAACGGACGAGGCGGTCGCTACCACTACTACCGCTGCGTGGGCATCCAGAAGAAGCCCGACCACGCCTGCCCGGTCAAGCAGGTCCGCGCGGAGCGCGCCGACGAGGCGGTGTTGGAGATCGTGCGCGAGGCTGCACGCGACCCGAAGCTGCTGGAGGAGGCCGTGGCCGAGGCCAACCGGCTGGCCGACCAGAGCGTCAAGCCCCTGCGCGAGCGGGCGACCGCGCTCAAGCGCGAGCTGAACGAGGCCGAGGAGACCGCGGCGCGGGTGCTGACGCAGATCCTCGGGGCGGGGATCTCCTCGTCAGCCACAGCCAAGAAGGCCCTGGCCGAGGCGGAGAACCGCGCCGAGCAACTCCGCGGCTCACTCGCCGCCGTCGAGGGCGAGCTGTCCGTGCGAGAGACCGAGCAGCTCGACCACGAGGTCATGGTCCAGGCCATCCGCGGCTTCGACACCGCCTTCCAGCACCTGTCGCTGGCGGAGAAGCGCGAGTTCCTCCACCTCATGGTCAAGGAGGTCACGCTGCACCCGGACCGCGTCGAGGTCGAGCTCTACGACGGTAAGCAGGCCAGCCGGTTCATGGAGGCGCGCGCGGCGGGTGGCCGCGGAGGGGGTGGAGGCGAGAACGGAGGTTCAGGCTCCACTGGTGGGACCGATCAAGGATCTACCCAGCAGAACGACGAAACCCCGGCTGTTGATCAGCCGGGGTTCGTGACCGGTGGGGTATGGCTCCCGGAGAGGCGCCGCCCCCGCAGTGCTCCGACCCTCGCGCCGCTGACGCGCTGGTTGATGGAAGATACCCTGCCCCCGCACCCCGGTCATGGGCTCCAGCGCGGGCGCCCGTCGGCCGAGGCCATGCGTCGCCGGCCCCGACGGGCGGAGGACGTTCGCCACGGGGACTCATCACCGCCGCCACGACGAGGGAGGGGTTGGCGAGGGCTGCGTGGCGACGGTGTGGCGAATGAGCGGGCGGCGGCGGTCGAGGCCGGTGACACACGCTCGCCATCGCTCGCCATGACGAGCGAGCTGTCCGAGGCTGACCGCTGGACCGAGCCCCGCGAGCGTCTGGCCGAGCGCTTGCGCCGGGCGCTGACGTGGCGGTGCTGGCTGGACGCGGACAGCCGGCGCAAGGCGTCCGACATCGGCCGGCGGGAGCGGCTGTCCCGGGCGCGGGTCTGCCAGATCCTCACCCTAACGAAGCTGGCGCCGGTCGTGGTTGCGGACCTGCTCCACGGCAGCGGCCCGGTGCCGAACGAGCGCCAGCTCTACGCCCTGGCCCGCCTGCCCGAGCCCGAGCAGGAGGCCGCTGCACCGCTGACCAAAACGCCCACCCCTCTGCTGGCCAGAAGGGAACCACGG
>CAZTOW010000084.1:0-24322 GCA_964615375.1 uncultured Enterobacterales bacterium
GACTTGAAGGCCCCCTCCAGCAGGGTCCAGCGCAGCGCGCGGTCTCCCGTCCGCGTGAGCTGGAGCGTGTACTCCAGCTCACGGATGAGGCGCAGCCGGAAGCGCACCTCCCAGACCTCGCCCGCGTGGCGGACCACCTCCGCCGCGCTCATGTCCGGGAGGAAGCTCGGGTAGGAGGCGAAGTCCGTCAGCACGGCCATGACCTGCGCCGGGGGCGCGTCGATCTCGACCGTGTGCTGCGCGCGCGGCACGGCTCAGTCCGAGGCCAGCCCGGCGTTCTTCTTGGCCTTCTCTGCCTCTTCCTTGGCCTTGGACTTCTGGAGCTCCTTCCGCTCCTTCTCCGACAGGGTGGCCTCGTGGAGCTTCTCCCAGTCCACCACCTCGTAGGCCAGCCCGACCTCCTTCAGCTGCGGCTCCGCGAGCTCCTTGGGACCCACGATCGTGATGATCTCGTGGCCCAGGCACGGCTCCATCATCTTCGGGAAGACCTCGGGGGTGACGTTGGCCAGCGTGTCGCGCCAGGTCGCGTAGAAGTCGAAGTCGAAGCCCATCTCCCGCGTGCTCGCCAGGCGGCTCCACAGCTGCGCGCCGCTGGTCCCGCCGTAGACGTACTCGCGGCCGAGCGCCCAGCGCGTGCGGGCGACCTCATCGGCGTCGATCTTGCCCTTCCCGGCGCCCTCCGCCAGCGCGAGCATGGTCTTTGTCGCGTAGCCCACGGCGTTGTTCTGCACGAGGCTCGTGATGCCGAAGATCGAGGTCCCGCCGGGCCAGCTCTGGGTGTAGGCGTAGGCGCCGTAGGTGAGACCGCCCTCCTCGCGCAGCTTGCGGAAGGCCTGCCGCGAGACCGCGTCGCCCAGCACCTGCCGGGCGGCGTAGGTGCTCGGGTCCATCGGCGTGAGCTGGCAGACCAGATCAATCTGGGTCTGGGTCGCGATCTTCTCGTCGAAGATCAGGATCTGGCGGTCCGGCCGGCTGGTGGGCGGCGCGAAGCTGGCGCGCGGGGCCTCCTGCTTCGGCGCGGTCCAGCTCTCGAACCAGGCCTTGGCGGACTCCTCCGCCTTGGCCACGTCCATGCGCCCGACGACGATGAGCTCGGTGTTGGACGGCTGGTACTTGCGCGCCACCCAGGCCTTCATCTGGTCCGGGGTGTAGGTGCGGAACGCGGCGAGGGTCTCCGGGTCCTCCCAGCGCCCCAGCGGGCTGCCCGGGAGGAGCCGCGCCATCTGGAGCCGGGTGGCCCAGGTCGCGGACTCCTCACCCGCCTTCTTCATGTCCGACTCCCAGCCGTCGATGGTGCCCTTCTTGTCGGCGAGCTCCCAGTCGAGGTCGGAGACGGTGTTGCGCAGCGAGTAGAGCAGCGCGTCCAGGTTGCCCGAGGAGCCGGACGCGATCACCCGCTCGCCGACGGCCGACGAGGACATGGACAGCGAGCCGGCGACGGCGCGCAGGTCCTCGTCCATGTGCGCCGCGTGAGAGAGCAGGCTCTCCGAGAGGCTGTCGAGGCCGTAGACGTCCGCGGTGTTGTCGCTGCCGCGCACGATGATGCCAGCGCGGATGAGCGGCGCCGTCCCGTGCGGCATGAGCGTGACCCGCATCCCGTTGGACAGGGTGAAGGTCTTGATCTTGTTCGTGTCGGGGATGACCGTGGTGCGCATGACCGCGTCGGGGGTCAGCTCCTTCGCGTCGAACACCGTGGAGTAGGCCAGCTCGGCGGTGGCGCCCTCCCAGGGCTTCTTGTCGCCGTTGGCCGCCTTGGCGTTGGCCTCACGCTTGGCGCGCTCGTTCTCGTCCATGGGCTCCACGACCACGGAGACCATGCGATCACGGGTGAGGTACTTCTCGGCGATGGCCATCGCGCTGGCGCGGTCCATCTGCGTGAACGACTTGATGCTGTCGGCGAAGTACTGGACGCTGCCCGTGAAGTGCGCGTAGTGGGCGAGCTGCGTGGCGCGGCCCGACAGGCTGGCCACGTTGTCCAGGCCCTGGAAGAGGTAGGTCATGTAGGAGGCGCGCGCCGAGCGGTCCGCGTAGTCCAGGAAGGGCCGCCAGACGGGATCGGTCATGAGCTGCCGGTCCCACTGCAGGTACAGCGAGTCCGCGACCTTGGAGACCAGCTTGTCGCCCTTCAGGCCCGCCTTCGGCTCGACGTAGCAGATGACCCGCGAGGCGAACTGGTTCGCGTCCAGGAAGCAGCCCAGGCCCGTGATGGACTGGTCGCGCTTGGTGTACTCCCAGGAGGGGACCAGGGTGCGGTAGATGTAGTTGGGGAGCAGGTTCGCCGCCATCTCCATAGCCGGCTCATCCGAGCAGTAGCCGCCCGGCACGCTCCAGGCGACGACCACCGTCTCCTTGTCGACCGGGCCCTTGACCCGGCGGGTGGTGCGGTCCACCGGCGGCGGGGGCTCGGCGCGGGTGGAGCAGTCCACGCGGGACTTCGGCTCCTTCAGCACCAGCTCCGCGGTCGGGTTCTTCGGGTCCACCAGCAGCTTGTCCTCGAGGCCCGCGAACGCCTGCTGGATGATCTCGCCGCTCTTGTTGAGGTCGATGTCACCCACCACGACGATCGTGGAGTTCTCGGCGGTGTAGTTCGTCTTGACGAAGTCGCGCACCGACTGGATGTCGATGTTGGACAGCGTCTCGTGCGTGCCGATGGTCGTGCGGCTGTAGGGGTGACCCTTCGGGTACATCAGCGCGCCCAGATCCTCCCAGGCGGCGCCGATGGCGGCGTTCTCGTAGCGCATGCGCAGCTCGTTGCGCACGACCTCGAGCTCGGTGCTGAGCTCCTCCTGCGTGACCTTGGCCGCGCCGTCCACGAGGCGCATGGCCTCGATGCGGAGGATGGGGATGAGCGCGTCGCGCGGAGCGACGGTGAGGTAGTCGGTCCAGTCCACCGAGGTCGAGGCGTTGATCATCGCCCCGAGCTCCTGGAGCACGTCCCAGTTCTTCGGCAGGTCGCCGTGCTTGGCCTTGAAGACCATGTGCTCGACGACGTGGGCGATGCCCTCCTTGCCGACCGGGTCCGCCTCGGAGCCGCGGTCGATGACCACGGTGACGGCGACCACCGGCTGGGTGTGATCCTCCTGGAAGATGACGCGGAGCCCGGACGGGAAATTGTAGTCCGTCATCGGGAGGTCGTAGGGCTCCAGGTTCAGCTTGAAGTCCGGCTTCGGCGCCGGTGCGGCCGCGGCCTCGCCCGAGAGCAGGACGCCGCCGAAGAGGATCGACGAGAGGAGGGTCATCAGAGCTCCTGTTCCAGATGGACCATGCAGGTGCCGCCCGACGAAGAGCGGTTAACGCACGAGAATAGTAACGCTACCCCGCCCCGGGCATTCCATCCAGCCCCTGCGCGGGATCGCGCCGCCCGAAACGCAGCGAGGGGGGCCTGGGCCCCCCTCGCGCTTGGATCATCTCGTCTGAAGTGGTGGAGCTGAGGGGACTTGAACCCCTGACCCCCAGAATGCCATTCTGATGCTCTCCCAACTGAGCTACAGCCCCAGACGCCCGGTTTGAGCCGGGCATCCGCGCCCGCTCACCCGTCGGTTGGAGCCCGTCGGGGTCTCCCCCGGGAGGCTCGCAAGGCTCGCACAGGTGCGCGACGCGAACGCCCAGCCATATATAGCCCTGCTCGGGAATCGGCAAGCCTTCGTCAGCCGGAGGACTCAGCCTCGGGGTCGGGCGTGATGCCGGCGAGCGACATCTCTGCCTCAACCTGGGCGATCTTCTTGTCGATCTCGGCGATCCGCTCCACGCCGCGCCGGATGCCGGGGTGCTCGATCTCCCCCGCCTCGATGAGCGAGCGCGCCTCGCGGCCGAGCTTCAGGTACATCGTGTCGCGGTCCTTGCGGAGCTGGCGCAGGTCCAGGCGCACCCGGGTCGTGGAGGCGGCGCGCTCCAGCTCCCGGCGCCCGCGGTCGAAGAGGGCGCCCAGGAGCACCCCCATGGTGCCTCTGGCCTGCCCCCTGGGCTCCTCGCGGGGGGGGCTCGCGGCCTCCTCGGCGGGGGCCTCGTGCCCCTCTTCATGCGGATCCGTAGGGTTCTTCGTGCTCTTCTCGGACATGGGCCCTCCCCAGCAGGACAACTGGACCTGAGACGGCTACCTTCCCTACCGCGCTTCTGCAAGCGCCAAGGAGCCCGCCTCATGATCCTGGTCAGCGGCGCCACCGGACGGGTCGGCAGTCAGGTGGTTCGCACCCTCCGCAGGCTCAACCTGGACGTGCGCGCCCTCGTGCGCAAGGGCAGCGAGTATTTCTGGCTCAATGACACAGGTTGTCGCTACTTCTTCGGCGACCTGCGCGACCCCCACAGCCTCGCGCGGGCCACCCGCGACGTGCGCTGGCTGGTCCTGTGCGCGAACGTGGGGCTGGAGCAGCGCGACAACAACCACGACGTGGTGACGGTGCACGGGACCGAGGCCCTGCTGGCCGCGGCGCGGGCGAACGGCGTCGAGCGCGTGGTGCTGGTCTCCTGCCTGGGGGTGGAGCGGCCGGACCGCGGGGTGGTCTTCGCCGCGCGGCGCCGGGCGGAGGAGCACGTCCTGGCCTCGGGCCTGGACTACACGATCCTGCGCGCCAGCGTGCACGAGGGTCCCTTCCTCGAGCTGGCCATGCGGGCGAAGGAGGGCAGGGCGCTCGCGCTGCCGGGCGCGGGGGAGAACCAGCTCAACCCGCTGGCCGCCGTGGACATCGGGCGCATGGCCGCGGCGAGCCTGGACCTGGCCGCCGCGAAGAACCAGATCCTCGAGCTCGGGGGCGAGCCCCGCTCGGCGCGGGCCTGCTACGAGCTCGCCTGCGAGGCCCTGGGGGTCGAGCCCACGGCGCGCGCGCTCCCCCGCCCGGCCCTGGCCCTGGGCACCCGGCTCGGGCGGCCCGTGCGGCGATTCGCCAACCGGCTCGCCGAGCTCTCGGTCTGGTTCAACGAGGATCTCAGCGCCGATCCGGGCCTCGCCTCGCGCCTCTTCGGCCTGAGGCTCACGCCGCTCGGGGAGGCGATGGCGCAGAGCGGGGACTGGATGCTGAAGATGCGCGACCCCGAGGAGCGGGAGAAGCTCATCGTCCATCGCCAGTTCTACGCGACCATCTACGAGCCGGGCACCGCGCCCCTCTCCGAGCTGGCCGCCGGCCCGGCCCCGCGTCAGGACTGAGCGAGCCCCTCGATCAGCCGCACGAGCTCGGCCCCGCTCTCCTCGGTGAGCGCGCCCTCGGCTCGCCAGAGGACGCTCCCGTCCGGGGCGATCACCCAGGTCTGGGGGATCTTCTGCCAGCGGATGCCCAGGGCCTCGAAGAAGCGCTCGGGCGGGTCGGTCACCAGCAGCGAGGGGAAGCGCACGGCGCGCACGCTGGCGAAGTCCGCGACCCGCTCGGCGAGCTGAGGGAGGGGACGGTCGTCGTCGAAGCGCTCCCAGGAGATGCCCAGGAAGTCCGCCCGGTCCTCGAGCTGCAGGTGCAGGGCCACGAGCAGGGGGATCTCCTCCACGCAGGGGTCACACCAGGTCGCCCAGTGGTTCACCACGCGCAGGCGCCGACCGGGCCCGAGGGCGGCGCGGAGCTCGGCGAGGCTGGCGGGCCGGGCCTCCTCGGGGAAGCTGCTGGCCTGGGGCGCGGGGGCGCTGGCGAGGGCAGGGCTCGCCGGCGGGGGCGGCGAGGCCGAGGGGCGTGAAGCGGGCGGGGGAGCTCGGGGCGGGGGGGCGGCCCGAGGTGGGGCGGGCTCGGCCGGCTCCCGGAGTCGATCGACGACCTTCTTTCCCAGCGTTCGCAGCAGGCCCACGACCCCTCCCAGCAGTGCCCGATCGCTACCCCGTCCTGGCCCGCGCACAAGGGCGTGGACCGAGCTAATCTGAGGTAAGGGAGGAGTCATGGTGCTGCTTCTGGCGCTGGCATGCACAGGCGGGGGCCCGGAGACGGGGGACGAGGGCATGGGGCTCCTGGACTCGTCCACCTCCTGCGATCTGTGCAGCGGGGGCTGCGTCGAGCACGAGGAGCCGACCACCGCCGAGCACGTCGAGGGGGACTTGGTCTACGCGGATCCGCCGCCCATGGGCGGGAACCACAACGCCTGCTGGGCCTCCTGGGGGGTCCACACCGACGAGGTCGCGGACGAGAACTGGGTCCATAACCTGGAGCACGGCGGCGTGGTGCTGCTCTACAACTGCCCGGAGGGCTGTGAGCCGGAGGTGGCGGAGATGGCCGCCTTCGTCACGGCCAAGGGCAACCGCGCGCTGCTGTCGCCCTACGCCGCCCTGCCCACGAAGTTCGCCGCCGTCTCCTGGGGCTGGCGCCTGCTCCAGGACTGCCTGGACATGGACGCGGTCCAGACCTTCTACACGAACCACGTCGACGAGGGCCCCGAGCTGTCCAGCTCCGCGCCGTCGGACGGCTGCATGTGAGCCTCAGGGTTTCTCCAGGCTCCCCGCCTTGACCGCCGATCCCCACACGGCCCAGCGCCCCTCCTTCCAGTGGTAGACGAGGGGGGAGACGCGCTGGGGGCCGGCGTCGTACATGCGCCGCACGGCCACGGCCATCACCTTGTCCAGCTCGGGGTCGCCGGGGAGCCAGAACAGGAGCGCGCCCTGCACGGGCACGGCCACGACGGGCTCACCCCCGGCGATGGCGGCCAGACGCTCGGGGTAGAGCAGGCCGGCGGCGTCGAGCCCATCGGCCTCAGCGCTCACCCAGTAGCGGCCGCTCATGCCCTCGATGCTGGCTTCCGCGGGGCGCCCCTGCCCGAAGCCGGCCACCGCCGCTTCCTTCGCCCGCGCCTGCAGGGCCGGGGCGTCCAGGCCCCAGCTGGCGGCGTCGGTCTGGGTGACGTAGTCCAGCTCGCCGCTCGCGCCCTTCACGAGGCAGACGGAGAGCTGCTCGGCCAGGAGCTCACAGAGGATCTGCGCGTCGCCGCCCTTCTTCCCCGCGTCCTCCGCCGCGACCCGCCAGCGCGAGGCGGCGTCGGCGGGGGCCGCCATGGGCCGGAGCTCGGGCGGCGGGCTCACCTTGGGGCGACCCGCCGCGGCCAGGCTCAGGAGGGAGAGCAGGGCGAACACAGCCTCACTCGGAGACGGTGTAGGTGTCGAGCAGATCCCCCAGGTGGTGGCGGAGCGCCGGGCGCTCCTGGCCCTCGCCCTCGATGGCCTCGCTGACGCGCTGCGTGAGGTTGCGCTGGCGCTCGCAGAGCACGCGGGCCATCTGATAAACCAGCTTGTAGGCCGCCAGGCTGCCCTCCTCCAGCAGGTCGTTGAAGGGCCCGCGCGGGAAGCGGAAGACCGCCACCTCGTCGCGCGCGATCACCGAGGCCGAGCGACGCGAGCCGTCCAGGATCGCCATCTCGCCGAAGCAGGCCGGCGGCTGCAGCGTGGAGAGCTGCCGCGGCGCGCCGAAGGCCGTGTCCTTCGTGACGTCGGCCTCGCCCGAGAAGAGCACGAACCAGGCGTCTCCCTCGTCACCCTCGCGGAACACGGGGTGACCGGCGCGCACGCGCTGGACCTGCATGATGCGCACCACCTCCGCGAGCTCCGTAGGATCCAGGTCGCGGAAAAGTGGCGTCTCCAGCAGAAAGTTGATGATTCCCTCTAAGGTGAGAGGCTCTTCCATGGCAGCTCCGATGAGGCTGAACTTCGGCGTGAGGTGCGCACTCTACCAGAGATGGTGCGGCGCGATAAGCGGATCCCGCCAACATGAGCAGGGACACCCTCAACGCCACCATCGCGCACCTGGCCGCCTCCGCGCTGCTGTGGGCGCCCGTTCTGCTCGCGTTGCTCGGGCTCGCGCCGCCCGATGGCACCTTGCGCCTGCATGCGATCACAGCGGGGGTGCTCGCCTTCATCCTGGCGCGCATCCTGGCCATCCTGTTCGCGGTGCCCGTCGCCGAGGCGGCCCCGGGGCGCTACCGGGTGCTGCCCGCCTCGCCGAGCCGCCCCATGCTGACGGCGACCATCGGCGTGACCTGCGTGGCCTGGAGCCTGCTGCGCGTGGAGCGGATCACCGAGCTCAGCGCGCTGCTCGGCTGCTTCTGCGGCGGCGTGTCCCTGGCCATGGCCCTGCGCCTGCGCGCCGACCCCATCTGGGGCACCTGGATGGAGATCGGCGGCGACGTGCTCCGGGTCCACGCCTCCGAGGAGCGCGGCTTCTCCGTCCCGCTCGGGCAGGCGCGCGAGATCCGGCTGCGCCCCAGCGACCGCAGCTTCGTCCTGGTCACGCCCTGGGAGGATCGCGATCTCTTCGTGCCCTCCGCGCGCTCCCGCTCCCGCTTCCGGGTGAGCGACCACGAGCGCCTGTTCAGCGAGCTCGCGCGACGTGTGCCGGTCCACGAGACGGCGGAGCTCCTGCCCGCCCGACGCCGCAGACGCTCCGATGAGCACGAGGAGCCTTGAAGTCGGGCGCTGGCAGAGGTATTCCTCTGGCGAGGAGGTTCCCCCATGGGACTCGCCGACAAGATCAAGGGGCGCGTGAAGCACGTCATCAACCGCTTCTCGGGCGAGTATTCCGAGCCCGCGCCCACCGAGCGCATCCCGTACTCGCGCGGCACGCCCGACGAGAACGTGGAGGTGGTGATGGCGAAGCTGAACCGTCCCGGCGCCGCCGAGACCGCCGCCAAGAAGAAGAAGTGACGCCATGCTGATCGAGTCTCGCCTGGAGTCGGGCGTCGTCTACATCGACGCCGAGGCCGCTGGCGGCATCGACAAGTCCGTGCTCACGGGCGAGTTCGATCCCGATCGCGCGCTGGAGAACGTGGTCGGGCTGGTCGGCACCATCTCGGGCAAGCTCTCCGAGGCGGCGGGTCAGGCCAGCGTGGCCATGATGGCGCCCAGCCGCGTGGAGATCCGCTTCGGCGTGAAGGTGGACGCCAACAGCGTCGTCAGCGTCGCCCGCAACGCGCGCGATGGGCAGTTCCAGATCATGGTGGAGTGGGTGCCCGGCCGCTGAGGGCCAGCAGCCCCTCGCGGATGGCCAGGCGCGCGCGCTCCACCGCCTCGCGGTCCAGCGGGGGAGGCTCCAGGCGCCCGTAGCGGAGCTCGACCCGGGAGAAGGGGAGCGGGATCTCGAAGCGATCCCAGCTTCGGAGGCGCAACACCCAGCCGGCGCGGGCGGAGAGCAGGATCAGCGGTCGGCCGGATCGCGCCGCCAGCACCGCGGCGCCCGCCTTGGGCTCCAGCGCCGGCCCACGCGGCCCGTCCACGGCGAAGGCCGGCGTGCGCCCCTCCCCGAGCCGTCGCAGGCTCTCCTCGAGCGCCTCGGACCCGCCCCGGCTGCTGCTCCCGCGCACCGAACTCATCCCCAGGTGGGGCAGGACCTTCGCCAGGAGGTCGCCGTCCCGGCTCAGCGAGACCATGAGATCGAAGCCGCTCCCCCGGTGGGCGGCGATGAGCGCGAGCTGCTCGCCGTGCCAGCAGGCCAGGATCACGGGGCCCTCCGCCAGCGCCCGATCCAGCAGCTCCCGACCGGAGAGGCGGACGCGCCAGGTGGCGGCGAGCGCGCGCACCGCCAGCGCCAGCAGCCAGGCCCGCGCCGCGGTCCCTGTGGAGCGCTCCGACATGGCACATCCTTATGCGGACCCGGGCGGCTCCGCCCCCGTTTTGTGGATAAGAACACGCGGGGGGAGGATGTCGCTCGCGGCCGGCAGGGTGGTGCTCGGGCGCTGGCAGCTTCTACGGGAGCTGCCCGGCACGGCCGACCTGTGGCGGTGGGAGGCCCGGGACACGGCGACGGGGGCGTCGGTGGAGGTGGTGGCGCCCACGCTGATGGCGGCCCTGCGACCGGGCGCGCGGGAGCAGTTTCTCGCCGCGGGGAGGGCGCTCCCCGAGGGCCCGGCCGTCGTCCATCGCCTGGCGGAGGGCGTGGAGGGGAGCCTGCCCGTCGCCGTGCTGCCGCCCGGCCGAGGCCCCTGGCCCCACGACGCTCGCCTGGAGGACGACGAGATCGCGCCCCTGGCGGCCTTCCTCGGCGCGGCCCTGCTCCGCGGCGAGCCCCTGCCCGACGGCCTGCGGCGGGAGGATCTGAGCGTGGACGAGAGCGGGCTGCCTCGGCTGACGCCCCTGGGCCTGGTCCATGGGGGCGCGGTCCACGATCCTCCCCGTCACCGCCCTCCTGAGCTGCGCGGGGGGGGAGCGGCCCTGCCCGAGTCGGCCCTCTACGGCCTCGGCGTGCTGCTCTTCCGCGCCGCCACCGGCCAGGACGCCGTCCCCGGAGATCGGGCCGCCGCCTGGGAGGCCGGGCTGCCGCGGCGGGCCCGGGACCTGAACCCCGAGCTCTCGGAGGCCACGGAGGATCTGCTGGCGGGGCTGCTCTCGGCGGACCCCGGCTCCCGCCGCGCCGCCCTGGAGGGGCTCGTCGGCACCCCGGTGGCCCTGCGCGCCGCCCCTCGCCCGGCCCTCCCGGACGGTCCGCGCCTCGCCCCCCGCGCCGCCTCTCCCATCCCGACGGCGCTCACCCCTCCCGCGGCCGCGCGCCCGGACCTGGGCATCGGTCGCTGGAGCCTGGCGGTGCGGCCCGCGTCGATGTCCGCGCCCGCGCTGCGCCGGGCCGCCGCCCTCGGTCAGACCTGGCCTTCAGCGCTCACCCGCGCGGGCGGGGCCGGGTCCTGGGTCCCGCTCGCCGACGCGCGGAGCCGGGAGGAGGCGGATCAGCTCGCGCGATCCTGGGCGGCCCTGGGCGTGCCCGTGCGGCTCCTGGCGGGCGAGCCCCCCTGGGCGAAGACGGCGGGCGCGCTGGGGTTGATCGCGCTCGGCGGGATCCTGCTGCTGCTCGGGCTGCTCTTCCTGCCGCTGGCCCTGCTCGGGGTCCTCGCCCTGATCGGCGGCGCGGCGCTGGGGGCGATGGCCCTGGAGCTGCGGCGGGCCCAGGCCTCGGCGCTCCAGGGGCGATCTTCCCTGGCGCAGGCGATGGCGGCGCCGGATCCGGCGAAGGAGGCCGAGCGCGCGCTGGCGAGCACGCGCCGGGAGCTGCTGCTGGCGGCCCTGCCCGATCCCGAGCGTCAGGATCTGCTGGCCGAGCTCGATGAGGCAGAGGACGGCCTGGCCGCCACGCAGAGCCCCGCGAAGACCGCGATCGAGGCGGTCAAGCGGAGGGTGCAGGCCGCGCAGGGCCAGGGCTGAGGTCGCGCCCGCTCAGGGCAGCGCGCCGCCCTCGATCCAGCTCTGGATGGTGGCGAGCTGCTCGGTGGTCAGCGAGCCGGTCTTCGGCATGGTGGCGCCGGTCCCGCCCACGTCGCTGTGCGTGCCGCTCAGCTTGTGCCAGAGGTAGCTGTTCTCCAGGTCGCCCGGCTCGACGTAGTCCATGGTCGCCACCTGCCCGGAGGCCACGTTCACCATGCTGGTGTAGCCGTCGTCCAGGGTGAGGCTGCCGGAGCTGCCGCCGCCGATGTGGCAGCCGGAGCAGGTCGCGTCCCAGATCGGCTGGATGTCCGTGGCGTGGGAGAGGGCGGTCTCGCCGGTCTCACCGCCGGTGTCGCCGGTCTCACCGCCGGTGTCGCCGGTCTCGTCGCCGGTCTCGTCGGTCTCGCCGGTCTCAGCGGTCTCGCCGGTCTCAGCGGTTTCGCCGGTGTCGCCGGTCTCGCCGGTTTCGCCGGTGTCGCCGGTCTCAGCGGTCTCGCCGGTCTCGCCGGTCTCAGCGGTCTCCTCGGTGTCACCGGTCTCACCGGTCTCGCCCGTGTCGACCTCCGGCCAGTCCGCGGTCGGATCGGTCTCGGAGGCGACCGGCCAGTCGATGACCTTGTCCCCACAGCCCATGAAGAGGACCAGCGCGTACCACGGCGTTCTTCTCATCTCAGGACTCCTCGGCATTGCCAGGGCGAGAAGATGCCGGATCCGAGCCCTGAGGTCAAGGGGGGAGCGCTCAGGAAGCGGTCCGTTTGCGCGTCGCGGCGCCGCGGAGGGCGGGCGCGCCGACGCCCGAGACCTCCAGCACGCTGCGAAGTTCGGCGTCCGCCGAGCCGATCTCCACGTCCAGCCCGCGGATGCGCGCGGCGAGGTCGGCGATGTCCACCTCGATGACGGCGATCTGCTGGAGGGCGGCGTCCTCGCCCTCGGCGCTGACGAGGTTGGAGACGCGGCTGGAGAGCGCGCGGCGCGCGGCGATGGCGCGCTGACGCTCGAGCTGGGCGTTGTGGGCCTCGGCGCGGCTGGCGCAGTCGGCGCGCAGCCGGTCGATCTGCGCGAGCCGCCCCTGGACCTCGTCGAGCTGCTGCTGGAGGCGGGCGATCTCGGGGTCGTCCTGGTCTCGCCCGAGGCTCTGGTTGGCCTGGCGGATGCGGCTCATCAGGCCGCGGAGCTCCCGGGCCCGCGCCTCTCCGGCCCCGCGCGCGGCGTCCAGGTCCATCAGGCGGTGGTGCAGGTAGATGGCGTGGGGCGTGCTCTCCAGGATGCGGTCGCCCACCGCCGCGACCCAGGTGTGCTCCAGGAAGGACTGGAGGGCGCGGCCGAGCGCGCGCCGGGCGTCGGCGAGCTGCTCCCGCCCCACCTTCGCCTTGGGCGAGAAGCGGCGCGCGCCCACCCGGAACCCGTAGAGCGTGAAGCCCGCGGCCAGGAAGGGGCGGATCTCGGCGGGCGCGAGCGCGGTGAGCAGGCCCGCCACGCAGAGCACCACCACCGTCCCGTCGTGCTCGCGCCGGCCCACGGTGCCCTCCTCCTCGGCGTCCTCACCGAGGCGCTCCTCCAGCGCGCGCACCTCCTGGAGCCGATCCCGGAGCTGGCGGAGCTGGCTGGCGAGGGTGGACGGGGTCTCCGCGGGGATCTCCGCGAGCAAGGGGAGGAGCTGGGCCTCTCTCAGCGAGCGCTCCCAGAGCTCGGCGCGGATGCGACCCCAGCCGGTCTCCCCGACCCCGCGCTGCCCCACGATCTGGGCCAGCGAGCCGGTCTCGACCAGGACCCGGCTCACGTCGGCGCGCGCGCCGAGCTCGACCTCGGAGGCGCCGTCGCGCAGGCCCAGGTTGCGCGCGGGGGGGAGCGGGAAAGTCGGGCGGGGAGGGCCGTCGCTCTGCGGACCGGACATGCGATCTCCGTTTCTTTTCCTGGTTCGCATGTTCAGTGTACAGGAGCCGCGGGCCCCTGGCTCCGGAGCCCCTCGCGCGCGCGGGACGTGCGCGACGCCTCCAGACGGTGTACATCGTCCTGTCAGGCAGAGGGACATCGATGTACGTGCTCGGGATCTCGTGCTTCTACCACGACGCGGCGGCCTGTCTGCTCCATGAGGGGGTCCCCGTCGCGGCGGCCTCCGAGGAGCTCTTCTCCCGCAAGAAGCACGACTCCGGCTTCCCGATCCACGCGATCCGCTTCGTGCTGTCGCAGGCCGGCATCGACATGGACAAGGTCTCGCTGGTCGCCTTCTACGACAAGCCGCTCGTGAAGTTCGAGCGCCTCCTGATCTCGCACATCGCCACCTTCCCCAAGAGCTTCCCGCAGTTCGTCAAGGGAATGCCGAGCTGGTTCGGGACCAAGCTCCGCCTGGACAAGGTCCTGGAGGAGCGGGTGGGCTACAAGGGCCCCATCGTCTACGGCCAGCACCACCTGAGCCACGCCGCCAGCGCGTTCTATGCGTCGGGCTGGAAGGAGGCGTCGGTGCTCACGGTGGACGGCGTGGGCGAGTGGTCCACGGCGAGCTGGGGCGTGGGCCGCGACACGAAGATCGAGCTGACGGGCGAGATCCGCTTCCCGCACTCGGTCGGGCTGCTGTACTCGGCGTTCACCTATTATCTCGGCTTCAAGGTCAACTCCGCCGAGTACAAGGTCATGGGCCTCGCCCCTTATGGGGAGCCGAAGTACGTCGATCGCATCAAGCAGCTCATCACCATCGCGCCGGACGGCACCTTCCGGCTGGACATGCGCTACTTCGACTTCACGCACGGCATGCGCATGTACAACGAGGGCTTCGAGCAGGTCATGGGTGAGCCCACCCGCCCGCTCGAGACCGGCGAGATGACGCAGTTCCACAAGGACGTGGCGCGCTCGCTCCAGGAGGTGGTCAACGAGGTGATGATCAAGCTGGCCACCAAGGTGGTCCAGGAGACCGGGCTCCCCCGGCTCTGCCTCGCGGGCGGCGTCGCGCTCAACTGCGTGGCCAACGGCGAGCTGCTGCGGCGGGCGCCGGTGGAGGACGTCTTCATCCAGCCGGCCGCGGGTGACGCGGGCGGGGCGATGGGCGTGGCGCTGTGGGCCTGGCACGACCTGCTGGGCAAGCCGCGGGCCTGGAAGCTCGACGACGCCTACCTGGGGCCGGGCTACTCCGACGAGGAGATCCAGAAGGGCCTCGACGCCTGCGGGGCCGTCTACCGGCGCTTCGATCGGCAGCCGCTCCTGGACGAGGTGGCCGATCTCATCGATCAGGCGCAGGTGGTGGGCTGGTACCAGGGGCGCCTGGAGTGGGGGCCGCGCGCGCTGGGGCACCGCAGCATCCTCGGCGACGCGCGCCACCCGGAGATGCGCGAGATCATCAACCGGAAGATCAAGATGCGCGAGGGTTTCCGCCCCTTCGCGCCCACGGTGCTCGAGGAGCACTGCTCGAAATACTTTGAGCTTGATCGACCCTCGCCCTACATGCTGCTGGTCGCCCAGGTGCGGCCCGAGCACCGCAACCTCCCGGCGATCACGCACGTCGACAACTCCGCGCGCATCCAGACGATCAGCCGCGCTCAGGAGCCGCTCTACTACGATCTGATCGACACCTTCCGCAAGAAGACGGGCTGCTCGGTCATCATCAACACGAGCATGAACGTGCGCGGCGAGCCCATCGTCAACACGCCGGAAGAGGCCTACAAGTGCTTCATGCGCACCGACATGGACGCGCTGGCCTGCGGCCCCTTCCTCATGCGCAAGCAGGATCAGCCGCGAATGGAGCTGAAGAGCGCGAAGGACGAGTTCGGTCTGGATTGAGTGGTCCCCGGGACCCCGCGGCTGTATACTCTCCGCGGAGGTGCGACATGCGCAGGACGCTCCCCATCCTGGCTCTCGCGGCGGGCTGCGACGTCGCGGCCGTCGACATGCCCTTCGACGACGACGCCGACGGGCTGATGAGCAACGACGAAGAGGACATGGGCACGGACCCGGACAACCCCGACTCGGACGACGACGGGTGGTTGGACGGCGAGGAGGCCGACAGCCACACCGATCCGCTGGACGACGGTGATCACCCCTACACCGGCGGCTGGGAGATCGACTCCTGCCGCACGCAGATGGAGGGTGTGGAGACCGGGACGGCCGTGGGCGACGTGGCGCCGAACTTCGCGCTCACTGATCAGTACGGCGACGAGCTGAAGCTGCACGACTTCTGTGGAAAAGCCGTGGAGATCGTCTCCGCGGCCTTCTGGTGAGGGGCCTGTCAGGCGGAAGCCCCAGAGCTGGAAGCTCTGTACCAGAACTACAAGTCTCGCGGTTTCATCGTCATCACCATGCTCGGAGAGACCAACGACGGGAGCGCTCCGACCTCCGATGACCTCCAGGAGTGGGCGGCCACCTACGGCAGCACCCACCCCCTCGTCTCCGACCCCAGCTTCGGCTACGGCTGGAACTTCATGAGCGGCTCGCTGCCTTCGCAGACCCTCATGGGCCCCGGCAACGTGATCGTGGCCGTGGACCAGTACGGTCTCGGCGGTTCCGACATCGAAGAAGTGCTGCCGGACTGAGCGTTCTGGCACTTTCGAGAGCGCATCTGTCGCGCCTGCGCTAAGCTGGCGCGACCCACTGGGAGGCGTAACGGTGCCCTCGGCTCGCCTGCTGCTCATCTTCCTCTGCGTCCTCTTCCCCACCGTCGCCTTCGCTGGCGCCGTCTCCATCCTGCCGGGCCCCCCGGTGGTGGCCGACGGCAAGTCCACCGCCACCGTGCGCATCTACGCGCCCGGCGTGCAGGGCACCGATCGCGTGCGCGTGGACCCGGCTGATGGACGTCTGGCGTCGGCGGAGATCGGCGCGGACAGCGTCATCACGGTGAACCTCCTGCCGCCGCTCTTGAAGGCGCCGAAGGATCTGGCGCTGCGCGTCAAGATCCAGGGCGCGGCGCTGGCGGTGGACGAGACGCTTCAGCTCCCGATGGTGCCGCCCTACGCCGGCACGCTGAAGGTGACCTTCGATCCGCCCGAGTTCGTCGCCGGGAACACGGGCGTGCTGGTGCGCGTCACGCCGGACGCCAGCACGCCGCAGTCGGCGGAGGCGCGCAGGATGCTCGGCACCGCCAGCGCCGGCACGCTCGACGCCTTCGTCGCCGCCGGGGACGGCACCTACGTCGCCCGCTGGACGCCCCCGGCCGGGCTCACCAAGAGCCGCAGCGCGATCATCGCCGTGGCCGACGCCGCCGCGCCGGACAAGGTGATCGGCTGGGCCGCGCTGCCGGTGCTGGTCAAGCAGAGCGTCACGCTGGAGGCCCCGCCGCAGAGCAGCAACCTGCTCTTCGTGGGCGACCGCCAGTACGGCCCGCTCACGGCGAGCCCCGCCGGGACCGTGGCCTTCGACGTCGAGCTCCACCCGGGCAAGCCCGCCGCGCGCCTCCAGTCGATCGGCCCGGGCTCGGCCCGCCAGGAGAACCCGGTCGAGCTGCCGGTGGACGACTACGGCCGCGTCGTCTTCTTCCCCGTGCCCTCGGTGCTCCCGGCGGACCCGGACGCGAAGCTGACGGTGTACTTCGCCGTGACGAAGAAGAGCGGTGAGCCGCTATCCAACGCGGCGGCCTCGGTGCGCGCCTCGGCGGGGCTGATCGCGCCCGCGACGGCGACCAGCCGCCCCGGCGTCTACCAGGCCGTCTTCACCCCCACCGAGCAGCCCTCCGACGTGATCCTGACCGCGGAGGTCGAGGGTCACAAGGCGGAGGCGAAGCTGCGCGTGGTGCCGGCGCTCCCCTCGGTGAGCCTGTCGGCGGACCCCGAGGAGCTGCCCAAGAACGTGACGAGCACGACCGTGACGGCGCGGGTCAAGGACGCCCGCGGCTCCGGGATCGTCGGCCGCGCCCCCGAGCTCACGATCACGGGCGGCAAGGCGCTGGGCAAGGCGGTGGACAACAAGGACGGCTCGTACACGACCCGGGTGGGGCTCACCAGCAAGGACGGCTACATGCTGATCACCGCTGACCCGCCCATTGACGCCTCCGGGCTCACCCCGGCGCGGCTGGTGATGTGGGCGGCGCGCGGCGCCATCCCGGCCAACGGCTCGGAGACCATGGCCGTGACCGTGGCCGCGCTGGATGCGTTCGGGATGCCGATCTCCGGCGTGAAGGTGAAGCTGGCGGTCCCGGTGGGCGACGGCACGCTGCCGCCCGAGGCCACCACCAACGCCAAGGGGCTCGCCCGCGTGACCTATCGCGGCGGCAGCCAGCCCGGACCCGTGACGCTGCGCGCGGACGGCGCCGGCCTCTGGACCCAGACCCTGGTCTTCCAGCAGGGCCCCGGGGCCATCCCGCCGGCCCCGGTCCCCACGGGCTCGCCGGAGTACGTGAGTGCGCTCATGGCCTGGCAGGGCGCGGCCCCCGCGCTGGTCGTCAGCAAGGAGGGCACGGTGCCCGTGGCCAAGGCCGGGCCGCCCGCCGTCGTGACGATGAGCACGGTGCCGCCCTACACCACGCCCGGCGCGGCCATCCTGGTGGTCGTCCGCGTGTCGGACGCCGCGGGGCTGGCCAGCCTCAAGCAGAAGCTCACGGTGACCCCGAGCCTGGGCAAGGCGGGCGCGATCACCGACAACGGGGATGGCTCCTACACCTTCCCGCTTCAGCTCCCCGCGGGTCAGGACGGCCCGGTGACTATCAACGTCGGCGCGGGCGCCGCCCAGGGCAGCGTCGTGCTGCCCACGCTGGCCACGATGAGCGCCGCGCCGGCCCAGCCCGCCGCGAGCGGCGGCACCCAGACCTCGGGTGAGCCGGTCCGCCTGCGCGACCCGGGCTCTCCGCGCCAGCCGCGCCCCCCCAAGGCCAACCGGCAGAGCGGCGGGCTCGACGGGCGCTGGGCGCGCTTTGACCTCTCCATCGGCACGGTGGCCCGCAAGTACGACCTGGAGGTCCCCGAGCCCACGGACACCATGGACGTGCCCGATGAGGCGAAGTTCGAGACCAACGCCCTGTTCGGCGCGCCGGGCTTGGACGTGGGCGCGCTGATGTGGCCGGGCAACCAGGCCATCGGCGTGGACCTGGACTTCCGCGGCTACACGGATCGGGTGGAGGTCGGCGGCGACAAGTACTCGCAGCTCGGCTGGAGCTTCCACGCCAGCGCGCGCTATCGGGGGGAGATCCCGGTGGCCGGGCTGCACTGGTACGGCATGGGCGGCGTCCACCGCTTCAACGGCCTCATCTTCCGCTACGCCGACGACGCCAGGACGGAGGCGGAGCTGCTGACCAAGGGCCTGTGGGGCGCCCGCCTGGGCGGCGGCGTCACCTTCGAGCGCGATCCGATCTACCTCGACCTTCAGCTCGCCGAGACCTTCGCGCCCTGGCCGGTGGACACCTTCCTGGGCTTCGAGTTCGGCTACGATCTGGCGAACCAGGTCAGCGTGCGGGCGAGCTACGGGGTGGACCTGCGGTCCATGACCTTCGCCGTCGGCGAGGATGAGACCGCGGTGGAGGTCAAGATCAAGGACCAGGAGCGCCCGATCATGGTCGGCGTGGGCTACGTCTTCTAGTTTCTACCGGAAGGCCGCCCAGATCAGCTCGCCCGCCACGTCCGTGCAGGTCGCCTCCGTGTACTCCCAGGAGGCGACCGCGTAGGCAGTGAGGGCCTTCCCGCCCACGGTGATGAGCACGTCGGAGACCGGCTCCGCCGATCGCTCCGCGTCGCCGGAGAAGGAGATCTCGGTGGCCTCGACGTGTCCGCAGTCGATGTCGCCGCTGCCTACGATCTCGCCGGCGCTCACGCTGAGGCCGGGCACGCTGCCCTCCTCCAGCGCCGGGCCCCAGGTCCCGTCCTCCAGGGCGGCGACCACGCTCTCGCTGTCCTGGATGACGAAGCCCGAGGCGTCGCCGAAGGACTGCACGGACACGAAGTGCAGGTAGAGGCTGTCGCCGGAGAGCAGGTCCAGCTCGGGCGTGATGTCCTTGCCGTCGGCGTCCCAGACGCCGTAGCCCAGCTTGTAGACACCACCGTCGTCCCCGATCATCGTCATGACCCGCGACGCGCCGTCGTTGCAGGGGTGGACGTCCCCGGTGAGGCCCTCGTCGTCGTCGTCGTAGAAGGTGCCGGTGATGTCCACCACCTGCGTCTCCGACTCGGCGATGGATCCGTCGCCCACCTCCAGGCAGGCGGTGGCGTGGCCCGCGTCGTAGTCAGGCAGCGTCGCGCCGCCCTTTCCGTCGCAGGCGACCAGCAGGGGCAGGAAGAGGAGCACGCAGGGGGGGCACACGCGGGACATCAGCACCTCCAGGCGGAGGGCTTATCCCGCCTGCGGCGCCCGGTAGCTCGCCAGATCAGTAGCCCAGGCGCCCGAGCAGGGTGGCCTCGTCGTCCGCGCTCGGCCGACCCAGCTGCCCCAGCAGCATCCCCGGCTCGTCGGTGAACATGCCGTCCACGCTGAGCAGGCGCGCCAGCCCCATCTGCCAGGCCTTGTTGATCGTGTAGGGGTGGACCAGGAGCCCGGCCCGGTGCGCCGCGCCGACGCGCCAGGGGTACACCGCGGTCCCCACCGGTCCCATCCCCGCGGCGAGCTCGCTGGCGTCGGCCAGCCAGGCCTCGAACGGCCGCTCGGCGAGCATGTCGGCCTTCACCAGCAGCACGCGCGGCACGTTGGGCGCGAGCCGGCGGAGCTCGCGGAGGCTGTCTACGGAGAAGGACTGGAAGATCACGCGCCCCCGGTCCTCGGCCGAGCCGCCCAGCCAGCCCGCCTCGCGGAGCGCGGAGACCAGCTCGACCTCGATGCCCGGGAAGAGCTGCGGCTCCTTGGTCTCGATGTAGAGGCCCGGCCCGCGCCCGCGCCGCCCCGCGCCGCCCTGGTTCGCGACGGCGATGATCTCGTCCAGGCGCGCGATCCGCGCCCCCCGCCAGGCGTCCCGTGCGCGCTCGGGGCGCGCGGCGTTGAACCAGCTCCCGGCGTCCAGGCTGGACAGCTCTGCCCAGGTGAAGGCGGCCACGCTCTGGCTCTCGCGCCCAGGGAAGCGCGTCGCCGCGTCGGTGGTCCGCGCCACGGTGTCGTCGTGGAAGGCCAGGAGCACGCCGTCCGCGCTGCGCTGCAGATCCAGCTCCAGGTAGTCCGCGCCCAGCGCCGCCGCGAGCCGGTAGGCCGGCAGCGTCTCTTCGGGCGCGTGCCCGCTCGCCCCCCGGTGCGCGACCACCGCCACCCGGGGGACGCCCGCTCCCGCCGAGATCGCCTTCCCCGCCCAGGGCTGCCCCAGCAGGATCGCCAGCGTCAGGAGCGCCACCAGCACCCCCAGCGCCACCATGAGCCTCGACACCACGGCGCGCAGCACGCCCCACCTCGCTCTGATCTCCCTTCCTACCCGGTCCGGCCAGGGCGCGCCTTGTGGTGGAGGGGCCAGGACGCCTAAGATGCCGGCGTGTCCATCATCCTGCGCGCGCTGGTGCCAGACGATCCTGGCACGCCATCCCCCACACATCCCGACCTCGAGCCCCGCTGGCGAGGCTTCCTGAGCTCCGCCCCCCGGCAGCCCGATCCGCGCTGCTCGCTGATGATCGAGGAAGGCGGCGTGCTTCTGGGTTGGATGCGCATGGACCGCATCACCGAGGGCTGGTTCAGCCTCATCGATCTGGTGCTGCTCCCCGCGTCGGACGTTGACGCGCGCGGTCGCGCCGCCCTGGCCCTGCTCCCCGAGACCTTCCCCGGAGCCCGGCTGGAGGCCGCTACCTGGGTCCGCCACACGCCGCCTGAGCTCCAGCGCCTGATCACCAGCCCGCTGCCTGGCGGGCGCTTCGAGCTCTACGTCGAGAAGCTCTACGTCCGTCGCCCCCTCCAGGACTTCCGCAGCCCCTACCAGGATCCCTTCGCCCTCGTCTCCCTGGCCGACGCGGGCGAGGAGCCCTTCATCGAGGCGCTGGGCGAGGCCATGGAGGGCAGCCCCGCGCGCGACCTGCACCCCGAGCGCCCGCGCCAGGAGTTCTACGAGATGCGGGCGATGGAGGCCGACACCCACGACCCCGAGCGCTGGTGCATCGCGCTGCTGGACGGCGAGGCGGCCGGCGTGATCCTGGCCAACCGCTTCCCGCTGGACGACGAGGGCACGTTCACCTTCATCGGGGTCTCCCGGCGCTTTCGCGGGCGTGGGCTGGGCGCGGTCCTGCATGCCCGCGGCCTCGAGCTGCTCCAGCAGATGGGCGTGCGCCGCTACCTCTGCTCGACCGACCGCAACAACACGCCGATGTTGAGGACCTACGCCCGACATGGCTGCCAGCCCTTCGACCTCCGCCGCCAGTACCTCTGGATCCCAGCGACACCCCTGACCTCAGGGTAGACTGCGCTCCTGGAGGTGAGATGAAGGCGCTGCTTGGGCTCTTGCTGGCCGGCTGTGTGACCGACAAGACCGAGGAGACCGGCGAGGTCCAGGAGTCCACGCCGCCCGACGACAGCGGCGAGCCCACCGGGGAGAGCGGGGAGAGCGGCGAGGGCGAGGAGAGCGGCGAGACCGCCCACAGCGCCGAGCCCGAGGGCTGGCCCCTCAGCACCTGCGACAGCCCCGTCTCCTGGACCGAGGGCGGGGGCGGGACCGGCGTGCGCGACCTGGCGGCCGACTTCACGCTGCCGACCTCGCGCGGGGACTGGGTCTTCTCCGAGCGCTGGTCGGGCTGCGAGAGCTACCTCTTCCTGGTCTGGCAGCGGGGCGGCGACTCCAGCGACCTCTGGACCAGCGACCTCGACGACTTCCTCACGCGCGCCCCGACCGATCTGCAGGTCTTCTTCCTCTCCGCACAGGGCGACGAGGCGGACGCGCTGGCGGACGTGACCGACATGGAAGCCCGGGTGGAGGAGGCCCTGGCCGCGCTGGACCCGGAGCTGGCGGCGGCGTGGGAGGGGCGCTTCCACTTCGTCCCGACGCTGGTGAGCGCGCTGGACGGCTGGATCCCCCTGATGGCCGATCAGAGCTGGAGCTCGGAGACCTTCGCCATCGACCGCGCCCAGCGCCTGCGCAGCACCGGCATGCTCCACAGCGCGAGCCGCTCCGCTCCGACCTTCAAGTATCTGGCCAACGAGCCTATCTATTACGCCTTCGAGGCCGAGCGCGAGATCGCCTTGGAGGCCAGCGGCGCCACCGTCATCCCCGTCTGGGACAGCGTGGAGATGGGCGACCCCGGCTGGGCCGGCGTCTCGACCACCGCCGACGTCGAGCTGCCCGACGCCGCGACCATGGCCGGATTCGACACGCTCACCCTCGATCTCTCCATGGACTGCGCCGAGCACCTGGACGAGAACTGTCCGCCCTGGGACTACCTCGTCAACCTCTACCTGTGCGACGCCGACGACCCGGACACCTGCGACACCGAGATCGGCCGCTTCGTGACGACCTACTGGCGCGAGGGGCGCTACGTCGTGGACGCGAGCCCCTACCTCGCCCTGCTCCAGGAGGGCGGCTCCCGGCGCCTGCGCTTCTACACCACCCAGACCTACCTGGTCAGCCTGGACCTGCGGCTCTCCAATTCGGGGAGCGGGCTCGTCGCCGCCGCCGCGCAGTACCTCTGGAGCGGCGCCAGCTTCAACGAGAGCTACAACGACCTGTTCTCCCCCATCACCTTCGAGGTGCCCTCCGACGCGAAGAAGGTGGAGCTCGTCGCGACCATCTCCGGGCACGGCTGGGGTGGCGACACCGAGAACTGCGCCGAATTCTGCAACCACACGCACCACTTCGTGGTCGAAGGGGACGAGTACAGCCTCGAGCACCCCGAGGCGGGCAGCGCCGACGGCTGCATGGAGCAGGTCTCGTCTGGCACGGTGCCGAACCAGTACGGCACCTGGTACTACGGCCGCGGCGGCTGGTGCCCCGGGCGCGAGGTGAGCCCCTGGCGCCAGGACATCACCGCCTCGGTCACCCTGGGCGCGGAGAACGAGATCTCCTACTCCGCGCTGCTGGGAGCGGAGGAGTACGTCCCCGAGTACATCGAAGGAGAGAGCTTCTGGGCCAATATTCAGATGACGAGCTGGATCGTGGTGTGGAAGTAGGCGCCAGCGCGCGCCCATCGGGTTAACGTGGCCGGCCCCCACCTGAGCTCGCGGCCTTGACCGCGGGCGTCCGCGCGAGAGCTCATCCGCCCATGACCGCCGCCTCGACCACCCCCGTGTTCCTGGACGCCGTCGATCAGCGCCTGGCGAGCGTGCTGACCGTGGGCGAGGTCGATCGTGGCACCGAGGTCCTGATCGAGGCCGCGCGGAACCTGGTGCTGGCTGGGGGCAAGCGGGCCCGGCCCTGGCTGGTCTACACGCTGGGCACCACGCTGGGCGCGCCGGTCGAGCCGCTCGTGGACGTGGCCGTCACCGCGGAGCTCATCCACGCCGCCAGCCTGCTGCACGACGACGTCATCGACGAGGGCCGGGAGCGGCGCGGGCGCCCGACGGCCAACGTGCTCTGGGGCAACCTCTCGGCCGTGCTCTCGGGCGACCTCCTGCTGACCATCGCCCTCCAGCAGCTCCGCGCCCACCCCGCGCGGCTCATGCACGAGGCCATCGACGTCATCGCCATCATGACCCGGGCCTCGCTCCTGGAGGCCGCCTGCCGCGGTCGCCTGGACGTCTCGCCGGAGGCCTGGCGCACCATCGCCGTAGGCAAGACCGCCGAGCTCTTCGGCTGGTGCGGCCTCGCCGCCGGCCTCTGCGCGGGCGACGAGGGCGCCGCCCAGCGCCTGCGCGCCGCCTGCCGCCACCTGGGCGTCGCCTTCCAGCTCGCCAACGACCTCGACGACGTCTACGGCCGCACCCCCGGCAAAGACGCCCTCGCCGACGTTCAGACCGGCAACGCCTCCTACCCCGTCCTGCTGGCCCTCTCCGACCCGGCCGCCCGCCCCGTCATCGAGTCCGCCTGGGGCGCCATCGTCTCCGCCGAGCAGTCCGTCGCCGTCCAGCGCGCCGTCACCCAGAGCGGCGCCGCCAGCGCCACCTGGGACGGCATCGGCGCCGAGGTCCACGCCGCCCGCGAGGCCCTCGGCCCCTACCTCGCCCACCCCGCCGCCACCCCCGTGATCGCCTGGGCCGACCGCCTCTGGCAGACGGCCCGCCCGCCTCAATTCGGCTGAGCCGACGACAGGATCGGGGTTCCCCGAACGCGGCTGGGCCGGCGACAGGATCGGGGCTGCACCGGCGGCTGGGCCTGAGGGTCCGTGGGACCGGACCGCGAGGGGTCGAGGGGGCCTACGGGGCACCGGGCGTTCTTCGCTGACGCTCAGCCGCCCTCCGCACTCGGGGCGCGTAACTGATCATGTTGGCTTGGCGCGCCCCTCCGTG
>CAZTOW010000085.1:0-22967 GCA_964615375.1 uncultured Enterobacterales bacterium
CGTGGCCGATCGTACCGATGTTCACGTGCGGCTTGTTACGCTCGAACTTCGCTTTAGACATGCTGCCTCCGAGGGCGAGTACGAGGATGAACGATGGAGCCCATGACCGGACTTGAACCGGTGACCTCTTCCTTACCAAGGAAGTGCTCTGCCGACTGAGCTACATGGGCCTGAACGCCCACCCGGAGAGGCTCCGGGCGGGCGAGGTAGATGGTGGGGAGAAGTGGATTCGAACCACTGTAGGCGCAATGCCGGCGGGTTTACAGCCCGCTCCCTTTGGCCGCTCGGGCATCTCCCCAGAGAAAACTTCGGATTCAGAGATCGATCGGGAGAGCTGGCGGTGGGACTTGAACCCGCAACCTGCGGTTTACAAAACCGCTGCTCTGCCGATTGAGCTACGCCAGCGAGGAAGTGCTGGTGGGCCCGCTCTGGACCCTGCTACCAGTGACCTGATACCAGGGGGCCCCAGTCGCGGAGCGGGCGGAATGTATAGTTCCCCCCGCGGCCTGTCAACCCGGATTCCCGGGAGCCGCGAAGAGGTTGGGATCGAGGGTGGGCTCCAGGGAGAGCTCCTGGATGAAGACCTCCTCGATGAGCACGCCATCCCGCTCGACCCGGGCGTGGAAGGGCACGACGAGGTGCCTGTCCAGACGCCGATAATCGTCGTAGCGGAAGGTGAGCTGACCGGCCTCCGCCGACCAGGTCACCCGCCTCAGCGTGTGGTCCGTCGGGTCGAAGGCGGCGGAGACGAGCCCTCCGCGGGCGGGCTCGGCCGGGGCGAGCACCTGGCGGTTGCCCCCGTCCTCGACGGCGTTGCCCACGAGGCGCAGGTCCCGCCAGACCTCCGCGGTCTCCACGTCGTCGGGCAGGCCGAGGGGGACGGCGAGCACGGTCTCGGGTGAGAAGCGCGCCAGCACCTCGCGGACCCGGCCGGCGTCGCGGTCGGTCTTCTGGCCGTCCACCACCACCCAGGCCACGCCGTCGGGGCGGACCACGGTCACGCTGTCCTCGCCGGTCCCCTTCGTGATGGTCACGTCGAGGCGGAGGCTCTGGCCCTGCCGCACATAGAGGTTGCGGGCGACGATCTCGGCGCCGTCCGCCGGGACGGTGCGGTCATAGGAGAAGCGCAGGGTCCCCGCCTCGGCGAGCTGCTCGAGCCCGGCCCCGCGCCCGCCGTGAGCGCGCACGGCGGCGTCCAGCACCTGCTCGGCGCCCTCGTCGGCGCCACGTCGACGGCGCTCGCGCCCCTCCTCGTCCTTGGGCGCGCTGGCCGCGGGCGCGGGCGCGCTCACGATCTCCAGCTCCTTGAGCTCCCGCCCGTTCTTCTCGTAGATCGTCGCGGGGGCCTCCGCGCTGGCCAGCTGCCCGGCCGCGGCCCGCGCGGCGTCGAGCTCGCCGAGGCCGTCGATCACGACGAACCAGGCCCAGCCGGTGTCGCGCACATAGCGCCGGACGACGTGGGCGCCCTCGGGCGGCGCCTTGCCGAGCTGAGACTCGGCCGCCTCCTTGGACTTCTGCGGCGCGAGCTCCACCGAGTACTCGGCGGCCAGGGCGAGCGGGCCCCGGAACGCGATCAGCCCGAGGAGCAGGGACCCGACGAGGGAGCGGAAGCGCACTGGACCTCCTTCATCCATGAGCCCGACGCGCGGGCGCTCAAGGCTCTAGCGCCCGCGCGCCCAGGACGCCAGGGGGGAGCTCCACCCGGGCCCCGCTCTCGTCCACCCACTCGATCTGATCGAGGGGGAGCTCCTCGATCTCGAAGGGGACGGGCATGAAGCTCGCCAGGAAGGCGAGGAGCGCCAGGAACGCCACGAATTGCGCCCTGCGCGTGGGCGGTGGGCGCTCGGGCACAGGCAGGCTCACCCAGGCGCCCAGGGCGAGGAGCAGCAGGCCCCACACGAGCCAGCTCGACCAGAAGATCCCGGCCACCAGCGCGGCGAAGACGCCGAAGCGCGCGACCGGCCTCGCCAGCCGGGGCGCCAGCGCGTTCAGCACGTGCCCGCCGTCGAGCTGCCCGATGGGGAGCATGTTGATCCCGGTCAGCAGGCAGCCCACCCAGCCGGCCGTAGCGACCGGCCCGAGCTCAGCGTAGCGTCCGGGGGGAGCGCCGAGGATGAGCCAGCCCAGCAGGTCCATGGCCGGCGGGTTGGCCAGGATGAGCAGGGGGAGCGTGCCGGGGGTGGACTCGGGCACCAGCCAGGAGAGCGGCGGGAGGCTGAATATCGCCTCGAGCGCCCGGGAGATCGGGCCGGGCTCGGGGATGACCTCGGGGGGCGGGGTCCACAGGACCTGGGGGACGGCGTGCTCCACCGTGCCCGGCAGCCCGAGCGCGATGGCCAGCAGCGCGACCAGGAAGCCGGCGAGCGGCCCGGCGGCGCCCATCTCCAGGAGCGCGGTCCGCGAGCGGGGCATGCTCCGCAGCCGGATGATGGCGCCAAAGGTCCCAAACGCCGCGGGGAACGGGATGAAATACGGCATGGAGAGCTCAAAGCCGTGGGCGCGCGCCACCCGATAGTGGCCCATCTCGTGGGCCAGCAGGGTGGCCATCAGCGTGATGGCGAAGAGCGCGCTGTCCCGGGCGACCTCGGGGTCGGTGTAGGGGTTCCCTCCGCTCCAGGAGAACCCGTACATGGTGAAGACCGACAGCAGGGTCGCGAAGAAGAGGACCACGGCGGTCCTCAGCTCGCGGCGACCCTCCGACCCGCTCGGCGCGAGCTCGGGGGGATGTTCAGGGGGGTGAGGCACAGGGGGTCATAACCCGCCAGCCTCAGCCCTCGTCCTCCAGGGTCGTGATGCTCAGCTCGTAGGTGCCGGTCCCGGCCTCGGAGGCGCCGACGACCAGGATGTACTCCTGGCCTCCCTCCAGCGTGATCTCCAGGTAGGCGTCCTCGGCGTCCCCGTCGGTGGTGCCGCCGAGGTTGCGGGTCATGTCGTAGGTCGCCGCGTCGTCGTCGTCGGTGCTGTCCTCGTCGATGACGTCGGTGTCGAGCGCGGTGTAGCCGCTCGAGTCACCACCAGCGAGCGTGCACTGCATGACCCAGACCTGCTCGAGGAAGGTCTCGGGCGCGGGCTCGTCCTCGTCGAGCACGCCGTCGAGATCCCAGTCCACGTCGCAGGTGGTGGCGCTCTCGGATGCGGTGCCGCAGGCGTCGAAGTCGTCTTCGGAGTCCGAATAAGCCTCGCTGGACAGGAAGACCTGGTAATAGAGGTAGTCGAGGATGCTCGAGGGGTAGGCGAAGCTTGCGCCGTCCTCGCACGTCCCGCTCGTCGTGCCGTCCACCGTGGGCGTGGGCACGTAGTCGGCGGGGACGACCGCGAGCCAGGGATCCTCGGGGCTCGCGTCACCGTCGGCGTTGAAGCGGCGGGTGAGCGCGATGGCCAGGTGGATCTCCTCGCCGGAGCGCTCGCTGAGATCGAGCAGCCAGCGGTCGGTGTCGGGCACGTCGTAGGGCTCCTCCTCGCCGTCCGAGCTCACCACCACGGTGAGGCCGGGGTCGGAGAGGTTGCCGACGGCAACAATGGTCCCCGAGCCGACCGGCAGGGTGGGGAGCGCGAGATCATTGGCGTCCGTAGCCGAGAAGATGTCCTCGACCGCCACGTCGGCGCCGAGCTTGTTCCAGCGGACCACCGCGCCAGAGAAGCCCTCATCCGAGCCCTGGATCTCCAGGCCCGTGGACGCATAGGGCGGATCGGTGAGGCGCACGACCTGGGCCGCGTAGTTCCCCTCGACGTAGCCGTAGAATTCGAGGCCGGTGACGTGGATGAAGTGGTCGGTGTTCTCCAGCGTGACGAGGTTGCCCTCGTTCTCGGTGGGAGAGTCGGTGGTGCCGCCCTCGACGTAGATGTTCTCGCCGTTGATGTTGATGCCGGTCTGGTAGCCGTTGGCGCCGTAGTAGTCGCCGGGCAGCGGATCGGAGGTGGGCGCGCTGATGATGCTGCTCGAGTTGTAGGGCGGGTAGGAGTCGTCGGAGACCAGGCGGTCGCCGTCGCCGTTCTTGACGCCCGTGGTCAGGAGCGCGACCTGCCAGGCCACGACGAGGTCGGTGAAGTCGGCGCCCGTGGCCTCCTCCACGGCGTCCGTGCCCGTGGACGAGGTCTGGATCATCGAGGCCAGGATGTCCGTGCCGTAGGCGTCCACCAGCCAGCGGGCGAAGAGGTACTGCGCGCCGACCGTCTCCGAGGAGATGCTCCCCTCCTCCTCGGTGTCGGTGAGCCCGTAGAGGTGCGGGGCGTCCAGGTACTTCCAGGCGTCATCGTGGTAGACCGCGCCGAAGCCCGTCAGATCGGCGGCCAGCGAGCCGAGCGCGGCGTCGAGCCAGCTCTCCTCGGCGTCGCCCTCGTACTCGAGGACGTGCTGGTTGTAGGAGACGAGGCCGGCGTAGGCGCGCGCGATCTGCGCGGTCAGCGAGACGGCGGTGTACTCGTCGATCGTCGTGGACGCGAGCGAGTTGTAGTAGCCGTAGGGGTCCGGCGCGAAGACGTAGATGACCTCCTGCTCGTTGCTGCCGGGGTTGGAGTCGGCGTCCCACTCCGAGAGATCGACCTCCGGGTCGGCGTAGCTCTCCACGACGCCGCCGTAGCCGTCCTCGTCGTCGCTGGTGAGCGGAAGCACGTTCAGGACGGGCGTGATGACGACGCTGACCAGCCCGTCCTCGTTGACGTCGGAGGCCTCGCCGTACAGCGAGCTGACGTTGGGGAAGATGTTGGTGTCGACGATGTCGGCGATGGTCTGCAGGTCGCAGTTGTCGAAGCCGTAGGCGTCGTAGTGGTCCTCCTGGTCCACGATGCCGTCGCACTCGTAGTCCCAGTCGATGGGGACGTCGTTGTCCACCCAGATGGCGACGCTGTCGCCCACGGCCCAGAGGGTGGCGTCAACCAGATCGTAGGTCTCGTCGTCCTCGAGGTCGTTGCGCACGCGGAATTCGCGCTCTGTCGCGCCGATATCGTCCACACCGAGCGCCGGTGGGGGCGCCTCGGGGGGACTGGCGGTGTCCAGGCGACCGAGCGCGCGGGCCTCGCGGAGCGCGGCGCGGAAGGGGGTCTCCCGGCGCTCGCGGCGGGCCTCGGGCTTGCCGGGCCTGCCTGCGCCCGAGCTGGCGCCACCCTGGTCGGTGTAGCGGAGCTGCCAGCTCATCGCCGAGTCCTCGGTGTTCACCAGGACCATGTAGAATTCCTGGTTGATGTTGGACTCACCGGACTCGTCGGCCAGGCTGATCTCGGCCACGGCGTCGCTGTCCTCGTAGGACACGACGTCGCCCTCCTCGTCGAAGCTGCCGTCCGTGCTCGTCCCGCCCGAGTCCCCGCCGCCCTCGCCGCCGCCCGAGTCCCCGCCACCCTCGCCGCCGCCCGAGTCCCCGCCGCCCTCACCGCCGCCCGAGTCCCCGCCGCCCTCACCGCCGCCCGAGTCCCCGCCGCCCGAGTCCGATCCGTTGGGATCCCCGGTCTCGCCGCCCGACTCGCCGCCGGAGTCGGAGCCGGAGGAGGTGTCGTCGTCCCCGGTCTCCAGCTCGGGCGCGGGCGCGGGCGTGCCGTGGTTGCCAAACGCGCTCTTGTCTTCTTCCTGGTCGCAGGCGGCCAGGAGCAGGAGCGAGAGCAGTCCGGGCTTGAGGGCTCGAGCGATCATGACGCGCACCTTCGCGGGAGGGGGGCCGTGGACCCTGAACACACTTCCGGTGTCAGCATAGCGCCGGAGTGAGCCCCTCTGCGCGACCATCACGGTGAGATCACGAAACCCGGGCCCCCCCCGGGAGATCCGCTCCCGGCCCGTGCGCGCGGCCCTCGCTCAACGCCCCGTGGGCTGGGCGCGCTCCACCCTCGACCGGACGTCCACCCAGGAGCGCCCCTCGGCGTCGGCGGGCGGCGTGACCCCCAGCAGGGCCTGGACCGTTGGCCCGACGTCCACGAGGCGCGGCGCCTTGGGCGGGGCCTCCAGGTTGGTGGCGAGCAGCCCCTGGACGTCGTTGGGATCGCTGGCGGAGTGGTCGCCCGACCAGCGGCGCTTGTTGTCGGCGAGCAGCGTGAGCGGGATCCGCCCGAGCGTGGTCGCCTTCCCCACCTGATAGCCGTCCATGAAGGCCAGCACGAGGTCGGGGGCGCGCGCGGCGGCGGGCCCGCGGTACAGGTCCGCGCCCAGGAGCACGCGCGAGAACACGGGCGAGCGGCCGTCCCGGACCTCGAGGAGCCCGCTGGCGATCTGCTGGAGCACCTGCCTCGCCCGCGCGGGCGGGAGCGAGCCCTGCGCCTCGCGCCCCTTGAGGTTCAAGTACACGAAGCCCGATCCGAAGCTGTAGGCGCTGGTCTTGCGCCAGTCAATCTGGTCCTTGGAGACCACGTTCTCCGCGGAGCGCGCCACGCCCGGCGCCAGGGCCAGCCACCCGTGCTCCAGCAGCCAGGTGTTGACCTCGAAGTCGCGCCGGAAGCTCTGGAAGCCCGACTCGGAGAGCACGATCAGCGTGTCCCCCGGCTTGAGCTTCTCCCGGATCCGCCCGACGGCGCGATCCATGTCCACGTAGGTGTCCTTGAGCAGCCCCCCGTAGGCGCCGGCGATGCGCTCGTCATAGGCCGGGTGCGAGGGGTCCCCGAGGCGCATGAACATGTGGCTCACGACGTCGGTGCCGGGCAGCACCGCCACCAGCAGCTCCGCGTCCCGCCGGCCGAGCTCGCCGAGCACGATCTGGAGCCTGCGCTCGTAGAGGTCGCGGATCTCCGAGGCCAGCACCGCCTCCGGCACCAGGTCCGAGGAGAGCCCCGCGGTGTCGTAGGGCCAGCCCATCGCCTTCCAGTCCCCATAGGTCTGGAAGACCTCCTGGCCGAAGGCCGGCGGGCTGGCGACGGGCATCCAGGGCTCGCGCGGATCCACCGCGATCGGCGTCATGTAGAGCCGCGTGCGCTCGCCGATCTCGATGGGGAAGAAGCGCGCCCGCCCCACCGCCGTCACCTTGTCGCTGAGCGGGAAGCGCAGCGTGACCCAGGGGGTGAAGGTGCCGACCCGCCCCTCCACCTGCTGTCCTCCCGCCGTGATCACCACCCGGTCCACGCCCTGCAGGGCGAGCTGCAGCGGGAGATCGACCCGCTGGCCGCGTGCGTCCTCGGGGCCCGGGATCAGCGCGGACATGGGCGCCGCGCCGACCAGCCGCGAGAGCTGACCGCCGGGGAGCTCCGCCGAGAGCTCGCGCTCCCCGAAGTCGGAGCCGAAGAGGGTGAAGGTGCTGTTGGTGAGCAGCAGATCGGGGAAGCCCATCCCCGCCAGGGCCTCCACCCCCGCGGGCTCGTCGGAGGGCCAGACCCAGGGGACGAAGAGCAGCTTCACCCGGAGCCCCGCCGCGGCGACCGCCCGCCAGAAGGGCTGCCCCTCCCAGGTCGGCGTGGCCCGCGGCGCGGAGATCAGCGAGCCGTCCACCCCGTACACCGGATCCGCCACGCGCATCGGCTCGTAGGTGGGCTGGTAGCTGACCGGATCCCGGCCGATCAGCCCGTAGACGCCGTGGCTCCCGGGGGTGGAGCCGGTGGCGAAGGTGGTCCAGGCCGCCGCCGCGCTGGGCGGGAAGGTGGTCTCCATGCGGGCGTTGCGCTGGCCGCCCAGCAGCCCGTCCAGGTTGGGCAGATCGCGCCGCCAGCGGTCCACCCAGTCGGGGTCCACGCCGGGCAGGCCGATGACCACCACCCTCCCCGTCGCCGGGCGCGCGTCCTCGGGCGGGCCCGAAGGTGTGGGCGCCAGCACGGGGGGCAGGATGGATTTCGGCTCTTCCGAGGCAGACTTCTGCTCACCGCCCGCGCAAGCGAAGAGCGTCAGCGCGAGCAGGAGGAGGCGCGCCAGCATCGTTGGACCTCGGACCATGTGTATCCGATGCGGGCTCGGCCCGCCGCCCGCGAGGATCAACGGCTCAGGCTCACGCGCGCCCGCCAGCCGTCGGCCCCGGGCACGAAGTCCTCGCCCTCCACGCGCTCGAGCTCCGCGCCCAGGCGCCACCAGCGCTCCCCGCCGCGCCGCCACACCTGCACGCCCACGCTGGTGCAGCGCTCGTCCTGGGAGAGCGCCAGCAGGTTGTCGCCGCTCGCCTCGATGATCCCGACCCGCCGCCGCCTCTCCACCTCGATCTGCCCGCCCAGATCGCCCGGCAGCCAGGTCAGGGCCGCCCAGGCGTCCAGGCTGTCCCCCCCCGCGGGGTGGCCCATCGCCCGGCCCTCGCGCACAAAGCCCTGGTGGTAGACGCGGTGCCCGGTGTACCAGCGGAAGGTGTCGTCGAGGATGCGCGCGCCCTCGGCGCTGAAGGTCCAGTCTCCCAGGCCCAGCTCGGCCCCGAAGAGGTTGGCGACCCCGGCCAGGGATGGGTAGGGGATCCCCCAGGTCTCCCGCGCGATCACGTCCTCGCCGCCGTACTGCCACCACAGCTCGAGGTAGTCCACGGGCACGGCGCGCCCGAGCCGCTCGGAGAGCGCCCCCACCGGCACCGTCAGGCGCAGATCCAGCGCGGCGAGCTCGTTCTGGTCGGGGAGCAGCTTCTCCGGGTCGTTGTAGACGTGAGGCTCGGTGGGGATGAGGAGCTGGAGCAGGTCAGGAGGCGGCCGATCCTCTCCGCCGAAGATCGCCATGCGCGTCCCGCCGATCTCCAGCCAGGGACGCGGCGCCCACCGCGCGTCCATCAGCAGCCAGCCCGGGTTGTCCACGTCGCTGCGCTCGCCGTCCAGCCAGCCCGCCCCGGCCTCCAGGCGGCCCTGCCCCCAGCGCGGGCCGGTGCGCGAGCGCCAGGACACGAGGCCCAGGGGCGCCGGACGCGCGTGGTCCGTGAGCGTGAGGCTGCCGTGCCGCCCCGGGCCGATCCAGCGATCCCGCACCCCGAAGCCCGCCGTGAACCCCCGCCAGCGCCCGCCCGCCCAGGCCTCCGGCAGGCGGAACAACGGGTCGGTCTCCCAGAGTTCCAGGCCGAGCTCCGGGGAGAGCGCGAGCTCCAGCGGCCCCTGGTAGAGCCGCCCCTCGACCCCGGCGCGGAGCGAGAGCATCCCCTCCTCCAGGTCCCCTCCCCCGCCCTGGGGCGGCATGTCCCCGAAGACAAGGGAGCCGGTCGGGCGCGCCGCGTAGGACCGGGACAGCCAGCGCTCGAGGTTCGCGCGCGCGGCGAGCTCCGGGCGGAGGAGCGCCGAGAGCGTGGGCGAGGCCTCCTCCCCCACCAGCCCGGCCAGCTCCAGCGGGGACCGATCCGATCCGCCGAGCACCAGGGCCTCCCCCCGGGCGCGCGCCGCCCGCGCCGCCAGGATCGCGGTTGGATCATCCGCCGGGCCCGCCCAGGCAGCGACGACGACCAGCATCCAGCCCGTGAGCGCCACCGCGAGCCCTCCCCGGGCGCAGGTTTGACAGCGCGAGCGCGCCCGCTCGGGCAGAATAGCCTGGATGAGCCCCCCCGCGCACCCGATCCGCTCCGGCCTCCCCGCCCTGGCGTGGCGAGGGATCGGCGCGCTCGCCCTGTGGGCGGGGGTCGCCCGCGCCGCCCCCCTCGAGCCGAGCTACACCTCGCCCTCCCCCGAGCAGCTCCACCCGGTGCGCCCCCAGCCCTTCCTGGCCTGGCACCGCGCCGTGGCCGACGTGATGGCAGGGCCGGACGCCTCGCCCCTGTTCAGGGACACGTCCACGGCGATGGACGTGCGCTGGCGCCTCGTGGCCGCGGGTGAGGAGCTCTTCCCCGCTTCGGACACTGAAGAGCAGAAGGCGCTGGACCTCAGCCTTCAAGGTGCGACCCTCGGCCTCTCCCGCGCGACCTGGGATGCCCTCTCGCGCTCCGAGGTGCTGGCCGTGGCGGGCAAGGTCGTCCGCACCGGCCTGCGCCCCTCCGTCGTGGTCGAGCGCCGCCCGGACGGGCCCCGCCTGAGGCTGGACGAGCGCGCCTGGTCGAGCCAGCTCTCCCGCGCCAGCGTGTCCGAGGGCCCGCGCCTGGGCGAGCGTCGCGCCCCGCGCCCCCCCTCCCTGCGCGTCGGGGGCGGAGCCCGGCTGATCGAGGATCCCGACCTCGACACCGACCAGCCCCTCTCCAACCTGCAGCCCGCCGTCCAGGGCTGGGTGGGGCTCGAGCGCCTGGGCCTCGAGGCCATGCAGCTCGACGTGACCTGGTTCGACCCCACCCCCGACCAGGATCCCCGCATCTGGTACGAGCTCGTCGCCCGCCAGCGCATCGTGGGACGCCTCTCGCTCCGCGCCGAGCTGGAGAGCGACGACGATCTGCTCCTCCCCGACGCCGGGCGCGCGGGCCTGGCCTGGCAGATCCCAGAGCACCCCGGCTGGCGGATCGGCCTCGACGGGGTCCGGCGCTTCCCCCGCCCCTACCGCGCGGGCGACGAGGGCGAGTGGCGAGCCGAGCTGCGCCTGTGGTCCACCCTGGACTGGCGCGTCCCGGTGGACATCGATCGCTGGCCGCTGGGCCACGAGATCGGCGAGCCCGGCCCGACCATGCTCGCGCTCCGCCCGTCCGGCCCGAACCTGGCCTCGCCCGTGGCCCTGGTCGCCGACGAGCAGGAGCAGGAGACGCTGGCGGGCGCCTCCGAGGGCGGCGGATCAGCCGTGGAGCAGGCGAAGCGCGAGGGTGGCGTTGTACGCGACGTAGGGATCCGCTGAGGTCCGCAGCCGCGAGAGCATCTCCAGGCTCGCCGGATCGCCGATGTTCCCCAGCGCCCAGATGGCGTTCAGCGGCGGGTCCGCCTCCCGCTCCCCGAGCCAGGTCAGCAGGGCCGGCACCGCGACCGGATCCCCGAGGCGCCCCAGCGCGTCCACGATCTGCCGCTGCACGCGCTCGTCGGGCTCCGTCGGCAGCATGGCGGCCAGCGTGGGGGCGGCGCTCACCGCCTCGAGCTCGGCGAGGCTGTCCACCGCGTTCCGCCGGGTGGTGGCCGAGGGGTCCTGCAGGGCGGCGACGAGGGCCGCCACGACCGCGTCGGACCCGTAGTTCCGAGCGATCTTCGCTGTGTCCTCGCGCACGACCGGGTTCGGCGCCTGGAGGTTCCGGGCGATGTCCTCATCCGTGGGCCCGCAGGCCAGGAGCAGGATCGGGAGCAGCAGACGCATCAGGCCCCTCCCTTCTTCTTGCCGGTGTCCTCATAAGCCTTGTAGACCTTGGCATACTGCCCGTAGCCGGTCGCCTGGAGGTCCACGCGGTTCATCACGAAGCCCAGCGGGTTGATCCCGGCGCGGCCGAGCCGATCGCGCAGATCGGTGAAGAGGGGCCGCCCCGTGGTCTGGCTGGAGACGACCAGCACCATGCCGTCCGTGAGCCCCGCCACGGAGAGCGCGTCGCTCACCACCAGCACCGGCGGCGTGTCCACCAGCACCAGATCGTAGCGCTCGCGCAGCTGGGCGAGCAGCTCCCGGAAGCGCTGGCTCTCCAGGAGGCGCCCGGGGTCGGGCGGGGTGCTCCCGCTGGTGAGCACGCTGAGCCCGGGGACCGGCGTGCTCTGGATCGCCGCCTCCAAAGCCGCCTGATCGGTGAGCACGCTGGTCAGGCCGAGGGCGTTGCTCACGCTGGGGAAGGCGCGGTGCTGGGTGGGGCGGCGCAGGTCGCCGTCCACCACCAGGACCGAGAGCCCCTCGCGGGCGAAGGTCACGGCCAGGTTCATCGTGACCGTGCTCTTGCCCTCGCCGGGGAGCGCCGAGGTCACGCCGAGGACCCGCAGGGGCCGGTCGAGGGCGGAGAAGCGCAGGGCCGAGCGCGCGGCGCGGAAGGCCTCGGCGATGGGGTCCGTGGGCGGCAGGGTGTCGATGATCCGGCGGTCCCCCGCCAGCTTGAAGCGGGGCACCAGCCCGAGCCGCGCCAGCGGCCAGATCTCGACCACGTCCTCGGGTGTCTTGAGCGTGTCGTCCACGTACTCGAAGAGCAGCGCCAGCCCGAGCCCGAAGGCCAGCCCGACGATGAGCCCCAGGACGATGTTCACCAGCAGCTTCGGGCTGCTGGCCTTGTCCGGCGCGGTGGCGGGCTCGATGAACTGCAGGTTGCTCATCAGCATCGCCTCGGCGACGCCGATCTGGTAGCGCTGCTCGACCAGGCTCTTGAAGACCTCCTCCGCCGCCTCCGCGGCCAGGTTCAGCTGCGAGAGCCGGCGCATCTTGTCGGGGTACTGGGAAAACGTATCTGTTTGACGGGCGATGGCGGCCTGGATCTCGGCGCCGCGCTCCAGCAGGCCGGAGAGCTGGGACTGGAGCGCCTGCACCGCCGGATCGAGGTCGTGCTGCTCGGACAGGGCCTCGGCCAGGCGCGCCTCGTCCAGCGCGATGAGCGCGTCCAGTCGCTTGACGTCGGGGTGCGCGGCCGTCTTCTCCTGGAGCTCGTCCGCCCGCTGCTGCTGGAGCTCGAGCAGCTCGCGCTGGATGATCTCGATCTGCGGATTGGCGGTCACCGTGCTGGCGGCGATGCGGCTCGGGTCCTCGCGGGCCTGGAAGCTCTGGGCCTCCGCCAGCTTCGCGCGCATCTCCTGGATGGCGGCGGCGTTCTGCTCGCCCTCCAGCATCAGCTCGGACAGGCGCGAGATCGCCGCCTTCATCTCGCTCTCGAGATCGATCACCTGCTCGGCCGCCTGCGCGTCCGAGATCTGCGCCAGCGCCGCGTCGAACTCCTGGCGCACCACCTCGAGCTGGGCCTCGATGAAGCGCCGCGCGTCCCGGGTCTGCTCGCGCGCGGCCTCCTGGTTGCGCTCCACCGCCACCTTGACCGCCGTGTCCGCCATCAGGCGGGCCAGCTCGGGATCATCGGCGCGCGCGGCGAAGACCAGGATGGCCGTGCCCTGCTGCTGAGTGACCTCCAGGTGCGGGCGCGCCTCGAGCTCGCCGGTGAGCCCGGCCACCAGCACCTTGTCGAAGGTGTAGAGCCGCCCGTCCGAGTCGCGGAGCTGGAGCCGCCAGATGAGGTCGTCGAGGATGGGGCGGGTGGTCACCAGCGCGATCTGGTCAGCCACCTCGTCCGAGCTGGAGTTGAGCCCCGCCGCCACCTCCGAGAGCCCCAGATCGGAGAGCACGGAGAGCGAGGCGTCGCTGGAGTTGATCCACACCCGCGCGGACGCCTCGTAGTTCTTCGGCAGGACCAGCGCCAGGACCACCGCGACCACGAGGAAGAACACCACGGACTGGACGACCAGCCACTTCCGGCGGAACAGCGCTGTGTAGAGCTTGACGAGTTCCATGGGTTCCTGAAGCGCAGCAGTGTATCCGGGGCGAGCGCCCCGGGGTAGCCGAAACGAAAGGAGGGGCGGCCAACGGAGCCCTGAGATAAGCTCTGCGCCTCGCGTCCCCTCCCCTCGAGGATCCCAAACCCGCATGCTGCCCGCCCTTCTGGCACTGCTCTCCCTCGGCGCGCACCCCGCGTTCGCCCGCGAGCGCGCGGAGGTGCAGGACGTCTCGCAGGCGGCCATGCCGAGCCCCGAGGACTTCCAGCTCGGCCCCGGAGACCGGATCGCCATCCGCGTCTGGCGCCAGGACGACCTGACCATGGACGTCGTCGTCGGGCCGGACGGGAACATCACCTTCCCGCTCATCGGCAAGGTCCAGGCGGCCGGGCTCACCTACGTGGAGCTGACCGCGAAGCTGACCGAGGCGATCTCCGCCTACTACGCGAACCCGCAGGTCTCGGTGAACCTGCTCGAGGTCCAGAGCCAGAAGATCTTCGTGGTCGGCGAGGTCACGAACCCCGCGGTGCTCGCCCTGACCCGGCCGATCACGGTCATGGAGGCGATCACCCTGGCCGGCGGCATCAACAGCTACGCCCGCACGCGCAACGTGCTGCTGGTGCGCGGCGGGCTCCAGGAGCCCGAGCTCTACACCGTGGACGTCCACGCCATCCTCTCCGAGGGGCGGATGGACCAGAACATCGTCCTTCAGCAGGGTGACATCCTGTTCGTCCCCACGCGCACGATCACGAACGCCGCGCGCTTCTTCAAGGACGTCCAGACCGTGCTCGCCCCCTTCGTCGCGGGCTCGGCCATCTACCGGAACGCCCTGGGGAGCGGCGCCCAGGGCACCTCCTCGGTCCTGGAGTAGAGCGTCTTGCTGCGCGCCGGCCTCCTGGGCGCGGCCGTCATCGCCCTGGACGTGCTGGCGTTCTTCCTGGGCGAATGGCTGGCCGCGAGCTTCTGGATGTGGTGGCGGCCCCAGCTCGCCCTGGTGGTGCCCGTCCGGGTCCTGGCGCTCTACGGCCCCAACCCCTTCATGCCGCCCGCCGCCCTCCTGCTGGCCGGCTGGCTGCTCGCGCTGCGCTCGGCGGGGCTCTACGACCCGGGCCAGATGACCAGCTCGGTCCACATCGCCAAGGGGCTCGCCCGCGCCACCGTGCTGGTCCTGGCCGGCGTGGTCGTGCTGCAGTTCTTCCTTTCCGCGCAGAGCTGGTCGCGCGTGCTCATCCTGGCCACCGTCTTCGGCGTGGCCGGGCTCTCCGTGCTCTTCCGCCTGATCTTCTTCCAGGTGCAGCGCTTCCTCCCGCGACCCTTCGCCCCCGTCCGCGTCGCCATCGCCGGGACCGGGGAAGACGCCGCGCGCATGGACGCGCGCATCCGCCGCTACGGGCACGGGACCTACGAGGTCGTGGGCTTCCTGGACGCCCACCGCGAGCCCACCCGGGTCCCCTCGGAGCGGATCCTCGGGGAGGTCGCCGACTTTCAGCGCCTGGTGAACGTCCACGACCTGCGCATGGTGGTCATCACCGCCTTCGCCCTGGACCGCGAGGAGACGCTGGCCCTGGCCACCCGCGCCGACCAGATGGGCCTGAAGGTGATGCAGGTGCCCATCTCCTGGGGCGCGGCCAACCCGCGCGTGGACCTGGCGATGCTCGGCGATCTCCGCCTCATCGACCTGACGGCGCTGAGCTACCCCTCCTGGGGTGAGCTGGTCAAGCGGATCATGGACCTGGTGGTCTCGCTGCTGGGCGGTCTGCTGATCTCGCCCATCCTGCTGGGGGTGGCGCTGGCGATCAAGCTCCAGGACGGCGGGCCCGTGCTCTTCGTGCAGCCGCGCTCGGGCCGGGGCGGGCGCCAGTTCCCCTTCTACAAGTTCCGGTCCATGGTCACCGACGCCGAGCGCCTCCGGGCCGAGCTCAGCCAGCAGAACGAGGCGGACGGCGTGCTCTTCAAGATGAAGGACGACCCGCGCATCACGCCGCTGGGGCGCTTCATCCGCCGCTGGTCCATCGACGAGCTGCCTCAGGTCTGGAACGTGATCCGCGGGGACATGAACCTGGTCGGCCCGCGCCCGCTGCCCATGAGCGACCTGGAGGGCGCGGAGAGGGACCCGGAGATCGCCTACTGGCTGGAGCTGCGGGGCAAGGTCAAGCCCGGGATCACCGGGGCCTGGCAGATCGCCGGGCGCTCCGACCTGGGCTTTCACGACATGGTGCAGCTGGACATCGACTACGTACAGAGCTGGTCCATCTTCCTGGATATCCTCATCCTGATACGGACCCTGCCGGCGGTGCTGCGCGGGCGAGGGGCGCGGTGAGGGTCGGGCGGACCGCCCTGCTGCTGGTGCCGCTGGCCCTGCTGAGCCGCGGGGTGGCCTTCCTGGTCCCAGTGGCCGTGGCGCGCTGGTTCGGCGTAGGGACGGCCACGGACGCCTGGTTCTGGGCGCTCTCCTTCCCCACCTTCCTGCTGGTGCTGGCCAGCACCGCGGTGGGGACGGCCTCGCTGCCGGCCATCGCGCGGGCCTGGGCCGAGGATCGCGGGCGTATGCCCGATCTCGTGGGCGGGCTGCTGCTGTGGGCGGGGAGCGGGGCGCTGGCTGTAGGCGGGATCATCGCGGCCCTCGGCCCCCTGCTGCTGCCTGCGCTCACCAATTTTGATTTTCAAACGCAAATGTTGGCGCGAGGTTTCCTCTGGGCTCTCGTGCCCTTCATGGGCCTGACCTGCGTGAGCGCGGTGCTGCGGGTCACCTGCGAGGTGCTGGGGCGCTTCCAGGCGGTGGCCACCACGCCGCTGCTCCGGGCGGGGGTGGTGATCGCCGTCATGGGGGCGCTGCGCCCCGCCCTCGGACCCTACGCCCTCCCGGTGGGGCTCGCGGCGGGCGAGCTCGCCCAGCTCCTCCTGTGGACCTGGATCTCCCGGCAGGCGGGGGTGCGGGCGCGGCTCTCCTGGTCGCTCGACCCCTCCGTGCGGCAGGTGGGCCGGGACCTCGCCCTCATCCTGGGGGGCGAGGTGCTGGTGGCCTTGAACCTCGTGATCGACAAGGGCTTCGCCGCCTCCCTGCCGCCCGGGTCGGTGGCCACGCTGGAGTACGCCGACCGGGCGCGGGTGATCCCCCAGACCCTGCTGGAGAGCTCGCTCCTGATGGTGGCCTTCGCGACCTGGTCCAACCTGCGGGCGGCGGGCAAGCTGGAGGAGGCGCGGGAGAGCATGGGGGCGGCCCTGCGCTGGACCCTGGCCCTGGCCTCGCCGGTGCTGGCGGGCATGTACATCGGGCGCGTGGTGCTGGTGCGGCTGATGTTCGAGCGGGGCGCCTTCCGGCCCGAGGACACCGAGGCCACGGCGGCGGTGCTGGCCTGGTTCGTACCGGGGATCCTGCCGAACCTGCTGGGCATCCTGGCGGTGCGGGCGCACGTCGTGGAGCGCAACCTGCGGCTGGTCTTCGGGCTGGGGGCGGTCTCCGTGCTCACGAACACCGCGGGGAACCTGGCTTTGATGGGGCCCATGGGGCTGTCGGGGCTGGCCCTGGCGACGACCTTGACCAACGTGCTGGTGCCCGGGCTCTACCTCTGGAAGCTGCGCGGGATGATCGGCGGAGGAGGCTGGGGACCGGCCGTGGGCGTGGCGCTCTGCTCGGCGGCCATCGCCGCGGGGGTGGAGCTCGGGCCGGGGGCGCCGCGCGCGCTGTGGAGCCCCACCCTGCTGCTCTCGGCCCTCGGCTGCTTCGCGCTGCTGGGCCTGGGCCTCAAGACCTCGGGGCTTCGCCGATGATCCGCGCGCTCGCCCTCAGCCTGCTGGCGCTCGTGCTCTGGACGCAGAGCTTCATCGATCTGGAGCTCGCCCTGGACCTGGGGCCCTGGCACATGAACGCGCCGGTGGCCGATCTGGCGGCCCTGGCCCTCCTCCCGCTGGGGCTGTGGCTGCGCCGCCAGGCCCCCAGCCCCGCGCCGGGGTGGCCGGGCTACCTGCTCTTCCTGCTGGCCGGGCTGCTGAGCGCGCGGCACGCCATCGACCCGCACGCCTCGCTTCATCACCTGCTGCGCAAGCCGATCTTCCTGTTCCTGGCCTACGGCTGCGCGATCCCGGTCGTGGTCCGGCTGGCGCCCCCGCGCCTGCTGGCGGCGGGGCTGCTGGGCGGGGCGGCGCTCACCAGCCTGGTCTCGCTGGGGAGCAGCGCGCTGCGCATCGCCGCGGGGGACGCGCTGTGGTTCCAGGCCCTCGCCGGGCTCACGCCGAACCACAAGACGCTGGCCGTGGCCCTGGCGGGCCAGCTCCCGCTCCTGCTGGGGTTGCCGAGGCTCCTGGAGCTCGGGCCGCGCGCGGAGCTGGCGCGCCGTCTCACGCTGGCGCTGGTGCTGGCGGCCCTGCTGGGCAGCGCGTCCAAGACCGCCTGGATCACCGCCGCCTTCGGCGTGGCCTGGTTCCTCCCCCAGCCCCGCCCGCTGGCGACCCGCCCGCGCCTCCTGGCCCCGCTGGTCGCGCTGGGCCTCGGGCTCGCCCTCTACGCGCCGCTGCTGACGAAGAGCCGAGCCATGCTCGACGCCGCGCGCTCGCGCCACTCGCTGAACGTGCGGGCCTGGGAGATGTTCGAGCGGCACCCGCTGACGGGCAGCGGCTCGGGCATGAACGTCGTGGAGGAGATGGTCACCTTCCCGCACTACCGGGTCAACGGCGTGGACGCGCACGGGGTCCTCCAGAAGGTGGCGAGCGAGACCGGGCTGCTGGGGCTGCTGGGGTACCTGGGCTTCGTGGTGCTCATGGCGAGGCCGCTGGTGGCGCGTTCGCGCGCCGAGGGGACGGGCGGCCCGGCCTGGGTCCTGCTGGCCTGCTTCGCCGCCCTTCACCTGAACCTGCTCCTGTCCACGGAGACGCTCTCGCCCACCCACTGGGCGCCGCTGGCGCTGCTCTGGGGCCTGCTCTGGCGGGCCTCGAGCCCGGGGGCGCGCGCGTGAGGGTGCTGATGGTCAGCTCCTTCCTCCACGCGCGGGGGGGAGACACGACCTACGCGCGCTCGCTCACGCGGGCGCTCGAGGCGCGCGGGCACGGCGTCACCCCCTTCGCGATGCGCCACCCGGACAACGACCCCTCGCCCTGGGAGGCGCGCTTCCCCACCTGGGTGGATCCCTGGGGGGCGCGCGGGGTCGAGCAGATCGGCCTCCTCCCGAGGATGATCTGGAACGCCGAGTCCGCCCGCCTGCTGAGCGGGGTGCTGGACGAGCTGCGCCCGGACCTCGCGCACCTCCACCACGTCCACCGCCACCTGAGCCCGTCGGTGCTGTGGGCGCTGTCGCGGGCCCGCGTGCCGGTGGTCTGGACGGTCCACGACGCCGAGCTCATCTGCCCGTCGGGCACGCTCTACACGCAGGGCGCCCCCTGCGAGCGCTGCCGGGGCCACCGCTACCAGGAGGCGGTCCGCCAGCGCTGCAAGGGCGACGCGCTCCTCCCCTCCGTCGCCGTGGCCCTGGAGAAGGCGGCGCACCGGGCCCTCGGGGTGTGGGATCGGGTCGATCGCCTGATCTGCCCCTCGCGCTTCATGGCGGACGCGCTGGTACGTTTCGGGCTGCCCGCCGAACAGGTAATTCACCTACCCAATTTCTTGGAGATGGAGCCCCCTCCCCCCGATCCCGGGCCCGGCCGGGGCTGGCTCTACGCCGGGCGCCTGGCCCCGGAGAAGGGCGTGGACACGCTGCTGGAGGCCGCGCGCCTGCTGCCCGGGCACCCGCTCACCCTCTGCGGATCAGGCCCGCTGGAGGCGCGGGTGCGGGCGGCCCTGGACCAGCTCCCCGGGGCGCGCGCGCTGGGCCACGTCCCCCGGGCGGAGCTGGCCCGCCTGGTCGGCGAGGCGGCGGTCGTGGTCGTCCCCAGCCGTTGGCCCGAGAATTATCCATATGCCGTCCTGGAGGCCCAGGCCGCGGGGCGGGCGGTGGTGGCCAGCCGGATCGGCGGCATCCCCGAGCAGATCCGGGACGGGGAGGACGGCGTGCTGGTGCCCCCGGGTGACGCGAGGGCGCTGGCTGGCGCGGTCGCGGCGTTGCTGGAGGATCCTGCGCGGGCGCGTCGGCTCGGACAGGCGGCGCGGGCGCGGGTGCTGCGGGAGCGCGCCGCGGGTCCCCACCTCGACGCCCTGCTGGAGATCTACGGATCCCTTCGCCGCGGCGCCGCTCGACCATAGACGGATGGCCCTCCCGAGGTATTCTTAGGAACCCCTACCGGGCTCCCCGGAGTTCGAGCGCGCGAGGACCGCATGAAGGCGCTGTTCGTCGTCCCCCCCTGCGCCTACAACGAGCGCAACCTGCCGATCGACCGGGTCTACGGCTGTAATTACGGCTACGACTACAAGCCGGCGATCCACTTCCTGCAGGTGGCGACCTTCGCCCAGGAGCAGCTCGGCTGGGAGGTCCGCTTCATGGACTGCCCGGCCGAGGGCATCGTGGCGACCGACTTCGAGGCCCGGATGACCGATGAGCGCTACGACGTGGCGCTCTTCTGGACGACCTACCTCTCCGCCATCGAGGACCTGACCGCCGCGCGCGTGATCCACGCCCGGCACCCCGGGACGCGCTTCGTCTTCATGGGCGCCGCCTCCACCTGGAAGCCCGACGAGTTCAAGGTGGGCGAGCAGAGCTGGTCCCTCCTGGGCGAGCCCGAGCTCACGCTGGAGGACCTGGACCGCGCCTGGCGGGGCGAGCGCGCGATGGAGGGCACCCCCGGCCTCTCCTGGTTCGGGCCCCAGGGTCAGCTCCAGCGCGGGCCCTTCCGCGACCTCCTGGACGTGAGCGCGCTCCCCATGCCCGACCGGAGCCTGCTCCTCGGGAAGTACCGGGCGAACCGGCTGGACGTCCACCCCATCACGACCATGGCCGTCAGCCGCGGCTGCGGCTTCCGCTGCACCTTCTGCTGCACGAACGCCGTCGATCAGGCCATCGAGCTGGAGTTCAAGCGCCTTCAGGAGGTCTACACCAAGCGCCCTCCCCTGCGGAAGCGCACGGTGGAGCAGATCGTCGCCGAGTTCCACGACATCGCCGCGAAGGGCTACAAGGGCGTGGAGATCTCCGACAACATCTTCACCTGGGGCAAGAGCCGCACCGAGGAGATTTGCAAGGGGATCGCCCCCCTCGGCCTGCACTGGATCTGCCTCGCCCGGGCCAACATGCTGCACGACGAGGGCCTGCTGCGCAGCATGGCCGGGGCGGGCTGCAAGATGGTCTACATGGGCTCGGAGAGCTTCGACGACGGGCTGCTGGAGGACATGGTCAAGGAGATCAAGGTCCGCGACGTGGAGAAGGCCGTCGCGACCTGCCGAGAGGCCGGCGTGGAGCCCGAGGTGAGCATCCTCATCGGCGGCAGCCCCAACGAGACCTGGAAGAGCCTGCTCTACTCCTGGCGCGTCTCGCGGCGACTCGGCACGCGCTTCGTCCACTTCTCGGTGGTGCTGCCCGCGCCGAGCACCGAGATGTACGACGAGGCGAGGCGGAACGGCTGGTTCGTCGAGGGCGACTTCCGCCCGGCGGACAACGCGCGCGAGGTGATCGTCGACCTGCCCCACCTCTCGCACGAGGAGCTGCAGCTCGCGCTCAAGCTGGCCTACGCCGCGCAGTACCTCTCCCCGAGAGGAATATGGAAGCAGGTATCCGCCGTGCGAAGCTGGACGGACTTCGCCCACAAAGCCCGGAGCGCCCGCCGGCTCGTGGGCATGTTGGGAGAGGGGATCTCCACCCACTCCCGCGTGCCTCCTGGGCGTGTGACGCCGATTGAGCCCTGATCTTGCTTGCCGGGAGGCCCCCCCCGGGACTACGTTGTGTCTGTCATGACACGCACGCTCCTCCTGCTCCCCTGGCTGGCCGGGTGCGTCCTCGGCCTGGATCCCATGGCCTCTCCAATCGGCGGGGGTGACCTCGGCGTGGACTCCGGCGGCGGAAACGGCGGCGGAGACGACGGCGGCGGAGACGACGGCGGCGGAGACGACGGCGGCGGCGATGGTGGCGGCGGCACCGACATCGACATCACCGACATCTCGCCCGCCTGGGGCATCTCGTCTGGCGGCGAGCGCGTGACGATCACGGGCGGCCCTTTCGACTCGAGCACCGTCATCAGCTTCGGCGGGGAGGAGGCCTCGGTCACCCGCGCGGACAGCGCGGAGATCGTGGTCGACACGCCGAGCTACTCGGGCATCACCGCGGGCGAAGGCAAGGCCACGGTGAACGTGACCGCGGAGAACGACGACGGCGGGGAGGGTCGGGCGACGAACGCCTTCACCTTCTACGAGGACGGCGAGGGCAAGGCGGGCGTCATCGGGAGCATCGACTGGTACCACTTCGCCGGCGGCTACTGGTCCAGCACGGACTACGGCGCGGCCTCGGTGACCTTCATCGCGCCCCCCACGGACCTGCACACCTGGGACCTCTACGCGCCGAGCGCCGACGAGTGCGCGGGCCTGGACTACGACATCTCCGACTACTTCGGGGACGTCTACTCGCTGGACATGGGCGCCTCCAGCATCCAGCTCTCTTTCGGCTCGCAGCGCATCACGCTCCAGGAGGACACGACCTACGGCGGCTACGCCAACGCCTCCGACCTGACGGCGGCGCAGGTCCCGACGAGCCAGGCCTATGACCTCGAGGAGGTAGACGGCGACTTCGCGCCCGAGGCCTTCGCCATCGGCAGCTTCGCCCGCTCCGCCGGCAGCTTCACGGTCTCCAACCCCAACATTGGCGGCAGCGCGCCGCCGACCGTGACCCAGAGCGCGCTGAACATCCGTTGGTCGGGCGGGGGTGGTCGACGCATCATCATCAGCGCGCTCCTGGTCTCCAGCGCGGGCGACCTGCTGGACGCGGTCTACTGCCAGGCCTCGGACGACGGCGACTTCACCGTCCCCTCGAGCGCCTGGAGCACGACCTGGGCGCGCGGCAACTACGTCTACCTCTACATCGGGAACGCGGTCGAGGTGAACGGCACCCTGCCCTACAACAACGCGGAGACGCGGGTGGCCGGCATCTACTGGAACGTGGGGGCGGGTCTGGTCCCTTGAGCCGCGTCGAGCTCCTCGGCGTCGGCGTCGATCCGGTGAGCCTGGACGAGCTGCTCACCTGGGTTGATCGCGCCATCCTCGACCGGCGCCCGGTGACCCTCACCTACGCCAACGTCCACGTCCTCAACTCCGCCTACGAGGACCCGGACCTGCTCCGCTTCCTCCAGACCGCCGACCTCGTCTTCTGCGACGGCAACGGCGTCCGCCTCGGCGCGCGCCTCCTCGGCCACGACCTGCCCCACCGCATGACCGGCGCCGACTGGATCTGGGACCTCGCCGCCCGCGCCGAAGGCCGCTGGCGCCTCTACTGGATCGGCGGCGAGCCCGGCGTCACCGACCGCGCCGCCGCCGCCCTCCGCGCCCGCCACCCCACCCTCACCATCGCCTCCGACCACGGCTTCCACGCCCGCTCCGGCCCCGACGACGACGCCTGCCTCGCCCGCATCAACGCCTTCGCCCCCGACATCCTCCTCGTCGGCATGGGCACCCCCGAGCAGGAGCGCTGGGTCGCCGCCCGCCGCGACCGCCTCTCCGTCCCCGTCGTCTGGTGCCTCGGCGCCACCGCCGACTTCATCTCCGGCAAGGTCCGCCGCGGCCCCCGCTGGCTCACCGACCGCGCCGAATGGATCGACCGCCTCTACTCCGACCCCACCCGCCTCTGGCGCCGCTTCCTCCTCGGCAACACCCTCTTCCTGGCCCGCGTCCTCCGTTCCCGGTGAGCTGGTGCCACGATTGGTGTGGGCCGGAGACAGGATCCGGGTTCCCCGACGGCGGCTGGGGCGACGGAGACCGGTCTGGGCTC
>CAZTOW010000086.1:0-21376 GCA_964615375.1 uncultured Enterobacterales bacterium
CCATCCTCCTCCCGCGTCAGCGGGGGGAGGTGCCGGCGACGCCGGCGGAGGGGGGGGCGTGTCGGAGTCCCCCCCTCCGGCCCTCCGGGCCACCTCCCCCCGCTGGCGCGGGAGGAGGATCATAGCTGCAATTCGATGGCGCTTCCGTCGTCGTAAGGAAGCCGCACCCTAATTATTTGCGCTTCCTACGCCGGTCCAGGTGCTTCGGCACCCGCGCCGCGACCATCGCCATCACCTCCTCCCATCGCGCGTCCTCGGGCCAGGCCCCCCGCGGCAGGTGCAGCAGCGTCCCCGTGCCGAAGCGCAGAAAGGCCCGGTCCTCCTTGCGGACCCACAGGTCGAAGCTGGCCCAGGGCACGTGGAGGCCAACGCCGGTCTCGTCCAACACGCTCAGCTCGTCCTCGCCCAGCGTGAACCGGACCCGGCGCTGCGCTGGCGTCAGCTTCCTGGCGTTGATGGTCACGATCAGGAGGCCGACGAGCCGAATGACGTGGGTCCCGAGCGCGAGCAGGGGGAGCGTGATGGCCCACAGGCTCCCTCCATTCACCAGCCTGTCCACGAGCAGCACCCCGCCCAGGACCGCGAGGGCCCTCCCCGGCCAGCCATGAATCCATCGCACGGTGGAGTTTACAAACTCGTCGCGCGCCTGGGACTGGACTCGAAAGTCCGAGGGCCGAAGCTCGTAGCTCCCGGTGATCGTCACGCTCCCCCCTCGGACGCTACCCCATGACATTTCCTGAACTTCCGCCCGCTGCCGCACGGGCAGGGATCGTGCCGGCCCAGCCCGCCGCGCTCCAGCGCCGGCAGCAGGGCCATGATGTTGGCGGGCGGCAGGCCCTGGCGCAGCATCCCGGCCATGAGCGTCATCGGCCGGTCGATGTGATGGAAGAAGGCCAGGAAGCCCTCGCACAGCCAGTTGAGGCCCTCCTCGCCGTCCACGGTGCGGAGGATCCGGTTCTTCGGGCACTCGCCCCGGCAGGCGAAGCGGACGTCGCAGCGCTGGCACTGCGCTGGGAGATCCGCCTTCTTCGCGCCGAAGGCCCGCTGCGCGGGGGAGCCCACCAGGTCGGCCAGCCGGCTCTCCAGCACATTGCCCAGGCGGTGCGAGGGCTCCACGTAGTGGTCGCAGGCGTAGACGTCGCCGTTGTGCTCCAGCGCGACCGCGTCGCCGCAGGTCTCGCGGAACACGCACATGGCGGGCTCGATGCCCAGCCAGGCGGCCAGCGCGGCCTCGAAGGTGGGGAAGTAGACCTGGCCGACGTGCTCCCGCACCCAGCGGTCGAAGGAGGCGATGAGGAAGCGCCCCCAGCCCGCGGGCTCCACCGTGTGCTCGGAGATGGGCGGGCCGGGCTCCACCACGGGGATGAGCTGGATGTGGCGGAAGCCGAGCTCGTCCACCAGGTGGCGGTACACGTCCAGCCCGCGGTCCTGGTTCGCCCGGTGCACGCAGACCATGGCGTTGGTGTCCACGCCGCCGCCCAGCAGCAGCCGCGCAGCCCGCACGACGCGCGCGTGCGTGGGCCCGCCCCCCTTGTCCACGCGCCAGCGATCATGGACCTCCGCCGGCCCGTCGATGGAGAGGCCCACCAGGAAGCGCTCCTCCCGCAGGAACTCCACCCAGCGCTCGTCCAGCAGCAGCCCGTTGGTCTGGATGCTCTGCTCCGCCCGCTGTCCGGGCCGCAGCAGCGTGGTCAGGTGCGCCGTCGCGCGCCGGTAGAAGTCCAGGCCCATCAGCGTGGGCTCGCCGCCCTGCCAGGCCACCGGGACCACCGGGGCGTCGCGGAAGGCGTCCACGAGCTGGCGGAGCCAGGCGTCCACCACCGCGTCCGACATGCGCATCCGCGAGCCCGGGTACAGCTTCTCCTTGTCCAGGTAGAAGCAGTAGGCGCAGTCCAGGTTGCACTGCGCTCCGCTCGGCTTGGCCAGGACGTGGAAGAGCCCGCTCGCCTCAGTAGCCATATCGGAGGTCCGCGGTGATCAGATCCATCTCCACCTGCAGTCGCGCGTAGGCCTGGATGGTCTCGGCGTCCAGCGGCTGCTCCAGGAGGTCATAACCTTCGTCCGGGTAGGCGTCGGAGTAGCGGTAGAGCGACCGGTCGACGATCAGGCCCTCCTCCTCCTCCTCGATGAGCTTCCAGTCGGGGGAGCGGACCATCCGCCGGTGCCAGTCCCGAGACCGGTCGCCGTTCGGGTAGAAGCCCTCGGTGTAGACGAATTCTCGGATGCTGGCCTGGGGGTCCTCCAGCACGGGCAGGAAGCTGCGCCCGTCCAGCTCCACGGGCGCGCCCGCGGCGCTCCCCTCCTCGACCCGCAGCCCGTCCACGTCCACGCCCGCCAGCTCGGCGAGGGTCGGGAAGAGGTCGACGACCTGCACCAGCGCCCCGGTCTCCGAGCCCGGCTCCGCGACGTGGGGGCCGGCGACGATGAAGGGCACGCGGACGCCCCCGTCGTAGACCGAGCCCTTGCCCCGCGAGGTGTTCCAGGGCGGCTCGATCCAGTCCGGGTCGGTGCCGTTGTCGGAGAGGTAGACGATGGTGGTCCGCGCGCGCTGCTCCTCGCTCAGCCCGTCCAGGAGCCGCCCGATCTCGGCGTCCAGCGCGACCACGCTGGCCTCGTACTTCTCGAGCCCGCCCGAGCTCTCCGTCACCCCCGCCAGGTTGAGCTCGTCGGGCGGGACCTCGATGGGCAGGTGCGCCAGGTTGTAGGAGGCCACCAGCAGCCAGGGCTCGGGCGCCACGTCCATGAAGGCCAGCGCCTCGTCCGTCGTGTCCTGGGCGGCGTAGGTCTGCGTCCAGGCCAGCTCGCCGTCCGTGTTCTTCTCCCAGTTGTAGTTCCCGCGGTCCTCGTCCTCCCCCTCCGTGTAGGCGTTGCCCAGGTTGGAGAGCGAGCCGTGGTGGTGGTCGAAGCCCTGCAGCAGCGGGTGGCGGGCCGGCTCCGCGCGATCCCAGGCCACGAGGTGCCACTTCCCGGCGAGCATGCTGGTGTAGCACCAGGGGCTCCGCCGCAACATCTCGGGCAGGGTCAGCTCCCAGAGCTCCAGGTCGTTGATCGCGTCCACGGGGTAGAGCCAGCGGCCGACCCCGGTGCGGCTGGGCAGGCGCCCGGTCAGCAGCGAGGCGCGCGTGGGGCTGCAGGTGGGCGTGGCGTAGGCGTTGCGGAAGAGCAGACCGCGCTCGGCGAGGGCGTCCAGCGAGGGCGTGGGCGGCGCGCCCTCGTGCTCCCCGTAGGTCGAGGTCTTGTCGATCCCGACGTCGTCCGCGATGATGATGAGGAAATTCTCCCCCTGCGCGCTCTGCTCGCAGAGGGGCGCCGGCTCGCGGTCGCAGGCCACGAGGGCGAGCGCGAGCCCCAGCCGCACGAGCGCGCCCTCAGTCGGTCCCGAAAGGGCCACCGTATCGCCCGATGTCGTTCGTGCTCCCGTCGATGTCGTCGTAGGTGGAGCTCGGGTCGCCCGCGTCCACCAGCGGGCTCGAGCTCTCCAGGCTCAGATCATCGGGGAAGTCCGCGAATTTCGGATCCGCGCTCACCTCCGGCCGCACGGTCACCCCGCAGCCGTCCGCGTCGTTGTTCCAGAAGGCGTTGTAGCTCTGGGTGAACGCCTGGTCGCCCGTGATGCCGCAGGCGCTGTTCAGGAACACGGAGTTGATCGCGTAGCTCTCGGTGTTGCAGGCCGTCATCTGCAGCGCGGACTCCCCGCCCGCCAGCACGCTGTTGACGATGCGCACGTCGCCGTACTGGGCCTCGATCCCGACCTCTCCGCCGATCACCACCGTGTTGTAGATGAAGTAGTTCTCGGTCGGATCGTCCGGGTCCTCGGGCGTGCCCTCCTCGTCGTAGGTGTAGATCCCGTAGACCCCGCCCGTGATGTGCGAGCGCTGAATCCAGATCTCGCCGTGATAATTCTCGATGCCGTGCCCGGTCTCGCAGGTCAGGGTCACGCGGTCGAGGTTGAGCGGGAGGTGGGCGTAGATGGCGGCCAGCCCGTTGTCGCAGTCGGCGACCAGGCCGTCCACCGTGAGCGTGCCGCCGTCCGCCCAGATGGCGTGGCCGTCGGAGTTGACGTCGTTGTCGGTCACGGTGACGTCGGTGAGGTCCACCCAGGCCGCGAAGCTCTGGATCATCGCGGCGCCGTCGCTGTTGCCCGTGATCTGGATGTCCTCCAGCTCCAGGTTGGACAGGTTCACCTCGATGGCGGCGCCGCCGTACTCGTCGAGGCCGCCCGTGATGGTGAAGCCGGCGAAGCGCGTCCCCGAGCCCTCGCCCGTCTCCACGTTCAGCGCCGTGCCCTCGTACTCGGCGTCCAGGATGGTGCGGTCGGAGCCCTCGAGGCCGAAGACCGTGATCGTCTTGCCCAGGAAGTCCAGGCGCTCGCGGTAGCGGCAGGGCATGACCCCGATGATGTCGCCGCTCACGGAGTCGTCGATGGCCGGCTGGATCTCCTCGTAGTCGGCCGAGCCCTCACAGTCCACGACGATGTCTGGGATGATCTCCCAGGCCGTGTCCTCGCCCTCGCCCTCGCCTTCGCCTTCGCCTTCGCCCTCGCCTTCCCCCTCGCCCTCGCCCTCACCCTCGGCGGGCGAGTCCGGGTTCTGGCCGGTCTCGTCGCCGGTCTCGGCGGCGGTGTCCGTCTTGAGCTCGATGGTCCCGCCGGTGCAGCCCACCATCAGGAGCAGAGAGAGCGCTCTCACCATCCACCTCCCATGCTGCGCGGGCCGCCGTAGAGCCCGATGTCGTTCGTGGTCCCGTCGGGGTCGTTGTAGATCTCGTCCGGCATCCCGGCGTCGATGAGCGGCGAGCCCGAGCTCAGGCTGTAGTCGCCCCCGTCCTCGTCGGCGAACTCGGGGTCCACCGAGATGTTCCCGTTCTCGCCCGTGTACGTCGTGGTGTTGTCGCAGTTCTCGTGGTCCACGTCCCAGAAGTTCGAGTACAGGACCTCGACCTCCGGGTCCGGGGCGGGATCATCGCCGGAGTCCACCTCGGCGGGCGTGAAGCTGTACTGGATCGCGCAGCGCTGGTGGGCGACGATGCTGGACTCGATCTCCAGATCGTAGACGTTGGTGGTCGTGATCGTGCCGCCGTCCACGAAGGAATTGCGGATGGTGATGGACCCGTACTCCACCGCGATGTTGCCGGTGAAGTGGACGTTCTCGAAGATCACCGGATCATCGTAGTGGTCGTCCTCGCTCACGATGCTCACCGCCCCGTTCAGGGTGGAGCGGTGGACGCGGCCCACGGAGTGCTCGTTGTGGTAGGCGTAGCCGCCGTTGCAGTCCAGATCGCTGTGGTCCACGAAGTAGGAGCCGTGGCCCGTGTAGAAGGCGTACGAGCCGGCCCGGCAGCTCACCGAGAGGTTGTCGGCGATGATCGCGCCGCGAGAGTTGACGATGTAGCCGTAGTACCCGGGGCGCGCGCTGCTGTCGACCACCACGTCCTGAAGCTCCACGTCCGAGCCGTAGGCGTAGAGGATGCCGTAGGCCCCGTACGAGTCCTCAATCACCACGTCCTGGAGGCGCAGGGCGGACATGTCGGCGTAGATGACCGCCACGCTGTCGTCCCGCGCCCCCGTGATCGTGAAGCCCACCAGCGCGCTGCCGTCGCCCGTGCCCTGCGAGGCCAGGATGGCCCGCTGGTTCCCCGGGTCCAGGATGGTGTCCTCGGAGCTGCCGGTGGACGCGATCCAGACCGACTTGCCCTCCAGGTCCAGGCTCTCCTCGTAGGTGCATGGCGCAACCGCGATCCAGTCCCCGTCCTGCGCCGCCTCGATGGCGTCGGAGATGGTCTCGAAGTCGCCGCCGCCTTCGCAGTCGACGTACCAGACGGGCAGGCCCAGCGGCGCGGCGTAGACGGCGACGCGCGTGCTCAGGTCGTTCGAGCCGGGATCTGCGCGATCGTCGCTGCCGCAGGCGGCCAGGAGGAGGGCGAGCACCATGAGGGCCTCCGAGCAGAGGTGAAAGACCAGTATAGATCAGGTGCCTTCGTCGTCCATCGGAACTTCACGATCACCTGCTTGTCTCTCGGAGGAAAAAAACTAACTAATTTGGTTGTGCCTCCCACTCCCCGTGAAAGGCCACCGGCAGCAGGGGCAGCGGGATCCGCGCCACCGGGCCGCGCTCCAGCGCGCGCGCGTCGAGGATGGCCAGGCTGGATCGCTCCTCCAGGGGCTCGCTGACGATGACCAGGACGTGGCCCGCGCTCGGGTCCCCCGGGTCGGGCGCGAAGAGGGGCTCCCCCACGAAGACGTTCTCGGGCGCGCTCCACAGCGAGGGCGGGCGGTCGCGGTCGCGGAGGTCCACCCGGATCACGGCGTCGAAGGGGTCCGAGTAGCGGGTGTCGGCGCGGGTGGCGCCGAAGAGCTGCGGGGTCTCCACCCCCTCGTGGTCCGGGTGCAGGCGCGGGAAGTCCACGCCGTGGGGGACCAGCCGCTCCCAGCTCGCCTCGGTCGCGCCGGCGGGCACCGTGATCCGGTAGAGGCGCTGCGGGCCGCGCGCGTCGGGGAGCCCCGGATCGAAGGGCGTCGTGGGCCCGGTGTAGCCCAGCTCCTCGCCGAACGCGAAGCGGTGGAAGACGCAGGCGTCCACGATCACGGCGCCGTCGCGCTCGAACGCGCCGCCGAAGTGGACCACCCAGGCCCGGTCGGGGAGCGTGACCGTACGGACCGGGCCGCCGCCCTCGCGGGGGATGAGGTGGAGCTGACCCGGCCGGGCCTCATCGGTAGCGACCGAGCGCAGCAGCGTGGACGAGCCCACCAGCATCTTCGCCAGCTCCCAGGGGCGGAGCTTGAGCGGGTTCCCGCCCAGCAGGTACCAGGAGGGGGTGAACGCGAAGTCGTGGGTGAACATCATGCCGGGCAGGGTGGCCTGACGGCTCGCCTGCACGGCGCCGGCGCGGTCCAGCTCGCGGAAGGTGAAGGTGCTGTCCTTGCCGTTCTGGACGCTGCACAGCACCAGCCGATCCCGGGCCCGGTCCGCGCGCATGTGGGCCAGGGTCGCCCCCCCGGACAGCGCGCCGCCCAGCGTCTCCTCGCCCCGCGTCTCCAGCGTCTCCGGGTCCAGCGCCGTGGGCGCGCCGCCCTCCCAGCCGGCCAGCAAGCGATCTCCCCAGCGGACGATGGTGGTGTTGGCGACGTTGCGCGGAGGGCCGAAGCGCAGGTTGCGCCAGAAGGGCGGGGGCAGGTTGGTGGCGAAGCCGCGGTAGACCAGCGCGCCGGCTTCGAGCTCCGCCCGGTAGGAGGGCGTTTCGACGAAGCGGGCGCGCAGCCGGCAGGATCCGTCGGCCTCGAAGCGGAAGGCCCGCACGTAGCCGTGCCCGTCGAAGGGGTGCGCGGTGCGGTCCCCGATGCGGGTCCACCCCGGACCGTTGGACAGCAGGCGCCCGCCCCGCAGGGCCTCGGGCACGACGCCCGTGATCGCCGAGGCGGGGACGTGCAGATCCAAGGGCCCCGGGGAGGCTGCCATCGCCGCGTTCCAGGCCCGGGACCGCAGGCTGGATGCGTCCCCGTGGGCGCTCAGAGCCCCTCCAGGGACATCCCGTACTTCGTGTTCAGCAGGTTGATCGACGACTTGTACGCGCCGTCGCTCCAGCCCGAGCGGTTGACGTTGTAGGCCTCGCCCACCAGCCCCACGTCCTCCCCGGCCAGGGGCTCCACCGCCCAGTCGAAGAGCTCGGCGTTGGTCAGCGAGGCGCTGCCGCGGAGCCAGTGCCAGGCGTCCGGCCAGACCTGCACGTAGGTCTTCAGCGGGGCGGGGACCTCCACGGTGTCCGGGCTGCTCACGCCGTTGCCGCTGAAGAGGTGCTCGAGCCCCTCCTTCACGGCGGCGTTGACCGCCTCGTCGCCCTCCGCGGCCAGGGACTCCCAGTACTCGGAGCACTCCAGGTTGTCGTTGTAGACGCTGCGCGTCACGTTCCCCGCCGCCGCGTAGGGCTCCTGCGGGATCTCGATGAAGTTCAGGCAGTGCTCGGTGGTCCAGCCACGCCAGATGTTGGCGTCCGTCGAGTCGATGTCCGGGTTCGAGATGTCGGCGTACCAGTCGTCCTCCCACCACTGGGTGACGGTGACGACCTTGACCGCGGTGATGTCCTGGTAGGCGTCCTGGGCGCGGATCTCGTCCACGATGTCGCCCGTCAGGTAGTCCAGCGCGATGGGCGGGATGGCGATGACCACCTTCGCCGCGCTGACGGTGCGGGCGCTGGTGGTGATGGTGTAGCCGCCGCCGTCGGCCCGCGCGATGGCGCTGACCGGCTCCGAGGTGAAGATCAGCGCGCCGTCGGCCTCGGCCCGCTCCTGCATCCCGTGGACGAAGGTGGACATGCCGCCCTCGGGGTAGGAGGGCGTGCAGCAGACGTCCCACTCCTCGTCGAAGTAGTCCAGGTAGCCCCGCGCGTCGAGGTCGTACTCGAAGTCCGCGCGGAAGCGGGACATGTCGCGGAGGAAGTTGTAGCCCTCCTCGCCCGCCACCGCCTTGGTGTACTCCTCGAAATTCGCGTAGGAGTCGATGTTCTCGCGCTCCTCGCCGAAGCGCAGCAGGTCGTAGAGCGCCGTCTCGGTGTCGCCGCTGGGGTCCGGCTCGATGTCGTAGAGGCCGACCAGCCCCTCCTTGGAGAAGGCCCAGCCGCCGCGGGCGTTGACCAGATCCTGCTTGAGGTTCGGCGTCTCCAGGGTGAGCCCGAGCTCCTCGGCCAGGTCCAGCAGCACCGTCTGGCCCTCCATCACCCGGCGCGCGCCGACGCCGACGCGCGGCGACTCAGGGTCTGACTCGTCGAGGGCCACGTCCTTGATGCGCCCGCCCAGCGTCGCCTCCTTCTCGAAGAGGCAGACGCCCGCGCCGAGATCGGGCGCCAGCCGGAAGGCCGTGTGCAGGCCGCCCACGCCGCCGCCGACGATGACCACCTCGCAGGAGAGGGTCTCGCCTTCACCCTCGCCTTCACCCTCGCCTTCGCCTTCGCCTTCGCCTTCGCCTTCGCCTTCGCCTTCACCCTCGCCGGAGTCCTTGTCGTCGCAGGCGGCGGGCAGGAGGAGGAGCGGGACCAGGAGCAGGGCGCGGGTGAGCATGGGGGACTCCGGCTTGGGGGTTGAGCTGTCCTATCGCGCGCGCGCGCGTCGCGCTGGGCGCCCGCGCGTGTCGGCTCCCTGTCGGTTAGGGCGGCGCCGATGCTGCGGTCCCCGTCCGGCCTCCCGATGACCCCCGAGCCCGCGACGGCGGCCCAGGAGACCCGCAAGGGACTGCTCTACGGCTTCGCGGCCTACGGCTTCTGGGGCGTCATCCCCGTCTACTGGCGGATGCTGGGGCACGTCGATCCGGTCGAGGTGCTCGCCCACCGCATGGTCTGGGGGCTGGTCGCGCTGCTGGGGCTCTCCGCCGTCCTGGGGGCGGGCCCGGACCTGCGCGCGGCGCTGCGGGATCGCCGGACCCTCCTCACCCTCGCCGGCACGGGCGCGCTCCTGGCCGCCAACTGGGGCGTCTTCGTCTACGCGGTCGGCTCGGGGCACCTCCTGGAGGCGAGCCTGGGCTACTTCATCAACCCGCTCCTCAGCGTGCTCCTGGGCGCGCTGGTCCTGGGGGAGCGCCTGGGTCGGTCGCGCCAGATCGCGCTCGGGCTGGCGACCGTGGGCGTGGGCCTGCGGGCCTGGAGCACGGGGGGCCTGCCCTGGATCTCGCTCGCGCTCGCCGTCACCTTCGGCGTCTACGGCCTGCTCCGCAAGACCGCGCGCGTGCCCGCCCTGGCCGGCAGCACCCTGGAGACCGGGATCGTGGCCCCGCTGGGTCTGGCCTTCCTCGCCCATCGAGCGATGGAGGGCCAGGGGGCCCTCGGTCACGCCACCCAGGAGACGCAGCTCCTGCTCCTCGGGACGGGGCTGATCACCGTGCTCCCCCTGGTCTGGTTCAGCGCCGCGGCCCGGCGTCTGCCGCTGAGCACGGTGGGCTTCCTGCAATACATCGCGCCGACCCTGCAATTCTTCAGCGCGGTGCTGTGGTGGGGTGAGCCCTTCGCCCCTCGCGATCTGGGCGCCTTCCTCTGCATCTGGGCGGGCCTCGCCATCTTCGCCGTCGCGCGGTGAGGTTCGTCGTCGACGCTGACAGGTGTCGGACCTCCGTCAGGGGTGACGGAGGTCCAAGTACTTGAGATCCTTGGGGAACGATCCTTGCTCCTGAGGGCAGGCGTCCGCTGGACCCCAACCCTCAGGAGTACCTCATGCTTCGACCCGTCTCCGCCCTCGCCCTCGCGCTCACCCTCTCGGCCTGCGGAGCGCTCGCGGGCGCGCGCCAGGCCTCTGAAGATCGCGCCTTCGCCAACGCCTACCGCGCCACCTTCCGCGAGAGCGAGCTGTGCGCGAGCTCCTTCAAGTACGACTGGTGGTGTCCGGTCGCGCAGTACCCGGGCGGCGGGCTGACCTTGCCGACGGAGACCACCTCCTACCTTGGGATCTCAGCCTTCGTCGGCAAGGATCAGGCTGCCCACGACGCGTTCCTGGAGCAGACCTCCCTCAGCGTGCTCCACCTGGGGCCGAAGGGTGGGGCCGTGGCGATCATGGAGTCGGAGGACGGCGCCGAGCGCGAGGTCTGGGTGCGCGCCTACCTCAGCGCCATCCGCGCGTTGAAGGGGCGCACCGAGCGGGTGCTCCTGGACGATGAGCTGGCGCGGAGCGTCGAGACGGACCGCGAGGCTCGCGCGCTGAACCCGCTGGTGTTGACCACGCTCGAGGGGCGCTGGACGGGCACCTTCCCCGCGCGGATCTGGGAGAGCGAGGGGGAGCCCTGGGGTGAGGCCTACGTCGTGCTGGAGGAGGGAGCCAACGGCGTCCTCATCTCCGTCTTCCCGCGGGTCGCGCAGGTCGTGCTGCCCATGGGCGAGGGCGACCACTTCGAGGAGCACGAGGTGAAGATCGCCCGAGGGGCGCTGGGGCGACGCCTGGAGGGCGCGAGCCGGATCACGCGCACCCGCTCCCAGACCCCCGCCGCCCGGAACCTCGTCCAGGCCCAGGGAAAGCACAGCCCCGCGCCCCACGGCGCCACGAAGGCGAGCGGGGGCGGCAAGAAGGGGGGCACCGCGGGGAAGGGCGGGAAAAGTGGCGGCGCAAAGAAGCGTTGAGCGCCGGCTCTAGCCCAGGCGCTCCAGGCGCCCCGTGTCCCAGTCCCAGGTCTGGTACCAGGCGTCCAGCAGCGGGCTGGCCTCCACCTTCGCGAAGCGGCCGTCGGCCTCCAGCCAGGCCACCACGGCCGCGCGCTCCTCGCCGCTCACCGAGCCGGTGCCGGCGCGGGTGACGAAGAAGTGCCACAGCTCGCCGTTGCCGCCGCCGCCCACCGCCAGATCGCGGGCCTCGATGGCCTCGCCGATGAAGCGGTCGATGGCGTCCTCCAGCTGGTCCTCGACCAGCCCCGCCTTCGTGGTGAGCCTCAGCTCGAAGCCCAGCTCGGCGAACTCCCCGAGACGCAGCTTCTTCCGCAGTCGCTTCCGCATGTTCCGCTCCTTTGACTAGATAGATTAGCCTCGCTGGAGGCCGGGTGGGCTGCTGGCCAGGCGCTCGGCCCAGCGCAGCGCGCCGATGGCGAAGACCTCGCGGCGCGTGGCGATGTGCTTGAGCTCCAGGCGCTCGCCGGGGCCCGCCAGCCAGAGGGTGTGCTCGCCCACGGTGTCGCCGATGCGCAGGCTGTGGGCGGGGATCTCGCGACCCACGGCCTCGATCATGCGCTTCGCCGTGCCGCTGGGGGCGTCGCGCTTGGCGGCGTGGTGGGCCTCGACCAGCTCCAGGTGCCAGCCGGGCAGGCGGGCCACGGCCTCGCGGATGAGGTCCAGGAGCACGGGCACGCCGGCCGAGAAGTTGGGGACCACCGCCACCGGGGCGCGCCGGGCGTAGGCCGAGAGGTCGGGGAGCTCGCCCGTGGTGCCCACCAGCAGGGGCTGGCCCGAGAGCCGGGGCAGCAGGCCGCGCAGGCCGTCGGGCGTGGAGACGTCGATGACCACGTCGCAGGCGGGCACGGGGCCCTCGCGCCCGACGGGGCCGGCGTAGGCGTCCCCCGCCTCGGCGACGATGAGCCGACCCAGCCGGCCGGTGGCGCCGTGGACCGCGACCCGGATCAACCGAGCCCCTCGAACATGCTGGCGGGGGGCAGGCGGGTGGGGGCCAGCGGCAGGCGGAGCTCGTTCTCGCAGAGGCCCATGGCGGCCATGGCCGCCTTGCAGGGCACCGGGCTGGTCTCGGCGAACAGGTAGCGGATCAGCGGGAAGAGCTGGTCGTTGAGCGCGCGGGCCTGGGCCAGGTCGCCCGAGCGCGCCGCCTCGCAGAGCTGCACGGTGAGCGCGGGGGCGATGTTGGAGACCACCGAGATCACGCCCGCGGCGCCGTAGCTGACCAGCGGGGCGAAGGTGAAGTCGTCCCCGGAGAGCACGGCGCCCGGGTTCTGGAGCATGAGCTCTACGCCATAAGCCACGTCGCCCGTGGCCTCCTTGACGCCGACGACGCCGGGCATGTGGCAGAGCTCGGCGAGCTGGCTCACCGGGAGGCGCTGCGCGGTGCGGCCGGGGACGTGGTACAGCACCACCGGCAGCCCGGCGTCGGCCAGCGCCGCGACGTGGCCCTTCAGCCCGGCCGGCGTGGGCTTGTTGTAGTAGGGCAGCACCACCAGCCCGCCGTCCGCGCCCAGCGCGCGCGCCGCCGCCAGGTTCTCCACCGTCTTCTTCGTGCTGTTGGACCCGCAGCCCGCCAGCACCGGGACCCGCCCGTGGGCGACCTCCACCGCGGCGCGCACGAGCGCGGCCCACTCCTCCTCCGTGAGCGTGGGCGTCTCTCCCGTGGTCCCGCAGGGCACCAGCCCGGCGATCCCGGCGTCCAGCTGCCGCTCGCAGAGGTCGCGGAAGGTGTGCAGGTCCACCTCGCCGTCCTTGAACGGGGTGACCAGCGCGGTGTGAACGCCGGTGAGGCGCTCCGCCGTCAACGTCTCGACCTTCATGGGATCTCCTAGAACTTCGCCGTGCCCATCAGCCGCACGCCGAAGGCCGTCGCGTCGAAGCCGCCGCCCAGATCCTCGTCCTCGAAGGTGCTGAAGACCTTGCCGGGCAGGAGCATGCCGGCGGTCCCGTCGAGCGAGAAGAACTCGAAGGGCTGATAGTGCGCGTCCAGGTTGAATTCCAGCCCGTAGCCGAGCTCGGTGTCGTCCTCCGAGTCCTTGTCGCGCCGGGCCGTGCGCGCGGCCAGCAGGGACAGGTCCAGCTCCAGCTTCTCCGTCGCCATGATCCCCGCCCAGGGCCGGGCGAAGATGGCGTTGGAGAAGCCGTCCGAGGTGAGCATGGCGTCGTAGTTCCGCCCCTCGTTCGTGGCGTTGGCCGTGCCCGCCTCCAGCGTGGGCAGGGGCTCCTCGAAGAGGAAGAGCGAGCGGTTCCAGTCCGGGTCGAAGGTGAAGGTGTGCAGCTTGTCGTCGGTCAGATCCTGGTCGCCGCCGGCGAAGCCGATGTCCGCCCCGAAGCGGTACCGGCTCACCGGCACCTTCGCCGAGAGCGCGCCGCCGAAGCTGCTCACCGAGATGTCGTTCTCGCCCGTGTCCAGGTCGCCCGAGCCGATGACGGTGGCGAACTCGAGCTCGATCTCCCCGGCGCCGAGCGTGGAGTACGCCCAGATGTCGCCGATGAAGGCCGAGAACTTCGTGTCTTCCGCCGTGTTGTTCATCCAGCGGAAGGTGTTGTAGGTCCCGATCCCGGCGCTCTCGGTCTCGTAGAGCACCCCGCCCACCAGCCCGGAGAAGTCGTCCGACTGGTTGACGTAGCCCTCGAAGGGGACCTCATAGGCGCCGATCAGGTAGACCGGGCCCACCTTGCTGGTGATCTGCAGCCGGTCGGAGGTGTCGCCGTACTCGCTGAGCGGGTCGTTGCCGGCGTTCCACACCAGGCCAGAGCCCCACTGCACCGGGACGCGCCCGAAGCGGATGCGGCCGATGCCCGTGTCCAGCTCACCCCAGGCGCGCGTGACCTGGATGTTCTGCAGGGTGGCGCCGCCCTCCTCGGTGGTCGGCGGCTGCACGACCTGGGACCAGGCCGTCGCCGTGTCGTCGCCCGTGATCGGGTCGGTGGTCAGCGCGCTGTCCCCCCAGCTCACGTAGGGCAGCAGGTCCAGCTGGGTGTGGATGGAGACGTGCTCGCTCAGGTGCCAGGCGGGCTCCAGCCGCAGCCGGCTGTCCCACCCGAACGCGCTGCCCTCGGCGTAGGCGTTCGTGTCGGAGAGCGAGAGCGAGTCGAAGTAGCGCGCGCGGCTGCGGAAGTGGCCGTCCCACACCACCTCGGTGGCGGACGCGGCGGTCGGGGCGAGCGCGAGGAGGAGGAGAGCGATCGGGCCCGACAGAAAGCGGCTCACGGGGGTGCCTGCGGTGCGAAAGGGATCGCTGACCTAGCACGCGGGGATCCTGAGCGTCAAATTGCCCGAGCCTCCCACCGGGACACGGAGTGCGCTATGATCCGCCCGCACCAGGGAGGTCGAGGCGGATGCTGCGGTTCCTCAAGCGCGTCTGGCGGGGGTGGAAGAGCTTCGCCCACGGCCTCATCAAGGCGCAGAGCTGGCTGCTCATGGCCTTCGCCTACGTCGTTGCGCTGGCGCCGGTCGCGCTGGTCTTCAAGATCAGCCGCCCGGATCCGCTGGACGAGAAGCCCGCGGATCCGAAGGCCAGCACCTACGCGGGGCCCGTGCGCGCGCGCCTGCAGGACATCCGCAGCGCGCAGCGCCCCTGGTAGCGCGACGAGGCCGAGCTCCAGCCCGGGGGGCAGAGCCCCCGCGAGGCCGCGCTGAGCCCGGGGCTCAGATCACCGTGTAGATGAAGGGCAGGACCGGCGAGCTCTCCGCGAACAGGATGAGCGCGACCAGCAGCGCCAGCACGATGACGATCGGCGTCATCCACCACGCCTTGTTGTGGACGATGAAGTCCAGGAATTCGCGGGCGATGCCCTTGCGCTCGTTGGGGATGATCTCGGACATGCGCGGTCTCCAGTCCACACGGGGAGCTTGCCCTGAGGTTACCACGGCGCCTGCGCGGGCGGTATCACCCGGATCCACAAGGAGCGACCGAGCGCGGGGACAGGGACCTCTTCCCCGGGTCCTCCGCCCCAGTCCACGATGAGCCCGGCGCTCCCGGCCTGCGCGTCGGCGGGCTCCAGGACCACGCGATCCAGGCCCTCCTGCTCCAGCCAGGGGCGCAGGTGCTCCAGCCAGGGCAGGGTGGTCTGGACCTCACAGGGGATCTCCGGCGCGCCGATCACCAGGAGCGGGCGCGGGTCGGCGCGCGAGGCGGCCACGACCTCGGGAAGGCCCATCGCGTCGGCCAGCGGGGGGCGCAGCCAGCGCTGCACGCAGCCCGAGGCCATCTCGGTGATCGGCGAAGGCGGCGGCAGATCGTGGAGCGAGCCCAGGGTCGTCCAGGCCGCGGCGGCCCCTCCCCAGCCCCACGCCCCCAGGGCCGGTCGCCGGCTCCCCGCCAGGCCCACCCCCAGGACCACCGCCGCCGCCGGCCCCAGCGGGACCAGCAGGCGCGGGTACTTCTTGGGCACAAGCGTCAGCAGCAGCAGCCCGAGGCCGAGCGTCCCCAGGGGCAGGGCCAGGCCCGCGGGCCGCCTTGCGAGGGTGAGGACCAGCGCCAGCGCGAGCGCCGGCCCCAGCCCCGACCAGCCCAGGGCCAGCGGGTAGTAGGCGAGGTGGAGCGTGAGGGGGACCGAGGCGTCGGCCGGGGCCGAGCCCGCCCCGTAGGCGAGCTGCGCGCCGAGGTGCAGCGCGTACCAGGGGCCCGCCACCGCCGCCGCCACGCCCAGGGTCCACAGGCCCCGCCCCCGGAGGCGCAGCAGGGTCCAGGCCACGGGCGCCAGCGCGTAGAGGGCCAGGGTCTGCTTGGTCAGCATCCCCAGGCCCAGGGCCAGCCCCAGCGCCGCCGCCCTCCCGCGGGTGGGGCGCTTCACGGCGCGCAGGGCCAGCAGCAGGGTCAGCGCCACCGCGGCGGCCAGGGCGCCCTCGGGCATGAAGTGGCGGGAGATCCCCGTCCCCTCGGGCAGGAGCAGGCAGGCCCCGAAGGCCCCGAGCTCCGCCAGCGTCGCCCGCTCGGGCGCCACGAGCCTTCGCGCGACCCTCCCCGCGGCCCCGGCGGTGAGCAGGGCGAGGCCCAGGTTGAGCGCGCCCAGGGGCAGGCGCGAGGGGTGCCCGAGGCCGAAGAGCGCCCAGGGGAGGCTCAGGATCGCGGGGTAGAGCCCGGGGTACTCGCCGGTGTCCCCGGCCCAGGCCCGCCACAGCCAGGCCCCCGGGGCGCCCTCGCGCAGGTCGTAGACGAAGAGGGCGGCGGCGCCGACGTGACCGAGCTCGTCCCCGTCCGGGGGCCCCTGGTCCGCCCCCATCCAGAGCATGGATCCGAGCGCCCACAGCAGCGTCAGGGCCGCCCCCAGCGCGCGGGCCCGGCCTGTGGATAACTGCCCTCCAGCTGTGGATGGATCCCACCCGTGACGGCCTGGGAAGTGGGCTTCTCGATCTGGAGAGTCAGCCTTCATCGGGTATTGTTTCGCTTACCGAAAGTTATCCACAGGTTTGCCCACATCTTGTCCGCCGCCCCTGGGATCAGACCTGCCCACGGTACAGGAAGAGGGCGACCCCGATCAGCCCCAGCGTGGGCAGCAGCGTGCCCATCCCCCGCCGGGGGAAGCCCGCCGACGCCACCCCCAGGGCCACGCCAGAGGCGGCGACCAGGGGGAGGAAATAGTGGCTCGGGTGGTGGTCGACCGTGCAGAGGACCAGCGAGTAGGCCCCAAACGCGCCCAGCAGGAAGGCCGTTGCCCGCCGTGTGGCCGCGCCCGGCGCGCCCAGGCCCGCCAGCGCCAGCAGCCCCGCGCCGCCGCTGTAAGTCAGCAGGCTCGCGTAGAAGTCCGGGATCCGCGGCAGCAGCGAGCCCGGGCTGTAGTCCCCGTGCCAGTGCTCGGGGAAGATCTCGAAGTAGACGATGAAGCCCACGTCCTCCATGTGGCCGCCCAGCAGCAGGGCGAGCCCCAGCAGGGCCGCGACGCCCGCGCTGAGGCCCAGGTGTCGAAGCGCCGTGAGCGGCCAGCTCCCGAAGCAGAGCCGCCACAGGGCAGCCAGGATCAGCACCACCGGCCCGCCCGGGTAGCGCAGGATCGCCGCCGCCACGCCCAGCGCGCCGAACCAGCCCGCCCGCCCCTCGACCAGGGCCAGGGCCACCGCGATCAGCGATGCAGCGTAGAGGCTGTCGGGGAAATTGGTGCTCCCCGGCTCGATCATCAGGAGGCCGTGGGCCAGGGTCATCGCCGCGGGCAGCAGCAGCGCCGGGCCTCGGGCCTCGGGCGCCAGGGCCAGCATCAGGCGAGCGCTCCCCAGCCCGACCAGCAGCAGCACGCCCAGGAAGAGGGCGTTGGCTGCCTGGAGATCGGGCCTGACCCACAGCACCGCCAGGGCGAGGATCGGGCTCCAGCCGGGGGGCTGGTTGAGCGTGATCCAGCGGCTGTCCAGCAGCTCCTCCGCCCAGACCTGGTTCTCCACCTGGTTCAAGAGCTGGTAGTAGTGGACGTAGCGCAGCGCGCCCGTGGCGTGCAGGGACCAGACGGCGTCCGTCCCCGGCAGGAGGTAGACGGTGCGGTCGACGGCGTCGAGCTCCAGCGTGAGCTCCTCGCCCGGCGCCAGGTCCACCTCCAGCAGGAGCCCGGCCACCCCGTCCCGCAGGTAGCGGCGCACGGGGCCCTCCTCGGGGAGCTCGGTCACGGAGGGCTCCACGGTCGCCGAGCGCCCATCCACGGTGATCCTGCTGTTCACCGGCCCGCGGATCGCCAGCGCGACGCGCCCGCGCGCGCCCTCCGGCGCCATCAGGGTGGGGCGCGTGGTCTCCGGCGTCAGGCGCTGCGCCCCGGACTCCGGCCAGCCGATGGCCTCGACGCGGGTCCATCCGTCGCCGGGCTCCAGGGGGAGCGCCTCGCGTCCCTCCTCGTCGGCGCCGGTCAGGTACCAGTAGCCGTCCAGCGGGCGGGCGAGATCGACGTGCTTCCAGGCCGCGAGGCCGAGGACGGCGAGGAGGACCGCGGCGCCGGCCAGGGCCTCGCGCCGGGGGCTGGGGCGGGCCGGGCCGACGCTCCGGGCCAGCCAGAGGCCGCCGAGCGCCCAGAGCGCGGCGAAGGCCCAGTGCCCCCAGGCCGCTGAGCTCCCGCGGAGGCCGAGCTCGCGGGCCAGGGCCACGTCGATCCAGGTGATCCCGAGCGAGATCCAGGCGGCGTCCAGCCCGAGCTGTAGCCGGCTGGTCGGGCGGTCTCGGCTGAGCCAGGCCGCCCAGCCCAGGCCTGGGGCCCACAGCAGGCCCGGCAGGGTGAGCAGCGCGATCAGCGCCCAGGGGGCGTAGGGGTCGGGGTCGGGGAGCGCCGTCCCGAAGGAGATCAGGGCCAGGAGGGAGACCAGCAGCGGCCCCAGCGTGAGCGCGGCCCGCACGGCGGCGTCACCCCTCACGGCAGCGTCACGGGCCAGGGGATGGTCTCGTCGTCCTGCGGCAGCCGGTCGGCGAGGGCCAGGACCAGCGCGGGCTCCTCGGCCCAGAGGGCGTGGGCCAGGCCCGCCTCCACCCGGGCGCGCAGGCCCTGTAGTCGGACGCGCTCGCGGCGCCCGCTGGCCGGGTCCTCCACCACCAGCCAGGCCTCCCCGCTCACCGCCATGAACCACTCGCCGCCGTGCCGGTGCCAGTGGTGCCCGCGCGAGCTGCCCGGCCTCAGCTCCACCATGTAGACCTCGCCCGCCACCGGCCCCGGCAGGAGCTTGGTGAGCGCGCCGCGCGCGTCGTCGCGGACGTCCAGGGGCTCTGTGCGGACCAGGGGCATCGGGGCTCCGAGGCCGACAGGATACACCTGTTCATATTCCAGGGTGGTGAGAGCGCGCGGAGAGCGGCGCTCAGCGCGGCGGGGAGCCCGTCGTTGGGAAAAACAGGTGCTCGTGGCGCGCGGCGATGAGCGACCCCAGGTCGCGCGCGAGGGGAGGGAGGGCGATGGGGGTCTCATCGGTTCGCGCCGCCGCTGTCATAGGCTGTCATGAGCGCGGAGAGAGGGCCTTGGATAGTGTTGGAGTGTCGGGGGCGGCAAGCTCTCGACATCCAACACAAATGCTGAATCGCCAGCAATTCTACACGAGGAGATCGAGCATGAAGTCGAAGACGCCCTCCAGCATGACCATCAGCCGTTGCGTCGTGCGCACCCAGATCCAGGCTGGCAGGAACCTCACCCCGACCAGCCTCGCGACGTGGGACTGCACCGTCGGATGCAAGCCCTGACGGGGATGCAAGGGATGCAAGGTGTCAGGATGTGCAAGGTGTCAGGTTGGTATCATTTTGATTTTCCAATTTTATTAATAGATCCTTGTCTTCAACGAGAACATTTCCACGAACCCCTTGTCATCCCTGCCCACCCCCCGAGCGCGATCAATCCGCCCGCCTCGCCACCGCGTGCTCGCCGCGTCGAGCTCTGAGATCCCTGTGCGCTCTGTGGTGAACCGCCCGTTCAAGAGGTCCCGACCGCAAGGTGTCAGGTTGGTATCATTTTGATTTTTCCAATTTTATTAATAGATCCTTGTCTTCAACGAGAACATTTCCATGAACCCCTTGTCATCCATGCCCATCCCTCGAGCGCGATCGATCCGCCCGCCTCGCCACCGCGTGCTCGCCGCGTCGCGCTCTGAGATCTCTGTGCGCTCTGTGGTGAACTGCCCGATCAAGAGGTCCCGACGGACCAGAACGACGGAGAAATTCCGATAGTTGTCGGCTGTTTTAGCGCGGAGCCCGCTGAGTTCGCAGAGCTCGCGGAGGCCTGCGCGAGCGAGGGCGGGGCGGGTCGAAGGCTCGTCGCCGCGCTCGGGCTGGGAGGAGGGGGCTTCGCCGTCTGGGGGGGGCTGAGCGGACCAGGGGGCCTGGAGCCCCGATACCGACCGGTTCACCTATTCAGATTCATGGAGGAGCCAGAGCGCGGGGAGACGGAGCTTGTAGGGGTGGAGGAGTCCATCCTTGTGGTATCCTTCGTCGCGTGGCTCGCGCGGGGGAGCGTCGCGCGAGGGCGGAGGGACCATGGGTGATTTCGATCGACAGCGCCTCCCAGACGAGGCGCCGGCTCCGGTGACGTCCTGCGAGCCGTCGTCCCCGCAGATCCCGGCTCAGAACCAGTATGGCAACGCCTTCCTGCAGCAGCAGGTCCGCGGGGGCTCGCCGAACGTCTGCCGCCCGGGGAACGAGGCTGCCGAGAACACCGAGCGTGACCGCCAGGCCGCCGAGCGGGCTCAGCGGGCGCAGCAGGTGGCCAGCGCCGACGAGCGCCTCCGCACGGAGCAGCAGAACTCCGTCAACGCCTTCCGCGGCCACATCTACAACCCCGCCGACCGCCAGCACCCGGGCGTCATCGAGAACGGCACGGACGACCGTGGGACGGAGATCGACGCCTGGAACCGGGAGGCGGGCGTCGCGCAAGGCTCGATGTGGTGCGGCTCCTCGACGGGGCACGCCTACCGCGAGGGCACCCGCGGAGGCTTCCGGGACAACCTGCGCGTCGCCTCCGACAACCGGGCCCGCAACTACTTCCTCTACCGCCAGGACCACGAGGAGGCGCCGCGCGGCGGCGAGACCCCGCAGGCGCGGGAGGCGCGCATGCGCCGGAACGCGGCGATGGACCAGCGGGAGGCGCAGACGCAGGCCGAGCACACCGCCGCGGGCAGCAACCGCCGCTACATGACCTATCGGCCCGGCCAGCAGGAGCGCGGCCCGGTCGAGGGCGGCGGGCGTCCGGAGGTCTACAACGACCCCTCCCGCATGCCCGTGCGCCCAGGAGACACGGTGGTCTTCAGCCACCGCTGGCGCCAGGGGGCCGAGCGCGACAACGATCACGGCCACATCGCGATGGTGGCCTCCGGCCCCGACCGGGACGGCCACATCGAGATCGTCGAGGGCAACGCGGGCGGCACGTCCGGCAGCAACCGCGTCCAGACCCGCCGGGTCAACATCCGCAGCGAGCACATCGACGGCTTCGGCCGCCCCGCGCTGGGGGACATGACGCGCGGGCGGTGAGGGCGACCGCGCGACAGGCGGCGACAGGTGCCAGCGACAGGTGCCAGGTTGATACCATTTCCATTTTGAAAATTCTGTTGCTTTACATTGTTTATTTGCGGTAGCCATCCCCATGGACACCATCATTCTCCGCCCCGTGGGCGCGATCGGTCTGCGCACCTCGCCATAGCGCGCTGGTCGCGTCGAACTCCGAGATCACCGTGCGCTCCGGGGTGAACCGCCCGACAAAAATAGGGGTTGGGTGCGGCTCTTCTGCGTCGAGGCGGTTGGTCGGATCCAAGGCGCATGCCCGACCATCCTCCTCCCGCGTCAGCGGGGGGAGGTGCCGGCGA
>CAZTOW010000087.1:0-21282 GCA_964615375.1 uncultured Enterobacterales bacterium
TGTTCATGTCGGACAGAAATTGTCCGAGCAATGCGGTGGACTCATGGAATGGAAGGTCCAATGACAGCGCCGTAATCAGCAAGTGCGAGAGCGACTGCAACATGATGTAGGGTAGGCCGGGAAAGCCCAGCCCCGTCGCCCCTCGACGGTCGCGCCAGACCTCGAAGCCGGCGATCAGCCGCTCCGCTCGCGCGCGCACGGCTGGACGACGCAACCAGGATTGGATGGCGGCGTCGGAGAAGGAGAGAAAGACCCCTTCGCCACGGTTCTGGTTGGCAGGCAGCCAGGTCAGCTCGCGCGCCAGAGGAGCGAGCTCCACTTTCAGATCCAGCTCGCCGTCGATGTCGGGGAGTGCTGCTTCGAAGCGGGTAAACCCGACCTGTGCCGACACTTCGCGCAGCCGATGGACCAGTACCAGCCGCTCGACGCGGCCGTTGGCCTGGGGCGGCAGCCAGGCGATGGGGTGGGTGCGCGCGTAGAAGTCGCCATCGGGTTGATCTTCTCCCAGGGTGTCCTTCTGCGCCAGCAGGGTCTCGATCTCGGTCTGCTTGATGCCTTTCGCCTGAGGAGGCGCCCCGTGAAGCCGACGCTGCACCTCGGTCCACACCGCGGCGTCCGACAGGCCCTCCAAGGCGTGCAGCACTCTCTCCCGTCGGCGTTCCTTCCGGACATCAGACTCGGATTCGCAATACTGCAGGTGGTCCTCCCAGACCCGATCCACCGCCTGCCTCACCACCCGGTCCTGGTCCGGGATGGCGATGACGCGGATCGTCTGGGAGAAGTAGGCATTGGAGGCGGAGCGGTTCAGCAGCCGGTTGGGTTTGTCACAGGGCTCCTGCACGCGCGGGCCGAGCCAAGGGCTGCGTCCCTTGCAATAGCCCAGGGCCACGGCCTCGCGCACGGTGGCCTCGGACAGGGGGCGGCGCTGGTTTCCGTACTTCTCGTCTCGGATGTAGATCTCGGCGAAGTCGTTGCCTGCGCCGCCCTCGTCCAGCCACAGATCGCCGGTCCGTTCGGCGCCATGACTGCGGCGCACGAAGCCATACCAGTCGATGTCGGAGATGTGTCCTCGCACGCAAGCCTGCACGAAGCGCACGGGCACCACCGGCACGACCCGCCGCTCGCGGGTCAGGTAGCCGCCTTTGACCAGACGATCCCAGGGGATCATCGGTCGTGTGCGGTAGACGCGACCGTCCGGTGCGGTCCACGTCTCCTCGACCTGTCCGAGGAACCATACAGGGAACTTGAAGACGTCGATTCCCGAGCGGACGCCAGTCGGGTCGCCACTTTCCACGGGTGGGGCGTAGAGCTTCAGCTCGGGTGCGCCGAGACGCTCGCGCAGCCAGGTCTCCAGACGCTCCTCGAAGATGCGTTCGCGTTCACCGCGCCAGTACTCCAACCCCCCGATCAGCACGGAGTGCTCCGGAAGGTCCATCATTGCCCCCGGACCGAAGGTCGTGAGCACCTGACTGCGGCGCAGCTCGCCCGTGGGCGGGATTCTTGGCTTCATCCTTGCTCCTCTTCGATCAGCGCGCCATCGGGGTTGCGCAGCCAGAGGTTCACGGTCGGCTCAACATCCCGGAGGCTCCGCGCGGCTTTGAACTGTTGTGCCTCGCGTGGCTGGCGGGCGAGTTCGGGGTCGAGGGGATCGAAGAGAAGCGGAGGCGCGACTCCGATTTCACGCGAGTACTGCAGGTCTCCGCGCCTGGTGGCGATGGTCTGCCAGGCGTCCAGCAGACCGAGCACCCGATCCCGCACCTTCTTGCGCAGGGCCTCGGCGTCCTCATGGTCGAGCACGTCGTGCTCTTCGGCGCGCCGCGACAGCTCGTCGGCCACGAGGTCCAGCTGTGCGCGGTGCTGGTCGATCCGCATGGCGCCTCGCGGTGGCGTCATCGCGGGGTGGCCCAGGCGGACCAGCGCCACCGTGACAGCGGCGATGCCGCGATCGATGGCTCTGGGCGAGAAGGGCGTCACGCTCGTCGCTTCGACCGAGCGATAGAAGCTCTCGTGCCAGGCGCTGAACCGCTCGTAGTGGCTGCGATCGCGGGGGCGGTACAGGTTCAGCAGCGTGACGACCAGGCCCGGCCGCTTGTCGTCGCGCCCCACGCGGCTGGTGGCCTGGATATACTCTGAGGCGGTCTTCGGCTGGCCGGCGACAACCATCAACCCGAGTCGGGTGATGTCCAGACCCACGGAGATCATGTTGGTGGCCAGCGCCACGTCCACGTGCTCCTTGTCATGGTGGGTCAGGCTCAGCCGCCGCTTCGTGTCGGCGACGTCGTTGGTGCTCACACGGCTGGTCAGCTCGCGGGGTTCGGTCAGCCGCGGGCGGTCCAGAAAGGAGCCCGCGCTCTCCCCGACGCGGCGCCGGCGCTGTCCGTAGTCCACCAGGCGGGTCGCCACCTCGTCCTCCACGATGCGCCGGCTGCCGCCCAGCTCGCGCAGCGTATTGAAGTAGCCCAGCAACGTCATGTATGGGTCGGCTGGGTTCTTCGGGTTGGCGTTGCCGCCGTGGTCTCGCCAGGCTCGCTGTGCCGCCGCCATCAGAGCCAGGGTCGTGCGCAACAGCACCACCTTGGCGTTGCGCCCCTGCGCCGCCACACCCAGGTATGTTCGGGGGGCGCGCTCCTCACGCCCCGCTGTACGGGCGAAGAAGGAGTCGCGCCGGTCTGGCCCTGGAGGAGGAAAGACCTCGACCGCCTCGCGGCCGAACAACGCGCGGATCTGCCGCTCGGCCCGACGCACGGTGGCGGTGGAGGCGACAATCTTCGGGCGCGGCCCACCGGGCCCCTGGGCGCTGAGTGCGTCGATGACCGACTCGTAAAGGCCGACCATGGTCCCCAGCGGCCCGGAGATGAGGTGCAGCTCGTCTTGGATGATCAGATCGGGTGCGGGTAGCGCGCCTGCCAGGGGCGCGCCGCGCGACGGGTGGGCCGATCCGTAGAAGCCCTCGGCGTCGTGCCGGTCCACCTTGCCGAACAGGCCCGCCGACTCGCCCACCCAGGGCAGGTTGGCGAACTTGTCGACCGTGGCCACGACGAACGCGGGAAGCCGACGGTAGATGGGCTCGTCCACCGCCAGAATGGGCAGCCCGCGCGGCTGGCGTCGCGGGTGGAAATTGCACTCCCGATGCGTGCAGACCACGCGCAGGTCGGTGGGTTCGTCCGCGTCGGGAAGCAGCTTGAAGCTGTCTCTCTCGAATTTGCGCCCGCACCACGGACAGTTCTCCAGCGGGATCGGTGAAGGCTTTCGCCCCGAGTCGTTCATGAAGGCGATGGTGCGCGCGCGGGCCGAGCTGTCGTTCTTGTCGCCCTTGCGGCCCATCACGTTGGGCGTGGCCGTCTGTCCCACCCACAGGCCGATCTCGAAGGGCCAGGGGCCGAGCTTTGGCACGTCCTGCTGGCGGATCAGCTCGAGCGCGCAGATCAGCGTGGCGGCGCGTCCGAGCTGGTCCAGCGTCAGCAGCCGCAGGGTGTAGCGCATCAACACCGACACGCCAGCCGACTGCACCGTGGGAGCGCGCAGGCGGCGCAGGAGCATGGCGAACGCGGCGAGCCCCAGGTAGGCCTCGGTCTTTCCACCGCCCGTGGGGAAGAAGAGCAGGTCCACCACCGGCCGATCCGCGTGCTGCGGATTGGCGATCCCCGCGAGGTTCATGAGCAGGAAGGCCAGCTGGAAAGGGTACCACCGCGGCGGGTCGTGTGAGGCGGGGGGAGCGTCCGGGCGGCCGTGCGACAGCCGTTGGCGGATCGCCGCGGCGATGCCCTGGTTCGTCAGCCGGAACGCCTCCAGCACGGCAGGATCGTCCAGGGCGTCCAGGCCCGCCTGGATGCGCGCCCGGGCGCGCTCGGCGTTGGCCAGCAGCCCCTGGGCCACCTCGCGGCGCCCCTCCTCGGTGGGTGCGCCCTTGGCCTGGCGCTTCAGCCAGGCCGCATAGGCTGTGACCATGGGCCCGACCCTGGCCCGCACCTCGTCGGCGGTGCTCAGGGCGCCCAGGATCTCCATCCCCAGCTCGACGTCCTCCAGCGTGTGGGGGATGACCTTCTCCACGTCCGCTGCTGGCATCCAGGCGCTGCGGACCTCCCGGCAGCGTCCGAGCGCGTCGGTCACGGTCAGCGCCGAGACGTTGTGGCCCACCGCGTGCTCTACGGCGTCACGGTACTGCAGGTCGGCCACCTGCTCGTCCCACTCGTCGCTGCGCTGGCCGTGCAGATCGGGGCGAGGCACGAAGGGTTGCAGGGTGAGCAGCGTCAGCTCGGGCTGGAAGACGAAGGCCGCGTCGCGGCGGACGTCAGGCGCTGGCGGCCGGTGGTTGACCAGGAAGACCGAGACGGATCGCGTGCCACGCGGCACAAGCCCGTGATCCCCCACCGGACGCACCGAGACCACGAGCACCAGGTCCTCGAATCCTGGCAAGCCCACGGGCGCGTGTGTCCCGGCGCCCAGCGTGATGAAGCGCTCGGCCTCGCGGGGTATGCGACGCCACTGACCACGGCCGGCGCGCTCCTCCGCTGGTGCCTGGGGGTCGTCCTCATCACCCTGCGGCGTCTGGTTGGCGGGCACGTAGTCGGCCCAGCTCACCTTGACCTGGAGCTGCGCTGCGTCCGCGGGGACCAGAACCGACAGGCCCATCGATGATGGAAAGAAGGCCTTGCGCGCTGACGCCGCCTCGGGAGGGGTGTCGTCGTCGGCCGAGACTCTGCTGCCCACCTCGTCCACCCGCTCGTCGCCGTCGTCATCGGCGCGCTGGCTGGCCGGGGCTTCGTAGGGCACCAGGAAGCCCGTCAGGTACCACTTTGACGGCGCGATGGGCAACACCTCCTGGATGTAGCGGGCGTGCGGGGCGTGGCCAGCGCGCGGCCCGATCAGGTCGAGCTCCAGGGCGTCGATCAGCTGGGTGCGGACGTCTCGGGGGGTGGTCATGCCGGGCCTCCGCTGGGCGAGGGCTGGTGAAGCGTGGAGTAGATCCTGCGCAAGCCCTCGAAGAAGCCGGGGGCCACTTGCGCCACCCATGCCTGCAGCCGGCCGAGCGCCTCTTCATCTGAACGCACGCTGATCTTTCCAGGGAAATAGGCCGCGATCCGGCAGGCTCGGCGGTCGTCCAGGCGCTCCCAGGTCAAGGGAACGCCGGCGGCGCCCTCGAGCTCGCCAGCGCGAGCCCGGATGGCGTCGAAGATCGCCTTGTTCCTGGATCCGTCGCCGGTGTCCAGGTACAGCTCGACCCGGAAGAGCGCATGACTGGCGAAGGTCAGCAGGAGGCGGGCGCTGCCTGCCGTGTCCAGGTAGGCCGCCGGCTGCCAGGAACGGCCAGCCGGGGAGGGCACCTTCTCGGGCCACCGTGGCTCACGGGCAAGCGCGGCGAAGATTCCGCTGAAAGCCGCGATGTAGGCCTCGTTCAGGTCGTCATTGCGGCCCAGCGTCACCGTCTCTCGCTGGAGGTTGACGTTCACCACGCGCCATCCGGGGTTCATCCACAGGAAGGCGTTGGGGTTCTCTTCGAGGTTGTTGCTCCACCAGCCGCGTAGTTCACGGGCCTCGGTGGGGAGGCGGCGCGTACGCGCCTGCTCAGGCGTTTCCGCAGCCTCTATCGAGCTGAATTCGACCGTGACGCGATCCTCGGTGGAACCCTGCTCCTCGAGCAGCTCGACCAGACGCAGCAGCGCGCCGACCGGAACTGCCTCGGACGCAGCGGGTGCGGGCGAGGACTCCTGCTGGGGGGCTGGCGCTGGTTCGGGCGGTGGCGCAGGCTCGGCCGGTGTCTCGGCGCGCGGGCGCTCGACGGGCCCCGTGTCCGCGACCCGGTGCAGCAGCTCGCGGCAGTAGGTGAGCTGGTCTCGCTCCAGCGAGGTCAGGGCGCCGCGGTGGTGCGCCAGACGGTTCCGGTACTCCCGCATGGCCTCCAACAGTGGGCGCATCGCCGTGGCCTGCAGCTTGAATCTCGGCTCGTGGGCGGGCCAGCACGCCTGAAGGAAGAGCTCGATGTACTGATTGAAGGTGAGCCTGTCGAGCTCCCCCGTGACGTTCTGGACGATGTGGCGCTCGAACAGGGTCGCTACCCGCTCGGCGTCCAGCTTCGGCGTGGTGCCGCCGTCGGCGCTGAGGTAGCCTGCCACCAGGCGGCGGACGGAGGTCAGCAGCCGCCCCCGTTGCTCGCCGGTCTCCAGCTGGATGACCGCCTGGCGCAGCCCCTCGTCGTCTTCCTCGAACCGCCGACGGATCAGATCCTTCAGCGTTGCCTCGACCTCCTGGAGCGCAAAGCCATCGTCTGTGCGATCCAGCAGGTAGTCGGCCAGGTCTGAGCCGGTCAGGATGCCGAGCAGCCTGCGCTCGGCGTCCACCACCAGCAGCGCCTGGCCGTCGCGCATCCGGTGCAGCACGGGCCAGAGCTCGTCGGTGGGCGCGGCTGTCACGGGGCGCGGATCGGTGGCGTGCAGCACGCGCATGACCTCCGGCCGCAGTCCGAGGTGCTGGGCCGCGCGGGCGATGCTGTGCATCGAGATCAGGCCGACGGGGCGCAGGCCACCCAGGGGGTGGTCCTCCACCACGGGGAGCTGTGAGTAGTCGAGCTCGATCATGCGCTCCATGGCCGCGGCCACGGCCCCGTCCGGGCGCGCGACCTCGAGCTTCGGCCGCTCGGTCAGGAGGTGCTGGAGGGTCAGGGGCATGGGGGGTGCTCGGGCGGCAGGTGGTTAGGGATCATGAGTGACCTCTTCGTAAAGGCCAGCCGGGAGGCAAGGGCCTCCACTCGGGTTTCTTAGGTTCGCAGCCAGATCCTTTGCACTTTCGCCGCTCCTCCGCAGTAGGCTCGAAAAGTTCGTCGTCGTGGAACGCAATCAACTTCTTCATTGGAAGGTCGACGTGAACGGTGTCGTTCACGTCGCGTTCAATGAGGCGGCAGAGGTCACGTCGCCAACGCTCCGAATAGGGGGCCCAGGCGCGACAGTCAGAATAGTATCCATTGTTGGCGATCGCCACGATGGCATGAAGCTGAAACCCCACCGACTGAACGAGATGATCGTACGATGCTGTGTCGGTATTCCAGGCCGGACACAGAATTAGTTCAGCTTTACCGAAGAGGGCAGCAACCCGTGTAGCTTCGATGAGTTCGCTACATATCAGAACGGAAAAGGAACCCCAGGAAGTTCGAACGACCATCTGTCGTCGGTCAGGCGTGGGTGGCGGAAACGTAAGCTTCAAGTTTCTTAACTCACGATTTTCGCCATCCGCTGGCCAGCCCTTGGTAAACGGAAAAGTAGCGACGGAAGCGAATCGCCCAGGGACTACACAGTGTGCTTGATTCAATACGTGCCCAAGCCCGCCCGTGGCTCCTGGTACGTGCAGATATTCCAGCCCCATGACGGCTCCAAAGTGCCCATGACGAACGACCCATCGTGCAATCGAGCCAAACCACTTCTGAGGGACTGCGAGCTCAGGCAGGACCAAGAGTGTTGGCTTGCGTCTGCCGCCACCCTCCGCAGGCTTTCGAGCGATCTCCGCGGCTTGCGCCAGGACCGTCTTCAGGCCGTTGAGGCGGGTAGCTGTCAGCATGGGTTTCCCGCCCGGGTAGCGAACCGATCTCTTCGCGGCGTCTTTCCACCATGAATCAGGAATGACAAGATTGCCCAGAACGAGTATCGGATCCTCTTCGGGCAGCGCCAGCCTACCCCCACGCCCTCCGTGGAGCACCCATGGCAGATGAACCGTGTGCTCATCCACGACGGTGGCGTCAGGAGACCGATATTTCGTTCCGCGTAGTGCATTAACCACCCCCATGACCTGCTGAAAGACATTAGCCGCGAACCCACCTTCGGCATCAGGGCTGAGCATGCGCCTTGCCACATCGAAATATGATGGCGGCCGAGTTGCCAGAAACAACCTTTCCGGGGGTATTCTCCAGGCCTGGCTGACATTGTCATTGCAGCGCTCTACAAACTGCTGAATCAAGGCAAACCGCAGCACAAGATCGTCTGGCGGCTCTTCCGACCACACAGCAAATTGTTCCTCCGGAGAGGAGCGATCGTCCTCCTCACGATCGCACATCCGCATATCTGCCCGTGCAAGTGCGCCAGCTCGGCGAAGCACTGCGACTGGGCCGAGGCGCCTTGAGCGATCGCACAATCCACTACCCATCCATTCGCCAAGCACTTTCGATGGCGTATCGAGCCGTACCGCCGACGCACAGGCCTCCATGATTCGTTGATGAAGGAAATTTCTAAGCCATACCCACGCGGACTCTCTGTCAAGCTCTATCGGTCGCTTTCGATAGTAGAGCTGCCCAATTCCTCTCCTTAGGCTGGCGACAGACTCGCAGACATTGAGCATCCAGCGGTGCAATGCAATACATGACTTATAGTCACTCGCCCGCAGCGCGACACAGAAGAGCCGCAGAGCGGTGCCCATGCTTTCAATCCAATCGGTCTCCGCCCGAATGAGTCGCTCGACCTTCGTGACGGTCTTGCGAACCAGTTCACGTACTTCTTCCAGGTCCAAGAGGACGGTAGCACGCTCCAGAGTTCGCAGGCTCGTAGACAGCTCAAAACGCTCGAGACGGACCCGGTCCGCGTCGCGTAGCACCCGTAGAGGGGAATTTAGCCCGTTAGCTGCGCTGACCAGTTTGGCGAGACCATCGCCTATGAGTGTGGTTGAATCGATGAAGGCTTCACTTCGGCTCACCAACTCGTCGAAGTCCTTGAGTACCGCAGCAAGGAAATCCTCACCAGGTTCACCGCGAAGGTGATGCACGCGCACCTTTTCGTTTTGAAGCTGGAATTCACAGCCGGGGCGGTGAAGGGCTTGGACGTCGAGCCTTAGAGTGTCGCGGTCCTCTCCACGGGCTGCCAGGGGGAGGATTTGCTCGAGGAGCGCCTCCTGGGAGCATACGTCCTGACGCTCGATTACGAGAGTGATGTCATCTACATATCGACGGTAGGCAACAACCCCGGAAAGGCCTCGAAGATGTGAATCCAACGTCAGTAATGCCACGTTTGCGACGACCCTGCTTGTAAGCGCCCCAATCGGCAGTCCTGTCGTGACAGGTAGACCGAGGCGGCGCGTAGCCACTTGGCGGAATTGAGCGTAAGCAGCGAGCAATGATCGAGTAGCGGCCACATATTCCGTGATGTCGCAGCGCTGTGCGCCTCGCAAACGCTCCAACAGATCATCCTGCAGCAGGAATGCGGGATCGACAGAGTCATAGAACGACGCGAGGTCTGCGCATATGACCGCTAGCGCCCGATGCTCGCTCTTCCATCCGGCCTCAATGAAGTACCGCTCGGCTGCGCGGAGTGGTTCAGTACGAAACTGCTGATATCGCGTTGGCCAGAACTCGAATATCCAGCGGCGATGAGGGTCGAGTTTCCCTTTCTTGAGGTCGAGGCGATATCCGATCGACTCATCGGCGAGTAGCGTATCGAGTGCCGGGCCAAACAAGCGCAGGTACAACACCTCTGCGATCGCAAATTCAGGATTCGGACTTAGTCGCAGCTGAACGTCGATATCTGGTGGAGGGGCGATCACCTCTGTACCAATTCGTATCACACTGTCCGCAGTGTTGTCATTCTTTCGCTTGTCACGCTGACGCTTTGGGACAATCCAGACCTCGCCAATGTCCAGCTTGTCAAACCATTGGCCACCAGTCAGCTTAGGTATAAGGCTTGCCAGCCGTCCAGGCAGGTCATCTTCAAACTGTGCCAACTCGATAGAGCCGACCCCGCGTCGCTCATAGAACAACGCCGTCTTCGCCTGCCTCCAGGCCAGGTACAGGTCGGTGATGGTGGGGTCGGTCAACGGCAGTCCGGTTCGTGCTCGCCGGCGGCGAGGGCCTTGGGTGCGCTGGTGAGGAGGTCGCCGAGGTCGGCCCAGATGCTGCGCAGGGCGTCCGACATCCCGGCGTCGGGTTTGAGGGGTCGGATCTCCCTGGCCAGGCGGCCCTTCATCAGGAGGTCGGTGAGGGCGTCCGGGGCGCGCACCAGCAGGTTCCAGGGCAGGGGGATGGGCTGGTCGAGTCCGAGCCAGGGCTCTTCGGCACGCGCGCGGCGCCAGCGCGCGGAGGCGCGCACGGGGCCGTGGCCGTAGGCGTCCCAGGCGTCGTGGACGAAGAGGAAGAGCTGCTCGGATCCGTAGGGCATGCCGTCGGTGTCGGGCCACCAGTCGGGACGTCGCACGGAGGTCTGCCAGGCGGCGGGCCAGGTCCAGGCCAGGCTGAGGCGGTCCACGCCCGCCACGGCCAGCTCGACATAGTTGATGGCCTGCGCCTCGTGGTCCCAGGCCTTGCGCACCTTGAGGCGCGAGGGGCCGAAGTGGCGCAGGTCGTGCAGACGGGTGGAGATGCCCTCCAGGATGCGCTGCAGCGCCAGGAAGGGCAGGTATCCAGACAGGCTTCGGTTCAAGGGTGGCAGCTCACAGTGCTGATTGAGGAAGCGCGCCAGACGTCGGACCTCCTCGAGCTCCGGGTCGGCGTGGTCGCCCTCGATGACGGTGGCGGTCAGCGTCAACACGCGGTCGGGCACCGCGGTCTGCCCCCAGAGGTCGGCGCGCTGGAGGGCGTCCACGACCCGACTGGTGGCGTTGTGCCCCCAATCTGCGAGCTGGCTCAGCCGCGCGCTGAGGTCGCCGGAGCGGCCGATGTAGAGGACCGGAGAGCCTGCACGGAGGCGCGGGATGTCCTGGGGGGCCCGGATCTCGTAGACGCCTGGGCGAGCCGGCGGGCTTCCCCCGTCCCATCGAAGCTCGATGTCATCCTCGACCACGCGCAGGGTGCCATGAAAGACCTTGGAGGATGTGCTCATTTGTCATCTCCATCTGTTCGGCGGGTGGCGAAGGGGAGCTGGGCCGGGGTAGCGATCGAGGGGGCGGATTTGCGGGCGCGGGGGGCGGCGGGCTTGCCGGGCCGGGCCTTGTCGGCCTGCGGCGCGGGGCGGTCGGGCTTGCCGTGCAGGCCGGCGGCCACCTCTTCCTGGTAGCGGCGCTGGTTGAGGTCGAGCAGGCGCGCCAGCACCTCGTCGCGCACGGCGTCGGGCCAGCGGTAACGGTAGGGCTTCTTCTTGTTGCCCCAGGTCTCCTCGTCGATCTCGTAGTCCAGCAGGAATTCGCAGTCGGTGGGGATGTCGGTCCAGCCGTAGGCGTCGAGCACCGCCCGGTCCATGGCGGCGTGCAGCTCGCGCAGGCGGACGATGTCGGGCTCGTGGTTGGTGGGGTCGTGGAATCGGTTGTAGGTCTTCGTCAGGCCCTCGTCGTTGCGGATCATCAGGGCGGCGCGGAACTCGTGGTATCTGTCACCAATACCTACTATGGAGTCAGAGCAACTCCAGTCATTTGGTGTTGGAAACGGATCAAAACAACCAGACGGAGAGTATCGGAGATCATCCTTCATTGATGACCCGAAGAACTGCGCCCACAGCTCGTGTATGCGACACTGTAGGACTGCAAAGGCCGAACCCGAATTGAAGGGGAATACGACAAGCCCCTCAGAGTACACCATGCCAGCAGGCAAGAACGCGACGGAAAAGGTAGTGCTCACCCGAGCAATCGCCAAAACGCGATTCAGTCCGTTCAAAGCGTCATAGAGTGACCGAGTGTACGTTCCGAATTGCCACCACCGAAGTTTCCTACCCTCAGCTACCGAATACCCACCGAGCTCATCCCGGTCGGGTTTGACCTTCTGTCGTACGATGTCCAGTAGATCTGGCCACTCGTTGGCGCGCTCCAGCGAGAAGTCCTCAAAGTTGATCACAAAGCGGTGATGGGCATGTGTCGGCCCGGTATTGACCTCCTCGCCCCCGATGTAGGGGAAGATCCTTTCGGCATTTCGTCTATCGCGCCTAATGATTTGGTCCATTTCCGCGAGGGAGGTGGCACGCCCCTCCGCACAATTGTCGTCGAACGTGAAACCCATACCCAAGACATAGGTTCCGATGAAACTGGCCCCTTCATTTGCGCGCAGGGGAACTGGGTCGAACTCAATGCCCGGAGCAAGATAGGAGTTGACGCTTCGAACCGGACGACCATCCAGGACTGCGCCTTCGCATACGACGCCTCGTCCTACGTACACCACGCTAACCACAACGGCCGCAAGCCCCGGCCAGCGAACCCTGCGGGTCGCTTCCAATATCTGACCGCCTCCGTTGACGATCTGCTTGAGGCCCGCGATCCGGGTCGTTCCCTGCCCGATGGTGTTGGTTGCGATGAGACCGGTGGTTCCACCTTCACGCAGCATGCCGAAGGCGCGACGAAAGAAGTGAATGACCAAGTCAACAGCCTTGCCCCCAGAGTCCAGGTGAAGTGCGAGCAAGAAGTCCCTGTACGCAGCCCCGAAGGTCGGCCAAACGTAGTTGCCACCCAGAAACGGCGGATTCCCCACCACCGCGTCAAACCCCGGATTCTCCCTGCCGAACACCTCCGGGAACTCGATCTCCCAGTGGAACACCGGCACCGGCCGCGCGCCCCCGCGCAGGCCCGCCACGATCTCCTCCAGCTCCCCTCGGTCGGCGCGCCCCGCACGCCAGGCGTCCACCTTCTCGCGGACCTCCAAGCGCAGCCGCTCGCGCTCCTTGTCCTTGTCCGCCCCGAAGTACGCCGCGACGCACAGGTCGCCGATCAGACGGGTGTCCAGCAGGGCCTCGTCGGCGTCGCGCCAGACCCGCGCCCGCTCGTCGTAGTCGCCCTCGTCCCGGCGCTGCAGCTCGCCGCGCAGGCGGCTGGCCTCCTCGACGCTGGTGCTCACGCCCTTGAACAGGGGGCCCCAGTCGCGGACGGGCGGGCTCCAGTGGAAGGCACCGATCTGGGCCTTGGTCAGACCGACCAGGCTGTCCCCGTGCTTGAGCGCGTGATCCAGGAAGGTGAAGGCGTGATCGCGGGCCAGGGTGACCAGCCACAGGCTGAGCTTCGCCAGGTGGACGGCGAAGGGGTTGCGGTCCACGCCGTACAGGCAGCGCTGGGCGACCAGGCGGCGGGCGTGCAGCAGGGGATCCTCGTCCGGCGGCAGCTTCGGCGTGCGGCCGTGCAGCTCCCAGCTCGCGACCAGGGCGGCGGCGAGCTGGCGGCAGCTCTCGACCAGGAAGGCGCCCGAGCCCATGGCGGGATCGCAGACCTTCAGGGCCAGGATCTGCTCGGGGGTGGGGCGGGGGCCGAGCGCGTCGAGCACCGGGCGCAGGGTGGTGCGCACGATGGGCTCGGTCAGCTCTCGCGGGGTGTAGTGGCTGCCGGAGCGGCGGCGCTCCTCGCCGGGCTGCAGGAACAGGGCGCCGGGCTGCAGGGCGCGCGGGGTCTGGGGGGCGACCTTGCGCCCCAGGGCGGCCACCACGTCGTCGGCGTCGCGGGCCTCGGCCAGCTCCTTGCTTGCGCCGGCCGACAGATCGCACTCGGCCTGCTCCTTGACCCAGGCGGCGCGCCGGGCGCCGGGCTGGCGCAGCAGGGCGTCCACGTCGATGACCACGCCCCGGGGGCGCAGGGCCAGGGCGCGACCGGGCAGGGTGGCGACGTCGAAGCCCATCATCGACTCGTAGACGCTGCCCACCTGCTCGACGTCCAGGGCGCGGTAGCTCAGGCGCTCGCCGTCCAGCATCAGCAGGCGCTCCAGCACGCGCCAGATCACGCCATCGGCGACGCGGGGCACCTCGACGGGCGCGCCCATGACGCGGTGTACGCCGGGCGGGCGCCCCTCCAGGAAGGGGTAGCTGTCGGGGTTGAAGAGCTGGCCGTGGCGGGTGGGCAGGCGCAGGGGGCCGTGGCCGCCGCCGTCGAAGACGAAGCGGAAGGTGGACAGCAGCCAGGCCCAGGCGCCGAAGCGCTGGTCGAGGGTGTCGGGGTGGTGCCCCTGGTCCTCGCGCAGGCGCTCGAAGAGGCCGCCGATGGCGTAGTTGCGCTGGTAGACCGGATCGTCGGGGAGCAGGCCCTGATCCTCGGCGTACAACAGGAAGACCAGGCGCATGATGACGGTCAGCAGGCCGCCGTAGATCTGCTGGGGGTCGGTGCGCGGCAGGGCGTGGAGCACGCGGCCGTGGGCGGCCTCGTCGGCGGCCTGGAAGCCGCGCAGCAGCTCCCAGAGGGCGCCCAGCACCTGCTCGGAGAGGCGGTTGCTCACCTCGCTCTGGTACTTGCGGCTCTCGGCTAGTATGTCTAGTAAACGCTGGCCGTCCGGCGCGCCAAAGACGCGGTGCTCGCCGAGCAGCATCACCAGCGCGGCCAGCAGGGGGCGGCCGGCGACGGTGCCGAGCTCGGCGACGGGGAAGCCCAGGTGCCCCGAGGACTCTCCGCGCGGGGCGTAGACCAGCCGCAGCGTGGCGCCGTTGCAGAGCAGGCCGGCGGGGACGCCGGTGTCGCGCAGCAGGCGCTCCAGGCGGGCCTGGGGGCTGGCGGGCCAGCCGGCGGCGTCGGGGACGGGCTCGTCCAGGGCGGCGAGGGTGGGCGCCTGGACGATCAGCAGCAGGGGGCGGCTGTCGCCCAGGCCGTCGAGGGCGACGTAGGTGGGGCGCAGGATCTCGCCGTAGTCCGGCAGGGCCACAGCCAGCGCGTCGGGCAGGGGCGGGCCGCCGGGGGCGCCGGCGAGGTCGTCCTTCGACCAGCCCAGGACCTCGATCGCGAAGCGCGGGAAGTCCAGCAGCAGCGGGTCGCCGTCGTCCAGGGCGGAGGGGGACAGGGCGGCGGCGAGGGCCGGGGTCAGGGTCACGACGTTGCGGTCGGGTGTGACCTGGGCCTTGAGGAGGGCGGGGGGGGAGACGACCAGGCCAGTGGGCTGGATGAGGCCCAGCCAGGCCTTGTGCGCTTCGCGCTCGGAATCCTGCTTCGCCATGGCTCAGCTCGACACGGGCCAGAGGTAGACGACGCCCACCGGCTCGACGCGGGTGGCTTTGACGACGTAGCTATCTTGAATGCGGGCGGGCTCGGCCTCGAGCTCGCGGGCGATGCTGTCCAGGCGCTCGATCCAGTGACGGCGGTCGGCGGCGAGCTGGCGTTCTTCCTCGGGGTTGAAGGCCAGGCGGCCTTGGCGAGCCTCGTCCTCGATCTCCTTCTGACGGGCCAGGATGCGGGCGCGCTGGGCCACCAGGATGCCGGCCATGTCGCGGGCCTCGGCCTCACCCCGCCGGATCAGGTCGCGGCGGGCCCGCTCGCTGAGCTGGGCTGCGCGGCGCTCGAGGTGCGGGGTCAGCTCGGCGACGTCGCGGGCGGCGTGGGCGCGGACGTGGGCCTGAAGCGAAGGTTCGACGTCCTGTAGCCGGGGGCGGGCCAGGGCCTCCTCGACGAGCTGCAGCACGTCGCGCTTGTCCCCCTCGCCCAGCGGGCGCAGGCCACCGTGGCGCTGCTCCAGCGGCGCCCACTCGGCGGCGGCGGCCAGGATCTCATCGTGCAGCCGGGCCCCGCCGGCGCCGAACAGCGACAGGCGGCCCAACAGGACGGCGTAGGGCAGGGCATCGTCGGTACGCAGCACGCAGGCCCGTCGCAGGTCGTCGTCGCGGAAGCCCTGGGACAGGAATCGGCCCAGCAGGCGCTGGACGACGCGGTGCTCCAGGTGCAGGTGGACGACTTCGCCGTCCAGGTTGCCCGGGTCGCGGAAGACGACGGGCCGGATCGGAGCCTCGCGGCGCCACTCGGCGGGGGACTGGCCCCGCTTGCGGGGGGCGCGCAGGGCGTCCAGGGTGGCGGCCCAGGTGGGGTCGGCGCCGGCGCGCTCGTGCAGGTGGGGGAGCTGCCAGCGGGCGCGCTCGGGGTCGGCGGCGGCCTGGCTGGGATCGACGGGGGACAGGCCGGCGGCGCCGAGGGTCTCCAGCGAGGCGGAGAGGGCGTCGCGGAAGTGGCGGTCGTCCAACCCTATCCACTGGCGGGAGCGCTTGAGAAGCTCGCGCAGGTCTTCGAGCTGGCGTTCCAGGCGGGTGCGGCGCGAGTCGGCCTCGTCCTGGCCCATCTCGACCCGCATGGTGCGCACGCGGCCCTCGCCCTCCTCGGCGTCGGCGCGCTCGATGGCGCTGGCCAGGGCGTCGACGCGGTCGTGCTCGATGCCGCGGGTCAGCGCCAGGTCGATGCGCCGCCCGACGACGGGCGCCATGCTGCCCAGCTCCTCGTGAATCCGGCGGGTCTTCTTCATCAGGACGTCGAGCACACGATCCTCGGCCCGCTGCGGCAGGACGAAGTACATGCAGCGGACCTCGGCGGCCTGCTGCAGCTTGCGGTCGATGCGGCCGTTGCGCTGTTCGATGCGGCCGGGGTTCCAAGGGACGTCGAAGTGGAACAGGTCGGCGCAGTTGTTCTGCAGGTTGACGCCCTCGCGGGCGGCGTCGGTGGCGATCAAGATGCGTAGAGGATGTTTGTTTGGATCGGCGTTGAAGGCGGCTTTGATGGCCTCGCGCCGCTCCTCGCCGATGCCGCCGTGAAAGGTGGCGATGCGCTCGGGGCCGCGGTCGCTCAGGCGCGCGGCGTCCGACAGGAGCTGGTACAGGTAGCGCTTGGTGTCGGTGTACTCGGTGAAGATCAGCACGCGCCGCGGCTTCCAGGCCGCGTCCTCGGCGCCGAGGTCGGGGCAGAGCTGCTCGCGGATCCAGCGCAGCAGGTAGCGGACCCGGGCGTCGGCGTCGTAGCGGGCGCCGCGGGCGATCCGGGCCATCTCGTCGAGCAGCGACAGCTCTTCGGTCAGCGGCGCCAGCCCGCCGCTCGCGTTGGCGGTGGCGGTGGCCATCTGGGCGTCATCCTCGCGCTCCACCTCCTCTTCGGGCAGCTCGGCGCGCTCGTCGTCGGCGTCGGGTGCCTGCCCCAGCAGGTCCAGGCTGGCCAGCGCGACGCGCGGTGGCGCCTTGCCGAGCGAGGCGCGGTGGACGTCCAGGGTGCGGGCGAAGGCCTCAATCGAGGAGAGAAGTCGCTTCTGCAGCGAGGTGACCACCAGCATCGCGGCGGCTTGCTGGGCCTTGCTGGCCTGGGACAGGCGGGCCTCGCGCGCCAGGCGGTAGCGCTGCAGCAGGCGCGAGAGCGCGAGCTCGGGCGCGTCTTCGGGCAGCCGGTCGATCTCCAGGCGGATCACCTCGCGCTGGGGGAAGGGCTCGCCGATGGCGCGCAGGTCGGACTTGAGGCGCCGGATCATGACGGCGTCGCGCAGGCGGGCGTCCACGGGCACGCCGCGGACGAAGCGCTGCGGGTCGAGCAGCTCGAGCAGGGCCGAGAAGCTGTTGGAGTGGCCGTTGTGCGGGGTGGCCGAGAGGAAGAGCTTGTGCTCGAAGCGCGGGGCCAGATCGCGCATGGCGCGGGTCAGCTTGCTGTCGATGGCGTACTTCGCGCCGCTGGCGGGGGCGACGTTGTGGGCCTCGTCCAGGATGAGCAGGGAGCCGCTGGCGAACACACCCAACCAGTCTCGCAGGGGGCCGGCGTAGACCTCGTCGCGGACCAGGGCGTGCGACACGATGAAGCGCGTGTGCGTCTTCCAGGGGTTCATCGCGTAGCCGCGCTCCTGCCGCACGCGGGAGACGTAGTCACGGTCGTAGATGACGAAGGAGAGGCCGAAGCGCTCCTCCATCTCGTCGCGCCACTGGCGGACCACCGAGGGCGGCACGCAGATCACGACGCGACGCACCTTCTGGCGCATCGTGAGCTCGCGGACGATCAGGCCCGCCTCGATGGTCTTGCCCAGGCCCACGTCGTCGGCGATGAACAGGTTCACCCTGGGCATCGCCAGCGCCATCCGCAGCGGCTGGAGCTGGTAGGCCTTGACCTCGATGCCGGCCCGGTAGGGTGCCTGGAACAGGCGCGGGTCGGTGGCGGTGACGCAGTTCCAGCGCAGCGTGTGCAGGTACGCCGAGAACAGGCGCGGCGCGTCGAAGCCGCGGGTGGCGATGCGCTCCCAGTCGGTCTGGCGCAGCAGGCGCGCGTCCACCTCGCGCTCCCACAACAGCTCCAGACGCTCGCCCTGGGCGTCGTCCTCCAGGCAGGACAGCCGGACCAGCGTGCTGTCCCCGGAGTCTGGGGGCAGGTCCACGCCCTCGACGAGGTACTGCCGCGAGCGCACGCGGACGAGGTCGCCGGGTTGGGGGATCAAGTGAGCTCCTCGGGCATCAGGGGCATGTCGGGCCAGTGGTCCTCGCTGGGGATCATCAGAGAGTCAAAGGTAGCACGAATCGCCAGTTGCAGGTGCCCGCGGCGTCACCTGAACGCGCGCCGAGATAGAGGTGATCATGCTACCCGTGGCGCGCCTCGAACCGGCACGTCTGCCGCTCATGCCGGCAGGTCTCGAGGCGTTGCTGAGCGACAGGGCACCCGATGCGTCGGGGTTCTGGTGCCTCCGAGGAGGCCGCGTGGGCATCGGGGTGGTCGGGCTCCTCGTCCGACCTGGCGGGGACATCCTGGCCGTCCGCAAGGCGGAGCGACCGGGCTACGCGTTCAGCGGGCTGTGGGCGCTGCCAGGCGGCATGGTGAGGACGCAGAGCGGACTTGACTGGGCGGACGTGCTGAGTGCCGCGTTGACCGACCGGATGCGGGCCGAAGCAGGCGTCGCTGCGGGACACGTGAAGGGATGGCGGTGGATCATGCTCATCCCTCCGCCGGTCACCGCCTACGTGGCGAAGGGGGCCGAACGGCACACACTGGTGCTCGGGCTCAGCGCGCAGCTGGAGCGAGAGATCCCTGTGCGGTCCTCGGATCCTTCCATTACGGATTGCCGGTGGATGTCCCCGCGGGAGCACTGGCGGGAGCTTGCTCCGGCGAACCGCCTTCTGGTAGCGGCGACGTGCTGGGCGTCGCTGGAGCAGCGGGATCGCCTTCGGGCGCAACCTGCGATTGAGGAGGCGGCAGCGCGATGCTCGGGCTGGGCGGGGGAGGTGGGGCTTCCTCCTGTGGGCACTCCCTGGGCGCGGTCGCTGTAGCGGCGGTCGGCTCGTCTGGGCTCGGCGGGAGCTGGAAGTAGGTGTATCCAGTGAAGGCGAGGGCGATCGTGCTGATGAAGATGGTCTTCCGTAGCAGGAGCGCGCGGCGCATGTAGACGAACCACTGCGCCCAGAGATTGTGGACTTCGTCATCCCAGATCAGCGAGTTGCCCATCTTGGGGAAGGACTTTGCGGAGCTCCTGAAGAGCGATGAGAGGAAGTCGGGCATCTTCTGGTGAGCTGGCTTGTCCAGGAACGACTCACGCTCTCGGGCCCAGCAAGAGGGCCAGCGGGCCATGGCGAGCGTCCAGCGTTCCAGCCACCCGATCCCCTTGCCGTCGAAGAGCGTGCGGCCCCGAAGCGGCGACAGCGTGATGAACACGCCGCAGAAGCTGACGAACAGCAGGCTGAAGGTGAGCCTCTCGAGCCAGTTCAGGGAGGCGATCGGGCACCAGCCCGGTGGCGCCTGGTCCCAGATGTGGGCCTTCACGGCGCCAAGAAAGGCGGCGCCAGCCGCAAGGAGAATGCCGGCAAAGAACTGTGCTCGATCCTCCATCTTGAAATAGAGCTGACCATAGTGATCGCGCCGCTGACGGATGAGTTCGAGGGCGTCGGTCTGACTTGTCGAGGGCCCCTGGTGGGCCTCACTGGGGGAGGTATCGTTGACCGTGCTCTGCTTGTCCATCCATGGCTCCTGCGACATCTACTCAGAAGAGAACCGGAGTAGGCCTAACAAGGTACTGGCCCAGCGCGAGCCTGACCGCAGGTTGGGCTGCCATGGAGACACGGGAGTGCAGCCGCTGTCAGGGTATCCCCGCGCGTTCCGGCTTGGTCGCCTCGGGATCGGGCGTGCGAGGCGGCAAGAGCCTCGCAGGCCCAGAAGGGCTGAAAATCCAGTTGGAGTGGACCCATCGAGCCGGGCCAGCTGCTTTGATCTGGGCTGCGTCCACCCCTGCAGGGTCCAAAAAGCTCAGTCCGCCCCTACTCCAGCAGATCAGGCCGGCGCCTCGTCCGGTGCAGAGCAGAGGGGAGGTTCTGGGAGGGGAGAAGGAGGCGTCGGGGCTGGGCGTTCGGCAGGATCAGGGACATCGATATGATCTTGGCAAAGGCGACCAGGAACTGGGCGGACCAGGACAAGGTCGACCGCTACCGCGCCGTCGCGGCGCACGCGCCTGCCGAGGTGCTGCTCTTGCTTCAGCAGGTGCTCGTCGTGCAATAGCGGGGCGATTGAGCCACGGCGCGGAGCGCCGCGGCTCCGACTGTGGCTCCGTCGACCGGGTCAGTCTCCTACCTCAATGAGCCGTTCAAGCTTCTCGGGGCCCCTCGAACACCCTCCTCCACCGCCGCTGCGCCTCCTCCTCCGTCAGGCACGACACGAAGCACCAGGCCTCGAAGGCCACGGCCTCATCCCGGCCCGTCGCGGAGAGCAGCACCGCGTCGCGCCTGCGCTCCAGCTCGGCCGACGCTCGCCCCTCCGGGTCCAGCTCCGGCGGGTCGGCGTCCTCCCGGAAGTGCCTCAGCACCTCCGCGTGGAGCTGATCCCAGGCCTCCTCCGGGCTGCGGCCGACCGCCAGCGGGGGCTCGCGGTCGCCCAGGAACGCATACCAGGTCACGGCCGTCGAGGCAGACGACTGCCCCGACGGCGGGTTATCGCCATCATAGCGAGGGATGTCAGGTCTCACAGCTTCATTCCTCGTCAGGGCGGGGGGCAGAGGTAGTGACTCTGCCCTCCGTCCGCTGGTCCCCCGGGTTTTCACCCGCGCGCCGGTCGGGGGAGGTACTCCGGCGACGGGAACGGTCTACGAGCTGGGCTTGCCCTGGGCGGCGCGCTCGCGCTCCAGGTCGGCGAGACCACGCGCCAGCGCGAGGCGGATGACGTGCGCGCGGGTGACGCGGCTGCCCGCCACCGCGGCGATCTCGGGCAGGCTCTGCACGTAGTCCACGAGCGCGTCGGCGCGGTCCAGGAGCTCGTTCGGCAGCTTGACGGGCTGAGGGACTCCCATGAGCGACTCCGCGTCGCCCAGGTCGAGGTTGTGCGGGAGCGACGCCCCCGAGGAGTAACACCGGGGTTCGCCGGGAGCCGAGATCTCCATGGGGATGCTCCTGTGAGGGTGATCTTGTATGCTGATTGGTTTCAGATGGCAACCGATTAGCTACCGATTGACTACCCAATGGCGTCGAGATCAGCCCTGTGGACCGCTCCGAAGCCGACACCATCCGCCAGGCCGCGCGCCAGGATCGGCTGCTCGTCGCCGATGATCTCGGCGTCCCCGACCCCGCCATGGCCCGCTCGGCGGCGTTCGGGGGCTTCGCCGGATCGTGCACGGCGTGTACCTGGGCGTCGAGCACGCGACCGGCCTGCTGACCGAGGGCGCCGGCTAAGCGCGCCCTGGGCTGAGCGCGCCCCGGGCTGAGCGCGCCCCGGGCTGAGCGCGCCCCGGGCTGA
>CAZTOW010000088.1:0-21059 GCA_964615375.1 uncultured Enterobacterales bacterium
AGCGCGTGGCAGGGCGACGTGTCGGCGTGGGCGTGCTCCTTTGCGCTGGGTCTTGCTGCGCACGAAGCCCTTGGCCAGGGCGAGCGCCCGCGCCGGATCGGCGGCGGCCCGGTGCTGGGCGATGCGGTGGATGGCGTTGCGGCCCCCCGCCCCGGTGAACATGCCCTGGAACCAGCCGCCGTAGCTGTGCCACGCGACGGGGATGTCGCGCTTCGCCAGCTCGTGCAGGAGCGGCGAGGTCACGGTGCTGTTGCCGTACACGAGCACGCGGCTGGTGTCAGCCAGGCGCACCTTGCCGACGGGGCCGGCGCGATCGCTGATGACGATCTCCTCGCCAGCCAGACCCAGGCTGCCGCCGTGCTGCTGCACGACGAGGGGCACGCCGTCGTGACGGGCGGGGATGATGGGGCGGACCTCGTCGGTCTGGCCACGCGCGCGATGGTGCTCGTCGGGCAGGCAGATGCCGACGAGGGCGCAGCGCGGGCATTTGGAGCTGCCGACGAGCGGATCGGGCAGGCCCCCGGAGGCGGCCACGGCGCGGGCGGCGTCCCGGTGCTTGAGCGTGGTCTCGATGAGGGACTCGGTGAGCGGCACGCGCACGCGGCGCCTCGATCCGGCGAAGTAGAGGGCGGCCTCGTCACAGGCGTAGCCGTTGGCGCGCAACAGCAGGGCCTGGGCGCACACCTGCACGCGCTCGGGCTCCCAGGCGCCCTCGGGCACGGGCGGGACCTCACCCTTTTTGTAGTCCACGGGCACGACCTTGCCGCCGTCGGCCTCGACGAGGTCGATCTTCGCGATGAGGCCCAGGCCCTCGTCGGAGAGCTCGACGCTGCGGGCGATGGCGGGGGCGTCGCTGTCTCGAGGGAGCGTGCCGCCGCCAGCGTCCACCTGGGTGTGCACGGTCTTGCCGCGCACGGTGTCGCCGGAGTCGCTCCACTCCTGGTGGACCCACATCAGGGCGAAGAGGCGCGGACAGTAGGCGTGCTCGTTCAGCATGCGCACGGGGAGGAGGGGGATGTCGATCATGATCATCTCCAAAAAAATTCAATGTTAAAAGTTATGATGGCGAACTAAAATCTCAAACAGGGCGAGACGGCTTGAAGCTGCCATACCCTCCCTGGTCCGAGCGACGGATCCCTGAGGTGAACACGGCGCCGATGCCCCGGGCCGCGCGGACCACGGGCGACAGGTCCGCCAGCCCCGGCAGGGTGAGCACGCTGGCCACGGTCTCGGGGCGCAGCGGCACCGTCCACAGGGGCCAGGTCCAGGTCCCGGTCTTCCAGCCCCCCCGCGCCCCTGGGGTGAGGATCCGCGCGCCGTCGGGCATGACGCTCAGGAAGGCCAGACCGCGAAACGCCAGCCAGTCCGCGCCCGGCACGCCGGTCTTTTTGTCCTTGGAGGGATCCGAGGCGCGCAGCGCGTAGTCGCGGCTGGCGCTGGCGTCCCAGCCCAGCACGGGCAGCTCACGCTCGTAGCGCCACGGGCCCCACAGGGCCTCGACGAGGTCTCGGGGCTCCAGGCGGGCCTGAAGCTCCAGGACCATGGCGAGGAGCTGCTGCTGTCCGGCGGTGAAGTGCAGCGCGGTGGGCTTGATGTTGCCGTTGTTGTCGACGGCGGTCTCGGTGAAGAAGGCCGCGGTCAGCGCGAGGCTCTCTGCGGATCCCTCCCTGAGGACCCGCTCCAGCCACAGCCGCAGATCGGCGGGGCGGGGCTTCAGGTCCCGGATGTCTCCAGGCCCTCCGTCTTTGCTATAACAAAGTTGTAACGCCAGCTCCTTTGCCCAGCCCCGGCGCTCCTGGTCCAGAGACGAGACGAGGGCCTCCCGGTCCAGCCCGACCTCCAGCTCCGGGCGCCAGACCCCCTGGAGGCGCCAGGCGAGGCGCGCGGCGTGGCCCGCGGTCGTGAGCGCCCTCAACACCCCGAGCGCCGCCAGAAAGCCCAGGGGGTTGCCCCCGTCCAGGCCGGTCAACCGGTGTGTGTTCATGGCCGCTCCTGCCGCCCGGGAGCCTGCTCCAGGGCGCTCTCGTGGTGGTCCGCCAGGCGCAGCAGCGCCTCCAAACGCGCGAGGCCGTGGGGGGTATAGCGCCGCACCAGCCGCCAGAAGCGGTCCGAGACGCCCGAGTCCAGGCGCTCCAGGCCGTGATCGCTGCGACGGGTGATGCCCTCCCAGCTGACGTCCACGGGCAGCTCGTCGGGCACGACGGGCGCGAAGGGGCGCCCGTAGCCGTGGTGGCTGGCGACCAGGAAACAGACCAGATCCCAGTCGCCGCCCCGGGACTCGACCTCGGCGCGCACCTCGGGCGCGGCCTCCAGCAGGGCCAGGGACATCAGCTCGTGGCGCGCGCCTGAAGGGTAGCCGCTCTTCACCAGGGCCCGCGCCCGCGCCGCCCGATCCTGGGCGGGGGTAGCGGACTTGGCCAGGGGGGCCTCCGACATGGCCGCGGCGACGGGGTTGCCGTTGTGCAACCAGAGCTGGAAGCGGGGGTCGGCCTTGCCCAGGTCATGCCAGCGGCCCGCGCTGGCAAGGTCGGCGATCCGTTCCGCGGGCAGGCCCACATGCGCGCCGAAGCGCTCCGCCCACGCCCCGACCCCCTCGAGGTGCGCGCGCAACGGCACCCGCACGCCGGTGTGTGAGGAGGTCTCCGCCTCGGTGCTGGCGTCCTCTCCGGCCTTCTCGCGCCGGGCGCTCACCAGGGTGATCCAGGCGCCGCGGGGGGCAGGGGTCAGGACCATCCGGCGCTTCTTTCGTGAGAGCAACGCCTCGGGCCGGCCGCCGAGGCTGGACCAGAGGCCCTCGGGCGCCTCCGCCAGCCAGTCGTCGATCCTCGCGTCGAGGTCGTCGTGCTCGCCCCCGGCCATGGGCGCGCGCGCGGCCCAGTCGCCCCAGGGCGCCAGCACCGCGGGGTGGAGGCGCAGGGTGGGGCGGCCCCGGAGGCGGCGCTGGACCAGGTCTCCCAGGTCGTTGACGGGCTGGCGGGCCGTCGGGTCGAAGCTGCCCAGGGCCAGCCCACCGACGCTCGAAGGCAGCACCACGGTGTCGCCCGGCCGGAGCCGCTCCAGAGGCACCATGTCGCTGGACTCGCCGCGCCAGACCAGCGCGCGCAGATCGTCGCCGGCCGAGGCCCGCCCGCCCTCATCGTCATCGTCATCGGCCGCGGTCGCGCCGGCGTCGGACAGGGAGATGGCGCCCCGGTCCCGCTCGCTCAGCCACCGCCGCAGGGCGCTCATCGGCAGGGAGAGGGCCTCCAGGCCGCCAGGAGGAGCGGCCTCGAGCTGGTCGATCGCCGCCTCGACGTCGCCTGGCCCCGGCGCGTCATAGAGCCCCGTCGGCAGATCGGCGCGCCAGACGACGGAGACCTCCACGCTCACCCGCTGGGGGCCGTGCAGGAACAGCGAGATGTCCGGATCGGGCGCTGGGATGGGGCTGGTCTGGACCAGGGCGTCGAGGTGGGCCGGCAGGAGCAGCGGCGCGGTCGGGCCCGAAGAGATCAGGTCGGCGGGAGCGGTCTTCGCGATTGTCTCGAACTCATATATATTGAAGTCAAGTGATTTGAGCTCGCTCAGCCAGGTCCAGGTCTTCGCCATGGCCTCGCCATAGACGGGATCGGAACCTTTGACCTGATCTTTGCGCAGGGCGATCACCGCGCTCGCGCCCTCGCGGAGGCCGCTGCGGTTCAGACGCCCCAGGCGCTGGCGCAGGGCGTCCAGGGGAGCGCACTCGGTGACCAGCGCGTCCAGGTCGTAGTCGGCGCCAGCCTCGACGCACTGGGTCGCGACGACGAAGCGCGGGGGTGCGTCCCCGTGGAGCGGGGAGCCCCAGGGGCGCCGGTCGGGGTCCACCCAGGGTTTGATGCGCCGCTCGGTCTCTTCGCGGTCGAGGGGGCGCATGCGGCCCGTGATGAGCGCGACCTCGGCGCCGTCGAGGGCCTCAGCGACGCGGCGGGCGGTCTCGACCCGGTTGACGATGACGCCCACGGTGGCGCCAGGCCGGGCCAGCAGCCGCGCCTGCTCGGCGAGCTTCGCGGCGAAGATGCCCACCTTCACGGCCTCCTCCCCCTTGACATCCACGGGGAGCAGCGTCGCGGGCTTGGGGGCCATGAGGCGCCGCTTCAGGACCGGGTGCTCCCGGTCGCGCGCGTCGAGCGCGAAGTCGGCGGGCTGTCCGCCTCGGTGCGTCGCGGACAGCCGACAGACCTGGATCTTCGCGCCGTCTGGCATGTAGCGATCGCGCACGGCGCTGAGCGTCTGCTCAAAGGCGACCGACAGGTGCACCTCATCGAGCAGGTAGAGGCAGTCGCTGCCCAGCAGGCCGGCGTGGACGGGCTTCATGCCGTCGGACACCCCGTAGCCTCGAAAGAGCAGGCGGGAGCCCACCTGATCCACGGTCGACAGCGCCAGGACCGGCTGGTCCGGCCGGCGGGCCCAGCCGTCGTCGCGCAGCATGGCGCCGCGCAGCACGGTGGCCTCGACGGGTCGGCTCTCGGGATCGCCGCCGGTCAACCCGCGCAGGCGGTCGGCGACCTCGGCCAGCACGCCGTCCCGAGCGCCGGCGAGCCGCTCGCCGATCTGGAGGGCCCGCTGGAAGCCCTGGTCCACGATGGTCCGGCGATCGACCACCATGAAGACACGGCGGGGGAAGCGCTGGCTCGCCGCTGGTTTGTTCGCCTCCAAGGCGAGCAGGAACACGGCGATGTCCAGGGCGCTGGTCTTGCCGGCGCCCGTGGGCAGGTCGAGCTGCTCGGGCCAGTCGCCGCGCTCGTATACGGACTGGACCAGGCGCTCCTGCCAGGGGTAGGGATCGCAGGGGCGGTCGGGCTGGTCCCACAGCGCGTGAAAGTAGGCGGTGAAGTCGGCGACGCGGAGGCTCACAGCGCCTCCCGGATCGGCCGGAACAGGCCGTAGCCGCTGTAACGGCCCGCGCCGAGCAGCACGGGGCCCTCGACGGGCTCGGCGAAGACGAGCCGGGCGTGCACGAGCACGCGGGGGTGGCCGCCGCTGACGAAGCCGGGGAAGGCCCGGCAGGGGCGGCCCCCGCGGATCTGCGCCGAGGGGCTCAGCTCGACCACGACGGGCTCGGGCAGGCCCACGCGCGACACGGCACGGCGCAGGATCTGCTCGGCGGTATCCATCACAACTTGTATACGGCGGGCCTCGGCGGCCGGGTCGGCGCCCCGGCGGGCGCGCAGCTCCCCGGGGTTGCGGTCGAGGGCGACAGGGGTGACGCTGACCCACTCGTGACGCGGCGCGGCCCAGGTGTCGGGGCGCAGGGTCCTCGGCAGGTTGTCGTCGCTCAGCTCCAGGAGCACCTTGCCAGCCCGGCCCATGACCACCCTGAGGGGCGGGTGCTCGGACTCGGCGTGATCTCCCACCCGCGAGGCGCGCTCCCAGGCGCCGACCGCCCGCAGCACGGGGGCGGCCTCGGGCGAGCCGAGGGGGACCGGCAACAGGATCGCCACCCCCTTGAGCTCCCCGTCCGCGTGCTCGTCCCCGACGAAGGGCAGGGGCACGACCGCCATGTGATCCAGCGCGGATGGCTTTCCGTCCTCCGCGTGGCCGCTCAGCAGCTCGGCGCGGGGGTCGGGCGCGTGCTTGAGCAGGGCGCCTCGCACCGCGGCGCTCAGGGCCAGGGCGGCGGTGAGCGGTAGGCGATCGCCGTCCACGCGGCGCAGCACGATCCACTCTGAGCTGAAGCAGGAGCGCGCCGCCGGGATCGCTGGGGGCATCACACCGCGCTCCAGGTCCTGATACCGTTGAGAGGCCGCGGGCATGACGCGGGGTTGAGTCTCCTGGTGCATCCGGTGCTCCTCCTCGAGCTGGGCGAGCTGGCCGGGCTGCACCACCCGCAGCGTCTCGGACCCCTCTGGGCTCGGGACCCAGCGGGCCGGAGGCGCCTCCTCGGGCAGGTGCACGCTCACGAGGCTGCTGGAGTGGCCGATCCGGTGTACACACGCGGTCAGGCGGCCGAGGGCGACCCGGTGCGCCTCGGGCGGCTCGACCTCGGGCCAGATGAAGGCGAAGCGGGGCTGATCGGGCGTGACGGAGGGGAAGGTCCGGGGCTGCTTGCCGCGGTGCTCGGGCAGCATCGCCTCGGCGGTCGCCAGCTCGGCGTCGCTGGGCTTCTTCGCGCGGTTCAGCGAACCGCTTATACTCAAATCATTGACGGGCACAAAGACCGTGAGCACGTCACGGGCGCTGTGATCGCTGGCGGCGATCTGCGGGGGCGGCAGGCCCTCCAGCCACTGGAGCGCGGCGCGGGCCTCGTCGTCGGGATCGGCGGCGTAGGCGGCGACCAACGCCGAGAACAGGCGCGCCGGGTGGGGAGGCCACTCGGAGCGCTGCCGGTCCGCGTAGTCGGTCGCCACGAAGCGGCCGGTCAGCAGCTCGACCTGGATGCAGAACATCAGCGCTGCTCGTCGGCGGTGAGGCTGGCTTTTGCGCGGCTCTGGCGGATGAGGTGGGCGAGCTTGGGCGCGGGCACCATGCGGACGGGCTTCGTATCCCAGGGGAGCCCGTGCTGCGCGGCCTCGGCGCTGGCGGCGGCCAGCAGGGCGGCGGCCTCTTCGCGGCTGATCGTGTAGAGGGTGGGCTCGCCCCCATCCCGGGGCACGAGTTCGAAGACCAGCGGCCCGGTCGGCACCAGGTCGGCCCGGGAGCGCAGGGCGTAGCCGTTGTCCCGGTTGAGCACGATGGCCGCCAGCCCGAGGGCCGCCAGGGTGACGCGCGCGGCGTGCTCGGCCTGCGCTCGGCGCTCCCCCAGCGGGGCGCCCGCGGTGTCGGTCTGGAAGCGCAGCTTGCGCAGGGCGGGGAGCGAGAGCACGGTCGTCTGGACGGCCCGGTCGAAGGTGACGCCGCCGGCCCGGGTCTCGATGCTGGGGGCGATGTTGCCGTGGTTGATGGCGCTGGGGGTGCCCTTGCCCTCGCCCTTGCGCTCGAAGGGCACCGGCGCCTTCTTCGCGTCGAGCTGGGCGCGGGCCAGCTCGGCGGTCCAGTCCCGAGGGTTGTCCCGGTCCACGTAGATCTCGGTCTTCTCGATCTGAGCCGGGTCGATGCGGCTGGAGGTCTTCACGCCCAGCTCGACGCCCACGCCGATGATCTCCGAGACCAGCGCGCGCTGGAACTTCGCGCCGAGGCCGCCTTTGGGGCCAGTGCTGTCCCAGACCCCGAACAGGAGCGCGGTGGGGCAGCGCTGGTACAAGGCCGTGGCGTGGTTGACGCGCGCGTCGGTAAACGCCTTGCCGATGGCGCTCGATCGGAAGGGCACGCCGTCCAGGAGCGCGTCGCGCAGCAGCGCGTCGGCGATCCGGTGCGGGGCGCGAAGCGCGGTGATCTCGCCGAGATCCTGGAGCCCGTCCTCAGAGGAGAAGTCGACGAGCACCACCGGAATGTTCAGCAGCCCCTCGCGCCAGCCGTCCTCGAGGGCCTCCTCCATCCGGTTGGCCTGGCTGGCTACGCTGTCGAGCAGCACGGTCTGCACGGGCTGTCCGTTCACCTGGCGGGTCTCGAGCGCATACTTCGTCTTCGCCCGGTCATCGACGGCGTAGCTGGCGGGGAAGACCTTGTCGCCCACGCCGCCCGCGGGCTGGAGCTCGACGCGACATCGGATGGCGGCGGCCTCACCGCGCAGGGCGGCGCTCAGGGTGGCCAGGGTCAAAGAAGGGTAGGACATGGCGGTGAACTCCGGAGGAGTAAGAGGGGAGGCGGGAGGGGCGATGGTTTGAACGTTAATTGAAGGGCGCTCCTTCCACCATGGCGCGAGCGGGGGAAGTGTGACGAAATAATTCGCGCTTCCGCTCGTGGGCCGCTCTCCTGCCTGGGCGGCGGGGCCCACCGTCGCGGCGACCGGAGCGGGTTGACGGGGCGACCGCGATGAGCTCGTCCGCGAGCGCCTTCAAGACCAGACTGAGCCCGCACAGGTCGTGTACGTCGAGGTCGACGAGCAGCTCGACGTCGCCGGGAGCGCTTGGGTGTGTGGGACGGTGGAGTTTCATGGCGTGGAGTCTTCGTGTGCCGGCCAGAGGGCGCGGACGCGCTGTGACGCGGGTCTCGCGGCGAGGCGCTCACTCATCGAGGTCGAGCACGAGCTCACGCACGTAGACGAGCCCCTCGCGCGGCCGCAGGACCCGAGCGAGCGCCTCGATCCTGGCGTAGGTAGCCGAGGAGATGACGATCTGCTCGTCGATGATGTAGTCCATGAGGAACTCGAGGGCCAGGGTCCACTCTCCGGCGCCCTCGACCGTCAGGATCTGTCTGATGTGGCTGGGCTTGAGCGATGAGCGCAGGTCGGCGACGAGGTCGATGAACTCCCGCCTCCAGGCGCCTGGGGTGCTGAGATCGTCGGTCATCGGCCTCGCTCCGGGGAGGCGAGCTCGTCCAGCGCACGAAGGACGCTCACGAGGCACCCGAGAGGCGCGCTTGAGGCCAACCACACGATCAGCTCAGCTGGGGCAGAGCCACGGGCTGGCCGCGGTTGCCCTCGAGCAGGGCATAGGTGAGGATGGCCTGTTCGAAGTTGGCATCCTCTATATGACATCCCGAGATCACCGCGCTCGTGAGATCGGCCCCCACGAAGCTGGCGCCGCGCAGGTCGCAGTCGATGATGGTCGCCTTGATCAGCCGGGCTCCGTCGAACCGGCATCCGCGCAGATCCGATTGATGAATCTCCATCTTCACCAGGTCGGCTCCACTCAGGTCGCAGCTGCTGAGCACGGTGTCGCTGAAGGTACCGTCGAAGAGTACAGCGCCCTGGAGCTGGCATGCTTCGAACCTGGAGTCGTCAAAATGAAGACCGTGCAGGTCAATCTGCGCGAGGTCGGCGCCGACCACACGGAGCCCACACGGGTGGAGAAGCGCTCCTTGTCGCGTTTCGCGACAGCGCTTGTTGGCCTCGGCGAGTTCGAACAGCTCGGCGGCGGTGGTGTCTTGAAGGCCCGCGGACATGATCTGTTTACTCTCCTTGTTCGCATGGGGCGTATCTCGTCAGAGCTGGACGCTCAACTCGATGATCCTCTCCAACTCCTCGGGCGCTGCGTTCGCCTGAAGCCACTCGTGCAGCGCCGCGAGGTCGTCTGTGGTCATGTAGCTCGTGTCCAGCAACACCCGAACAAACTCGTTCTGCCCCGTGAGCTTGTTCGGCTGAGTCTTGCGCACCTGCTTGAGGACGGACGAGCCCGAGCTGGGCGGCTTGAACTTGAACGGTGCATCGGGCGCGGGGGAAGGTGGTGTCTTGACATCATAGGGCGTCCCCTCGGCGTCGTAGAACTCGATCCCCTTCGGTCCGCGCTCGATCGGAGCCATCACCAGACCCTGCCGTTCGGCCTCGAGCCCAGTCATCGCCTCTTTGACGCTCTTGTCGGTGACCATCCCGGCGTGGTCGGGATCCGCGCTCAGATCGTCGAAGCGGGGATCGCTGGAGTAGTGTTCGGGCACCTCAGCCTTGGTCCCAATACGCTTGTAGTCCTCGGGCGTCGCGCTCCGGCGGGGCTCCGCTGCTGGCGCCGCTGCTTGCGCTCCCTCCGCATCTCTACCGGCAGCGGCGGTGGTCGCGCCGGCGTCATCGAGGTTCACGCGATCTGGAGTCCCCCATTGGGATGCTTTCCCCAGCTCGCCTGAGGCCAGGGTCGAGTTGTCGAGCGCGCCCAGGTCGGTGACGTCGTTGGCCCGTATCGCCGTCTTCGTCACCTCGTCGGCCTTTCCTCCGGCCTGCGCGAGATCTTCGCCTGCCGCGCCGAGCTCCTTCCCCTTGCTCGCGAGCTTCACCGCGTCGTCCACCTTGTTGGCGATGGGCGAGTGGTCCAGCACGTTGACGGCCTCTGCGCCCTTACCCAGCGCCCTTGCCTCGCCCACGCCCATGAGCAGGCTGCCGACGTCGAAGATGCCGCGGCCGAGCGCCTCGCCGTGCTTACCCTCGGCCATCGACTCCTTGTACGGAGCGGCGATCCCGCCGAGCACCTGGCCCCAGAACGCGCCGTCCTCGCTCAGCTCGTCGTAGGCGTAGTCCAGCGGGTTCTTCCAATAGACATCCTCGAATGTCTTGTTCCCCGCCGCGATGTCGTAGACGTGATGGAGCGTCTTGAGCGGGCTGAAGGGGATGTGCTCAAGCATGGTCCCGATGCCCATCATCGTGTCGATGGGGTGGAGGCCCATGTGGACGAGGCCGCCGACCAGATCTCCGCCGCCCTTCGCGAAGCCGCCCAGGGTCTCCCAGGCGAACTTCGTGACGGGCGCCATCGTCGCCGCGGCGGCGCTGAGCAGGGGCACGTCCGAGAGGGCGTGCACGCCGCCGTCCACGAGGCCCCCGACGCCGCTGACAGTGGTGTCCACGGCTTCGTCCCACCAGCTCGACGTCCTGGGCGTCTGGGGCTGGACCGGGGACGGCGTGGCGCCAGGCATCTGCGGGCGCAGGAGATCCAGCACACCCGCGTTGCCGACCGCGCTTTGGAGGCCGAGGAGCGGTGAGACCTCTGGCGCGGACTGGGGCGCGGCAGGGGTCTGGAGCGGCGCCGTGGTTGGGGTCTTCGAGCGCTGGTAGCTCATCTGACGCGCCGCGCAGGATGAGAGGCGAGAGCCGCGATGAGCGGGCTCGGCGCGGCTTGGGAGGGGGAGGGAGACATGGCCGGCTCCTGACGTTGGGCGGGAAATGCAAAACCCGTGCCAACGAGACAACGCCGAAAAACAAGAGGTGCGGTGACGAAGAGCAGGGGCGCCCTGGGAGGGAGGCGCGCTGGGATAGGCGATGTTCTACGCCGGTCCTGATGTTGGTGTCGGGGGTGTCGAAGGGGGTGTCGAAGGTGACGAGGCTTCGTCAGCGCTTCGACACCCCCTTCGGCGGGTGGGGTTTGCGTCAGGGCTATGCACATGGTACCAGATTATGTAAACGAACCCAGCCGGAGCCTTCATGCCCGCCCCGACCTCGACCGCCGCCCTCCGCGTCGCCCTGTACTCGCGCGTCTCCACCGACCTCCAGGCCAGCAAGGACGAGGGCTCGCTCGACACCCAGGAGGCCCGCTTGCGCGCGGCGGTCCTGTCGCGCAACGGGCCTGCCGAGATCACCCAGGTCTTCCGCGAGGAAGGCGCCAGCGGCAAGAACCTCGCCCGGCCGCAGGTCCAACGGCTGTTGAACGCCGTCAGGAACCGCGAGGTCGACCTGGTCATGGTCACCCGCGTGGACCGGCTGTCCCGGTCGCTCCTCGACTTCTACGAGCTGCACCGCCTCTTCGAGGAGAACAACGTCCAGTTCGTCAGTCTCAATGAGAGCTTCGACACCTCCACCGCCATCGGCCGGGCGATGCTCAAGCTGGTGCTGGTCTTCGCCGAGCTCGAACGTGAACAGACGGCCGAGCGCACCCGACTCGCCATGCGCGCCCGCGCCGAGCGTGGGCTCTGGAACGGCGGACACCCGCCCCTCGGCTACGACTCCGAGGGGAACGGCCATCTCACCGTCAACGTCGTCGAGGCGGGCCTCGTGAAGCTCATCTTCGACAAGTACCTGGAGCTGCGCTCCAGCACCCAGGTGGCCCGTTGGCTGAACGAGCAGGGGCACCGCCAGAAGCAATACAACAGCCGCCGCAGTGGACCCAAAGGCGGCCAGGAGTTCACCGTCTCTGCGGTTCAGATCATGGTCACCAACCGCCTCTACCTGGGAGAGATCGACCACAAGGGTGAGATCTTCGCTGGCCAGCACGAGGCCATCGTCGACCGCGAGACCTTCGAGCGCGCGGGCGCCATCGTCGAGGGCAACGCCAAGAACCGCCGCGGGCCGCCGCTGCGGGCGCAGTACGACTACCTGCTGACCGGCGTGTTGCGCTGCGCCTGCGGCTACAGCCTCACGACATCGGCCGGCAACGGACGCGGCGGTCGCTACCACTACTACCGCTGCGTCGGAATCCAGAAGAAGCCCGACCACGCCTGCCCGGTCAAGCAGGTCCGCGCCGAGCGTGCCGACGAGGCGGTGCTGGAGATCGTGCGCGAGGCCGCCCGCGACCCGAAGCTGCTGGAGGAGGCCGTGGCCGAGGCCAACCGGCTGGCCGACCAGAGCGTCAAGCCCCTGCGCGAGCGGGCGACCGCGCTCAAGCGCGAGCTGAACGAGGCCGAGGAGACCGCGGCGCGGGTGCTGACGCAGATCCTCGGGGCGGGGATCTCCTCCTCGGCCACCGCCAAGAAGGCCCTGGGCGAAGCTGAGGCGCGGGCTGAGCAGCTCCGCGGCGCCCTCGCTGCCGTCGAGGGGGAGCTGTCCGTGCGCGAGACCGAGCAGCTCGACCACGAGGTCATGGCCCAGGCGATCCGGGGCTTCGACACCGCATTTCAGCACCTGTCGCTCGCCGAGAAGCGCGAGTTCCTCCACCTCATGGTCAAGGAGGTGACGCTGCACCCCGACCGCGTGGAGGTCGAGCTCTACGACGGCAAGCAGGCCAGCCGGTTCATGGAGGCGCGCGCGGCAGGTGGCCGTGGGGGCGGTGGAGGCGAGAACGGAGGTTCAGGCTCCACTGGTGAGACTGGGCAAGGATTTACCGACCAGAACGACGAAACCCCGGCTGTTCATCAGCCGGGGTTCGTGACCGGTGGGGTATGGCTCCCCGTGGGGCTCCAGACCGACACACGCGACGACACCGTAGATGGCGAGCTGATCGCGTGGCCCACGGTACTCCAGATCCACGGCGTCAAGACCCTTGGCCCCCACCGCCCCCACCCAGCCGAGGAGGTCATGCGTTCGCCGCGCCAGAGCGCCCAGGAGGCCGCGGAGGGCGCACCCGAGCCGAACCGCTGGTCCGAGCCCCGCGCGCGCATCCAGGCCCTGCTGGCGAAGGCGAAGGGCTGGGAGCGATGGCTGGTGGCCGACCCGCGCAACCTGGGCGCGGACATCGCCAGGCGCGAGGGCGTGAGCCGCGCACGGGTCAGCCAGATCCTCGCGCTCTGCAAGCTGGCCCCAGAGATCGTCTCCGACCTGAACCGGAAGGACGATTTCGGACCCGTGCCCAATGAACGCCAGCTCCGCGAGCTTGCGCGAATGGCTGACCCGCGAGCCCAGGTGTCGCGATACCGCGAGATGGGCGGGTTGAGGCCACGGGTCGAGGAATCGTCCACGTCTGATTCGGAGGTCAGCGGGAGCGCAGACCCGAAGGCCAACCCCCTGGCCAAGGCCACCCGGCCGAGGGGCCTTCAGCATGCGTTCGCAGAGGCGCGCCGCCTCCAGGCCATCCTGGACGCCGAGCCCGGCCTGTCGGTGGCGGAGCTGGGACGCAGGGAGGGGATCTCGGGCTCGCGGGTGTCACAGATCCTGGGGCTGCTGCAACTGCCGGCGGCGATGGTGGCGACGCTGGACGTGGCGCCGCAGCAGGCGCCGAGAGTGGCGACGAAGCAGGTGCGGGCCTTGGTCCCTTTGACATGAGCACTACGCGCGCCAACCTGCATCGGCAGCCAGGACACTCTTTCTTTTCAGATATTATTGTTCAATAATTGGCCTTCAATTTGTCCGATCTCATCCATTGAGCTCGGCTCTACACCCCTCTGGGTGAGAAATGCCGTATAAGTGCGGGTCAACGTGCGATCTACCCTCTACACTCGCGAGGATCGGATGTTTGATCGGGCTATCAGATTCAGGATGAGCGGCTCCATAGTGGTTCTTCTGTCAATGCATGGGCTGATGGGATGTTCAAGCAAACCCGCCGACATCAAGTGGGACGCGCCTCCGGCTCAGATCACGAGCGCAGATCCTGTGCTCCTCAAGGCGCGGGTGGTCGACGTGGACGGCGAAGCCATCGACGATCAGATCGTCAACTACGCGCTGAGCCCAAGGGAGATCGCCGACATCACGCCTGACGGGGTGCTGGTGTGCGGGAAGGCCGGCAAGGTCAACGTCACCATGACCTCGGGAGAGCTGGTCCGATCAGCAGAGGTCATGTGTGCGCTGGTCGCCAGCATCCAGGGGCCGCAGACCCTGGGGCTCGTGGTGGGGGATGCTCCACAGGAGGTCGCTGCGAAGGCGCTGGACGCCGAAGGGAAAGAGATCCCCGAGGTCAAGGTGTCGGTCGAGAGCGCCGACCCAGCCGTGGTCGAGGTTCAGAGCGGTGGAATCGTTGGAAAGACGACTGGAAGCACCAATGTCAAGCTGACGGCCGGAGCGGTGACGGTCAATGTGCCCGTGGAGGTGATCGAGATCGGCTCCATCGAGGTCAAGGACACGGTGTTCCTCGCGCTCGGCAAGGAAGGCAAGCCGCTGACCGCGAATGTGCGCACCATCGATGGCCGGCTGATGAAGGACTTCGCCCTTCGAGGTGAGATCGCTGACACGAGCGTCGTCATCCTCGAAGACGGCCTCCTGACTCCACGCTCCTTCGGCGTGACGACCGTGACCGTCGGTGCAGGCCGAGCGACACGCAGCATCCAGGTCGCCGTGGTGGAGACCATGCCGCCGGTAGCGGTGAGCATCACGGATGGCGGCACTCAGTCCATCCCCTTCGCTCCTGGGATCTATGCGATCACCGGGGAGATCACCGCTTCCGACGGATCAGGCTACGGCGTCACCGCGCAGTGGCAGGGGGCGTTCTGTGATGGCTCTCGGGAGACGCAGCGCCTTGGCCTGATCTGCAAGGCCGATGCACCGGCGACCCTTGTGCTCACGAACCCCACGAGCTTCGGCATGGGCCCAGCAGCCCGTGGTTCTCTGGTGGTGGTGCGGTCCCCGGTCCCGTTCCCCACAGAGAGCTGACGCTACGGTGCATGCGGGGGGTAGTAGGCCACCCCCCGCCCAAACCCCACCCGCCTCAGCCGCCCGTCCTCGGCCATCTCCCCCAGGATCTTCCGCGCCACCCGGTCCTCCACCTCCGCCCGCACCGCCAGGCCCGCCCGCGTGACGCGGCCCTCCGCAGCGACGATCTCCAGCGCCAGCGCCTCGATTTGGGCGCGCTCGGCCCGCGTGTCCCGCCGCCTGGGCTGATCCTCCAAGGCCAGCTCCACGGTGGTCACCGCCACGTAGTCCTGCTGGTTCCCGCGCCCTTCGCCAGGGCGCAGGCGCCCCTCGGCGACCAGGCGCGACAGCGCGCGACCGGCGGTGCTTGTGCTCGCGCCGGTGGCCTCCACCAGCATGGCGCGGGTGACCCGGCCGCGCGCCTCGACGAGCTTCAGCGCGACCAAGCTCGCCTCATCGACCGTGCGCTGCTCGGGCCTTGCCGGTGGCGGCGAGGCAGGTCGCGCCGAGGGCTTCTGCTTCGGGGGGCCGAGCTTGAGCGTGGGCGGTGCAGGCTCAGCAGCGGGCGACGGTGGCGCCCGCGCAGGAAGCGCTGGGAGGCGGGCCTTCGGCCAGCCCTCCCCGACCTTGTTGTTCTCCGACCGAGCGGCGATGTCCTCGATGCTCCCCGCCGCGCTGCCCGTCGGCCGCGACAGCCGATACAGACCCTCGCGTCCGCCAGGGTTCGCCAGGAACAGGCGGCCCGCTCGGGTGAGCGCCTGGAGCACGCGACGCGCGGTGGCCAGCGAACCGCCCAGCTCAGCCTGGAGCCCCCTGGAGGTGACGCCGGGCTCGATGGCGGCGAGGCGAAGCGCGGCCTCGACCGCAGGGCCAGGCGGGGGCCCGGCGTCCTCACGCGCGGTGGCGAGGCTGTACCAGCTCGCGGGGCCGGCGCCGTGGAGGCGCACGAGGCCGTCCGCGCGGAGCTGACGCAGGCCAGATTTCACCTGCCACTCGCTGAGCCCGAGCTCTGCCACGAGCTGACTCGCGGTCGCCGCCCCGACGGCCAGGCGCTCCAACAGGCGGCGGCGAGCCAGCACGGGCGGCGCAGGCCGCGGTGAGGTGGCAGGCTGAAGGTGAAGCGGGAGGTGCTGGGGCTCGATGCGCCCGCCGACAGCCTCGAGTGAGCTGGCCCTCAGGGTGTTGCAGAGGTCGCGCACGTTGCCCGGCCAGGGGTGTGGGACCAGGAGCTGCGCGGCCTCATCGGTGAGCACCCACGGCGGGCGCCCATCTGGCGGAGACAGCCGAGACACGATCCCATGCGCTATTGGGATGATGTCTTCCGGGCGGTCGCGCAGCGCTGGGACCTCGATGTGGACCTGCGCGAGCCGATGGTAGAGATCCTCTCTGAACCGCCCTCTGGCGACGAGCTCCTGGAGGTCCGCGTGCGAGGCGGAGACGATGCAGACGTCCGCGCGCTCCTCCTCGCGCCCCCCAACGGGGGTAAACGTGCCCTCCGAGAGCACGCGCAGCAGCATGGCCTGGACCCGTAGATCCAGCTCGCCGATCTCATCCAAGAACAGGGTGCCCTTGTCCGCCAGCTTGAAGTAGCCGCGCTCGTTGTTGGCGGCGCCCGTGAACGCGCCGCGCACATGGCCGAACAGGTGCGACGCGGCGAGGTCGGGGGTCAGGTTCGCGCAGTTGAGCACGCGCATGGCGCCCCTGCGCCCGCTGCAGCGATGGATGTAGTGGGCCACCAGCTCCTTGCCGGTGCCCGTCTCGCCGCGCAGGACGACATGGTAGCGACTGCGGGCCGCCCGATATGCCCGCCAGATCGTGGTGAGCAGCGCGGGGCTGTCTCCCAGGAGCCCGTGCTCCTTGGGATCTGCGCCAGGGGGCCAGGAGTGTGGCCTGGATCCCTGATCTTGCAGTTCACAGCGTTGGGCGGTCCCTTTCGTGGTCATCCACCGCTCTGGGTGACAGATCCGAGCTTAGACAAGCCCCCACTCGATGGATACCCCCTGAAACAGAGGCGGACAGATTCTGGCTGGTGCCTCGCACGAGGGAGCTTGCCCGCGTCGGGTGCTGAAACTAGATGTCATTGTTCCGATGCGCACAGCGCACGGAACGGACAGCGCCCGAGGAGCCAGCGCTCCAACAGAAAAATATACAACCCATAATGACGATATCAAGCCTTGTATTCAGGATCCGGCCAGCCTTGCCCAATTATCGGGGACTACCCACACATCTCTTATGCGGTAATGGGATGAGTGTCGGCTGGGGCGCCCTCGGGCGTCACGGACGATCCACCACGAAGCGGCCCGCCGAGGTGTTGCGACCACCCCGACGAGCCTGAGCACAGGAGAGAGACATGACCTCTACCCCCACGCCTGCGGCGATCTTCGCCCGCAAGGCCGCTCACGTCAATCTGCGTCCACGCAGGTTCATGGCCATCTCCTGACCGCTCGAACCGGCGGATAGCGAACTGTCCGCCGCCAACCGCCGGAACCAGTCTGGCGGGCAGGGAGAAGTGTGCCATGGATTTCGTCCTTCAGATCGAGACCTGCACCGACCGCGCGACCTACGAGCTCCTGATCGAGGCGCTAGGCGGTGAATCCCTGGACGTGCAACGAGACAAGAAGACCGAGGCCCGACTCGCCTTCGAGGCCACGCTGAGCGAGAGCCAGCGCGCGCCTTACGTCGAGGCCATCGACGCGCTGAGCGACGCCGCCACGCTCCGCGAGGAGGCCGCCGTGCGAGTGGGCCTGGCCTTCGGGGTCGGGGTCGGCGCGGCCGTCACGGCCTACCCGGAGCAGCCCTCCGATGAGCTGGTGGCCGTGGCCTCCAAGGTGGTGGCGGCGGTGATCGGCTCGCCGCTGCCCCCGCCGGTCGCGCACGAGGTCGCGGGCCTGGTCCTGCGCACGCTGGCGCGGCTGTCGGGGAGGGTGGCGACCGTGCGGGTCGCGGCGCCCCATGGAGACAGCGAGGGGTAGCGAACACCCACAGCCGCTTGCGCAAGAGCCTGAGCCCCGGCGTTCGCGTCGGGGCTCGCTGTCTCTCGGTCATCTGCCTTCCACGGGCTACGTGAAGCTCACTCCTGGCGCGAGCCTGTAGGTGCGCGTCGGGCCTTCCTGCTCGACCACCAGGACGCTGAGGGCCACCATCGCGTCGAGCTTCTTGACCTGTGCTCGAACGTCAGCGCTGCTGCGCGGGCCGACCTTCCACTTGATGTGACCATCGCGGTTCAGGTCTGCGAGCGCTCGGTGAACGTCGAGAGCATGGAGCCCATGCTCAGCCAGCACTCTCTCCGAGAGCTTCGGGGTCATGGTGATGATGAAGCGGAGGTTCATGTTGCGCGCGCTGAGGGCGTTGTGGAGCTGCCTGCCGGTGATCTGCTCGCCCTCTGCTTCGATGACGAGCTTGCAGAGAAGGTGCTCCAGCTCCAGGATGTTTCCCCGCCACATCTGATTGAGGAGGGCGTGCTCGATGTCCGCGGGCAGGGGGGGCACCTCCAGCCCGGCGAGGCCGGGGTGATGCTGAAGGATGTGGCGGGCCAGAAGCAGCACATCGTCTCCACGATCTGCCACCTGTGGCACGAGGATGTCGACCTCGCGAATACGAGCCAGGAGGTCGGCTCTGAGGGGATCTGGCTGCACGGCTTCCAGGCGGGACTCTGTCGTCGTGGAGATCAGGCGCAGGTCGAGCGGCACCCCGTCGCTCATCGTGAGCACCTGGAACTGCAACATCTTGAGCAGATGAACGAGCTGCGCCTGTGCGGAGAGCGGTAGCCCATCCACGTCGTCCAGCACCAGGGTTCCTCCGTGCGCCTGAGCGATCAGGCAGTCTGGATCGAGCCGCCCCCTGTCGAGACCGGGCGAGGAGCGGCCGAACAGCCTGACCTCGTTCTCCGCCTGTGCCAGGGTCGGACAGGACACCCACACCAGCGGACCCGCGCGACCGCTCAAGCCATGCATCTGGGCTGCATGGACCGACTTCCCTGTGCCGTGCTCGCCGACCAGCAGGACGTTCAGCCGGGTTCGGGCGGCCACATCGAGGTCGATGAGGAGGTTCTTGTAGGCAGGGCTCTCCCCGACGAGGGTGGGGAGGTGCATGGGTGTGCTCGCGCCGGCAGAGGTGTCGATGATGGTCGCGCTGGGCATGGGCTGTCTGGGGTTGGGGGTGGGCGGACTGAACACCAGTTCGGTGATGGTATCAGGGGCTGGGGTTCGGCGGTGTCAGGGGGGCCATAAACTGTCCGCATATCCGAAGGGGAAAGGTGAAGCGCTAGAATGCTGGACATCCGTCTTGGGGGGGCGCCTCGTTGATTGTGCCTGACTGCGGCGAGTCTGCACACCGACCCTGCCACGCGGGACGCCCCCCCCCGAGCGCCTGACGACCGCTCGGGGGGAGGGATGGGGCGCGGGCGTCCTGCAAGCGCGCATCAGCGACCGGGCCGCAGGGGTGCAACGTGGTATAGTAGTCTTGATGCTTGAGAATCACAGATTCTCAGGTTGATGCCATCATGAGAACAGCCATCGCGAGAGAAGTAGCCCATGCACACCACCCAGAGTCTGGAGCAGCTCCTCTCCGAGCTGTTCACCCCCGCAGAGCTGCGTCGCTGGCTTCGAGGACGTAGCGAGGAGAGCGCTCGCCTGGTGGACGCCATCCCTGATGATCCCGTGGCCCCTGCCGAGCTGGCGCACCAGGCCACCCGTGCGCTGGTCCGCTTCGGGCTGATTGATGGGACATTCTTCGATGACCTCGTGCGCGAGCGCCCTGCCCAGGCGCCCCGCATCCGAGCGGTTCAGTCTGGATGGCGAGCCCAGTGGGTGTCCGCGAGGGCGCGCTCGATTCTCGCCCTCGCGGCGCCGGTCCTGGTCGGACTCGCGCTCTGGCTCCTGAGCCGGGACCATCCGAGCGCGGCCCCACAGGTTGCGCCCGTCGTCTCGATCGAGGATGCCAGGCCGTCACCTGGAGGTGCAGACCAAGAACCTCAGCTCGCTCCCGCTGCGAGTGCGCCACCCTCTGGCCAGGAGGCTGGGCCCGCCTCAACGGAGGCTCCTCCGCCGAAGGACGCTACGCCCGATCCCGCTGCCGTGCCAGCAGCGACCCCCTCGTCGACCAGGAAAACGACCACGTTGTCCAACAGCCCGGTTCGTGCGGGAGGGGACGCCAACATCGAAGGCGATGACATCACAATCGAGCGTAGCCCCATCAGCGCTGGCCAGGACGTGAACATCGGGAGCAGTCCATGAGGTCTGCGCTTGCGCTTCTGGCCCTCCTGAACTGTGCACATCGCTCGCAGGCTCCGGTCGTCTCGCCGCCGCCGGCACCCGCGCCCTCCGCAGCAGCCCAACCTGAGCGCCGCGTCCCCGACCCTGGCCAGATGCTCGGGGAGTGCAGCCCCGAGCTGGCCCAGGGCCTGTTCTCGGACGCCCCGTCCTACAAGGTCCTGATCCTCCGCTTCGACGGTGCTACGGATCGCGACCAGGAGTTCGGCAAGAAGATCGCGAACACCCTTCGGACCAGCTTCGAGCGCTTCCTCGAAGAGGAAGCCAGCACACCAGAGGGTCAGCGTGCGGGCGTCACGCCCGAGCAGTTCGAGGTCCGCCTCGTGGGGTGCAGCGTCCCGAGCCACAAGGATGCACGAAGAATCGGTCTGGCCTGGGGGGCCGATCTGGTGCTCTGGGGGACGGCGTCCTGCTCGCTCGCCAGCGCGGACGAGTGCAACACGATCCGATTAGTGGACAGCCCGATCGCAGCGGGGGGAGGCGTGATCATCGCCCATCCGCCCTCGTCAAGCGCGTCACAGTTCCACGGCGAGTACATGCCGTCCGCTACCCTCATCCGGTCTCTGCCTCTTCAGGTGTCCACCAGGGAGGGGGCACCTGTGCTCGGCGCCGAGTCCGCGTCCATGGTGGAGTGGGACCTCCCGCGGATCGCCACGCCAAAGCCGGTCGCATTGTTGAACCTGATGATCGGGCTCGAAGCCTTCTCAAGGCCGCAATATGACTCCGCTGCCCGATACCTTGAGCGCGCAGAACTCGAACTTGGAGCGAGCTCGGAGGCGGCACAGCGTATCCTCTACACCATGACCACTGCGTATCTCTACGCCGGTTACCCCGACCGTGCGCGCGAGCGCGCCGAGAGTAGAGTTGCCGCTTGTAGCGCCGAGCCTCAATGCCGTGGCGCTGCACTCACGAGTCTAGGTTGGGTCTGGTCCGCCCTGGGCGACAAGAAGCGCGCGCTGGAGTTCTACGATCAGGCGCTCCCGCTGATGCGCCAGGTGGGCGACGTGGGCGGCGAGGCCACGACGCTGAACAACATCGGCGGGGTCTGGTCCGCCCTGGGCGACAAGAAGCGCGCGCTGGAGTTCTACGATCAGGCGCTCCCGCTG
>CAZTOW010000089.1:0-16893 GCA_964615375.1 uncultured Enterobacterales bacterium
GCCGATGCCGATGTCGATGTCGATGTCGATGTCGATGTCGATGTCGATGTCGATGCCGCTCCCACCCCCTTTCCTACAGACACCACCCCCTCACCGCGCTACCTCTCCCACATGACCCCCCAGACCCCTCCCTCACCTCGCCGTCCCCGCATCCTCATCGTCGGGTGCGGCGGAATCGGCGGCGTCGTCGCTGGTTCCCTGCTTCAACATCCCCCCGAGCTGCGCGGCGAGGTGCTGGGGCTGTCCACGAACGCGGCCATCGCCGAGGCGGTGGGCGATCACGGCTACCGGCTGCGGGGCGTGGGCGGGGCGCGGGTGAGCCGGGGAGGGATCCTGCGCGCGCTGGAGCCGGGCCTCGAGCCCTTCGACTGGATCGTCCTGGCCGTCCAACCCCCGCAGGTAGAGCAGGCGGCCCGGGACGTGGGACCCTGGCTGGCGGGCGACGGGTCCCTGGTCTGCCTGCAGAACGGGCTCTGCGAGGAGCGGGTGGCCCGGATCGTGGGGCCGGAGCGCGTGGTGGGCGCGGTCGTGAGCTGGGGGGCGAGCATGCCGGAGCCGGGCGTGTACGAGCGCACCTCGGAGGGCGGCTTCACCCTGGGCACGCTGCCGGGGGTGGAGAACCCGCACCTGGATGAGCTGGCCCTGATGCTGGAGCAGGTGGGGCCCGTGACCCGCACGGCCAACCTGAGCGGGGCGCGGTGGAGCAAGCTGGCGATGAACTCGGTGATCTCCACGCTGGGCACCATCGGCGGGGACCGGGTGGGGCCGCTGATGCGCCGCCGCTTCGTGCGCCGCCTGGCCCTGGAGATCATCTCGGAGACGGTGGCGGTGGCGGCGGCAGAGGGGGTGCGGATGGAGAAGATCGCCGGCACCCTCGATCTCCCGAGCCTGGCGCTCACGCCCGACGAGCGCGCGGCGACCCACGGCTCGGCGAGCCTGGTGGCCAAGCACGCGCTCCTGCTGGCGGTGGGGGCGCGCTACCGCAAGCTGCGCTCGTCCATGCTGGCCGCCATCGAGCGCGGGCGCCCTCCCGCCGTGGACTTCCTGAACGGAGAGGTGGAGGAGCGCGGGGCCCGCCACGGGCTGCCGACCCCGGTGAACGCCGCGGCGCGCAACCTGGTCCACGCCATCGCCCGCCGCGAGGCGGAGAGCTCGGTGGAGACCCTGCGCGGGCTCGCCCGCTCGGTGGGGGTCCACACCCGCGACACCTGAGCCTGGACCGCGAAGAAATCAATTCTGTTTTAAAACGCTACGGCTGGCGCTCGCGCTCCGGGCGGGCCCGGTCCAGCAGCTCGGTGACGCGCCTCAGGTTCTCGCGCGCCGCCTCGTTGTCCGGCTGAAGGGCCAGCACGGCCTTGAAGCTCTCCTGGGCGGCGGGCAGGTCGCCGCGCAGGGCCTGGATGTGGCCGATGGCCCCGCGCGCCTCCGCCAGCCTGGGATCGGCCAGCACGGCGTTGCGGAAGTCCTCCTCGGCCAGGTCGAGCTGCTCCAGCGCGAAGTGGGCCCGGCCGCGCAGATACCAGGCGTAGCCGCTGTTCTCCAGGCGCAGCACGCGCTCGACCTCGACGAGGGCGCGGGTGGCGTCGTCGCGGCTCAGCGCGAGCTCGGCCAGGGCGAGGTGAGGGGCGGCGGCGCTCTCGTCCAGGGAGGCGGCGCGGCGCAGGTGCTCCTCGGCTTCGGCCGCGCGCCCGGTCTCCAGCAGGAAGACGCCCAGGTTCTGCCAGACGCTCGCGCTGCGGGGGGCCGCGCGGGCCGCCCGCCTCAGCGCGTCCTCGGCCTGGGCCACCTCGCCCTGGAGCCGCCAGGCGCGGGCCAGGCCGGTGAGCGCCGAGGGGCGATCGGGGGCCAGCTTGAGCGCGGACTCGTAGCGCTCGCGGGCCTGCGGGGCGTTGCCCTGGGCCAGCGCGATGTCGCCGAGCAGCTCGGGCGGATCCGGGCTCATGGGGTTCAGCATCTGGGCGGTCACGGCGGCGGCGCGCGCCAGGTCCCAGGCGGGGGAGGTGAGGCCCTCGGATCGCGCCCGCGCGAGCGCCTCGCGGCCCTCCTTGAGGTGCGGCTCCAGGAGCGGGTCGAGGGCGGCGCTCCCGGCGGCGCCGGACTCGCTCAGCATCGTGCGGGCGCGCTGGAAGACCGCCTCCAGATCGCCCGTGGCCGCCTCGCCCAGCACCTCCAGGAAGGCCTCGCGCGCGCGGATCCGCGGGCGGAGCTGCTCCTGCTGCGCGGGCTGGACCGAGGCCCAGATCCGGTCGGGGGCGGCGGTGTGACCGGCCAGGGAGGCGAGGTGCTGGACGGGGCGCTGAAAGGAGGCGGCCCCCAGCTCGGCGCGCAGCCTGGCCTCGGGGGACTCGGCGATCCAGGCTCGGATCGCGTCGGCGTCGGCCAGGGCGAGGGCGGCGAGGTCCAGCGAGCTCTCCAGCCCGAGGGCGGCGAGATCGTCCCGGCGGGAGGCGGCGCGATCCAGGGCGCGAGCGAGGGGAATCGGGGCCTCGCTCCCGACCAGCAGGAGGGTGTCGGCCCCGGCGGGCGGGAGCCAGAGCTGGGTCGCGGGGAAGCGCTCCAGGAACATGCCCGCGAGGGCCTGGGGCGCGCCGGGCTCCAGGCGGCCGAGGTGCAGGCAGAGCAGGTAGACGCCCCCCGGGCCCAGTCGGCGGGCGGCGGCGTCCAGGCGGGCCCCGTCCAGCGCGGCGCGGGCCCCGTCCACCCAGGGGGCGCGGGCGATGTCCACGATCGCGTCCTGCTCACCCGAGAGGCGCAGGGCCAGGGCGGGGTGGACGGGGCGGAGCAGGGCGCCGGGCAGCAGCCAGGAGCGCTCGGCCCGGCTGTCCAGGCCCGCCACCGCCCGCAGCGCGCGGGGCGCCGCCACCGAGGTCGTCGTCAACGTGACGCCGGGGGCCAGCATGCGCTGGGCCTGACCGGACTCGTCCCCCAGCAGGAGCGCGCGCCGGGGCTGCTCGGGCAGGAGGGAGCCCAGCAGACCGGCCATGGCCTCGGCGGCGGCTGCGCGCGAGGGCGACTCCCCGACCAGCCCGTCCAGCTCGACGTGGACCTCCAACGCCGCGCCCGAGGCCGAGCCCCGGGCCGCCCAGGTCTCCTCCGGGGCGCGGACGCCGACGGCCACGCCCCCCGACCATCCGGCGAGCGCCGAGCGCTGCCGGGCGCGGATCTCCTGGTCGCGCCGCGCGTCGTCAGGACCTTGAAGGTGGGCGTATCTCCCGGCGACCAGCCGCTCGGCCGAGGGCCCGGAGGTCCAGCCCATCACGCCCAGGCACCCGAGCCCCAGCACCACCCCGCCGAGCTGGGCCCCCCGGCTCGCGCCCAGCGCCAGCAGCAGCAGCGCCAGCGCCCCCGCCAGGCCCGGCAGCAGCACGCCGCCCTGGTCCAGCAGCAGCGCCCCCGCCAGCCCCCCCACGGTGAGGGCGGGTCCCCCGAGGGTCCAGCGCAGCCCGCCCCAGCAGCGGCCCACCAGCGCCCCCAGGACCAGCCCGAGCGCGGCCAGCGGCGCGTCCAGCAGCCAGAGCGCCAGCGCGGGAGAGGCCGCCCCTGCCTGCTCGGCGAGCAGGTCCAGCCCGCTCGGCGCGAGCCCGAGGGCCGCCCAGCCCCCCGCACCGACCGCGCAGGCCAGCGCCAGCGACCCGTCCCCCGAGGCCGAGCGCCTCCCGGAGAGCATTCCTGCGCCCACCAGCCCGGCGCCCAGCGCCAGGATCGCGCCCCGCGGCGTGGGATCCAGCGCCCCCCGCAGCGCGGCGAAGCCGAAGACCCCCGAGGCCCCGAGGCTGGCGACGGCCAGCGCGCGCCGCAGCCGGAGACCCAGGGGCTCGGAGCTCGAGGGCGCGAGGGCAGGGGAGGCCCCAGGGGCAGGCAGGCTCAGCGCGAGCCCCAGCCCGCCCAGGATCGCCGCGGGGAGGGGCGGCAGCAGGCCCCCCCCCAGCACGCCCAGACCGGCCAGGCCCGCGCCGCCTGACCAGGGCCCACGCAGCGCCAGGCCCGCGCAGATCGCGCCGCCGACCAGGAGGACACCGTGGATCTGACCGATCCCCAGCCCGATCTCAGAGGCTAATCTACCTAGTATACTCAGGAGTGGATCCGCCAGGATCACGGCCAGCGCCGGGAGCAGCGCCCCCGCTCGCGCCGCGGGGTGGGCCAGCAGGGCCGGCGCGCGCGCCCCCGCCAGGAGCTCGCCCAGGCTCAGGCCCAGGGCCGCCGCGCCCAGCGCCCCCGCCAGCGTCAGCGGCGCGCCGCCCAGCGTGGACGCCGCGGCGCGCAGGGTGGCGGCGCAGAGGATCCCAGCCGCGAGCGGGCGGAGCCAGGCCGTGGTGGTCAGGGGGGGAGGGGAGAAGCGTGGGGGCCAGCGCATGGCCCGGCGAGCATACCGCACAAGGCGCACGCGCCGGGGCCGCGGGGCGCTCCCCGCTCCGAGCGAGGCGCGCGAAGTCGTGGAGAATCGCCACTAGACACCCGTACACCTGTGCGGTGTCTTGACCTTGCCGAATTGCGATTGCTACAACGAGTTCTCATCGACGGTAGCGATGACGAATCGAGAGTGAACCTGAACGTTCATCCCGTGACGTCCGAGCGCCGCGCCCCGCCCACCCCCCGCGCAAGCCCCCCGGAAGCAGCCCCATGGCCCTGTTCAACCCGAGCCGCACCGCCATCGGCCTGGACATCGGATCGAGCGGGCTCAAGCTCCTGGAGCTGGGTCAGGATCCAAAGACGGGCAAGTACAGGCTCCTGAACTTCGGGATGTGCCGGCTCCCGCCGGAGGCCATCGTGGACGGCGCCGTGATGAACGCGGGCGCCATCGTGGACGCCATCAAGGAGCTGCTCCAGAAGCACCGGGTCAAGACGAAGACCGCGGTGGTCTCCGTCGCCGGACACTCGGTCATCATCAAGCGCGTCAACCTCCCCACGATGAGCGACGAGGAGCTCGAAGAGTCGATACAGTGGGAGGCCGAGCAGTACATCCCCTTCGACATCAACGACGTCTACCTGGACGTGCAGCGCCTCACCAGCGTCGCCGATGATCCGGGTCAGATGGAGGTTCTGCTCGTCGCGGTGCGCAAGGAGCACGTCAACGAGTACCAGTCGCTGGTGCAGCAGGCCGGGCTCACGCCGGCGGTGGTGGACGTGGACGCCTTCGCCATCGCGAACATGTTCGAGCTCAATTACGACACGCCTACCGACTCTGTCGCGCTCATCAACATCGGCGCGTCCAACATCAACATCCACGTCATCAAGCGCGGCGTGAGCGCGTTCACTCGCGACCTCCAGATGGGCGGGCGGCAGTTCACCGAGGAGATCCAGCGCACGCTGAACATCTCCTACGAGGAGGCCGAGGCGCTGAAGGTGGGCGGGGACGAGCGGGACGCGCACGCGGTGGTGCCCGAGGAGATCGAGCGGGTCCTGGCCAGCGTGGGCGAGACGCTGGCCACCGAGATCCACCGCTCCTTGGACTTCTACCTCTCGACGTCCTCGGACACTGAGCTGTCCAGGATCTACCTCTCGGGCGGCGCGGCGCGGACCCCGGGTCTGCCGCGCGCGATCTCGAACCTGACCAACCTGCCCACGGAGCTGGTGGATCCCTTCCGCCGCATCCAGATTGACGAGCGCACCTTCAGCCCCACCTTCCTCACGGACGTGGGACCGCAGGCGGCGGTGGTCGTGGGGCTGGCCATGCGGAGGCCCGGCGACAAGTGATCCGCGTCAACCTCCTCCCCATCAAGAAGTCCCGGCGCCAGGAGGCGCTCCGCACCGAGCTCACGCTCGCGGGCCTGGCGCTGCTCGGGCTCGTGCTGCTCATCGCCGTGGTCCAGGTCTGGACCCAGCTCAGCGTCAGCGAGGCCCAGGCCGAGAACGGTCGGCTGAAGGCCAAGATCGAAGAGATGAAGGCCGTGGTGGCGCGGGTAGAGGAGATCGAGGCGCTCAAGGCCGATCTCCAGAAGAAGCTCCAGGTCATCAAGGAGCTCAAGGCCAACAAGGCCGGGCCGGTGCGCCTGCTGGACGAGCTCGCGCAGGCCACGCCGGAGAAGCTGCAGCTCACCTCGCTCGAGGAGAAGGAGGGGCTCGTCAAGCTGGCGGGCGTCTCCGTCAGCAACGAGGTGATCTCCCAGTTCCTGAGCAACCTCGAAGGGTCGGCCTACCTGCGGGAGGTCTACCTGAACGCCATCGAGCAGAAGGACGTGGACGGCGTCAAGCTGAAGTCCTTCTCCATCACGATGCGGCTCATCGTGCCGGGCACGGGTGAGGAGGCGGCGGACGCCAAGAAGGGCAAGGACGCCAAGGACGGCAAGGCGGGCAAGGACGCCAAAGAGTCCAAGACCGAAGAGAAGGCTGGCTGAGCCAGGAGAGGAGCGTCGTGAAACTGTCCGATCTGCTCGATCGCCTCGCGAAGCTGCCGCGGCCACAGCGGCTGGTCATCTATGGCGTCCTGGGCGTCCTGATCCTCGTCGCCTGGTGGTTCAGCCTGATGAGCCCCGCGATGGACCAGCTCGACAGCCTGGAGAAGGAGCGCAGCACGCTGCAGGCCCAGCTCTCCCAGATCGAGGCGCGGGCGAAGAACCTGGCCTCGCTGGAGGCGGAGCTGGAGACGCTGAAGGCCGACCTCAAGCAGGCGCTCAAGGAGCTGCCCAACGATCGCGAGATCCCGGGCCTGCTCAAGGGCATCAGCACGCTCGGTCGCAACGTGGGCCTGGACGTCCCCAAGTTCCAGCCCCAGCCCGAGCGCAAGCGTGAGTACGTGGCGGAGGTCCCCGTCGCGATCCAGGTGGAGGGCTCCTACCACGAGGTGGCGATGTTCTTCGACCGCCTCGCGAAGATGAACCGCATCGTCTACATCCAGAACATCGCGATGGGCACGCCGGTGGACCGCGGGGGGAAGGTGGTGCTCAAGGTGACGGGGCAGATCGTGACCTTCCGCTTCCTGTCGGACGAGGAGATCGCCGCGGCGAAGAAGTCCAAGGAAGGCGGCAAGGGCAAGAAGGGGAACAAAGGAGGCGGAGAGTGAGCGCGCGCATCTCCATGGCTCTGCTCTCGCTCGGGCTGCTGGCAGGTTGCGAGTACATCGTGACCGGCAAGGGCTCGCGTGAGGAGCGCGCCGCCAAGGCCACGCCCAAGGTCCCCACCGCGGCCCCCTCCGCCACGGGCACCACCGAGGGTGGCGAGAAGAAAGAGAAGGAGGTCCCCAAGGACCCGCTCGATCTCGCCATCGAGGCCCAGGAGGGCTACGTCTACAACCCCATCGGCAAGCGCGATCCCTTCCGCTCCTTCCTCTCGGCGGGACCGAAGGAGGACGACGACACGCCGCGCACGCCGCTGCAGCGCTACGACCTCGACCAGTACCAGCTCGTCGGCGTGATCTGGGGCATCGACCGCCCCCGCGCCCTGGTGCAGGACCCCGAGAACCTCGGCCACGTCGTCGAGATCGGGACCTACATCGGCAAGAACTGGGGGAAGGTCACCCAGATCACCTCGAGCGGCGTGGTGGTCACCGAAGAGTACCAGACCATGGACGGTGAGCTGGTGGTGAACGAGATCCCGATGAAGCTCGCGAGCAACGAAGCAGACCAGGGGAGGCGTCCGTGAGGACAGTCAAGCACACCTGCACCGTCGGACACGGGCGTACCGCGCGGGGGTTGTTCCTCGGTCTGGCCCTCTCCCTGGCCAGCCCGGCGGCGCTCTCGGCCGACACGGGGAGCCTCGACGACATCGAGATCGTCGAGGCCGGTGGGGCTACCGCGGTGGTGCTCACGCTGAGCCGCACCGCCGAGGGCAGCGCCGTGAGCAGCTTCACGCTCTCCGAGCCGCCCCAGGTGGTCATCGATCTGGCGGAGACCGTCTCCTCCGATGACGTGGCGAAGCTGGTGGACCGCACCGACCTCGTCACCGACGTCAAGGTGGAGAACATCGAGGACGCCGGCGGCGCGATCACGCGCGTCCGGCTCTACCTCTCGAAGACGGCGACCGCGCAGGTCAGCGCCGTAGGCAACCAGGTCCGCGTGGCCCTGGACACGGGCGAGCGGGCCGCGGATCCGCTGGCCAGCGCGCTCGGCACGGAGGGCTCCGGCGGCTCCGACGAGGACGGCTCCACCGAGGGTGGCTCCAGCACGGCCCGCACGCCCGACGCCGAGCAGGGCTCCGCCTCCAGCGCCGCCGCCCCCGATCTGCTCAGCGGCCCCCAGGCCCTCAAGACCGAGCCCAGCCTGGCCTCGCTGGACTTCCAGGCCCTCGAGGACGTGAGCCGCATCGTCATCGGCACCAACACGAGCATCGACTACGTCGCGGCCCAGCCGCGCAGCAACCTCGTGGTGGTGGACTTCCCCGGCACCTTCGTGCCGCAGAGCCTCACCCGCACCCTGGACGCGAGCCAGTTCATCTCTCCCGTGCGCATGGTGCGTGCGTACCGCACCAGCACCGGCGCGCGCGTGGCCATCGACCTGCGCTCCAGCGCCACGTTCACGGTCACCCGCACCGCCTCCGGCCTGGTCTACGTGGACATCCCCGTCCCCGCCGAGCTGCGCCAGGAGCGCGAGGCCGCCGAGCAGGCCGCCGCCGCCGTCAGCCCCGGCTCCAACGACCAGGACGGGCTTAAGAACGCCTACCAGTCCGAGCTCCTCATCGGATCCTCCGGCCGCACGGTCAACCCCCAGACCGCCTGGGGCAGCGGGAGCGGCTCCAGCGATCCCTCCTCGCTGGTGGGCTCCGCCGCGGGCTTCAGCATGGACTCGTCCAGCGCGTCGGACACCCCGTTCACGGGCCGACGCATCAGCCTGGACTTCGTCAACGCGGACATCCACTCGATCTTCCGGCTGATCTCCAGCGTCTCGCGGCTCAACATCATCGCCAGCGACGACGTCAAGGGCACGGTCACCGTGCGCATGGAGGACGTCCCCTGGGATCTGGCCTTCGCCGCCGTGCTCCAGGCCAAGGGCCTCGCCAGCCAGCGCTTCGGCAACGTCGTGCGCGTGGCGCCCATCGAGACCATCAAGGCCGAGCAGCAGGCCGCGCTGGAGGCCAAGCGGGCCAAGGAGGAGCTGGACGACCTGCCCTTGCTGGTCATCCCGCTCAATTACTCGCAGGCCAGCGAGATCTCGCAGCAGATCAAGAGCATCCTCAGCAAGCGCGGCACCATCCAGACCGACCAGCGCGGCAACCAGCTCATCATCCAGGACTCCGAGGAGCGGCTGGCGCAGGTGCGCGAGCTGGTCCGCCACCTGGACAAGCAGACCCCGCAGGTGCTCATCGAGGCCCGCATCGTCGAGGCCACCAGCAGCTTCGACCGCAGCCTGGGCATCCAGTGGGGCGGCGAGCTCGACGCCAGCAGCTCCAGCGGGTACTCGACCGGCCTGCTCTTCCCGAACAGCATCGGGATCTCGGGCGGCGTGGACCAGGAAGGGGACACGGTCTTCTACTCCCGTGGCCAGGACAACCTGCTGGTGGACCTGGGCGCCTCGGCCAGCGCGGGCTCCATGGCCTTCTCGCTGGGCAGCATCCCCGGGCTCGTGAGCATCGACGCCCGCCTGTCGGCGCTGGAGAGCGAGGGCGAGGGCAAGGTCATCTCGTCCCCGCGCGTGACCACGGTGGACAACCAGACCGCCACCATCAAGCAGGGCGCGAAGGTCCCGTACACGTCCACGAGCTCCGGCGGCACGCAGGTGCAGTTCATCCAGGCCGCGTTGACGCTGGAGGTGACGCCCCACATCACCAGCGACGACAAGATCTTCCTCAACATCAAGATCGCCAACAACCGGCCGGACTTCTCCAACCTCGTGCAGGGTCAGCCGGCGATCTCGATCAAGGAGGCGGAGACCCAGGTGCTGGTGGCCGACGGTGACACCACCGTCATCGGCGGCGTCTACGCCACGGAGGAGAGCTGGGCGCAGACGCGCGTGCCCTTCTTCGGCAAGATCCCGGTGCTGGGTTATCTCTTCAAGAACAACACGAGCTCCACCTCGCGCAACGAGATGCTGGTGTTCATCACGCCCCGGATCGTGACGCGCGCGATGTCGACCTCGGACAGCGGAGAGTAGCCTGCGACAGAGTGGCCTGGGACGCGGCGTCGCCATCGGCGGCTTCATGGGGACGGGGAAGAGCACGGCGGGGCCCCTGGTGGCCGCCCGACTCGGGCTGCCCTTCCTGGACATGGACGACGCCGTGGCCGAGGGCGCGGGCCGCGGGGTCTCCGCCATCTTCGCCGAGGAGGGCGAGGAGGGCTTCCGCGCGCGGGAGGCGGCCATGGTGGCCCGGGTCTGCCTCGGGCCGCCGAGCGTGCTGGCCCTGGGCGGGGGCACGCTGCACTGGGGCGACAACCTGAGCCGGCTGCGCGCCCGCTTCCGGGTGGTGGTCCTGCACCTGGACTGGCCGCTCCTGGAGCCCCGGCTGCGCGCGCTCTCCGAGGAGGGTCGCCCGCTGCTGGGCCGGGCCCGCTCGCTGTACCAGGCGCGCCAGGCGGGTTATGCGGCGGCGGGTGCGCTCATCGACGTAGCGGGCCTCAGCCCCGAGGCCGTCGCCGACGCGATCCTGGCCACCCTGGAGGCGAGCTGAGCCCCGTCGCGCGCCTCCCCGTGCGCTCCAGCGCCGGGGACTACGAGATCCTGCTGGTCGAGGGCGGGCTCCACGGCCTCGGCGCGGCCCTGCGCGCGGTCTCCGGGTCCCGGCGCGCCATCCTGGTCACCAACCCCGTGGTCGGCCCCCTCTGGGCGGGGGAGGCCTGCGAGGCGCTCGCGTCCGAGGGCTTCGGCGTCCACCGCCTGGACCTGCCCGACGGCGAGGAGCACAAGGACCTGGACACCTGGTCGGAGCTCGTGCGCCGCGCCCTGGACCTCCGCCCCGACCGCCACACGCCGCTCGTCGCCCTCGGCGGCGGGGTGACCGGGGATCTCGCGGGCTTCGCGGCCGCCACCCTCCTGCGCGGCCTGCCGCTGGTGCAGGTCCCCACCACGCTCCTGGCGATGGTGGACAGCTCGGTGGGCGGGAAGGTGGGCGTCAACACGCCCCACGGCAAGAACCTCGTCGGCGCCTTCTACCCGCCCGTCCTGGTCTACGCGGCCATGGGCACCCTCTCCACGCTCCCCGACGCCGAGCTGCGCTGCGGACTGGGCGAGGTGCTCAAGCACGGGCTCCTGGGCGACGCGGCGCTGCTGGAGCTCTGCGAGCGGGAGGCCGAGGCGATCCTCGCCCGGGAGCCGCGCGCGCTGCGGGAGATCGTGGAGCGCTCTTGTCGTGTCAAGAGCGCGGTCGTCTCCCTGGACGAGCGTGAGCAGGGCCCCCGCGCCGTGCTCAACCTCGGGCACACCGTCGGCCACGCCGTCGAGACCGCGCTGGGTCACGGGGAGCTGCGCCACGGCGAGGCCGTCGCCATCGGGCTCCTGGCCGAGGCGCGCTGGGCCGCCGCCCGCGGGGCATGCCCGGACGCGCTGGTGCGCCGCACGGAGCGCCTGCTCGCCCGCCTCGGCCTCCCCGATCGTCCGCCTCCGCTGCCCCGAAGCCGCCTGCTGGAGGCGGCCGGCGTCGACAAGAAGCGGCGCGCTGGTATGCTCAGGACGCCAATCCTCCGGTCCGCCGGAGAGGCCGACATCATCGACATCTCCGTGGACGAGATCCCCTGTATGATCGATCAGGTACCTGACCTTCGGGAGGACGGATGCGCGCCCTGACCCTGCTCTCCCTCGCGCTGCTCGCGGGCTGCTCTGGCGAGCCGCTCAAGGCCCCCTACGGGTCCGAGATCTCTATCGATCCCAGCACGATCACCGCGTCTGCCCTCCTCTTCTGCGGTGACAACGAGCCCGACTACACCGGCGGGATGTTCATGGTGGACGCCTTCGTCCTCAACGACGACGACGAGCCGCTCCCGCGGGTCGAGGTCGAGGTCGAGGTCAACGCGCTGGCCGGCGTCTACGTCCTGCCGCAGGAGGCGATCAAGACCGTCGATCTCCCCGCGGTGGACGAGGACATCGAGAGCGAGGCCGACGTCCGCGAGTCCTGCACGGATGACGAGGGCAACTTCGACAACACGAACGAGTGGTGCTCCTGGTACTGGGACGAGACCACCGCGCAGTACTATCAGTTCGGCGAGGACTACGCCGACGCGGGCGGCTACGCCCCGACCTACTTCATCGGCGAGACCGACGAGCGCGGGCTGATCAAGACCTATGTCTTCCTGGACTGCGTCTACGGCGACGGGTTCATCTACGCGAGCATTGGCGTAGACTCCGCTACACTGACGATCTCGGCGGAAGAGTAGGGCGCGCTCCGCGCCCTCCCCGGGCGGAGGTGAGCGTGCGCGTGCTGGTGCTCCACGGACCCAACCTGAACCTGCTCGGGGTGCGCGAGCCCGGGATCTACGGGCAGAGCACGCTCGACGAGATCACGGCGGCGCTCGACGCGCTCTCCGGCGAGCTCGGCGTCGAGCTGGTCCACCTCCAGTCGAACTGGGAGGGCGCGCTCATTGACCGCCTGCACGCCGAGATGGGGCTCGCCGACGGCGTCCTCATCAACCCGGGCGGGCTCACCCACACCTCGGTCGCGCTGCGCGACGCCTTCGCCGCCACCCGGCTGCCCTTCGTGGAGGTCCACCTGAGCAACGTGGCGGCCCGCGAGCCTTTCCGGCACCACAGCATGCTGGCCGACCTCGCGCTGGGACAGGTGGTCGGATTCGGCCCCACCAGCTACATCCTTGGACTGCGTGGCCTCGTCTCGAGGCTCCAGCCCCAGACCCCGCGGAGCGGCTGATGGACCTCACGGTCGTCGAGAACCTGATCAAGCTGATGAAGGCTCACGAGGTCGCGGACCTCGCTTACGAGGACGCGGACATCCGCGTGCGCGTGCGCATGAGCGGCGGCGTCCCGGTCGCCGCGCCCGTGGCGCAGGTCGCGGCCTCCCGCGCGCCCGAGCCGGTGCGCGCCGCGGAGGTCGCCGCCCCCGCCACCAGCGGCCACATCATCAAGAGCCCGATGGTGGGCACCTTCTACCGCTCGCCGAAGCCGGACTCGCCCGCCTTCGTGAACGTCGGCCAGCGGGTGAAGAGGGGCCAGGTGCTCTGCATCATCGAGGCCATGAAGCTCATGAACGAGATTGAGAGCGACGTGGACGGGACGGTCATCGAGATCCTGGCGGAGAACGGCAGCCCCGTGCAGTTCGGCCAGGCCCTCTTCAAGCTGGCGCCGGGCTAGCATGTTCTCCAAGATCCTCATCGCCAACCGCGGCGAGATCGCGCTCCGCGTCATCCGGGCCGCGCGCGAGCTCGGGATCCGCACGGTCGCCATCTACTCGGAGGCCGACCGCAACGCCCTGCACGTCCGCTTCGCCGACGAGGCGGTCTGCGTGGGCCCGCCCGCGGCGCGCCTGAGCTACCTGCACATCCCCAACATCATCAGCGCCGCCGACATCACCGAGGTGGACGCCATCCACCCGGGCTACGGCTTCCTGTCCGAGAACATCGCGTTCGCCGAGGCGGTGCGCGCCCACGGCATGGAGTTCATCGGCCCCTCCTGTGAGAACCTCTCCACCTACGGCGACAAGCTCTCGGCCAAGGCCGCCGCGCGCGCCGCGGGCGTCCCCATGCTGCCCGGCAGCGAGGGCGCGCTGCGCGACGAGGACGAGGCGGTCTCCATCGCCCGCGAGATCGGCTACCCGCTCATCCTCAAGGCGGCCTTCGGCGGCGGCGGCAAGGGCATGCGCGTGGTCGAGGACGAGGACCAGCTGCGCCGCGCCTGGTCGGTCACCAGCGCCGAGGCCGCCGCGGCCTTCGGCAAGGGCGCGGTCTTCCTGGAGCGCTTCCTCCCCGCCCCGCGCCACGTCGAGATCCAGATGGTGGGCGACCGCTTCGGCGAGGTGCTGCACCTCGGCGAGCGCGACTGCAGCCTGCAGCGCCGGCACCAGAAGCTGGTGGAGGAGGCCCCCGGCCCCGCGCTCTCCGACACCGTGCGCCAGAAGCTGCGGGAGAGCGCCGTCAAGCTGGGGCGCCACACCGGCTACCACACGGTCGGCACCTGCGAGTTCCTGGTGCAGGGCGACGAGTGCTTCTTCCTCGAGGTCAACCCGCGCATCCAGGTCGAGCACCCGGTCACCGAGGAGGTGACGGGCGTGGACCTGGTCCAGACCCAGATCCGGCTGGCGGCGGGGGAGGCGATGCCGTTCAAGCAGGAGGACGTGGTCCTGAGCGGGCACGCCATCGAGGTCCGGGTCAACGCCGAGGATCCGTGGACCCTGCTGCCCAGCCCCGGGCGCATCACCGGCTACCACGCCCCGGGCGGGCCCGGCATCCGCATCGACGCCGCCGTCCACGATCAGGCCATGGTGCAGCCCTACTACGACTCGCTGGTGGCCAAGCTCATCGTCTGGGCCCCCACGCGCGAGGCCGCGCTCAAGAAGGTGGCTGGCGCCATGGACGAGTACGTGGTCGAGGGCATCAAGACCACGCTCCCCATGCAGCGCGAGCTCATCGCTGATCCCGCGTTCGTCGAGGTGCGCCACCACACGCGCTTCGTCGATGCGTGGCTGGCGGCGCGCCGCGGGAGCCCCGTCCATGGTAGAACCTGAACGCATATATCCCCGACCGCCCCCGCAGCTCAGGCGCGGAGTCCGCCCGCATGGCGATTGACCGAAACCTGCTCGAACAGGAGGCGCTGGCCCTGCTCAACCGGGGCCAGGTCGACAAAGCCCTCAACCGCTATCAGGCGCTCCTTCGCGCCGATCCGCGCGACCGCCGGATCCGCCAGAAGGTCGCCGAGCTCCTGCTCCGCCTCGGGCGCCGGCAGGAGGGCGAGCGCATGTTGCGGGAGGTGGCCGACAGCTACGTGACCGAGGGCCAGCACCGCGCCGCGGTCGCCGTGCTCAAGCAGCTCCTGGAGCTGAACCCCGAGGACGCCGATCTGGAGGGTCAGCTCGGCACCTGCTACCAGGCCGCGGGCTTCCCCACGGAGGCGCGGCGCTGCCTGGAGGGCGCGGTGCGCCGGCTCTCCAAGACGGATCCGGTGCGGGGCGTGGTCTATCTGCGGCAGCTCATCCGCCTCTCGGGCGGGGACGCGGCGCTGCAGGTGCAGATGGCCGAGCTGCTGGACGCCGCCGGCCAGAAGGCCGAGGCGCTCGAGGCCTGGCGCGCGCTCGCCGCCGACGCGAAGAAGCGTGGGCGCAACGATGATCTCCAGCGCTTCGTCGAGGCCGCGCTGAAGAGCGCGCCCGAGGACGTGGAGCTGCTCTGCGAGGCGGCCGAGGCCCGCTTCGCCAACGGGGACGCCCGCGGCGCCCTCGGCCACGTCCAGAAGGCCTACGCCATCGAGAAGCAGTCCGCCCGCGTGCTCTCCCTGCTGGCGCGCGCGCTGGACGAGGGCGGGATGGGCGCCAAGGCCCGCCCGGTCTACCTCCAGGCCGCCCGCCTCTTCGAGACCGACGGCAACGCCACCGCCCGCGCCGAGGCCCTCCAGCGCGCGCTCGCCCTGGGGCCCGAGGACGCGGAGGTCCGCGCCATGCTGGGGGAGGCCGCCCAGGCCGCCAGCCGCGCCCAGCTCCGCCTGGACGACAAGCCCTGGGCCGCCCCCAAGACCGAGGCCGAGGTGCGCGCCGTCGTGCGCGCCCGCACGCTGGCCCGCTACGGCTTCGGCGATCGCGCCCTGGACGTGCTGAAGAGCGCGGACCCCAGCATCCGCACCACCATCTCGGTCCACGTCGCCCTCGCCGAGCTCCTCGTGGAGCGTGGCGACGTCAACGGCGCCCTCGCCGAACTCAAGGCCGTCCCCCCGCTCTCCGACGAGACCGCCCGCGACCAGCTCCGCACCCGCGTCCTCGTCCTCGGCGGCGGCCCGCAGACCCCCTACGAGGCCGAGATCGACGAGAACGAGCTCGACGAGATCGACGACGACGCCCTGGAGTCGATGTCGTCCGAGTTCACCGGCAGCGACCCGGAGGACGCCGAGACCGGCGAGGAGGAGATCTCCGACGCCGAGGACGACGAGATCGTCGAGGACGACCCCACCGAGGACACCCCCGTCCAGAAGGCCGTCGTCGTCAAGACCGTCAAGGCCCCCCGCAAGGGCGGGCCCGGCACCGTCGCCTCCCTCTTCGCCCCGCCCACCACGCCCACGCCCACCGGCGGCGGCATGCCCGGCGGCGCCGCCAGCCTGAAGGTCGGCGTGAAGAAGGCCGTCCGCCCCCGGGACAAGGCCCCCCCGCTCCCTTCGTCGATCGCCGCCAGCCCGGACACCGTCATCATGGCCTTGGAGGAGGGGGCCCCGGCCTTCATCCACCACACCACCGAGGAGATGCCGACCATGGCGGACATCCCCGGCTTCTTCGACCCCATGGACATGAAGCCGGACTTCTCGGACCTCTTCCCGCCCACGCCCAGCCTGGAGATCTTCGAGGACTTCGAGGAGCCCACCGCGCCCAGCGCCAAGCACGAGGAGGTCTCCCTCGACGAGGCCCGCGCCCTCCTCTCCGCCGGCCTCTTCGCCGAGGCCCGCAACAAGGTCGTCGACCGCGTGGACCTCCCCGCCGTCGTCGTCCTCGCCGCCGCCCTCAAGGGCATGGGCGAGAACGCCGCCGCCGCCGAGCGCCTGCGCTCCTCCCTCTCCGAGGCCGCCGAGACCGACGCCGGCTACCTCGACGCCCTCTTCGCCCTCGCCCAACTCGACGCCCACACCCGCAAGACCCGATCCGCCGCCCGCCTCATCGGCGAGCTCATCGATCTCGACCCCAACTACCGCCGCCAGGAGGTCGCCGACCTCAAGCGCGGCATCGAGATCATGATCAAGTCCGGCCGCTGACGCTGGATCCGGGTTCCCCGATCCGTGTGGGCCGGCGACAGGATCGGGCCTGCACCGGCGGCTGGGCCTCGAAGGCCGGGGGACCGCGACCGCGAGGGGTCGAGGGGGCGGGCTCGCGACCGGGTGTTCCTCGCTGTCG
>CAZTOW010000090.1:0-14876 GCA_964615375.1 uncultured Enterobacterales bacterium
TTTTGTCTAGGTTACATCGGAAATTCTTCCTGTCGTCAGGACATTCTGGGCTAGGCGGTCGTCGTCTCCTCCCGCGGATCCTCTGGAAGGCGCTCGCCCCTCCCGTAGCGCCGACTGAGCTCCTCCCGGGCCACCTGCTCCCGCGCCTCGTCCGCCCCTTCGGGCAGCACGAGCCCCGCGCGCAGCTCCTGGAAGGCGTTCTATATGGCCCGCAGTGCGACGGCGGTGATGCTTGCTCCTCGATCTTCGAGGTAGCACCTTTGGCCTGCCGCGGTGTCCACGGTGCATGCCCAACAAGCGGCCGCGCCTCCCGCAGGTCGAGGGCGAGGACGGCGATCTCAGCATCACCTCGAACCAGCCACCGCCGGGTGCCGTCCAGGCCTGGGCCGGCGCTCTGTCGCTCGGGGACCTCGAACGAGCGATTCGGGTCGCAACGCGTGGGCATCAGGCCGCTGATCCTGACCTGCCCCAGCTACCATCCAAGAAGCCATGAACGAGAAACCCCCGGCCGCAGCCGAGGGCAGGCCGCGCCGGGGCGCCGCCTACTCCGCCGGGGCCTCCTCCTCGGCGCGCACGCCGTAGCGCCGCCCGAGCTCCTCCCGCGCCGCCGCCTCGAGCGCCGGGTCCACGCCCTCTGGCAGCACGAGCTCACACCGCAGCTCGGCGCGGGCGTCCTCGACGGCGCCCAGCGCATCGGTGGTGGCCCGGAGCAGGGCCTGGGTCGCGCCGAGCGCCAGCGCGACGTCCTGGGGGTCGGCCGCCTCGCCGCGCGCGTAGCTGCGGGCGAAGGAGGTGGCGACGCTGTCGAGGTGTCGGAGGGCGTCGGCGAGGCGCGCGCCGAGCAGCGCGGCGCTGGTGGCCTCGTCGGCGATGGTGCGGATGGCGGTGGCCTGCTCGAGCGGGGGACGGGTCGTAGGGTCGGTCATGGCTTCCTCGTGGGGTTGGGGGTCCAGGGGATGACAGGGGAGCGTCGCGCCGTGGGGCGCGTGGGCGCGTCCTTGGCGGGCGCGGGGTCGGGGAAGGGGTCGATGAGGGGAGGGGCTGGGTCGGGCGCAGGGAGGGGCTCCAGCGCGCGCTGGGGGGCGGCAGGGGGCGCGCCCTCGCCCCCTTCGAGCCAGGTGAGCAGGAAGGTCATCAGGCGCCCCGGCGACCGAAGCGCCGAGCGGTGTCGGTCTCGCCGAGCTCGATGAGCGCCGTGACGAGCGCGTGCCGCAGGAAGTCCATCCGGTTCTTGAAGCCGTGGTGGCGCCAGGCGGCGTCCAGGGCCGCGACGTCGGCCTCCGGCAGCCGGATGGGCAGGACCTGCATCTCGGGGGCGGGGATGGCTGGGGCGCTGGGGGTGCCGTCTGCAGTGGGCTCGGTGCGATCGGCGCGGCGCTGAGCGGTGCTGGTCGGGCCGAGCGGGATGGTGCCCTTGGTGGCCTCGCGGATCTTCCAGACGAGGTAGCCAGCGTCGGTGGAGCCGGTCTCGCGGCCGATCACTTAGCGGTAGAGGATCCGCAGGTCGTCCACGCTGAGCTTGCCCAGCGTCTTGACCCCGCGCTCGGCGAGGAAGGCCTCGACCTGGGCCTTGGCGCCCTCGGCGGTCGCGGGCAGCGCGGCGGGCGCGGTGATCTCGGTGGCCTCGGCCTCGTCGATCTCGCGGTCGAGCTGCACACCCGCCTCGACGGCCTGCGCGATGGTGGCGTCGGAGAACTCGCCGCGCTCGATCGCCTCGGCGTCGGCACCCACCGCGATCTCGAAGTCGGCGCTGGCGCTGGCCAGGAGCCCGCCGTCGTCGATGCCATGCGCGACGAGGTCTTCGTCGGCGTCCCGCTGCGCCTGCGCCTGGCCCGCGGCGACCTCCTCGGGGGTGTAGACGCGCTCCGGGGGGAACTCGATGCCGGTGGTGTCCTCGCCGAAGGCGGGCTCGGCGGGCGCTGGGGGCTCGACCGGCGCGGGGGCGGCCTGGGGGCGGGCGCGCGGCGCGGCGCGGCGCGTGCGGGGCGTGGGAGCGGCGACGGGGGCCTCAGCGGGCGCGGGGGCCTCGGCGGGCGCAGGGACCTCGGCGGCGGACAGGTCCACCTCGATCTCGATCACCGGCTCGGGCGTCTCGGGCGGCGCGCTCGCCTGCGCCTCCAGGATGCGCTTGATCAGGAAGCGGGGGTTCGGGCTCCGGGGCTGGGCCTCCCCGGTGAGCTCGGTGTAGAGCGTGCGGAGCTGGTCGCTGGTCAGGGCCTTGAGGCTGGTCTCGGTGTGGAGCGTCATGGGATCCTCGTGGGGTGGCGCTGGGCGGGGTCATCCCGACCGGGCAGGACCATGAACGCTTCGCGGATCGAAGGAAGCAAGTCGTGTTTGGAGAAATTGAGGCATCCTGATCGGGCTTGCCGATGTCTTGCCAATGTGGCCCATCCTCGGGCAGCCCGCCGTGAGCGCGGCCAGCGAGAGTCAAGGGGGGAGCTTCACTTCTCCGTGGCGCGTCGGCGGGGAGGGCGCGTGCGGGCCGCTGGCGGGCTCCAGGGCGCGTCGGGGGCGCTGGAGGCCCTGCCCCACGTCGCCGCGCGCGGGCGCGGCAGGAGCGGGCAGCAGCGCGGCGGGCGCGGGGCTGGCGGCGTCGGTCAGCCTGCGCACCGATCCACGATCACCAGGAGGAGCACCGAGAGGGCAGCGAGCAGGAGCAGCAGGTCGTTCGGGACGGGAGGGCTGCGTCGGGTGCGACGCGAGGGGGAGCGGACCACGGCGATCTCCTGGCGCCTCGGCAGGGGGCGCGCTCCGACCCCTACGCGGATGGGTGCTGCAGCAGCCCCCCCCTCTGCAGCCCCCCGAGACGACGAAGCCCCCGTCCGCCGGGGGCTCGGTCGGGAGGCGGGCGGGAAGCGTCTACCGGGCGCCGGTGCCGCCCCCCGCGTTGCGGCCCGCGTCGTAGGCCTCCTGCAGCGCCTCCAGCAGGCGCTCGACGTGGACCTCCGCGAAGTCCAGGGAGTCGCGCCCGCGGGCCTGTGGGGTCTCGAAGCCCAAGCGCCGGGTCAGGCTGGCGATCAGGGCGTCACGGGTCGGGGGCGGGGTCGGGGGCGTCATGGTGCGCTCTGGGGGCTCAGAAGATGACGACGTCGAGCGCGCGGAACTTGCGGCCGGAGGCGGTGATGAAGAAGTCGACGCCGAAGGGGTCCACCGCGGTGTTGCTGCCCCGGCGGGCCACCTTCTCCGTGATCCAGCGGCCGTCGGCCTGAAACGTGATCTGGGCGGGGAGGGCGTTGCGGGTCGGCATCGGGGCCTCCTCAGACCAGGCCAGCGCGGACGAGATCGAGCGCGCGGTAGTAGCGCGGGGGCAGGGGGCGACCGCCGCGGTAGACGAGCGTGCCGGCGAGGACCGTGCGCGCCGTGGCGGCCATGTCGCGCAGCTCCTCAGGGCTGTAGCGGTCGATGATCGCGGGGGTGAGCGTCGGGGTAGTCATCGGGGGCTCCGTCGTCGTTGGTGAACCATGAATGCTCCACCAGAGCGAAGGTAGCAACTTCGATATCGAAGAATCTTCGACCTTCGATCTGGTGCGGGAGGGGGAGGGCTACCAGCGCCGCCAGGGCTCGTGGGTGGCCTGACGCACCGCCCGGTTCTTCTCCGCCTCCAGGTCCCGCGCGAAGCGCAGCAGCTCGCGGAGGCTCTCCAGGGGCAGGCTCTCCAGCTCGACCTGGTAGCGCTTGCCGGTGGTGCGCTCCATCTGGCCCTGGACCTCGCGGATCAGGCGCTGCTTCTCGTAGTCGGGATCGAGCATCGGGGACTCCTTGAGGTGCATCAGCGCTGGGTGACCTGGAGCGTCCAGGCCGCATCGGGGTCGTCCTCGCGCGCGCACGACCAGCGGAGCGACCAGGTCTGGCGGTCCACGCTGGAGGCGAGCGCGTCGAGGTCCTTGAGCAGCCCGATCGCGGTGGCCGAGCCGTCGGGCTGCGCGGCTACCCGGATGCGGGCCTGGCACCAGGGGAGCAGCTGCTGGTGGGCGGCGGTCAGGGCGTCGAGGAGCTGGGTCGGCATCGCGGGCTCCGTCGTGGGTAGTCCATGAATGCTCCGATGTCGGAGACCCAGCAAGTCGTGATAGCCATGGTTCTTCGATGTTTCTCGATAGCCGGCGAGGTCCGCGCCGGACCCGCTCCACGCCCCTACTCCCGCACCCGGTGTCCCTGCGCCGCCGCCCAGGCCAGCAGCGCCGGCAGGTCGAGGCTGGCGGCCACCACGTCGTGCTCGACGACCCCGTAGCGGGCGAGCCCGTAGCGGGTGGGGTCGTTGCTGAAGCGGTGGACCGGCGCCCGGAACAGCACCACCACGTAGAGCGTCTCCGGGCCGGCGTAGGGCTCCAGGAGCTCGACCAGGGGGTTGGCGGGGAGCGCGGACACGGGGCGCCTCCGCCCGGAGGCAGGGGGCCGTCCGGGACGAGGCGATCCACGCTTCGGTGGCCGCGCGCATCAAGCGGTGGGCGCGAAGAAGATCGAGGTTCAACGTCAACCGGCGAAGGGCGCGGCAGGTGGGCGCGCGGGCCGTGAGCAGGTGAAATTTCCGCTGGGCAACGAGGCAACGTTGAGGCCGGGCGGACAGGCGTTAGGCTCCTGACCACACCGAGGAGGAGCAGGTCGTGCCCACCGAACCGCGCTGGCTCGTTCACGTGACCCAGCTCCTGGCGGAGCACGACCCCCTTGGGCTGATCAGGATGGGTGCCCCGCGAGACGAGTACTCGCTGGAGGCGAAGACAATCGTGGCCCGGATGGGCGAGGCCCGATCGGCCTTGGAGCTGCGTGACGTCTTCCACGAGGAATTCGTCCGGTGGTTCGACGCTGGGACGGCTGGAAGCGTCGAGCACTACACCGCCGTGGCCGACCAGCTCTGGGCGGATCTCCAGGGACGGGTGGACTGACGGCGCTTCCCTGTCCTCTGCTTGTCCGCACCCTTTCGCCCACATGTGCAGCCTGTCCTACAACTGCGAAGCTTGTCCTTGACTTTCCTGCCCTCCGAAGCGGTGATGACCTCACACCGGAGGCACCCCGCCATGACGCTCCAGACCGCGATTACCGACTACCTGAGCAGCCTCGCCGCCGAGGGCCGCTCGCCCCGCACCGTGGACGCCTACTGCCGCGACCTGGACCGCCTGGTGGCCTTCCTGGGCGCCGACGCCAACGTCGCCAAGGTCACCCCGCCTCAGCTCCTCGCCTTCGCCAGCAGCGCCGCGATGGCGGGCGAGGACGGCCAGCCTCGGCACCCCACCAGCAACAACCGCACGCGCTCGGCGGTCCGCGGGCTCTTCGGCTACCTGACCACCGCCTGGGTCCTGGAGCGCGACCCGAGCAAGGCGCTCCGGGTGCGCGCGGTGGACCCTCCCCGGCCGCGGGTGCTCGCCGAGCCCGAGGAGGTGAAGCTGCGCGCCACCATGACGGAGGACGACGGGGCGCTCGCGGCGCGCGACCGGCTCATGGTGGACCTCCTGCTCGCCACCGGGATCCGGGTGAGCTCGCTGGTGGCGCTGGACGTGGAAGACGTGGACCTGGACGCCGAGCGGCTCTGGATCCGGGCCAAGGGCGCGCGCCGGATGAGCGTGGCGCTGCCCCGGGCGCTGGGCGAGCGGCTGGTGGCGGGCGCCGCGGAGGGGCCGCTCTTCCGGTCGCGGCTGGGCACGCGGCTCGGGGCGCGCGCGGTGCAGCTGCGGCTCGCGGGGTGGGTGGCGGAGGCGGGGATCCGCGAGGGGGTGTCGCCCCACGCACTGCGCCACACCTGCGCGACGAGGATGTACCGGGAGACCAAGGATCTGCGGCGGGTGCAGGTCGCGCTCGGGCACCGGAGCGTGATGACGACGGAGCGGTACGTGGGGGTGTAGGCACTACGACGGCACGTTAACGGAGGCATATGCCTATCAGACAGCCCGTTGAAGAGAGCTCGGAATGGACCTTGGAGAAGGCGGTTGCCGAGGCCTCCGCTCGATATCGGCCCGGCAGCGTGCTGGGCGGACCCGCGCGAAATGCCATGATCGAGGGGTGGGCCTTCCGCGTAGGCCGAACACGAGCAATATCGGAACTGAAGCGAGTGATCAGCGAGGCGGGCTCGCCAAGTGCGGCCGCCCGATGGCTTGGAATGTCCTTGAGGACGCTTCGACGCTTCCAGCAGAGCTTCGACGAAATGCCGGAGCCTCCGAAGGCCGAGTTCGACAGCGCTGGACTGACGTTGAGCTTCTCAACACGATTGACGGCGTTCGACCGCTTCCTCGTTGACGGTGTACTCTTTGGGACGCTTGGGCCAACGCCCAGTTGCCGCGTGGTTGAGTACCGTGAGCAAGGCGACACCGCTATCGTCCGTCTCGAGGGCTCCCACCGCAAAGACCTCGAAGCCGTCGCCGAGGCCCTCTACCACTGTGTCTGGGAACTCCAGGAGCGCGAGCACGAGGCCGAACTGGGCCGCCTCACTCGCCGCCTGATGACGCCCAGTGTCGTCAACAACTTCGGCCCCATCGGCGTCCAGAACAACGTCCAGGGCGAACTCCAGGTCGTGCCAGCGATCGACCCCGCCGTCATCAACCGCCTCCAGAAGCTCCAGGACGCCCTCGGCGCCAGCCTGTCCGACCTCGTGGATCGCCTCGAACGCATGGAGCTCCGCCTCCCGAGCGAAGAGGCCGCCTCCGACCAGACCGCCGCCGCATCCGCCCGCCGCGAGCTCAAGCTCGTCCGCACCTGGGACCCCGGCACGCACCCCCGCTCGGCGCTTGACCGCCTGCTCGCGATGCTGGAGCCTGACGATCTGCGCCTCCTGTTGGCGCGGGGGCCCGAGGGCGCAGAGGTGGTGGCCTGGGTGCCGGCTGGGGCGGTGGCGCCGATGGTGATCGCCAGCCAGGCCGCGGACGAGCTGGTGCGGCGTGGAATGGTGGACGAGGGGTTGTTCGCGCGGGTGGTGGAGGCGCGGCCGGACCTGGGGGAGCAGGTGAGGAAGGTGGCGGGGATGTGGCAGTGGCACGAGGCGCCGCCGCGGTGACGACCCGGCGCAAGGACAGTTGATGACTCTGAGGATTCCTACGGCTAAAGCCGGTCCTCGACGGGCGCTTCGCTGTAGGGAAGGTTGCCCGGTGCAAGCGCGTCGCGGTAGCCTGCTCGGGTGCCCCGGTTCGACTTCCGATCTCCTGCTCCTCGTCACGCCCATGCACGGCCGTGCAAGCTGCCCGGTGGGCAGGTTCGACAGGACGTCTCTCTTGGGAAGATGACGCGGATCTTCCGACGGGCTCATCACGGCTGGAGGGGAAAATGAGCGAGATCCACATGCGGCACATCCAGAAGGTCCTCACCGAAACCTACGTGCCATTCGTGGACATCAGCGACCATGGGAAATCCGGTCGGCAAGTCCCCGAGCACACACGGCTGAGCCGCGCACTCGCTGGCTTCGCCCTCAAGATCTGCGCCGACCTTGACCCGAACGGCGCATGCGCACAGATCGTCGATGGCTTCAACGACAACGGGATTGACGCCGTGTACCACGACGAGGGAGCACACTGCGTCTACCTCGTACAGTCGAAGTGGATGCAGGGCGGAGGGGGAATCGATGTCGGCGACGTCGGAAAGTTCGTGCAGGGTGTTCGGGACCTGCACAACGCGCGGTTCGAGCGGTTCAACGATCGTTTCCGTAGCCACTGCGAGACGCTCGCCAAGGCCCTCGACCATCCGGAGACGCGTTTTGAGATGGTTCTCACGGCGACGAGCACGCAGCCGCCAAGCCCCGACTGTAGGCGGGTGCTCGACGACTACGTGAATAGCGTCAATGACGTCAGTGAGCTCATCTCCTGGCGTTTCCTGGGCCAAGGCGAGCTCTATCGTGCCGTGACCAAGTCGCTCGATGCTCGGCCCATCGACCTCGAGGTCATGCTCTACGAGTGGGGACAGGTAACTTCTCCATTCCGGGCTTTCTATGGTCAAGTCAGCGTTGCTGACATCGCTAAGTGGTGGCAGGATCACCGTCACCAGCTCTTCAGCAAGAACCTCCGCTCTTTCCTAGGGGATTCGGCAGTCAACGACGCGATAGCTGATACGCTCCTGGCACACCCCGAGAGGTTCTGGTATCTCAATAACGGCTTGACCATGCTGTGTACGGAGATCGCCAAGAAGCCTATGGGTGGAGAATCCCGGTCAACGGGAGTCTTCGTCTGCAGAGGGGTTGCTATCGTAAACGGGGCTCAGACGGTCGGCACGATCGGCCGTACCCGAGGCGAGGGGGTCGCCGACGCCAGGGTCATGGTTCGGTTGATCTCTCTGGCCGAAGCTCAGACCGAGTTCGCCAACGTCGTAACGCGTGCGACAAACACGCAGAACCGGATCGACCCCCGGGACTTTGCAGCGCTCGACCCAGAGCAGCAGCGGCTCAAGATGGAGCTGTCTTTCGAAAACGTCGTGTACGTCTACCGCAGTGGCGAACCGAGTCCGAGCGACGTGCAGGGCTGCGACATCGAAGAGGCCACTGTGGCGCTGGCCTGCGCGGCGGACGACATCCAGTTGGCGGTGCAGGCCAAGGGCAGCGTTGGCAAGCTCTGGGCGGACATTTCGCGACCGCCATACACGGTGCTCTTCAACCGTGGGTTGTCCGGCGAACGCCTATGGCGCGCTGTACTCGTCCTCCGTCGCGTCGAGTCCACGCTCGAGGAATGGCGCCGGAATGGCGTAGACCTGCGGCGCCAGCTGGCGGTGCACGCGAATCGCTTCATCACGCGTCAGGTGTTCCGCGCGCTCCGCCGCAGCGGTGGTCCCGATTTGGAGGACGTGGAAGGTCTTGCCTTTGCCGCCCTCGACCGCCTGGAAGCAGGCGTCACGCCTGTAATTGGGGACACCTACCTGGCGTCCGCGTTTAAGACCCCGTCAAAATGTGAGATCGTCGAGCAACGGCTGTTCGCCGATCGTGGCGAGTCTATCCGGGCCGTACCTGCCGCCGATCGTCTGCGAAAGATCGAGGCACGGGCATCTCGGCAGATGTCCCTCTTCGGCAGAGATCCTGGCAGTGCCAGCGACTCGCAGTAACTTTTCCAGTAGATGAACCAGAGAGCATCGTGGGCGAGCGGCAGCGCCGCCATCTGTCCCTGATGAATGTCCCAGGGCCAGCAAGGACGAGTGCGCCTCGGGGCGCCGTCACCGAGCCGCCCTCAGCTTCGAGCTCGTTGCTGGACGCTACGAAGAGAACCAACTGGAAGAGTTGGCGAGTAGCTTACCTTCTCCGCCGCTTTCGCTCACGCCACCCGCCGACCACGAAGCCCAGCGCCTCGGCGTGGGGTGGCATGCCCGCGGCTCAGCCCCGGCGCTCGCGGCCTGTGACCCGGGAGGGGCCATCGCCGAAGCCCACGTGCCGCGCTGCCAGCGCCCTGGGCCCGCCGCACCCTGTTCCCCCGGGGGAACAACCCCCCGGCCCGCCCCAGGCCGCTCGCAGCTCGCAGGGCCCGCGTGCCGCCGAGCCCGCCGTCCAGGTCGCCCTCCGCGCCCGCGCAGCCGTAGCGCCCACCAGCCCCCGACATTCGCGTGGTCGATCTCGACCGCTCGGGGTGATATGCTCCTGCCCTTCGCCCCACCCTGGAGCCCACCCATGCCCCGCAAGAAGGCCACCGAGACCGCGCTCGTCCCTACCCTGCCCGGCGAGGGCGTCGTCGTGGACCAGCTCGTGAAACAGGCCGTCGCGCAGATCAACCACATCTACGCCGCCAAGGGCCTGGAGACGGCGCGGGACGTGGGCGAGTATCTCATCCAGACCTTCTTCGAGGGCAACCCGGAGCGCTTTCACGAGCGGGGCAAGGACCACCTGTCCTTCCGGGCGCTGGCGGATCGCGACGACCTCCAGGTCTCCTACAGCTTCTTGTGGCACGCCTGCGCGGTGGTCGAGCAGCTCCGCCTCCTGCCCGCGGACGTGGCCAGCGCGCTGCCGCTGTCCCACCACCGGCTGCTGCTCAGCGTGAAGGACCCCGACGAGAAGGAGCGCCTGGCGCGCGAGGCTGTCGAGCGGGGGCTGAGCAAGCGCGCCCTGGAGGCTGAGCTGGTAGCGCGGCGGCCCGAAGTGGCGCCCGAGAGCAAGCCGGGTCGGAAGCCGCACCCCGCGCTGGCGAAGGGGCTCACGCAGCTCAAGAAGGCGGTGGCGCTGGCGGGGTCGGGGGACATGGCGGCGCTGGACCGCGAGAAGGCGAAGGCGCTGCTCGGGGACCTCGAGGAGCAGATGGCGGCGCTGGCGAAGCTGAAGGCGACGGTGGAGGCGGTGGTGGCGGAGGGGTGAGAGTCACTCGGGGAACGAGGCGAGAGAGATGTTCGCGACCACCACGAAGTGGCTGGTGCGCAGCACATCGCCAGGCGCCCTGGGCGGGCGAATTGTGGGTTCGAGTCGATTCCACTGACTGCGCCCTACTCCACCCGATCGCACCACCACTCACAGGTCCAGACTAGATTGGGAGCGTAGAGCTTTCCCATGAGCCGTTTAGAACACGTCAGTGCCACCTGGGAGCCCACAAAGAGACTGGGCTTTGGGCTTCGGACATGTAGCAGCTTTCCGACATGAAGTGCGCTCACCGGCTCAGGAAGGGGCCTGTCCTCTGGACTCAGACAATAGGCGCCGTTAAACATCACGTTCCAGCTCTCAGTGTAACCTAACCAACGGCCATCCCAAGACGACGGCGTTGCCCAGACTTGCCGAAAGTCCCGATCGATATACAGGTCAGCCTCGTTGCCGACGTAGGGCCGTGTGTTGTCTTCGTCGAGGTACGTCACGGTTGCAAGTGCATTGTGTTGAAGCGAGAGAGGGGCTGAGGCGAGCACCGCGACCGAGTAGCAGCCAAGGACCAGGGCGCCAGTAGCCTTCCAGGAAGGGGGTGTGGCACCGTCTTTGGGAGTAACTGTAGGATCAGAGCTCCTGGCGATTGCATCTAGAGTGATCAACATCTTCGCCCCTTCGCGCAACCCTTCAACCCTGACCAATGCAATTGCCCCTCCGAGCGCAACAAGTAGCCACAGGATCAACGGCATCGACTCTGGTGGCCAGTCTATGTCAAGGGAATAAAATGGAATAGAAAGAACGAGAAGGCCATTTCCCACCACGGCAAGTGAGCTGAATAAGCAGAACGCTACAACCAGTGCAGAGAGAATCGTAAAGGCTACCAATGCTCGGATGAATTCAGCGAGTCGTCGCACGGATAGATGTCCTCCACAATCTATCGTCCATAGCTCGAAGGCAGATGCCGTCAAGGGATGGATCAGGAACGCACTGCACGACCGGGGACGACGCTGGCCAATGAGGTGAGCGAGCAAATACTGTCGGCGTAGGAAAGGCGGTCCGAGGCTTGCCATCCCAGAGAGACCGCTACACTTCCCAGTATAAGGTCCCCCATCCCGAGCCCTACCCAGACCAGCTCGACTGTAGGACCGCACACCAGCCCCAGCATCCCTGCCAATCTGAGCACACGCACCGCGCAGCTGGGCATGGCTCGCGCCCGTGGCCTTTGTGCGTGCTATGGTATTGGGGGCGGGTCGATCCGCCCCCGCCTAATGTGGTAGAAGCCGCGGGAGTGCTGGACGCCCCTGGGATGGAGGTCCTGCTCGCAAGCGTGGGCGTGTCTCTTGCCACCACCGGCCACCGTGTACCCCCCACCCCGGGGGAGGGGAGGTCGTGTTGTCGCGTTTCACACGAAAATTCCCTGCCAAGGGGGGGATCGCGACGTCGTCGGGTTAGGATCTCGTGTGCGCGCGAGGTGCCCGATGCCGTCCGCCGACCCGTCCGAGTCCCCTGCCCTGCCCTCTGCGGCACCACGGACCCTGGATGCCCGCCTGGCGCTCCTCTTCGGCGTCGGCTCAGCGCCCCCCCCGGGGCTGGGTGCCGCAGACCGCGGAGCCGGCGCCGAGGGCGTCGGAGCCCGCGGGGCGCGTCGCAGCCCAGGACCCGGTGGCGTTCTACGAGGCGGCGCTGGAGGCGATGCAGGCGGACCTTGGGACGGCGCGCGCGGCGGGCGATCACAAGGCCGTGGCGGCGCTCTGGAAGCAGCGGGTGGCGCTGCTCGGGGTCATCATCGACCGGGCGGAGGTCGAAGGGCGGAAGGACCGGGTTCGCGGAATGAGCGACCAGGAGCTCACCGAGGAGATCCACCGGATCCTGCTGGAGGAGCCAGCCGTGGAGCTGATACCTCTGTTCGAGAAGATGGCGGTGAAGTTCGGGTATGGGTGGCCGATTCGGTGTACGGGATGTGGGCGGGTGCACGAGGGCCAGGTGGCGAACGGGGTGGATGAGGAGCGCTGACCAGCCGGCCGCACCGTGTCGGTCCGTCAGAGCTCCTTGCCCAGCCGGGCCTCGCGCCACCGCTGGTAGTCGGCGTCCGTGCCCGTGCCCGTCTCGGTCCGCTGCTCGAGCACGCGACGAGCGCCCGCCTTGGCGTCCACGACGAGGTGGGTCGCGTCGAAGTAGATCGGATGCTCCCGGTGGTCCGGCCCGTCGTTCATGGCGGCGTCCAGGCTCACGAAGCGCAAGGCCGCACCCTCGGGCCCGCGGGCCCAGCTCGTCAGGTGAGGCCGGCGATCCCCTTCGTACTGCTCCCAGGCCACGAGCAGAACGAGGGCGCCCGAGGCCAGGCGCGCCGCGTACGCCAGTCCGGGCGGCTCGTCGACTTCGTGGCCCGAGAAGCGGAGCAGCCGGTCGGGGCGTCCGTCGCCGTCGAGGTCGGGCGCGCACGCGGCCTCGACCCGCGTAGTCGGTCCCGAGGGGGCAGCGCCCGAGGTGCCGTTGGGCACGCGGAGCGGAGCGACGTCGCGGAGGGCGGCCAGGCGATCCGCCTCCGCGAGCTGCTGCCAGGCCATGGGCTTCCCGTCCTCGCAGAGGGCCGGGACGTCGGCGTAGAGGGGCATGGACCCATCGTAATCGATGGAGGGCTCTCGTGGCCCGAGCGCCGCCCCCGGCTCGACGACCCCACGCCCTGCCGCTACCGCGCCCCCATGGACGCGCGCGCCCGCACCCTCGCACTGCTCGCCTCGCCTGGGCGCATGGCGCCGCTCGACGCCGGCCTGCGGCGCGAGCTCGCAGCGCCAGCGGTGCAGGACCGTCGGGCGCGGGAGGCGGCGCTGGTGCGGGAGGCGGCGGAGGCGGGGGATCCGAGGGTGGTGGCGGCGGTGTTGGGGCGGGTGGCGGTGCCCGCGGAGGCCGAGGTGGAGACGTGGGCGGAGGTGGATGCGCGGATGGCGGGGATGCTGGAGGAGCATCCGCACCTTGCCGAGGCGGTGAGCGGCTGAGCACGCGGTCCACCTCGCCATGTTCAGCGGCGCGTCAGCTGCTCCGGGCCCGGAGGATCAGGTTCAGGACCACGGAGAGCACGATGGACAGCACGATGATCGTGGCGACGGGGAAGTGGAACCTTGTCCGTTCGCCCTGGACGAAGAGGTCGCCCAGCAGCCATCCAGTCCTGCTCGGTCAAACACGACCATGCTGCCGATGTCCAGCAGCGGGATCGTATTGAGGAGCACTGCGGCACGCCCGAGATAGCCCATGTGTAGTAGTTGGGCAGGCCGCTCCGCTACCGTCGCGGCCTCCCACTCAGGCCCCTGGGTACGCCACGCTCGTTGCGCAGCAGGTCGTTCAAGGATTGAGGTTCATCGACACCGATCCGTCGGTAATCTCCACAGGGTCGAAGAGCACGTGGGACACGTACACGTAGACCTGATCACCCTCCTCGAGCGAGCACTCGACTTCCTCGTGCACCTCGGGGGTATAGAGCGTGTCCATCTGCGGATCCCACGTCCAAACCTCCTTGTCATCAGTTCCGCAGTGCACGGCCACCGTCAACGGCTTGTATCCATCCGTATCCTCGCTAAGCCCATCAGGGATGGAGACGCCTGAGAAGTAGATGTCGAGGCCTATAGTCCAGGATCCATCTTCGGGCACTGTTGCTACCCACTCGAACTCCTCAGTGCCCTCCGAGTCTGAGACGACCTCGACGGTAGCGAGCTCGGACACACAGCCTCGATCGACGTTGAAGCCGATGATTTCATAGCCGTCCTCGTCGTTCGTGGAGTGGACGGACTGGGTGTAGCCGTCCCCGAGCGCGTACGAGCAGTTGTAGAGGTCAGGATCGTCGACAACGCAGTAGTACGTTCCATCAACGTCGTCCTGGTAGTTGAAGATCCCGTAGCCTTCCGTCTGCGACGCCTCGATCTCCGTCTCGGTCTGGTGCTCCGCCGCGCATTCGGCGACCGGGGACGATCCGTCCGGACACTCGAAGCCCTTGGGGAACTCGCAAGTCCTGCACCCCGCTCCGATCAGAACAATGGTGGACGCAAGAAGGAAGGTGTGGCGGTGTGTCTCGCGATGAATCATGGTTGGCCTCCGTTAAGGGACGCCTCTTGGACGCATAGCCCGATGAGTCTATTCAATCGCGCACGCAGAAATGTGGTTCCCCACTTCACCTTTGAACAGATGAGCAGGCTGGCATGCGGTATCTAGTGGCTATTAAACAATATCGTCTAAGTAGAATGTAATCTGAACCAGATCTGCCTTGGCAGCCACGCGTCTGGGCCATCACTTCGCCGTTGTCGCTCCCCCCTCCAGACTGGCTCACCGATTTTCCCTCGCATCATGCCCTCCTCCAACTCCCGCCTGGCCTGATGCTGTTGCGTCGTACGCCCGATCGAGCCCCGCCTGGACCTGCTGGAGTGCCCGGACGACGTCGGCTTCGAGAGCAGTTGGACCTTGACGTGGGGGTGGTCGCAGCGGCGGGCGCCCTGCTTGCTCTCGCTGTGGAGCCCGAGAGCACTGCCTCGATGTTAGGCCAGCAGCCGGAGTCATCAGAGATGAGCGGCCGAACGACTGGCACCTACCTCAACGAGCTCTGCTCCATCGCTGCCCAGAAGGATACCACTTCTGCTGACCAGAAGTGCGCCACTCT
>CAZTOW010000091.1:0-8978 GCA_964615375.1 uncultured Enterobacterales bacterium
CATGTCGGACAGAAATTGTCCGAGCAATGCGGTGGACTCATGGAATGGAAGATCCACAGCGTCGCCACCAGCGCCCCCGTGTGGGCCATGCGGCTGGCGGCCAGGATCAGCAGACCCGGCGAGAGCGCGAGGACGCAGGCCGCGAAGAGCGCCGCGCGGTCGTCTTCGGTGAGGCGTCGGGCCACCTCCCAGCCCAGCACCACCGCCAGCGCGGCCAGCATCGGGTTCAGGAGGGCGCCCAGCGAGAGCGCCTCGAAGGGCGCCAGCAACAGCGGCCAGCCCGGCGGGAAGGCCGCCGCCAGTCCCGGCTCCGTCATCAGGAAGCTGTAGCGCAGGAGCCCGGCCGGCTCGTCCAGCGGGGCGACGCGGTGACCCTCGGCGAAGATCCGGGCCTGGATGGTGTAGGCCACCTCATCGGGGACGTGCGGCACGCCGCCGAGGGCGAGGAGGCCCAGGCCCAGGGAGAGGGCGAAGGCGACGAGGGCCAGGGCGGCGACGGAGCGGGGGAGCGGGGGCATGGCGGGGAGGAGTGTAGCGCGGGGCGGGCTTCACCTGTGGCTGGTCAGCTCCTTGAGCCTGTCCTCGAATTCGATGGTCAGATCAAAAAAGAAGTCCAGTGCGGAGGTCTCCAAGGCGCCCCCTTTTAAGTTCAAGGGCACTGACGGGGCGGGTAACGACAGCGAAAGCCTTTGTATCTGAGCGCGCGCCTCGGGCGCGAGGCGTTCCACGCGATGCAGGAGGCGATGGAGCTGCGAGAGCTGATCGGGCCTACCGTAACGCCTCCTTAGCGCCGATAGTGTTGCTTCGGTATCTGCCGCGATTGGCAGGCTGTCGTAGATCTCAGGCAGATTCAGCCGTACAGCCAGATTTGATGGATCTGCAAAGATCTTCGTGAGGAGCCGAAAGGTGTTGCCCCAGGGGTCGCCAGCGAGCCCTCCACTTGAATGATGCGCTGACATGAGCAGGTCCAGCCAGACTCGCGATGTGCTGCTGAGCTGTTGGGGGTCCAGGTGCCAGGATGCGAAAGGATCAATCCAGATGGGTATGATGCCGTGGCGTCGGTCCTTGAGGAGTTTCTCGACAAGGTCCTGAAGGGGGAAGTCATCGAGCCTGCTCCCGACGACTACGAGCCAGAGTGGATCTCCGGGGAGATCTCCAATGACCTCGGCGATGTGCCGGATGTCACGGGCCACCTTCTCCCTGGGGCTCTCAAGGTCATTCGCGCCGGTTCGCGGGTCGGCTAGCGTTCCACAGGGCCGAAACAGACGGCTTCGGTCAAGGTCTGCCCCTCCCTCGGGGCCAAACGCCCAGTGGCGCGTAAGGTTTCTAGCGCTCCGTGCTGGATTCCAGCGAGTCACGTCAACTGCATGTCTATCCTGGGCATCGACCAGCGCGTTCGCGGCACGCTCCACAGCGCGGTCCTGGTTCGCGCAGATCCAGCAGGACCAGGGTAGGCGCGCAGCGAGCCAGGTCTGATATGGGAATCCGTGATCGAATCGCCGTAGAACCGTCTGGAGCCTCTCCCACTCGATTCTCGGCTGACTTGGGAGAAAGAAAGACTCCATCTTCAAGCGGTAGCCAGGGAGCTCAGAGCTGTCTCGTGCCATCGCGCGCCGGAACTCCTCGAAACTGTCCAACACGCCACCGCGGTTGTGGCTTGGATGGGGCGGCTCCACCTTGCGTGGAGCCTCGCGGGGAGCCTCGCCGGCCGCGAGGCGGCACGCCTCCTCAACCAGCCACCAGATTGGTGGTAGTCCGGGTCCGTAGCTCCCCTGGCTCAAGTTACTTCCCCCGCCGGTGATGAGGACCACCTCGGGTGGATCCGAGAGCTGTTTACCGGTCCGCTGTGCCAATGCCTCTGCTAGTGATCCGAGAAGCTCCACTCTCCCATTTGAATCTCCTGAAGGGGCTGGGACTGTCTTAAGGGGGCCATACCGTAGCAGCGCTGGGGAGAGACGGCTCCTCAACTCTTGAAAGGCATTGGAGGTACGTCGGCGCCAGGGGAGTTGCGTGCAATCCGGGGAGCGCCCCTCAGGAGTGGCTGTGGAAGAAGCATAGGGATAACTGGTGACGAAGAGAGTGTGAACTCGACTGTCAGCGGGCCCCGCGTTCAAGCCGCATAGAATCTTGTGGAGTTGTTGAAGATTGCGCTCACCTCCTGTGACTAGGAGAGGTGCATCGAGTGGTATGGGGCGGAGGCCTGCTTGTGCAGGAAGATAGCGGTCTACGACAAGGACTGTCCCATCAGGAAGCGGATCGGGTCCGCCCTCATCGTGCGCTCGTCGAAGAAGCATGTCACGGATCATCAGGGCTTCGCAGGCATCTTCTGCGTCCCTTAGATGTAGCCACCAACGGGGCAGACGCTCCGAGCCATAGAGCTCGCGCGCGAGCCTGTCCCCAGCGTCAGACTGGTCATCGATCAGCAATCCAATCTTGCGAAACTGATGGACGATCTCGGCCGTCCTCAGCTGGATCGTCTGACGCGCGTCATTAGCAGTGTCTGTCAGCGCAGGGCTCATCGTCCCTTCACCTGTTCCTTTCTCTCAATGCGGACGGCAAAGAGTAATGTTCCGAGGTCATTGTGTGGAGCCAGATCTGAAGGTTGTCCTCGGGAGTCTACCAGGTCGACGCTGGCCTTCAGCCCGAGCAGGTCGCAAATTCCGGCCACCATGGGAAGCCCCATTCCGCTCGCACCTGACCGATCTTCTGCCAGCCGCACTCTTGGCGAGAGCGCACTTCTGGCGATAGTGCGGAGCTTGTCCCCATCTGACGGCTGTGGGGCCTTCAGTGTCTCTGAGAAGGGACGCGGTCCCCAGATCAGCACGCCTCCGTCCTCGCACTTCATGTGCAACTCACGACACGAAGGCTGGCAAGCGTAACTGTCGATGTTCTGGATCAGCTCTCCGAGCAAGGCCTCCCAGATGGTCAGCGTGCCCGACAGGTACCCCTCATCAGGAGCATCCCCTTGCATCGCCAGACTCAGGCCATGTGCTCCCCCAATCTGGCCGGCAAGGGTGATGAGCGCATTGATACTTACGCGCTCCTCAGAGTCCTCATGTGACGACCGCAACCCGAAACGTTCGCGGAGGGCGACGGCCATCAATACGTTCGCGAGGTGGCTACTCTCCATGAGGCGTGTCGCCCGAGCCTCCAGCTCGCGCAAGAGTCGACGAGGCTCAGGTGTGATGGAGGATGCGCTCTCCCCACGTGTGTCGGCTGCTCGCCACGTGGGCGACTCCTGTGCGATGAGCTCGATGACAACGTTCATGAGCTCATCGGTACCCCGGCGAAAGGCATGGCGGTTGTAAGACCCAAGGAGCTGAAGAAGTTCGTCGGCATCGGCGCTTCTCGTACGGATCTGCTGAAGCCAGCTGTCGAGAAGTCGAATGAACAGTCCCCGCTCGGGCTGAAACAGATCTGCCTGGGTAGAGTCATACAGGACCTCGATCTGCTCCTTGCATAGCTGTGCTGCTTTGTTGAGATCGTCCGTCAGGGTCCGCACTGCCCCTCGCGCGCCCTCTGGGTCCACCGGCACACGTGAGCGAGGGGCACGCACAAGACCGCGGATCGTCTCGCGCAGCTCGTGTAGACGCGCGAGCCAGGCCTGGCTGTGACGGAAATGCCGGGGCCGCGGAGCACTCGCTGCGTTCTGGCTCAGATACCACCAACTGTGTCTGGGACCTATGAGCTCCTGTGGGCTTCCCTCAACATGGTGAAGCGGGTCCAAGAGCCGGATTGCCTCCAGGACAACCGCAAGCTCATACCGAAAGGAGCGTTCTTGATCACTTGGGGGCGCCTTCTTGCCTCGGAAGTGAGACTTGAATTCGGAAGTGAACTCGTCTGCGCGGCTCTCGACGGCAGACCAGGTGGCGACGCCAGGACCGTTTCGGGAGACATCTGGAGGGGCACCGCCTGCGCGCCGTCCAAGTCTACTGTAACAGCTGAAGGCCCTCTTTGCTGCTCTGATCTGCTTGAGACTGCTCTGGGCATTCTCGCACTCTGCAGATCCGGCCTTAAGACTGAGGATCATCGGCACGAGTTGTCGAATCACCTGCTCGAGCCAGAGCTCGATTGAAGAGCAGAGGTCTGAGGGTGCCTCGAGCAAGCTGGCTTCACTGATGATCTTCGCGCAGATGAGTGGCCGATCGGGGAAGAGCGCCAGCGTCAGCGCAAAGTACCGCGCGAACGCGAGAGAGAGCGGCGCGCCGAGGTCCAGATCGGCGCGCCGGATGCGTCCGATGTCCGCAACAAGAGCCGTCAGCGCTTCCATGCTCGCGTCATCGTCGCCTCCAGGTAGACGGGACTCGAATCGGATCTCGCCTCCGAGCAGTTGACCCTCTCGCGTCGTGTAGCGGAAGGCGACGGCCAACCACAGCGCACGATTCAAGGTCTCCAGCGTCTCCAATACGACCAGCGCATCCGAATAATAGAGTCTCGGCCGAATGATCACATCTACGAGATCATGACGGTACTGACGCAGAGTCTCGGGCAAAAGCTTCTCTCCCTCAGGGGCGCTCTTTCGTGGCCGTCCAGACTGGCCTCTGCCGGGCCACCAACACAGCAGCAGCAGATCCGGCCAGTCAAAGACATGCTTGAAGGTATGCATCAGCACCCTGCCTCGGAGGGCGACACCCTGGTCCAGCCATCGCAGCGAGAGGTCCTGGGCAAACAATGTGAGCTCACCAGCCTCGCGGATCAAGTCTGCGCGCCAGATAGAGCTCAGCTCGGCGCGGAAGACTCGCTCCAGCACCCTGCGGGCCGTACCCGCACAGGCCTCCCATGCGTACTTGGCGGGGCGGTGATCCAGGGGGCGACGAGAGAAGAGCTCGTTGACCCTTGCTTCCAGAACCTGGCGATAGGTAGCGAAGTGGGTCCCCAGGTCCTGTGGCGGGTGCATGGGGCTCCTCTCCAAGGCCTGGTTGAGCTCACTGGCGAGCTTCTGTCCCGCATCTTTCAGCTCGTGCCAAAGCGCAAATTGTAGCATATGAGGTTCGCGAAGTGGGATGAGGCGAAGCCATGCTCTTCGGATATAGAGAGCCTCGCCGACACAAGCGGAGAGTGATGGTGAGACTGAGTTGTGTTGCGCAGACTTCGTGTCGGGCTGCCCGTAGTTGGGGCGCATTCGCTCGACATACGACCAGCGCTGTGCGCTGCCCAGGGGCATCACCAGATCGAAGCTATGGAGTCCTCCGACGCTGTCACCGACCACGAAACGCAATAGGGACCGGAGGCCCTGCAACGAGTCGTGTTTGTCTTCGGGATCGACGTCCCCCAGGACGGCTGCCCGGGCGGCTACCGGAAGCCGGAAGCGATCTACTCGCGCCCCAGGGAAGCGCCGAGGGCGGTACGCTCCTCTCTCTCTCTGGGCGCTTGGCGCCACCAGCGGGGTCACCAGATCCACATCATAGATGGAGGCGTAGCCGCTCTGCGTCAGCGCCAGGAGATGCTTCACCGCGCCCCCTGCCGTGAAGGCCGCTGCAGACTTCTCGGGGGGCGGAGTCATCTCGAACCAGAGTAGGGCGGTGATCGCATCCCCCAGCGTGGTCGAGATAAGGTAGGTGCTACTTAGGGACATGGTCCCATCAGTATCCATCGTCATCTGCAGCCGATGTACGGCCAACTCTCCCTCGGCCGTGCCGACCGCTAGCAGTCCCCGATGTGCCTCACCGGCCTCGGGTAGGAAGCTGACACGCCAAACCGCACCTCGGTGCGCGAGGAGAAGACTGGGGCTCAGGTCGGAGACACTCTCGGCCCCCCGCACACCGGGTGTGAGTGTCCACACTCGCAGCCCCCCATCGTGGAGGCCGCTGAAGAGCAGGTCGCTCGTCCAGTTGGTCTGTGAACGGGGAGCGTAGCATAGAGAAGAGCACGGGTTGTAGGCTGGGCCATGAAGGGAGCGAGCCCGTGGCGCGGTCTTCTCGGTGCCGCTTTGCGTCGATGTCAACTCACCGCCCTTCGGGGTGTGGGTGGCCGGGCTCGGGTGCCTCACTCTCAGCTTCATCCCACCGTCATCGCCTTCAAGAGTAACAGTAAAATACTCGATCAGCCGCTCGTCCGACCCGCCTCCCATGCCAGCCAGCAGGCGCAGAGTGTCTCCTGGGCGAAGCCTCTCCGAGTCCGTGGCGAGGGCGTAGATCTCCGTATTGGGCCGATCGACCAGGATCTGTTTGACGTAGATTGTATCCCTGAGGTCATCTGGGCCTACCTCCAGGGCTGCACAGGCGCGAATCAGCAGAAGACAAGGACCGTGAGCCTCAACTGCACGGTCCGGCGTGCCTGCAAGATCGACGTTGTGCTCACGCCAGCCCTTGAAGGACACAATGACGATGAACTCGGCGAATTTTGATGTCTGGGTGTCTACGGTGTCCGACTCGATGGGGAGCGCACAGAGCGCCCTGGCATAGGGACCATGGTGATAGCGTCTGGTGAAGTCGGCGGCGTGGTGAAGACGCACACTCTCCTGCTCAAACTCAAGTGGGCTTTCGTGCGAGGGATGCATCGCCTTTGCCCACAGCAGCGCGCGGTCAGATCCAGTTCGCCATGCTCGAAGCGCTCCATCGTTGCAGGCCTGAATGCAGATGTCTCTGACCCTAACCAGTGACCGCGTAGTTCCAGTGTCGTTTGTTGCTGGATGCCCAGTCCAGGTGTGGTCTACCCGCTCCCCCAGGAGTCGCGTCTCAAAGGCTAGTTGATCCAATCGTACCTTGCAGTTCGCACTCTTTCTGATTAATCCTCGTAGCCCCAGTGGCCGGATATCTTGCACCTTGCCTTTGATGAACCACTTGCGAAGGAATTCCTCGAAAAGGTTCAGACTCGACTGTGCGACTACCATGAGGCCCGGGGGAGTGGAGATCACTTCTTGAATGTCGCCAACCGCGGCGCGCGCCAGCGTACTTGGATGCATCGAGGTTGAGGCGTGTGCCCGTCGCATGAGGCAAAGCACGACATCTCGGTAGCGTTGAACGAGCGCCCTGGATCGTTGAGGAACCTCGGGCATATCCGCGTTGACGCTCAGGGAATCACGCAGCCGCCGTGCGCATCGCGCGGAGAGGTAGCGGAGGTCTGTATCTGCAACGCTGGCGAGATGGTGGTCGAGCTGATTGATGCGACTCTCCCACTCCTCACGGGCATCCGTTGGATCGTGCCCCACTTCGCTTGGTGCGCACGCGTCAAGGGGTAGATGTTGGTCTATTAGCTGCTTCAGCTCGATGAGGGCAAGCGGGGTTCGCTGCTCCGCTTTCAGATCGGCATTACCGCTCGTGCTGGTCTTGCGCTGGCGCTCTAGCTCTTCGACTAGCGCCGCGTGGAGCATCTTGACTGGTGTAAGAGAGGAGAGAATGAGCTGACCCTCCCGACTCGCGACGACCAGCCAGGAGGGGCCATCTGGGCCCGATGACGCAAACCGCACATGCAGGATGTTCCCTACTGGACGCCTCCCTTGTAGTTGGATTGTTCGGGCGACCCGCTCCAGCTTCCACGGGTGTGTCTTGTCGGCAGATCTATCCAGGCGCCAGGAGCGGGCGAGTAGCCCATTCTGGTCTCTGCGGCCGACTACAACGTGTACCAGCGGACGGTTGCCATCGCTCTCCATGAAGCCAGCGGGAGCGTCTGAGCGATGACCACTCTGAAGTCTCTCTGCGCCCAGGCTCAAGAGCGGCCAGGAGACAGAGCAGGTCACTCCTGAATGTGCTTCCGTCCACTTTGGGAATAGATTGGGCCCTTCGTCGGTGAGGTTGTCCTTGTCTACATCCTGCAGTGTGATGGACGGGGTTTGATGTCCGGGCTCCCACGCCTGGGCAAGGGCGTAAGGCAGAAAGGCAGCATGAGAGGGAGTAAGCACCGCGAGTCCGACGCGGCAGGATGAGAGTGCGCGGAAGCGCTCACCCTCCATGGGTGGAGCGAGTCGATATCTCTCCGCGGCAGCATTCAGTAGGCCAGGTCTATACGCATTCAGAGTACCATCTCCTCCAAGCACCCAGAGGTGTTGGCGACTCCCGGTCGCGCTTACGATAGGCTCCTGGGTCCAGTCCTTGAGCAGCTCGCAGGGGTTCATCGTTCTGGCGCGAAACTGAGCTCCCAGACGCTCCAGCACGTGAACAGGGCCTCCTCGTGTCCAGCCAAGGGCCAGCGGGGTCGGGACGTCCACCTCAACTCTCCAATGCCCGGGAGGTGTGAGCCGGGCTGCTCCCTCGAAGCGCAGGAGAGCATGAGGGGTCGCTTCTGGCAGTCCTTCGCAAGGTACGGAGTCGATCCCCGTCACCCCGTCTTCGCAAAGGTAGAGGATCAGCCACTCGCGAGCACCTGCGCCAACCACGAGCGTGTTCTCGTCCAGCCATGCCAGCGCTCGAATCGCTGATCGCTCCTCGATATTCGGCCCATCCTCCCATACTCGGTCGACACCTCTGAGGGGTGTCCACATTCCCCTGTCGTCTCTCGATACCACCAGCAGGCTCCCGTCTTTCGAGCCGACCGCGACGCGTCGCGCGCGCGGGGCTATGGCCATTGAGCGCGGCTCATGAGGAAGCGTGAAGCAGGCATGTCCCAGTGCTGAGGCCCAAGGCTCGTGGAACAGAGGCTGTTCGGGTAGCCATGGAGGGGGAGACATGACCACACCCGAATTCTGGATCACCCGTGCCACCCAGGTGAGCTTCTCTGCACTCCACTCAACAGGCTTGCCGGACATTCGGAATCCCTTCTTAAGAATTGACCTATAGCTGGACCTGATCAATTAGGCAATCCCTTGGTGGTAGCGCCGCTCTCATATCTACTGCCCAGATGGTTCGGATCTTCAGGTTGACGTGCGTTCTCTGGTAGACTGTGCTATAGGCATGTAGCTCGGGGCGTAGCTCAACTGGATAGAGCACCGGACTTCGGATCCGGGGGTTGCGAGTTCGACTCTTGCCGCCCCGGCCTGTATTTCCTACCCTCCGGCGTTCGGACCGCTTCGCGGTCCGGCCTCCGGGTCGCGCTCCGCGCGC
>CAZTOW010000091.1:9078-14867 GCA_964615375.1 uncultured Enterobacterales bacterium
CGGCCTCCGGGTCGCGCGCCAGTCTGGCGGCCTCGTCTGAAAACGGTTAGACTCCCCGCCTCAAACGGGGGGAATCATGCGAGCGGCCTTCACGGTCGTGCTCATCGCGCACGGCCTCATCCACCTCCTGGGCTTCGCCAAGGCCTTCGGTCTGGCTGAGCTCCCACAGCTCACGATCCCCATCTCTCGCCCGATGGGCGCGCTCTGGCTCGCGGCGGCGCTGCTCCTCCTCGCCGCCGCGGCCTCCCTGCTGTGGGCCCCCCAGACCTTCTGGATCCTGGGCGGCCTCGCCGTCCTCGCCTCCCAGGTCGCCATCCTCTCCTCCTGGAAGGACGCGCGCTTCGGGACGATCCCGAACCTGATCCTGCTCGCCACGGCGATCTACGCCGCCTTCGCCTGGGGGCCCTTCGGCCTGCGCGCGGAGTACCAGGGGCTGAGCGAGGCGGCGCGCGCTCACGCCCAGGCCGGGGCGACCATCACCGAGGCGGATCTGGCTCCGCTGCCCGAGCCGATCGCGCGCTACCTGCGCTACGCGGGGGTGGTGGGCACGCCCCAGGTCTCGGCCTTCCGAGCCCGCATGCGCGGCCGGATCCGCGGCGCGGCGGAGGCGCCCTGGATGTCCTTCACGGCAGAGCAGCACAACACCTACGACCCGCCCCGGCGCAGCTTCTGGATGGAGGCGACGCGGGGCGGGCTGCCGGTGGACGTGCTGCACGTCTATGACGACACGGGCGCCAGCATGCGCGTCCGTCTGCTCTCGATGTTCACGATGGTAGAGCAGCGGGGCCCAGTGATGACGGGCGCGGAGACGGTCACGCTGCTCAACGACATGGCCATCCTCGCCCCCGCCCGCCTGCTGGAGCCGGGCATCCAGTGGCGGAGCGTGGACGCGCGCTCGGCGGAGGCCACCTTCACGAACGGGGATCACACCGTCCGCGCGACTCTGGTGGTGGACGAGGCAGGCGCGCTGGTGGACTTCTGGTCGGACGACCGCCCCTCCCTGTCCGCCGACGGGCAGGGCTTCGATCGCCAGCGCTGGTCCACGCCGCTGCGAGACTACGCTCAGCAGGGGCCCTACCGGCTGGCGACGGCCGGAGAGGCCCGCTACGCGGCGCCGAGCGGGGCCTACGCCTACCTGGAGCTGGAGGGTATCGAGGTGCAGGTGCTCCCCACACCCTGAGCCCCTGGGCTCGCGGCTCCGACCGGGCTATCTGCGGGCATGTCCCTCTCCATCTCGCTCGCCGAGCGCGGCCTCGTCCCCACCCCGCTGATCCGCCTGGGCGTCCGCCAGATCCTGCGCGCCCGCCTCGCCGAGCAGGCCGCGCGCTCGCCCGAGGACCAGGCGCGCTGGCTCGACGCGCTGGGCAGCGGCCCGGTGGCGCTGGTCCCGCAGGAGGCCAACCGCCAGCATTACGAGGTCCCCCCGGCCTTCTTCGAGCGCGTGCTGGGCCGCCGCCTTAAGTACTCCTGCGCGCTGTGGGAGGAGGGGGTCACGGACCTGGACGCGGCGGAGGAGGCCATGCTCGCGCGCACGGTGGAGCGCGCCGGGCTGGAGGACGGGCACCGCGTCCTGGAGCTGGGCTGCGGCTGGGGGAGCCTGAGCCTGTACATGGCTGAGCGGCTCCCGAAGAGCCGGATCCTGGCGGTCTCCAACTCAGGGCCCCAGCGGGCCTTCATCCAGGCGCGCGCCGAGCGCCTGGGCCTGAGGAACCTCGAGGTGCGCACGGCGGACATGAACGAGTTCCAGCCTGGAGACCGCTTCGACCGTGTGGTCTCGGTGGAGATGTTCGAGCACATGCGCAACTGGGTAGAGCTGCTCCGCCGGGTCCGGGGCTGGCTGCACGATGATGGATGCATGTTCATGCACGTATTTGTACATCGACGTTACACCTACCCTTACGAGGATGCGGGCGACGACGACTGGATGGCGCGCCACTTCTTCTCTGGCGGGATGATGCCCAGCCACACGCTGCTGGACCAGCTCCCGATCCCGTTCGCGGTCGCCGAGCGCTGGTGGGTGCCCGGCACGCACTACGCGCGCACCAGCGAGGCCTGGCTCCAGCGCCTGGACACCCAGGAGCGGAAGGTGATCGCGCTCTTCGCCCGGGATCTCGGGGCCGCCGAGGCGCGGCGGGCCTTCCACCGCTGGCGCATCTTCTTCCTGGCCTGCGCCGAGCTCTTCGCCTGGGAGGGCGGCGAGAGCTGGGGCGTGACCCACCAGCGCCTCAGCCCGCGCTGAGCAGCCCCGCCGTCAGCGCGCTCAGGCCCGCGCGCAGCGCCTCGTCCTCCGGCGGCAGCGTGGGCTGCAGCAGGTCCAGCATGCTCTTCAACAGGGGGAGCGCCCACCAGATCTCGGCGTCCTCCAGGGCCTCCGGCAGGATCCGCAGCGCCTCGGCCAGCGCGAGCGCGTCCGCGCGGGTGCGGGCGATCCCCAGCCAGGCTCGGAGGCGCAGCGGGGCGGGGGCCAGCAGGCCGTCCCCGGTCTCCAGGAGGGCCAGCGCCTGGGCGTAGGCCTCGGCCGCCTCCTCCTGACGCTCCAGCGCGAGGCAGGCGCGCCCGGCGAGCAGGGCCATCTCCAGCAGGGTGTCACCGTCCCCCGTGCTGACCGCGAGCTCAATCCCGGCGTTGATCCTCGCGTCCGCGGTCGATCCGTCCCCCAGCTCCGCCGCCAGCACCCCGAGCCAGGCCAGCAGCCGCGCCCGGACGGTCTCGCGCTCGGCCGCGGGGTGTTGCAGGAGCCCGAGGAGCTGCTCCTCCGCCGCGCCCCGGTCCCCGGCCCGCCAGGCCGAGAGCGCGAGGCCCAGCCGCGCCTGGAAGACGTCCGGGTCGTCCGCCACCCGCTCGCGGAGCCGGAGCGCCTGCCCGAAGGCCTCGCGCGCGCCTGCCGCGTCCCCGAGCCTGTAGCACAGGTCGCCGACCTCCATGGCGAACAGATCCGCGTACAGCGCAGAGAGGCGCGCCGTCGCCGCCGCCAGCCCGGCCCGCGCCTGGTCCAGCGCCTCCCGAAGCCGCCGCTCCCGCCGGGCGATGGCGATGGCCTTCATGCGGGGGACGGGCCCCACCTCGCCCAGCACGCGCCGGTCGGCCTCCTCCAGGAGGGCGTGCCAACGCCGCGCCTCGTCGAGCCGGCCGCCCTCCAGGGTCATGCGCGTGAGGTTGTCGTAGAGCACGGCGCGGGTGGGCTCCACCTCGTTGGCCGGCACGCCCGGGCCCTGCGCCTGGTCCAGCAGGGCCAGCGCGTCCAGCTCGTCGTTGATGGCGGCGTCCAGGGCGCGGCGGCGGATGTGCAGATAGGCCCGACCGTTCAGGGCCCAGGCCCGCAGCCACCCGGCCTGCCCGGGGGGCAGGGTGGGGTCCGCGGCGGCGGCCAGGCTCTCCTCGGCGAAGGTGTCCGCGTCGCCCAGCGCGCCCTTTCGACGCCCCGTGTTGATGACGAGACGGTAGAGCAGGTGGCTCTGCCAGGCGGGGGAGGGGAGCAGCGCGCGGGCGGCGAGGAGGTGGCGCTCCAGCAGGGCGGCCAGCTCCAGGTTGCCCTCTCCGCGGACCTGACGGTTGTAGGCGGACAGGGCCGCGAGCGCGTGCAGCTCGCCGAGCTCCTCGGAGGGGAGGGGAGGCTCGCGCTCCAGGAGCGCCAGGGCCAGGCGCAGCGCGACCGTGAACCCGAAGCAACGGAAGCAGCCGCGCACCGCCTCCAACACGACGCGCGCGCCCTCGAGGTCCTGTGGGGCGTCCGCCGGCGCGTCCAGGAGCGCCCAGGCGCGGAGCTCGGGCGCCGGATCCAGTTGGCTCAGCGCCGCGGGTTGGGTCGGGAGCGCGTCGGAGCTATCGCCCACCGTCACCAGCGACACGTCGGGGTTGGCCTGCAGCAGCAGCAGGCTCAGGATGGTGTCGTCGACGCTGCGCTGCCACAGCGGCTCCAGGCGCTCCGTGTCCTCCGGGTCGCCCAGCCAGAGCGGCGTCCCGCTCGCGCGCGCGGCCCCGACCAGCACCTCCAGCTCCATCGTCGAGAGCCAGAGCGCGTCGGGGACGACCACCGCGAGCCCAGCCTCGCGGAGCAGCGGGACGAGCAACGCATGCCAGGCGTTCTGCAGGTCCCCGAAGACCATCGGGTTGTGGGTCATGAACCCGTCGAGCGCCGCCGCCGCGCGCTCCCGGCGCGCCCGACCCTCGGCGTCGAGCCCCGGCTCCAGGCCGCTCAGGCACAGGGAGAGCGGGCCCGGATCGGCGAGCGCCAGCACGCGCTCCACGCCGACGCGAGCTTCCAAGGCGCCCAGGAGGACGCGGAGAGCTCCCCAGGGGAGCGGCTGATCCGGCGCAGAGACGAACACCCGATCCGGCCCCGGGGCGAGCTCGGGGCAGGACCGGAGGAGCGAGCGGCTGGCGCGACAGACCCGGATCATCGGCGCTCCCGCGACAGCCGGAGGATCAGTACTTCACGCCGAGGTACACACCCTTGTAGCTGCCCCAGCCGCTGACGTCGTAGTTGACGCCGCCGGCGCGCAGGCCGGACTTGACGGTCATGCCCTGGGCGCGGACGCCGAGGTTGGCGTCGCTGCTGCGGGACTGGACGGCGGCGGGGGTGAGCGCACGGAGGTTCATCGGGGCCTCTCTTTCCTTGGATGTGTTGGGTGAGCTGCCATGAGCTGGCGCGCCGCAAGCGAGCGGCGTCAATACAAGATAACTCACCCTCTGGCGGGGGGCCATCGCCTGTCCGACGGCGGTCTCATCGGCCCGCTCGTCCGCTCGCGCCTTATTCCAGCCGACGCATCTTCATGCCGTAGTCCATGTTCATGCCCACCTTCATCGCGCCCGCGTCGCCCACGGCGCTCATCAGCATGTTCATGGTGTACAGCAGGTCTCCCGTGGGGAAGAGCTCGCGCAGATCCCAGCGCATGTCCCCGCCGCCGGTGGCCTCGAAGCGATCCATCGAGACCTGCGCGCCCGGAGGCAGGTTGGCCATCATGGACTTCGTGTCCACCGACATGGTGATGTCGCTGTGCAGCAACACGGCCTCCCCATCGAAGCCCTGCAGCGTGTAGACGCTGGTGGCGACGATGGGGATCCCGCTGGAGACCATGCTGATCGTCATCTTCCAGCGCGCGCCCACGCCCACCGCCTCGGCGGGCAGCAGCACCTGGGACTGCTGCATGTTCTGCTGCACCCCGCTGAGCGCGGTGGCGACCTCCGGGGCGGGGCTGCCGACGATGGCGAAGTCCCGCGTGTGGCCCGTGGGGTCCATCACCTGCGTCAGGGTGAGCCCCTCCAGCATCGTGAACGACTGCATCATCGCCGCCGTCACCTCCGGCGGGGCGTCGCCGCCCTCCAGCGTCCGCGCCCCCAGCCAGGCGGTGGTGGTGCGGAAGCTGCCGTCGGTCAGCAGCTCGTCCACGGTGCTGCGCATGCCGAAGGCGACGGGCGGCGTGTCCACGGCGTTGCCCATGCCGCCGACGTTCATGTCCAGCCGCATGTCCAGGACCATCTCCACGCCGTGCGTGCTGCCCAGGGGCGGGTGCAGGCGCAGCTCCTGGCGCGGCTCGGCCCCCCGGTCGAGCATCTCGAGGCCGAAGCTCATGCTGGTGAGGCCGCCCGTCACGGGGCTGCCCTCCGCGGGGGCGCTCTCCGCGGGGGCCTGCTGCGTCGTGGGCGCGGGCTCCTTGGACGTCTTCTTCTTCGCCCAGGCGGGCGGGGCGAGGGTGAGCAGCGCGAGGGCGACGAAGCGGGCGATCTTCATGGAGGCTCCGTGCGCCGGTCAAACCGGCGGAGAGGAAAGAATGAAAGAGTCTGACAGC
>CAZTOW010000092.1:0-14819 GCA_964615375.1 uncultured Enterobacterales bacterium
ACGAGCACACCGGCGAGGGCGACGCCTTCGCCGAGCTGCGCGTGGTCCTGGCCGAGCACCCGGACGCCGATCCAGCGCTGGAGGCGACGGCGATGGCCCACCTGCGCGCCCGGCTGGGCACGGTGAAAGCAGCGACCGACGCTGACGCGCCGGCCGCCGGTCCCGAGGGTTTGAAGTAGGACGCAGACCCGACAGGACCCGACCAGAATAGCGCGCCCGGGGCCAAAACGCTCCGGGCGCGCTCTGCTCCTCCAAGTTCGTCTGATCTCTCGCTCCCACGATAGACATCCCTGGATGTCCTGGATCCCGACCCACCCCCTGGTCCACCTCGCGGCCCCCGACCTCGGCACGTTGATGGCGGTCAGCTCGCCCGAGGTGACCGAGACCTGGACGCTGGCGGGGAGACTGGCGGCACGGCGCCTACAAGACGAGGCTCGGCTGCGTGCGATCTGGGTGGAGGTCCACGGCCCTCCGAGCACCACGTTGGAGCAGCCGCCCCCGTCGACGCCTGTTGGGATCAGCCCGACCGACCTGCTGCGCGCGATCGTCGTGCGGCACGCTTCGGTGGTGGAGGCGCTCGTCGCCGAGGCCCCGGCCTGGGAGGGGCTGCCGACGGTGGAAGAGGCCCGCGCCGCCCAGGTCGCGGTGGAGACGCGGTGTTCGGCCCGACCCGATGACCCTCCCGGGCTCCAGGAGCTCGCGCGCGCCTGGGGGTGGAGCTGGGCGCTCGCGCTCGCCTTGGGGGCGCCGCCGATCGGGGCGGCAGAGCTGCTGAAGTCGGCCGATCCAGCGCTGGAGGGGCTCGCGAGGCTGCTGTCGCCGCGGGGCGGCTGGGACTTCGTGAGCGAGGCGCTCGGGCGTCCGTTGGCCGAGCGTACAGCCTGGAGCCTGCCTCCCATCCCCCCGATCCAGCTCGTGCGCGCCGCGGACAGCGCCTGGCTCGCGTCGTCCATCCGCGAGTCCGGCGCCGCGGTTCTGCTCGGTCAGCGCTCGGCGAGGGCGCTGGCGGACGTCGTGACGCACGCGCTGGCGCTCGACCCCCTGGATCAGCGCTTCGACGGTGGAGAGCGGCTCTGGCTGCGCGACCGCTGCGTCGATGAGAGCGCCATCCTGTCGCTCGGGCCCGACGCGATGGTGCATGTGCTGGCGCGGGACCCCGCGCGGCGCCTGCGCGAGGAGCTCTCGTGGGTTCCGATCTCGCGTATCACGACGTTACTCGATGAGATACACCAGGGATCCGGCGACGGGTTAATCCTGATCGTCCCTCCAGAGGGCATGGCTGAGCTCGTGCAGGCGGTCCCCGCCGTGGGGGCGCTGCCCTGTCGGGAGATCCCCGATGCGCCCGCGATCCTGGTCGAGCTGTGCCGTCGCTGGCCGATCGGTGAGGCTGACCCGATGCGGTCGCTTGGGGAGGCCATCGCCACGCTTCGACGGGGCGACCGATCCTTCCACCCCTGGTTGGGGTCGGAGGTGCCACCGGAGTCGCGGACGGCGCGTCGATGGCTGTGCGCCTGGTCGCTGCTCGCGTCGGGCACGCGAGGGGAGAGCACGCTGAGTGACGAGGACAGGGCCTTCATCCAGCGCCATGGGGGCTCGTCCGAGGAGGTACGGGAGCTTGTCGTCGGGCTGGGTGCGCTGTCGGCGCGGTGGAGTCAGGCTCCAGGGTAGTTGGAGCGCCCCCGCGGGAGAGCAACTACCTCAGCGCCGCCGCGTCACCCAGCCGCGGATCAGCCCCGCCTGATAGCAGGCGACGGGAGCCTCGAACCCAGCGCTGGCGAAGATCGCCTCTACTTCGGACGGGCTATGCGCGGCGAAGTCGCGGCCGATGGCGGCGCGGTAGTTGACGTTGCTCTCGGGCGTCGAGCCGCGCGCGTAGTCGAGCAGATCCAGCCACAGGTCCATGGCAGCTTCGAAACCCGGATCCTGGCGGTCGGCGGCGAGATCCGCGCTGAGCAGGACCGCGCCCGGCCGCAGCCGCGCCGCGATGTCCTCAAAGAAGACCCCTCGCGGTCGCGTCCGTCAGGAACTGCGACACCAGCAGGCTGGTCGCGGCGTCGTGCGCGTCGTGGGGCGACGACGACACGGTGCCCACGTGGAACGTGCAGCGATCGGCGATGCCCTCGGCCTCGGCGTGGCGGCGCGCGACGGCGCGCATCGCCTCGGAGGGGTCGGCCAGGGTGAAGCGCCAGCCCGGGTGGAGGGCCGCGAGATGCCGCGCCTCGGCGCCCTTGCCTGCCCCGGCGATGAGGACGCAGGCGTGATCCGGGAGCCGGCGGAGCCGCACCGCGAGGAGCAGGTGCAGGGCGTCCTTGGCGGCGCGGATGCGCTCGAACTGGCGGCCGTAGACCTCGGCGTGGCCGGCGTCGAAGGGGCGCGAGATGGGCGCGGCGCTGGACATGGGCTCCCTCGATCAGCGGGTACGCGTAGTCCACGGCGGCGAGGCAGCCCAGCACGCCGACGCTCGGAGCGCGCATCAAGGCCACTGCTGAGCACCTGCCGAGCTGCTGGCGCCTGGCTGGCGATCCCATCCGAGCTACTGCCGATCCCAGATCTGAAGTAGCTGTAACGCCATGTTACAGCGGAGCTGCCGATCCGGGCTGCTGCCGATCCTGAACTGATCGCCAGCTTACCGACGGTTCATCGGCGGTACGTCGCCAGCGGTGCCGCTCAGGTGCCGGACAGACTCTGGTTCAGCCCCTCCGCCACCGCTGGACGGCGCCGTGCTGGCGATGACAGACTTCCTGACCGCATGTTCAAATCACGCCACACCTCGCCCACGCCACCAGCGCCCTCGTTCCCGCCGCCTGAGCGTGACGGCGACGCGATGGTAATCACCTCGCGGGGCCAGCTCGTGGGCTGGAACACGACCATCCACGAGCGCCCCCACGCCATGCGCGAGCTGAAGCCCCAGATCGGACCGTGAGGGCCCGTGGTGACCCGGTCAGGCCGCGAAGGAGGTGCGCTCTTCCCCGCGCGCGTCGCGCCTGCGCTCAGGCGGAGATAGCCGGGCATGCGAGGGCCCATGGCTACCCCATCGATCTCCCATCGCCACATCGCGCGCGAGGACTACATGGACGTGATCCTGTACCTCCTCGCCCAGCGTGGCGGGTCAGCCGACAGCCGGACGGTCCTGGACGGCGTGGCGCAGGTGATGGCCCCGTACCTCACCGACTACGACCGAGAGCCGGTGCGCTCCACAGGCGAGGCGCGCTGGCGCAACCACGCCCGCTGGGGGCGCAACGCGCTGGTCGAGCGGGGCCTGCTCCTGCCGAGTCTCGAGTCAGGACGATCGGTGTGGACCCTCTCCCACGCCGGCCTGAGCGCGGCCCCCGCGCAACGGGGCCTGCCGGGTGATGGTCGCGGGCGCATCGGACCGATGATCCGCCACCGCACCACCCGTCGCTCGGAGGCTGGGCCGGTTCCCTCGGCGGCGGCCGACCGCCTCGCGCTCCTCGCGGCGACCTTCGCTGAAGCGGAGCGTGCGCCTCCTGGCCCCGAGGCCAACCCGGCCATGGGGGGCGTGATCGCGACGTTGGAGCGCGTGCTGGACCGCCTGGAGCGGGCCGAGCCGTCGAGCCGACCGCCGCGCACGCCAGCGCAGGTCCGTGCTGCGCCTGGGGCAGCGGCACGGCGACCCAGCTCCGCCGCCACACCACTGAGCTCCACTGGGCGCGCCAACCTGCTCGACCTGGCGAGGCTCGAAGCCTTCGTGGAGGGTCGCTGGAAGGAGGCGCTGGAGGCCGTCGCCCGCGACCTGGACCCTTCGAGCCCCGCCACCGTTCGGGTCGTGGACGAGGTGGGATGCCTGCCCCTGCTCGCGTCTCTGCTCGGATTACGGCGCGGCTGGGTGGAGGCGCAGCCAGCGGCCCGGCTCTGTGTGCGGGTCACTGGGCGGATCTTCAGCGGCCCCGGGCGACTTGAGCATGTGCTCGGGGCGATCTCGTCGGGCCGATTCTCGGATGATGTGGCGGAGGTGCTCTCTGCGGGCCTCGTGCATCGTGCCTTGACCGCGCTGGTGCAGGTGCTGGACGCGGCGCCGCAGGAAGCCACTGTGCTTCCAATTGCAGTCCTGCGGGCGCGCGTCGGATCGCTCCGTGACGTCACTGGCGAGGTCGAGGAGTGGCCGGACCTGCCCGGCGCTGCGGCGTGGCGCGCGATCCTGAGCGACGACCCCACGTTGCCGGCGCCAGGCGAGTTGGAGTCCGCCGCCACCGCGCTGGCGTGCTGGCTGGGTGAGCAGCCAGTGGGCGACGGTCTTCGAGCGTGTCCGCCGCCAGGGGCGTTGCTCTGGCACCCGCAGATGGGCTGGGCCTCTGTCTGCCCCGGACCGCTGGCGCGCTACGCGGACAGGATTCAGGTGAGCGCCGTGGGCCGCGGCGAGGAACTCTCGCTCAAGCGGGGCATGGCCAGGGGGTGGCTGGAGGTGAGCGCGCTGGTGAGCGCCGGCGTGGTGCCTCGGGAACTCGTCCCGGTCGCCACGCGCGTCCAGGAGCTCGCCCAGGCTGCTGGACGTGGGAGCGCGCCGCCGTAGCGGTCCTCCGGGGTGGCATCCGAGCCACATCCGAGCGCCATGTGATCTACTGACGACCCCATACGGCCCACTTCCGAGCCGGGATCCGAAGTGGTTAGAACGCCGCGAATCGCGCTCGGATGTCGCCCTGGAGGGCTCGGATCCGAAGCGCCTCGTCAGCCGCACGGATGTCGCCCGGAAGCAGCTTGCGGACAGCTTCTGGTCGGGTCGTCCGGGACGGGCTGGTCAGCGCGCTGGCCGCGATTACTGACCTCCTGATCCCATGTTCATCCACAAGCGCCCATCACCGCCCGCCCCCTCCACGCCACCGGACCCCGACCAGGACGGCGAGGTGCGCATCTTCCGCTCGCGCGAGCACCTCGCGGCCTGGGTGCGCGCGCTGGATCGCAGGCCCCAGGCGCTCCGCGTCGTGTCCCCCAGTCACGTCGGCGACCTCAGCGCCACCTTCGCTCTCGTCGCAGACACCCCACACGGCGGCGCGGTGCTCGTGCTGCCCGCCCGAGGCGACGACGTTCGCGGCTGGCTCGATGAGGTCCGTCAGGAGCATGGGCCGAAGGGCCTGTCGGCGCCCTGGCCGGTCCGAGTGGGCGACGAGGCGGGGCTGCTCGTCGGGGTCATCCCGACCGAGCCTCCCTCCACCTGGGAGGACTGGGAGCCCGACGCCTGGCCCGTCCCGGCGGCCGAAACCTCCCCCTTGGACGCGCGGCGCGTCCAGACCTTCATGCGCGCGCTCCCCTTCGCGCGGCCCGCGAACCGGTCGGAGGCCGATCACGAGGCCCGCACGCTGATCGAGATCGGCGCGCGGCGCTGGTTTCGCGGGCGCCTGGTCCCGACCATCGCCGGTCTCGTGGCCTTCGGCGAGGCCACCGACCGCTTCCTGCCCGGCTGCGCGATCGCCGTCCGTAGACCGGGCGGGCACGAGCAGATCCACCAGGGCTCGGTGCCGTGGGTGGCCCGGAGCATCGGCGAGGAGCGAAGCCTGTGGGGTCCAGTGCTGGATGAGGTGGTCCGCGTGGTGCTCGTCCTAGCCCTCGCCGAGCGCGCCTGGGCCGGGCCGGACGCGCTCACGCCGATCACGCTCTCGGCCGAGCGCGACCACCTGCGCCTGGCGATCCCGACTCGGGCCGCGAACCGACGCGAGCAGGAGGACCGCGCGCCGGGCAACCCACGGCTGCGGAGCCTGCTCGTGCGCGTTGGGCTGCTGCCGGCAGTGCCGGGCGTGGACATCCCGGACAACGACGAGATCCTGGCGCAGTTCGACGGGCGGTGGCCCGGGTTGCGCAACCGGTACGAGGACGACGTGACCTGGATCGAGGTGCCGCTGCGGCCGGGTGCGCCGGTCGTGCGGGGGACCGGCACAGCGATTCTGCCGCCGTCGCAGCCAATCTCGGCCCCAGACGCGCTCGCGGCTGCCCCTGCTCCGGCGGCGTCTGCGCTGGCCGTCCCGGCGTCGGAGGTGCCTGTCGTGCCCATCGCGTCCGTGGCGCCTGCACAACCCGCGGTCCCGGCGCCCCTCGTTCCCGTCGCTGCCCCATCTGCACCACGCCCAGTCCGGGCGTCTCGCCCCGCGCCGCGACGCGAGCCGCCGATCTTCCACCCTCGGTCGGCTCCCCCGCCCGTCCCGGTCGCGCCTCCCACTACGCCTGCGCCGCCGATCGCGCCGCCCTTCGAGCCCGCCGCGCCGCCCACAGTCGCCGCCGTCATCCCGCCACCACCCGCACCTCCTCCGCCCAGTCCCTCCACCGGCCCGCTCACCCTCGACGAGCGCAAGGCCCAGCTCCGAGAGGTCTTCCTCCAGTCCGAACGCCCGATCGCCGCCCGCGAGCTGGCCGAGATGTTCGGCGTTCACCGCGACACCCTGTCCCCCGCGCTCAAGGCGCTCATCGCAGAGGGCTGGCTGGCGCCCACCGACCCGAACCCGCGCTCGCCGGTGCAGCGGTATCGGCGGGTCGAAGGTTGATGCGCCCGTCGAACACCTGACAGGGGTGACGGACACCCTTCGTCAACGAAAAAATGCCCAGGAAAGGCTGTGATCCTCCCCGTCTCGGCGCTGTCTTCATATCGAGATGATTCGTCACCCCCAATTGCTAAGTCGTTGAAATCATTGCAGCACGATTTTTGCAATGGACGCTCGCATCCCCGCGAGGTCGCTCATGCCGTCCTACTCCGTCCCCAACCCGTCCCAGCAGTCGCTCCCCGTCCAGCCCTACAGCCGGGTCTGCGCCGTGCCCGCCGACCCCGCCGCTCAGCAGGCGGCGCTCTACGGCAACGCGTTCATGGCCGCTCAGACCGTCGGCACACCTGGACGATCCGGCGAACAGTGGGCGCAGGACCCGACGCTGCTTCCCTTCTACGAGAACCTGAACGATCCGAGCGTCGCGCCAGCCTCCCGCGCCGAGTGGATGTTGAACTACCGCAATCAGAAGCTGGCGTTGTGCGACTGGAGCGCGCTTGCCGCCGTGACCACGGGCGTGGGCGACATGCCGCTGTCCCTGGAGTCCGGCCGTGAGGGCACGCACTACCCCCTCTTCGAGCGCATGGGCCACGACCTGGCGATGCAGCAACTTGTGATGGATCTGTCCCAGCGGGCGCTGGCCATGCCCGCCGATCAGGTCGACATCGAGGCATTGTGGGAGGGCACGCGGACCAGTGCCGCGGCGGCGGCGGGGCCGGAGCAGTCCGGTCAGGCGTCGCTCATGGCGCTGCAGGCCATGGCGACCTTCATGAACGCGCAGAAGCTCAACAAGCCGGACAAATTCCCCATCAACCCCGAGACGGGTCTGCCTGCCACCATGCCCGAGGGCATCTCCCCGGAGCTCTGGGCGACGCTCAGCGCGGCGAGCGAGCACGTGAGGAACTCCCCTTCTGCGGACGCCGCCGTCATGAGCCACGGCGTCCCTGCCGGCGGCGTCTCCGACGGCGCGCCGTTTACCGCCGACAACAACTTCCACTTTTGGACCCACGCCTGGGTGAGCGCGAACCTCCAGTCCGAGCACGGCCTGAGCGCAGAGGAGGCCGAGGCCCTGTCCGCGGTCGCGGGCGCTCAGTATGAGCTCAAGCCCGGCAGCTTCCGTGAGGAGCACGGCAACGCGGGCATGAAGGACATCCTGATGAACGCCGAGGGCGCGGCCTTCGGCAGTGATCTCGTTCGCGACCCGAACGCCCCGCTGCCAGGCCAGGACGAGGGCCCCCCCTACGACGTGCGCGCCCTCGGCAAGATGGCCGAGCTTGACCCGGAGACCGACGCGGTGCTCCAACGCGCCGATGTGACCACCTTGGAGGGGCTGCTCGACGGCGTGCTGGACGGCGTGTTGAGAAATGACCAACTCGCGCCCGGTCAGACCGCGCCCACATACGGCGAACGCATGCCTCGCCCGCTATACTGAGGTCGCCATGAAAGTCGCCGAGACATCTCTGCTCTTCTTGCTGTGTCTATCAGCCTGCAACTACCCGTTTCGTCCGTTATCAGAGGAGCCTTCAGTCGCAGACACCTACGTGCGCATCGACACCGACGCCTCCGACCGGGGGCTGGTCATCGGCACCTGGGCGCCGGAGGGCGACTGGAGCTATGGGGTCTACGCGGATGTGCGGCTCGAGTCGCTGGTCGTGACGGGCGCGGACGGCGCCGCCATCGACACCGGCTCGCCCCGGTTCACGCCCCTCGCCGACTGGGGTGGCAAGGTCTTCGTGCCCCTGTCGACCCTTCAGCCCGGCCCGGTCCATCTCCATGTCCGAGGTCGCTTCGTAGGGCTCGGGGCCGATGGCCAGGCGCTGGTCACGCGGGACTTCGACGAGGAGGTCAAGACGGAGGAGTGAGGAGGGCGCCGGGCTTCGGGCTCATGCTGTAGGTGGAGGGCGCGGTGTGGCTGGCGATGAACGCGCCTTGGACAGAGGAGCATCCGCGCCGTCGGCGCCCCAGCCCCGACGCCAGTCCGTGAGGCGTCCCTGCATGCCCTTCTATCGGCCAGTTGGAGCCGTCACTTGCGCATTCCGTCTGATAGGAGTCCGCCTTGACTGCCGCTATTCTTCGGTACACAAGGATCGCCTATCGGCCACGGGGCCTCTCCTGGCCGACAGGCGTTACCAGAGAGTACCGCCGCCAGCGCCGCTCCCCGCGGATGCTCACCTGGCCCTGCTCCACCAGCTCCTCCAGCGCTCGGCGGAAGCTGCGCTCCGGGATCTCCGGCCCCACGCGCGCGTGAACCTGGCCGCTCGATGAGTCGGGGTATCGCCCGAGATCCTCCAGGATGAGCGCGCGGAGGCGGTGTGGCTCGACCCGCGAGAGCGTCGTTCGCAGGTCCAGCCCCGCGGCCCGCAGGAGCTCGGGCGGCACGTGGTAGCGGGTCCCGCGGGTGCGGCCCGACTGTGACACCAGGCCCAGGGTGACCAGCTCACCGAGCCAGTGCCGAAGCTCACCCGTCTCCGACAGGCCGAGCCTGCCTGCCAGCTCGGTCGCGGACAGGCCCTCGGTCGCCGCGAGCAGGCCGAGCGTGATGCGCTCGCGCTGCGTGAGCGCGTGGCTCTGGTTGACGCGGCCCAGCAGCTGGAGCACGCCAGGGTGGAGCACGCGGCGGGGCACGGTGACCTGGACCGCATCGGTGCGCTCGGCGGCCACAGGCGCGGCGCGTCCCGTGGACAGCAGGCGCTCATACATCATGTCGAAGCCGCTGCCCTCGCGCTCCATGCGCCCGAGATCGTGAAAGACGCGCGCCAGTCCATCGTTACGGCGGACGCTGTCGTGCAGGATAGTGGCGGGCGAGACACCCAGCGGCAGACGCCCCGGGTTGACCACCTCGAGACGGTCGGGGTGCAGGTTCAGGAAGATGTCGCCGCGCTGCGTGTAAGGCCGATGGACCAGGGCGTTCACCAGCAGCTCGCGCACGACGATCTCGTCGAAGGCCGGCACGGCGACGCGGAACATGCCCTCCGGCAGCTCGTAGCGCTCGCGGAAGTCGGGGATCTCCTCCCAGATGGCGTCGATCAGCTCCGATGGCGAGCGGGTGTGATCGTCCCAGACGCGCTTGTCCACCTTGACGCCGCGCTCGTCGTACTTGATGGCCTGCACCACCGGGGCGCTGCCGAGGCGCGCCCTGTCCGCAGTGTGTCCCACCAGGAGAACGCCCAGGTTCGTGAGCAGGTCTCCGCGCGACAGACCGTAGTGATCCAGCAACTCGCCAGGCGACTTCTCCTTCACGGACGCCTTGACCCGATCCGAGGCGCGCAGCCCCCCGACGAGCCTGGCAACTTTGTCAGGATCCGCAGCGCTCCGCGACACACCGAGGCTGGTCAAGGTCTCCCAGGGCACCGACGGCCGATCCCTGGCCAGTCGCAGCACGTCGTCGCCCACGACGGGGCGGCAGGTGTCGCCCACGCGCAGAAAGTAGCGGCCGTCGCTGGTCGAGGCCACGCCGAGGGCGCGCGGCACATGGACCACGATGTACTCGCCTCCGCCATCGTCTACGCGCCGCTCGACATGAATCTGGACGTTCACCGTGAGCTCGCCGACGCGCTTGCGGATGCGGTCGAGCAGGCCAGGCTCGACGCGCTGGTCGGGCGGCGGCCGCAGATCGGCGTCCTCGATGCCGATGAGGATCTGGCCGCCCGCGCTGTTGGCGAAGCACACGCAGTCCTGCGCGAGGGCCTGGAAGTCGGCCTGGGCGCCGGTCACGAGGCGGAGCGACTTGCGGTCGAGGTGCTGACTCTCTGGCGGCGTGGTCGGCGTCACGGCGTCCACATATCCGCCTGAATCGGCAACTGGGTGGGCTTGCGTCGAGCAGAGCGCGGGTGTCGCGCTAACAACGAGGCGGCGATAGACTGCGCTGGAGCCCCATGTTCCACTCACCTGTTCATCACCCGGTCTGGGGAGAGATCGCACCGATCACGTCGCGACACCAGGCGTCGCACGTCTGGCAGCACCTGCACAACCCCGATGAGCGCTGGGAGATGGTGCTGGTGGAGCCTGCTGATCTGGAGGTGCTCTGGCAGGAGGCCGCTCGGGCCGGCTGTCCGGCTCGCCCAGGCCCGAGCGTCCGCGGAGCGCCTCGGCCCGAGCTCGGTCCTGTCTCCCCGGCCTGTGCGGCGGTGCTCCGACGCCACCATGAGCGTGTCTATGGGCCCGCCTATCTGGCGGAGCTGGCCTGCGAAGAGACACGTTGGGGTGTTCAAGTCCGCGACCCCGATCGGCTGCTCTGCGCTACGCCAGGGGGTGTGCTGGTCGCCGTCGGGCGGCGCTCACGGCGCGTCATCACAGCTTTTCGCCCCGACGTTCCGTTCGCGTGGAGCGAGCGACCCGATCGAGAGGACTACCGCCGTGAGGCGGTGCGCCGCTGGGCGCGGGGAGTGGTCATGCAGGAGATGACGCCCTGGGAGTCCGTGCTCCGCGAGGAGATCAGCGTTGCGCTGGCCAGCCCGGTGGAGACGCCCGCACAGCTCGCTTTCGCCCTACGAGCGATGGCATTCGCGCGGGCGGCGGTCGCGTCAGAGGCGTCCTTCGTGGCGCCGGTGCGCGCCCTTGAGAGACAGGTAGTTGGCGCGAGCCCGGCGCTGCGCAGCCGGCTCGTGGAGACGCTGTCGGGGTGGAAGGCCACGCGGCGCCTGGCGGACGCGCTCCACGCCGAGGATCTGGACCTCGTCCAGGACGCGCTGCTGGCGATCGAGGACACCCTGGCCGTGCTCGGCGAGCTCGGAGCGAGCGGCGCCGTCGCGGCCTTGCAGAACGACCTGAGCGAGGCCCTCCGCGCGTACCCGAGCGATCTGGGTGGCCTGGGGAGGCTTGCGGAGGTGCGCGAGCGCCAGGCGCCCGTGGAGGCCAGGGTGCTGTGGCGTGCAGTGCTGGCGCGTGGGGAGGTACGGACCGAGGCCCTTGTACTTCAGCGCTGGATCGAGCGCCTGGGCGCACTCACGGCCGAGGTTCTTGCGCCCCTCATCGATCAGGTATGGCTCCAGCCGGTCGTCGCGCTGAGCGGGCGCGAACGCCCTGCGTGGGACGTCACCTGCACAGGGCCGGTCGAGGAGGGGGACCACGTCGCCCTGTTCCTGGTGACCGACCAGGCGCCCGAAGGAGAGCGCCTCGTCATGGACCGCGACTACCACCTGGAGCCGGGCCGCTGGCAGTTCGACGGGCTTCGGCTGCGTGGCGAGACGGACGAGGCGCTTCTAGTGGTCGTCCGGTCGGCCCGGCCGGTCGCCGGTGAGCTGTCCGCAGCCCTCTTGGGGGCAGCCGGCCTTGACGCGAAGGTGGACGTCCGGCGCCTCAGCCCACCCAGCGCACGAAGGCCCTGAGCGACCAACGGCGCTCCGCGGCGCGCTCCGCTCGCGACCGGCGCTCGCCCAGCGTGGGCCCCTGCTCCTCGGCGCCGTGCAGCGCACGGAGGGCGGACGCGATGTCCTGGCCCACGTCGAGCGCGCGCAGGACGGCCTCTCCCACCGCCACCGCCGGCTCCAGGCGCACGGGCCACAGCGGCGCCACCACCTCGCGAGCGCCCGCGCACAGGAACGCGCCCGCGAGACCGCCCGCACGGTGCGTCATGCCGCCAACCCGACCGGCCTCGCAGGCCAGGAGGAGCACGGTGAGCCCGGCCAGGCGGTGGGGATCCGACGCCAGCTGGCCGATCTCGAGGGGCGCCGGGCGTCCGTCGTCTCCCAGCAGCACGAGCCGGGCGTCGTCAGCGCTGTCCACCTCGCCGTGGCACAGGAACACCGCGACGTCGACGTCGGCGAGCTCACGCAGCACGGCCACCGGGCTCGGCGCCCCCTCGACGAGCCCTGGGCAGGGGGCACGGCACGCAGCCCCGGTCTCGGCGCCGCTGCCGAGCCGCACACGCAACGCCCGATCGGGGGCCAGCGCGCGCGCCAGCCGCGCGCCTGCTTGAACCGCGCCGGGGAGCGGGGCCGGAACGCTGGACTGCGCGCCCGGATCGGCGACCGCGATCAGCGCGCGCCGCGGACGGGGCGTCGGGAGCCTCGCCCCCAGGTCGAGCCGCGTCGAGCAGCTCACGGCCACGCCGGGCCAGAGGTCCGCGGGCGCGAGGAGGCGCAGCGGACCCGGCGCCAGCCACACCAGCTGGTCTGGGGTCTCGTGGAGCAGGCCACGAAGCGGGCGTACGACCTGACGCTGCGTCCAGGCCAGAAAGCTGGCGTAGGACTTGGGCTCACCGTCGGAAGAGAGCGCCTCCTCCATCGCGGCAGGGTCTACAGGGCAGGTCTCCTCCAGGGCGAGGAGGGCGACGCGCGGGCCGCGACCGTGTTCCCAGATCAGAGCCAGGAGCCCTACAGTCGTCTCGATCACGGCCAGCAGCGCGCGGCCCGGAGCCGCCTCAATCCAGGTCTCCGTCGCCGTCAAGTCGGGTTGCCCCGAGAGCCCGCATGGCACCTGCGCTCGCAGCGCTGGCACGACCTGCTCCAAAGCGACGCGATCATCCTCGGCGAGCGCCCGACGCCAGCGCATCCAGAGCTCGGCGGGGACACCCTCGGGGCGGACGAGGCGGGTTGTCATGCGCCGCTGCGCCGCGCCGGCCGCGCGAGCGACCCAGCCCAGCACCCTTCGTGCCCGCTTCCCGGCGAGGCAGAACGCGATCCCGTCTCCCTGCCCGATGGGACCGTCCTCGGCCAGCGCCAGCGCCAGCGCGCCCGCCAATGTGGCGCAGAGCCCCGCCTCGGCCTGGGTGGCCTGGGGATCGCTCAACAGGAAGGGCATGGCCTCATCCATGGCCGTCCAGGCGCGCTCGGCGCTGGTCTCCAGGTCGGAGAAGGTGGGCGCGAACGTGGAGTAGCCCATCAGGTGCTGCGCGCTCATCACGGTGCGTTCGGGGCCGCCTGCACGCGCCGCCGCCTCCAATGCCTGCTCGAAGGCCCACCGCCCGCGCTGCCAGAGCTCGTCCGGGTCGATGGGGAGCACCCAGGGTGCGTCCTCGGAGTAGCTCTGGATGATGGTCTCGATGGTCCGGCCGATGTTCTGGCTGGTCTCCCAGCGGTGCAGCGCGTGGTCGGGCAGGGTGCGCACCTGGAGCGCCTGGTGGAGCCAGCCGAGACCCTCCCAGGCGCGCTCCAGCGTCGGCGCGGCCTGCGTCAGCATCGAACCGAGGTTGTGCGCCGTGATTCCCCACTCGACGGGGTGGCTGTCACGGGGCAGGGTCTCAATTCGTGCCCGCCAGATGGCCACCGCCTGGGCAGGATCGCCGCGAACCCAGGCCAGGTCAGCGCGGGCGATGGTTCGGTAATTGTCGTGGGACGGGCGCGCTGAGATGGGGATGAGCGCCCAATCTACGCCGTCATAGAGCGAGACCGCCTCACGAAGCAGGGCCTCCTTCTCGCTCCAGGCAACCTTGTCCTGAAGGCAGGCGAGATTCATGGCGAGCGTGGCTGCGCCGTGGGCGCGCTCCGTGGCGTTCTCGGCCTGCTCCAGGTACGCGCGGGCCGCTGCGACCGCGGCCTGCAGACTCTCCTGCTCACCGCCTGCAAGCAGCGCCGTGCGCGCCTCCGAGGCGTTCATTCGTGCGTGGGCAGCGCCGGAAGGGAGACCGATACGATCGTAGCCGCGCGCGGCCTCTTCATAGAGCGTGATGGCCTCGGCGATGAGGGCCCGCCGGTCCCCGTCCGTCCGGTAGCGCGTCGCGCGCCCGAGGTTGGACATGGCCTCCAGCCGAAGGTGGGCCTCCGAGGGGCCACAGGTCTCGACGACCTCACGCAACATCTCGGCTGAGCGCCGAAAGTCTCGCATCGGGTGACCGCCGTGATCGCGCGGCTGCCAGACCTTGGCGAGCTCAGCGAGCAGGGTGCGCCGTGCGGGCCCTTCCGGGAGGGTGCGGACCTCGGGTTCGGCCTCCTCCGCGGCGATTCGAGCCAGCTCCACGTCCGCCCGCCTGCGCTCCGCGAGATGTGCCAGCAGCCTCGCCCGTCCCACGAGGGCTCCGGGGCGTCGAATCGGGTCAGGTTCATCTGCGAGCTCGCGAACCAGGGCGAGGAGCCGCTCGGGTGTGCGCTGTTCCTCGCGCTCTCGTACATGTTCCGCCAGCTTCGCGCGAGCCTCTTCGTTGAAGCGGGGGCTCCTACCGAACACACCGAGGACCTGTTCCTCGTCGAGAGGCTCCAGTACGCGCAGCGCCTCGAACATCGGCCTGATGGTGGGATCGGCATAGAGGTGCATGGCGCCTTCCACCAACTCCCGCGTCATCAATCGCGCCTGCCCGTCACGCGCCTGCTGTGCACGCGCCTCGAGCTCTGGAGCTTCACGGCTGAGCTCATCGAGTCGCCTGCGCCAGCGGCGCTCGTTTGGCTGAAGCAGGACTAG
>CAZTOW010000093.1:0-14108 GCA_964615375.1 uncultured Enterobacterales bacterium
CCCCCCCCCCCCCCCGACGATCGGGGTACAAGCCCCTGGTCTGACGATGGGGCGTGTAGCCCCGCACCCCCACCCCGGCGTCCTGGCCATTCCCCGCGCACGTTCCGCGCAGTTGGGCGTGGCGGGCACCCATGGCAATGTCACCCGTGGGGGCGCCGTCGTCCAGCCCTGTCGGGCCCCCAACCCCGATTCTCGCCTCCGGAAGATCCTGAGCGAAGCCGAAGCCCGCTCCGCCCTTGCCGCGGCCGCGTCCAGCGGACTGCCGCTGCAAGCCTGGGCACGATCCCAGGGCCTGGCCCCCCGGTCGCTGAACGCCTGACGGCTGAACCTCGAACGCCGCGGGCAGGACCGTCACAGCCAGAGCTCATCGCCCCGCCCCCGCTGCGCCTCGTCGAGCTGCTGCCGCTCGGTCCCACGACGCCCCTCACCCCCTCCCCGAAGGCACCGCATGAAACGCCACATCCTCCAGCGCCGCCAGCGCCCGTCCCGCGCCGTCCTGCACCACGATCCGGAAGCTCGCATGCCGGTCATCGTGGCCCAGCACGGTGAGGCTGGCGCGCAGCAGCCCGGACCAGGCCCCCGGCTGACCGAAGACCAACGCCCCCACGCCCGTGGGCAGGGAGCGCCCGCCAAAGGGCACCCAGCCCCACAGCAGCCCGAGCTGCAGCGCCTCGTCCAGCGCCAGCGGATCCGTGGCCCAGGGCCCCTCGCCCCAGCGGGGTGAGCCGCCCGCGGCGTCGCGGAGGGGGTGGAGCACGGCTCTCGCCCCGCCCTCGCCCAGCTCCACCTCGGTGAGCCCCTGGAAGAGCGGCCCGTGGAAGAGGGCCCGCGCGTAGGGGTCGCCCTCCCAGGGGCGCAGCGCACCCTCGGGCTCAGCCCCAGGCTCCGGCGACTCCAGGTCCACCCCCAGCACGGCCTCCGCCCGGTAGCGCGGCGCCGGCCCGCCCGCGGCGTCGTAGAGCGCGAGCGCCACCCGACCGCCGCCCTGGGGCGAGCACTCCACCCGGAAGCGATGGCCCGCCTCGAATTCGGGCAGCGGAACGCCCCGCAGCACGCTGAGCTTCTGGAGCCGGCGGAGCCGCAGCCCCGGCCACCCACGCCCGAGCGCGCTGGCGAAGATCTCCACCACCTGCACGACCGGCAGCACGGGCGCGTCCTGCACGGTGTGGTCCACCAGCCAGGGGTGGGTGGCCCGGGAGACCAGGACCTCCTCCACCCAGGGTTGGTCCGCGGGCGCCTTCGCCTCGCCCACCAGCCGGCCGCCGAGGATCATCACGGGCGCGCCGGCCTCGGCCAGGGCCTCCTCCACGAAGAGGGAGGCGCCCTCGGCCTGGGCCAGCAGCGGCACGCCGCGCGCGGCGAACATGGCCCGCAGCTCCGGCGTCACCATGCCCCCGTCCCAGGGCCCCCAGCCCAGCGCCACCACCCGCGCCTCGGGTCGCTGGCGCGCGACCACCCGGCAGAGCTGGTTGAGCACCTCGTTGGCCGCCGCGTAGTCGCACTGGCCCGGGTTGCCGTAGCGCCCCGCCACCGAGCTGAAGGCCGCGACCAGGCGCAGGGGGTCCTGCCGCGTCGCCTCCAGGAGGCCCAGGAAGCCCTTGACCTTCGTGTCGAACACGCGGTCCCAGGCCCGATCCTCCTTGTCCGCCACCAGCGCGTCCGCCAGCACGCCCGCCCCGTGGACCACGCCCGCGATGGCCCCCCAGCGCGCACGCACGCGGTCCAGGCCCGCGCTCAGCGCGGCGCCGTCCTGCACATCCACCGCCAGGTACTCCACCTCGGCGCCCAGCGCGCGCATGGCGTCCAGGTTGCCCTGCGCCTCCCGCGCCGCCCGGATCGCGCTCGCCCGCCCGGCCAGCGCCGCCGGAGAGAGGGCCTCCCCCCGCGCCTTCGCCAGCCCGAGCAGGGCCCGCCGCAGCCCGGCCTCGTCCGTGACGCCCCGCGTCTCCGCGGGCTCCTCCTCGAGCGGTGTCCGCCCCAGCAGCACCAGCTTGAGCGGCAGGACCCGCAGCAGGGCCAGCAGGCAGGTCGCCGTCACCCCGCGCGCCCCGCCCGTCACCACCACCACGTCCCCCGACCGCAGCCGCCGACCGCGCGTCAGCGGCGGCGCCTCGCGGTCCTCCAGCGCGATCCGCGCGCCATCGGCCCGCACCCCGCGCTCGATCTCCGCGCCGGCCAGGAAGAGCTCGCGCTCCACCCGCGCCGCCACCTCGTCCACGCTCAGCCCCGCGGAGGCCACGTCCAGCGCGTGGACCCGCGCGTCCGGGTGCTCGCGGGCCACCGTGCGCGCCAGCCCGGCCAGCCCGCCCGACAGCGCCTGCCGCCGATCCGAGCTCAGCTCGCCGAAGTCCCCGCCCGTGTCCTGCACGGTCAGGAAGAGGCTCGGCGTCGCCCCCGCGCGCCAGCCCCGCGCCAGCGCCCGCGCCGCCCGGAAGGCCGCGCGGAGGAATTGCTGCGGTGCAGCATCATCGGACCAGGGCCCGAGCCCCAGCGCGATCACGCCGTCCACCTCGGGCTCCGGCTCGCCCGCGGCATAAACTAAAATATCTAGTCCACGCGCGCGCAGCCGGGCCGCCAGGGCCTCGGCCACCCCGCCCGCGTCGCTGATCAACCCGATCCGCCGCGTCCCCCGCGGCAGCGCCACCAGACCCGGGAGCTCGAAACGAGCGACAGGTCCTAGAAGATACCTCCGGTTCTCAGTGGCCTGCGGCGCCGGGGCCGAGGCCGAGCCGGTCGCGCCCTGGAGCGTGGCCAGCACCTGCTCCAGCGTGCGCAGGCTGGCCAGCCCGGCCATGTCCAGCTCGGGCAGGCTGGGCACCTTCGCCCGCAGCGCGCTCAGGATCTCCACGCGCTTGATCGAGTCGATGCCCAGGTCCGAGGCCAGGCCCATGGAGAGCTCCAGCATCTCCGCCGGGTAGCCCGTCTTGTCCGCCACCACCTCCATCAGCAGGGCCTCCAGGTTCGGGCCGGCGGACTTCGCGGGCGCGGGAGCCGGGGCGGGCGCGGGCGCGGGAGCCGGAGCCGCCTTGGGCGCCGGGGCCGGAGCCGGGCCGAGCGAGCCCGCGCTGGCCGCCACCGAGCGCTCGGGGAGCTTCGGCGCGGGAGCAGGAGCCGCCACCACCGGCGCGGGAGCAGGAGCCGCCACCACCACCGGCGCGGGCGCCGTCATCACCGGCGCGGGCATCGCCAGCACCGGCATCGGCGCGGGGGCCGGCAGCGCGGGCGCAAACGCGCTCTGGACCGGCGCGCTGGCCGCCACGCTCACCCCCGCCAGCGCCGCGAGGCCCGCGAAGCTGGTCTCCATCGCCCGCAGGTAGGCGATGTGCGTGTCGTGCATGGCCTGCTGGAAGGCGACGTGCGTGGCCGAGGTCTGACGCTGCATCTCCTGCCAGGCCGACATCCAGGCCACGGACTCGCCGGACACGAGCGTATAGGCCAGGGGGGCTGCGGCGGGGTGGGTGTTCTCGGACATGAGGGGCTCCTCCTTCGTCGGCTGAATCACGGGAACTGTGGCGGGAACGGGGATCGGGGCCGGGGCCACCTCGACGGGAGGCGGCGCGGGCGCGGGCGCGGGCGGCGCGGCGGCGACCCGGGGGCGGGGCGCGGGCGCGTCTCCCTGCGGCGGGTAGGGACGACCGGGGTTGGTGCCGGAGATCTTGAGGACCATCCCCCGCTTCTTGGCGGGAGGCCACAGCTCGGCGCGGGCGCCCTCGTGAAGGGCGGCCATGTTCAGGGGCACGCCCGCGGCGCAGAGGCGACCCAGCGCCTCCCAGGCCGCCTGCAGCCCGGCGTCCGTGCGGTCCAGCGAGAGGATCAGCGCGTCCTGACCGGCCAGCACGCGGCTGGCCAGCCCGGAGAGCACCGCCCCCGGCCCGACCTCCACGAAGACCCGCGCGCCCGCCTCCCAGAGCGCCTGCACGCCCTCGGCGAAGCGCACCGGCCGCGCGAGCTGCTGAGCCAGGCGCTCGCGGAGCTGCTCGGGATCGTCCGGGTAGGGCGAGGCGTCGCTGTTGCCGATCACAGTGCGCTCGGCCGCGCCCAGCTCCGCGCCGGCCAGCGCCACCGCGAAGCTCTCGGACGCCCCCGCCACCAGCGGCGAGTGGAAGGCCGCCGCCACCTGGAGCGGGCGGACCAGCAGGCCGTGGCGCGTGAGCCCCTCGCCGATCTGCCCCAGCGCCGCCTCCGGCCCGGCCAGCACCACCTGATCGGGGGCGTTGTGGTTGGCCACCACCACGCCCTCGCCGTGGCCCTGCTCCTGGAGCTCGGCCAGCGCGCTCAGCACGCGACCGGCGTCGCCGATCACCGCCGCCATGGTCCCGGCCTCGCCCGAGGCGCGCCCGGCCTCGGCCATGGCCTCGCCCCGCGCCCGCGCCAGCTCCAGCAGCGTGTCCTCGTCAAAGGCCCCCGCCGCGTGCAGCGCGACCAGCTCGCCGAAGCTGTGGCCCAGGAAGAGGTCGGCATGCAGGCCCACCTTCTCCAGCAGGTACACGCCGGCCAGCGAGGCCGCCGCCAGCGCCGGCTGAGCCTGCCGCGTGTCGGTCAGGCGCGCCACCTGGAGCTGGCACTCGGTCGCGTCGAAGGATCGCGGCGGGTAGACCACGCGCGAGAGCCTGCGCCCCCAGCTCGCCGAGACCGCGTCCGCCCGATCCCAGGCGGCCAGCGCCGCCGGGAAGTGGATGGCCAGCTCGCGCCCCATCTCCACCGCCTGGCTGCCCTGCCCGGGGAAGAGCAGCGCCACCTTGCCCGACAGCTCGCCCCGCCCGGACCAGACGCCCGGCGGCAGGCTGAGGCCATGCCCGTTCTCCGTCGCCAGGGCCTCGTGGCTCCGACGCAGCTTCGTGGCCAGCTCCGCGCCGGTCTTGGCCACCGCCGCCAGGCGCCAGGCCGGCACCCCCGACCAGCGCTCCTGGCTCTGGCGGGCCAGCACGCCGAGCGGCGTCCCCGCCTCCGCCTCCGCGGCCAGCGCGTCGATGGCCGCCATCAGGGCCGAGCGATCCGCGCCGCCCACCAGCACCAGCCTGGGCCCGCCCCCGTCCAGGCGCTCGGCCACGTTCGGCCCGCGGTACTCCTCCAGGGCGACGTGGAAATTGCTGCCGCCGAAGCCGAACGCGCTCACGCTGGCCCGGCGCGGGTGCTCGGGCCCGCGGATCCAGGGACGCGCGCGGGAGAGCAGGCTGAAGGGCGCGCCGTCCAGCGCCGGGTTCGGCTTGCGCACCTTGATCGCGGGCGGGAGCACCTTCTGGTGCAGGGCGAGCACGGCCTTGATGAGCCCCGCCGCCCCCGCCGCCGCCTTGGTGTGGCCGATCTGCGCTTTGACGCTACCCAACGCGCACCAGGGCTCCGCGCCGGGGCTGGCCTCCTCGAAGACCATCCGCAGCCCGCGGCTCTCGGCCGCGTCCCCCGCCCGGGTGCCGGTGCCGTGGGCCTCGACCAGCTCCACCGTCTCCGGGCCGTAGCCCGCCGTCGCGTAGGCCCGCCGCAGGGCCCTGGCCTGACCCTCGGCCACGGGCGCGTAGATGCCCGGCCCCAGCCCGTCCGAGCTCGAGCCCACCCCGCGGATAACGGCGTAGATCCGGTCTCCGTCGCGCTCGGCGTCGGCCCTGCGCTTGAGCGCCACCATGCCCACGCCCTCGCCCAGCAGCGTGCCGTCCCCGTCGGCGTCGAAGGGCCGACAGTCCCCCGCCTTGGACAGGGCGGGCGTGCGGGTGAAGCACATGAACATGAACGGATCGTTCATCGTGTCCACGCCGCCCGTGATCACCAGATCGCTGTGCCCAAGCTGCAGCTCATCCACCGCCATGGCCAGGGCGCTCAGCGCGCTCGCGCAGGCGGCGTCCACCACGCAGTTGGTCCCGCCCAGATCCAGGCGGTGGGCGATGCGCCCGGCCACCACGTTCCCCAGCAGCCCGGGGAAGCTGGCCTCCTGCCAGGGCACGAACTCATCGGCGATGCGCTGGCAGAGATCCTCCACCTCGCTCTCCGGGAGCCCGTGCTCCAGCAGCGCCTTGCGCCACTGCGGCCGACCCAGGCGGCCCGCCAGGTGGCCCATCAGCTCCTGACCGCCGGTCACGCCCAGGATCACGCTCACCCGCTCGCGGTCCATGCTGGCGAAGCGCCCGCGGGTGGCGTCGTCCAGCACGCTGCGCGCCACGACCAGGGCCAGGAGCTGGCTCGAGTCCGTGGCCGGCGCCGTGTTCGGCGGCACCCCAAGCTCCAAGGCCGGGAATTCCACCGGGTCCAGGAAGCCCCCGCGCGTGCACCAGGTCTTGTCCTCGGCGGTCGGGTCGGCCGAGTAGTAGTCCTCCTTGCGCCAGTGGGTCGCCGGGACCTCGGTGATCCGGTCGCGGCCCGTGAGAATGTCCTCCCAGAAGCCGCGGGTGTCCTGAGACCCGGGGAACAGCGCGGAGACGCCGACGACGGCGATGTCGAGCGGTGCGGCCGGGGGCGCGGACCCCCTGCTCTCGGTGGCGGACATGGCTCCTCCGTTCGGTACGTGCTGGCCGCCTCAGTCGAGGGGCCGGGGCTTCCACTGAAACGCGGCGGCGGGCATCGGGACCCCCAGCGCGCGGAGCTGCTGGGCGCGGGTGACGACGCAGGCGCCCTCGAGCAGGTTGCGGGCGATCTGCACCACCGAGCGCTGGGCGGGATCCTCCAGGAAGCTGCCCTGGGTCCAGGCGTTGAAGGCCCCCATCGCCGGGCCGCACCAGATCTGGTAGTCCATGCGGCGCTCCGGCCGCCCCTCAATCGCCCAGCGGCTGCTGAGCCCGAGGTACCAGCGGAAGATGAGCGCCATCTTGCGCTTGGGGTCGCGCTCGGCGTGCGCGAGCTCGACGGGGTTGCGCTCGGCGAAGAAGGAGCGGGTCTGATCCCAGATCTCGTCGAGGGAGGCCCGGAAGATCTCCTTCTCGATCCGCGCGCGCTCGTCGGCGGGCAGGGCCTCGATCCCGTCGTAAGCGACGTAGAGATCGTAGAGCCGCTGCGCGCGCTGGGGGAAGAGCGTGCCGCGCTTGAGCACCTGCAGCTTCACGCCCATCTCGAACATGTCGGCCGCGGGCGCCATCGCCACGTCGGCGATTCCCGCCGTCGCCAGCATGCGCCGCCCCGCGTCGGAGAGCCCGCTCTCCACCGCCGCCTGGTTCACCGAGCCGGTCAGCACGTAGGCCGCGCCCAGCGCGAACGCCCCGGCCACCCCGTCGGGCGTGCCCAGGCCGCCCGCCGCGCCGATGCGCACCGGCCGCGTGTAGCCGCGATCCGCCGCGATCTTCGCCGCCAACCCGGCGATGGCCGGGAAGAGCGCGGGCAGCGGCCGGTTGTCCGTGTGCCCGCCGCTATCGGCCTCCACCGTGATGTCCTCGGCCAGCGGGATGTGCCGGGCCAGGGCCGCCTCCTCCGCCGTCAGCTCGCCGCGGGCGACGAGCGCGTCCACCAGCTCGCGGGGGGCGGGGGAGAGGAAGAGCTCGGCCAGCTCGGGCCGGGAGATCTTCGCGAAGAGTGAGATATTCCGAAGTATCGAACCATTCGAGCTTCGCCGGATCCCCGCCAGCGCCACCCGCACCACCGGCCGGGTGAGCCCGAGGAAGGCCGAGGCGCAGACCCGCCGCACGCCCGAGCGGATGAGCAGATCGGCCACCGACTGCTCTGTCTCCGGCTCCGCGGGGGAGTGGATCAGGTTCACGCCCCAGGGGCCGCCCTGAGCCTCGGCGGCGATGCGAGCGATCTCGGTCGCCACGCGCCGCGGCGAGAGCCCGGCCGCCCCGAAGAAGCCCAGCATCCCCGCCCGCGCCAGCGCGATCACCATGTCCGCGCTGGCGATGCCGTTGGCCATCTCGCCCGCCACGTAGGGGTAGCGCGTGCCGTGGGCCTCGCCGAAGCTGCGGTCGCCCAGCCACTCCGGGTAGAGCGGCGGCAGCAGCGCCACCACCGGCCAGGTGCCCGGACCGTCGGCCACGATCTCCCCGTCCACCCCGACACCCAGGCGCCCGCGCAGGTCGCGGACCACCGCCACCGGCCGGCGCGGCTCGGCCGCCGCCTCCACCAGGGTCTCCGCCGAGAACGCTGGAGGCCCCGCGATCGGGCGCCAGGCTGCGGCGGTGTGTAGCGCGCTCATCGTCTCCCCCGACACGTCCCCGCCCGCAGGCGGGGGCCCTCGTCTTCGTCGAACGGCGCAGAGTAGCCGACGCTACGACGGGCGCCAGATCGATGATGAAAGTGTGACATTGTGAGCCCCGGGCGCGAGAAATGTTCTTCCCTGGCTGCCTTCGAGCGAAGCGCCGCCGAAGGCCCTCACCCGCCCTCGGCGAGCCCGAGCTCCGGCCGACGAGCCACCTGCTCCGCCGCCCACAACGCCAGGGCCTCGTTGTTGATCTTGGCGTTGTGACGCACGTCTACGGGGAAGCTGGGGTGCAGCAGCACGCGCCGGATGGGGGTCGGGAGCGCGAGCCCGCCCAGCGCCCGCCGCACCCGCGCCACCGTCTCCGCCGCCTCCGCCCCCGGGGCGAGCTGGAGCGCGATCACCGGCTCCTGGCTCCCCCGCGGCCCGAGGCCCAGCAGCGCGGCCCGCGCCACCCCGGGCTCCAGCACCGCCACTTCTTCGGTGGGGTTGCTGTAGATGGGCCCGCCCGCGGTCTCCACCCGGTGCGCCTTGCGCCCGCAGAACCAGAGCCGGCCCTGGGCGTCCTGGTAGCCCAGGTCGCCCATGCGGTGCCAGACCACGGGTGGATCCGACCGATGGTCCAGGATCTTCGCCGCGCGGGTGGCCGCGGGCTCACCCTCGTACAGGTGGGTGACCACCGCCCCCGACACGCAGATCTCGCCCACCTCGCCCGTGGGCACGCACAGGCTCTCGTCCCAGCGCTCCACGGGCTCGTCGGAGGTGCGGATGACGCGGATCGTGATGCCCGGGGCGGGGGTGCCCACGCAGGTCCCGCGGCCCTGGCGGGTCAGGGCGGCGGTCTCGCCCAGCACGGCGTCGGTGCCGATGCTGGCGACGGGCAGGCTCTCGGTCGCCCCGTAGGGGGTGAACACCTGCACCCCCGGCGCCAGCACCTCGCGGAAGCCCTCGTGCATCCAGACCGGGATGGCGGTCCCCGCGCTCAGCAGGCGGCGCAGCGAGGGCAGGCGGCGGCCGTGCTCCTGGCACCACCGCAGAACCGGCCTCCAGATGGCGATGCCCCCGAAGGCGTTGGTGACGCCCAGATCCTCGATGATCTCGCAGAGGTGGGCCGGGTTCAGCGCGGCGGGCTTGGACGGATCGATCTCCGGCCACACCACCGTCATGCCCATGGCCAGCGAGAACAGCCCGAAGACCGCCAGGCCCGGCAGGTCGATCTCCCCGGGGGCGATGCCATACATCTCCTGGATGTGGCGGACCTGGGCGGCGTAGATGCGGTGGCTGTAGCGCGCCCCCTTGGCCGGGCCGGTGCTGCCCGAGGTGAAGAGGATCGCGCACTCCTCGTCGGGGTCCATGTCCACGGGCGCGAAGGGGCCCTGGTCCGCGCCCAGGGAAGCTATCTCATCTAGTGTCTTCCCACCCCAGTACCCGGTGCTGGAGCCCACCGTCACGCTGATCTCGACCGTCTTGAAGGCGCTGCGGAAGAGCGGGCGGGCCGCCTGCAGCAGGGGCACGGCGATGAGCCCGCGCGGGGCCATGCGGGCGAGGCAGGACAGGGCCGCCTCGCGCCCCATGCCGGGGTCGATGAAGACCGGGGGGCAGCCGATCTTGAAGAGGGCGAAGATCACGGCGGGGAAGTCGAGGCCGGGCTTGACGAAGACGCTGACCCGGTCGCCCCGGCGCAGCCCGGCCGCCAGGAGCCCGTGGGCGAGGGCGTCGATTCGGCTCCCCAGCTGGGCGAAGCTGCGCTGCGCGTAAGAGATCTCCGCCCCGCGCCGCACCGGGACCACCAGCGCCCGCTGCCAGGGGCGCTCCTGGATGCGCGCGTCCAGCAGCGCGGCGACGTTGCGCTCGCCGGGGCTCATCCCGCCACCGCGCGCCCGTCCGCCGTCTCCGCCAGGAAGCCGGCCATCGCCGACAACACCGCGTCCGGCTCGTCCTCCAGCACGTAGTGGCCGGCGTCCAGGGGCACGACCTTCGCCTCGGGGAAGCGCCGCTGCCACTCCTCGCGGAAGGCCGGGGTGAAGCAGAAGTCCCGCTCGCCCCAGATCAGGATCATGGGGCGGTCGCGGAGCCCGGCCAGGCCGTCTTCGATGCGCGTGAGCTCGGCGTAGCTCGGGTGCGAGGGCGCCATCGGGATGTCCTCCACGAAGCGCAGGGTGGCGATGCGGCTCTCCCAGGAGTCGTAGGGGAAGAGCAGCCCGTCGCGCACGTCGGGGTTCAGGCGCTTCTCCACGGCGCGGACGGTGGCGACGCGGGCGAAGCCGTTGAGGCCGCGCACGGCCAGGGCGCCGAAGCCGGGGATGCGGCAGGAGGCGATGGAGAGCGGGATGGCCTGGGACCGAAACGCGGCGGTGTTGGTGACCACGAAGCGGGCGGCGCGCTCCGGCGCCCGGGTGGCGACCCCCATCCCGATGGCCCCGCCCCAGTCGTGGAGCACAAACGTGATCTCCCGCAGATCGAGGTGCTCCACCAGGCGCAGGGCGTTGCCGACGTGGCCTTCCAGCCGGTAGGGCCAGCCCTGGGGCTTGTCGGAGAGCCCGCAGCCGATGTGATCCGGCACGATCACGCGGTAGCTCCCCGAGAAGCGTTTGACCACGTTGCGCCAGTAGAAGGACCAGGTCGGGTTGCCGTGCAGGCAGAGCAGCACGGGCGCGCGCTCCGGGCCCACGTCCAGGTAGTGCATGCGCCCGCCGTCCACCTCGAGGAGCCGACCCTCCCAGGGGTAGAGCGCGCGGAGCTGAGGCGGCAGCGTCTTCACCAGCGAACCCCCTGAATCGCGCAGTTGAGCCCGCTCCCTATCCCCAGCAGGGCGAGCGCGTCACCCTCGCGGAGCAGCCCGCTCTGCGCGGCGTGCAGGAGCGTGAGCGGCACCCCGGCGGCGCCCACGTTGCCCAGCGTCGGGTAGATCTCGGGGGCGCGCTCGGCGGGGATGTTGAGCGTGCCCAGGATGGTGCGGTAGTGGGTGCGGCCCACCTGGTGCATGGCGTAGGCCGAGAGCGGGCCCTCCCAGCCGAAGGCCCGCTGCGCCGCGGCCCAGGCCCGGCCGCCCAGCCGCACCCCGGCCTCCAGCAGGCGGCCCCCGTCGGTGGTCATGCCCGCCATGTCGCCGCGGCACAGGTCGTTCGCGGCCGTGTCGGCCAGGGAGACCTCGCCCAGGAGCTGCCGCCCGCTCCGGGCCCGGCGGCTGTCCATCACCACCGCCGCCACCGCCGCGCTCCCCAGCGTGAGCGTGGCGAGGTTGGACGAGAAGGTGGGCGCGTCCACCCCGGGCGCGGCGAGCCGACCCAGCGTGGCCTCCACCACCTCGCGGCTCCCCTCGCCCGCCACCACCAGCGCGACCTCGATGAGCCCGCTCTCGATCATCGCGCCGGCCGTGGCGAGCCCGGTCATGAAGCCCAGGCAGGCGTTGGCGATGTCGAAATTGCGCGCCTTCTCCGGGAGGCCCAGCGCGCCGTGCACGCTGCTGGCCACCGACGGCTCCAGCACGTCGCGGCACACCGACGTGTTCAGGACGAGGTCCACCTCGCTGCGCGCCACGCCGGCCACGTCCAGGGCCTGCGCGCCCGCCCGCGCCGCCATCTGCCAGGGGCGGACGTTGGCGGGCCAGAGGCGCCGCTCGCGGACGCCGGTCAGACCCTCGATCCAGCCGGGGGAGAGGCGGAGGCGCTCGTAGAGCGGCGCGAGCGCCGCCTCGATGTCCTCGGTACACACGCTGAGATCGGGCAGCTCGTAGCTCAGGGCTTCGAGGGTGACGCGGCGGAAATACATGGGGCTCCGGTCCGCCCCATTATCGCCGCGATCCATCCCTCTCGAAGCACAGAAGACGGAAAGTGACCCCCTGGCCGCCCGGCCAGTACTGGCCGACCGGCCAGCCTGGGCCGGCGCCTAACGACGGGGCAGGATGAGGCTGCCGCCAGCCGGCGAGAAGTCCACGCCCTCCTGCACCACCGCCAGGTAGAGCAGGTCGTCGCCGGGCAGGGCCTTGAACTCGTGCTCGGAGCCGGCGGGCATCGGCGCCAGATCTCCCGGCAGGAACACACGGCCGCTGTCGTCCTCGATGCCGCCCTCCAGGATCAGCACGGTCTCCTCGCCGACGTGGACGTGGCGGGGGAAGCGGATCCCGGCCTTGACGTGGACCAGGCCCACCACCGCGTTGGCCAGCGAGGGGCCGGCGTCCAGGTGGCGCAGCAGGCAGCCCTCGCCCCCGGGCTCCCAGAGGCTCAGGTCATCCAGGCTGTCCAGGACGGCGCGCGCCCGCTCCACCGTGAGATCGAGCAGCCAGGCGACGCGGTCCAGGAAGGCGTAGCGGGGCTTCTCCATGGACCGGAGGATCCGGGCCTTGAGCCTCGCGGGGGGCGCCATCGGGTGCGAGAGCGCGGCACCCAGCGCGAACGTGTCCATCATCAGGGCCTCCTCTTCGGGCGGCAGATCATCGAAAAGCTCCGAGATGAGCTCTCTTGTGTCGAAGCGGTCACTCATGCGAGCTCCTTCGGCCCCAGCGCCACGCGGAGCCCCGAGAGCCCCGCCCGAAGTCGTGATTTCACGGTCCCTACGGGTATACCTACCTCCTTCGCGATGTCCCCGGAGGACAGACCGCGGAAGAAGGTGAGCTCGAGGACCTGCCGCTGCTCGTCGGAGAGGGTGGCCAGGGCCTCGTGCAGGCGCTCCACGTCGCCGCTGCCCTCCAGGCCAGTCATCAGCGCCGCGGGCTCGGGGATGCTCTCATCCTCCATGGAGACCGTGCGCTTGCGCGGGGCGGCCGTCACGCGGTCGAGCGCGCGGCTGCGGGCCCGCAGGATGAGCCAGGTGCGCACCGAGGCGCGCGCCGGGTCGTATTCACTGGCCTTCTTCCACGCCTCCAGAAAGACGTCGTGGACAAGGTCTTCCGCCGACTCCCGGTCACCGATGATCCGGAAGGCGACGGCGTAGAGGATGGACGCATACCGGTCATAGAGCGAGGACATCGCGTCGCGATCGCCTTCACTGAGCCGCTTGACCAGAGCCGCGTCCTGCTGTGCGTCTAGGAGAACGCCCATAGGAACTCCGCTCCTGACTTGGGAATTCCCAGTGCTACCATAGGACGAAGGCGAGGGCAACGAGCACCTCTAGAATCCGGCACGGGCTCCGGCTTCGACCGTTGGAGGCTCCCCGTGAACACCGCGAGGACCGCCCGTGATGCGAGGGGTACGCGCGAAGACTCCGAACGGATCATCTTCGAGTCGAATAGAATCACGCCCCGCGCGTCAACGTGCCGGCCCCCCCAATCTTTCAGCCCTCTCTTTCACGACCCCGCCCCTCTTTCACGACCCCGAGGCTCTCATGCGCCTGCTCGTACCGCTCCTGCTCCTCACCCTGACCGGCTGCCACGCGAAGTTCAAGAAGTACGCCTCCACCCTCGGCACCGTCAAGGTGCAGGTCATCAACACCGGCGGCCCCTACGTCGAGCTGGGCAAGGTCCACGACCCCGACGCCGGACTGGTGGGCGCCGCCATCAACGTGGTCCAGACCGCGCGCGGCATCGACCTCGCCCCGCGCATCGCCGCCGCCGTCCAGACCCCCCAGGTCAACGACGCGATGGTGGGCAGCCTGGTCACCACCATCGGCAGCGGCCCCCCCTTCGGCGTCGCCCCGGACTCGGCCTCGCTGCTGCAGCTCGAGATCCTCTCGTACGGGCTCTACGTCCCCTACCTGGGCGCCCCCGGCGAGTTCACCTACACGGCGATGGCCACCGTCTACAAGCAGGACGGCGAGCGCATCTACCGCAACACGCTCACCTGCACCGCGGGCGTGGGCGACCCCTCCACCGCCGCCGTCGTGCTGAGCCTGGTCAACAACGTCAAGCAGATCGACCAGATGACCGACGCGCAGATCAACGAGGTCTTCGTGGAGACGGCGCGCTACTGCGGCACGCAGTTCGTCACCAAGATGCGCAAGCACGCCGGCTGAGCGCGCCCCGGGCTGAGCGCGCCCCGGGCTGAGCGCGCCCCGGGCTGAG
>CAZTOW010000094.1:0-13379 GCA_964615375.1 uncultured Enterobacterales bacterium
GAGGCTGCTCGGGCTCGTCCTCGGGCACGGTGTCGTAGATGAAGTCAGGGTCCTCTGCGTCGCCGTCCCCATCGGGCTCGTCGTCGTCGCCCAGCTCGTCCTGGTCGCCGTCCTCCTCGTCGCCGTCGATGCCGGTCACCGCCACGAGGTCCGCCTGGCCGCTGGCGATCTCCTCCAGCGCAGCGCGGATCGGCGCGAGGTGGGCGAGGGCGGACAGGTCGGCGCCGCCCTGGTCGAGCCGCTTCTCGATGCGACGGAGCACACCGTAGACGTCCTCCAGGCCGAGCACGACCCGGTAGAGCAGGTGCGTCTCGTGGAAGGCGCGCTCGGCCGGGTCGAGGGCCACGAAGTCGTTGAGCGCGCCCTGGAACGCCTTCGCCGAGCGCACGTCGAAGCCGGGATCGTAGAAGCGGTGGACGGCGCGCGCCCAGAGCGGGCCGGCGAGCTTGTTGTCGTGGGTGTGTGCGCGCTCGGCCTTGCTCGGCGAGGGGGCGCTGCGGGTGGGATCGGGCATGGTGGGCTCCGTGTCGGTGTGGGGTCAGTTGGCCTTCGGAGGCGCGCCGCCGCCTTCGTCGTTGGACTTTCTGGAGGCGAGGCGCAGGAGCTGCGCGAGCTCCCGCGTGGTCTTCTCGTCCTTGAGCATGGCGCGGACGTTCGGGTCGCGGACGGCCTCGGCCAGCTCGGGGCTGGCGCTGACGATGTCGCCGAGCTCAATCAGCTCGGGCGCCATGCCCAGCTTGCTGCTGGCGAGGACGCGGCCGAGGCTGCCGAGCTCGGACAGGAAGGTCTTGCCCAGCTCCTCGCGCACGCGGAGCTGGCGCTCATCGACCTTCTGCTCCGCCTCGTCGCTCTCTTTGACCTGGCGCGCCACGAGGAGCTGGCCGGCGAGGTGCTCGACGAGGTGCTGGCTCTTGTCGAGCTGCTCGGCCTGGTGGTGGACCGTGCGCGCCTGGAGCTCGATGATGCCGCCGTAGGTCTTGCCGACGGTGCCGAGGAACTCCTCGGTGGCACGGCCGAGCGCGCGCCAGACGCGGGCCTCGGGGATGGTGTCCGGGTCCAGGTAGATGAGCTGGCCCTGTCCGTTGGCGGTCAGGGCGATGGCGACCGCGGGCGTGGTGCGCGGCGGCTCGGGCGTGGGCATGACCACCTGGACGGGCGGAGCCTGCACGACCACGGGGGGCAGCGGCTGGAAGACCGTCGGGAGCTGGGGCTGGGCGGCTGGTGCCGGGGGCGGGGGCGGAGGCGCTGGGGCTATTGGCGCTGGATGCGTCGGGGGTGTCTGCGGCGGCGCGGACGCCGGAGCCGTTGAGGACGCAGGCTGAGGTGGCTGAGCCGGCCGATAGCTCAGGTTCTCCACCTTGAAGTTCTTCGATCCGATGTAGCCGCCCTTGGGCCGGTAGAGCTGGAGGCGGAAGGACGCCGAGGGGCGGTTGTAGAGGAGCTCGCAGGTCTGGGAGCGGATCCAGAAGATCACGGCGCGGCACAGGTCACGCCGAAGCGTGGCCTCCTCATCGTCGGGCGTCTCGTCGCCCTCGTCTTCGTCCTCGTCGTCGTCGTCGTCGTCGGTGCGCGCAGCATGCGCCAATGCGGAGGGGCGAGCGGGCTCGGTCACGTCGTCGGTCAGGCTGCCGACCTCGTCGGTCGGCAGGTCGTCGGTGTCCTCGTCGTCCTCTGCGTCGAACGGGTCCTCGTCATCCTCCTGCTGGAAGTAGTGAGTGAGGTCACTGACGGTGAAGGCCACGCGCGCCACCGGCATGCGCTTCTTCCGGCTCACGACCTCGTCGAGCGCCACGTAGTCCAGCGTGGCGGCGTGCTTCAGCAGTCGCTCCTCTACCCGTTCGAGTCCATGGAAGCGGATCTCATCGATCATGGGCATGTCCTTCCGGCTGACTGCCGAGCGTCAGCGCGCTTGTCCGCAAGCTACCAGCCGCGTGAAGATCGTGCTCGAAGTTTCGCTTGCCTCGCTTCCGTTCCATGGTGTGTACTGCCGGCCTCACTTCAGATCGGCGGTGCTTCGCGGCTCTTGCCGCGTCATCGAGCGTCAGTTGCCGATCCTGTTCTGTGCGCTTGCCGCGACAGAGGGGGGGCGGCAAGCCGACTTGCCGCAGTGTACGCTTTCGCACAAGCGGCCGTGCGGCAAGTGAGGCGACTCGTTTGGCTGATTGTGCGCCTTCCAGCCTGCTTGCCGATCGGGATGTTGCATTTGTTCTTGTTGTCTCCGTTTGCGGCGAGCGGTGGCAAGCGAAACTGACTCCCCGGCGCTCGAATCGCGTGTAGAAGCTCATTGACGGCCGGGGCGTTCCGGCCAGCGACGGGACAGCACAGAGGAGGGTGAGGCCAGGCGGCCCGACCCAAGGCAGGGCTGCGCCCGGCCCGGGGAGGCAGCGCTCCTCGGTCTTCCACACCCACACCACGCGAGGAAGGCATGGCACAGGAAACCGCACTGGAGAAGGCGATCGGCGGCGCGCCGCTGTCCGACAAGCAGAAGGAGAGCGCGCTCGCGCAGGCCGTCGAGAAGCTCACCAAGGGCGAGGGCAAGCTCTCGAAGCTCAAGGAGAACATGGGCAACGTGGGCGACGCGCTCATCCACACGGGCGAGACGCAGGGCACGGTGTTCATCGCGAGCTTCGCCGAGGGCTACCTCGGCGAGGACAAGATGGACATCGGCCCCGTGGACCTGCGCATGGCGGGCGGTATCGCGAGCGCGGGCTACGGCTTCTACAACGTGATGAGCGGCAAGGGCGGCGAGCACGCGCTGGCGGTCGGCAACGGTCTGATCTCCACGGCGCTGGCGCGCGTCGGCCGCAACGCCGGCAAGGCCCTGGCGGAGAAGCGGGCCAGGGACAAGGGCGAGAAGAAGGCCACCGAGAGCGCTGGGACGCCCGCGGCGGACACCAAGGCTGCCGACAACAAGGCCCTGCCTGGCGGCGGTGAGCCGCACCAGGAGGGCGACTTCGGCGAGCTCGTCCGCGACATCTTCCTGACCCCGGACGGCGACGCCGCCGAGGGCCGTCGCGAGCGCCGGGGGGAGCGCGTGGAGCGTCACCGCCCGAGCCGCTTCATCCGGGCCACCGTCGCGCGCTGAGCGCGAACAACCAACCCATCCGCCGACCCAAACTCCAACCAGACAGAGGCAATCATGGGACTGAAGACCCTGGGCTACGCCAAGGTGCTCAAGGACGAGCGCGGCCGACTGATCGTCGATCGCTCGACCCTGCGCCGCAAGAAGAAGGGCCGCTTCGCCGGCGAGGACGAAGACGTGGGCGACGACGAGGACGTGGGCGACGAGGACTCGGACGAGGCCGGCGACGATGACCTCGGGGACGAAGACGACCTCGGCGACGAGGACGACCTCGGGGACGAAGACGACCTCGGCGACGACGACCTCGGCGACGAGGACGACGTCGGGGACGAGGTGAGCGGGCGGCGCGGCAAGAAGCGTCGCAAGGCCCGCCGCAGCAAGCGCAAGAGCCGTCGCGAGAGCCGCCGCAGCGGGCGGCAGGGAGGTGACGAGGTGAAGTGGGGCAAGACCGCGCTCTCCGGGGAGTCCAACACGCCCGACGACGTGGGCGACCAGATCACCATCACGATCCGGCCGCAGCACTGGTTCAAGGCGCAGGACATCACGTTCACCGGCGACTCCAGCGCGAAGATCGACACGATCTTCTTCGGCGAGCGCCCGGTGTGGAACAACTCGTCCGGCGTCCCGGTGAGCGTGTTCAGCTCCACGGGCATGCTGCGCGGGCTGCTCTCGGGCCAGAAGATCCGCCCCGGCCTCGACATCGTGATCAAGGGCACCGCCGGCACGGCGAGCTCGACCACGACGGCCACGGTCATCGGGTACAAGCCGCTGAACACGAGCTGCTGAGGGGGTGACCGTTGTCGTCGTCCACCCGGCTGTCTCGCCGGAGTCACCAGGAGCCGCTGAAGGCGTACACAGGGACCACGAAGCTCGTGGACACCCTGGTCGCCGAGGCGTGCCTGGGGACCTGGCGGATCGTCGAGGTGGTCAGCGGCAGCGGCGGCCCCTTCGAGCTGGTCGTGGGCTGGTCGAGCGGCGACGGCGCCGGGCAGGAGGCGAAGATGACGGTCGCGCGGGGCACGCGCTTCTGCATCTTCGCCGCCTCGCTCAAGGTCCGCACCGCCAATCTGTCGAGTCGAGACAACCGCGTCACCGTCATGGTCTCCGAGGGCTACTGCGTCTCGGAGAACCACTACGAGGTGCGCGGCGAGGGCGGGGCCAACGATCCCGTCCCCATTGAGATCCCGCCCTTCGCGAAGGCCGTGCGTCTGGACACCAGCCCGGCGAGCGGCCTGATGAGCAGCACGCTGTACGTCAACGACGGCCTCGGCACCACGCGGGCCGAGGTCCTGGGCGACGCCCAGCCGGCCGGCGGGCTGCCGCTCGCGGGGGCGGGCGCGCTGCTGGTCGAGGTGCCCACGGGCACCAGCTACCGCGTCACCTTCACCCTTTCGCTGTGAACCCGAACACTGCCGGATCAACCGGCCGGAGTCCCTGATGAAGTTCTACAAGAACATGGCGACGCTGCTCGCGGTCACCACCGCGGTCGCCACCGACCAGACCGGCACGACCTACCGCATCGAGACCAACAGCGAGGACGGCATCCCCGACACGGAGCAGGACTTCCAGTTCTACTTCTACTGCAGCCAGTCGGGCGGCGCGTCGAGCCCGACCAGCCAGCTGAAGATCCAGACCAGCCCGGACAACGAGAACTGGGCGGACCTCGTCGAGAGCACCCAGCTCACGGCGGACGGAGACCTCGCCGAGACGAAGAGCCACGCGACGCTGCCGCTGCTCAAGTTCGTGCGAGCGGTGACCGTGCTCGGGGGTGGGACGAACCCGAACCACACCTGCGAGGTGCGCATCGTCTCCAACGGCTCGTTCCGCTGCAAGACGGTGGGCTGATCATGGACATCACGGTGGCCCTGGCGTTCTCGGAGCAGGACGCGGTCAGTCTGCTGAACTGGCTCGCGCGGGTCAACGCCCGCATTCTGCGCGAGAACCCAGGGCTGCCGGGGGTGTACGAGTCCGGCGTGGTCTACAAGCGCGAGACCACCGAGACGTGGTCGGACTACATCAACCTCCTGGCCCAGGGCTGGGAGGACTGTGACAGCCTCGCGGCGGCGCGGGCCGGCGAGCTGCTGGCCCGGGGGGCGCGGGCGCTGAGCAGAGGTGATGGCGGCTACAAGGAGGCGCGACGCCTCCGGTTGCGCCGGATCCAGGCGGAGGTCTTCCTCCGCACCCGCTCCCGGCCCGACGAGCCGGGCCTCTACCACTGCCTCGTTCGCTACCGGGTCGGCGGGCGCTGGTACTTCGACGACCCTTCCGCGCGTCTCGGCATGTTGGACAGGCGACTGTCCAGCGCCGAGGTGCAGCAGCGGCTCACGCTTCAGACGCAACCCAAGACGGGCAGGAGGGGCTGATGTCCCGGTTCATGGTGGCCACGGATCTGGAGAGCTGGCGAGATGGCCAGCGCAGCGACCGCCAGGCGCGGCGCTCGGGCAGGCGGCGAGGGAAGGGCCGAACGAGCCGGAAGGTCCGTGAGGGCGGCGGACGCCAGGTCCCGGCGCGCGCGACCGGCCCCGAGCTGGTCGAGGCCGTGCCGAAGCGGGAGGCGGGGCGTGGTCGTGGGCGTGGTCGCGACGCGATGCGTGGTGAGGAGGAGCCCCACGAGGCGGAGCTCGACGAGTTGGAGCTGGAGCCCGAGGACCTCGGCGACGAGGACCTGGGCGAGGAGCCGGCTCGCGGTCGCCGGGAGCGCCGGGATCGCGAGGATCGCCGGGATCGCGGCGAGCGTCGTGGCCTCGGCCAGCGCGTCCGCGACGCCGTGACCCCCGACTGGATGAAGCCCGTGGACCTGGGCGCCAACATGCGCATCCAGACCCGCCCCGGCACCCGGGCCGCGGTCGTCGAGGTGAAGCCCGGTCTGTTCGTGGTGGCCGAGGTCCCGGCCGAGAGCGTCGAGTTCGGCTTCGGGCCGATGTTGCTCGCGCCCGCGCTGATCAAGACGCTGGGGCGGGCGCTCCAGGGTCGCAGGTCGGCGGGAGGCGCGGGGCGGGCGCATCGGCCCGAGCTTTCGACCCAACCGGCTCCGAAGCAGCTCCCCGGTCCCACGGCCGACGAGCCCAAGCCGAGCGGGCTCGCGCCCTGGCTCGACGGCGACATCGCGGCGGAGCTCGGCTGCCCCTGCGAGCTGCCGAAGCGGAGGAAGCCATGACCTGGGAGGAGCTGAAGACCTCGTTCTCGACGAACGTCGAGACGGTGTACGGGCGGGCGGCGACCTGGCTGGAGCAGGCCATGACGCACATGCCCGACGACGTGAAGAAGCGCGTCGCTGGCACGCTCGGCGCGCTCAAGGCGACCGGCCGACACCTGCAGCGCGCCCAGGCGCTGCTGCCCAGCCGGCCGAAGACGAAGGCCGAGGCGGAGCTGGTCGTTCGCTACGCCGAGATGAAGGGGCTGTACGACGCGATCCTCTCGGGCATCGGGATCAACGCCGTTCAGCTCGAAGCGGAGCCCGAGATCGAGGCGGGCTTCATCCCGGCGAGCGTGGTCCTGGTGATCGGCGCGCTCGGGCTGACGGCAGCCGGCGTGGCCTGGGCCGTCGCCAACTACGAGTACGCGACCGCGCTCCGCGATCAGGCGGCCTTCCTGACGAAGGAGCTGGAGGCCCGCCAGGAGGCCATGCGCTCGGGCAAGGAGCTGCCGTCGGCCACCGGGTACGCCAACGAGGGCGCGAACCAGGACAAGAAACCCAAGGACGAAGACAAGGGCGGCTGGGGCTGGCTCTGGGCGGTGCTCGGGCTCGGCGGACTGGTCGGCGCCGCTGTCTACGGACCCAAGCTCCTGAAGGCGAGGTAGGCCATGGCTGGACGTGAACAGTTCCGTCTCCACATCGAGGGCGCCGACGAGGACGTGCCGCGCCTGCTGCTGGTCTACGGCAAGGGCTGCGGCGGCGAGGTCGCCTTCGTGCTCCGTCCGCGCGACGGCGAGGGCCTGCTGGTCCACCAGATGAAGGGCCAGCCCGCGCAGGTCTGGGTGAGCAACCTCGCCCAGCTCCCCGAGGGCGTGCGCCCGAGCAACGCCGGCAAGCTCCAGACCGACGGCCCGCAGAAGCCCGCCTGGGCTGTGGGCTCCAAGGAGGCCGTGGCGCTGGTCAAGCGGCTCAAGGCCAACGCGCCGAAGGCCGGGCCTGCCACCCTGCGCGGCACCTGGAAGGGCACGCTCTCGTGCGTGGACCTGCGCCCCGTCGTCCACCTGGAGCGCAAGGTCGCCAGCTACGGCGTGCTGCACATCGACTCGGACAGCAGCGGGCGTTGGACGGCCCTCTTCGAGCGCGCCGAGAAGTGGTTCAGCACGGCGAAGCAGGAGCGCACCCCGCCCTACGACAGCCTCGGCGAGGCCATCCAGCGCGGCATGGTGCAGATGACGGGACTGGTCAGCGAGGCGTGCAGCTTCCGCGACACGCGGCGTCGCAACGCGGTCGATCCCAGCTACGCCGAGGCCCATCCGTACAAGCCCCCCGCCGAGCGCAAGGATCCGACCGAGAAGTACAACCCTCGGGCGAAGTACGCCGTCAACGAGGGGGCGGCGGGCTGGAACGTGATCAACGACGCGGGCGCCGTCGTGGCCGCGTTCGGGGCGCGCGAGAAGGGCAAGGCCAGCCTGTACGCAGCCGCGCTCAACCGCGGCGAGAGCCCGGCGCTGCCCGAGCCGACGCCGCCGCCGGAGCCACGCCAACGCAAGCCGGCCTCGACAGGCGAGGTCACGGCGCACGCGGTCGTCACCGCCAGCGGCGAGCTGGAGATCAGGAGCGGCAAGCACAAAGGCGTGATCTTCAAGCCCTACGATCGCGGCGCCGCCGCCGGTCGGGTCGGCCAGCGCGTGCAGGTCCGGTTCCAGCCGGATGATCAGTTCGCCCATGTGATCGGCGCCTCGGAGTCGGTCGCTCGCCCCGCCCGACCGGCCGCCGCCCCAGCGAACGACGTGCCGCTGCTCAAGGACGTGCCCACCCCCGAGGCGCCGAGCTGCCCGACCAGCGTGGCGAAGATCGCCTCCGCGACCCAGAAGGAGGCGGATGCCCTCGAAGACCTGTCCGGCTCGCTCTGGGGCACGACCGAAGGCCCCGAGCTGCTGCGCCGCGCCGCGAAGCTCATCCGCCACGCCGAGAGCCTGGTCCGCTCGCCGCTGTGCAAGGGCGCCGAGCAGAAGGCCGCCTGGAACGAGCTGAAGGGCGCCGCCGAAGCCTACTCGAAGGCGCGGGACGCACTCGCGGCCGGGCAGAGCAAGGAGGTCATCAAGGACCTCAAGCAGATCGCCGAGAAGGTCTCGCTCGCTGCGGCGAAGGCGGCGAAGGCGTGCGGGCAGGGCGGCGCCGGCAGCGGCGGAGGCGGGAAGGGGCGCGGCAAGCCCGAGGCGGCGTTCGCTCCGGCGCCGGCTCCCGAGGCGAAGAAGGGCGGCAAGAAGCCCAAGGCCGACGACAGGTCCCAGGTCGAGAAGGACCAGCTCCTGATGAGCGCCTTCTCCAGCGCCATCACCGCCGCCGTGCAGCAGATGCAGGCGGGAGGTGCCCCGTGACGGCGCTGATCCTGTCGCTGGTCGTCGCGGCGCTCTGGCTCAGCCGCCGCTCAGCCCCCGCGCCCGCGGGCGATCCAGTCGTCGAGATCGGCGAACAGGGCCGTAGCGGGCCAGGGCGGCGCCTCGGGGGAGCCGCGCCAGGTGAGGTGGACCTCCGCCACCCGTCCGTCGTCGAGCAGCAGCAGCACGTCGTCCTGATCGTCCCGGACGCCGAGCACGGTGGCCCCGAGCGCGTACAGGGCGTGCCCGGCGCGCAGCTCTCGACGCAGCTCGGCCCGCAGCGCGCCGGAACGCGACTCGGACACGGGCCTCCAGGGTTCCAGCCAGTCCATGTCCTCCCTGTAACCCCGCGGCCCTGGTGGGCCTCGGGCCTGTGCGTGGAGACCAGCCCATGAGCCGCCGTCGTCTGCCCGTTTCGACACGTCGCGCGATCCGCTGTGTCGCGCGGCTGGTGGGCTCGCTGCACGGCGCGCCTCTCGACGTCTCCGAGACCTCGGAGCCCGAGGCCGCGTCCGTGCTGGCGGGGGTGGCGTCGCTGGACGCCGGATCGCCGCTCGACGGGGCGACGCTCCACCTGCCGTCGGGGATGGTCCCAGGCGCCTGGGTCGGAGGTGCGCCGTGAGCCACCGCCTCGCCATGCTCATCGGGCCTGCCCTGCTGCTCGCCTCGCTCGCCGGCAACGCGCTCGCGCAGACGGCCGCCGCCGTGGATCCGTCCAACGGGCAGCCCACGTTGGACTACTTCCTCACCCTCGGCCCCTACGGGGCGCTGGTGTGGGGCGCCTACCTGCTCGGCAAGGGTGTGAAGCTCACAATCCAGGTCGAGCTGTCCGACCGCGACCGCGAGCTGCTCACCAAGGTCACCGGGAAGAGCACACCATGATTGGTCTACCAGCCGAACGGGGCGATGGCCTCACCATCGGGCTCGCCGTCCTGATCGGTGTCTATCTGGACGTGGATCCGTCCGAACGCCCCTCGGGTGAGGGTGGCCATCGGGGGCAGCGTCTGGTCGGCGGGGTTCGGCCAGAGCCGCATGACCTCGAACGTCGGCATGCGGTTGAGGCCCGTGTGCGATCTGGAGTACCACGCCGTCGCCCGGACGTTCTGCAGGAACCCGGGGCGGATCTCGAACTCAGGCAATCCGTCCATGTCGATGTCGATGGTCAGCTCAAACCTGCCCACGCCCGGCAATGCCTGCCCCTGAAGCAGCGGCGTGGTCCCGTCGGGGCTCGTCATGGTCAGCGAGTCGGGAGTGACCTCGACCACCAGTGGCGTGGCGGCGAGCGCTACCGAGACTGCGAGGAGATGGAGGAGCATAGCCGTCAGCTTAACACAACTCGATTCTTAGATGGGGAGGTTCTATGCTGAGCGCCAGCCGCTTCCTCGACGTGATCGTCGGCGTCGTCCGCCAGCACCTGCCGCCCGGCGTGTCGCTGCACGATCTCGACGGCTTCATGGCCCGCAACCGCTCTCGGATGGAGTCGCACATCGAGCGCCAGCTCGGCGGACTCCTCGCGCGACTCCCTGGTCCGGGTCCGGCCTCGGTCGAGGACCCCGAACTGCCCGAGCTCTGGACGGCGGCGAAGCGCACGGCGGCGAACCTCGCGGCGATGGTGCTGGCGGCGAGACTCGAGTCCGAGCGCCGCCCTCCGACCGCTCAGGAGCGCGCCACGCTGCGCGGCTACTCGGGCTGGGGCGGCCTCAGCATCGAGGGCGCCGCGTCGAGGTTCCCCCCTGGCTTCCCGGTCCCCGAGGCGCGCGGGCTCATCCACGAATACTACACGCCATCGAAGGTCGCGGCCGAGATCGCCCGGATCGTCCAGGGTCGTCTCGACACGCTGCCCGACGAGGAGGGCGTGATCCACGCGCTGGAGCCGAGCGCCGGCATCGGCCGGATGCTGTCCGCGTTCGGCGGCTCCAGCTTCGACAGCCTGATCTGGCACGCTGTCGAGTGGTCCGAGCTGTCCGGCCGCATGTTGCGTTCGCTCTACCCGAAGCTCGATCTGTACCAGGGTCCGTTCGAGCGTTGGGTGCGCGAGCGCGGCTCCACCTGGGCGGGGCGCCTGCACCTGGTCGTGTCGAATCCGCCCTACGGCGCGCGCGGCGCCGCCCTGGCCGAGGATCCCGACCGCACCTACCGGGAGAAGCGGGCCTACGCCTACTTCCTGCGCCGCGCCCTCGATATGCTGGCGCCGGGCGGCCTCGGCGTCTTCCTCATCCCGTCGGGCTTCCTGACCGCCAACACGGTCGAGATGCGCAGCCTGCGCGAGGCTGTCCTCAAGCGCCACCACCTGGCCGCCGCGTTCCGGCTCCCGAGCGTGAAGCCCGGCGGGCGCGAGGCGCTGTTCCCTGGCGCGATGCTGGTGACGGACCTGCTGTTCTGGCGGGCGCGCGGCGGCGAGCTGCCGGCCGTGGACGCGGGGGACGAGGGCATCCTGGAGGGCGCCTACTACCAGGAGTTTCCGCGTCACCTGCTCGGCCGTGAGCTGGGGCGCGACGCGGGCGACGACGATCAGACGAAGAAGCCGCGCTACGGCTACCAGGTCGAGGGCGAGTTCGGCCGGCTGCCCCGATTCGACGAGCGCCCGATCTGCGCGGAGTGCCGGATCATCCCGCTCCAGGTCGCGGGCGGCAAGGCGCCGCGCGCGGGCGTCACGCGCCAGGTCCAGGACGACACGGCCGGTCTGCCCGACGAGCTCGCCGCCGCGGTCACCCTCGGGATCCGCGTGGACCGCTACCTCGCGCTGGTCGCGGCGGGCAACGCCGAGGAGCCGGCCTTGCTCTGGAGCGAGCTACACGAGGCCCTGCGCGCCTGGGTAAGCCGCTACGGCAACCCGAGCGTGCATTCTGGGCTTCAGAAGCTCGTGCAGAGAGGCACGACCGGCGCCGAGCGCTTCGCCTCGGCGTTCACGAAGACAGGTACGCTGATCCCCGGACTGCTGAACGCGCCGCCGAAGCCGGAGCCTCGGTACACCGGGCGCCCGGACGACGTGGTGGCGCAGGCCGAGCTGCTCTACCGCTCCGGGCGGGCGCTGACGATCGCCGATCTGTGGGCCTTCCACGAGGCCCTCGGCGGCCCGCTCGACCGCAAGGAGGTGGTCCGCCGCGTGCTCGCCGGCGGCTGGTGCCTGGATGGCGAGAGCTGGACGGAGCTCGTCCCGCCGGGCGTCTACTACACCGGCGACCTCTGGCCGAAGCACGACCGGGCCTCCGCGCGGGCGAAGCGCGAGCCCGCCGCGCCCTCGCCGCACATGCCGCCCGAGGCGTACCAGCCCCAGGCGGCGGCCCAGGCCCGCAAGCTCCTGGAGACCATCGCGCCCGCCGTGTTCGACGACATCGACGGCGTGAGCCCGCGCCAGGGTTGGGTGCCGCTGGACCTGACCGCCGCCTGGGTGAACGATCTGCTGAAGAAGTACAACTACCCGCCGGTCGTGCTCGACCGGAAGAACGGCCTCGTGGTCGTCGAGGGCTGGGAGTACGAGGGCCTCGACAAGAAGAGCACCCACGGCGAGATCCACCCCGAGACGCTGCTGCTGCTCGGCTGGATGAACCACGACAAGACCCTGTTCAGCCCGCCCAAGGACCGCGACTCCGAGACCGACAAGGACCTGGACAAGCGCCGGCTCCAGAAGGCCGCCGAGTGGGACGCCGCGTTCAAGGGCTGGGCCGGGGCGACGCCCGAGCGCCGCAAGCGCATCGAGGACGCCTACAACCGGCAGTTCCGCGGCTACGTGGCGCCCAGCTACAGCGTCGAGAGCCTGCCCATCGCCCGTTGGAAGAAGGACGGGCCGAGGCTGCACGCCCACCAGGTCGCGGGGGCGCGGCGCGTGCTCAGCAACGGCGGCGGCATGGTCGCCTTCGATGTGGGCGTGGGCAAGACCTACACCGGCATCGCGATCCTGGCGCGGGCTCGCCAGGAGGGCTGGGTCAAACGGCCGGTCATCCTGGTGCCCAACTCGATTGTGTGGAAGTGGTACGCCGACATCCTGCGGGTCCTGCCGGACTACCGCGTCGCCGTGGTCGGCTCCAAACAGAAGGTCATGAGCCGCGGGCCGCGCAAGGGCCTGCTCACCAGCGAGACGGACACGCCGGCTGAGCGCGCCGAGAAGTGGACCCGCTTCCAGGCCGGCGAGTACGACGTGGTCCTGCTGACCTACTCGATGCTCGGGCGCACCCGCATGAACGAGGCGGCCGTGCGGACCTACGCCGATCAGGTCGAGGCCATCCAGCGCGAGGTGGCCCTGCGCCAAAGGAACGCTGCGAAGCGCAAGAAGCAGACCGAGCGGGAGCAGGCGATCCTCAAGGAGGGCGTCGCCGCATGGGTCGCCCAGCAGATGGAGCTCGGCGAGGACGAGAGCTACGATCCGGGCGTTGCGTTTGACGACATCGGCGTGGACATGCTGATTGTAGACGAGGCCCAGAATTTCAAGGAGCTTCAGCCCCTTGGCAAACAGGAGAGTGCTTCGATGACGACTTCGTCCCAAGGCCCTTCCGCTTTGGCGTCACGCGGGCGTGCCTCGCGGCGGCGAGCCTCGGTTTCGCCTTCCCACGCCCGAGCGCCACCCCTGTACCGCTGTTCGGGTCGCTCGCGGCCGGCTCAACCAGCCCGAGCAGCGTCACGACCCGAATCGTCCTCCCCCGCGTGTCCACCGTCACCTCCTCGACCAGATCATGCAGCAGGGCCCGCCGCTCCTCGAAGGAGAGCTTGCCCAGCCGGGGCGCCAGTTCGGCCACCTGCGCCTCGATGGCCTTGAGCCGGCTCGCGCGGTCCACCTCGCTCT
>CAZTOW010000095.1:0-12846 GCA_964615375.1 uncultured Enterobacterales bacterium
CAGGGCGCCTGCCCTACCAGCCTCCTCCCGCGTCAGCGGGGGGAGGTGCCGGCGAAGCCGGCGGAGGGGGGAGCTCATGTCGGAGTCCCCCCTCCGGCCCTCCGGGCCACCTCCCCCCGCTGGCGCGGGAGGAGGATCAAAGCTGCAATTCGATGGCGCTTTCGTCGTAAAGGAGCCGCAACGAAAAGATATACGGCGGAGGAGGGGTCTGCTCCCTCCTCCGCCGTGCCTCTCTCTTGTTGCCTCTCTCTTTGCCTCTCGAATCTCGAGAGCGGGTGTTCCACGTCCGCTCCCGGGGGGCGCACCCACGGTTCTCCACCCTCTCCAGCATGAGGTGGGGCGTGTTCGGGGTCTGGTGCGCCTCGCCATTCTCCTCGCGGAGAAACGAATACTCCTAGCGTCTCGCGACGCGGCGGGGTCGGGCGCCCGCGGGCACGAGGTCGGGCGGCGCGTAGAGCGCCAGCGCGGTCTCGTGTACCTTGCGGATCTCGCGCTCGGACCACGGCAGGGCGATCAGGCACAGCCCGCCTGCCACGATGAGCAGGCCGACGACGACGATCGTCCAAAGTGTCTCGATGAACGCGGGTTCCAGCATGGCTCGCAGCTCCCGTCTGATGCTTGAACCTTATCGGAAGCCGTCGAACACGTCAAAATGAGGCGGACACAATCTGTCCGCATATGTTCAGTATCGATCCCGCCCCCCGATCCTGCCCGGGAGCACGCCCCATGATCATCCGCCTTCTTCCTCGATCACGACGTCCGCGGAGGAGGCCCGGCTCCCGCCCGGCAGGAGGCTGGCGAGCCCGACCCAGGAGAAGCCGACCAGGAACAACAACATCCAGGGCACGCTGCTCCAGTGGCCGGTCCAGGCCGCGAGACCGATCGCGGCGGCGTAGTAGAGGCCCATGCCCAGCTCGCCCCAGGCCGTCCAGCCGGCGCGCGGCGTATAACGCCGGACCATCGCGCCCTCTCCGCCCGCCGTCTCCCCGCTCTTGGGCGTGCGCACGAAGGTGCGGTCGGCGCCGAAGAGGCCCTCCAGCACGGCCCGCGTCTGGTTCAGCGCCATGCCCACCCCCAGCGCCAGCGCGCCCGGCAGGCGCAGCAGCCGCGCCCGGGGGCCGTGGATCTCGCGCTCGGCGAGCCCGTAGAAGCCGAGGTTGGAGGCCAGCGTGAGGCCGAACAGCAGCAGGTCCACCGCCCAGAGCGGCCCCTGCTCGTAGCGGGCCCGCTCCGGCAGGGTCCAGGGCAGCAGCAGCGCCACCAGCAGCACCACCGGCCAGGCCAGGTTCATCGTCAGGTGCGAGGTCGCCTCCAGCTTGACCCGCCGGGCGAGCCCGCTCTCCAGCAGGCTCGGCAGCAGCTTGCGCGCGGTCTGGATGGAGCCCTTGGCCCAGCGGTGCTGCTGGTTCTTGTAGGCGACCATCGTGGACGGCACCTCGGCGGGCACCACGAGGTCCAGCAGGTAGACGAAATGCCAGCCGCGGAGCTGCGCCCGGTAGGAGAGGTCCAGGTCCTCGGTCACCGTGTCGTGGGCCCAGCCCCCCGCGTCCTCGATGGCCGCGCGCCGCCAGATCCCCGCCGTGCCGTTGAAGTTGAAGAAGAGGCCAGAGCGGTGGCGCGCCGTGTGCTCGATGACGAAGTGCCCGTCCAGCTGCACCGCCGCCATGCGCGTGAGCGGGCTCTGCTCCTCGTTGACGTGGCCCCATCGGGCCTGGACCATGCCCACGCCAGGGTCGGCGAGGTGGGGGACGGCGCGCTCCAGGAACTCCGGCGTGGGCAGGAAGTCCGCGTCGAAGACCGCGATCAGCTCGCCCCGCGCGCGGGCGAGCCCCCAGGCCAGCGCCCCGGCCTTGTAGCCCTCGCGCCCCTCGCGCCGCAGCACAGCCACGTCCACGCCGCGCGCCCGCCCCCGCTCCGCCGCCCGCTCCGCCGCCTCGTGGGTGTCGTCGGTGGAGTCGTCCAGCACCTGGATCTCCAGGCGCTCCCGCGGCCAGCGCAGCTCGCAGGCGGCGTCGATCAGGCGCTCGACCACGTTGCGCTCGTTGTAGATCGGGAGCTGGACGGTGACGAAGGGGAGCTCGCCCGTGAGCGGCGGCGCCGTGGGGGCCCGGTCCCGCCCGCGGCGGTAGAGCCAGAGCAGCCGGAGACGCAGGAGCCCAAAGACCGCCAGCAAGGCGAGCAACGCCAGATAGACCAGGACGATGCTCGGCAGGTCGGTGGGCATGTCGGTGCATGGATTAGGCCCGCCCCCCGCCGGTGTCAAGCGCGCGGGGGCCCTCGCGGGCTATGCTGAGCGCCGATGCTCGCCCTCGTCCTCCTGGCCTGCGCGCCCTCCGCCCCGCCTGAGCGCCCCGCGACGCCCGACACCGGCGCCCAGGAGGAGCGCCCGATCACCCTCGACCCGAGCGCGCGCCCGGCCGTCGTGACCCTGGCCCTGGCCGAGCCCGACCCGGCGCTGCCCCGCGGGGCCGAGCTCTCCGGGCTGATCACCGGGCTCGTGGAGCTGGGCCTCGGCGAGCTGGACGGGGTCACGCCGGAGGTGCCGGGGATCCCGATCTCGCCGGGCCTCCAGGGCGCGCTGCACGCCGACCCGGAGCGCTGGACGCTCAGCACGCGGCTCTCCGGCGAAGGCGAAGCGCTCCACATCCACATGCGCATGTGTACGGCGGGCGGGACCTGCGAGGAGCTCGAGGCCGGGGCCACGCGGGCCGAGCCCACCCCGGCCGTGGCGACGCTGCTCTCGGAGCTCGCCGACGCGCTGGGCCGCGGGGAGGACGAGGGCGCCGAGGCCGCGCGCGCCGAGCCGCAGTCGCTGGACCCCTACGCGGTGCTGCTGGCGGGGCGCTCGGCGGCGGTCTGGTTCAAGCTGCTGCCGGCCACGCCCGACGCGCTCATCGGCAACAAACGCCGTGATCCGGTCACCCGCGCCCTGCTGGTGGACCCCGACACGGCGCTGGGCAACTGGGTGGCGGGGCGGCGGGCCCTGGTGCTGGGCCAGGCCGAGGAGGCGCGGGCCCGCTTCGCGGCGGCCTCCTTCGCCCGCCCGGCGAGCGTGCTGCTGCGGGCTGATGAGGCGACGGCGCTGACGGCGGCCGGGCACACGGAGACGGCCTGGTTCGCCTGGGATCAGGTGCTGGCGCGGCGGCCGGGCGATCCCCGCTACGCGCTCCCCGCGGCGAAGGCGGCGATGGCGGCGGGGATCCCGGGAGAGGCCGAGGAGATCCTGGCCGCGCTGGCCGAGCCGGAGGCCTCGCTGCCCGAGGTGCTGGCCGTGCGGGTGGACGCGCTCGACGCGCTCGGACACCGCGACCAGCCCGAGCACGACGCGCTGCTGGCGCGCTGGGCCGAGGTGGCTCCCCAGGATCCCGAGCCCGTGCGGCGGCGCATGCTCTCGCGGGTTCGCGAGGGGCGCTACTCCGACGCCCTCACCCTGGCCGAGGCCCTGCGGGCGCGCGGCGGGGCGGCCGAGGTGGAGCGGACGGTGGTGGCGCTGCAGAGCGCGATGGGCCAGGACGAGCTCGCCGCGAAGCTGGCGATGGAGGCGGGGGACGCCGAGCTGGCCGCCCGTCTGCGGGCGCGGGCCGCCCCGGATCCGGCCGCGCGGGCGGCGGCCCTGGCCGAGGTCCCCGGAGCGCTGGCGGCGGCGCGGCGGGCGGAGGCCCTGCTGGCCGCCGGACAGGAGGAGGAGGCGCTGGCGCTGGCCGAGACCACCCTGCGAAGCCACCCCTGGCTGCCCGAGGCGCTCGACGCCCAGGCCCAGGCCCTCGACGCGCTCGGCCGCGCGGGCGACGCCGCCACCACCCGCGCGCGGCTCTGTGAATCGGATCCGGGCTTCGCGGGTTGTGGGAGGATCCCGGAGGCCCCGTGACCCCCCTGCCCCTCCTCCTCGCCCTCCTGCCCGAGCCCGAGCTCGACCGGCTCGCCCGCTCCGCCAAAGAGCGCTTCCTCGGCGACCCCTGCGGGCGCTACACGCTCCAGGTCACCGAGACCAACGCGCTGGGCAGCCTGGCCGTCACCACCATCCAGGCCACCGCCGAGGCTGAGCTGCGCGGCCAGACCTGGACCCTCCTCTCGCATGAGCTCACCGACCCTGGGAACAAGGCGTCCATGGTCTGGACCGGCGTGGACGGCCAGCAGGTGCCCTTCGTGCTGCCCCTGCTGGGCGCCTTCGCGGCGGAGGACGACGGGATCAGCAGCGAGGGCCGGGCCCTGCTGGACCAGGCCGTGGCGCTGGCGCGATCCGAGGTGGGCGCGGACACCGCGGGCGTCGAGATCTACGAGGGGCGCGAGCACTACCGCCTGGACATGCTGCTGGGCGGCGGCTGGTCGCTCCTGCGCGGGCGCGAGGACAACACCGCCGCCGTCGTCATCGACCCCGAGAGCGGCCAGGCGCGCGAGTGGCGGCTCTCCATCCAGGACCCCACCCGCATGGAGATCGGGCGCCTGGTCTTCCTGGAGGCCAACCTGCGCGTGGACGCCAGCGGGCGGCCGGTGGGAGAGACGCTGCACACGAAGGCGCGGCTGGGGCCCTTCGGGCTCACGGTGACGCGGGAGATCGTGTATGTGCGGGCGGGGAGTTGTTCAGCCTGAGGGCTGATCCTTCGGCGTTCCAGGATCAGGTCGAGGGCACCTCCCCAGCGTCGCCCCCAGGTACTTCTGCTGCCAGGCGCTCGCCTCCAGCGCCCGGCGGGCCTCGATCTGCGCGCTCGCGGCCCGCTCCTGCTCGCGCTCCAGGATCTCCTCGCTGAGCAGCGAGGTCGCGGTGGCGGTCTTCAGCATCTCGTTGAGGCGGTCGGCCTCGGCCCGCGCCGCCTGGGCCGCGTCCCGCCAGCGCTCGCCCGCGTCCTGGGACTGGAAGGCCAGCGCGGTGTCCTCGGCGTCCGCGCAGGGCTTCCGGCCGGGCGCGCCCCGCTGCACCCAGGCGTTCTGGAGCCCGGCGGTCTGCGCGCCCAGCGCCGCGGCGAGCTTCAAGCGCCGCTGGAGCTCGCCGCTCACGGAGAAGATCTCGTCCACGGTGGGCGCGAGCAGGTCGGGCTCGCCCGCGAGGGCGAGGGTGAGGAGGAGACGGAGCATCGGGGGGAGCATAGCTGCAGGCGCGGGCGATCTCCACCCTTGACCGCGGAGCCCCGGCTGCCTAAAGCAGTGATCACTCCCCCGAGGTCCCCATGAGCCCTGATCGCAAGCTCCTCGCCTCCGCCCTCGCCGGCCTGCTCTCCGGCACGCTCGCCGCCTGCGGTGGCGCCGAGGCCCCCGCGCCCGCGCCCGAGGCGCCCGCCGCTGCCCCCGCCGCGGAGGCCCCCGCGCCCGCCGCCCCCGCGGCAGAGCCGGCCACCGCCGCCCAGGATCCTGCCGCCACCGGCACCGTGGCGCCCACCGACGGCACCCAGCCGGTCACGGTCACGCCGCACGGCTGCAAGGGCAAGAACGAGTGCAAGGGCCAGGGCGGCTGCAAGACCGGCGACAACGGCTGCAAGGGCAAGAACTCCTGCAAGGGCAAGGGGGGATGCGCCAGCGGGATGATGTGAGGCGCGTCTCGCGCTTCCAGGTCCCCGACCTGGGCGTGGGCGTGGGCTTCCGTCTCCCCCACTACCGCGAGGTGGTGGAGCAGGGGCCGGAGATGGCCTGGTTCGAGGTCATCTCCGAGAACTTCATGGTGGACGGTGGCTCGCCGCGCTGGCACCTGGAGCGCCTGCGCGCCCGCTACCCGGTCATCCCGCACGGGGTCTCGCTCTCGCTGGGCAGCGAGGGGTGCCAGGAGCACATGGCACGCCTCTGCTCACTCCTTGGCGAGCTCGACCCGCCCTGGTGGAGCGACCACCTCTGCTTCACCGGCGCCCACGGTCGGCGGGTCCACGACCTGCTCCCCCTGCCGTACACGCGGGCGGCGCTGGCCCACGTCCGCGACCGGATCCGCGAGGTCCAGGACCGGACGGGCCGCCTGTTCGCGCTGGAGAACGTCTCCTCCTACCTGCGCTACCGCGCCAGCGAGATGCCCGAGGAGGCCTTCCTGGCCGATCTGGCCGAGGCCGCCGACTGCGCCCTCCTCCTGGACGTGAACAACGTCTATGTCTCGGCCTGCAACCACGGCTTCGACCCGGTGGCCTACCTGGACGCACTGCCCATGGACCGGGTCGTGCAGATCCACCTGGCCGGGCACACGCTCAAAGCGGAGGGATATCGCCTGGACACGCACGACCGCGAGGTCTGCGACCCGGTCTGGGAGCTCTACCGCCACGCCGTGCGCCGGACCGGACCGGTGTCCACGCTGATCGAGTGGGACGAGCACATCCCCAGCTTCGCCCGCCTCCAGGAGGAGGCCGCCCGCGCGCTCGCCCACCGCGAGGCCGCCCTGGAGGCCCATGCTCCCGGCTGACTGGCGGCGGCAGATGATCGAGATGATCCGCGGGGCCGCGCCGCTGTCGGGGGCGTGGTTCGAGCCCGGCCCCTGGCTGGACGCCGACGCGCAGATCGGCGTCTACCGCGAGCAGTTCCGCATGCGCACCTCGGACGCGCTGGACGGCGAGCTGCCCGGCCTGCGGGCGCTGATGGGCGAGGAGCTGGACGCGCTCTACGAGGACTTCCTCGCGGACCACCCGCCGGACTCCTGGTCGCTGGACCACCTCGCCGGGCCCTTCGCCGCCTGGCTGGAGGCGCGGGGAGCAGATGCGTGCCAGGTGGACATGGCACGCCTGGACGCGGCGGTGATGACGGCCTTCAGCGCCCGGGAGCCGAAGGCGCTGGACCTGTCGGCCTTGAACGCTGACACCGCGCTGATCCTGAGCCCCGGGGTCCGGCTCCTGGACCTGCGCTGGAGCGTACACCGAGCGCGTATGAGTATCGACTGGGGCCAGCTACAGGTGGAACCGGAGCCCGGCGACTACCCCGTGGCCATCTACCGGGCCGGGCTGGAGGTCCGCCACTGGGAGCTCAGCCCCCTCGCCCGCGCCCTGCTCCGGGCCTTCTCCGACCCGCGCCCGCTCCAGGATGGCCTGATGCTCGCCCTGACCGAGGCGCCCGCCGCCCCCACCGCGCTTCAGCGGGCGCTGCACGAGATCTCCGCCCGCCGTCTGCTGGAGCCCATTTCCGTCGCCGGAGATCTGGGTTAGACCTGCTTCATCGCCGCGGAGCACCCATGATCCTCCTCACCGTCCTCCTCGCCTGCCGGGACAAGGACAAGACCGACCCCACCGAGTTCGAGCTCTCCGAGGTGGAGGACAGCGGCACGCCGCTGGACAGCGGGGAGGTGGACGACAGCGGCGACAGCGGCGACAGCGGCGGGGACACGGGCGAGCCCGAGCCGCAGGTGGACCGCATGACCATGGCCGGGCTCGAGGTCCTGTCCACCATCGTCACCGACCCCAGCGGCTTCACCTCCAACCAGGAGACCGCCATCACCACGAGCTGGGTGCTGGTCGCCTGGGAGCGCGAGGGCACGGCGGTGAGCTGGACGGAGACGCTGTGCGGCATCGAGAGCTCGGAGGTCTTCTCCACCACCACCAGCTTCTCCGACGCCTTCGTGGACACCATGCCCGTCCGTGCGCGCTCGGGCACCCTCTCCGCGGCGCGCACCGGCGCCACGCTGGGCGGCGGGCCCTTCGTGGACCTGGTCAGCGTGACGCTGGACGACCCGGAGGGGGACCGCCTGCCCACCGACCCCGACGACGAGCGCGTCGAGGACCAGGACGGGGACGGCGAGCCCGGGGTCACCGTGATCATCGACAACGCGCTGCTGGGCGAGGGCGAGGCTTACGTCATCCAACGCAACACGACGACCTACGATGGGGTGGTCGTCTCGACGGATCGCGTGGAGGGCTACCTGTCCGCCACGTCTGAGCAGGTCATCGTCTCCGCGAGCACCTGGTGGCTGGAGCTGGAGAGCGACCCGCCCGAGCCCGACCCGGAGGCGACGCACTCCTACTTCATCTTCCAGCAGATCGACGACGAGGCGGGCTGCGCCGAGGTGCTGGACGTGGCGTTCTGAGGGGGGGGCGTCTCGTGAGCCCGCCCTTCGTCCACGAGGTCCCGGTCGCCCGCATCTTGCTGGACGACGACGGCCACGGCTCGGCCACCCTCTGACGAATGGAGCGTCGTGATACTCTGGTGCTCCCCTTGGAGTCCCCATGCCCTATGTCTACTTCCTCGCCCACGCCTCCGCTGACGAGGCGCTCGCGCGTCAGCTCCACGCGGGGCTCCGGGCCGCCGGTCTGAGCTGCTTCCTTGACCTCGAGGACCTGCTGCCCGGAGACGAGTGGGACCTCGTCATCCCCCGCGCGCAGCGGGCCTCGGCCGCCACGATCCTGCTGGTGAGCGCGCGCTACGACGCCGCGTACTACCTGCGCGACGAGGTGCACGCGGCCATCGCCCTGGGGCGGCAGCCAGGCTCGGAGCACCGGCTGATCCCGATCTTCGTCTCAGGCCCCCCTCAGCCAATGCCATACGGGATCGGGCTGAAGCAGGGCTTCGATCTGGCGAAGCTCGGGATGGCCGAGGTGGTGGCGAGGCTGGTCGCGCTGGCGGCAAAGCTCGGCGGCGGAGCTCCCCCCAGCGCACCTCCCCCCCCGCCGCCGACCCGTGACCTGAGCGCGCTCTACGAGGCCCTGTGCGCCATCCAACATGTGGGCGGCATGTTCCAGGAGATCCTGGCCTTTGAGCTGCCGGAGGCCGCGCCCTACATCTCGGCCGACGTCGCCACGCCCGCTCAGCGGGCCGGAGATCTGGTGCAGTGGGCCTCGCTTCAGGGCGAGGACGCGCTGGAGCGGCTGTGGCGGGCGGCGAAGAAGCGGGCGCCGGGGCTGCTGTGAGCCCGGGTCCAGACCTGGCCTCCTGGGCCGAGGCGCTCAAGGCGCTGAGCGAGGCCCAGCTCGGCGAGCTGGTCAGTCGGCTGGAGGGGCACGCGGCCTATGTGCCGTCCCTGAACGCCGGCCGGGCGGCGGTGGCGACGGCCGTGGTCGAGCAGATGAAGCTGTCTCCCCAGGTCTTCGAGGCGGTCGCGGCCGAGCTCCAGCGCCTCCGGGCCCTGCCTCCGCCGTTGCGACTGGACCGCTGGCTGCACCTGCAGTGGCAGCACCACCGCGACGTCCCCGTCGTCGGCGGGCTGGGCGAGCAGTACCGCCTGCCCATCGAGGACATCTATGTCCCCCTGACGCTCGCCGACCGCACGACCCTCGGCCCGGACGGCTGGGAGGGCTGCGAACCGGACGGTCGTCCCTCCCGCAACCAGGCCGCGCACCAGGGCTCGGGGCGGGTGAGCGTCGAGGCCGCCTTCGCCGAGCTGGAGCGCCGGCGCGCGCGCAGCCTGCTCTGTGGGCTGAGCGTGGTGGGAAACCCCGGCGCGGGCAAGACCACGCTGCTCTCCAGCTTGGTCGCGAAGGCCACGCCGGCCCCCCGCGGCCTCGGATCGGCGGCCCTGGGTCTGCCGGCCGACCTGTTACCCGTCTACCTGCGCTTCGCCAGCCTCTGGCGCCAGGTCACCGGGCCACAGCCCCTCTCGCTGGAGACGCTGATCCTACAGGCCGTGGACGCCCGGTGCCCCGGCGCTGGCCCGGCCCTGCTGGCCCGCGGAGCCCGGCTGCTGATCCTGCTGGACGGCCTCGACGAGGTCCCCGACGAGGCCGCCCGCGTCGCGGTCTGCCGCTGGCTGGTCGGGCAGGCGCCGGCCTGGCGCGACCACGCCCGCCTGGTCGTCACCTGCAGGCTGGCCGCCTGGGACCGCGCGGGCGAAGCGCTCCAGGGCGTCCTCCTGCCGCTCGGCGTGCAGGGTTTCGACCGCGAGGCCCGCGAGCGCTACGTGCGCGCCTGGTTCCCCCTGGTCTATGGGGCCTATGGGAGGCTGGAGGTCAGCGAGGCCGAGGCCGAGGCGGCGGCGAAGCGGCGGGCCGAGGCGCTGCTGGCCGCCATCGCCAGCGCCGACGCCGGGGTCGCCTTCCGCCTGGAGGCCATGGCCCGAAACCCCCTGCTGCTCTCGGTCATGTGCCTGGTCCACCTGAAGAGGGGCCAGCTCCCGCGGACCCGGCGGCAGCTCTACGAGGAGTGCCTGAGCATCCTGCTGGAGACCTGGGCCAGGCACCAGGAGCGCGCGCAGCCCATCCCCGCCGAGCCCGCGCTGAAGGCCCTGGCCCCGCTGGCCTGGCGCATGCAGTCCGCGCGGGCCGCGGGCGACCAGGACGCCACCTCGCTAGGAGAGCCCGAGGTGCTCGCGACGCTCGGCCCGCACGCGCGCCCCGAGCGCGGGCTCCCGCTGTACGCGGCAGACTTCCTGCGCTGGCTCGGCGACAACGGCGTGCTGGAGAGCCCCGACGTCGGCCGCTGGCGCTTCTCCCACCTGACCTTCCAGGAGCACCTGGCGGCCCGGCACGCCAGCGAGCGCAACCTGGAGGCGGAGCTGGCCAGCCACCTCGAGGAGGCCTGGTGGCGGGAGACCATCCTGCTGGCCACCGCGCAGCCCGGCTTCTACCTTCACTTCTTGGAGGCCGCCTGGGCGAGGGAGCCCGGGGCGGAGGGGCGCGCGCTCCTGCGGGCGGCCCGGGACGAGTCCGAGACCGAGGACGCCCGGCCGCACCTCCGCGTCCTCGACGCGGCGGTGGCGGCGCTGGCCGCGTCCCCCCCCACGCCCGAGGGCTGGTGGTCGCGGCTGATCCAGTACCTGGGCCTGCGCGCGCCGCCGACGCCGCCCGATCCCGGACCGCCGCCCTGGCAGATCCTCCTGGCTCTGGATCTGGCGCCGGTCGGGGCGCGCGAGGCCCTGCTGGAGACGGCCCGGCCCCTGGTCCACCACCCGGATCCCGCGGTGGCGAGCGCCGTCGCCGCGCTCACGGGCGCGCCCCTGCCCACCAAGCACCACCGGCCGCCCGAGCCGGGCGCGCTGCGGGTCTTCGAGGCCGGCGGCGTGACTCTGGAGGCGGTCTGGGTTCCGCCGGGGACCTTCTGGATGGGCTCGGGCGCGGAGGGTGAGGACGGGCACGACCCGGAAGCCTACGGTGATGAGCGCCCCCGTCACCGGGTGCGGATCCCCCAGGGCTTCTGGCTGGGGCGCTTCCCGGTGACCAACGGGCAGTACGCGGCTTTCGTCCGCGGCGCCGGGGCGCGCGAGCCGTTCAGCATGTTGAGCGGCGGCTTCGACGCGCCCGACCAGCCGGTCCTGGAGGTGGACTGGCGCGAGGCGATGGCGTTTTGCGCCTGGTGGTCCGGCCAGCCCGGCGCCGCGCCCGCGGACCTGCCCACCGAGGCCGAGTGGGAGTGGGCGACCCGCGGCCCCGAGGGGCGCCGCTACCCCTGGGGCGACGAGGCGCCGGACCCCAGCCGGGCCTGCTACGCCTCCCCGCGCCCGACCCCGGTCGGCGCACACCCCGCGGGCCGCGGCCCCTTCGGCGCCGAGGATCAGGCGGGCAACGCCTGGGAGTGGACCCGGTCGGTCGCGAGGCCCTACAGGGCCCACGACAGAATTGACCATTGTCAGGAAGATGACACGACAGGGGACGCGCCTCGCGTGCTGCGGGGCGGCTCCTGGTTCGACCCCTCCAGGGACCTGCGCGCCGCGGACCGGCTCAGGGACCTCCCCGGGCGCAGGGTCAGGGACTTCGGCTTTCGGGTGGTGTTCCGGTCCCCCCCAGCATAGTACCTCGAACCCCGAGCGCGGCGATGAGAGCTCGGCCCGCCCCGACATCTCTCGCGCCGGCCTCCGCGCCTCTCCGCGTCCTCCGCGGTAAAATGCCCGACTCGAGACGTCCGTCAGACTGCAATTTCGGCCAACCCTCGCCTTCTCAGGTAATTAACCGCGGATATGCTCTGTTGCAAGTCACCAACGTTGCACCTGCACGGTAGAGACACAGCGAGCTAAGATCACTGTGGAGGCTCGATGCAGACCCTGACCCTCGATATCCCCGACGAGCTCTTCTCAGCGCTGCGGCGCTCGCCCAGGGAGCTGGCTCGAGACCTGAGGTTGGCAGCGGCCATCCACTGGTATCGTCGAGGGGAGCTGTCTCAGGAGAAGGCTGCAGCGCTGGCAGGACTCGATCGTACCGACTTCCTGCTGGAGCTTTCGCGCCAGAGCGTGGATGCCTTCGTGGTGGACTTCGAAGATCTGGACGCCGAGCTTGCGCGTGGTTGACAAGGGGTCGGTCGCAGTCGTCAACGCGTCTCCGCTCATCTTTCTCTCCAGGGCGGGGCTCGTCGATCTCCTGCGGACGACCGCCGAGCGCGTGGTCGTGCCGGAGGCTGTGGCCGACGAGATCCGTCGGCGTGGTCCAAGCGATCCCACAGCCCTCGTGTTGGACCAGGAGCGATGGTTGGAGACTGTTCCCGTGGCCAGAATCCCCGTGGAGATTGTGGCCTGGGATCTCGGGCCGGGAGAGTCGGCCGTTCTCGCATGGGCGCAGGCGAATCCAGGTGCGGAGGCCATCCTCGACGACCTGCTGGGGCGGAAGTGCTCTGCCACGCTGGGTATCCCGATGCGTGGCACGCTTGGCCTCGTACTGCTGGCGCGCCAGCGCGGCATCATCCCTGCGGCCCGGCCTGTGCTGGATCGGCTTCGGACATCTGGGATGTACCTCGGCGACGCCGTCCTCCTGGAGGCGCTCAAGCGGGTCGGAGAACGATAGGCTCGGGCCCATCGGGGAGATCAGCAGCCACATTCTTCGACAGGAGACGCTCCGGCAGGCTGGATCTGCGGCAATGCGGCCCTCTGCCAGCTCAGCACGCGAACTCCCGGATTGGGGAGGGTGTTCGGGAGGATCGGGTGCCCCTGAGGATCGGGAGGATCGGGTGCCAGGTATCCTGAGACAGGCCTGCTTTCCCAAGGACGCCTGCCGACCATCCTCCTCCTGCGTCTGCGGGGGGTGGTGCCGGCGA
>CAZTOW010000096.1:0-12651 GCA_964615375.1 uncultured Enterobacterales bacterium
CCCCGTTCCAATCGATCCATCAATCCACAGTCAGGTTCACGCTGGACCAGTACAGGAGGATATTCCCCCGGCCCGGCGCAGAGCGAACCTGCTTCGATTCGATTGTACTCGAAGTTCCGCCAGGAGTGGAGGACGCCCGTCAAACGGGCCGCCCGCTCCTGGGAGAGCGCCTCGAGCTGAGACCGGGTGGCGCTGCCGCGCGCCGATGACCGTCTCGCAGGCTAAAGATGGCATGTTCGGTTCAGCCGGGATAGATTAAGCTGGGGGTGTTTACATTTTCTTGACAGGATTTCATGTAGTTTTCTCCCTATGCGCTTGCGCCTTCCTGGGCTGCCTGGGATAATGGGTCTTTTATACGATCGAGCCTCTTTAAGGATGTATGAATCCTGTGAGAGGCTGGCGCTCACCGATCGGCGGCTCTTGGGGCATCCCTCCAGCGGTGCAGCGCGACCCGGAGGAGATGGTCCCCCTCCGCCCGGACCTGGGCGGGGACCCCGGTGTTCCAGGTCTCCACGACGCGCTCCCAGACCGGCCCGAAGGCCACCGCGCAGATGGAGGCCACCATGGGCAGGGGGGTGGACGCGCTCAGCGTGGGCACCTGCGCGCGGTGGTACAGCTCGAGGTCGCCCACCAGCGCCTCGGCGAGGCGCCAGGCCGACTGGTGCCTTGGGTCCCGCCAACGTTGCGGGCTGCGGGCCAGCAGCGCGGTGCGCAGCGCGTCGGCGGGGCGGAAGCGGGGCACCCAGCGCCCGTCCAGGGTCACCTTGCGCTGGTCGGAGACGGAGCGGAGGGCGCGCGGCTCCAGCCAGCGCGCGCTCATGGTGCCGAGCCCGCGGAGCTGCACGTCCTCGCCCGCGGCGGCCTGCTCCAGGAGGATCTGTAGGAGCGCGCCGACGGCCTGTTGGACCTCTCTACGAGGTAGACCTGTCCGTTCCGAGACCGCCATGATGAGCTCGGTCGTGTTCATCTTCTCCCCCTCCAGGCTTCAGGCGTGTTTACGCTCGCTCGCGGTGTTCGTCCTCAGGGTCTCCAGCACCAGGCGCATCAGCGCCGACTGGGTCTCCCACACGCCCTCCCCACGCCCCGCGATGGCCGTCAGCGAAGGCGCGCGCTCGGGGTTCAGGGTCCGCTCGAGGACGTCCACGGGGATGACGCGCCGCAGGTCGCGCTTGTTCCACTGGTAGACGTGGGGGGTACGCTCGAGGCAGCGCCCCATCAGGGCCAGGCTGCCTACGAGGTCACCGCGGGCGATCAGGTTGGCTCCTTCACGGTCCTCGGCGCTGTCGGCCACGAAGACCACACCGTCGGCGTTCTCCAGCACGGCCCGGCGGGTCGCGTGGTAGAAAGCCTGACCGGGGACCGTGAAGAAGTCGACCTTGATCTTGAAGCCGGCCAGCTGCCCCGCCACCAGCGGGAAGTAGTCGAAGAAGAGCGTGCGCTCGCTCTCCGTGTCGAGCTGGATGAGCGGGCCGCGCTGGGTGCGAGGGCAGCGTTGGTAGAGCTGCTCCAGGTTCGTCGTCTTTCCCGAGAGACCTGCGCCGTAGTACACGATCTTGAGACATATCTCCCGGTTCTGCGTAGAGATTCGCATGCCGGACTCCCAAATGAAGCGCTTGGTGGATAAGGTTTGTATATGGTTTGGGTTGGATGTGAGCCAAGGATTCATTCGATGGCCCGAGGTCGAGTTCAGACCGTTCGAGGACGATGATCAGGAGATGCTCCCTAAGAGTGTGTCACCGGAGCTCGAGATGGGGGATATGGGATCGGTGTCTTGACAATTTATTGACACATGACATAATCGCCGATCTAGTTATTTTTTCTGACACTTTCTGTCACATGATCCCAAGCACCGTCCGAGGCTCGCTCTCGCGGCCCTCTCGCTCGCTTGAGTTCAAAGTCTTTACGAGGTAGAAAACAAGATCGTGTCGAGATCGCCAATCGATCAAGTAGGGGATCGTCCCCTTTCAACTCCCAGCGTGGTGGTCGTCAACGCCTACTCGGAGACCTGGCTGGGGCGTGGCTTCCCCTGGGTGTACCGCGCGGAGGTCGTTCGCGCGCCCGCCGGCCTGCGCCCAGGGGCCGAGGTGCTGCTGCGCGGGGAGAAGGGGCAGCCTCTGGGCGTCGGCGTGTGGGACGCGGGCCACGTCGCCGTGCGCCGCTATCGGGAGGACGAGGGGCCGGTGGACGCCGCGCTGCTGGCGGGACGGCTGGGCGCGGCCCTGGCCCGGAGGCCAACCCCTGGCGACACGACCGCCTTTCGCTGGCTGCACGGCGAGAACGACGACACGCCGGGCCTGCGTCTGGACGTCTGGGGGGACGAGCTCACGCTGACCCTGGACGCGCCCGGCCTCCTGCGGGTCGCCGGGCCGCTCCTGGAGCAGGCGCGCCGGCTCTGGCCCTGGTCGGAGCGCCCGCTGGCCGCGATCTGGCAGACCTGGAGGCCCGCGCAGGGCGAGGAGCAGGCGGTCGAGCGCGCCCCCCGCGGGCTCGTCTGGGGAGAGGATCGGGGCGAGGAGGTCGAGGTCCAGGAGCTGGGGCTCCGCTACCGGGTGCGCCCGCGCGAGGGCTTCGACGCGGGCCTGTACGCCGACATGCGCGAGGTCCGGGCCTGGATGGCGCCCCACTGGCGGGGGCGCCGCGTGCTCAACACCTTCGCCTTCACCGGGGCGTTCACCGTCTCCGCCGCGGCGCACGGGGCGCGCGAGGTGCTGAGCGTGGATCTGGCCGCCAGCGTGCTGGAGCGCCTGGCGGCGAACCTGCGCCTGAACGGGATCGACCCCGACCTCCACCCGCGCTGGGACATGGACGTGTTCAAGGCGCTGGATCGGCTGAGACGAAAGGAGGAGCGCTTCGACGTCGTGATCGCCGATCCTCCCTCCTTCGCCCGCGGACCCGACGGCCCCTGGTCCGCGAGCCGGGACTTCCCGCGCCTGGTCGCCGCCTGTCTGCGGGTGCTGCGGCCGGGGGGATGGCTGGTCGCCGCCACCAACAACGGCACGGTCTCGCCCAAGAGCTTCCAGGAGCAGATCCAGGAGGGCGCGCTCCGCGCCGGACGGCGCCTGCGCCTGCTCCACCAGGGGAGCCCGCCCGTGGACTTCCCGGCCGCCCTGGCCTTCCCCGAGTCCCGCTACCTCAAGTGCTGGGTGCTGGAGGCCTGAGGCCTCGGCGAGGATAAGGTCTCCCGATGGTCACCCGGCGCACCGAGCTCCGCCTCCCCAAGCCTGGCGGCGCGAACATCCCCGTCCTCGAGGTCCACAGCGGGCGGGACGGGCCGCTGGTGGTCGTCACCGCCAACCTGCACGGGGACGAAGTGACGGGTGTGGGCGCCGTGCATGCGCTGGCGGCGACGCTGGGCGAGGCGCTGGTGCGGGGGAGGGTGCGCCTCTTCCCCAGCCTGAACCCGGCCGGGCTGGCCCAGGGCACGCGCGGGCTCCCCGGGGAGGAGCTGGACCCCAACCGCTGCTTCCCCGGGGATCCGGCCGGGAGACCGGCGGCCCGGCACGCGGCCTGCCTGTGGGAGGCCATCCTGCAGGGGCGCCCCGAGCTTGTCGTGGATCTGCACACGGATGGCGCGGAGGCGGTGCCCTACGCCCTGGTCGACCGGGCGCTGCGCGGGCCCGCCGACCTGGAGGAGCGCTGCCTGCGGCTGGCCGCGGCCAGCGGGCTCCTGCTCGTGCGGGAGTACCCGGAGGAGGACTACCTCCGCTACGGGCTCGATCAGAGCCTGGCGGGGGCGCTCGTCAACGCCGCGGGGGTGGCCGCCGTCACCCTGGAGGTGGGGCCACGCCGGTGGATCTCGCCGGAGGCCGCCGCGCATGCGGCCCAGGCGACGCTGCGCGTGCTGGCGGCCCTGGGGATGGCGCGGGTGAGCCTGCCGGCCGAGAGCGCCGAGCGATGGGTGCGAATTCAGGGGCCTCGCCCCTCGGCCGCCGGGGTCTTCGCCCCGCTCGCGCGGTCGGGGGCGCGGGTGAGGCGAGGGGAGGCGCTCGCGGAGGTGCGCTCACTCGGCGGGGACGTCCTCGACCGGCTCCTGGCCCCCTCCGACGGGCTCGTCCTGGCGCTCGCCGAACGGGCCTGGGCGGTGCCGGGGGCGTCGCTTGTCACCTTTGCTGTTCAGGACCGGTGAGCTCTCCGGCTGGTTGGGCGTGAGCGTGCCCGGCGCTCCCGGCACCTTCGGCGTCTTCGTCTCCATCTCGCGCGAGTAGGAGAAGGTGCGCGGCGGACGGTCGGGGAGCTGGACGGCCTTCTTGATGGGGGAGATGCGCCAGGCGGCGGTGGCCCCGCGCGGGACGTCCGACTGCCCCCAGAGCGTGAAGAAGATCTCGTTGAAAACCCGGATCATCTCGGCGCGGTAGAAGCCGCTGAAGGCCATCGGGTCCACCATCGCCCAGACGAAGCCGTCCTCGCGCAGGGCCGCGATGTCCTCCGGCTGGATGATCTGGCCGCCCGGCCCGCCCTCGCTGGCCGCCGCGAGGGCCGCGAGCAGCCTGTTATGTCGGATATAAGCCTCATATCCAGGTGGACGGTGCCCCTCGAGGTGCGCGCCGAGGCCGGACAGGATGGGCTGGTTGTGGAAGACCTGGAACCACAGCAGGTAGCGGCTGGAGGGGTCGTTGCCCAGCACGGGCACGGTGAGGATGGGCCCGTTGAGCCGGCTGTAGACGGCGATGGTCACGGGGCGGCCCGGCTCGGCGAAGGGCGGCATGTAGGTGTTGCGGTACCAGGCGTCCCAGCCGAGCCCGGCGACCGTGAGCGCGAGGAGGACGGGGACCAGCGGGCGCGCCCGGCGGGCGAGCAGCTCGCGCAGGCGGTCCAGGTGCAGGGCGGCCAGCACGCAGAGCCCGATCCAGCAGAGGATGGCGAAGCGCTCGGGCCACCAGAGGCGCGAGACCAGCGGCGTCCAGTCGTAGAGGTAGAGGTAGGGGAGCTTCCAAGGGTGGGGCTGCCCCGCCTGATCCCGGGCGTAGGGCCCGAGCGCCAGCACCCAGCCGAGCACGGCCATCCCGATCCACGGCGCCCGCCCCGGCTGCCGCAGCACCAGCCCCCCGAGGCCCAGCACCAGCAGCGCCAGCGCGATCCGGTGGTCGTCGGGCGGGCTCGTCGAGCCCATCAGCGGGAAGCCCGGCCAGAGGCTCTGGTTGATCGCCATGTTCAGGCCGAACTGGTCTCGCCCGTAGACCCCGTAGTCGAAGAGGGCCGTGTCCATCGGGCGCTGCACGCCCGGGAGCCCGTCGTAGGCGCGCAGCAGCGAGAGCACGAAGGGCCCGCTGAGCAGCGTGGTGGTCAGCGCCGCCAGCCCGAGCGCCCGCAGCCGCGCCCGGTCCAGGCGGCGGATCTCGGCGAGGAAGAGCGGGACCGCGCCAAAGACGAGGAAGAGCCCATAATACCAGTAGCCCAGGAAGGTCAGCGCCGTCCAAGCCCCCGCGCCCACCGCCTGGCGCGGGCTGAGCTGGCCCCGCGAGAGCTGGTAGAGCCGGAGGGTGGCGATGAGCAGCGGCCCCAGGAGCACCTGGGAGAGCCGCCCCTCGTAGAGCTCCATGGATACATAGGTGGACAGCTCCAGCCCGAGGCCCGCGACCAGGGCTCCCCAGGGGCTCGCCCCCGCGCCGCGCGCGAGGCGGTCCATGGCCAGGGCCGAGCTGGCGAGCGCGAGGACCGCCGCGGCGTTGTAGCCCGTGATCGGCCCGAAGAGGATGAAGAGCGGGGCGGCCAGCAGCGCGTCGAGGATGTTGTACTGGGCGACCGCGGAGATGCCCACCGGGTAGAAATTCCAGGAGCCGTGGAAGGGGTTCAGGCCCTCCTGGAGCGCCCGGGCCACCCACCAGTAGGTCCACATCGTCCCGGTCCAGTCGGGCTGATCGCCGCCCCCGATCAGGGCCATGCGCGCGCGCCAGACCTCCCAGGTCGCGGCGACCGCCACCGCCAGATAGACCAGCCCTGGGATCAGCGCCGGGGCCAGCGCGCGGGCGAGCGCCGCCGCGCGCTCACGCGAGATCTGCACCTACTTCGCCGAGCCCGGCAGCACGGGGGCTTTGCCGAATTCGCTCGGACCCGCGGGCTTCAGGGCGGGGATGGTGACGCTCGAGGTGATGGGCTCGACCCTCCACGCCAGCCCGTAGCCCGACACCACGTCCGGCGCACCCCAGATGCGCGAGAAGACCTGATAAAAGTTGTAGTAGTAGTTCTGCGCGTAGTCGAAGGTGTAGGTGGTCGGGTCCACCACCGCCCAGCGGAAGCCGTCGGCGATGAGCCGGTCCACGTCCTCCGGCGTGACGATGCCGACCTCGGACTCGTTCTCGCTCACCACCGCCAGGGTCTGCAGCAGGCTGTTGGCCTGGATGTAGTCCTCGTAGCCGACCGGCCGGTGGCTCGCGATGTGGGCGCCGAGGCCGTAGAGGATGGGGAGCTGGTGGTAGACCTGAAACCAGAGGTGGTGTCGCCCGGCCGGATCCTGGCCCAGCACCGGCGTGGTGATGATGGGGCCGTCCAGCGACTCGTAGAGGGCCCGGTTGTAGGTCTCCGGCGCCCGGCCCATGATCGGCACGAAGGCGTTGCGCAGGTCGATGTCGGCCAGCACGGAGAAGCAGCCGGCGATGAGGATCGCGGTCCGGCCCCGCCGCCAGAGCCCGGCCAGCCGGTCGAGGTGCAGGGCGGCCAGGACCAGCAGCGGCACCATGAAGATGAGCGCCATGCGGCCCGGCCACCACAGGCGGTTGAAGAAGGGGAAGTGATCGTAGAGCAGCAGGTAGGGCAGCCGGAGCTCGTAAGGATCCCCGTCGTAGCCCTTGAGGTAGGGCCCCAGCGTCAGCACGTACCCGGTGAGCAGGACCGCGATCCAGCGCCCCCGCGGGATCCCCCGGAAGAGCATCCCGCCCAGGCCCAGCGCCAGCACGCCCGCGGCGACCCGGTGATCGTCGGGCTCCAGGAAGGGGTGGAGGAAGGGCCAGCCCGGCCAGTGCGAGTGGCGGATGGCCGAATTCAGGCCGAATTCGCCGCGCCCCAGCTCGCCGTAGTTCATCCACTCCTCGAGCGCGCGCTGCGTGCCCGGCAGGTACTTGAAGTGCTCCGCCAGGGAGACGATGTAGGGCGAGCACAGCAGGATGGTCACGAGGGCGGCCAGCCCCAGGCGTCGGAAGCGCGCCACGTCCCAGCGCGGCATCTCGAAGGCCCAGATCGGCGTGGCCGCCAGGATGAGGAAGAGCCCGTTGTACCAGTAGACCAGGTGGGTGAGCGCGACCATGACCCCGGTCGCCACCGCCAGTCTCCAGGTGCCGAGCCCGCGCGCCAGGCGCTCCAGCCCGGCGAAGCCGAGGATCCAGAAGACCAGCAGCGTCTGGGAGAGGCGCCCGTCGCGCAGCTCGAAGCCGAAGAAGTTGGAGCTGACGAAGCCGATCCCCACCAGCACCGAGGCGATGCGGCTCGCGCCCGCCGAGCGCCCCAGCACGTACATCGCCAGCGCCGAGCTCCACACCGTGAAGAGCGCGAAGGCGTTGTAGCCCAGGGTCGGCCCGAAGATGGACATCATCGGCGCGCCGATCACGCCGTCCAGCAGGTTGTACTGACCGACCGGGCGCTGCCCCACGGGGAAGAAGGTCCAGTTCCCGTCGAAGGGGTTCAGGCCCTGGGCGATGGCGAAGCCGGTCCACCAGTAGGCCCAGGCGGTGCCCGTCCAGTCCGGGTTCTCGCCGCCGCCGATCAGGTACTCCCGCGGCCCCAGCACCCAGGCGGGGGCCGTGACCCAGAAGGCACCGATGAGCAGGATCAAAGCCACCAGCCCCTCGGTCTGCCAGCGGCGCGTGTGCACCCAGCTCTGGAGCTGGCTCACCGTGTCCGAGGGCCAGGCGCGGAGCTCCAGGCTGGCCTGGACGGCCCAGGCCCGGTAGGCGGCGCGGTGCTCCTCGAGGCGAGGCCCCCAGTCATAGGTGTACTGGAGGCGCTTGTGCTCCAGCCAGGGGTCGAGCTTCGGGCGAACTCTGGAGATCAGCGGATCCAGCCACACCAGGAGCGTCCCCAGCAGGGGAGCGAGGGTGAGGCCGATCTTCTCCCGCTGGGGTGCGCTCGCCTCCCAGGCCCGCCCGAGCGCGGCCCGACCCTCCTGCGCCGCCTGCCCGAGCCCGCGTCGGGCCCAGGCGAAGACCAGGCCCAGGACCTCGCCCGCGGACGACCACATGATGCGCACGATGGGCGACAGGATCCGCTCGAGGGTGGCCAGCGGGCGCTCGTTCCGAAGGCGCCGGCGCAGCGAGCGATAGAGCGAGCCCAGGTCGCGATCCAGGATCGCGTTCGTCCAGCGCTGCTGCTGATCTTGAACCTGACCCACCGGAGCTCGTCCCTTCCGCCCCCAGGTGGGGCCGGATCACTGAACAAGCATACTGGTTTCGGCTCGGAGGGATCGGGGCGCTTCGTAAAGCGTCCTCTGCACGCAGGCTATAGGAGGCTCCTCGGATCGACGTCGACGACCACGCGGGCGCCCGAGCGGCCGGGCTCGAAGAGCCGGGAGCGGACCCGCTGCAGCCAGGCGCGGAGCTGGCCCGTGTCCCGCCCGCGAATCAGGATCTGGAAGCGCCAGCGGCCGACCAGCCGGGGCATGGCCGCCGCCTCCGGCCCGAGGATGTCCACGCGGTGCCCCTTCGGGTCGCCCTCCCGGCGGAGCGCGCCCGCCAGCTCGCGCGCCACGTTGAGGGTCTGGTCGCGCGCGGCGCCCTCCACGCGGATCAGCACGAGGCGGGTAAACGGCGGGTAGGCCAGGACGCGCCGCTGCCGCGCCTCCTCGGCGTAGAAGGCGTCGGGGTCGATCTCCCCGCCCTGGGTGAGCAGGCGGAAGACGAAGTGGTCGGCGTGCCGGGTCTGGACGAGCACCCGGCCCGGCGTCTGCCCGCGCCCGGCGCGCCCGGCGAGCTGGGTGACCAGGGAGAAGGTGCGCTCTCCGCTGCGGAAGTCGGGGAGCATGAGGATGTGGTCCACGCCTACCACCGCGGCGACGTGGACGTCGGGGAAGTCGTGCCCCTTGGCCACGAGCTGCGTGCCCACCAGCAGCCGCACCCGGCCGGAGCGGAAGTCGGACAGGATGCGGTGGTGCGCCCCGCGGGTGGAGGTTGCGTCGGCGTCCATGCGGGCGACGCCGATGCCGGGGAAGGCCGCGACCAGGGCCTCCTCCACCCGCTCCGTGCCGTGCCCCAGCACCTCGAAGGGCGAGGCGCACAGCGGACAGCTCTCGGAGAAGGGCTGGAAGAAGCCGCAGTAGTGGCAGGTCAGGCGGCGCCGGGCCTGGTGGTAGACCATGGCCACGCCGCAGGAGGGGCAGGCGTAGTGCGCGCCGCAGCCAGGGCACTCCACCACGGGCGCGTAGCCGCGGCGGTTGTAGAGCACGATGGCCTTGCCGCCCGCCTCGAAGGCCTCGCCCAGCGCGGAGAGCAGCTCGGGCGCCAGCGCGAGATCCGGCGGTCGCCCGCGCAGATCCACGAGCTCGATGCGCGGGACCGCCCGGGGGGTGGCCCGCCGCGTGAGGCGTAGGCGCCCGTAGCGCCCGGCCTCGGCGTTCTGCCAGGTCTCCAGGCTGGGGGTGGCGCTGCCCAGCACCACCGGGCAGCGGTGCTGCCGACCCAGGACCACGGCGAGGTCCCGGGCGTGGTAGCGCACGCCGTCGTCCTGCTTGTAGGAGTCGTCGTGCTCCTCGTCGACCACGATGAGGCCGAGCTGGCGGAAGGGGCTGAACAGCGCCGAGCGCGCGCCCACGGCGATGGTGGCCTCTCCCGCCCGGATCCGTCGCCACTCCCGCAGCCGCGCCAGCGGGGCGAGCCCCGAGTGCAGCACGGCGACCTGATCCCCGAATCGGGCCCGGAAGCGCGCGCAGAGCTGCGGGGTCAGCGCGATCTCCGGCACCAGCACCAGCACCTGGCGCTCCCGCTCCAGCACGGCCGCCGCGGCGCGCAGGTAGACCTCGGTCTTGCCCGAGCCGGTCACCCCGTGCAGCATCCAGGTCCGGGGCTCCGGCCCGCAGATGGCCTCGAAGGCGGCCTCCTGCTCTTCGTTGAGCGTGGGCGCCTCGGCGTGGGGCTCGTCCAGCATCGCGTCCAGGAAGGGGTCGCGGTCCTCGCGCATGCTGCGTTGCAGCACGCCCTTCTCCAACAGGCGGGCGATGGCGGGCCGGGCGCCGGGGCCCTCCAGGTCCACGAGCTCGGAGAGGTCCAGGCTCCCGCCGGCCTCCACGAGGCGGGCCAGGACGCCGCGCATGCGCGCGCCGCCCCCGGTGGGGATCTCGTCGGCGGGCACGGCCAGGCTGAGCACCGGCACCTGGCCGCCGGGGTCGCGGATCTCCTCCTCCTCGGCGCGGATCAGCCCGGCGCGCAGCAGGCTCTCCACGACGCGATCGACGCGATCGGCCTCGATCTCCCCGTGCAGGGCGCGGGCCAGGGCGCGGCGGGTGCGGCCGGGTCGGAGCACCACCTCTCGCAGGACCGAGCCGTGATCCTGGCTGAGCGCGGGCCCGGCGGCGCGACCGGCGCGCAGGGCCGATCCGGGATCGGCGGCCTCCGCGGCGAGGGCGTCGATCCCGGCCTGCGCGGGGTGGTACACGCGGCGCGAGACCCCCTTGTAGGCGCCGGGCAGGGCGGTGGAGATGACCTCCCCCAGGCCGGCGAGGTAATAGTCGGCGATCCAGCGGAAGAAGGGGAGCTGGTCCTCGCTGAAGACCGGCTCCGGGTCCAGCAGACGCGCCACGGTCTTGAGCTCGGGCAGCTCGGTCGTCAGCGGGTGCCCGACGACGTAGGCCGTGATCTGGCGCGACCCGAAGGGCACGACCACGGCGTGGCCCACGCGCGGCGCGAGGCCGGCGGGGAGCGCGTAGGTGAAGGTCCCGTCCACGGGGAGCGCGACCGCCACCTCGACGAGCGGCCCATGCTCGCGGGTCGGGGCCTCGGGGGCCTCAGGTCGCAGCTCAGGGGCGAGGTCCATTCCTCCTCCTCGCCCCTCCTCTATCTGCGACCGCGGGACCCGTCCCGAGCACAGGCCAGAATCTGTCCGCCGGCCTCAGAACGAGCGGCTGCGGCGCTCGAGCTGCTCGGCCTCGGTCTTGCAGTCGATGCAGTGCGTGGCCACCGGGCGGGCGATCAGGCGCTTCTCGGAGATCTCCTCGCCGCAGGACACGCAGACGCCGTACTCGCCGTCCTCGATGCGCTGCAGCGCCTCCTTGATCTTGCGGATCAGGACGCGCTCGCGGTCGCGGATGCGGAGCTGGAAGTCGCGGTTGGACTCCATGGACGCAAGGTCCAGCGCGTCTGCCGGGTTCTCCTTGTCGTCGGTGAGATCGCCGAGCGTCGCGCCCGCCTCGCGGAGCAGGGCGTTCAGGCGCTCCTGGAGCAGCTTGCGGAAGAATTCGACCCGATCGGCTTCCATGGGTTCCTCGGACCTGAAGAGGGGTCTCTGTCGCTGGGGCTCCAGGAGGGGCGCCCCGAGGCAGCCTTGCTCTCTAACGAAGCGCTGCATATTAGACAACGGTTCGGCTGCGCGCAATCATCCCGTGAGCCTCGACGAGAGGATCCGCCTGTTGACCGCTTCGTCTCCATCGAGGTCGCCCTACGGCTCACGGCTCGCGCGCGCGGCGCTCCCGGCGCTCCTGACGCTGCTGCCCGTCGGCCGGGCGCTCGGCGCGGACGTCGTCACGGCGGACACGCTGGGCGCGGGGGGCGTGGTCGCGGGCGACCCGGACGCGATTGGATCGCTGCTCTCGGCCCCGGCGCTCCAGGCTCTGGCCCCGCGCTACGACGTGGTCCTGGGCGCGCGCCTCGCCGGCACCGACGACCTCCTCCTGCAGGGCCTGGCGCGGGACTCGCGCACGGGCCCGGTCTCCCTGAGCCTCGCCTACCTGCGCCACACGGCGAGCCCCCCGCCGGATGGCGCCGACCTCCCCGGCTGGCGTCTCCCCGACGAGGACCTGGAGAACCCCATCCAGCAGAGCGCCGTCCTCGTCGGCGCCGCGGCCCCCCTCCTCGAGGGCCGGCTCGCGCTGGGCGTCTCGACCGCCCGCTACGCCGACGACTCGGCCTACACCGACCCGGAGACGACCTGGGAAGCTGGCCTCGGCGTCTCCGGCCGCCCCGTCGGCCCTCTCACGCTCTCGCTCGGCGCCCACCACCTCCTGGACCTCTTCCGCGACGGCGACACCGACCACCCGCTCACCACCACCGCCGGCATCGGCCTGCGCTCCGAGCTCGGCGGCCTCTTCGGCCAGGCCGAGCTCTCTCTCCACGACCCGGCGACCTCCCTGCCCTTCGGCTGGCGCGCCGGCGGCGAGCTCATCCTCGCCCAGGGCACCCTGCCCCTCCGCCTCGGCCTGCGCCACGACCCCGATCCCGACACCACCTACCTCTGCGCCGGCATCGGCATCTCCGCCCCCGTCGCCACCATCGACTACGCCCTCCTCCGCGACATCGGCCCCAACGGCGGCGCCTCCGATCAGACCGGCGCCCTGACCTGGCACTCCCTCTCGATCCGCGTCCTCGTCCCCGACGCCGAGTAGCCCTCGAGACAGGATCTGGGGGCCGCGATTTGTCTGGGCCGGAGACAGGATCCGGGTTCCCCGACGGCGGCTGGGGCTTCGGAGACCAGTCCGGGCCGGGGGCCGACCGGGTTGGAGGGGGCCCACGGGGCACC
>CAZTOW010000097.1:0-12482 GCA_964615375.1 uncultured Enterobacterales bacterium
TGGATGAGCGCCGGGTTCTCTCAACCTATGCGTCTACGTACATTCTGGGTTAGAGTCTTCGAAGCGAGGGGGAGTGGCCATCAGCGGCTTTCCTTCGTCAGGCCCGCTCGGAGCTGATCCCTCCGGGCGGGCCGTCGTCCCCGTGGTGCGAGTTCCGAGCGACGCGGGGTCCGCCGATCGGAGCGCCACGGCGAGCCATGGCACAGGTTGAAGTTGACATAATGACGATTCGGCTGCCAGCCCCAGAGAGGAGCGCCGCGCAGAACGCAGGGTGGAGGCGTAACGTCGCGTCGCCGTTGAGGCTGTACGTACGGTCAGGGCGCGCGGCGCGCATCAGTAGCCGTCCGGGGTGAACTGGTAGAGCGTGCTGTCGCCGAAGAACGGCCACGTCCCGACCAGCAGGATCGCGTTGTTCTGCGCGTCGCGCGGCGAGGCCGCGACCCGCCAGCCGGTGCGGCTGCCGATCTCGTCTCCCTGGATGAGGATGTCAGCCCCACCAGGCGTAACGGTACCCTCGACCGGGCTGTACCAGAGGGCGGCGCGGCCCTCGTACTGATCGCCGTCACCCCCGGACGCCTGGGGGTCGCCGATGAAGATGTCCGAGTAGCCGTCCTCATTCAGGTCACCCGGGGAGGCCATGCCCATGCCGATCTGGGAGTAGCCGCCACCGTCAAAGATGGCGGTGCTGTCGTCGTCGTAGTCGAGCGTCGGTCCACCAACTGCGTCGTTCAAGATGCCGCTGGTGAACAGGTAGACATAGGCCGAGCTGTCCCAGTAGACGTCGACGGGGTTGGCTGCCGTCGTCAGCAGGTCGTCGAGGCCGTCGCCATCGACATCACCTGGACTGATGAACTGCTCCCCTAGCGCTGTGTGCTCAGAGTCAATAATGACATCCGCGAGATCCAGGACATCGTAGGTGCCTGCCGGGAGCTCAAGGATGACGTACAGCGCGTCATAGGCGAACATCGCGGCAACGTCATCAATACCGTCCCCATTGATGTCGCCCACGAGGTCCACGTTGTTGACCTTGGTCGCCTCGTCTTCCCAGACGGCGTACACGGCGGTCTCGGCGGCGTCGTAGACGGAGCCACCCTCCACGATTGGGCCTGGCATGAAGAAGGCGGAGCCCCGGCCGTCATTGTCGCGAGACACCTCCAGGAAGAGATCAGCCTGACCATCCCCACCATAGATGTCGGCGGTCAGGACCTTGGAGTACCCGCTCCCGTCGTCGCCCACGCCGTAGTCCAGGTCCAGGTAGGTGGGACCGTCCCGGTCCAGGCTGTACTCCGATGTGACGGGGCCGGGCACGATGTAGGCGCCATCCTCTTTGCGATCTGACGAGCTGACGCCCATCACGAGGTCTACGAAATCATCCCCATCCAGGTCGCCAGCCGCGACAAACGCTCCCTCCAGGTTGTCTTCGTCGGAGCTGATGTCCGGCACCTCGTCGGAGGTCATGTCCACCTCGCCCATGACCGGGCCGGCGACCAGGCGTACCCGCCCTCGATAGTCCCCTTCCTCTGCGCCCGCTGCGCCGATAAGCAGGTCCACAACACCGTCTCCCGTGAGATCGGCGATGGCGGTGCCGCCACCAGCGTCGGACTGGTACTGGTCCACCAGCACCGCCGTCGCCTCGTCCAGCCCGGTGCGCCGCTCCAGGCTGGGGCAGTCCGGCTCGCCGTCACAGTCGTTGTCGAGGTTGTCGGCACAGACCGCCTCCACGCCTGGGTTCAGCGTAGGGTCCTCATCGTCGCAGTCGAGCGCGTTGCCCACGACTGGGGCCGGCGCGGCGCAGGATCGCATCGCCGTAGCGGAGTCGCCGTAGCCATCGGCGTCCTGGTCCAAGTAGACAGTGGTCTCCTCGCAGCCGGCCAACTCCAGCAGGTCGGTCGTCGGGAGCACATCTTCCTGGCTCTGGCAGCCCCTGCAACCTGGGATCACACCGAGCGCGGTCGTCACGCCCAGCACGCAACGGAGCGCCAGAAGCGCGAGCGCCGATCGCACCTCAAGAGCGGTAGACATGTGCTGCCTTACCAGCCCAGGTGAAAGACATAGGTGACGCCATCGCCGAAGCGCACGTCGCCCCCTTCGTCCGCCACTTCCGCCCCCACCCCGGGCGCCCCGATAATCAAATCGTTGGTTTGGGTAGCCACCATAGACCAGCCGAAGAGGGAGGGCGCTCCGAGCCCCTGATCCTCGCCCAGGACCACCGCGTCCGCGTTCTCGGTGTTGTGCCGTCCCGAGAGCGGCCCATACCAGATGCCCACGCCTCCAGCGTTTTCACCCCCGCCCCAGCTTGCCTTGGGGCTGCCAATCAGCAGGTCCTGGTTGCCATCCTGGTCCAGGTCCACCCGACCGAGCATGAACTGCCCAGCCAGCTCCTCACTGTCCGCCCCATAGAAGTACGCCTCCCGATCATCCAGCTCCGGCGCCGCGCGCTCCCGCAAGACCTCGCCCGTGAACAGCCACGCCGCCCCCGCCTCGTCCTCGACCTTCGGCGCGCCGATCAGCAGATCCCCGAGCCCATCTCCGTCGATGTCTCCCGCGTCCGCGAGCGCGTCCCCCAGGCGCCCGGCGCTCTCCTCGCCAAGGATGACGCAGTCCGCATCCTCCACGTCCAGGTTCCCGGCCTCGAAGTAGATGTAGACGGCCCCCTTGCCAGCCGCCGGGTGGAAGCCACCCATGAAGCTGTCCGTGTAGCCCGGCGCGCCCACCGCCAGCTCTGCGCGACCGTCGCCGTCCAGATCCTGGATCGTCGCCACCGAGGTCCCGAGGTCCAGGCTGGAGGCCCCATCGATCCGGGCCACATCGCTGTCCAAGTTCAGGCTGACGTCCGTGGTCATCGGCCCGCGCACCACGTAGACGCTGCTGGAGCCGGGCGCGGTCACAACCACGTCCGCCTCGCCATCTGCACCGAGCAGGTCGCCCGGCGCCGCGAGCGCGGCCCCCACCTCATAGCCGCCCGTCACGGTCAGGCCCAGCTCCACCATGTCCCGCGACACCGTGGAGAGCTCCGGCTCATCCCCCGCGTCCTCCACCGCGCGGACAGGCCCGTAAACCAGCACCGCCATCGCATCATCGCCCCCAGGCGCCCCGACCAGGACGTCATCGTACCCATCGCCGTCGATGTCCCCGAGTCCGCTGAGCGCGCTGCCTGCCGCGCTACCCTCCAAGCCCGTGAGCCGGACGCTGGCCTCCTCGTCCACGTCGAGCTCGCCCGAGAACGGCCCCGCCACCACGTAGGCCGAGCCCATGTCGTCCGGCGCGCCCACGATCACGTCGTCGAAGCCGTCGCCATCGATATCCGCCGCCGCCAGGCTCGCGCCGAGCGCCTCCTCCCCCTCGCCCTGGTACTGCGCGTCCGCGCCCGCGGAATCCAGCTCGCCGTCCGCCGGGTCGCAGTCCGAGACCCCATCGCAGTCATCGTCCTTGCCGTTGCCGCAGACCGGCTCCATGGCCGGGTTCACGTCCGGGTCACCCTCATCGCAATCCCCCGTCCGGGCCGCGAGCGTCTCCCCGTCGTCGCAGAGCGTGACCATGAGCATCGACGCGCCGAAGCCGTCCTGATCGCCGTCCCGATAGCCCGTGCTGGTCTGATGGACGTCCGGGTCCGCGTCGTTGCAGTCGTCACCCGTGCTCACCCATGGGCCGCCCGTCTCGGGCGCATCGCAGGTGTCAACGCGCGTGTCCGGGTCGCCATGGCCGTCGCCGTCGAGATCCTCGTACCACTCGTGGTCGTAGACTTCGTCGTTGTCTGGCTCGCAGTCGATGACCAGGGTGGCGCCGTCCCCGTCGCCGTCGAGGGTGGCGTAATAGGCGACGTAGTCATCCTCGGTTGCGCATGCAGGGGCCAGGGTCAGCGTCAACGGGACGATCAGCGAGCGCATGCGGCCTCCTGCAAGGCGGAACGGCCCAGGGAGAGCCGCGGGGGCTGACTTGCAGTCCACGGCCCGCTCCTGTAGATAAGGGATGAAGCGAGCACAGCTCGGGTTGGACGCGCCATGTTCTGATGCGCGCGCCTCTGTATAAGCTGTGCTTTTAGTGTGCGTCTCATATGAAGGTATTATACTCCCGTTCAGAGGTGCGCACCATGACCGGCCCGAACTCCGGGATCTTTCTTTTCTCTACGATCTCCCTGCTCGCGATTCTCCCTGGCACGGCGTTTGCGTGTGCCGAAAACGACATCAACTGTTGGTGGAATTTAGCAGAGGCGCAAAATCGACTCCTCGATCAACCGGCATTCTCGGCCGCCGTCTCGGGAGCCCGCCGAGCTCTGGCCAACAATCCCGATGCATCACCGACCGAGCGCGCCGCCGTGCTGCGCCTGGAGGGCATCGAGGCGGCGATGCAGCAGGATCGGCGCACGGCGCTTCGGCTCTTCCAGGAGGCCCGTCGCCTGGATGCCACCGCCGCGCTGCCCGCCGACCTCTACCCGCCGGCCCACCCCTTCGCGAAGCTCTACGCGGCGGCGGACCCAACCCTGGCGCCGCTGCTGGTCGAGACTACACCGCCGATGCGAGAAGATCCGCCTGTAACAACTGCTACCGTGGTTCTTTCTGAAACCGAAGCTCCCGCGCGTAGGCGCGCTGCGCCCTGGTTCATCGGCGCTGCGACCAGCGCCATGCTCTCCGGCGGCCTCTACGCCTGGTCGCGCAACATCCCCGAGGCCGTGGGCGCATACGGCGATGACGCCATGGCCTACGCGACCGCTTCTGCCCGCGCGTACAGCCGCGAGGACGGCCTGCGCACGGCCTCCGGCGGCGCGGCCCTGCTCGGCGCCGGGCTTCTCACCGCCGGCCTGACCGTGGCGTGGTGAGGCCATGCGGCGCTTCAAGGTCCTGGCAGAGATCGGCAAGGGCGGCTTCGGTCGTGTGCTCTGCGTGCGCGAGGAGGGCTCGGACATGGCTCCACAACTGGCGCTCAAGCTGCTGAGCGGCCACTGGCAGGAGGACGACGAGCCCGTGCGTCGCCTCCGAGACGAGGCGCGTCTGCTGGCCCAGCTCCGGCACCCGGGCATCGTGCGGCTCTACAGCTACCTGCACCTGGACACCGGACCCGGGCTGCTCATGGAGCTCGTGGACGGCCCGAACCTCGCCGACGTGCTGCGGCTCGGGGGGCGCCTGCCCACCACCGCCGCGCTGGAGCTGGTGGCGCGCGTGGCCGAGGCGCTGGACTTCGCCTGGACCCTGACAGGCAAGGACGGCCAGCCCCTACACCTGCTGCACCGCGACATCAAGCCGGCCAACATCGCCGTGACGCGGCACGGCGAGGTCAAGCTGCTCGACTTCGGGATCGCCTGGGGCGCCTTCGAGGCCCGCGAAGCGCGCTCAGGGCCTGAGCCGCGCGGCACCGGCACCTACATGGCGCCCGAGCGACACCGCGGCCAGGACTCCCCCACCGTGGACGTGTACGGGCTCGGCCTCGTGCTGGCCAACCTGCTGCTCGGGGCCGAGCACCCGGAGCTGCCGAAGTCTGAGGAGGACCAGCCAGCGTTCACCGAGGCGATGGCGACCAACCTGTTGCGCGCCCTCGGCCCCCGACGTCGAGAGAGTGAGCTCATCACCTCGCTCGTACTGAGCTGCGTCGAATGGTCCGCCGAGGCGCGCCCCTCCCCGCGCGACGTCGCTGATCTCGCTCGCGCCCTGGCTGCCGAGCTCGCCGGCACGGACCTGACGACCTGGGCCGCGCGGCGGGTGCCCGAGCTGCACGCGCGGGCCACGGAGCTGGCTCAGGCGAGCGCGGTCGCCGTAGGCGTCGTCCTCAGCGAGCGGCCCCACCTCCGACAGGCGCGCGTCATCGAGGAGGAGCCCGACACGGGGATCGCCTGGCTGAGCGACCCCTACGCCAGGCCCGTGCAGGCGGCGGCGCCCGGCGTGAGGCTGGACGTGGGCACGCCACCGGAGACGCCAGCCACACCGATGCCCGCGCCCGCTGTGCCGCCGGTGGTCGTGGCCCGCCCCACGCGCTGGAGCCAGGTCGGTGCGGCGATCGCGGTGCTGCTGTTCCTCGGCGGCTTCAGCGTCTGGTGGATGGGCTGGGGTAGGCCGCCCGCGCCCGAGTCGCTGGTTCAGGCGGCGCCCGCGCCGTCGAGTCCGCCCACGCCGACGACACCCACGGCGCCGGTCGAGCAGACCGCACCCGTCATCGTGGCGCCCGTGCAGGCCCCGGAGCCGCGACTCGCAGCCGCCCCAACGCGCCCACGACCACGCGAGGTTCAGCCTGTAACGGCTGTGACAGCGGAGTCGAGTACCGCGCGGGTTCGCGTTGAAGGGGACGCCGAGCGCGTCGTCCTCACTCAGGGAGAGCGTCAGGTGGCGCTCCCCGCCGAGGTCCAACCGGGCGCCTACACCGTCCTGGTCACGCTTCCTGGTGGCGAGCCCCCCTTCGCCTACGGCGAGCTCGCCGCCCGCGCAGGCGCCACCTACGAGATCAACTGCCGCGCCGCCATGTCGACCTGCCGCACCCGGGAGCTGCCATGATCCTCGCCCTCCTGCTGGCGTGCAGCCCGTTTAAGGGCATCGAGGACCGCTGGAACGCCGCCTGGGAAGCCTGCGACCCGGACGCGGCGCAGGGCGAGCCCGACCCCTACGATCTCGACGCCACGCTCAGCGCCGACTGCCAGGACACCCTGCTCGATGACTTCAAGGTGGACCGCGAGAGTCTGGCCGCCGTCGCCGAGACCGAGACCAGCCCCGCCCTCGACGCCTGCTTCGTGACCAGCGCCTACGCGCTGCTCACCCGCGATGCCGGCCGCTACGCCACCACCGAGCCCGGTGACGGTGTGTTCCAGGTCTACCTGGACCAGATGCAGGAGGTCTACTGGCAGCTCGGCGGGGACGACAACCGGCAGCTCGCCTACAACTACGCGACCTGGTTCACCGCGGGCGTCGTCGTGGAGAGCTTCGAGGACGGCGCGCTGGCCGCCACCTATGAGGATGGCCTGCACCTGGCCCCGGAGGCCGCTGACGAGTGCGGCGTCGAGCTCGCGCACCTCTTGTTCCACGAGTCTGGCCACGCGAACCTGGAGGCGCATGTCGCCTGTCCCGAGGACTTCGAGTTCACCGACTGCCCGGACTGCGAGGAGCTGATGACCACGGCCTGCGACGCGGATGACCAGGGGACGTTCGCGCTGGAGAGCAGCCTGCTCGCGCTGTGGGAGGGGACCTGCGACGAGGACGGGGAGGCGGCGACCTGCGCATACCTGGAGCAGGCGCAGGGGGCGGCGGAGGATCGGGCGATGGCGTTCTGAGTGTTGAGAACCGACCAGCGGCGAAGCCGAACGTACAGGCAGGGCTTACCCCGGCCCCCACCCCGGCTGTCCCGGCGCAGCCCCACACCGCCGGGGACGCGAATCCCCGGCTGCGACTTCCCAAGATCGCCCCCGGCCCCGGCGTCCCCGGGGTCCGAGAGGCGCACAATTAATTAGAGGGCGAAATTCCACACGCCCCGTTCGGCGCTGACCCAAGCGTGAGAATTGCCCCCTAATTAATTGCCTGCACGCTGGGACACGGGGACGCCGGGGACCTGGGCTGTCCCCGGCGTTACACGCCTGTTACGTGGTCCCCGGCAGCACGGGAATCCGCCGGACGCGCTGGGGCCGACGCCGGGACGCGCGCGTCTACTCCTGGCCCCCCACCAGATCGACGCACTCGCGCTTGAGCACGAAGCAGCGAGCCTTTCGGTGACCGACGGTCACCTTGCGCGTCAGGTGCTCCTCTTCAGTCAGCAACCAGCCCCGGTCCCGCCAGCTCCGCAGGATCGGCTCGTGCTCGAAGCCCTGCTTCTCCAGGAAGCCCTTCAGCTCGTTGGGCAGGATCGCCAGCGTCTTCCACTCGGCGCGGTGCTGCCAGGCGCCGATCCAGCCGGCCGAGGGCACGGGGTCGCTGTGGGACTCATGCTCCATGCGGCCGTAGAAGCGGTGCTGCTGGCTCGTCGCCCACGAGAGCACGGCGCGCAGCGCCTCGGTGGGGCGGTCGCTGTCCATGGAGCCCGCCCTCACCGCCTCCCAGGCGTCCACCAGCGGATCGCGGACGGGCTCCGGCAGCCCGAGGACCTCGTGGAACAGGCGCTTCGCGACCGCCATGGCCGCGACGTACTGCGCCGCGCGCCCCGCGACGGGGTGCCCGTTGGCGTGCTGGGTCCAGGTCTCCATGTTCCGCGCCAGTTCGGCCGAGAGGCCGGCACGGGCGCTCGGGTGGTCGAGAAGGTAGCGGACCAGCCGAGGCCCGGCGTGGCCATGATGGTTGAGCACGGCGCTCTGGATCCTCGCCACCGCCTGCTCCGTGGCGCGGCTGGCGCCTTCGAAGGGCGAGCCCCAGAGGCAGAGCGTGCGCGCCCGGGTGCCGCCGTCGTTGGTGAAGCTGGTCGCTGGGGCCTCACCTGTGCTGAGCAGCACACCGTGGGCCTGGGTGACGCGCTGGAGCCCCTGCAGCGCCCCCCGCGCCCGCCCGATGCCGCTGGCGTAGTCGTAGAGCGTCTTGCCCACGTCCTCCGGGCGACGCGCTCGCTTCGTGTCGTCCAGGAACATCGGCAGGTAGTCGAGCATCGCCCCGCTGCGCTCGACGAAGACCCGGCTGGCGTCCCAGGCGTAGATGATGCCGCCGCCGCGCTCGTTGGGGCTGCCCCAGACGCTCGCCGCGAGGCGAAGGGCCGTGGTCTTGCCGAGGCTCGTCTCTCCCGAGAGATCGAGGATGAAGTTCGCGAGCGCCGGCATGAAGCGCATGAGCGGCGGGACCAGGGCAGCGTAGACGGGGAGGAGCGCGCGGGGGAACTGGAGCGCCGCGCGGATGGCCTCGCACCAGCCCTCCCAGGTCCCGGCCGACCGGAACCCGAGCGACACTGCGCGCGAGCCGGGATCGGAGGTCAGGAGCTGCACCTGTCCGGCCTTCCAATGAGCAGGAGTGCGCTCGTCCGAAGGCGGGCCACAGTCCACACCGGCTGGCCGGAGCACCGTGCGGCCCCAGAGGAAGTACAGGTCCTCGTCGGTGCCCTGCCAACCCATGCGTGTCGTCACGCCGGATTCCGGGATCTGCCTCGTGTTCACCGCCTCGAAGTCCGACAGGAAGGACACGACCTGCGCGGCGTTGTTCGAGGTCACCGGCAGATCCAGGTCCGCGAGCGTGACGAGCTGCCGCGAGTCCGCGACCTTGAAGCGCGGCACGGCCGTCGTGCGCCAGCCGGCGAAGGCCGTGGACCAGCCGAGCACGAGGTAGACCGAGTCGTCCTCGACGTCCCTGAGCCGCCCCTCGACGATGATCGGCCGGTGCGTGACCTCGACCTGCTCGGTGTCCTCGGTCTCCTCGTTCACGCGCAGCCGGTACAGCCCCTCGGGTGTCAGCTCCCAGCCGGGCGGACAGCCCAGCCCCGGCGGCAGCGGGTGGCGGCCCAGGCAGCGCGCGAGGTCCTGGGCCACCGTGCCCACCGACGCCTGGCCCAGCGCGAGCTGGTAGCGGGCGTCCGTCTCGATCCGCGCCTGGCGATCCCCGGCCTCGACGATCACCTTCTCCAGCGCCGTCACGCGAGGGCGTAGACCCTTCGCCGCGCCGAGCCGCATCAACTGCCCGGTCAGTCCTGCCCGGTCGGCGCGCCAGGTCATCGCCAGATCCCGGATCGCGTCGGGGTCCGTCAGCAGCTCGGCGATGGCCAGGACCGCGGCGTTGCCATCCGGCGTCGTCTCGGCGAGATCGATCACCCGCGCGAGCCGGGCGCGCCCGGGCGCGGGGTCCAGGGGAGCGGGCGTCACGCCCGCGATGGTCGTGGTCCAGTCAGACAAGCTCACCTCCGTTCGTGTCGATCAGGTCTTCGAGGCGGCCCCACCAGCCGCACGAATTCCGATGGTTGCAGCGGGCGGTCTTCATCTGGGCCGGATCGAGCCAGAACCAGACCGAGGTCCGTCCACACTTTGGACAGGGGATGCGCTCCGCGCGGTTGTCGCGCAGGGTCGCCTGCAGGTGCTCGGCCGCGCGGCGCCGCACGTCGGGGTCGGTCGCAAGCCGTCTCGCCGCGACCGCGCGCGCGAGCTCGGGCGGCAGATGGACTGGCGGCGCGGGCCGGCGTGGGGGCACGGGCACCTGCACGAGGGCCAGGGCTTCGACGAGGAGCGTGTCCGGGTCCAGCAGCGGCGCCTCCAGCCACGCCTTCGCCGGCGCCCGCCAGCCATCTGGCCGCACCGCCGGAAGGAAGAGGGCGCGGGCAAGATCGCGGGTCTGCGTGTCCACGCTTCCAGGGATACGCCCGGCCAGCACCTGCCACAGCAGCTTGTACTCCCGGGCGTCCACGTCGCGCGACAGTGGGATCACCAGTCGGAAGCGCGGCGCCTCGGGGCGATGGCTCCAGCTCATGTAGATGACGTGCGCGCAGTCCAGGAAGCGCCGGTGCGTCTCGACGCTCGTGATGCCAGTGTCGATGTCGAGCCCGATGACCGACGCCAGCTCGAAGTGCTCCCCGCGCCGCACGCCGTCGTGCAGACTCCCTGCGACGAAGTAGGGACAGGCGAACTTGCCCGGCGCGGGTGTCGGCGTGGTGAGCAGGCCCACCAGCGCGGCGAGGTCACCCGCCCAAGGGCTGCCCGTCCGCGACCAGTACACGCCGTCGCTGCGATTCGGATCGCCGTCTGGCTTCACGCGAGGCGCGGCGAAGACGGTGATGCGGAACAGACGCATGCGCTCAGCCCCCCCGGGCGACACGGCGGGCGCGGGGAGGCTCCGGGAGCGCGGCCAGCGCCCCCTCGTCCCCGAGCACGGCGGCGGAGCGCAAGGGGCGACCGAGCGCCGCCTCGGCCTCCTCGCGCGCCTCGTTCAGAAACTGCTGGGCCAGGCCATCGGCGAGCAGGTCGAGCAGCTCATCGTGGCGCCGCTCGGCCTCGGGGTCGGGCGCAGGGACAAACAGCAGATGTAGATCGGGCTTCATGGACGGCCTCCGGGTGTACACCTGCCCCCCAAAGCAAAGCGCGTGCCATGCCCGCCTCATTCGCCTTCAACGCCGATCAGCTCGCGACCGTGAGTCACGGCCACGTCCCAGTTGCGTCAGCACAGAGCCTGTACGTCGTGCGCTGATCCGCAACCGATCCGGGACTGCGCAACTCAGGCCAGAGTGACCGAGAAGTGATCCGCATGGTCCGCATCGCGGGCCGAAGGGCCGATTCATGGTCCGCAAACAGGGCCGCTTCGCGATTGGACCCGTTGCGGATCACTTGGATCAATACCTGGGCCGATTTCATCATTTATCGCCTTCCAACAACGTCATTTCGGCCCACACCGAGAATCGAACTGAACACCCTTGACAGCCGGGCACCGTGGCATTCTTTTTGCAGTCGTGGGGCTCACCCCACCCCAGGAGTCTGTCCATGCCCCGTGTCTACACGTATACCCGCTCGGCGACCGACGAGCCCAACGCCCAGTCTACGCACGACGCGGCCCTGCACGCCTGGCTCGCGAAGTACCCCGACCACACCCTCGTGGGCGCGTTCGAGGATCACGGCGTCAGCGGCCTCACCCCGCTCGATCAGCGCCCCGGCTTCAAGGCCCTGCTCGCGGCCCTCGACGCCGAGCCCGCCGAGGTCGTGCTCGTGCCCTCGCTGGAGCACGTCTCGCGGGATCGCGGCGCTCTGCCCGAGGTCCTCGCCCATCTCCCGTGGCAGCGTGTTCGGCTCCTGACCGTCGAGAGCCTGCCCAACGAGAGCGTCGGCGAACAGCTCCTCGCCCGAGGCGTGCTCGACGCCATCCAGACCTACAGCCGCCAGCGCCGCTCGCGCCGGCCCCGCGTCTAACCCACCCTTCCCCCGTCGAGGCTCCCATGATCCACGTCGTCACCTACCGCCGCCTCTCCACCGAAGAGCAGGCCGAGAACGATCTCTCCCTTCCTGCACAAGACAAAGCCATGGCCCGCTGGCTGGCCGAGCGCCCCGATCACAAGCTCATCACCAGCTTCTGCGATCAGGGCGTGAGCGCCTACGCTCCGGCCGACCAGCGCCCCGGCTTCCAGGAGATGATCCGCTTCTGCCTGAAGAATCGGATCGACCTCGTCCTGGTCCACAAGCTCGACCGCTTCAGCCGCCACCGGCGCGAGTGTGCCATCTTCAAAGACATGCTCGCGCGCAAGGACGTGAAGGTCAAGTCTGTGTGTGAGGAGTTCGACCCGGACACCGCGCAGGGCGTGCTTCTCGAAGGAATCCTAGAGACTTTAGCTCAGTTCTTCAGTATGAACCTCGGGAATGAGACCCTCAAGGGTATGCGAGAGAACGCCGAGAGGGGCTGGTTCAATGGCGGCGCCGTACCGTTCGGGTACAAGGTCATCAAGGTGAAGCAAGGCGCGCGAGAGTATGGGCGGCTGGAGCCGGGCGACGAGGAGCAGGTGGCGATCATTCGGGAGATCTTCGATCTCGCCGTGGAGCAGGGCAAGGGCTGCCGCACCATCGCCGTGCTGTTCAACCGTACATCCTCGCCCTGCCCCCCTCATCAGCACATGAGCTGGAGGTGAGTCTG
>CAZTOW010000098.1:0-12370 GCA_964615375.1 uncultured Enterobacterales bacterium
CCGTGGTTCCCTTCTGGCCAGCAGAGGGGTGGGCGTTTTGGTCAGCGGTGCAGCGCCGACGTCGAACGCGACCAGCCCGCCCTTGTTGGCGAGCACGCGCCGCGCGCCCGCGACCTGGTGGGCGTGCAGGCGCGGGCCGTTCGGCGCCCAGCGCGCGATGGGCAGCGGATCGGCGGGCCAGATGGGCGTGACGTAGCCGCGAAACAGGCGGTTGTAGGTCTCCTCGATGCGGTTGCGCAGGGCCTCGTCCCCGCCCAGCCAGACGCGGAAGTCGCTCTCCCAGCTCTCGGCCTGCTTGAGCCGAACCTCGTCGATGTCGTCGCTCTGCTTCTGCTTCTTGGGCTTGAACAGGGTGCGGTCGTGGTTCATCCAGCCGATGCAGGACAGCGTCTCGGGCGCCACGCCGCGCAGGTTGCGGTCCAGGTCGCCGTAGTCGCGGTCCTCCAGGGTGATGAGGCCGTTGATGCGGTCTAGGACCACGGGCGGCAGCGTCGCGCCGTGCTTCTTCTGCACCCGGGCGTTGAGCCAGCCCTGGACGATGTCGAGCGGGATCCAGCCCTGGCGCGGGGACAGCCCGTCGATCTCCTCGTAGGTGGCGGGTCGGATGGCGCCCAGCAGCGCGCGGGCGTGGCCGGCGCCGATGGCGTCGCCCTGGTCCCCGAGGGCCTTCGCGCGGTCGTAGCGCGGCCAGAGGTGGCCGCTCAGGTAGTGGTCGCGGGGCAGGAGCGGGCCGACCCCGGACTTCGGGTCGCGGTCCCAGAACCAGCCGCCTTGGACCAGCGTCTCGACGGCGGCACGGGCGTTGAAGGGGCTGGTGTTGTGCTCACGCCAGGCCGTCTCCAGCTCAGGCAGGGTGAGTGCGCGACGCGACTGGAACAGCCACTCGGCGAGCGCGAGCGGGTCGTTGTTTCTGCCACTGTAACGTCGTGTTACCGTCGGGGGCGTCTGGAGGCCGGGGATCAGCTCGCCGAGCTTCGTGAACGCGCTCAGGAAGCGTTCGGCGCCGGTGAGCGAGCGCGGCGGGCGCGCGAGCGCGACCAGGCCCAGGTCCATCCACGGGTTGCCGTGGCGCTGGCGCCAGCCGGTGAGCGCGGTGTGCAGCTCGCCCCAGAGCTGGGGCGGCTCCTCGCTGGTGCCCGACGAGAGCAGGGTCAGGTAGCGGTCCACGCGCAGGCCGAGGGCGACTGCGTGGGCGTGCTTCTCGCCCAGGGCCTCGGTGTCGTCGCGGACCTGGCGCACGACGCCGGCCGTGCTCACGAAGACCGAGGTGCGATCTTCGTCTTCGGCCTCACCCTCGTCCACGGCGCAGGCGGCGCAGATGGGGCGCTCGTAGAAGGAGGGCAGGCGCGTGAACGTGCCCTCGACGGTATAGCGGTAGACCTTCGATGGCTGGTCCGCGCCCTCGTCCTGCCCGACCTCGCGGCCGAGGATGTGACTCGGGTGCCGCTTGAAGTAGTCGCCGTCGATCAGGTATCGCTCCTCGCGCGGGATCTCGGGCAGCTCCAGGCCGCGCGCGCGGAAGAACAGCAGGTCGGTGACGATGTTGGCGCCCGCGAACAGCTCGCTCGGCAGGCGGAAGGCGGCCGAAAGATGGTGACGGCGAAACACGGCCACGCGCAGCTTCTCGATGTTCGGCGCCCGGCCGGTCAGGAAGCCGGCCGGGATGAGGAAGACGCCGAGCCCACGCGGGGCCAGCAGGTCGAGGCCGCGCCGCAGGAAGTAGGCGTAGGCGGCCTTTTCGCGGTACTCTCGCGCCGGATCCTCGGAGACGGAGGCGCCGCGCGCGCCATAAGGCGGGTTTGCGACCACGAGCTTGAGCTTGCCGGCGACCTTGGGGCCGCGCTCGCGCACCCAACGCTCGAAGGGGCCTTGGAACACGTCGAGGTCGGGGCGCAGGACCTGGAGCAGCTTCGCAGAGAGGGCGGACCACTCGACCACCAGCCAGTCGATGGCCTCGAACTCGGGGCCGGACAGCGCGCGGACGAAGCGGCCGATGCCAGCCGACGGCTCCAGAGCCAGCACGCGCCCGGCGCGATTCTGCAAGCCGGGCAGGAGCGGCGAGACGACGCGGGCGACCTCGGCGGCCACCTTGGTGGGCGTGTAGTATTCGTGGATGAGGCCGCGCTGCTCGGGCGACAGCGCGCCCTCGGGGAAGCGGGCCTTGACCTTCTCGATGCTGAGCCCGCCCCAGCCGGAGTAGAGCGCGAGCGCGGCGCGGTCCTGGGCCGTGATCTGTTCGGGCGCCTTGCGCGCCAGGATCTCCATGGCCTTGAGGTTCGCCGCCGTGCGTTGGCCTGGCGTCCAGAGGTCGGGCGGGGTGTTGGCGGCGGGCTTCGCGGGCGGCTCGTCGTCCTCGTCGTCGGCCTCCAGCACGCGCGCGAGCAGGCTCAACAGGCGCGGCCGGTTGCGCCGGAAGAAGCCGCCCATGTAGCCGGCGCTGAGCCCCGGCGGCGGGGCCAGGGTCAGCGTCTCCTCCAGCAGGTCCAGGATCTGCTCAGCGTCTTCATTCAAGCTGCTCATGCGGTTTTCCTCCGCTTCGCGAGGAGCTGTTCGAGGCGGGCTTCGAGCGCGGCCATCGCTGCGGCGTCCATGGCCGGGTCCACGGCCTCGGTCTCCGGCTGCTTGCGGGGGCGACCGCGCTTCTTCGGGGGCTCGGCGGGTGCAGACACGGGGGCCTCCGGCTTCGGGGCGCGGGGTTTGAGCACGGTCTGTTGGCCGCTCCCGCAGGCGCGGGCGACCTTGGCGGCCGACAGGGAGACGGCCTCGGCGATCTTGCGCAGCTCGTCGCGCGAGGGCTCGGCGCTGGCCTCCAGGAGCATCTGCTCGCGGGCGTTCTCGTAGGTGTTGACGGCCTTCTGGAGCGCCGCGACCGCCTGCTCGCGCTCCACGCCCTGGCAGAGCTTCGAGTCGATCATCCGCATCGCGTGGCGGATCAGGCGGCGGGCGCGCTCCATCGGCATGGGCTCGCGCTCGGCAGCGCGCTGCACGGCGAGCAGCTTCTCGCGCGCCTCGTCGGTCACGCCCTTGGGCAGGCCCGAGCCTTCGACGCGCTCGATGAGGTTGGCGATGTCGTGGGCGACGTGGCGCGGCGTGCCCCGTCGCAGGTCGAACAGGAGCCGGTCGAGCTCGCTGGCCACGCCGCTCAGCTTGTAGTTCTTGAACCAGGCCGCGAGCTTGTCGGGGATCTGACGATCCTCGGCGGCCCACGGGCGCGAACGGATGGCCTTGAGCGCGTCGGCCTCGGCCTGGACCTCGCCCACCAGGCGCGCGAGGTCGTCGGAGTTGGCCGGCACCGGTGGCAGCGGGACGGGCGCGTGCAGGGGGGCCGGCGTGTTGGACGCGGGCTCGGCCTTGCGGGCGCGCTTCGGCTTGTCCTCGCTCGCCGGCTCCTTCTTCGGCTTCTCGGGCTTCGGCTCCTTGGGGGCGCGGGGCTCCTTCGGGTTCAGGCGCTCGGTCGGGTCCTTGGCGACCTTCCGGGTCTTGACCGGGTGGTTCTCGGCGTATGCCGGATCCAGCGCCGCGCGTCGCGACGTGTCGCGCACCTGGCAAGCGGCGGCGACCATCTTCATGGCCTGCCGGATGCCGGCGTCGATGGCGGCCGACAGCGTGGTCTCCGCGTCGCCCTCGGCCGCGCCGTGCTCGGTGAACCACTGGGTCTGCCGGTGAAAGGCCCAGCGCCAGCCGCGCACAGGGTCACTCTGCACCACCAGCGTCCCGTAGGTCGCCAGCTTTCGACGCAGCACGACGACAGGGTTGCCGCCGTCGCAGGCGACCTCGCCCGCCCATTCGCCGCGCAGCGTGATCGGGCCGGGCGGCGGCAGATCGTCCTCTCGCTTCTCGGCGTTGACCTTCGGCACCACCTTGTTCATGGCGATGGCCTCGGTGGGACGCCGGGGCACGTCCGCATGCGGGCTGGCCTGCCAGATCGCGGCCCGCTCCTCGGCGATGAGCACGAGCAGGCCGCGCGCCTCGCGGGGGCGCAGCACGAGCGCGAACTCACCGTCGCAGGACCGGCCGTAGGCGGCCAGCAGACGCGGGACCTGCTCTGCCCCTCCGACCACGCGCAGACGGAATCGTTTGCTCTGTTCGGCCATGGTTCACCCCTTCTTCGTGAGCGCGGGCAGGGTCAGGGCGGCGGCGGTCAGCGCCAAACCGCCGAGCAGCAGCCAGCCGAGGATCGAGCTTGGATCCCCGTCTCCGGGCGGCTTGTCTGGAGGCGCGTTGCCCGGATGCGGTGCGACGTTGGGCGCCGGCAGGGTCTTGTTGTTCTTCATCGCCCAGATCCGCGCGTCGAGGTCGTCGCTGAGCAGCGCCGTCTGGTCGCGCAGGTTGGCGAAGTATTCGTAGGCCGCGACCGCCCAGGCGCAGGCGGCCACGCCCAGCGTGATGCCGGCGATGGCGACCAGCGGCAGCGCGGCGCAGCGGTCGGCGCCGCAGGTCGCGTCGGTGTAGATGCCGGCGGCGACCGTGTGGTAGCGGATCTCCAGGATCTCGTACCGCTCGCGCAGCTCGGCGTCCGCCGGCTCGTCGCCGAGCTGCCCGAGCTTGCCCTTGATCTGGTCGAGACGCGCGCGCGACACGAGCAGCGCGCTCATCGCGTCCTGGATCTTGTCCAGATAGCTGGTCACGTCGGCCTGGAGGGCGGGGCCGAGCGTGGCCAGCGCGTCGTTGTAGAGCGTGGTCCAGCTCGACGCCCACGCCGCCATGATGTCTTCCCAGGTCGCCATGGGATCCTCCGCTTGTGACGTAGCTATCGACGCTTCCCGTGGTCGCAGACCTCGCAGCCCAGCAGCGCCGCCACGTCCTCGGGCTCGGCCCAGCCCACCGTCGCGGCGGGCACCAGCGCGCCCTGGGACGGGTCGCGGCGCACGATGGCGGTGCCCGGCGAGGCGGGCTCCGGCTGGGCGCTCTCCCGGCGCTGCAGGGCCTTGCTCGCGGATCGCATGATGAGCGGCGCGAGCAGCGGCGCGAAGCCGAGCGCCGGGCGGGTCGCCTCGTCGCTGACCTCGGCCACCAGGTAGAGCCCAGGGCGCAGCAGGATCACGGCGGCGCGGTAGCCGTCCTCGGCCTGGATGCGCAGGTGCTCGCCCAGCTTCGCCGCCGGTCCCCAGCCCGACCGGCCCATGACCTCCTCCTCCGGGAAGACCTCCTCGGGGTCCGGCTCGTCCTCCTCGGGCTCGACCGGCTCCAGCTCGCCGTTGGGCTGCTCCTCGTCGGACCAGCCCTGGTCGCGCTCGCGGCCGGGAAAGCCGCCGCCACGGCCGGGGAAGCCGCCGGGGAAGCGGCGCGGGCCGCTGGGCTCGGGGCGCTCGGGCTCGGCCTGGCCGCCCTTGCCGCGCTTCTTCTTCCGACGCTTGCCGCCCTCCTCCAGGCTGCGCGCCTTCTGGCGCAGCTCGCGGGCCTTGTCCTGGTCGCGCTGCTTGCGGCGCGCCTTGCGGTAGCGCCGTCGCGCCTGCCGGGCCTCGCGGCCTGCCATGTCGTCCTCTCCCTCGCGATACTCGGCGAGGGGTCGAGCCTTGACGAGCTTCATCCGTCTGTCCTCCAGGTTGCGCGCTCGATGTCGAGCGCAGACCAGCGGCGCCTCACGGTGGGGTCGATGTGCCCGTTCATGCCGAGACGGGCGCTCGGGTCGTCCCGGTACTCCTTGCCCGCGACCCAGTACCGGACGATGCAGTGGTACAGACCGGGCTCGTTGGGCGCGGTGCGGGTGCGTAGCATGACCTCGGCCTCGATCTTCGAGAGGCGCCGCGCGCGCGCCGCCTCGAAGCCGCCGTCGCCCGAGCGCAGCGCCCGGTGCCCCCGCGCCAGCAGCTCGCCCGCGCGCGCCGCCGCCAGCCCGTCGCAGTCTTCATGTCCCTGCACCAGCAGCGTCATGAAGTCACACCAGGTCTCGTCGGCCTCGCGCCGGTAGATCACGCCCGAGTCGTAGAGCAGGGGCAGGTCCGGGTGCTCGCGCAGGATGATCGCGTTCTCTCGCGCGAGGTGATTCAGCAGGCGCACCGCCGCCCGCTCGTTGAAGCTGAGCAGGACGGCGATCCTCACGACACGGCCTTCAGCTCGAAGGAGCCGTTGCTGGCGAGCACGATGGTCGCCGTGTGGTTGGGCAGGGTCGTGCCGCCGAGCAACGTGACGGCCTTCACGTAGGGGCCGAGCGCCGAGACCTCGACGAACTCGTGTCGAGACGGGTTGCCGCCCGTGAGCTGGGTCATGGAGGCCACGACGATCCAGTTGGTCTTGTCGTGGCTGGTGACGAGCCGCGCGTCCACGGCGGGCGTGCCGGCGCCGCCGGTCATCACGCCGTCGAAGAACACGCGAAAACGCTGGTCCGCCTCGCTCACGCCATCCCCCTGCTTCGGCAGGATCGCGTAGGCCTTGCCGTCCTGGGGCTGGGCGGCGGCCGTCGTGAGGCTCAGGAGGGTCCTGGTGTTGCGGAAGATGCTCATGGTGTCCTCACAGGGCGAGGTAGAAGACCACGCGATACGGGACCGTCGTGGCGCTTGAGTTGGTCAGGGTGAGACGACGGGCGCCCCCGAGCGGGACGCCGCCATCGGGCTGGGTGTCCGCCATGAACAGGCTGCGCAGCACGCTCGCGCCGTCGTAGAGGCGGATCTCGGTGGTGGCCAGGTAGCTCGGATCGGCCATCTCAAAGCGGAAGCGGAGGGCGAAGGGTGGGATCTCCACGTCGCCCTCCGAGTTGGGCATCTCGCCGCTCACCTCGGCCTGGTTGGCGGTGACGGCGAAGCCGTCGGCCACGGTCAGGCCCACCCGGTTGGAGGTGTCGGCGAGGTTGGCAGCGGTGACCTGGAGGGCGCGGGCGAAGACGCAGACACGGACGCTGCGACACGCCGTGACCGTCGCCTTCGCCCCCGCGCCCGCCCCGGCAGACCACGAGAGCTTCAGCTCGAAGGGCAAGCCGTCGATGCTGAAAGCCTCCGCGATCCGCCAGGTCGCCTCGTTGGCGTCCGCGCCGATCACCGCCTTGTGCGCCGCCGAGCCGGACCACGCGGGCAGCGTGACGGCGTCGGATCGGGTGCTCAGATCGGTAGAACAGCGCGGCATGGGGAGCCTCCGAGGTCCAGGGATTCAGCCGTTCACCCTCAGCAGGAGCTGTCCTTCGGCTTCTTACCGGTGATGGTCACCGAGAAGGTTCCCGCCGCGTCCAGCGTCCCGTTGACGATGATGTCGAGGCCGGCGCGGATCGACTGCCCACGCAGGATGTTGCGCATGGTGGAGGTCGCAGCGAACACGTCGACCGAGATCCCGTCCGGGCTGGACCAGACGGGCCGGTCTCCGAAGCTGATGCTGGTCACGCGCGCGGTCGCCGTGGTCCCCGCGAACGTGACGTCCTCCGCCTTGAAGTGATGCTGAAGCCGAACCCGCACGGTGGCGGATCCAGCGGCCGTCAGGGTGTCCGTGCCGCCCACGGCGGTTCCTGCCCACTTCACCTTGCGCCTCCCCCGCAGGCCGAGCGCCCGCGCCTCCTTCCGGCTGACTCGCCCCGCGCGCCGACGGCGACGGCGACGGCGACGCGCCCCGAGGTCGTCATCCTCGGCGCCCGCCTCGTCGTCCTCGCCCAGGTCGTCGTCGTCGTCGTCCAGGTCGTCGTCGTCCTCGTCGCCGAGATCGTCCTCGTCGCCGAGATCGTCTTCGTCCCCGGAGAAGTCCGAGCGACGGTGGCTGTCCGTGTCCACCAGCAGCTCGCCGGTGCGCGGGTCTCGCTTGACCCTCATGTAGCCCAGGTCTTCCAACTGTTTCATGACACGCTCCATTGGAGTTCAGGTTGCGTCGTTCCTGCCGTTGCGCTCCTGAGCACCTCCTTTCACCCTTCGTCGTCGTCCTCCAGCGGCGCGGCCCGGACGAAGCGGGTCGCACGCCCCTGCGCGGAACGGCCGCGCTCCTCGGGCCGACCGCCGGCCCGACCACCACCACGCCTCTGTCCATGACCCTGCGTGCTCTCGCCCCGGGGCGTGAGCAGCACCTCGCGGATCGGCCCACGCACCACGGGGTCCGGCTGGGGCAGCGCCCGCGCCGGCTCGGCCAGCAGCCCGCCGGTGTTCGGCGTCGCCGCCGGCTGGGGCTGGGGCTGGACGCTGGCCGCCGGGTCGGCCGCGGGCGAGCTGGGGGAGGCACCCTGGGCCTTCGCCTTCTCGCGCTTCTCGGCGAGCGCCTGGCCGGCGTCGCGGCCCACGCTCGCCAGCCACGAGCCGAACACGCCGTTGCCGGCCGCGAGGTAGCCCGCGCCGCCGTCCTCGCCCGTGATCGTCTGGTAGAGCCCGTAGCCGCTGGCCGCGACGCCCAGGCCGGCGCGCACGTCCACGCCGCCCACCTTCATCTTCTCCGGCCCGAAGTAGCCCTCGGCCAGAGACGCCAGGAACAGGCTGCCCTGGGTCAGCCCCGTGTTTACGACCTGTTCGCCGGTCTCCTCGATCTGCTCCTTGGTGATGTTGTTCTTCTTCGTGAGGCTCGCGATCTTGCCCACGGCGTCGCCCAGCGCGGACTTCGCCTGCTTCTCGTTGACCTCGCCGCCCTCCATCGCGATCTGGAGGGGAGTTCTGTCTTTTGCCATGGTGGACCCCGATGTGCGGGTTGGAGAGCGCCAGGCAGCGCCGGGCGTCGAGTTGAGGCTATGCGAGCAAAATCCTTGTGGGAAGCTGCATTCGGTGTCCCCGCTGTCCCCCCTGGGCTGAGCACCAGCGGGGAGAGGGACGTTGCACCGCAGCTCTCGACGCGGAGGGAAATCTGGGCGCGGGGACAGCGGTCGTGCGCCCCCCAACGGAAGGCAGGATCCAGCGCGCTGTCCCCCTGATCTGGCGAACGAGGGGGACAGCGGTCGTGGGCACTCACGGCGCGAGGCCGACAATTCCTCGGCGAGCAGGCAGCTCGGCGGGGCTCGCGGCGAGGCTTTGCGCGAGAGCCGGCGTTCAGACAGCCGTCCCCCCGCAGTCGAGGCCGTGAGGCGCCTGGCGGCCCGGATCGTCCCCGCCGTCCCCACCGTCCCCCAGCGCGAATCCGCGAGACTCTGGGAGCGTCGCTTCGAGGCCGGCGGACGGCCGTCCCCGCTCCGAGGGGATGCCAGCGGCCCACGTCGGCGGGAGGGCCGTGTGCAGGATTGGCCCGACTCGGGCTTGCGCAGCCTCGGATCGCGGGGGCCTGGTTGACATGCCAAATTTCTGAGAGCTTCGTTTAACGCGGTGCGCCCGCCTCCTCCCCCTTGGATTGGACGCAACCGACCATCCATGACAGCAAACAGATCCGACGTCAGGAATTGCGACCGAAGTCGGCTGGATTCTCACTCTCCCAGCCGTCCCCCTCGCGCTCTGGCGCGCAGATCGACCACCTGGAGACCCCACACAAGGTCAACCTACGTTTTCGATGATTGCACATTTTCTCGGGATCGTCAATCCCGACCTATGTTCGCCCGCAATTCCGCTCCTCTCGGCCCTCCAGCGCGCCCGCTGGCCCTTGATCCTCGCGCGCGGGACTGGCATCGTAGAGACACACATCACCGAGGTGATCATGTCGGCCGAAGCGTTCCATTTCGCGGGCCTGGAGTCCGTGCGTCTTCAGATGTTGGAGAAGTTCTCCGACCTGTCCTACATCGCCATCTTCGACCGCACCGACCGACGCCAGGAAGACAGCCTCGGCCGCTTCGACGTGGACGAAGACACCGTGCGCATGTACCTGGCCGCCCAGCGCGCCGCCCAACGCGGCGACGAGGCCAGCCCCGATGACCTGGGCAACGTCGGCGTGCTCACCCGGCGCGACCGCATCGAGACCGCGATCCGCTGGCTCTCGCAGCTCGTCATCGACAACATGGCCGACTACCCGGTGCGCCGCTTCCGCGTGCGGCTTCAGGGGCTCAAGGGCATCAAGCCCCACAACACCGTCATGGTGACCTGCACCAACCGCTCGGCTCGCCGGGCGCAGCGCGAGCGAGCCGAGGGCGGCCCTGGCCTGGCGCGCGCAGGCGCCAGCGCCCCGACCGGCACGCCGACCGAGGCGCTCTCTGAGCAATACGCCCGCTTCGGCGAGATCCTGCTCGGGGCCATGTCGCAGGTCCAGCGGGTGTCCGCCGCGACCATCGACCACCTGAGCGAGCAGCTCTCGGACAGCCGCGACCAGGTAGACCAGCTCGTGGCCGCCATCCTGGAGCGCAACGTCTCCGACCTGCGCGCCGAGTCCACCCGCGCCCAGGAGGCCAAGGAGGCCGACACCCGCACCGCGCTCGCCCGTGACGCGCTCAAGCAGCTCGGCGACGCCACGCGGACCTTCCTGACCGCCAAGGGCCTGCCGCCCGAGATGGGCGAGGTCTTCCAGAAGATCGGCCAGAGCCCCGACCTGATGAACGCGCTCAACGACCCGAAGGTCCGCGAGCTGATGAACAACCCGGAGAACCTGAAGGATCTCTCGTCCATGCTGCTGGCCGCCGGCCAGCACGCCACGTCCAAGACCTGACCACCACGCCGCACCCGCGGCACAGGAGCCCGCCATGCCCGAGAACGACAAGCCCAGGCGCCCGAAGTCCCCCGCCTGGATGGAGCACGCCCGCCAGTTCTACGGCGCCGCCTTCGAGGTCAATGACGCCGCCGAGCTGTCCGGCGCCATCCGCGACTTCGCCGAGCTGAGCGACGCCGAGCAGCGCTTCACCCTCGCGCACCTGCTCTACCTGAACCTCCAGGCCCAGGCCCAGGGCGCCCGCCTGCTGCGCGAGCTGCGCGACACGCTCGACGAGGTCGCCGACGACGTGCGCGACGGCGTGGACGGCCTCGGCGACGAGGACGAGGAGGGCGGCGACGACGAGGCCGCCGAGCCCGCCGTCCAGACCGCCGCCCAGACCCCGCCTGTCCAGGCGTGAGCCGCAACCCGGGGGCCGGGTCCGCCCGGCTTCCGCTTCCCCGTGGAGCCCACCATGACCGCCCGCCCCGCCGGCCCGTTCCAGGCCGCTGACCTGCGCTTCAACCTGCTCCTGCCTGTCACCCGCGTCGGCGTCGGCGTGTTCAGCTTCGATCCGCTGGAGAAGCTCATCGGCTGCTCGGTAGAGTCGATCCTGGCCTCGATGATGACCGGGCCGAAGACCGTCCGGCCGGTGCCAGGGACCAACGGCGTCGAGGTCTATCCGCTGAGGCTGCCCCAGGGCGAGGGCGCGCTGATCCCGCTGAAGCACCTGGGAGAGCTGGGCTTCAAGAATGAGGCTGGGATGCTGAGGATCACGGTGCCGGTCCAGGCCGGGGCGTGGATCGCGGCCAGGCTGGGCGATGCGCTGGTGAGGGGGCCGGAGGACGGCTGGAGCGTGGACCGGCAGGGGCGGGTCCAGCATGTGTGGACCAGGCTGAAGCCGGGGATGCGGGCGGGGTATCCGGTGGGTGGGCTTGGGGAAGTGGGGGTGGAGGTTGGCTGAAGTCAGGCAAGCGTGCCGCGCTTGACGAAGACCTCGTACAAGCGCTTGACGCAATTGACACTCACGGCTAGCTTATTCCATTGGCATACAATAGGTTCTTCTCCTCTTCTCCTTCCGCGACCGACATCACATCTCCATTCTGGGACCTTCTGACTAGGATGGACAAGAAGGTCTTCGAGCATCCATGAGCCCACCAGTCCCATTTCATCCGTGTAGGTCAGTCGCCAATCTCCCAAGTTACATTTATCTCGCCCCGAAGGTCATGAATCATCTCGGTGCAGATCTCTTGATAGCCTATCTCGCCAGATGCCTCCTTGGCAAGGAGCCAAGCCAGCTTAGCTGTCTGCGCCTCGATGCTCATGTCATAGGCAGGAATGGCTAGTTGCATGTCACGGAGCTGCTTTCCGGGTTCATTGACCTGAAAATTGCTGTTTCCGTTCGGGGCCTGGGTAGTAACGACTATCGGAATCTTCTCCGACTTGAGAAACTCAAATGCCACCTTATGGACATGGCTAGGATCTCCAGCTCCAAAGGACCGGAGAATGAAACCACGGATACCATTGTACTCAACAAGCGTACGAAAGATCTCCGGAGACATCCCAGGAAACTCCGTGAGAGATGCAATGCGCGTGTCGAAGTTTGGTTCGCAGCGAAGCGTCGAGGCTTCTATCGCCTCAGCATAGTGTTGTGTCGACAAGTAGGAGTGGTGCTTCTTCAGGTTCGTCTCATTAATATTGATTATTCTACCGATACGGCCAATAATGCCTGTACTATATGATCGAAAAGCATCGTAGTCGAATTCAGTCTCCTTTTTGACACGCGGCCCGGTCAGAATGTAGCTGCCGAATACAGCAACGACACCTCGAAGACGACCACGGTCGCGCGGACGGACCGCAATTCGTATGGCATTCTCAAGGTTACTACCCCGGCAGGCAAACACATGACGTTCAGGCCGCATAGCGAACATGCGCT
>CAZTOW010000099.1:0-12331 GCA_964615375.1 uncultured Enterobacterales bacterium
CAAGGCGAAGGGCCGCCCTGGCGCCAATGTCGGTGTCCTATGGCGCATGTTGACCACCTCGCTGTACCAGTCGGGCGACCTGCCGCTGCTCGCGACCCGCGAGGCGTTGCAGAATTCCGTCGACGGGGTCCGCGCCGCGATCCGCGCCCGCCAGCTCCGCGCCGGCGAGGGCCGCTTCGACGTGCGCTGGGATCCGGCCGCGCGCAGCCTGTCCTGGTCGGACAACGGCGTCGGCATGTCCGCCCGGGTCATCCTCGACAAATTCCTGGTCATCGGCGAGAGCGGCAAGCGCGGCGCGGCCGACTCGGGCGAGGCGGCGGGCGGCTTCGGCGTCGCCAAGGCCGTCATCCTGGGCGCCAGCCGATCCTTCCGCTGGACCCTGCTGACCCAGGACAACCGCGCCGTCTCCGAGGGCGAGGGCGCCGAGGTCTCCATCTTCGACGCGCCCCACCGGGCCGGCGCCGAGATCACCGTCTACGACGTGGACCCGAAGTTCCAGCACCGCTGGGATCACGCCCGGCAGGCCCAGGTCCCGCTCGACGAGCGCCTGGCCGAGCTGCTCGCCGCCAACGATCTGCCCGACCTCGAGATCACGCTCAACGGTCGGCCGCTGGCCCCGCTGTTCAGCCGGCGTGGCGGCGCGAAGGTGAAGGTCGAGGGCGAGTGGGGCCGCGCGACCATGGCCACGGTCAAGGCATACCGACGCCCGCCGGGCGACCGGCAAGGCGCCTATTACATCCGGCTGAACGGGCTGCTGCAATACAAGGCCCCCAGCCAGCGCGGCGGGCTCAAGGCCGATGTCGTCATCGACCTGTCCACCCAGGTCCGCCCCGGTGAGCCCGGCTACCCGCTCAACGCCGCGCGCGACGCGCTCCAGGACCGCGCGCGCTGGGCCTTCCAGAGCCTCGTCGAGGAGGTCGAGCGCGAGAACGAGCGCGTGGGCGCCACCGACGACGACGAGATCTACGAGCCCGGCGCCGCCCGCCTGGACGAGCGCGAGGGCGCGGCGCTCATCGACCGCCTGACCGCCGACGCCTTCGACGATCCCGAGCTGAAGGCCGCGCTCCAGAGCGTCGCGGGCGGCATCGAGGACTTCTTCGCCGAGCAGGCCATGGCCCGACGCGCCGTCGAGCCCCCCGCCAGCCGCGCCGCCCCCGCCAGCCCCGCGCGCGACGAGCCCCAGGAGTTCCAGCCCGTGCTCCCGCCCGGCTTCCGCGCCAGCGCCGAGCCCGCCCCGGGCCCGCGCCAGATCGCCGCCGTGCTGGAGTCTGCCGACCAGGCCAGCGCCGCCGCCCGCGGGCAGGCCCAGGGCGGCATCCTCACCCCCGACGTGCGCCGCGCGCTCCAGCTCGTCGCCGAGGGCCAGCGCCCCAGCGCCCAGGACGCCCGCGCCCTCGACCAGGCCCTCACGCGCGCCGCCGAGACCGCCCTCGATCCCGGCGGCGGCGGCTTGCTCCAGGTCGCCAGCGTCGCCACCGCGCTCCAGGCGCTGGGCCAGCTCGCCCCCCAGCCCGCCGGCCCGCGGAACCCCTTCCACGGCCTCGCCGGCCTGCGCGTCTCCAAGAAGCGCTACGACCGCAAGAAGGCCGCCCGCTTCAAAAAGAACTACCACAAGGCCATCCCGCTGCTGACCGTCTGGGACGCGACCCTGCGCCTCATCGCCCAGGAGGCGCGCATCCGGCGCCGCTTCCGCCCCGGCTTCGTGCTCGACGACGAGGCCATCGGCCTCACCGAGACCACGCCCGGCGGCCAGAACGTCATCTACGTCCACCCCGACCGCCTCGCCGAGGTCGTGCGCGCCCACCGCGAGCGCCCCATCGCGCTCGCCGCCTTCCTGCACGGCCTCGCCTGCCACGAGCTGGCCCACCTGGACGGCCGCATGGGCCAGGGCCACGACGAAGCCTACATCGTGGCCCGCGAGGACCTCGGCGCCGCCACCGCCCACCTGCTGCCCGTGATCGCGCGCCTGGCCGTGCGCGTGCTCAAGCTGCCTGAGCCCGAGGTCCCCGCGCGCGAGGAAAGCGAGAAGCTGCGGACCAGGCTGGCGAAGCTGGAGGCCGCCCAGGACGAGCAGAAGCGGTGCGGGCGCAAGCTGGCCCGCTGCGAGGGCGCGCTGGTCGAGGCCCGAGACCAGCTCGGCCGCCAGCACACCACCACCGGGACGCGCGTGCGCTGGAGCAGCCTGCGCGCCTGGCTGAACGGCTGGGCTACCCTGGCGGCGCGGCGGGTCAGCTCCGCCCGCACCCGGGCGCTCGACGAGCACCTGGCGGCGCTGCCCGAGGCGCTGGTGGAGGCCGCGCCGGCGGCCGAGCTGGACGAGCTGGAGCGCGTGCTGCGGGAGCAGCAGCCGCCACGGGGGAAGCGCGAGGGGCACCCGACGACGCGGTTGATCGACGCGGTGGACCGGGCGCGGGTGAAGACCGGGGGGGCTGGGAAGGGGCGGGGGAGGCGGGAGATCGACGCGGAGAAGGTGGTGGCCGAGCTGGAGCGGGCGATGCTGGAGAGCCCGCCGGAGGGGGTGACGCGGGGGTATGTGCGGGCGTTCTTTGGGCGGCGGCATCAAGCGCTCATTGCGGTAGTTTCGCGAGTAGGCACAAGCAAATTTCAGGCGAACTGACCATTTTCATCAGTTCCGCATCATCACCGCGAGGTAGAGTGCATCGCCTGGGGCTAAAGTGCGATGGCGGTACTTCAAATCTCGGATATAGAACTCAGTTTGTGGAGGTTTGGCGCCGATATACTCACAATCAGCGAGGTCTTCTGTCGAAACAATCACTCGGACGGCAGTGTCCGTATTGGAGGTGTCAGCCTGCATCCTTGGAGTATTCTCTCTCATGACACTTCGAAAGGTGTAGTCCACCTTTCCATCCGCCGGCCACTGAATCTGCGGCCATGCGGTTCTGCTTTCCGGCACATCTAACCAACCGATTGGAACGAACAGTGTCCTATTCTTGCACTTCTCACAGCAAGCAATGATTGCAACTTCCTGCTTTGGCAGAGCTTTAGGATTGATCGTAGAGAGTGGCCATGGATGTAGTGTTTCATCGTCCACTTTCTGCCCAAGGATCTTGTCTATCGCGGCAATGCTCCAGCCGCCATCTATGTCGTCACGAACAACGTTGGCCATGCAGCTCGGGACATCTGCTATCGTCGCATTCAGCTTTGGCCACCCGGGTATGGAGACCGGATATCCATACGAATCATCGGTCGCAATTTCAACTGAGTGGGCCTGCTTGTGATTGTCCTTCGGTTCGAGCGTCGGGACTAATCCCGCGGGCGTCTGCGTCGGCGGCAAGATCCCTGTGGTGCTACCAGCATCATCCTCACGACCGCTAAGCAACAACGATGCGCCATACACAATGGCGGTCAAGACGAGGAGGAGAATACAAGTCATAGCGAGCAGCCCAATTGGAACCGAACGTCTGGGCTGCTGCACGACAATCCAAGACGCAAGGAGCAGTGTGCTCAGGACCCCCAGAGACAGCACAAATGGTGTTATTGACGCTTGAATTGCGGAAAGGACCGTCGAGCAAAGTACCACTGTGCCGAGAAGGAGAGATACCCAGAGATAGTGCCCCCGGAACGCTTGGGTGAAGATATCGCTAACCCCAAGGTTCACCTGCAGCAGCACTGGCCCCTGGTTATTGACCTCTTGGCCTGGCTCGCTTGGAGGAGGCGGATTGATCTGGTCTGCGGGAGTCATTTCGCCTTTCCACGATTTCCGAACACCGCACCCTGGATGTTCACTTGCTGGCCGATGACTCCGTAGTTGTTTACGACCTGTCCAATCCGAGAGGTTGCGTTAGCGTCGTCTGGTGTTGGAGGCGACGCCTGGCTCGCTGCGGAGATATGCGCAGCGACAGACTCGATCCTGTTGCGAAGGCGAGGCCGGCTTTGGATCATGGCTGACCATAGCTGATCATCAATCATCCCAAACCGGAGAAGGAGGTTGGACAGTTCGTGCATGTACTGTGATGTCGGCGTCCCTGTAGCTGGCAGCTCTGACAGCAACGGGCCGGAGTCCTCCAAGGTCGACACCATCCGAAACGCCTGGTCGGGGGTATAGAGTTCTGTAAGCAGTGCTGTCAGCGCGTCTGTCCTGGCCACGGCTTCACTCCATGTTCGCGGTCCGCCGGAATTCATTACCAAGTGCAGGTGCCGATGTCGACGCCGCCCCGACCCAATAGCCCAAATAGTCGCCGTGCGACTCCATAGCTCACACCCCCCGCCTCCCCCCGACCCGCTCGCGCTCCCAGCGCTCCAGCATCGCCTTGCGCCGCTGGTAGTCCGGCTGAATCTCCGCCAGCCGCCGCCAGAACGCCTCGCCGTGGTGCCGGTGCTCCAGGTGGACCAGCTCGTGGGCCACCACGTAGGCCATCGCGGCGGGCGGGGCGTGGACCAGGTGCCAGTGGACCCGCACCGTGCCGTCGGCCTCGCAGCGGCCCCAGAACTCGGCGGACGCGGTGAGCTTGAGCGCTCGCGGGGCTGCGGGCAGCCGGTCGAGGTAGGTAGCGGCGTGCGCGCACAGATCAGCCTCAGCCCTGCCCTTGAGCCAGCGCCCCACGGCGGCGGCGACGGTCTCGGCGCGGGCCTCGGGATCCAGCTCGCGCGGCACGATGACGCGCAGGCGCCGGCCGAGGTGAACCTCCAGATCCCCGCCGGGAACGACCTCCAGGGTCCAGCGCCGGCCGTGCAGCTCGACCTTGGCGCCGGTGGCCCAGACGCGGGTCTCGGGCAGCTGGAGCGCGCCGACGGTGCGCACGGCCTCATAGAGCCAGGGGCGCCGGCTGTTCAGGAAGCGGTCGATGTCCTCAGGTGCCGTGCCGGGCGGCACCACCAGCTCCACGCCGCTGGGGCGCACGATCAGGCGCTGGCGCCGGGCGCGCGACGAGCCCCGCACGGTGTAGGGGATCGCGGTCTGGCCGATCAGGACCTCGCCGGTCATGGACCCTCAGCGAGCCGGGCGTAGTGGCGGCCGGCGTGCTCGTCGATGGCGGCGGGCAAGGCGTCCTTCCAGCCGACCAGCCCGGTCGTGCGCAGCAGGCGGCGGACCTTGCCGCGCAGCTCGCGGCGCAGCTCCGGCTTGTCCTGCCACAGGGCGGGCGCCTCCTGGGGGTCGGTGTAAAGCAGGTCGATGGCGCGGGCCAGGTCCTTGCCGCCGTCGCCGTCGGGCGCGCCCGCGTCCACCAGGAGCCGCCAAAGACCGTAGCAGCGCTCGTCGAGGCCGCTGCTGACGTGGGCCTTGCGCTCGGCGTCGACCTCGCGGGCGACCTGCTCGGCCTGGCTCAGCGCCTCGGCGGCGTCGATCAGGCCCTGCTGGAGCTGGGCCAGCAGCTCGGCGATGCGCTCGGAGAAGCGTCCGTAGCGGTGGGGGGCGTCCTTGGACCGATCCGTCGTCTCCTTCTTCAGCTCGGCCAGCTTCTTGATCGCCGCGGTCGCCTGGTTCTCCTGCTGCTTGAACTCCTCCCAGAAGCCCTCGTCGTCCAGGCTGCGCAGCTTGCAGGCGGTTCGGATGCCGGTGACCTCCAGGTGCTCTTGCAGGAGCGCGCGGATCTGCGCCGAGAGCGTCGCGAGATCGACCTCCTCGCTCTTCTCCAGGACGAGCGCCACCAGCGCGAGCACGGCGGTGACGTACTTCAAGTCCGACATGTAGGGCAGGATGCGCGGGTCGGGCGACAGCTCGGCGAAGGCGTCCTGGAAGGCGCGCACGCGCAGCCGCAGCTCGTAGCCCCGATCCTCAGCATGGAAGCTGGCAGACGCGACCTCGGCGTCCTTGTAGTCGTTGCCCGTGCGCGGGATACCCACGAACAGCTCCATCGCAGACTTCCACGCCGCCCGGAGCGCGTCCGCCAGGGCGTCATAGTCGCGCCAGGCGCCTGCCACGTCTTCGACCTTGTAGGCGGCCAGCGCCCGCGCCAGCTTGCGCGAGACGCCCACATAGTCCACGACCACGCCCTTGCCTTTGCCGTTCCAGGTCCGGTTGGTCCGCGCGATGGCCTGCAGCAGGTTGTGATCGGAGAGCGGGCTGTCCAGGTACATCACGCCCTCAATGGGCGCGTCGAAGCCGGTGAGCAGCTTGTTGCAGACCACCAGGAAGCGCAGCGGGTCGGTCGGGTCCTTGAAGCGGGCGATGGCGTCGCGCTCGCCCTGCTCGTCGAGCTGGTGGCGGACCAGCTCGGGGTGCTGCACGCTGTCGTGCTGCCCGGGGTGTAGATGGCGGCGCTGCTGCGGGCGGCGAGCGCCCTGGCCTGATCTTCATCGAGGCCATCGAGCTTGCGGTAGGTGCGGGCGATCACGGCGTCGAGCGCCTCTTTGTAGGCGACGCAGGCCAGCCGGTCGATGGCGACGATCTGCCCCTTCATGCCACCGGGCGCGACGTGGCTGCGGAAGTGGGCCCAGATGTCCTCGGCGATGAGGCCGATGCGCGTCTTGAGGCGCGCGAGGTCGCCCACGGTCACGCCGCGCCGCTGGATCTCGTCCTTCTTCTCCTCGGGCAGATCGCCAAAGGTCTGGTCGAAGTGGACGTCCAGCGCCCGGTCGTCCATGTGCCAGTCGGTCATGCGGGCCTGGTAGAAGACCGGCACGGTGGCGCCGTCAGCCACGGCGTCCTTGACGGTGTAACGGTCCAGGTAGGACTCGCCGGGGACGCCGAAATTGGCGTAGGTGTCCTTGTCGTCTTTCTTGATGGGCGTGCCGGTGAAGCCGAAGCGCACCGCGCGCGGCAGCGCCGCCTTGAGGTAGGCGCCCAGCGCCTTCTCCTGGGTGCGGTGGCACTCGTCCACCAGCACGATCCAGCGGTCGCTGTGCGGGGCGGCCATGGCGTCGAGCGCGGCTTCGCGCTTCCACTCGGGGCCGCGACCGAAGCCGGGCGGCTTCCACTGCATCTTGTAGATGGTGGAGAGCACGGTGAGCCCGTGCGCGTCGAGGGTCACGAGCTGCCGCAGGCCGGGGTGATCAGGGTCGGCGTCGTCTATGGCGCTCGCCTCGCGCGGGTTGGGGAAGCCGCAGCGCTCGAAGGTCTGGCTGATCTGGCGGTGCAGGTCCACGCGGTCGGTGAGGAGCAGCAGGTTGGGGTTCTGGAGGCGCTCGGACGTGATCCCGCGGTGGAACTTGAGCTTGAGCGCCGCGAAGACCATGGTGAGCGACTTGCCGCTGCCCTGGGTGTGCCAGATCAGGCCCTGACGGTGCTTGCCCTCCAGGATGCGGCCCACCATCTTGTTGACCGCGCGAAACTGCTGGTAGCGGGCGATCTTCTTGGTCACCGAGCCCGTGTCCGGGTCGCGCTCGTAGACGACGAAGTGGGCGAGCAGGTCGAGCAGCCGCGCCGGCTGGAGCAGGGCGTAGATGCCTGCCTCCATGGGGCTGGCGAAGTCCGTCGAGAGGCGGGGCCAGGGGGCGCGCCAGCGCGCCCAGCCGCCGCGCGTGGCCCCGGTGGCCCCGTACAGCATCGTCTGTTTGTTGGTGGCGATGTTGAACAGGTTGGTGGTGAAGAGCCGGGGGATCTCGGCCTCGTACTGTCGGATCTGGTCCACGGCGTCCCAGGTGCCCTGGCCGGGGATCAGCGGGCTCTTGCACTCGATGACCACCAGCGGCAGGCCGTTGACGAAGACCACCAGGTCCGGCTTGCGCACGCCGCGCCCGAGCACGCGGAGCTGGCGGGTCACGACGAAGCGGTTGCGGCCGGGCTCGTCGAAGTCGAGCAGGCGCACGGGCGCGGACTGGGCGGCGCCCGGCGGCTTGAAGGACAGCTCGCCGCGCAGCAGGCCGAGCCAGCGCTCGTTGTCGCTGACGGAGATCAGGCGGGCGGCGAGATCGCGGGCGACCTCCGGGGCGATCCCGTTGAGGGTGACGAGGGCGGCCTCCAGCTCGGGCCGCATGATGACCTCGGACTCGTCTTCGCGCAGGGCGTCGAGGGCGGTGGGGGTCAGGTAGGCGTAACCGTGGGTCTTCAGCAGCTCGATCAGGGGCAGCTCGACGAGGGCGGCCTCGGGGCCGGCGCTGGACGGGGACGGGCGAGCAGGTCGACGCATGTCAGACCTTCACCCGCAGGCGGCCGGAGAGCAAGGATTGTTGGAGGGCGGTCTTGAGGCGTGTCAGCGCACCCATCTGAGCCTCCTGTCTGTTCAGTAGTAGATCGATCGCCGCCACCACCGCGACGATTTCTCGCTGCTCGGCCAGATTCGGGTAGCGAATCTGAAGATTCGCTACGACCGACGAGTTTATGGTGGACAGTCCACTCGTCGACTTGGCCTCGTTGAGAATCTGCCTCCGCACATCGGTGGAGAGAATCTGAAGCCGAAGAAACTCGGCTAATACGGTGTCGGAGGCTACTCGAACGCGGATCAGGTGGTTCTGATGAGTCGCGGTCGGAAGCTGGTTGAGCCAGATCGCGCAGTCGCCGAGACGATTGGGATTCGCGTTTCCCTCGACCAGGAGGAGGTCATTCAGTTGCAGCGTCCGCGTAGACAGCTCATGGGCATCGAGGCCGATCTCTGCAACATCGTCCAGCGAGAGTGCGCCATCGACGAGGTTGGCTACTCTGAAGTATGGCAGACGGAGCGCCTTGCTTGCTCGCTCAGGATTGACGGTTAGACCATAGGATACCGATGCAATTTGCGACAGGCTGCAAGTCGTCCACCGGTCATCTGCGCCCCATCCAGTCATGAGCCTTTGCAGAATCGCCAACCGGCTACGCTGAGCGTGCCTGCGCTCCTCTCCTGCCCGAGCGATGGCTTCACTGCTCAGACGAAGTGCATCCGCTACCGCTATCTGCTCCACGATGGGCGGCAGATGCGCCTTACGTTCAAGCCAGGCGTCCAGATCAAACACCATCTTCTCGACATCCACCCCCACGCTGGACTGAAAGAACGTCCGCTGCATGTACTCCGTGTGGACCAGCTCGCGCAGGAACCCGGGCACCAGCTCGGGTCGAGGGCGCAACACGTCGTACTCATTCGACACCACCGCGCCGTCCAGCTCAGCCGGGACGAAGCCGCAGGCGCCGTGGATGATCTGGCGTCGGGAGATCACGAAGTCTCCCTCTTTGACATAGAACTGCGTCGGCGTCTTGATCTCGTCACCGCGCAGCTCCTCGCGCGCCACCACGCCCCCGCGGCTGCGCTTGACCGTGACGAGCTGGTATCGCTGGTCGGGCACCAGCACGGCCGGGCGGCTCATCACGTCGAAGAGGTCGCGCAGCTTCACCGTCCGCCAGCCCGGAGGACAGGGACCCAGCTTCGGGATTCCGGGCCGCACGCTCGGCGGATAGAGCCTACTCCTTGGCATAGCCCAGCTCCGCCAGGCGCTTCCACAGGGCGGCCTCGGCCTCGTCCCGCGCGCGGGTGGCCTCGCCGAGCGCGGCGAGCTCGGTCGCGACGTCCAGCTCCTCCTCCGGCTCGCCCAGGTCCACGTAGCGGGAGATGTTCAGGTTGTAGTCGTTGGCGGCGATCTGCGCGAGGGTCGCGACGGTGGCGAAGCGCTCCTCGTTCTGCCAGACGCGGACGGCGCCGGCCAGCCGGGCCACGTTGGCCTCGGACAGCGTGTTCTGGGTCTTGCCCAGCTCGAACTCCTCGCCGCCGTTGACCAGCAGCACCTTGCCCTTGCGCTCGGGCGCCTTGGCCCGGTTGATGAACAGGATCGCCGCCGGGATCCCCGTGCCGTAGAACAGGTTCGGCCCCAGTCCGACCACCGCCTCGATGAGATCCGCCTTCAAGATGCCCTCGCGGATCCGCCCCTCGGCGCCGCCGCGAAACAGGACGCCGTGCGGCACGACCACCGCCATGCGGCCGTCGGCGCGCAGGCTGGCGATCATGTGCTGCACGAAGGCCAGGTCCGCATAGGACTTCGGCGGCAGGCCGTAGGTGGCGCGGCCGTAGGGATCGCCCTTCTGCCAGACCTCGTGGCCCCAGGGCGAGAGCGAGAACGGCGGGTTGGCCAGCACCAGGTGGAAGCGCCTGACCGCGCCGCCGCCCTCGGCCAGATGCTTCGGCTCGACCAGGGTGTCGCCGCGCTCGATGCGGGCGTCGTCGATGTCGTGCAGGAACAGGGCCATCTTGCAGATCGCCCAGGTGTTGATGTTCCGCTCCTGGCCGTACAGGGTGAGCGCGCGCGGGTTCTTCTTGTGGCGCTCCATGAAGTGGACTGCCTCCAGCAGCAGGCCGCCCGCGCCGCAGGTGGGGTCGTAGACGGTCATGTCCTCCTGGGGTTGCAGGACCTCGACCATCAGGCGCACGACCATCTTAGGCGTGTAGAACTCGCCGCCCTTCTTGCCCGCGCTCTCCGCGAACATCGCGATCAGGTACTCGTAGGCGTCGCCCAGCACCCGGCTGTCCACGTTCGCCCGGCGCATGGACACCGACTCGAAGTGGACCAGCAGGCGCTCCAGCAGGGCGTCGGGGAAGCGGTCCTTGTTGGCGTAGTCCACGTCCTGGAAGACGCCGCGCAACGGTGGATTGGCGTCCTCGATGGCGTGCAGGGCCAGGGTCAGGTGCAGGCCGATGTCCACCGAGTGGCGGCGCACGACGGCCCATTGGTGGGTGGGCGGGATGTGGAAGCGGTGCTCCTCGGGGCTGCTGGCCAGCTCCTGATCACCGTCGTACTCGGCCAGGCGCGCCTCGTACTCCTCCTGCCACACGTCGCAGAGGCGCTTGTAGAACAGCAGGCCGAAGATGTAGTGCTTGTAGTCCGCCGCGTCGATGGCGCCGCGCAGGATGTCGGCGGCCCGCCACAGGTGGCGCTCCAGGTCGGGCAGGGTCAGGGGCACGGGGCGGTCTCCTCCGAGGGGATGGAGATATGCCGCGCGCAGAGGATGAAGGCAAGGGCCAGCTTGATGCTACCGGGCAGCGCCTTCCGCGTCGTCGAGGTAGCTGGGAGCTTCGGGCCACTTGTAGGGCTCGGGAGGAGGAAGCGGCTTCAGGGGATCGAAGATCCTGAACGGGCCGTGCTCTTCGTCGGTCTCGTTAAAGACCACCCAGATGTCGTCAACCCACCGGGGCTGTCCGAGATCGTGGAGCGCGCGACCGAGGGTGTAGGTGGACGTCTTGCCGACGAGCGACAAGACGAGTACCCGTCGAGCCTCGGCGAAGGTGGCAAATTTCTTGCTGCACGCTTGAAAGTATTTGCTGAGAAGCGACTTGATGCCGTCGTGCTCCTTCGGATCCAAGGTCATAGAGCTGGGCCACACGATGCCGATGCCCGACTCCGGCACGTCCTCCCCGTCGAAGGCATGGGGCAGCCGCAGCGCCCAGGTGTGCCTGGCGGTACGTCCGCGAATCACCCGCCCATGTCGAATCTCGTCGATACTACGCTGGCAAGCCGCGACAATGGCCTCAACGTATGCTTCGCGATCCTCACGCTTGCCTGAGAACTGCTCCTGAAGCTCAGCGACGAGACACCAGTCGGTCACGAATCCTCCGAGCTGCTCGAAGAGCGCATCGGCGATCAGGTGGTCGTTGTGATGGCGTTCAGCGAACTTCGGGGGCCAGACCACGCACTTGTGCTCGATGACGAGTTGCTTTCCGCTGCCGGGATCTTCGTAGAGCGCCTCGGGAAGCGGCCGAGACCGGTCGTGAACGTCCAGACAGCGCACGTATTGGAACTGCGAGCCCTCAGCGTCGTTGATGTGGGCAGCGAGATCGTCAGTGAGACCTCGCTCGCAGCCCCCGCCCGTCGGAAGACAGCTCATCTCTTGCTCCTACGATGCTTGCACATGGTTGGTTGCCTTCCGGGGGCCTACACCGGCCGCGATGTTGGGCCGCTGGCGAGTGGTGCGGTGGCTGCCCCGCGCCGCCCAGCGCCAACGGCCGCAGGGGCGGGCATTCGTGGGTTTACGGGCTTCTCAATGCGGCAGAGCGCGACGTCGTACCCGCAAGACTGAATTCGATCGACGTGAAGCAGAAGGTTGACCTTGGCGAAGAAGAACAGGCTGTCCGCCAGTGGCCCTGGTTTGTCCGTCGCTACCGCAAACACGAATCGGCCCTGCTTGGGCCGGAACTCGCGCTTGTATCGGCTGGCATAGACCCTGCTGAGCTTCTCGCCGTAACCCTTGTCGGCGTTCATGAGCGTCGCGCTCACGCTGGCCTGGGCCCACAGGTGGCTGAGGGTCGCAGAGTCCCGCATCTTCTTGACGCAGATGAAGTCCTGCTCTTCGGTCATGAGGTCAGCCGCCTCGATCTTGTCGGATGACTTCCCGAAGGTGAACATCCGCTTGTCCAGCAAGACGTAGCCCCTTGTCTTCGCGATCCGTTCGTTGTAGTCCCCTTCCTCTTCGGAGTGCTGAGGTTTGGTTCGGCTCCGCTCCCAGTCAGCGAGGTTGTAGGTCGTGGTCACATCA
>CAZTOW010000100.1:0-12304 GCA_964615375.1 uncultured Enterobacterales bacterium
ATCGCACCCCTGACCTCCGGGTCGGGCGCGCCGGAAAAAGTTCGAGTTACGTCCAGCCAGGCCGGGCAGACTGAATGCCTATCGAACTTACTGGGTGGATCCACAGGGATTCGCCGGAGGGTTACCTCCTTGGCCCTGCACCGGGTCAGTGGCCCCGCCGCTCGCAGCTTATGACCGACGACGCGTCGGTGTCGACGGGTGGCCGCGCTCACCGCTGCGATGAGGAGTCGCCGTTGTGGATAGATAACCATCTTACACTACTCGGCGTGGTAGTGCATAGATGGACCAGTTCCACAACAGGAGTCTCCCCGTGCCCTTCATCCGCGTCCACGGCAATCAGCTCGCCCTCGTCCACGGCTCCCGCAGGGACGGGAAGGTCGTCCAAGAGCTGCTCTTCACGCTCTACTCCAAGGAGGAAGCCCGGGAGGCCATCGGCCAGGGCAGCCCGGGAGGGGCCCACTGGTTCGAGCACCTGCTGACCGACCGCTACCCGAAGATCACCTTCCCCTGGCCGAAGATCCGGGAGGAGATCGCCGCGAAGATGGACCACCTCCCCGACACCTACGATCACCCCGAGGCGCGGCTCAAGCGCGACTTCCGCGAGGCGCTGGTCGCTTTCACCCGCCACCTCCTCCTCGCGGATCCACAGGATCTGGACGTCGCGGCCGAGGTCATCAACGACCAGCGCGCCGAGCTGGAGTGCCTCCGCGCGTGGCTCGAGTGGCGCCTCCGCATGGCACGCGAACGGAAGCCATCGGACTTCTCGGGTGACAACCCCTTCCTCTGGAAGTACCAGGGGCTCACCCACGAGGTCCCGCACGAGGCCGACGGGGAGGTTCATGACCTGTACGAGCGCGGGAAGTACGACGAGGTCGTGCCCCGGGCCCGGCTCCTGTGCGACGCCTTCCCCAACTACGCCGACGGCTTCAACCTGCTCGGTCTGGTCGCCCTCGAACGCGGCGAGCTCGACCTCGCCATCGCCCAGTTCCAGGCGACCGTCGAGGTGGGACGCACCCTCTTCCCGAAGCGCATGGCCAGGGACGCCTGGTGGAGCGACCTCTCGACCCGGCCCTACATGCGCGGGCTCGGCAACCTCGCGACCGCGTTGAACCGTGCCGGCCGGTACGACGAGGCGCTGGCTACCTGTGATCAGCTCGCGCTCTGCCACGACGCGCTCCGCGTCGCCGCGCGCCGCGGCCCCGTGCTCCTCAACCTCGGCCGGTACGAGGAGGGCGTGGCGTGCTTCGACAGCCTGGTCGGGCTCTGGCCCGAGCATGGCTTCGAGCTGGGCTTCGCCCTCGTGTCGCTGGGCCGGATCGAGGCGGCCCGGCTGCCGCTCCTCCGCGCCGCGCTCCACCACCCCCGGACGGCGCTCCACCTCCTCGGCCGCCGGGTCTCGAAGCCTGGCTGTCGAGCGGAGTGGGAGGCCGATGACCGCGCGCGGCAGCTCCAGCTCGACCTGCACGCCTTCCTGGCGCTTGCGGGCCGCGTTCCGCTCGACGTCCTCCGCAGCCTCCTGCGAGAGCCCGCGATCAGCGCCCTGGTCTCCGAGATCGCGGCGCTCCAGATGCAGGAGGCGCAGCGGCGGAGCGACGACCGGACGGCCTTCGACCGGCTCCAGGAGATCCGGTCGCCTGATTTCGCGGAGCGGATCGCGGGCGAGGCCAGGATGTAGGCGTTGTCCCTGATGGCGCTCAGTCGCCGCCGGATGTAGATGGCTCGGACCCGTTCGTGGGGGCCACGCGCCGGAGCGTCACCACCGCGATCTGACGCGACCAGCGATCCTCGTCGTAGACGATGGACTCGATGGTACAGGCGAAGGCTCTCGCGCGACCGACCGAGACCATCACGGGGCGTCCAGGGTCGGCGACGAGCACCCCCTCGACGAACAGCTGCAGGAGCGTGAGCAGCTGGGTCCGAATGACGAAGCGATCACCGTCGGCGATGCACGAGTGCTCGCTCGCGGGGAAGCCTACAAGGGTAGCCGCACCTGGGTCCCGTGGTACCGTGCGGCCGAGCACGTCGCCGAGCCGACGACCGTTGAGCGCGATCTGCGGATGTTTCGCGGGTGGCATGACGAGCGGCCCTCGCTGCCCGTTCTACTCCGGGGGGCGGGGTCGGTGCCAGGGAGTGACGGGTGACACCCACGCGCGTCTGCACGGTGTTGATGCCAATTGCAGAAAAGTTCAATCCAGCTTAACTATAGCGCATGTCCGATCGTGCCTGGTCCACCCTATACGCCCTCGCCGCCTCCCAGGATGGGTACTTTACGACCGCCCAGGCCGCCGACGCCGGCTACTCCCGCCCGCTCCTCGATCACCATGTCAAGTCTGGCCGCTTCCAGCGTGTCCAGCGCGGCATCTACCGGCTCCGCGACTTCCCAGCCACGGACAACGAGGATCTGGTCGTCGCCTGGCTCTGGAGCGACCAGCAGGGCGTCGTCACCCACGAGACCGCGCTCCTGCTGCACGGGCTCTCGGATGTGCTCCCGGCACGTGTCCATCTCACCCTGCCGCCAGCCTGGCGCTCGCGGCGCATCATCGTCCCCCCGCTCCTGCAACTTCACTACGCGGACATCTCGAAGGTTGAGCGCACCTGGGCGGGCCCCGTCCCCGTGACCACGCCGCTCCGCACGATCTCCGATTGCGTCGCAGATCATGTCCAGCCCGACCTGTTGGAGCAGGCCATCCGCGACGGTCTTCGCCGAGGGCTGTTCTCCGAAGCGGAGCTGATCGCGGTGGGGGTTTACCGATGATTCGCACCTACGCGACACCCCTGGCCTTCAAGGCAGCCCTCGAGGCTCGCGTCGCCGAGCGGGCGCGCGCCTCGGGTCGCACGTCGAACCGGGTTCGCCAGCTCCTGGTGATGGAGCGCTTCCTGGTGCGGGTGTTCAACACGCTCGAGGCCGTGGTGCTCAAGGGCGGGCTGGTGATGGAGCTGCGGCTGGAACGGGCGCGCACGACCCGCGATGTCGACATTCGCGCTACCGCCCGCCCGGACGAGCTGCTCGGTCGGCTCCGCGATGCAGCGAGGCTGGAGCTGGACGATCACCTGAGCTTCGAGGTCGAGCGTGACCAGGAGCACCCGGACATCGAGGCCGATGGGCTCCGGTACGAGGGCCAGCGGTTTCGGGTCAGCGCGACACTTGCGGGGAGGCGCTACGGCGACACCTTTGGCGTCGATGTCGTGGTCGGCGAGCCGATCGTGGGCGAGCCGCAGGCGATCGGCGGTGACGATCTCCTGGCCTTCGTCGGGGCTCCCGTGCCCATGTTCCGAGCGATCCCAGTCTCGACGCACATCGCCGAGAAGCTGCACGCCTACACCCTACCGAGACCCCGACCGAACTCCCGGGTAAAGGACCTGCCCGACATCGCGCTGCTGGCGACCGTCGGGGAGCTCGACGCGAGCACTCTTCGAAGCGTCATCCAGCAGACCTTCGACCACCGCGCGACGCACGAGGTCCCCCCCTCTCTGCCTGCGCCCGCGCCGGCCTGGGAGCCGGTGTACGCGCGGATGGCGGCCGCCGATGGTCTGCCCTGGCGTACGATTGCCGAGCTGACCGAGGCCGTGACGGCATTCCTGGACCCTGTCCTGGCGGCTGAGGACGCGACATGGGACCCGAGCGGTTGGAGGTGGAAGCCTGAGAAAGACTGAACGGTCCCACAGTACGGCGACCTGACCTCGAACCGAATTCTCGGCGTTTCGCCGTCCAGATGCAAAAACGCCAATCTCAGCTTTCGCGAAGATTGGCGTTTAATGCCTGTATTTTGAGTGGTCGACCACACAAGACCACAGCGGGCGACCTTCCTTCTCGGTGGGTCGCCCGCTGTCCTTGGCCCCTGCGCCTCAGCGTCGGCCAGTACACTACGGCGTGACCAGGTAGACGGCGCCGGCGTTGGCGCCGCCGGTCGCGTCGCCCGTGGCGCCGGCGATGAGGTCCGGGGCGCCGTCGGCGTCGAGGTCGCCGAACACGGCGCTGGTCCCGGTGAACGCGATGATCGCCTCGCCGTGGAAGGTCACCGCGGCGTCGCCCGGGGTGTAGCTGCCCGCCTCCGGCCCCGAGAACACATAGACCGCCCCGGTGGAGGTGTCCGTCCCGTTCGCGCCGACGACGAGGTCTCCCGCGCCATCCCGGTCGCCGTCACCGATGGCGACCGCGGAGCCCGCGTACTGGTTGGGGACGTCGCCGTGCACCACCACGTCCGCGGACGAGAGCTCGTGGTCGCCAGCCGCGGGCCCGTGCACGAGGTAGGCCGCGCCCCCATACGACACGGTCCCACACTCGTAGTAGGCCCCCGCCGCCACGTCGTCGAGGCCGTCTCCGTCGAGGTCGCCCATGGCGAGCGCGACGCCGATGCCCAGCGCGCTCCCGGACGACTCACCACGCAGGCGGGCATGCGCGTCGTCGAGACTCCCGTCCTCGGCGGGACCCAGCACGAGGTAGACGATGCCGGAGGTGGGAGCCGTGCCCGTGGCGTTGGGCGCGGCGATGAGCACGTCCTCCAGCCCATCGCCATCCACGTCGCCGCCGCCCCGGATGTGGCGGCCCGCGTAGCCCTCGGCCTCGGCGCCGACCAGCACGGCGTCGGCCTCCGCCACGAGGTCCACGTCACCGCTGAGGGGGCCGTAGGCCACGTAGACCGAGCCCCCATAGAAGGCGCCGTCCGAGGCGAAGTACGCGCCGAGCACCAGGTCGGAGACCCCATCGCCGTCGAGGTCAACGAGATCGGCGCCGTGCCCTGAGTACACGCCGGGGGGGCCGTAGGCCACGAGGTCGGGGCTGGCGACCGCGCGATCCTCGGTGACCGGGCCGCGGAAGAGGTAGACGGCGTTGTTGTAGTAGGGCACGCCGATCGCCACGTCGCCGACGCCGTCCCCGTCCATGTCCCCCAGGCCGATCGCGCGCCCGGCGCCGTAGGTCGCGTCCCGATCCCCCTCGAAGGCGAATCCCGCCGCGTCGAGGGCGGCGGACCCGTCCACCGGGCCCGGCACGAGGTAGCCGCCCCCGGCATAGCCGCCCGCCCCGAAGGTGGTCACGAAGAGGTCATCCACGCCGTCCCCGGTCACGTCGGCCACGTCCGTGAGGCGGCCGGCGTCGTCTCCCGCGCTCGACCCGTGGAGCTTCACGAACGCGCCCAGGTCGACCTCGCCGACCCACGCGCAGGTCGTGTCCGCGCCGTCGCAGTCGCCATCCACGCCGTCCCCGCAGGTCTCGACGCCGTCGGGATGGACCTCGCCGTCCGCGTCATCGCAGTCCCCGCCCGTCGCGGTCCAGTCGGCGCCGGGGGACGCGCAGGCGTCGACCGCGCTGGCCTCGTCGCCGTAGCCGTCACCACCGGCGTCGAGATACCACCGCGTCTCCGTGCAGGGTTCGCCCGTGTCGGTCGGGCCCGTGTCGGAAGGACCCGTGTCGGTCGGGCCCGTCTCGGCCGCGGTGTCGTGCCCGACCGGCTCCTTGGGCCCGGAGCAGGCGATCGAGAGGGCGGGGATCGACAGGAGCAGGATCCGGCAGCGCATACCTGGAGTGTACCCTGGGGTGTGGTGCGGCGGGCGCCTGTTCCGCCAGTCATGGAGCGCCTCCATCATCGAGGCCAGGCACGCGAGCGCGCACAACGACCGCGACCTGTGATCGGGGCGCGGTCGAGCGCTGAGACGACGCGGCGCCTGAGCGGCGAGGCGCCATCGTGGTGGGCCTGCACACTCCCGGCGCGGGGGTCTGGACAGGTCTCCTCGTTCGTTCAAAGGTGTCCACGGCGTCGGGACAACTCCAGTCGCGTCTTGGCGAGACTCGACGGTCAGGTGGCAACTGTCCATCGCCCGCGCCCGTTCACAGACCGCCGTTGAAGTCCCCAAGGTGGCCAGTTACTCCCAGTCGGTGATCGACCGCGCCGCCATCGCCGGGGCCGCCTCGTGGGCCACGGCGCACGAGCTCGAGGCCCTGGACCAGGGGCTCGCCGACGCCGGTCGTGACTGGCCGGACGTGGAGCTGGCGCTGGAGCCCTTCCTCGCGCACGTCCGCGAGCGCTGGGCGGCCTCGGCCGACGCGGGCCGAAGCGCGGCGCGGGTGAAGGACCTCTTCTTCGCCTTCGCCTGCGCGCGCGGGGACGCCGCGGCGCTGCGACGCTTCGACGCTCTCGTGCTGGGGCAGGCGACGGCGGCGCTTCGGCGCATGGGCAAAGGCGAGGACTTCGTCGACGAGGCCCTGCAGCGCGCCCGCGAGCACCTCCTGGTGGGCGGCGAGAAGGGACCGAGAATCACCGGGTATGGCGGGGTGGGGAGCCTCGACGGCTGGGCGCGCGTGGTCGCGGTGCGGCTGGCCCTCCAGATGCTCCGGGAGCGCGGCGCCTCCGACGAAGCCCTCGACGAGGAGCGCCCCGACCCCGCGCCGCCGGACCTCGTGGCCCAGCGGGTGCGGGCGCTCTACGGGGACTGGCTCAAACAGGCCATCGAGGACGCGCTTCGGACGCTCGATCCCGCGGACCGGGAGGTCCTGGCGCTCCTGTTCAAGGACTCCCTCTCGATGGCCCAGGTCGGCGAGCGCCTCGGGGTCAACAAGTCGACGATCTCCCGGCGGGTCAGCACCATCCGCTCGGTGGTCTTCGACAAGCTGCAGCGCCGGGCGCGCGAGGAGCTGCGCCTACAAGGTACAGAGTACGCCAGCCTCGTGGGCCAGCTGCGGAGCCAGCTCGACATCACGCTCGGGGTCCTCGGGCCACGCTGAGTCGAGCGCGTGGTGACGGGCGAGGAGGCCGAGCATGTGGCGCAGGGCGGCGGGCTCCACCTGGTCGGCGAGCTCGTGGGCGAGACAGGCCACGTCCAGGGTCTCGCCGCCCGCCAGGCGCTCGAGCACCCGGACGAGCGCCTCGACCGCGGGGTAGCGGTAGACGGCGCCGGCCACGGACCACAGGAGCTCGTCCTCCTGGACGGTCCAGGCGATCAGGCTGGGATCCAGGAGGCGCACCTGCTCCGGGAGCACGACGTCCTCGGCGGGCGGGAGCACCCTCGGGAACCCGAAGGAGGTGGCGAAGGCGAGGAGCTTCTCCTCGAGCCGGCGGGTCAGCGCGGGGTGGTCGAGGGTGGACGAGATCCCGTGAAGCGCCGCCTGAAGGAGCCCGGCCGCGTCCCCGGTCGGCGTGGGGAGCTGGCCCGGCTTCGGCAGCGCGCCCTCATCGACCAGCTCCTGCGCCGCCTCGTCGAGCAGCCGGGTCGGGCTGTTCCGCGCGAAGAGCCCGAGGCCCAGGGTCGTACACAGCTCGCCGTCGGACTCGGCGACGTGCCAGTAGCTGGCGGGCCAGTAGAACACGTCCCCGGGGCCGCCCTCGAGCACGATCGCGCGCTCCCGCAGGGCGCTGTAGTCGAGGTCGGGGAGGAGCACCACCTTGTCCTGGGCGTCGTCCGGCACGCCGCGTTGGTCCGCCAGGACCTCGTAAGGCCAGAGCAGGAAGCGCTTCCTCCCTCGGACCACGAAGGTGACGACCTCCTGATCGTCCTTGTGTACACCGAAGAAGCCGGAGCGGTAGGCGCCGGTGAACAGATCGAAGCAGAAGCCGCCGGGCGTGAGCCCGAGCGCACGTCGGATACCCGCGCACACGCGCACGGCAGCCCGCCAGGCGGCGGGGGTCGCGGCCTGGAGATCGTTGACGGCGATCCCCGTCTCGCCGAGCGCCTGGTCCAGCCTCCGAAGGTAGACCTCCATCGATGGATCCCGCGCCTCGGGCAGGAGCCCGGGCTCCGTCGAGACGAGGCGCCGGTTGGCGTACAGTCGGATCAGCGGCCCGCTGACACGCGCGAGCGTGGATCGCGCGGCGGCGTTCAAGGCCTCGAAGAGCTCGTCCTCGGTCATGACGAGCTCGCCGAGCGGCACCTGGAACGCGGCGGGGACGGCCTGACGACGGGCCAGGGCGAGCTCAGTCCAGAACGGATGGGACGCGATCATGGAGGATCTCCCTGGCGACGACGAGGCCGCCGTGTCGGGCGCGGGACACGGCGGCGCGGGAGCGACTAGCGGCCCTTGGCGAACTTGCCGTACCACTCGCCCCCGCCGGCCCGGATGCCGGTGCTGACCCGGAGGTGCCGGGCGGCGCTCCTGCTCTCGCTCGCCACGAGGGTCTCGAGGGTCACGGGGGCGGACTTCGACTCAGACTTGTTGTTCGGGGTGTTCATCGGAGAATCCTGTAGAGAGGCGATCGAGCTCGGAGCACCTGCCGCCGTTCGTCGCGCTCACCAGGGAGATGCGGGAGGGGCTGGATCGTTGCGCAGAAAGATCGATCTTTTTTTCGCCACGCAAAAAAGCCGCGCCCTCTCGGCGCTTCTCAGCGTCAGCCGCGCGCCCCGTCCTCGCTCGCCCGCTCCGGCGCCCCCTGCGCGCGTCGGGCCGCCTCGATGTCGACCCGCAGCCCCGCCACGATGTTCGGCCGGCTCCGCTCGGCGAGCGCCAGCGCGCGCGAGAAAGCCTCCTCCGCCGCCCGCGGATCGCCCTGCGCGAGGAGTAGCCGCCCGTGGGCCGCGTGTACGACCGCTGTGGCCGGGTGGCCTCGCCCCACCGAGGTGTCGAGCGCCGCGAAGGCGCGCTGGAGGGTCTCCGTCGCGGCCCGCAGCGCCCCCCGGCGGACCTGCACCTCCGTGATCTCCGCCAGGATCTCGACGGCGTCGATGGTCGTCGGGCCCCGGTGGCGGGCGAGCATGTCCAGCCCCTCCTCCAGGTAGGCCAGGGCCCGGTCGTGCTCGCCGAGCTCCGCGAGCGCGAAGCCCAGGTTGCCCAGGGCCAGCGCGACCTCGGGTCCGTCGGGTCCAAACACCGCGCGGTGGGTCTCCAGCGCGCGCTGGAAGGCCTCGAGGGCGGACGCGGGCCGGCGCGCGGCCTCGATGTGGGTCATCCCGATGTTGTTGTAGGAGCTGCCGACGCTCGGGTGAAGCGGGCCGTGCCGCGCGATCCGCGCCTCCAGCAGGGCCTGGTGCTCGGCCAGCGCGCCCTCCGCGTCCCCGGAGCGGGCCAGCGCGTTCGCCAGGTTGTTTCGGATGATCTCGGTGATGGAGTCGGGACCCGAGCGGCGTCGCAGCGCCAGCGCACGGCGGTAGAGGGAGATGGCCTCCTCGAGGCGTCCCTGCTTGTAGCGCACCTGGCCGCGGACGTGGTCCAGGCTCGCCTGGAGGGAGGGGTCGCCTCCGATCCGCGTGGCGAGCGCCTCCGCGAGGTTCAGGCTGTGCTCGGCGTCGTCGAAGTCGGCCCGCCGGTTCCCCTGGATGGTCGCCGCGGCCAGCAGCGCGCGCGCCGCCGCCCGATCATCGTGCACGGAGAGGGCGTTGCACTGCGCGGCGCGGTGGAGGTCGAGGGCCCGGTCGAGCTGGCCGCTCCCGTAGGTGCCCGCCGCGGCGATCTGGCACTCGGCGACGAGCGGGAGGTAGCCGATGGCCTCGGCCTCTCGGAGCGCCCGCTCGGCGAGGGCCAGGGCCGCCTCGCGTCGCCCCGCCTTCGTGAGCGCGTCCACCCGGGCGAGCTCGCGATGGACACGCTCCACCTCGGGTTGTAGCGCCTCGGTCGGGAGCGGCGTGTCCACGGAGAGCCTGGACAGATCTCCGCAGTCGTCGACGGCGCGGAGCGACTCCACGACGTCCAGCGCTCTCAACACCAGCGGCGCGTCCGCCGTCCCCAGCACCTCGGCGAGGGCCTGCGCGTCGAGTCGTCGCCGCTGGAGCGCCGTGGCCCGGCGCGAGAGCAGGCTCTCCGGCTGGCTTCGGAGCGCCGTGTCGACGCACAGCTCGCGGGCGAAGCCCGCCCACGTCTCCTTCCAACGTACAAAGGCCTGGTCTACGCTGGCGAACACGCGCGCGGCCGAGGGCGCCCCCGAGGCCAGGAAGGCCTCCTGCACGCGGGCGCGGATCGCGGCGCTCCACACGCCCTCCGCGGGCTCGCCCGCTCGCGCGCAGCGGGCCGAGACGTCCTCGTCGGAGGCGCGCGCCAGCACCTCGGCGAGGAGGTGCATGGAGGGGTGCCGCCCCTCCGGGTCGGGGTCGAGGGCCCGGACGAGCTCGGCGCGGAGCCCGTCGGGGACGCGCTCATCGTCGGCGAGCCCGCCCCGGATCTCGAGCAGCGTGGCGTCGCTGCGCCCGCAGAGCCCCTCGTAGAGCGCCATGGCGAAGCTGAAGATGTCCGACCGGGTGGTCGCGCCCTCCCCGAACACGACCTCTGGCGCCATGTAGCGCGGGGTGCCGGCGATGGCCCCGCCCGCCTCGACCGCGGCGGTGGTGCGGGCCAGCCCGAAGTCCGTCACGAAGGTGTGGCCGTCCCTGCGCACCAGCACGTTGGCCGGCTTGAAGTCGCGGTGGACCACGCCAGCGTCATGCGCCGCCGCCAGGCCCGCCGCCGCGGAGGCGAAGCGCTCGACCACCTCGCGCCACGATCTCGGCCGCTCCGCGAGCCACTCGGCGAGGGTCACCCCATCGACCAGCTCCATGGCGATGAAGAGGGCCCGCTGGTGCTCGCCGACATCGTACACGCGGATGACGTTGGGGTGCGTGAGCCGCGCCATGGCCTGGGCCTCGGCCCGGAGCTGCTGGCGGCTGACGGGGTTGGCCGTGGACCTCAGCACCTTGATGGCGATCCGTCGATCGAGCTCGGTGTCGTAGGCCGTGTAGACCACGCCCATCGCGCCGGTCCCGATCCGATCCAGGATCAGGTAACGACCGACGGCCTGCCCGCGGGCGATGGGCGGCGCCGGCTCGGTCCGCGCGACCGCGGCGTGGAGGGCGGAGCGGCTGGCGTCGCGGGCCAGCGCCAGCACGGCGCGACAGACCTCACAGCCCGCGAGGTGGGCGCGCGCGGGGGCGTCGGCGGGCGTCGCCCCGTCGAGGATGGCCTGGAGCTGGTTCTCGTCCAGGCAGGGCGTCCCGGTCTCGGCGGAGCTCATCCCGCCCCGATACCATGGCGGCGCGGGCGGGGCACGGGGCGAGGCGGGGGCGATAAATAGTTAATGGTTAACATCTGTCACCGATTCGCGACTCCAGCCACGCCATCGCGCCGCGTAGGGATGCACCAGCATGTACAGTCCGGTGACCATCAGGAGGAGGATCACCGGCACCGTAGACAGGCCGACGACGGTGGCGAGCTCCTGGTCCCCGTGGACGTTGACGGCGATGTTGATCAGGAACGCCAGCGTGAAGATGACCGAAAGCCAGCGGTGGACCTGCCGTACCCGGTTGTTCATGGAGACCTCCTCGCAGGTCGTGTTGTCTCGCCTGCGCTCTCCAACCCTTACCGGAGGCCTCCCGCCACAGCTTCTCCGAAACTGCGATCCTGAGGACATGGACAGACCGATGGCCCCCTCCCCCGCCTCGCCCGACGCCGCCGTCCAGGCCTTCAGCTTGTCCTGCAGGAGCTTCAGGAGGGCGACGGCCTCTGTCTCAGCCCGATCCTGCTGGAGCAAGGACACCCCGAGCGGGCACGGCCGTCAGCCCGCCTCCTCCACCCAGCGGGCCTCCAGGGGCCAGAGGTCATCATCGTCGCGCCTGGACCGGATGAAGCAACGGTGTCGCACCAGCTCGGCGATCTCGTGCACCGTGAACCCATCCTCCCTCAAGCGATCGGTGTCGTCGCCATCGACGTTGTAGAGGAGTCGATCCTCGATCACGTAGTCGCGCCTCATGGGGGTCCTCCACTGGGAGTTGGAGCCCCAGCCCTCGGAACCGTCCATGGTGGGTCGGTCGGGTCGACGATGCGTCCAGTACATCCGCGAACGTGTCGCCACCTCAGGATCGATGTGCTCAGCGCCTCCCCGGACGACACAGCCAGCCCTCGCGAAGACCATGGCGCCGAGCGCCCAACCTGGCCAGCGGACCGCGACGACCTCGATGGGCGCGCGCGCGTCCGTGCTCGCCTCAACCTGCACGATCTCATGGAAGATCGGACGGAACGGCCGCGAGGGCAGCTCGGTGAGCCCCAGGGCCTTCATGAACGCGGCGTGGACACCGCCCGCGGGCTCGACCGGGAACCGCAGCAACAGCAGGTCGCTGACGCGGGAGAAGGTGTAGAGGCGACAGAGATCCTCCCCGTCCGCAGATGGAAAGGGCGTCCCCTGACGCGCGGCGAAGGCGTGAAGCCAGGCCCTCTCGCCAGGCTCGCGCGCGATCCAGGGGAGGAGCACGTCGGCGAGCACGCTCGCTCCGTCGTAGTCGAGGAGCTGCTCGTAGAGTTCACGACAAGGTGCCTGTGAATTGTACATGGCGTCCTCCGTCCAGGCCGCGCCACCAGGGTGTACATCCTCGCCCTGCCCCCCTCATCAGCACATGAGCTGGAGGTGAGTCTGTT
>CAZTOW010000101.1:0-11511 GCA_964615375.1 uncultured Enterobacterales bacterium
CATCCTCCTCCCGCGTCAGCGGGGGGAGGTGCCGGCGAAGCCGGCGGAGGGGGGGAAATGCGTGTCGGAGTCCCCCCTCCGGCCCTCCGGGCCACCTCCCCCCGCTGACGCGGGAGGAGGATCAAAGCTGCAATTCCATGGCGCTTTCGTCGTCGTAAAGGAGCCGCACCCAGATTGAACCGCCACGGAGCCAAGGACGCCAAGGGAACGCGCGTTCTTGGCGCTCTTTGCGCCTTGGCGGTTCTTTCCCTTCTGCGGTCTGGTGAACCCTGGCGGCCACGCGGGCATGTGACAGATATTATCCATTATCTATTAAAAACGACTCCTCAGCTCCGAGAGCCGTCGCCGCTCCCGGCACCCGCCGGCACCCGATCCCCCCTCCCTCCTGCCGACCTCCTGCAGAACTTCGCCGCCCGGCCCAGCCCGGACCCGCTCCCGGCACCCAGCGCGGCGAGATCCGCCGCCACCCGCCGCCGACGCCGCCGCCTCCGGCACCCGCGGCGGCGACTCAGCCCTCACCGCCGACGCCTCCGGCACCGAACATCAGCACGCCCACCGATCGCGCCAGATCCACGCTGCGACCGCCGCCCGCCCGGGGGAGCCCCGGGCCGCCCCGCCCGTCACCCCGTCGCCACGCCTCTCGCACCCGCCGCTGCATGCGCCACCCCGCGCGCGGCAGCGCACGGATGGCCCCTCGCGTGATCCGATGGCCGAGGGCGTTCAGGGTCCCCGCGCAGGGGATCAGCCGGGCGTCGGGGTGCTTCAGCCTCAGGTGCCGCTCCTCGCGGAGCCAGGATCGTCACGGCCGATTAGAAAATTTAGAAATCGGCCGGGGCGGCCGCGGCTCTGAGGGAGCGACAGCCATCGGGGCTACAGGTCAAGACATAAGCGAACCACCCTCCTGGCCCGATGGTGAGCGACCGAACGGCAGAAAGCACCGAAGGGCGAGCGAAGCGAGCTACTCGGTGAGGCCCGCAAGCCTGCGTCGCCGTGATAGAGACGTCTCCTGTGCCCTCCGACCGCCGCCTCGGATGCCCCACATGAGCAACTCCGCCCTCCCCTCCACTCTCCGCGTCGTGGACCTCTTCTCCGGAGCTGGAGGGTTCTCTGAGGGGTTCCGTGATGCTGGCTTCCAGATAGTCTGTGGGATCGACCATGACCCGGACGCGATCGCCACCTACAGGCACAATTTCCCAGAGGCGGTGGCGGTGTGGGGGGACCTCCGAGATCCAAAGATCAAGAAGCGTGTCTTCGAGCTGGCCGCCGGATGCGAGGTGGTGGTTGGCGGCCCACCCTGCCAGGCCTATTCGCAAGTACGCAACCATGTCCGAATCATTGACGATCCCCGAAACGTACTCTACCGGGAGTTCGTGGAGGTGGTGAGCGACGTAGTACCCGTCGCCTTCGTCATGGAGAACGTACCCGGGATGGAAGAGCTGGGGGTGCGGGAGCAGGTGGAAGAGGATCTCTCGATAGGTGGACGCTACGACGTGCGCTCGCAGGTGCTCGACGCGGCCGACTTCGGCGTCCCACAGACGCGGAAGAGGATCGTGTTCATCGGCCTTCGCAAGAACGAGGGACTCGATCTCCCGTCCCTCGATGGGACAGGTGTTTCTGCGCGCATCGAGCTCGAACGACGACTCTCATGCGCCCGCGTCCAGTATGAGGTCGTGGACAGAGGCGGGGCCCTCTTCCGCTCCAGCCAGATCGCTCTGGAGGCTCTCCGAGATCCCCAGGACCTTCGCGCTGTCACGGTCGAGCAGGCCATCGGGGACCTCCGCGACCTCGCCGCGGGCAACCGTGAGGACACCTGCAGCTACAAGGAAGCCAGGAAGCCGTTCTCTGCTTATCAACGTCGCATGCGAGCGCACGGGCTCGACACGTTGACGAACGTGCAGGTGCCTCGCATCAACGCAGATACAGCGATGAGGCTCGCGGCAATCCCTCAGGGTGGCAACTATCGTGACCTGCCTGAAGAGATGCGGGCCCGCTACCTGACGGGCGAGCGATGGGGCCCGTCGACGGAGAGCGGCAAGCTGGAGAGGAAGCACTTCTACGCATACCGCAAGCTCCATCCTGACATGTGGGCCTGGACGCTCAACACGAAGGGCGACAGCGCATACCACTATGACGTCTGCCGCGCGCTCTCCGTCCGCGAATTTGCCAGGTTACAATCCTTCCCAGACAGGTTCACCTTTACCACGGATGAGCGGCGAGGCCCACTGCCTGGACGCATCGACGGCGGCCCGGCCCACTCCCGCTACAGGCAGGTCGGCAACGCTGTCCCGCCACTCCTGGCGCAGCATATCGCTGGCCTCGTTCGCGGCACACTCGAGCAGGTCGCCGACATCCGAATGTCTGCGTGACAGGCCCACTCGCCGAATTCGAAGGTTAGATATGGCATACGCGAAAGAACTGACCTCCAGCCCGTTTGGCGCGACGAGTCGTGCTTACATTCTCGAGCGGTACTTCGAGGAGCATCCAGAGGTCACGACTGCGAATGCCTGGGAGCACGTGTACCGCCTGCTCCTGTGGGTAGACCCAACGACTTCGCTTGTACACTGCTACGAGAGCGACAAGTCTCAACCGGGCAGACACTGGTATGGACGCTCACTCGCGTTCCACCAGTTTATCGCTGAGAAGCTCAGCTCTACCCCGAGCGATCTGCACAGGCAGATTGACCAGATGTTCAAGAGCGCGACGCGCATCCTGGCCGCAGCCATCCTCGAAGAGCAGGAGAAGCGCACCAGGCGGGCTGCCCTTCAGCGCGCCGGCTATGAGCACTTCCCTCTCCCTGGCGAGAATCCAGAGTTGATCTCCGAAGTCGCGAGCATTCTCGAACAGTACCTCGGGCCCGCCCCTCCCGCTGTCGTGTCGCGGGTCATCCGCATCGTCACCGCCACGATCGCGCAGGAGAACAAGCGGAAGAATCTTGTCGGCGAGGGATTCGAAGACACGCTCGCAGCGCTGATCCGCCGCCTCGACACAACAGGCCAACTTGCCGTTCACACGCGAAAGTATCTCCACCAGCTCCCCGGTTTCAGGAGTCCCGCGAAGAAGGAGAAGGACAGGAAGGTGGACCTCTGCCTCGTGGAGCACACCACCGGGCTGCGCACGCTCCTTACGGTGAAGTGGAGTGTCCGAGCTGACCGAGAAGAGCAGTTCGGCATCGACTACGACTTCTACCGACGGCACGAGGAGTCCGGTGAACCCTTCGACTTCGTCCTCGTGACCAACGAGATGGATGCTGCCCGGCTGGTGATGGCCTGCACTCGTCGCGTTGACGCCGTGCAGGTGTTCCAGCGTGTTGTACACATCCAGCCCGATGGGCTCGACATCGTACACGCGTCGCCTGAGTCCGGTTCACAGGCAGCAGAACTTCCGCAGCTCCGGGCGTCAGGGAGGCTCGTGGGGCTCGAGAGCCTCCTCAACTCTGTGTTGTCGAACCCGCGCCCCTAAGGCGCGGGGACCAGCAGCGCGCCGTCGCGCAGCAGGGCCTGGAGGGCGGCGGGGCTCTCCTGGCCGGTGATCGCGGGCAGGGAGAGGGCGAGCGGACCAGCGGCGTCGGGGTCGGCCAGCGGGAGGACGAGCTCACCCAGCCTCAACTCCCGGTGGAATCGCGCGCCGTCCGGGCCCACGCCGCTGAGCGTGAGGGGGCCGTCCAGGACAAGCACGGCGTCAGTGGCGCCCGCGGGGGCGCGGAGCTCGATCTCGGAGAGGTCCTGGGCGTGGGGGAGCGGGCGCGGAGGGAGCTCGCGGGCGTGGGTCTTCCAGCCGATGGCCAGGATCTTGCCCTGCAGGCGGAGGGTGGGGATGCGGACGAGCTCGTCGGGGTCGGCCCAGATGATGAGCGCGCCGGCCTCCCTGCTCCACCCACCCAGCGCCGCGAAGAGGCACAGCAGAACCAGAGCCGAGCGAGGCGATTTCATAGGTGACTCCTGACTTTCAGAGTTTCACCTCCCTGCTACCTGGGAAGACCTGGAAAGTCAAGAGTCGGGCCGCCCAGGGGCCGCCCGCATCCAGCGGATCACGCAGCGCGGGAAAATGCACGATCTCATCGTGCAGCGCGCATACGCGCCCGATCAGCTCGTCAAGGTGCTCATCGGGGACCAGCACCACCTGCGAAGCGTGAAGGACCCGCCTGCCCTCAGACTGTGCCTGGACCGCCACGCGCTCCATGTGGGCGAGGTGGCTCGCGGTCATCACCGCCCGCCGGTTCCGGGTGTCCAGCCAGCACTGGGCGACGGTGGGGTGGAGCACTCCCCCTTCGTCAGATGCCAGGGCGCCGATGCGCTCAAGAGCAGCAAGCGAGCGCGACACCTCTTCGGGCTCCGCGGAAAAGGCCAGGAGGCCGCAAAGTGCAGCGGGATCACGCGATACCTCCGGGTGCCGGAGCAGCTCCAAGAGGGTGAACGCCAGAGGGCTGGTCATGACGGACAGCGCGGCAGCCTGTACGGGGCGCACCTCCGTGAAGCCCGGAATCGCCATCCTCAGCCGTAGAAGCCGCGCCTGCTCCAGCGGCCACTCCGTTGCCAGGGTGTACCTCCACAGCAGCTCGAAGTCCTGAGCTTCGGCCCCCGTGAGCTTCAGCGCCTCGCCCATGGGACCCACCCGATCCTCCTGCAGATGCCGCGTCCGGCTGAGCACGCTGGACACCGCCGAGGGGTTGCAGCCGGCCCGCTGCGCCAGCGCGCCCATGGTCATCGGTCGCCGACTCTCGGAGGTGAGCGCCCGCTTCTGGTGGAACCACCGGATCAGATACTCCCGGTAGTCGTCGAAGTGGAAGGTGCGCGGGAGCTGATCCGGCGGGCCTGAGTCGATGACCCCCGGCCAGCCCTCCGGTGGGGTGGTCACGACACTCCCGAAGCGCAGCCCAGCCTGGCCCGGTCGCGCCCCGCTCGGCGCCAGCGTCCGGCAGAGCGGCGTGATCTGCGCGCCGAGGACCATCGCGATCCGGCCCGCGCCGGCCGAAGGCTGAAGCCCCCTGGCCCAGGTCTGGGTAGCCTCCTGGAAGCGCCCCAGCGCCGCAAGGACGTCACGCTCCCAGTGCTCGTCCGTCAGCTCCAGCGAGCTACGCAACAGCCGCCTCCCCAGCGGCCAGCCGTTGAGCGCCAGCCGCGCCCGCGCCAGCCCGTCCAGCAGCAGGGGCAGCGCCTCCGCCACCAGCGGTCCTGGCGGCAGACGCGCCAACGGCCGGCCCGAGCGGTCCCGGATCGCGTTCGCGGTGAGCTGCTGCACCGCTTCGGCGTTCGCGGGCGGCCAGAGCTGCGCGGCCAGCTCCCGCGGCGCCAACGAAGTGCCCCCGAAGAGCGCGAAGGCCTCCACCGTGAGTTGATGGAGCGGCGCCGCCGCGGCGCTGGTGGCGGGCTCCAGCGGCGGCAGCTCCGAGAGCTGAAGATCCTCCAGCGCCTTCGCCGCCTGCGCCTTCTTGCGCCCCCGCCCGTGCGCGGCGGCGACCTGGAGCCGCAAGGTCTGGATCTGCGTGTCGGTGAGCCCCAGCGCCATGGCCAGGTTCTCCAGGTAGGGCGCGCGCAGCACGCGCTCGCCGCCCACGATGTTGCTCAGGTGACCGCCAGAGCAGCCCATCTGGGTCGCCAGCATGCCCTTGGCTCCCGGGCCGACGATCCGCTCCAGCCGCTTCAGGCAGACGCGCAGCCAGGTGCGATAGTCGGCGTAGCGCACCGGATCCGGCGCGGGCGAGAGCAGGGGTTTGTAGCTCGGGTTGGGCATAGGTGCAGACTAGCGCAGGTGCCCCCCGCGAGCGGGCGGGCGCCGCCCAAAATCCGCTCCCGGGTGAATTCGGGGGAGATCTGCTATGCTGGCGCAGTGAGCGTGGACTCTCCACCCGTTGCCGAGCTTGCTGGTCTCCTCGCCGAGGTCTTCTCCTCGGACGAGCTGCGACGCTTCGTGGCCGGGCTCCCCGAGGGACCGAACCTGCTGCGGGAGCTGTCCGAGGGCGCGGTGCCCGCCGCGAAGCTGGCCCACGAGGTCGCCGAGCTGCTCGACCGACACGACCTGACCCGGACGGAGCGGCTGTGGAGCGCGCTGCTGGCGGACCGGCCGCGGCGGACCGAGGCGATCGAGCGCCTGCGCCGACGTTTCGTCCCCGTCAAAGCCGATCTCCCCGAGTTTCCCGGCTACAAGGTGCTGGACCAGGTTGGAGGCGGCAGCTCTGGCACCGTCTGGCGGGTCCGCGAGCTCCACACCGGCGTGGAGCGGGCGATCAAGCAGGCTCACCCGGACGGCGGCAGGGTCGTGAGGAACCGGCTGGTGCGCGAGTACAAGCTCCTGGCCAGGCTCTCTCACCCGGCCCTCCTGCGCGTCCACCACATGGTCTTCGAGGCTGATCGCGCCTGGATGGTCTGCGAGCACCTGAGCGGCGGCACGCTCCTGGACCGCATCCAGCGGCGCGAGCGCTGGACCGATGTAGAGCTCGCCTGGCTCGGCGCCACCCTGGCCGGTGCGCTGGCCCTGCTCCACGATCAGACGCCGCACGTGATGCACCGGGATCTCAGGCCGAAGAATATCGTCTTCGACGACCGAGGGCAGCCTCACCTCATCGATCTGGGGCATGCGAAGGAGACCGAGGAGCCGGTCGATGAGACGGGCACGCGCGGCCCTGCCAGCGCCTACCTCGCCCCAGAGCTCACGGGCCTGCGCCCACAGGCGGCGAGCCCGCAGTCCGACCAGTACAGCCTGTGCAGCGTGCTCCTGCATGCCGCCCTGGTGGACATCGCCGAGGACTGGCCCGAGAACTCCGAGGATGTCCGCGTGATGCTGACCGGGCGCTCACCCGCGCTGGTGGAGATCCTGGTCCGCGGTCGCGCCCGCCGCCCGGAGCATCGCTTCGAAAAGACCGCCATGCTGGAGGCCGCGCTGCGGGGGATCCTGGAGACAGCGGAGGAGGCGCGGAGGCGGGAGGCGGAGGAGGCGCGGGCGGCGGAAACGGCGGGGTTGAGGACGGCGGAGGCCAGGGCGACCGCCGAGCTGGAGCGCGCGCGGCAGGAGCTCTCCGAGGCCAGGGCGTGGCTCGATCGCGTCAACGAGAATCTGGACCGCCAGCGCAAAGCGAGAGCCGAGGCGGTGCGTGACGGCCGAGACGCGAGCGCGCAGGCGCAGAAGGCGCTGGAAGACCTGGGGCAGGAGCGCGCGGCGCGCGGCGCGGCGGAGGAGATGGCGCGGCAGGAGCACGCGCAGGCGCAGAAGGCGCTCTCCGACCTGAAGCAGGAGCGCGGCGCGCGGGCCCGAGCCGACGCGGCTGCGCGGGAGAGCGACGAGAAGTGGCGGAGGCTGGACACGGACCTGAAGCGGGAGCGAGAGCTGCGTGTACGCGCGGAGGCCGCGGGCGCCGAGGGGAAGGCGACGCTGGAGGAGAGGCAGAGGGCGTTGGCGGAGGTGGAGACGACGCTCTCCGGGGAGCGAGCGGCGCGGCGCAAGGTGGAGCTCGGCGCCCGCGGCCGAAGCCTCGCGGCGGGGGGCCTCGGGGTCCTGCTCGGGGGGCTGGGCGGCGCGCTCATGGCGCTCGGGCTCGCCAGCCTGAGGCCGGATCCGGTCGCGGAGGCTCCGACCTGCCCCGAGCTGGCGTGCCCGGAGCCTCCGGCGGTCGTCACGTCTTCGATCACCGGCACCCCCACCGCCCCGGCCATCCCGCCCGCGCTGTCCGCGCCCCTCGGCGCCGTCGGCGCCCCCGCCATCGGCGGGCCCACGGGCAGGATCCTGACCGGGCGCGTCGGTGCGGCCGAGCTGCGCTTCGTGGAGCTCTCCGCCGGGGAGTTCGACATGGGCAGCCCGGACGGGGAGGGCGACTCCGACGAGCACCCCCGCCACCGCGTCCGCCTGACCAGACCGCTGTGGGTCGCGGAGTCCGAGCTGACGCAGGCGCAGTGGGCGGCGGTGGTGAAGGCGGCGCAGGCGGCCGGTGATCCGGAGGCAAAGGATCTCTCAGAGGATCCCTCCGCCCACAAAGGCGCGAAGCTCCCCGTGGAGCAGGTGAGCTGGTGTCAGTCCGTGCGCTTCGCCAACGCGCTCTCGCGGCTGGAGGGCCTGAAGGCCGCCTACACGGTGGGCGCGGACTGCGAGACCGGCGGCGAGGTGGTCTGGGCGCGCGACGCCGACGGCTACCGGCTGCCGACAGAGGCGGAGTGGGAGTACGCGGCGCGGGCGGGGACGACGACGCGCTACGCCACCGGAGACCTCGAGGCCGACATGGCGCGCGCTGGTTGGTCCAGCGGAAACTCGGGTGACCAGTCCCACGAGGTCTGCACCGCCCCCGAGAGACCCTGGGGCCTCTGCGATCTGCACGGCAACGTGTGCGAGTGGATCTGGGACCGCTACGCCGCCGACACCTACGGCAAATCGCCGCCAGAGGACCCTGCCAGTGCCGCAAGCGGCGGTGCCCGCGCGATCCGCGGCGGGTCGTTCTTCAACGGCCCGAACTGGGCCCGCTCCGCCTTCCGCTTCTTCTGGGTCCCGTCGTTCCTGTACCGGGACCTGGGCTTTCGCCTGGTCCGTCCCGCCCCCCAGCCGTGAGCCTGGATCCTGGATCCTAGAATGAGGGAGAGGTCGCGGCACCGCCGCCGGCAGCGCGCTGAATCCTGCCGCGACCTGATCGCGCCTCCGCCTGGGATGGCCCGCGCTGTCCATCCGCTTCCGCCCCGAAGGTTCCCGAGCCGCCGACCAGGAGCTTGAACCGCCAAGGAGCCAAGGACGCCAAGGGAACGCGCGTTCTTGGCGCTCTTTGCGCCTTGGCGGTTCCTTCCCTTCTGCGGTCTGGTGAACCCTGGCGGCGAAACAGGATATTGCCAGACATTATCTATTATCTATTCTAATCGAATCCCGAGCACCGTGAACCGCCGACGCTCCCGGCACCCGCCGGCACCCGATCCCCCTTCCGGCCTGCCGACCTCCCGCAGGACTTCGCCGGCCCGCCCCGCCCGGACCCGCTCCCGGCACCCGGCGCGGCGACATCCGCCGCCACCCGCCGCCGCGCCTCACGAACCCGCCGCTGCATGCGCCACCCCGCGCGTGGCAGCGCACGGATGGCCTCCCGCGTGATCCCATGGCCGAGGGCGTTCAGGGTCCCCGAGGGACGACCTGTGTTCCGCTGCTAAGGCGCGGGGACCAGCAGCGCGCCGTCGCGCAGCAGAGCCTGGAGGGCGGCGGAGCTCTCCTGGCCGGTGATCTCGGGCAGGGAGAGGGCGAGCGGACCGGCGGCGTCCGGGTCAGCCAGCGGGAGGACGAGCTCGTCGAGCTTCAACTCACGGTGGAATCGCGCGCCGTCCGGACCCACACCGCTGAGCGTGAGCGGGCCGTCCAGGACGAGCACGGCGTCGGTGGCGCCCGCGGGGGCGCGGAGCTCGATCTCGGAGAGGTCCAGGGCGCGCGGCAGCGGGCGCGGAGGGAGCTCGCGGGCGTGGGTCTTCCAGCCGATGGCGATGATCCTGCCCTGCAGGCGGAGGGTGGGGATGCGGACGAGCTCGTCGGGGTCGGCTCCGATGCCGAGAGCGCTGGCCTCCCGCCCTCCTCCTCCCAGCGCGGCGACGAGGCTCAGCAGGATCATGATCGAGCGGGTCGAATTCATGGGTGACTCCCGATTTTCAGAGTTTCACCTCCCTGCTACCTGGGAAGACCTGGAAAGTCAAGAGACGGGCGGCCCAGGGAGCGCCCACGCTCGAAGGATCGCTCATCACGCGAAGTGCCAGGATCTCACTATGCAGCGCGCGCACACGTTCGAGCAGCTCATCGAGGTGCTCTTCGGGGACCAGGACCACCTGCGCGGCACGGTGGATCCGTTCGCCCTCCGTCTGCGCCTGGGCCGCTACCCGCTCCAGGAACGCGACATGGCTGGCGGTCATCACGGCCCGCCGATTTCTCGTGTCCAGCCAGTACTGAGCGACCGTGGGGCGCAACACCCCTTCAACGTCCGAGGACAGCGCGCCAATGCGCTGAAGATCTCCGAGCGCACGCTCCACCTCCCCTGGCTCTGTGGAGAAGGCCAGCAGTTCACATAGCGCCGTGGGGTCGCGAGAGATCTCCGGGTGGCGAAGCAACTCCAACAGGGCAAATGCGACGGGACTGGTCATCACAGCCAGCGCGGCAGCATGCACAGGGCGCGCCTGTGTGAAGCCCGGAATCGCCGTCCTGAGGTGGAGGAGCCGCGCCTGCTCCAGCGGCCACTCTGCAGCCAGGGTGTAGCGCCAGAGCAGCTCGAAGTCCTGGGCCTCGGCCCCGGCCAGCTTCAAGGCCTCGGCCATCGGACCCACCCGGTCCTCCTGCAGGTGCCTCGTCCGGCTGAGCACGCTGGACACCGCCGAGGGGTTGCAGCCAGCCCGCTGGGCGAGCGCGCCCATGGTCATCGGTCGCCGACCCTCGGGCGTGAGCGTCCGCTTGCGGTGGAACCACTGGATCAGGAATTCCCGGTAGTCGTCGAAAAGGAAGGTGCACGGGAGCTGATCGGGCGGACCGGGATCGAGGACCCCCGGCCAGCCCTCGGGCGGGGTGGTCACCACGCTCCCGAAGCGCAGCCCCGCCTCCCCCGGTCGCGCCCCGCTCGGCGCCAGCGGTCGGCAGAGTGGCGTGATCTGCGCCCCGATGACCATCGCGATCCGCGTCGCGCCCGCCGCAGGTCGAAGCGCGCCTGCCCAGGTCTGGGTCGCCTCTTGAAAACGACCGAGCGCTGCCAGCACCTCCCGCTCCCAGGTCTCGTCGGTGAGCTCCAGGGAATAGCGCAACAGCCGCCTCCCCAGCGGCCATCCGTTGAGCGCCAGCCGCGCCCGCGCCAGCCCGTCCAGCAGCAGCGGCAGCTCTTCTGGAGTCAGCGGTCCCGGCGGCAGACGCGCCAAAGGGCGGCCCGAGCGGTCCCGGATCGCGTTCGCCGTGAGCTGCTGCACCGCCTCGGCGTTCGCGGGCGGCCAGAGCTGCGCGGCCAGCTCCCGCGGCGCGAGCGAGGTGCCCCCGAGGTGCGCGAACGCCTCCACCGTGAGTTGATGGAGCGGCGCCGCCGCGGCGCTCGTGGCCGGCTCGAGCGGCGGCAGCTCCGAGAGCTGAAGATCCTCCAGCGCCTTCGCCGCCTGCGCCTTCTTGCGCCCCCGCCCGTGCGCGGCGGCGACCTGGAGCCGCAAGGTCTGGATCTGCGTGTCGGTGAGCCCCAGCGCCATGGCCAGGTTCTCCAGGTAGGGCGCGCGCAGCACGCGCTCGCCGCCCACGATGTTGCTCAGGTGACCGCCAGAGCAGCCCATCTGGGTCGCCAGCATGCCCTTGGCTCCCGGGCCGACGATCCGCTCCAGCCGCTTCAGGCAGACGCGCAGCCAGGTGCGATAGTCGGCGTAGCGCACCGGATCCGGCGCGGGCGAGAGCAGGGGCTTGTGGTTCGGGTGAGGCATGCGCCCAGACTAGCGCACAGGTACCGCACGAAGGCGCGGGCCTCGCCCGGATTTCGTTCCCGGATGAATTCGGATGGGTGCGGCTCTTCTGCTTCGAGGCGGTTGGTCGGATCAAGGGCGCCTGCCCGAC
>CAZTOW010000102.1:0-11100 GCA_964615375.1 uncultured Enterobacterales bacterium
AGAGTGGTATTCCTTCCTCGGGCACAAGGCGATGGTGGGTGCCCTCCTCGACCGCTTGCGCCACCGCTGCACCACGCTGCGCATCGACGGGCCGTCGCTCAGGGCGCCGACTGGCTGACACCAGAATCACAGTTCCGCGAGGCCGATGGCCACCGTGGATGCCCCCCGGGCCGGGCTGGAGTAGCGATCCAGTCCGGCCCTTCTCGTCTCGCCGATCCACGCTTCGGCTCCGGCCCCATGGATGCCCCCCTGAGCTGCAGGAGCACCCTGCCCGCCCTGGCCTCACCGTGCGGGACCCAGCCCCGCGGCGAGCGTTGATCAAGAGTGGCGCACTTCTGGCCAGCAGAAGTGGTGTCCTTCTGGGCAGCGATGGAGGCCACTGTCGAAAGCGCTCCAACGCTGGTCGGGTTCGCACCTGAAGGAGGTGTCGCCGAGCTGTCCTCGCTTCGCCAGCAGCTCGCCGCCGCCTTGGAGCGCGCGCAGCAGGCCGAGCGGCGTGCTGAGTTCAGCGAGCGCACAAGGAGGGATGCGGCCCTTGTGGCCCATACCTCTGAAACACAGACGTTACAAGAGCGGATCCAGTCCCAGCTCGACCAGCTCGCGGTCACCCAGGCCGAACTCAAGAGGGCCCTCGCCGACTGCGCCCGCCTCGCCCGAGAGCGCGACGCGCTGCGCGACCAGCTCGCGGAGGCCCGGGCCACCATCGCGCGTAAGGACGAGATCCTCGGGGACGCGATGGTGCTCGCGGCGATGGTCAAGGCCCAGTAGCGCGGACGATCACGGCTGGCGCGAGCTCGTCGCCTTGTCCAGCGCGAGCAGGCGCAGGCTCAGCGCGCGTCGCGAGGCCGTCGGTGCTCTCAGCCCCGCGGCGAGGTGCTCGTGAAGGCGCCGCGGATCGGCCATGATCGCCGGCAGATGCGCCAGCGCCGGCCAGGCCGCGGCGGCCGACCTCCCCCCGGAGGGCATGGGGGCGCGACCCAGGGGGCTCTGTTCCATGAGATGTGTGGGGTAGTCCGTGTAATGGAGGACTACGCAGACCGCGTCGTCGACGTCCACATCCGGCGGGAGGGTGTCTGCGGCGAGCTGTTCGAGCAGGCTGAGCATCCCGAAGCGGTGGGACTCCAGGGTGCAGGGGCCGGCAAGGGCCACCCGGACGGCGTCCCACATCGCGGCGGCGTTGTCGATCGACCGGGGGCCACCGCCGGTGGCGGTGATCAATCTGTAGAACAGGTCACGCACGGTGAGGCGCGGCCCGTCGCAGTGGTCCTCGCGTTCGACGAGCTGTCCCACGGGGTGAGCGGCAAGCAGGGAGATCTCATATCGAAGAGCAAGCCATTCTTCTACTCCGAGAGCTGGCCTGCGCGCGCTGAGCTGCCGCATCGTCTCGGGATCGCCGCTCCAGAGGCTGACGATCTCCTCGGCGTAGGCGTATCGCGAGTACCGACGGCTGAGATACGACTCCAGGGACTCAGTGGGCATCGTTGCCTCCGGCGGCTTCGTGGGTCTGCTCGTCCAGGTCTGCTCTTCCGGTGAGGCCGAGCAGCAGGCCGCGCAGTCCGGCTGCCCTCCTCGCGTCCCCGCTCAACACCGCAGCGTTGTAGGTGTCTGCGTAGCCGGCGGCCAGATGGTACGTGTCGAGCACGCCCGCTCTGACCTCTGCCTCCCAGCGCGCATCCCGTGAAAGCAGGTCGAGGTTCGGGTCCGAGACGAGAGCAGGTGGCAGTCCCTGCGCCTGAAGCGCGTGGTCCATGACCAACCGCGTGACGCGCCCGTTGCCATCTCCAAAGGGGTGAATGGAGATCAGCCGCTTCTGCGCGAGCGCGGCGAAGCTCACCGGATCCATGGATCCCCAGCTCTTCGAATACCAGGCGAAAAAGTCGTCCAGCCGTGCCACGACGCTGTCCCCTGACGGGTAGAAGACGAGACCTGCGACGTATCCTGCCTCACGCTCGTCGTCTGACAGCAGGGGCGTGAGCGGGTCGGCCTCAGACAATTTCAGGTGGGGATTCTCCCGGATGGCGCCCTGTTCTTCGGGAGAGAGGGCGGACCACGCCTTCCTGAATCCGCGTCCGCCGCTCGCGATCAGCACATTGCCCTCTTCATCGGGCCCACGAATCTCTCCGGCCACGACCTTCTTGGTGGCCAACCCCCGCGCCGCGAGCGCGTGGGCGTTCTCGAGGTCAGCCTGCGTCATCGGCCGCCCCTCGGCCGCCAGCCCGTCCGTGTACGCCGCCGCCTCCGACCAGTCCTCGTACTTGTCGATGCCATAGCGGTGCTCGGGCGGCATGTCCGAGACGCCGCTCGCGTAGTCCTGCTCGGCCGGCAGGTAGTCCTTCTTGTCCACGAAGCGCCGCCCCTGGAGGTGCTGCTCGAAGCTCGCCCGCTCCTCCGGGGTCATCGAGGCCAGGATCTCCGCGTAGCGCGCCGCGAACGCCTCCGGGTCGAGCCGCAGCAGCTCCTCGAGCGCCTCGGGGGTCCACCGCGAGGCCCACGCCCCGCCCGCGCTGCCCAGGAGGGCGCCCGTGAGCGCGCCGACGATGAGGCCGCGCTGCATGGCGTCGCCGACCTCACCGAGGTCGCCGCCCTCCAGGGCCGCGCTCACGCCACCGTCGATGGCCCCGGTCAGACCACCCGACGCGCCGCCGCTGAGGCCTCCCGCGACCGCGGCGCTCGCGAGGCGGGAGCCTCCCTGCCCGACCACCCCTGCGGTGGCCTTGGAGACGGCTGGCGCGATGGCCTTCTCGACGCCTGCACCCACCAGACTGAGCACGCCGTCCATGGCGCCCCGCTCCGCGCCGGCCACGCCCTCGTCCAGGACCTTCTCCGCCTCGAATTCGTCGCCATCCAGCACATCGAGACCCTCGCTCGCCACGGCGCCGATCGCGCGTCCGCCGCCCTCGATCCCGGCGCCGATGCCCGCCGACGCGAGCACGGTCGCCCCCGTTCCGACCGCCGCAGCCGCGCCAGTGCTCAGTCCCGCCGCGGTCGCCGTCCCGGCTGCCGCACCGGCCACCACCGGCGCCGCGACGACGACCGCGATGCCCACCGCCGCGGCGAACGCGATGTCGCGGCCGACCTCGGTGACCCCAGCCACACACTGCGCCGATCCGGCGAACCCTCCCAGATAGCTCTGGAATTCATCGGCGAGATTCGCCTGGGCCTGCGCGGCGCCATCGAATTCCAGGAGCGCGCGCTCACTGAGCGAGCCCAGGGTGGACAGCGCCTCTGGCGTCGAGGGGACCGCCATCGCCGCCTCGAGGCCGGCGTTCACGTCATCCCAGCGCGCCAGCGCGCCCTCCCAGCGACCTGCGTCGGGCAGCTCGCTCGGGTTGAACATGTCGATGAACAGGCCCAGCACGCCACGCCCCTCCACCCAGCGCCGCTCGGACGCGGCCTGCGCCTCGCCGATCTGCGCCATGTGGGGCACGACCGCCCAGTAGTCGGCGATGCGCCCCTTCAGGTCGGCCGCCAGCGCCTCCGGCGTGCGCCCCGCGACCTCGGGGTTGCCGGACATGGCGACCGACGCGCCTAGGGCTCCGCCACTTCGAAGCTGCTCCTGCACCGCGGCGTTCCCGGCTGAGCTTTGAAGCGCTGCCGCGCTCGAGGGGCTGGAGCTGGCCGCCGAGAGGCTCTGGGCGGCGGTGGCGTGAGATGGGGAGGACGTGTCCACCGCAGGTGCGGTGGAGGTGGCGGGTGAGGTGTAGCTGCGAGACATGCGGGCTCCCGGAGGATGACGGGAGCTGTGTCAGGCAAGAGTCGTGCCACTGTAATTTCAGATACTTATCCAGAGGGTGACGGATGTCAGGATCAGTCGACGGAGGGCGGTGTTGGCGCGAGACGCCGCGGACTACCTGGATTTACGTGCCGATCAGGGGGTGTCGGTCACCCTTGGAAGGGTTCGACGGCGGGATCTAGTTTCTTCGCGTCAGGACCCGCTCAGGTGACGCTGCGCCTCGGCGCCGGGGCGTCCCAGGGCCACGGGGCGGCGCTCTGATCGGGCTCGTCGGTTGGGCGTTGGGCGGCGGGCAGGATGCGCCCGCGAGCGTCGCGGGGGAGGTCGGGGCGCTGGTTGTGGGGGAGGATGGGCGTGGCGTGCGACCGCGGCGAACGAGCGGGAGGAGGCCGGGGATGCGCGTGAGCTGGCGAAGGCGGGTGCCGCGGAGGCCGGACCCGTGGTTGACGAGGCGATGCTCTCCCCGCTCAAGGAGGCCCTGCCCGCGCTGCTCGCCGAGCGCCTGTCGGCCGACGCCATCAAGGGTGCTCTCGTTCACCTGCTCACGCGCCTGCGGGTCGGAGTCGAGCAACTACGCCCAAGCAAGCAGCTCGCGCCCTGGATGGCCGAGGTCGTGGGCAAGGTCGCAGGTGGTTCGACGCCAACGACAAGCGAGCCCCGGATCGCCACCGCGCTCCTCCCGTACCTGGACCTCCTGGCCCCCGAGCACGCCGAGGTGCTCCGGCTGACGGACCACGGCCCGCTGACCCAGCGTGCGGCAGCAACGCGCCTCGGAATCCCCCTGGTCACCCTCAAGGCCCGCGTCAGCGCCGCGCGCCGTCACCTTCGACGAGTCGTCCTCACCGACCTCCATCTCCTGGCGCCGGTCACCCCAGACACCACCCCACCCGAGCCTTCCCCTGACACCCGCCCACGGCGCCGCCGCGTCCAGCCCAGCGCCCTGCTCCCCGCTTTCACCACCGCCCTCGAAGACCTCGTCCGCCCCTGGGTGCCCGCGGAGCACATCTCTCCCGCCTCTCAGGCCCTCCTCACCCACATCCACACCGCGCTGACCGCCCGCCGCCGCCAGACCCGCCTGGGCCCATGGCTCCACGCGTTCCTGTACGCGACGCTCCTGTTCGGCCCCTGGTCCTCCACGCTCCTCTCCCTTCCACCACCCACCCCATCCCCCGCCGACTCTCCGCCCTCGCCACCGCCCTCATCCCGCTCCTGTCCGCCCTCACCCCCGAGCAGTCCAACGCCCTCCAGCTCTTCGACCTCTCCACCCGCTTCCTCCACACCGCCGCCCACAAGGCCGGCACCGACCGCCCCACCTTCCAGAACCGCCTCCAGCGCACCCGACTCCGGCTGCGACGGTCGCTGAGCTCCATCCTCCTTGAGGTCGTTGGGCTTCCGATCGAGTACGGTACTCAGACCTCTTCAACGTAGCGCGTTCTCGCTGGCAGCGGCTCGTGGTCGAACCTCATCCACGTTCATGCTCGGTCAGCGAGCGCGCACAGCACCTCTGAGGGCAGGATCTGGTGAAGACGTGATCATCTCCCGTTGAGCCATGGAGGCAGCAGATCATGATCATCTGGTCTGGACAGGGGTGGCTGGTCATCCCCATCACGATGTTGTGTGGCGCACTGGCGCAAGGAGTCGCCAAGGTGCTCGAGGTGCGCGGGCTCCTGGAGCCGGGCAGCCCCTGGCCCACGTCGCTCGGGCTCCTGCTCGCCGGCCCCCTCGTGGGAGAGCTGGCTCGCCTGCTCGACCTGGAGCCCGATCGTCGCGACACGCTCTACTTCATCCCACTCCGCACCTGGGCCTGGATCCTTCCCTTCATCGCCCTGGTCCACCACGCGGTCAACACGCTGTGAGGCCGGTGGGCGGTCCTGCTATGGTCCGGCGGCCCAGGTGACGGCAGGCTACTCATCACCGAAGCTGAGGAAACGCGATACAAACAAGGCGTCTTACCATGCTCCTCTCTCTGTTCAACCTTGAGCCCTGTCTGGCGACCGCTGACAAGGAATCGGGCGCTGAGACGGGATCTGGTGAGGACGATATGAATGATGACGGCGACTCCTGGCCAGAGGACTGTGATGACCACAACTCCGCGATCCCCCCAGGGGCGATGGAGACCTGTGACGGCGTAGATGAGAACGGCGACGATGCCGTCGACGACGGGGCTGGCGACGACCCGGTACGCGAATGACGATGAGTACGGTTACGGCGATCCACTCGACACGATAGAGTCCTGCGCGTGACCGGAAGGCTACGTCCCCACGCGAAACGACTGTGACGACGCGAGCGCCGAGGGCGAGTTGGCCCGCGATGGCGTGGACACGGACTGCGACGGGCTCGACGTCCTGGCGTTTGTCCACGAGGACTTCGAGGGCGGAGTATATGGGGATCCCGTTGCCGGGACCGGCTGCTGGACCTGCGCGGGCACCTGCGACGAGACGTTGAACGATGCGCTCAGCCAGGGCGGGGCAGGCTCGCTGTACGCGACAGGATCCAACAGCGCCCTGCTGTTCTGCTCAGACGATGGACTCTCTACAGACTTCGCGTTCGAGTCCTGGTTCTGGGACGACGGCAGCTCAGATCTCGAGCACCGGGTGCTCTTCCAGGAAGAGGCCGACATGGACGCCAGACCCGCGGTGTTCGTCGGGTTCAACACCGTCGCGTGTGACCCACCCGAGTACTACTGTTCTCAGCAACTCGGCGTCGGGCTCTCGCTCTCCGAACCTGTCGTGCTCGAGCCCCGCTCGGAGGGGTGGCATCGAATCTCCGCGACGGCCTCCTACACCTCTGCAGACGCGATCGCCTGGGCGCTCTGCGTCTCGGGTGGCGAGACCGGGGTGGACGAAGAGGTCTGCGCCAGCCTGAACAGCGAGGCCTACGCGATCGGCCCCTTCCGCCTGCACCATGACGAGTTCACCACGTGAGTGGATGACGTGCTGGCCTGGTCCCTCTGCCCCAGCGAACCGGACCTCACCTGCACCGCCGCAGCGCCGCGCTGCAGGTGATGGTGGTGGTCTGACCAGCCCGCACCTCCACCGTGCCCGCCGAGGCCAGCGGATCGTCCGGGTGGAACTGCGCGCGCACGCGCCAGGTGCCCGGCGGCACAGGACCCGCTGCGAGCCGCCCAGAGGCGCTCGAGTCTGCGGACTCGAGGCTGAGATCCAGAGGGAGGTCACCCATGACCTCCACCACGCCGAGCTCCACCGGAGCCGGGGCCTCGACCTCACGGATCTCCCGCGGCCGGGCGGGCCCCCTGACCGGAAGCGCTGGCGCCTGCTCGATCGACGGCGGAGGCTGCTCCGTCCGCTCGCGCTCGAGCTCGGGGCTCGGCGCGAGCTCAGGTGCGAGCTCCGACGTGGGCGGAGGCGCTGCCGAGGTCGCCGGCTCCGCCCTGGCCGCGAGGTCCGGCGATTCACGCAGCAGCCCCCAGGCGCTCAGCCCGCCCAGCACCGGCAGGGCCAGGCCCAGGAGGAGGGCGATCCCGCGCGATCGTGGTGGCGGCGCCGGCAGCTCAGCGATGGTGGTCAGGGTCTCCTCCACGAGGGTCTGCCCGGTCAGCGCGTCCCCCTCCAGGGGGGAGCGCGCGCCCTGCGCCAGAGGGACGGCGCGCTCCGCCCAGCGCGCCAGCGTCGGGCTCTCCAGGCTCCGGGCCATCGCCTCGAGCTGATCCCGCGCCGCCCCGACCTCGGGCCTCCGCTCGGGCTCATCCTCCAGCAGCTCCTCCATCAGGGGCAGCAGCGCCGGGCAGCGCTCCGCGCAGAGCTCGGCCAGCGCGCGCCAGAGCTGGTCGGGCGTGCGGCTCGCCGGTCGGCCGGGTCGGGGCGGGCGCCCGCGGGGAGGGTCGCCGACCAGCATCTCGAAGAGCACCGCCCCCAGCGCGTAGAGGTCCCCCGCGCGGGTGTCCAGCCCCAGTCCACGCTCCGGCGCCATGTAAGGCGCCGTCCCGAAGCGTCGGATGCCCGTGACGCCCTCCCTCAGCTCCGGGCGCGCCCAGGCCACGCCCAGATCCAGGACCCGGAGCTCACCGGCCGGCGTGATCCGCAGGTTGGCCGGCTTGATGTCGCGGTGGAGCAGCTCCAGCGGCCTGCCGTCCGGCCCGCGCCGGTGGTGCGCATGCTCCAGGGCCGCGGCCAGGGCCGCCGCGATCTGCAGCGCCGGACGAATCGGGACCGTACCCAACTGAAGCAACATGGACAGATCGGCGCCGTCCACGTACTCCAGCACCATCGCCCGCTGCCCGGCCAGCCGGACCATGCCGTCCACGCGCACGAAGGCTCCGTGCGACAGCAGCCCCAGCAGGCGCGCCTCGTCGCGGAAGCGCGCGGCGAGCTCCGCGTCTGCCTCGAGCTCGGGCCGCAGGAACTTCAGCGCGACCGGCTTGCGGAACCCGTCCATGCCCCGCTGCTCGGCGCGGTAGACCACGCCGAAGCCGCCACGCCCGATGGGCTCGAGGATCGTGTAACGACGCGGCTCGTTGGTCATCGCCGATCCCCGACCTGGATGGACAGGGTGAGCCCGCTCAGGGCGAGGCCCGCGCCGCCCGTGGCCATGAGCCCGAGCGCCAGGCGGTGATGGGGGGCGAGCACGTCCTGGTAGTAGCCGGGCTGGGTCGCCTCGGCCGCGCTGCAGTCGCGCACGCCGACCCGCGCGTCGGGGACGGGGGCGCACTGCTCCCGGTACACGCGCCAGAACCCGAGGTAGTAAGCGGCCCCGACCGCGGCGGTGGCCAGCGAGCCCGCGCCCACGGTGAGCGTCGCGACGCGGGTCGGGCGGACCTTCGGCGGGAGCTCCAACGGAAGATCATCCACATGTGTATGTGTATGCGTATCCAGCGGAGCGGGCGCCGGGATCGGCGGGAGCGGCTCATCCGGCCAGAGATAGGCCGTCAGCGTGAGCTGCCCCGCCAACTCCGCCTGAAACAGGGTGGGCCAGCGCTCCGGACGCATGGCGTCCGCCGCCCCGTCGAAGCTGAGGATCCCGCCCGGCGGCAACGGCACGGCGACCCAGCGTTGATCCACCAGGCTCTCGGCGGCAAACGCGATCCGCTCGGGCAGGTTGGGATCGTCCGGTACTACCGTCACGGGCAGCAGCGCCGAGGGCGTATCGGCGTAACGGGCGGCGGCGAAGGCCAGCGCCGCCTGCTCGGGGGAGCGCTCCAGGTGCATCGCCAGGCCCTCCAGGCGGTGGACCCGCGCCACCTGGCCGCGGGTCAGGAGCTCGGAGAGGCAGGGGAGGTCGTCCAGAATCTGCTCGCGCTGGGCGCGGAAGCGCTCGAGGTCCTCGGCGCCGTAGGCGAGCTCGGCCTGGTCGATGCGGGCGATGAGCTCCGTTGCGTTCAGCGGGGTCGGGCAGACCGCGTTGGCGGGGGAGGAGGCGAGGACCAGGAGCGTGGAGAGCGGGAGGAAGAGCAAAGACATGGCGGTCTCCTCTGGCAAGGGAGGGTTCAGGGGGCGATCTCGTAGTTGTCGATGGCGTAGGTCTCACCCCCTCCCAGGACTACCGAGCTCGCGCCGGACGCGATGTTGTTCCGTCCCCCAAGCACGGTCGAGGTATCACCCGACGCGGTGTTGTAGGCGCCGCCGGATACCGTCGAGAGGTTACCGGTGGACTGGTTGTAGCCGCCCCCCGACACGACGGCGTAGGTGTTGGACGCCGTGTTGTAGGTCCCGCCCGAGATCGCGGCGTAGCTCCCGCTGGCCTGGTTCTCGTAGCCGCCGAGCACCGTGGCGCCGAATCCATCGGCGGTGTTGTAGTACCCGCCGGCGACCACTGCGGAGTCCTCCTGAGCCAGGTTGAAGGAGCCTCCCAGCACCGCCGAGTACTTGTAGGCGGCCTCGTTGTTCGTCCCGCTGAGCACGGCCGTGTGGTAAGCGCTGGTCGTGTTGTACAGGCCGCCGCCGATGACGGAGTAGCTGCCGGCGGCCTCATTGGTGTCGCCACCGAGGATGGCGGCGTAGTAGCCCGAGGCGATGTTGCCGTATCCGCCGCAGATCGAGGCTGCGCCCTGGGCTGCGCGATTCCCGGTCCCGCCCAGCACCGCCGTCGCGGAGTCCGACGCGACGTTGTCCTCTCCGCCCGCGACGTGGGATCTGTACCCAGAAGCGGTGTTCGCGGTTCCACCGGCGACGGTCGCGTAGCTCGCAGACGCGACGTTGTAGTCGCCGCCGCTGACCGCCGCGCCCTCGCCAGAGGCTGTGTTGAAGGTCCCGCCGCTGACCGCGGCGAAGGTGCCCTCCGCGGTGTTGTAGTAGCCGGCAGAGACGACGGAGGTGTCTCCCGACGCGACGTTGTGCGCGCCGCCGCTGACGACGCCGTAAAGGGCCTCCGCGACGTTGAGATCGCCGCCGAGGACCGCGGCGGTGTGGCCCGAGGCCGTGTTCTGGTATCCCCCGAGGGCGACGGTGTAAGCCCCGGTCGCGGAGTTCTGCAGGCCACCGATGATCGTCCCGACGGAGGTGTACTCGTGTCCTGGACCGACGATCAGGTTGTGTGAGCCCGTCCGGGTCGGCGTGTAGCCGTCATCGCGATCGGCTTCGTTGTAGCCGATGATCAGGTTGCCGAGCCCGCTGAGATCCCAGTCCTCGTTGGTCGAGCCACGGCCGCTCTGGATGTAGACGTTGGTCCCGGTGAACACGACGTCGCCTGCGTCGCTGACCGAGACATGGTCCAGCAGGGTGTCCAGGCTGGCCAGCAGCGCGGGGGCGTCGGCCAGGGAGTCGCTCAGCGTGGCGAGGGAGTCGCTCAGCGTGGTGAGCTCAGCATCGAGTTTCGCTACGGCCGCGGTGAGTTCGTCCACGCTGGTCTGGAGCCCGCTGAGCCGGTCCGTCAGGTCGCTGAGTGTGGCGGAGAGCTCCGTGAAGCCAGCCTCCATCTCGCTCTTGAGCCCGACCACGTCCGACCCGAGGGAGTTGATTGAGCTCTCCAGACTCTCGATGCTGGCGCTGAGCTCATCCACCTTGGTAGACAGCGCTGCCAGGCCCGAACCCGGCGTGGCATCGAGATCCTCGAGGCGCCCATCCACAGAGGTCGCAGTGCCTGCCTCCTCCTTCAGCGCATCGATCTGCTCTTGCAGGGCGTCAAGCTGCGCCTCGAGATCCGCGAGGTCAGCGCTTCCTTCTGGGGGCGGAGGAGTTACGGAAGCACATCCATAGAGCGTGAAGAAGATCAGGCAGGTGGGGCGCATGGGTGCCTCCGAGCTGTAGGGGTTCGTGACGACGGGCGCGACCGCCCTCAGGTCTCAACGCGAGGCTGGCCTGCGTTCACGGAAGAATCGAACTTGGGTGCGGCTCCATTACGACGACCAAAGCGCCATCGAATTGCAGCTTTCATCCTCCTCCCGCGCCAGCGGGGGGAGGTGGCCCGGAGGG
>CAZTOW010000103.1:0-10454 GCA_964615375.1 uncultured Enterobacterales bacterium
TCGAGACGCGCACCGACTACGAGACCACCACGCTCAGCCAGGACGCCGCCGCTCGAAGCTGGGTGGAGTACACTCTTTGCCTGAAGCTGGCGAAGAAGCTGATCTCTCAGGAGCTGCATGACGAGCTGCTACGAGGACTGCTCGCCCCGGCGCCCATGGAGCGGATCATCGAGGGTCCTGCCGAGAGCCCCACCTCGATGACCAACGGCGAGACACAGCCGCTCGCGAATCCAGCCCCGGCGCCCCTGGACGTCGCCAGCCTGGTGGGGACATGGCAGGTCACCAGTACGTTTCAGTGGAGCACCTGTCCATCGCCGAATGATGTCGGTGGGAAGGTCGCCTACACCTGGCTGCTCAGCATGACCAGCGATCAGCACCTCGAAACCAGGGTCGTGGGCACGACGTCCTTTCCATCCATGCGGGGCGAACTACAGGGCAGGGACATCCTCCTTCGGGGTGATCTCGTGCGGAGCCCCACCGACGCGCCGAGCATCCTGACCACGACCAGCGGCGAGGATCATGTCCTCTACCGCCCACGAGTCTTTGTCACCGCCACCACCGATGGCGTCACGCTGGAGGGGACGCGAGACGTGGTGATGGTCGTCGGACCCGTCGCGGCGACAGGTTCGCCGAGCGATCCGGCGAACCTGTACGAGCTCTGCATGGTGCGCAACGCCCTCGTCGGGCACCGATAGGCCAACTCAGCGCGTCGGCGCGTCGAACTCCTCGCGGAGCGCCTCGACGCGGGCCTCGGACATACGCGGGAGCCTGTCGATGAAGCGCCCGAGCACGGAGATGCGCTCCTGCGCCGCTCGGGACAGGCGCTTGTGGTCGGCCTCCTCGGAGCTCCGCGCCGCGCGATCCATGGCGCGCGCGAGCGCCCGCAGCGGATCGGCCTCCTCTGTGCAGGGGAACACGGCACGCCAGCGCAGCAGCGCCTCCTCGGCCGACAGCGAGCTGGCCTCCACCCACAGGTGGAACGCCGCCATCTCGTCGGGGGCGAAGTAGCTCGCGACGCCGAGGTTCTTGAAGCGCGCGGACTCCTGGCGGGCGCGGACGCGCGGGTTCTCGCAGGGCTGCTCGGCCTCCTTGCCGTAGAAGTGCGCCAGGTGCTCCAGCAGGCGCCGGTCGGCGTCCTCGGCGGTGCGGCCGAGCACGGGCGGCGGGCCGGCGGTGCCGCGCCAGGTACACCAGGTCACGAGAGGAGGAGTAGAGGCCCGCGCGTCCGCGGGGTTAGAGTCATCAGAGCGAGGGGGAGTGGTCATCAGCGGCTTTCCTTCGTCAGGCCCGCTCGGAGCTGATCCCTCCGGGCGGGCTGCCTTCCCCGTCAGGGCTCGCCCAACCGGCGCGGGGTACACCAGAGGGAGGGGTCGCGCTACGCGCAGCCCAGGTTGAAATAGACATAATCAGAAGCGGCCTGCCAGCCCCTCGCGAGCTGGCCGGAGAGTGATGGGCCTCAAAGCCGCGATTCGCAGGGACCGTGACGGCGCGCGGGAGCTGAACAGGCGTGGCGCGCATCAGTAGCCGTCCGGCGTGAACTGGTAGATCGTGGAGACTCCGTTCGCTGGCCATGTGCCGACCAGCAGGACGGGGTTGTTCACATCATCGCCCGGCGAGGCGGCCACGCGCCAGCCGGTGCGGCTTCCGAGCTCTTCGCCCTTGATGTAGATGTCGCCGCTGGGACCGGCGTAGGTGCCCTCGACCGGGCCGTACCAGAGCGAGGCGTAGCCCGTCTCGTCGTCCTCGCCATCCCAATTGTCCGGTTCGCCAAGGAAAACCTCAGCGTAGCCGTCGCGGTTCATGTCGCCGGGTGTCCCGATGCCCATGCCGAGCTGAATGGAGCCATCGAACAAGGCAAGGTAGTCGCCCTCGATGTCGAGCGTCCGCCCGCCCGCGTGATCGTTAAGGGTAATACTGGAGAAGATGTAGACCTTGTCGCCGGCACCCCAGTAGATGTCGTCTGGATCGGCGCTTGAGGAAAGCAGGTCGCTGAGCCCGTCCCCATCCACGTCTCCAGCGCCCACCAACTGGTCACCCGTAGAGACCCCCTCGCCGTAGATCATGACATCCGCAAGGTCGAATGCCTCTGACTCGCCAGGAGGAAGCTCGAAGTAGACGAAGATGTATTCGCCCCCAGCAGAGGCTGACACTTCCGGGACACCATCGCCATTGATGTCGCCCACAATGTTGGTGCCCAAGAAGCCTTCCCGCTCCCCCTCGTCGATGAGGTACAGCATCGCCTCGGAGATCTCCGTGAACACTCCCTCTTCGGGTAGGGGGCCGGCGACGAAGAACGCAGCGGCCGTCTCGTCCACGATGGCGCGGCGTGCCAGCAGGAGGTCATCCTGCCCGTCTTCTCCAAGCACATCGCCCACGGCGACCTGCGTATTCCCTTGGACCTCGTCGTCGTCGTCGTAGGGCTGGGTCAGGCGCGCCGTGGCCTCGGTGTCCAGTTGCACGTCGCGATCTCCGAAGGGGCCGGACGCCAGGAACACGATGTTCTCGTACTCATCGGCTGAGGCGCTCAGGATGTCACGATACCCGTCCCCGTCCAGATCACCCGAGGCGGACCAGTAGGCGTCCGTATTAACCGCGTCGGAGCTGATGTCTGGCACATCGTCTGAGGTCAGGTCGATTCCACCTCGCACAGGCCCCAGTACGACGTACATGCGGCCACGGTAGCCATCTTCCACGGCGTAGGGTGCCGCGATCAGGTAGTCGTTGAACCCGTCCCCCGAGAAGTCCGCGATCAGGGTATCGCCAGCGGCACCATCTTCCTGGTCCACCAGCACTGCGGTCGCCTCGTCCAGACTCGTTCGACCGCTCACCTCCGGGCAGTCGGGCGCCCCGTCGCAGTCATTATCCAGGGTGTCTGCGCAGATCGCCTCCGCGCCAGGGTTGATCGCGCTGTCCTCGTCATCACAGTCCGTGCCGTCCCCCACGGAGTCCTCTGGTGCGGTGCATCCGAGCATGGCCGTTGAAGGATCGCCGTATCCGTCCCTGTCCTGGTCCAGGTAGACCGTCTGCGCCTCGCACCCGGCCAGGTCCACCGTGACGCTATAGGGTAGGGGCGCGTCCTGCTCCCGACAGCCACGACAGCCTGTGATGAGGACGGCGAACATGGCCAAGAAGGACTTCACCGGAGGCCCTCACCAGCCCAGGTGGAAGGCGTAGGTCGCGCCGTCACCGAACAGCACATCGCCGCCCTCGCCTTCACGCTCGGCCCCAACTCCCGGCGCCCCGATGAACAGGTCGCCCGCGTCGGACAGGTCCAGCGACCAGCCGAACAGCGCTCCGTCGAGCTCCTCGTCCCCCAGGAACAGCACGTCCGCGTTCTGGGCGTTGTGCCGCCCTGACACGGGGCCATACCAGACCCCGACACCACCAACCGGATCAGCGTATGAACCCCCACCCCACTCTGCCCCAGGACTGCCGACCAGCAGGTCCTGCGCCCCGTCCCCGTCGATGTCGTGTCCTCCCAGGGCGCTGGTACCGGCCCACTCCCAGGTGTCCGCCCCATAAAGGTACGACTGCGCGTCATCAAGCTCCAGCGCGCTCGTCTCCAGCAGCTGTGCTCCCGTGAACACCCAGGCCGCGCCTCGCTGATCGTCGTTGTCCGGTGCCCCCAGCATCAGATCCCCGAGCCCGTCCCCATCAACATCCCCCGCGTCCGCCAGCACCGACCCGAACCCTGCGTTCCCCTCCTCGCCCACGAACACCACGTCCGCGTCCGACACCCGCAGGTCGCCGGCCTCGAAGAAGACATACACCGCGCCCACCGCCGGCCGGAACATGCTCCAGCTCGAATCATCCTGGAACCCCGGCGCGCCCACGGCCAGCTCTGTCCGGCCGTCGCCGTCGAGGTCCTGGAGGGTCGCCACGGCCTGACCCAGGTCCAGGCTCGCGCCGCCGCCGATGGTGCTGACCCCGTCGCCCTCGTCCATCACCACGCTGTTGTTCAGCGGCCCCTGGACCACGTAGACCGCGCTTCCGCCCGGCACGCCGACCACCACGTCGGCCTCGCCGCCGCTCCCGAGCAGGTCTCCCGGCGCCCCGAGCGACGTGCCCACGCCGAGCTCCTCGCCGTCGCCCGACAGCGTCAGCTCCAGCATGTCCAGCGAGTCCGTGCCGAGCACCGCGCCGTCGCCCTCCTCGTCCACGAAGCGCATCGGCCCGAAGACCACCACCACCATCGAGCTCGACCCGCCCGGAGCGCCGGCCATGAAGTCGTCGTAGCCGTCGCCATCGAGATCCCCAAGCCCCACCAGCGCGCTGCCGGCCGCGCCGTCCTCATTGGGGCCTTGGAGCTGCGCGGCGGCCACCCGGTCCACGTCCTCCTGACCCTCGAACGGCCCCCGCAACAGGTAGGCCACGCCCTCCTCGTCCGGCGCGCCGACCACCAGGTCCTCGAAGCCATCGCCGTCCACGTCTCCCGGCACCGTCAGGCTCGCTCCGAGCGCCTCCTCACGGTCACCCAGGTAGCGGACCGGCGCGTCCTCGGCCTCCATCTCGTCGCCGAGTGCCTCGCAGTCCGAGCGCCCGTCGCAGTCATCGTCCTTCGCGTTGCCGCAGACGGGCGACATGTCGGGGTTCACCGCCTCGTCGGCGTCGTCGCAGTCGCCGGTCCTGTCCGCGAGCGTGTCACCGTCATCGCAGAGCGTCACCGGCATCCAGGACGAGCCGTAGCCGTCCTGATCTCCGTCGCGGTAGCCCGTGCTGGTCTGGTAGACCGCCGGGTCGGCGTCGTTACAGTCATCGCCCACGCTCACCCAGGTCTTGCCGTCGTCGGGTTTGTCGCAGGTGTCCACGCGCGAGTCTGGGTCGCCGTGCCCGTCGCCATCGGCGTCCACGTACCACTCGTGATCATGGACCTCGTCGTTATCCGGCTCGCAGTCCACCGCGTCGCCGTGGCCGTCGAGATCGTCGTCCATGGAGCTCGCGAACTCTTCGAGCTGCCCCTCGGTCGCGCAGCCGGGCAGCATGGTGGCAGAGAGCGAGAGAAGGGTCAGCGGCGAGGCGAGGATCAGCGTGCGCATCGAGGCTCCTCCAGTCGGGACCAGGACAATGGCAGAGCCGGCGTGTCTCCACGCGAGGCCCTTGCGCGGCGCACCGCACACCTGTAGTCTACTCTCACGTCAAGCATGGTGCCCCTTGACCGCCATGAATTCGAGGCGGCGCGCTTGACTATAAGTGGATGTTGGTGTGCGTGCTCCATGTGAAGGCAATATACTCCTGTTCAGAGGTGCGCGCCATGCCACGCCAGCTTCGCTCTATCTTTCTTTCGATCACGATCCTTGCCGCGCTTTCGATGCCTGGCACGGCATTTGCGTGTCCCGAATTCGACACCAACTGTTACTTGTACTCCGCAGAGAACGCGAACCGCGATCTCGATGAGACCGCCTTTTTCGACGCCCTCGCCGCAGCCCGCCGAGCGCTGGCACACAACCCCGCCGCCACCCCCGCCGAACGCGCTGGGGTCCTTCGGCTCGAAGGTATCGGCGCGGCCTGGCGTGGTGACATCCCCGCCGCGACAGCCGCCTTTCGTGAGGCCCGTCGGCTTGACCCCGACGCCAGCCTGCCCCTGGACCTCTACCCACCCGACCACCCCATCGCGCGCCTCTACGCCAGCGCTGCGGGGCCGCCCGCGCCCGCACCGCTGATCGTGCTGGCCCCCGAGGTGCCCGCCCCCGAGATCACCGTGGTCAAGGTCGAGCTGCCGCCTGGCTCCATCCAGCGGTCCAGGCCCTTCTTCCTGGGTGCCGCGGCCAGCGGGCTGCTGTCGGGCGGCCTGTTCGCGCTCGCGCGCTCTGTGCAGGACGTCGAGGTCAGCGCCCCCTCCGACCCCGCCGCCTTCATCGACGCGAGCGCCGAGACCACCTCCCGCCGCATGGCGCTGCAGACCGCCTCGGGCAGCGCCGCGCTGGTCAGCGCCGGGCTGCTCACCGCGGGCGTCACGGTGCGGTGGTGAACATGCGGCGCTTCCTCGTGACCGGCGAAATAGGCAAAGGCGGCTTCGGGCGGGTGCTCCGCGTCGCCGAGGAGGGCACGGACCTGGCGCCCCCGCTGGCCCTCAAGCTGCTCACGAGCGCCTGGCGCGACGACGAGGACCCCGTGCGACGCCTGCGCGACGAGGCCCGCCTGCTCGCCCGGCTCCGGCACCCCAGCATCGTGCGGCTCTACAGCTTCGTGCGCCTGGACGCCGGCCCTGGCCTGCTCATGGAGCTGGTCGAGGGGCCGAACCTGAACGAGGTGCTCAAAGCCACCGGCCGCCTGCCCCACGCCGCCGCGCTGGAGCTGGTCGCCGCGGTCGCCGAGGCCCTGGTCTACGCCTGGGAGCTGCCGGGCAAGGACGGGGCGCCCCTGCGGCTCCTGCACCGCGACATCAAGCCCGCCAACATCGCTGTCACCCGGCACGGCGAGGTCAAGCTGCTCGACTTCGGCATCGCGTGGGCCGCCTTCGAGGCGCGCGAGGCCAGGAGCGGCCCCGAGCCCCGTGGCACCGGCACCTACATGTCCCCTGAGCGCGTGCGCGGCCAGGACGCGCCCACCGTGGACGTGTACGGGCTCGGGCTGGTGCTGGCCAACCTGCTCACCGGCGAGGGGCACCCCGAGCTGCCGAAGGAGCGAGAGGACCAGGAGGGCTTTCGCCAGGCGCTGACCGAGCAGCTCCTCCGCGCGCTGGGCTCGCGGCAGCGGCTGCACGAGATGATCGCCTCGCTCGTGCTCTCGTGCGTGGAGTGGGCGCCCGGAGATCGACCCTCGCCACAGGACGTCGCCGACCTGGCTCGCGCGCTCGCCGAAGAGTCGGGCGGGCCGGGGCTCAAGGTCTGGGCCGCGTCCACCGTGCCCGTGGTCCAGGCGAAGCTGGAGATCCTGGCCAACGCGGAGCCGATGGTCGGCTCGGTGCTCGTCGAGGGCGCCGTCGCCCAGCGGCGGGCGCGGGTCGTGGGCGAGCTGGCCGACGACGAGGACAGCGCGCACACCTGGCTGTCCGGGCCTGCGCCGACGCCTTGGCCCGAGCGCGACCGGGCGACTCCGCCAGAGACGCCGGTCACGCCGATCCCGGTGGTGCCGTCGGTGCCTTCGGTGGCGGTCGCACCCCATCGCCCGCGCTGGACCGCCATTGCGCTCGCCGCGCTGTTCCTGCTGTCCCTCGGCGCGTTCAGCCTGTGGTGGATGGTCTGGGGTGCTCGGCCAGATCCACGCCCCGAGCTCGCCCTCGCGGGGACGCTCGTGCCCTTGAGCGCGCCCATCGCGACCGCGTCCACCAACGCGACCGCGACCACGCCGGCCGCCGCTCCCTCATCCCCTGCTGCCGAGCCCACGACGACCGCACCACAGACCTCCTCCGTCGCGACAGCGCCGCGGCCAGACACCGCAACAGATTCACCTGTAACGTCTGTTGCAGCGACAACGGCCGCAAAGGTCACCCTCAAGGGAGACGCCACCCTGGTCGAGCTGCTCGTCCAGGGCGCCAACGTCCCGCTGCCCGCCGATGTGGCCCCTGGCACCTACACCGTCGTCGTCACCTTCCCCAACGCCGACCGCCCCTTCGCCTACGGCGAGCTGGTGGCCCTGGCCGGCGGCGCCTACGAGATCACCTGCCGCGCGTCGATGCTCACCTGCCGAACCCGGGAGCTGCCATGATCCTGGCCCTGCTGCTGGCCTGCAACCCGTTCAAGGGCATCGAGGATCGCTGGAACGGCGCCTGGGAGGCGTGTGATCCCGAGAGCGTCGAGGGCAGGCCCGACCCCTTCGACCTCGACGCCAGCTTGAGCGCCGAGTGCCAGGATCGCCTGCTCGACGATCTCAAGGCCGACCGCGCCGCGCTGGAGGCGGTGGCTGCGACGGACGAGACCCCGGATCTCGCCGCCTGCGTGATCACCGGCGCCTACGACCTGCTCACCCGCGACGGCGGGCGCTTCGGCAGCACGGAGGCTGGCGATGGCGTCTACCCCGTCTTCCTCGACCAGCTCCAGGAGGTCTACTGGCAGCTCGGCGGCGATGACAACCGGCAGCTCGCGTACAACTACACAGCCTGGTTCACGGCAGGCGTCGTCAACGACGACGGGCTCAGCGAGGGCGCCGTGGCAGCCAGCTACGAGGATGGCCTTCACCTGAGCCCGCTCGTGCTGACGATGTGCGGCCCCGAACTCGGGCACGTCCTCTTCCACGAGGCCGGGCATGCGGTTCTGGACAAGCATGTGCCATGCCCCGAGGGATACGAATTCCAGGACTGCCCCGACTGCATCGACCCCACGCCGCCGGCTTGCGATGCGGATGAAGAGGGGACGTATGCGCTGTCGGCGAGCTTGCTCCAGGTCTATGTGGCGGCGTGCGAGGATCCCGAGGAGGAGGTGTGCGCGTACCTGGAGAAGATGCGGGCGGTGGAGGTGCAGCTGGTGGGGGTGGGGGGATGAGTGGCACAGACGCTATATGGGCTTCTTGAGCTTCGGGCCATCGCAGTCAGTTGATCCGAGGGGGTCTCCGAAGCCGGGTCAGCTCCAGAGTACATGCAAGGCTCCTCCGGTGACCGGAGGCGCCCCGGCACGCCACTGGCTGTCCGCTGCGCTAATGGCAGGTGAAGGTGTCAACTATCACGCCCTGGCACGGCTCCCGCCGAACGAGTCGGACATGACGTTGGACACGGCCATCAGCGGGTCTCCTCGACCGCCGCCTCGTGCGCGGGCGCGCCGCGTGCGGGCGCGTGTGGCGTTGGACCCATGTCCGTGCCGAGTTCTTTGGACATGAGTCACGCGCTCGGACTCCTGTCGTCCCGAGTTCTGTCGACCACGCCGCGTGGCTTCGGACTCGTGTCGCTCGTGACACCCTCGCATGCGCGCGTCGCGCACATGTGCGTGAAAGCGCCGGGTGTACCTTGACCCTTGCGGGCGTCGTCGGCCTGTGAGATGATCCGGGTGACGGTCCCCGAGGCGCCCATGGCGCCCGTGAAGGGGCCGACCAGCAGCTTCAGCACGACCGGACTCCACGGTCGCGGTCGGAGACCTACGCCCACTTGGCCGCCGGTACCACGCCTGCGGAGGTTCTCATGCCCACCCGCCCCGACCCCACCCCCGCCGCCACCGCCCCCCGAATGCTGGAGGAGGCCGCCGAACGCCTCGCCGACCTGGTCGCCCAGGAGAAGCTGCTCGGCCACGAGAAGGACGACATCTGCTCCTGGGAGGAGGACGAGGAGCCGGGCTGACGGCGCGGTGTCGGCAGGCTACTGGGACGGCAGGAGGTTTATGTGTCGGGCCCATACTTAGCCATCAACTACAAAGACGAGCTGAGCAGCTTCCAGCAGATCAGGGTCGCTCTCTGGAAGCACCTTCGCGAGACGGTTCGAGGTTGGACCACTCCGCCGGACTGGAAGCTCCCCCAGCAGTATCCAGGGAACACCATAGAGATGTCAGACAGCTCCCTGTGGGGAGTCGCTAAACACCTTGGCATCCGGCACGACGGGCAGCCCGCGCCTATCGATCCGCTGCCGTCGTTGATCCGGGACGCGGCCCACGAGCTGGTTCTGGCGGGCGTGCTCCGTGAGTCAGATCGGGCATACCAGCAGAAGTACAGTGTGACGTACTATGGGCTTCGACGGCTCCAGGAAGACGACGCGGAACTCATCGCGGACCCCGACGGCGTCGCCGAGGCGTTCCTCCAGGAGTTCAACGGCGTTGATCGGGCACCTCTCCTCGCTCGCTACCTCGGGCAGGCGAAGAAGTGCGAGAGGCAGGGGATGGAGCTCGCGGGCGCCACCATGATCGGCTGCGCCTACGAGTTGGCCGTCGTCCAGCTCGCTGACGCGCTGGTCAAGCGATGGCCCGACGGCGCCGTCAAGAACCTGGCCGGACCGCACGTCAGCGAGCTCAAGAAGTACCAGGATGCCCGAGACGACACGAAGAAGATGAAGGCCCCCCCGAAGGCGGGCAACCTCCTGGACGCGGTCAAGGCCGCCCTGGAAGCCGTGGTGAGCCTGAGGGACGGGACGCTCGACGACAAGTACGAGTCGTGGATCGGCCACTCCCTCGGGGCGTCGTTCAACTTCGTGCGAGAGATGCGGAATGACGCCGGGCACCCGTCAGGACGAACCATCCCCCTCGACGACCTGCACGACGACGTCGCACGCTTCCGTCGTGACTACCGCAAGGTGCGCGGGATCATCGACGCGCTGAAGGAGTAGGCCCAGTCCATCAGATCTCACCCGCGCTGATGGACACCGACGCCGAGATCCTCTACCCTGACCTCAACGGGCCCCTCGTGGACCCGGCCACTACTAAACCCCATTGCGTTCATGCTGGATTCGGTGATCAGCCTGCAAGAACCCCTCGAATCCCTGCCATCGCACCCCTGACCTCCGGGTCAGGCGCGGCGGCAAAAGTTCGAGTTACGTTCAACCAGGCCGACCACTCAAAATCTACACATGCAACGCCGACTCTCGCGAGAGCAGGGGTCGG
>CAZTOW010000104.1:0-9426 GCA_964615375.1 uncultured Enterobacterales bacterium
GGCATCGGCATCGGCATCGGCATCGACATCGACATCGGCATCGGCATCGACATCGGCATCGGCATCGGCATCGGTGTGATGTCGAGAGGTGGTCTGTAGGTCGGAGAGGCCCTCATCCGGCGCGTTGCGCCACCTTCTCCCGCGCGCGGGAGAAGGGGAGGAGGACTTGAATTTCTCCTATTTCCAGGAGGCAGAGGCGCGGCATTGGAGTCTCTCTGCCACTCCACAGACAGCGGAGCGAACCGCAATCCTCCAGGCTCACCCCTGAACGTGGAGTGTTCCCAGCACCTCCCTCTCCCTCTTCAAGAGGAGAGGCCATCCTCCAGACCAGCTCGGAAAGAGGAGCATCTCCGTCCAACGGACCAGGCTTCAAGGCCACACCGATGCCGATGCCGATGCCGATGCCGATGTCGTCCCGCGATGTCGATGCCGATGCCGATGCCGTCCCGCGATGCCGATGTCGATGCCGATGCCGATACCGATGTCGATGCCGATACCGATGCCGATGCCGATGCCGATACCGATGCCGATACCAATGCCCCTCCCTTCCCTCACCTCCCCTTCGCCGCCTCCGAGACCCCCTTGTTGTGCGTCTGCGAGCTCCCCACGATCGCCGTCCACGCCTTCTCCGGCGTCGCCCCGATCTTCCCCATCTCCCTCTCATAAAGCTGCTCCACCGTCGGCCCCGTCTCCTGCCCGTACTTCACGAGGTCCCGCGCCCGCAGGATCGCCACGGCGTTCTCGTCCCGCATCAGCTCCCGGGTGAGCTCCCGCAGCGCGGTCCGGTGCATGCTCGCCAGCCGGGCGCGGTCCTCCAGCGCCGCGCCTTCCTCCTGAAGCGCGCCCTGCCAGCCCGCCATCATCGGCGTGAAGACGTCGTCGTAGAGCGTGCGCAGCTCGGCGGCCTCGGCGCTGCTCTCGGGGCTGGCCTTGGCCATGCCCATGAAGTCCTTGAGCAGGGCCTCGGCCTTGGGGTCCGCGCTGCCCGCCTGGAGCTCGCGGAGCTGGTTCAGGATGGGAAGATAAGCCTCGTTCGCCGTCTTCGGCATGGCCTCGTACTTCGCCACCAGCTCGGGCGCCGCGGCCCGGCCCGCCTCGCGGGTGGCCTCGGGCGTGCGCGGGACCGAGCTCTCCTCTCCCGCAAATACGAGGCCTCCCCCCGGCGCGCGGACGACCAGTGCCAGCAAGGAGACGACGAGGAGCAGCAGCACGACTCGGGCGACGCGGCGCATGGGACCCTCCACCCACGAGCGTAGCACAGCGCCTCAGCTCTTCCCGCGGTTCCGCTCCCACAGCAGGCGCAGGCCCTTGAGCGTCAGGTGCTCGTCCACCTGATCGATCTCCACGCAGGCCCGCCCGACGAGGTTGGCCAGGCCGCCCGTGGCGATGCAGCGGGGATTCCCGCCGATCTCCTCCTTGCAGCGCCGGGCCAGACCGTCCACCAGCCCGACGTAGCCCCAGAAGAGGCCGCTCTGCATGCTGCGCACGGTGTTGGTGCCGATGGCCTTGGGCGGGCGCTCCAGCTCCACGCGGGGCAGCATGGCGGTGCGCTCGAAGAGGGCGTCGGCGGAGATGCGCAGGCCAGGGGCGATGGCGCCGCCGATGTAGTCGCCCTCCGTGGACACGCAGTCGAAGGTCGTCGCGGTGCCGAAATCTACGACCAGGAGTGGAGCCGGGTGCTCCTCCAGCGCGGCCACGGCGTTGACGATGCGGTCGGCCCCCACCTCGCGCGGGTTGTCCGTGCGCACGCGCATCCCCGTCTTCATGCCCTTGCCCACCACCATGGCCTCCAGCCCCAGGTAGCGGCGGCAGGCCTTCTCGATGGTGTAGAGCACGCTGGGCACGACGTTGGAGATGATGGCGCCGCTGAGGTCCGCCTTGCTGACCCCGTCGTGCTCCAGGAGCTGCAGGAAGAGCAGCCCCATCTCGTCCGTCGTGCGCTGGGCCGTGGAGATGCGCCAGTGGTGCGCCAGCTTCGGCCCGTCGAAGGCCCCCAGCACGATGTTCGTGTTGCCTACGTCGATGACCAGCAGCATCCTTCCTCCGCTTCAGTCGATCAGCGAGACGTCCCCGGCCAGCACCGGCCGCCCGTCCACCAGCAGCGCCCCGTCCTCGCGAACGTCCTCGGCCACGCCCGCCACCCCGGCCACCTCCACCCGGCGGCCCAGGGTGCGGCTGCGCGCGCGCCAGAGGTCCAGCGAGGCGCCCACGTCCGTCGAGCGCACCGCGCCAACCAGCGCGCGCAGCGTCGCCACCCGGTCCTGGGGCGCCCCGCAGACCTGGGCCAGCGAGCCCGCCCCGGGCAGCCCCGGGAAGCGCTCCTGGTTCACGTTCAGGCCCACGCCCAGGATCACGGCGCCGACCCGGTCGCCCTCCAGCTCCAGCTCCGCCAGCATCCCGCCCAGCTTCCGATCCTGGTCGTCCACCAGATCGTTCGGCCACTTCACCCAGAGGTCCAGCGCGTGCGCCATCGCCGCCGCCCACAGCAGCACGCAGCGCGGCGCCTGCGCCGGCACCACCGAGGGGCGCAGGACCAGGCTCAGCAGCAGGTTCTGGCCCGCCTCGGCCTCCCAGCTCCGCCCCAGGCGGCCCCGACCCGCCGTCTGGTGCTCCGCCACCACCACCCCGCTCCAGCCCTGGCGCGCCAGCTCGCGGGCGACCCGGTTCGTCGAGTCCACCGTGGGCAGGTACAGGAGCGGGAGGCCAGCGACGCTGTCGAGGGAGGCGAGGTCCATGGGGCGCCTCATTATCTCGCTCGGAGCGCGGGCGGCGCCTCGACGCCCGCCCCTCCCGTGCGAAGATTCCCCGCTCACCCCTCAGAGGTCCCCGAATGAGCGCCCCGCCTGAGCTCCTCCACCCCCGCGTCGTCCAGCTCTGGCGGCTGCAAGGTCTCCTGCGCGTTGCCTTCTTCTGGCTGCCGGTCTCGGCGGGCGTCGGCGTGGGGCTGGGCCTGGTGGGCGGGCCGATCCTGGGCGTGGGAGCCGGCCTGCTGCTGGCCGCGGTCCAGGTGGGGCTGGCCCTGCTCTGGCCGAGCCTCGCCTACGAGCGCTTCCGCATCACGCTCCGCGAGGCGGACCTGCTGATCGAGCAGGGCGTGCTCTTCCGCGCCTGCACCAGCGTGCCCTACAACCGCATCCAGCACGTCGACACCCGCCAGGGTCCGCTGGAGCGCGCGCTCGGGCTCAGCCGCGTGCTGGTGTTCACCGCGAGCGGGCTGGGCGCCGACGGCAGCGTCCCCGGGCTCACCGAGGAGCGCGCGGCGACCCTGCGCGACCTGCTCTCCCGGCGGGGAGGCGACGATGGGGTCTGAGGCCGCCGCCGAGACGCCCTGGCGGCGCCTGCACCCGCTCAGCCTGGCCGTGAACCTGGTCCCCCAGGCCTGGCGGGTGCTCAAGGGCTACTGGCCGGTGCTGCTGTTCATGCTGCTGCCCCGGCAGGGCGCGGGCGGCGGGACCCAGGGCCCGGATCCGCTGTTCTTCCTCCTCTTCGTGGGCCTGAGCCTGCTGAGCACCGTCACGCACTACTTCACGCTGCGCTACCGCATGCACGACGGGCGCCTGGAGATCCGCAGCGGGCTCCTGAACCGCAGCGCGCGCAGCATCGACCCCGCGCGCATCCAGAACATCGGGCTGGTCCAGAACCTGTTTCACAAGATGAGCGGGCTCGTGGAGCTGCGGGTGGAGACGGCCGGAGACGGCGGCGCGGAGGGGCTGCTGAGCGCGCTCTCGCTGGAGGAGGCCCAGCGGCTGCGCGCGGCGCTGGAGGAGGGGCGCGGGCGCGTCGCGGAGGCCGAGGCTGAAGACGCGCCGGTCATCCTGGAGAACAGCGCGCTGGAGCTGCTCGGCTTCGGGCTCTCTCAGCGGCGCATGGGCGCGGTCGCCCTCTTCACCGTGGTCGCCATGGAGCTCAGCACCACGCTGGACCCTGAGCGCTTCGGGCAGCTCGCCGGGAGCCTCGGCGCGCTGACCATGCTGGCCTTCCTCCTGCTGGCCTTCGCCGCGAGCTGGGCCCTCTCCGGAGGCGGCGCGCTGCTCCAGCACTGGGGCTTCCGGCTGCTGCGCCAGGGCGACCGCCTCGTCACCGAGGAGGGCCTCACCACCCGCCGCCGGGTGGAGATCCCGCTGTCGAAGGTGCAGCTCGTCACGGCCGAGGAGCCCCTCCTGCGCCGGGTCATGGGCTACGCCACCCTGTCCATGGAGACCGCCGCCATCAGCTTCGACGAGGGCCGGGCCCGCCAGGCGGAGGCCACCCTGCCCATGGTGCCCGCGGCCCAGCTCGGGGCGGTGCTGGCGGCGGCGGCCCCGCGCGTGGGCGTGGACCCCTGGACCGCCACGCTCCAGCGCCCCCACCCCCGCGCGCTCGGCCGCGCCCTCGTGCGCGCGCTCCTGCGGGGCTGCTTTTACTCCGTGGGGCTGGCGGCCCTGTTCTGGACGGTGCTCTCCTGGTGGGGCCTGGCCCTCCCCTTCGTCCTGCTGCCCTGGATGGCGCTCACCGCCACTCTGGACTGGAAACGCCAGGGCTGGATGGTGACGAAGGAGGCCGTGATCGCCCGGCGTGGCTTCCTGCTGCGCCGCACCCAGGTGCTCTCCCGCGACAAGGTGCAGAGCGTGGCGATGATCCAGGGGCCGCTGCTTAAACTAAATAGACTAGCCGTCATCGACGTGCGCGTGGCCGGGGGAAGCCAGGTGCGGCTCCCGGAGATCGGCGAGGACCAGGCCCGCGCCGTCTTCGAGCTGCTCTCAGCCCCCGCCGATCAGCAACCTCACCGCGATCACGCTGCCGACGATCCCCGCCACATCCGCGATGAGCCCGGCGGCCACCGCGCCGCGGAAGCGGGTGACGCCGACGGAGCCGAAGTAGACCGCCAGCACGTAGAAGGTGGTCTCCGAGGACCCGTTGATGGTGCTGGCCAGGTTGCCGATGTAGGTGTCGGGCCCGTAGGTCTTGATGAGGTCGGTGGTGAACGCGAACGAGCCTGAGCCGGTCAGCGAGCGCAGGAAGGCCAGCGGCAGGACCTCGCCGGGCAGCCCGAGCGGGCTGGTCAGGGGCGAGAGCACGGAGACCATGCGCTCCAGCCCGCCGGACGCGCGCAGCATGCCCACCGCCGCCAGGATGGCGACGAGGTAGGGGATGATGGTGAGCGCCATGGTGAAGCCCTCCTTGGCGCCCTTGATGAAGGTCTCGTAGACCTTGACCTTCTTGACCACGCCGCTGGTCAGCATGCCCAGGATGAGGGCGGGCAGGATCCAGGCGCTGGCGGCCTCACCCTGTACGTAGACCAGGGCCACCAGCCCCACCAGCCCGGCCCCGAAGATCACCACGCCGCTGAGCTCGCGCAGCCCCTCGGGCAGCGCGCTGCGCCCGACCAGGAGCGCCGCCGCCAGCGCCACCACCCCCCCCACCTGCGCGCCCACGCCCTGACCGGCCAGCGCCATCACCAGCGCGTAGCCCAGGCCCACCAGACCCAGCGCGGCGCCGATGACGGCCACCAGGAAGCCGATGCCCCGCAGCGCCCGGCCATAGGCCCCCGCCACCGCCGACCCGCGGGGGAAGGCGGCGTTCAGCAGCAGCGCCACCAGCGTCCCGGTCAGCGTGGCCATCGCCGTGGCGAACAGCGTGGTGGGGAAGATGGAGGCGGGATCCGTGGACCCGTTCAGCGCGCGCACGGCCATCATGCCCGTGGGCAGCACCGCCACCCCGCCCGTGTTGATGGCCAGGAAGAGCACCATCGCGTCGGTGGCCGTGCCCTTCTCGTCGTTGAGGCTGTCCAGCTCCTTCATCGCCTTGAGCCCGAACGGCGTCGCGGCGTTGCCCAGCCCCAGCACGTTGGCCGCCAGGTTCATGACCATGGCCCCCATGGCCGGGTGATCGGGCGGGACCTCGGGGAAGAGGCGCACCATCACCGGCCGGATGAGCCGCGCCATGAAGTCCAGCCCGCCCGCCGCCTCCACCACGGCCATCAGCCCGAGGAAGAGTGAGATGGCGCCCACCAGCCCGATGGCCAGCTCTACCGCCGACTTCGCGGAGTCCAGCGCGGCCTTGCCCACCTCCGCCGGGGTCCCGGTGAGGGCGGCGAAGAGGACGGCGACGGCGACGATGCCGTAAAAGATGGCGTTCATGGGAAGCTCGCGGGAGGGAGGAGCGAGGAAGGGGGAGAGGAGGAGGGGGGAGCCCGGCGGGAGGAGGGCTCAGTCGAGCAGCCGGAAGGCCAGGAACACGGTGAGCGCGCGGGCCAGGTCCCGCTCGGGGAGGGCGGCCGAGCGGAGGACCAGCGGGCCGAGATCGACGCACTGTATCGCGTCCCTCCCCGAAGGCGAGGGCGCAGGCACCGGAAAGCGTTGGTTCTCCCAGGTGTCCGGGGCGTCTTCGGAGACGGGGGCCCGCGGGTCGACGCCGACCACGGCCGCGAAGGGGATGGCGCGGTTGAGCTCGGGCTCCAGGGCCTCGTGGGTGAAGTGCTCGCGCAGCCAGGCGCGGGCCTCCTCGCCGTCGCGGACGCGCCCGCCCACGGCGATCACGGCCACGACGCGGTCGCGCAGGACCATCGAGGCGACCATGGCCTTCAGGGCCGGCAGGACCGCCTCTCCGGTGGTCAGGAGCGCGAGACGGTCGGAGGGCGCCGGGGCCAGGGAGAGCAGGTGCTCCGCCAGCTTGTCGGGCTCCAGGGTCGGGTCCGCGCTCGCCGCGCGAAGGCCGGGCGTGAGCTCCCGGGCCAGGGCCCCCAGGTCTCCCCCGAGATCGACCAGGATCACCGATCCCAGGCGTCGGGCCAGCGCCTGCTGCGCGGCCTCGCCCCAGGCCCCGAGCTGCGCCCAGTCCAGGCCCGCGGCCAGCCGGCTGGGGTGGTAGTCGGGGCCCAGCGCGTCGGGGTCCTGCAACAGCTCGCGCTCGGCGGCCTCGTCCCCCAGGTACATGCGCTGGAAGCGGGGCTCGATCTCGGGGATCTTCTGGAGCGCCTCGACCAGCGCCCGCTCACCGGGGCGCGGCGGGACCGGGATGGGCGCGCGCGCCGGGTCCAGCAGCTTCAGCTCCGGGCGCTCGCCCCCTGCGGGGTTGAAGAGCAGGGCAGCGCGCAGATCGGCCAGCGCCTGCGCCGCCGGGAGCCCCGTGAGGCCCTGGCGCTCGTGCTCGCCGAGGCCGAGGGCCAGCAGCGTGGTCTTGAACAGGCGCTCCCAGTCCAGCGCGGGCGGGCGGGGCACCGAGCGCGCCGCGGCCCAGATCGCCAGGCCCAGCGCCGCCACCTCTACGATCGTCTCCAGCCCCACGCGCGCGCCTCCCGTGGCGAGGGACTAACGTCGCGGGCGCACGGGCACCGGCACGGGCACCGGCTGAGGCGCGGGGAGGACCTCATCGAGCCACTGCCCCATCTGCTCGAGGAGATCTCTGGCGCGCTCTCCGATGGTCTTGCGGCGATCTCCCACTGAGCCTCCACTGCTCGCCCGGCGATCCGGCGGGGCCGGGGCTCGGGCGTGCGGGTTCGGTGTTCCTCACCCTCGTAGAACAGTATAGACACCTTTTCTCATCCGTGACGTGCCCGCGCCCGGTTTTTTCCACTTCGGGGAACATCTCCTGATCCGCCGCTCCCAACGCCGCTCCTCCCTGGGCCTCGCCCTCGCCCTGCTGGTCTGGGCCGCGCTGGCGCTGCTGGGCGTGCGCGAGGTCGGGGTGGTGGGTGAGGTCGCGATCGGCGGCGCGCTGGGCCGACCGCCCGCGGTGCTGGTCTCGCTGGAGCCCGAGCGCTGGGCGGACGGGGCCACGGAGCCCACCGCCGGCCACCGCCTGGGGCCCCTGGTGGCCAGCCAGGTCCGCCCCATCGAGCGCCTCGAGCTGGGCGGGATCGCGCTCCCCCTGGCCATCAACGCCTACACCGGCGGGATCGCCGACTGGCCGGCGCGGCTGCTGGCCCTGCTGGGCGGCGCGCGCTGGATCTCTGCCCTGAACCTGCTCCTGGGCGGCGCGCTCATCGCCCTGGTCCACCGCTTCCTGCGCTTCCACGCCGACGGCCTCGCGGCCAGCGTCGCCGCCCTGCTGCTGGCCACCGACGCGGGCTTCCTCTTCTACCGGAGCGCGCTGGGCGGGACCGAGCTGCTCCTGCAGGCCGCCGGCCTCCTGTGCCTGTGGAGCCTGTGGAGCCGGCGCTGGGCTGGGGGGAGGCTCGCCTTCTTCGGGTTCGGCGTCGGCGTAGGACTAGGCCTCCTAGCCAAGGCCACCTTCGCCATCACCCTCCTCGCGCTGGGCCTGGCCGCCCTGCTCACCCGCTGGGACCGGCCCGCCATGCGGCCTCCCCTCCCCCAGCGCGCCGGTGTCGCCCTCGTCGCCGCCGCCGCCCTGCTCCTCCCCCTGGCCATCACCTTCCTGCACCACCGGCTTTACGTCCCCACCGACCCCCACGTCCTCAGCCACGACTTCCCCGACGTCCAGCTCCGCCGCGTGCTCAGCTTCCTCAGCCTCGATCGTGCCCCCTCGCGCGAGAGCTTCGCCAACCTGAGCTACTGGGCCGGCGACCCTTACGCCTTCCTCGGCCCCGCCTACCAGGCCACCGAGGCCCCACCCGCCTGGAGCCCCTGGCGCGTCGTCGCCTGGGTCCTCCTGCTCGCCGGCGTCGCCCTCTCCTGGCGCAACCGCCACCCTTCGCCCCAGGAGGCCCTCACCCGCTTCCTGAGCATCTACCTCCCCTTGCAGCTCGGCCTCCTCCTCCTCGTCGCCCGCGACCTCCACCACCTCGCCCAGGCCACCCCCACCCTCGCCCTCCTCGGCGGCCTCGCCCTCACCCGCCTCGCCGCCACCGGCACCGCCGCCCTCACCATCGCCCGCCTCCGCAACACCGTCCTCCTCACCCTCCCCTGGCTCTGGACCGGCCTCCACGCCACCCTCGGCGCCGACCGCGCCCTCTCCAGCATCCCCTCCCCCCTCTTCTCCGAGTCCGGCCAGTCCTCCCTCATCGACCTCCTGCGCGCCAACCACGTCGAGCGCCTCGTCGCCTGCGACTACGAGCTCTACGGCATGCTGGAGATCCGTGCCCCCGAGATCCACGTCGAGCACGCCTGGGCCGCCGCCAGCCGCACCCCCGACCGCGCCTCCCTCCTCCCCGCCCTCCTCCGCCGCGCCGCCGGCGGCCACTACCTCGTCGTCAAGCCCACCGCCCCCATGATCTACAACCTCGCCCCCAGCCGCCGCGCCGTCGAGCAGGCCGCCACCGCCGCCGGCCTCGTCGCCGAGCCCATCGCCGCCCTCCCCCAGGACCGCGCCGTGCTGTACGCCGTCAGGGATCCCGGCTGAGATCGGTCTGGGCCGGCGACAGGATCCGGGTTCCGCGATCCGTGTGGGCCTCCGACAGGATCGGGCCTGCACCGGCGGCTGGGCCTCGAAGGCCGGGGGACGGGACCGCGAGGGGTCGAGGGGGCGGGCTCGCGACCGGGTGTTCCT
>CAZTOW010000105.1:0-8950 GCA_964615375.1 uncultured Enterobacterales bacterium
CGCGGCAGGATCTCCAGGCCCTGCTATGGCTGGGGGCGCCGCCGGCTTCGAGGCGTCCTGTCGATGGCCCGCACGATTCCCCGGGCGAGGGATGGGCTAGGGGCCTCGGCTCTGGCGTGGGGCGGTCAGTATCTCGAGGATCTGCTCGACCTCGCCGCGTCGGGCCTGTTCGCCAGTTTGGAGGTAGGCTTCGGCGGCCTGGCGGGCGTCGTCGTAGCGGTGTTCGGAGACTAGTATATCTAGTCTCAGCGCGATCAGCTCGCCGGTGGCGGGGTCGCCGGGGCTGGCGAGGGAGAGGCCGCGGTCGATGGCGGCCAGCACGTCGGCGTTGGGGGCGCCGGTGGACCTCAGGGCGCGGGCGCGGCCGAGCATGCCGGCGGGCCGCATGGGCAGGCAGGAGGCGAAGCCGGGAGCGGTGAGCTCGTGGAGCTCGCCGGAGGCGCAGGTGACGCGGACGTGCCCGCGGGTGAGGGTGACCTCGGTGCCGAGGGGGCCGCGACGCACCTGGAAGCGGGTGCCGACGACCTGGACGCTGGCCTCCGAGGTCTGGACCTGGAGCGCCACGCCGGCGTGGGGCTCGACCTCGACGTCCAGCGCGCCGAGCTCCCAGAAGATGTGGATGGACGCCTCGGTCCCGCTCAGCGCTCCGTGGCCCTGGTAGCCGAGGTGGACGCGCTCGGTGATGGGCTCCTCGACGCGCTCCTCGGCGTCGAGGCGGCCGCTCAGGATCTGCGGGGGCTTGGAGGGCCAGAGGGCGAGGAGGGCGAGGGCGGCGAGGGCGGGGACGAGGAGCCAGGCGCGACGGCGGGCGGGGGGGCGGGCGCGGGGGCGGGAGAGGAGGCGCTCGGTGGCGCCGGGCCTGGGCTCGGCGGCGCTGTCTCGCAGGAGCAGACCCGGGGCGGCCTGGCGCTCGAGCAGGGCGTCCACGGCTCCGGGGCGGGGCTCGGTGGCGTCGGCGGCGAGGCGGAAGAGGCGCTTCATGCGGCCTCCTCCACCCACGCGCCCAGGCCGCGCCGGCGCGCCTCGCGGGCGAAGGCGGCCCGAGCCCGCCTCAGCCGGCTCTTGACGGTCCCCAGCGGGAGGTCGAGGATCTCCGCGACCTCCGGGCCGTCCCGCTCCTCGATCTCGCAGAGCACCAGCACCTCGCGCAGCGACTCGGGGAGGGCCGCGAGGGCCTCGCGGACCTGGAGCGCCTCCTGGGAGACCTCCAGCATCCGCGAGGGACCCGGCTTCGCGTCGGAGATGTCTGGGATGAACCCGGGCACCCAGCGCCGAAACCAGGCCTGTCGGCGGTGGCCGCGCACGACGCGGCGGGTGATCTGGAACAACCAGGAGGCGAAGGCCTCCGGCGCGCGCAGGCGGTCGAGGCTGGTGATGACCCGCTCGAAGACGTCGTGGGCGGCGTCCTCCTCGTCGAGGCCGGGGCCTCCGAGCCGCGCGCACCAGCGCAGCACGGTGGGCCCCCACAGGCGGATGAGCTGGGCGCGGGCCTCGTGCTCGCCGCGCGCGACGGCGGCGAGGAGGGAGGGGGTCGGGGCGGACTCGTGCATCATCCAGAAGAGAGGCCGGCAGGAGCCGGGAGGATCAGGGAATCTGCACGTGCGCCAGGATCCCCGCGCCGCCGAGCAGGGGGGAGCGGGGGAGCGTGGTCCCGTCCGCTCGTTGGAGCTGGGTCGAGGCCAGGTCGAGGCTCCCGCGCGCGCTGAGGGCCAGCGTGGTCCTGGGGCTCAGGCGCCAGGCCAGTCCGAGCTCGCTGGCGACGCCGAGCACCTGGTTCTCGGCGATCTTCGCTCCGTCCTGCGCGTAGCTCCTCCAGCTCAGGTCGAGCGCCAGCCCCACCAGCGGCCCGACGCGCGCCTCGGGAGGGCTCCACCAGAGCCCGGCGAACAGGTCCGCCTCGCGCATCTGAACCAGAGACTCGGGGCCGCTCAGGGTCTGCGTGCCGGTCCAGGCCAGCCCCGCGCCCAGGCGTGCGCCTGTGCCGAGGCTCGCCCCGAGGCCCAGCTCGACGCCGCCGGTCGGGGTGGTCTCCGGTCGCGCCCAGAGCCGCGGGCCCACCCAGAGGGTCGGATGGGGCCTCGGACGGGCGGCCTCCAGGGTGGGGAGGGCCTCGAGGTGCGGCGAGACCTGGACCGAGACAACAACCAGGGGTGGAGACGCTGGCGCGAGGGCGGGCGCGGCCGGCTCCTGCTGGGACGAGGGCTCCGTGTCTACGTGGGGTCGAGCTGGCCTTGGGGGCGGCGGCTTCGGCGCCGATGGGGAGGCCCGCCGCGTCGCGGGCGGTGAGGCCGGGCGGATCGTCTCCTGGGCCATGCCCTCCCTCGTCTGCGGGTGCGCCAGCGCGTCCACGAGGCTCACCGCCAGCCAGAGCAGGTCCTCCCGCTCGGCGGCCGTGCGTGGCGCGGGTACGGTCATCGCCTTCTGGTTGCCCTGGCTGTCCCGGGCCACGAGGCGCAGGCTCGCCCCGTGGACCTCCACGCTCACCTGCGGCCCCGTTCCCGCCGACCCCAGCTCCAGCCCCACCAGCGTCGCGGGCGTCCTCCACAGATCGGGCGACTCCCCGGGGGGGAGGACGAGGACGGCGGGCTCGGCGAGCGCGACGGCGGCCAGCAGCAGGGCGATCATCACGGGGCGAAAGATAGCAGGATCTTCTCGCGGCGGTGGCGCCTCTCATGGGGTGGAGGCCGGTACGCATGCTCAGACACACACCCTTCCTGCTGCTCCTCGGATGCGGGGACTTCATCATCAAGCTCGACGAGACCGGCTCCGAGACCGGCTCCGAATCCGGCGGCGAGACCGGCGCTCCCGTCGAGGAGACCGGCGACAGCGCGGGTGAGGGCGAAGGCGAGGGCGAGCCCGATCCAGTGGACGCCGACGGCGACGGCTACCTGAGCGACGCCGACTGTGATGACGACAACCCGCTGATCTGGGATCAGGTGGGGGTGCTCGAGGGCGATCTCGACGGCGCCGCCCTCGCCAGCGCCTGCGAGGAGTACTGCTCGGTGACGGTCACCGGCAGCGTGACCACCTTCGGCTGGGACGAAGAGGATCTCTCGGCGCTGAGCTGCCTGTCGGGGGTCGGCGGGAGCCTCGAGATCACCTACAGCGCGAAGCTGAAGACCCTGCGCGGCCTGGAGCAGCTGAAGACGGTCTCGGGCGGTCTGTGGATCCTCTCGAACGACCTCCTCGGATCGCTGGAGGGGCTCAGCGGACTGGAGACCGCGGGCCCGATGGTCTACGTCGACGGGAACACCAGCCTCCTCACCCTCGACGGGCTCGTGATCGACCCGACGTGGACGACCGAGCTCCGCATCTACGCGAACGTCTCCTTGCTCGACCTCTCGGCGTTTCGAGGTCTCACCGAGTACGCAGGGATCATCCGGATCGCCGCGAACATGGCGCTGGCTGACCTCTCCGACCTGAGCTCGCTCCGCTCGGTCGAAGGGGACTTCCAGGTCGGGTACATGAACATGGTCGGACTGGATGCGTTGAGCGGCCTCGAGGAGGTCAGCGGCGGCTTCACCGTCTCCGAGATGTTCTATATGGTGGATTTGAAGGGGCTCGAGGGTCTGCGCGTCGTCGGCGACGACCTCAAAGTGAAGGACAACCCTGTCCTCGAGAACGTAGAGGCGCTCCATGGGGTCGAGTCCATCGGTGGAGATCTCGACCTGGGCAAGAACCCCTGTCTGGACGAGGCCGACCAGAGCGCGCTCGTCGAGGCGATCGGGTCGAGCAACATCGGGGGGACGGTGATCCTCACCTCCGATGCGACCGGCTGCGGGTCTTGAGGCTCGGCCGCGGGCAGATCATCCAACCAACCTGTACTGGAGTACCGAATGCGCCTCACGTCCTCGATCATCGCCCTGATGCTGGCAGCCTGTGAGCCCTGGCCATGGAAGGAGCCGGTGGAGACGGACACCCCGGACCCCACGGACTCGAGCGAGGACTCCAACGACCCGACGACCTCGGACGACACCGCGGAGACTGGCGAGGGCGGCGACTCCGGCGCAACCGTCGAGGAGGACGTCGTCGAGAGTGCCTGCGCCTCCCTCGGTGACGAGACTCAGGTCTGCTGCCTCCTGCTGCGTCAAGGCTCCTCCGACGCCGTCGCCGCGGTCGATCCCGCGGTAGGCGGAGCTGGCGTGGCGGTCGTGGAGCTGGCCTTCGGGGAGGATTTCCCTCGGCGCTTCTCTGGCCTGGGCCGCGAAGGGAACACAGCCTACGCCTGCTCCGGTTCAGACCCCGTGTACATCTTCGATCTGGTGTCCGGAGACCTGGGGCCCCTCTCGGGCGACACCTGCATGGCGATCACCCCGTGGAGGGGGGATGCGTCCTATGACGACGGCATCGTCCTGAAGGGCACCGACAGCGTCCTCGTCTACTACGCTGGGATCGAGAGCCTCCTCGACGGCATCCCGGACGACTACCTCGGTGAGGCACGCTCCTACGACCAGCGGATGGCCATGGAAGGCGACGTGCTGTATTCGAGCGGGCACGCCCCGGACGAGCTCGAGCGGACACAGCTCCCAGAGATGACGGACCTCGGGTCGATCCCCCTGGAGGACTTCGACACCTGGGTCTGGGGCATGTCCGTCGTGAACGGCGTCCTCTACCTGATCGACGACGGCCGGGGCGAGTCGGGGACGGTATGGGCCTCCACACGACTGCTGTCCTTCGACACCGAGACCGGCGCGCGGCTCGGCCATGTCTACCTGGACGACGCCTACGAGTGGAACGGGCTGACCTGCGAGGCGCGCTAAGGGCCGCAGTCGAGCCAGCGGGTGATCAGCTCCAGATCGTCGGGGACGACGCCTCCGCCGGGGGGCATGTCCTCGGCGTCGAGGAGCCGGGCGCGGACGCGATCCTCCTGGGCCCGGACCTCAGCCTCGGTGTCGAAGTCCACGCCCTCGGGGGCGCCGTAGCGGTCGGTGAGGGCGGCGGAGTGGCAGGAGCGGCAGTAGGTCGCGAAGAAGCCGTCGCCGAAGCCGTCCCAGGTGACGCGCTCGGCGCTGTCGCAGGTCCCGGGCTTGGGGTCGTCGCCGCAGGCGGGGAGGAGCAGGAGCAGGAGGGCGATCACGCGAGCACGGCGGTGATGGGCGCGGGATCCTCGAGGTAGAGGGCGGGATCGACGCCGGCGAGGGTGAGGAGGGTGGCGCCGAGGTGCGCGGGCTCGAGGGTGACGCCGCCGTCGTCGGCCTCGCCGCTCTGGAGGTCGACCGGCTGGCCGTCGAGGGTCTCGGTCCAGCCGCCGACGGCGCGCCCGCCAGCGACGCCGCTGCCGATGAGGAGGGCGGCGGTCCAGGGCCAGTGCTCCTTGCCCTGGGCGGCGTTCAAGGTGGGGTTTCTCCCCATCTCCGAGAGGACGACGACCGTGGTCTCGTCCAGCAGGCTGCCCCCGGCGGGCCCGGCGCGCCCGGCGAGGTCGTCCAGCAGCGTGTTCAGGTCGGCGAAGAGGGTCTCGAAGTGGAGATCCTGGAACTCGTTGTTGGCGTGGGTGTCCCATCCCTGGTCGGCGTAGCCCTCGCAGGCCACCATGCCGGCGCGGGCGAGGCCGAGCTCGAAGCAGTCGGCGACGGCGGCGGCCTGCTCGGCCAGGGTGCCGAGGGAGGCGAGGGCGAGGGTGTCGGCGTTCGCGCGCAGGCTGGCGGCGCGGGCGCGGGCGATCTCCTCGGCGGCCGCGATCTGCGGGCCGCGGCCGAGGGCTCGACCGGCGTACCGCGTGAGCCGCTGGCTGGCGTGAGCCTCCTCCAGGGCCTCGAGGGCGTCCCGGAGCTCGGCGGCGCGGAGGCCGTCCAGATCCGAGCCGGAGAGCAGGTTCTGGAGCTGGCCCGCGCCGCCGACGCGCACGGTGGAGCCCGGGTAGTGGACGGGGTAGAGCGGCCCGAGGACGTGGATGGCGGGCATGGGGAGGGACTCGTCGGCGTGCGCGGCGACCAGCGAGGTCCAGCAGTCGGCGCCGGGCAGGGGCTGGCCGGTCATGAGCAGCCGGAGGCAGACCTCGTGCGCGATGGAGCGGACGGCGACGCCGTTGACCAGCGCCGTCCGGGCGCCCCAGGTCTCGAAGAAGGTGGCGACGGAGGCGCGGGTCTCGCCGTGGACGAAGGGGATGCCGTTGGCCTCTGCAAACTCGTAGGGGATGCTTCCGCGCTCGATGGTCTCGCTCTCCACGGGGGCGAACACCAGGGCCGGGTCCCAGCCGCCCGGCGCGAAGACGAAGAGGAAGCGGCGATCCGAGCCAGACGACGAGCGGAGCGCCCGCGGCGTGAGGAGGCCGAGGGTGGACAGGGCGAGCATCTGGCGGCGGCTCAGCATCAGTAGGTCCAGAAGAGCGGATCGCGGATGAGCACGGCCACGAGGCTGGCCCAGGCCTGCTCGGGGCCGGCGAGGGCGGCGACCTGCTCGAAGAAGGCGGCGTCGGCGTCCAGCGTGTCCTGGTCGGGGCGCTCGCCCAGCAGGCGCCCGCGCAGGGCGGCGCTGGCGGCCTCGAAGCCAGCGGTCCCGGGCAGGTCGGCGTCCAGATCGACGCCCTGGAAGAGCAGGCGCTCGGCGTCCGGCAGCGCGCCGTCGCGGCTCACGGCGTGGTGCCCGGCCAGCTGGCCGAGGCGGGCGATGACCAGGGCGCGGGTGACGGTCGGCTCCAGCAGCGGGCGCGTCACGACCTCGCCGTCCACGCCGCCCGCCATCACGCGGTACCCGACCAGGTCGGACTCCAGGAGGCGGAAGCCCTCCTCGTCCTCCCACTCGAAGCCGGTGGCGGCGCGCACCGCGCTCTGAATCTGCTCCACGCTCATCAGCCGCGTAGGCCGGGCCTCCTCCCAGCGCGCCTCGTCCGCGCCCTCCGACAGCGCGCCCGCCCGGTACTCCTCGGTGTCCAGGACCAGCCGCTCCAGGTCGGCGTAGCGTCCGCCGGCCGCCTGCCAGTCCTCGCGGATCGCGTCCAGGGCCGCGTAGTCCTCCTCCGTCGGCTCTCGGCGCCACAGCCGCGCGGCGAGCCGCTCCACCGCGCAGGACCAGAAGCGGCTGTCCTCCGCCATCAGCGGGCCCAGATAGCCCGGTCCAGCCACCGGGGTCCCGAAATAGCTCGGCTCCAAGCCCAGGAGGTCCTCACCCAGCGGCTCGCGGCTCGGGTGGTAGCGCGACATCTCCACCGCGTCCTTGTCGTCGAACCACCAGAAGCCGAAGAGGCTGGTCGCCAGCGGATCCAGGCCGGAGTGACAGGAGATGCAGCTCGGGTTGCTGCGCGTCGCCTCCAGGAGCCCGTCGGTGGTGAAGTCGTCCACGCCCTCGAAGACCAGCGGGCGCTCCAGGAAGTCCGCGCAGAGCAGCAGCCGGGCGATCGCGGCGGCCCGACCGCGGTTCAGGTTGTTCAGCGTGCTGTCGTAGCGCCACCACAGCCCGTTGGTCATCAGCACGCCGCCCGCCGGTCGCCCGTCGGTGTAGCGCGCCGGGGCCCAGCCGCCCGCGTCCACCAGGGCCTGATCGTCGGCGTCCTCCAGCGCCAGCGGGAAGATCTCCAGCAGCGTGGCGTTCGCCATCGTCCCTTCGCGCGTGAGCACCTCGGAGAACGCGACCTCCTCGGTCGCCACCCGCGCCAGCACGCGGAGCGGCTCCTGGCCGATGGCGCGGAGGAATCGGTGCTGGTCGTCCGACGCCAACCCGAAATCGGAGTAGGGCACGTTGTACGCATCGATCTGCGTGAGCCACTGCTCCCCGAAGGCCCCCGTCAGGTGCTCCTCGTGCAGCGGGTCGTCCAGCCAGTCCTCGCGCAGCGCCTCCAGCGCCTCGGGGTCGAGCTCCACCGCCTCCAGCTCCTCGAGGCTCGGCAGCGTCCCCCTCAGGTCGAGGCTGAGGCGGCGCGCCAGGGCCGGCGCCTCGAGCGCCACGAACGGCCCCTGCTCCTCCTCGGCGGTGGGGCGCGCGCAGCCCAGCAGGAGCAGCAGCGCCGTCATGGGAGGATCGGCTCGGAGAAGCGCACCTGGAGCGTGGCGAGCGCGCCCATCAGCGCCGCGCCGGTGCAGGACTCGCCCACCTCCCGACCCTGCCACGTCACCGTCGCGCACCCGGTACAGCTCTCCGTGAACGCGAGGTCGAACCAGCCCGTGCTCGGGTCGCGCACCCCCAGGTGGCCGATCGGCGCGTCTGGGCAGGTGTCGGGGAGCGCCTGCAGGCCCCAGAAGTACAGGCTCGTCTGCGCCGGCGTGGTCAGCCCGCCCTCCAGCGTCATCGTGAACGAGAGGTCCGTCGGGCTCCCATCCACCGTCAGCGACGTATCTACCGCCCCCGTCGCCCAGTCCAGCCCGAGGTCGTAGGTCCCCCCGATCTCCCCGTGGAAGGCCACCCCTTGCGCCGTCTCCATCAGGCTCGCCACCCCCGTGCCCCCCATCACCCAGACCACCCCCTCGCGCGTGCCCTCCAGCGAGCCCAGGTAGCTCAGCTCCATCCGACGGTCGCCCTCCGCCGTCGTCTCGTCTCGTCGCGAGATCAGCAGCGTCCCCTCGACCACATCCCCGCCCCCATGCTCGCAGGACCCCTGCCAGCTCACCGAGCTGTCCGCGCCGCTCTCCGTGATCCGGTAGCACGGGCTCTCCTCCGCGCTCTCCGCCTCCGCCAGCGCCCACAGCCACCCCTCCACCGCGATCGGCTCCGGCACCCCATCCGCCAGCGCCTCCACGATCACCGCGTCAACCTCCTCCAGGGAGAGCTCCGCTTCGAGCTCCTCTCCCACCGACCCCGTCTCCCCCGTCTCTCCCCCCTCGACCCCCGCCGCGTCGCCGCACCCCGCCGCGATGAGCATCCAGCCGATCGTCCCGCGCGTCACCAGGAGGGCTCCCGTCCCACCCGCACAGTACGACCCCCACCACGCATCCGCAAGGCTGCGATCGGTCCGGGCCGGCGACAGGATCGGGGCTGCACCGGCGGCTGGGCCTGAGGGCCGGGGGGGCCGGGACCG
>CAZTOW010000106.1:0-8931 GCA_964615375.1 uncultured Enterobacterales bacterium
ACAGACTCACCTCCAGCTCATGTGCTGATGAGGGGGGCAGGGCGAGGATGTACGCCCCACCCGCAGCGCCGCCAGGTCCACGCCCGGCACCAGCATGCCGCGCCAGTCGCGCCGGATCAGCCGCGTGAGCCGCCCGCCGTCCCGGCCGTAGCCGAGGGCGATGCCCACCGCGCGCGCCGAGAGCGCCGCCCGGTGGCCCAGCAGGACAAGGGTGAGAGGTTGTTCGCCGAACATCAAGGGCAGGCAGGGCAGGTCGGGCACGGTCACTCCCGGCGGGTGGCGCGTCGCCGTGGGCGGGGCTTCGGGGCGGGGTCCGGCTCGGGCTCCGAGCGCGGCGGCGCTGAGGGATCGGCTCGCACCGCGGGGCGTGGGGGCAGCACCGGCATCTTCCGCCGGCTCTCCAGCAGCCACGTCCCCAGGAAGACCAGATCGTCCAGCGCCTCGCGCCCGTCCTCCCGCGTCAGCGGCTCGGCCGACGCGGGCTGGAGCAGGCCCCGCAGCTCGTCGATGAGCTGCTCACGGGTCTGCTCGGGGGTGGGAGTGGGCGGCACGACCGGCCTCGCGGGTGATGCCGGAGAGGTAGGGCATGCGGGGGCCGGGCGGTGTTCGGCGGGTGTGAGGTAGCTGGGCCTCCTGGGAACGCGCGTCGTGCCTTTCGGCAGTCCACCAAACGGGGGGGGGCAGTAGTCTCGGCGAACTACGCCGCGAGTGCTTGTGAGGCTCGTGTGAACTCGTGGGCCTTTCGGGTAGCAAAATCAGTCCCTGTCCGATCCCCCCGTATCCATTGATCGAGCCAACCATGCTTGCTCCTCGCTTGATTGGCGGCAGGCTGCGCGATAGGGGCTACCAGAGGTGCTCAACGCCATGGGAGCTGTTCGCGTCACCAGCCAGGTGTTCCACATGAGAACCCGAAGTGGATTGCTCCACGTGCTCGTTCTCGCTTCCGTCTGTTTGACGCCTCCTTTGGGCACAGCCTTCGGGCTGCCGGCCTACGCGCAAGGTGCTTCACCGCGCATGGCCGCAACGCCGTTGGAGGGATCTTGGCTAATCGTGTTGAGTGATGCCATGAAACGGTCACTGACCATTATGCGGATTGGACTTCAACTGCCACCGGCAACCGAGGACGAGATGTTGCGGGCACGGCTCACCGCAGAGGAGCGCCTCCAGGTCGTTGCTGTGGCGCAGCTTCTCGCTGCGAACCCAAACTCCGACGAAGTGCTCAAGATGCGCGCCTCCGTTCAATACTTTCCCGCAACGAGAATGACCTTCAGCGGTGATAGCCGAACAGCTTTCATGGGTCCGATCCAGACTCACGATGACAGGTTTCGCATAGTGTCGATAGAGGGTGCTCGTGTCATAGTTGATGCTACTCCAAACGGAATGGCTCCGTTCGACGGCGTATGGGCGCCAACTCGGGAGGAGTATATCCTCGTAGATGAGAACACCTTGATCGCGGTTGATGGCGCATCAGATCGCCACATTACGTTTCGACGAGTTGCGCCGAGTGACAATTCGCAGTGACCAAGCATCACTAAAACGAATCGAGGCATGAATGTACGAGCGGCGACAAACCGATGACAGCGTGAACGAGGGCGCAGCCGATGAAGTTCGTATGGTTATGGCTGGGGCTCCAGATGGAGGTTGTACGGGGTGCTTGCTGATTGCATCGAAGTATGCCGCCACCGCAGTGTTTGGTGTTGGTGTTCTTTTCCGATTGGACGGCTGCCTCTTTGTGGGGGGGGGGGTGCTCGTTCTGCTGGATGCGCTCTTCATTTGGATTACCATCGAGAAGAAGGCCGGTCTGCTGCCAAGTGGTGCCTGGCTTCATCTCGCAGCGTGGATCATTGGATGTCTCATGGTGACCCCATGGTACACTGGGTTCGTGTGGGGATCGGGCGTCGTGGGAGTTCTCACGGCCATGTCGGGAGGTCGAATTCTTCGCCGACTATAGCGGCGAATTCGAATACCTCAAATTTCTTCGATCTGCCAACCGTCTTTGGTGGGCATGACAAAGTATGAGCCTCGACAATGATCGCAGGTGGAGTCGAGTTCGTACGTATCTATGCTTTCGTTGTGAAACACGTTGAACTCCCCTGTGCCACATGAGCACGGCCCACAATGTATCAGCGCGCCTCCGACAACTGGAGTCCCTGTGCCAGTTTGGCCTCGACGATGAGTCGATTCTGTGTTCGACTCCATAGCATCGAACTGCGTCATGGCGCTCTGGAGAGCTGTCTGCATCACATGTTTCATGCCTTCCTGTGCGTCTTGGTTCCACATGATGTCCTGTAGGTGGACGTGGCGTTTCGCGATTTCTAGAGTTCTAAATGGGCCGCGAATTGGATCATCTCCTGCTTCATGGTCCCAGAAGACTTTCACGGTGTATCGGTTGAAGAACCATAGCATCTTAGTCTTTTTAATCGCATAGCGTCGGCGTAGAATACCAACACCAGATCGGGCGATCCATGTGTCGTGTGAGAACTGGTAGAACTGAACTGTTCGATCCGCGCGAGGAGTCTCCTCATCGAATGAGTCCATGTGCGCCTCAACGGCTCGCAGTGGGTCAGGATGAGCGCCGTAGAACCTGCCTCCGTCAATATTGACGATCAGTTTGTCATCGCGAAGGAACCGCTGGTGCTCTGCTTCGGTGGCTTCATACTGGTATACCATCCACTCTGAGCCGTCAGGTGCAAGTGAAACATAGTAATAGATGTGTTTACTATTCTGCGCCGAGAATGACACTACGGGATCTCCATGGTGAAACAGCGGTCCTTGATCGCTATCAGTGCGTGGAATCTCTGAGTGGTTATCCTGTTAGTCTATCTTGCGCCATCAGTGTGTGGCTTTGGGGTGGACGCACGCCGAGTCTGACATGGGGGGCAGCGCAGGTAGGGTTTACCAGGCTTGCATGGTGCGGTGGCGCCCCTCTCCGAGCCGCAGCCGATACCCCGCCCGAAGATCATCCTCCCCTGGCACCAGCTCCACCGGATCCTCCGGCAGCGACATCGGCGGCTTGCTCCCCTTGAACGCCTGCCCGAGCGCGCTCCGAAGCTGCCGCAACCGCTGGTCGTACCTCTCGAACACCGGCTCCTTCCCCCGCTTGATCTCGTCCCCCCACAGGGCCAGGATCATGTCCCGCCGGGTGACCACGTCCCCCGGCCGGGCCGCGAGCTGCTCCAGGAAGCGTGCGGTCAGGCCCGTGAGCCGGATCAGTCGCCCGCCGTACCACACCTGGTCCCGCCGCTGGTCGATCACCAGCGCGTACCGTGGCCACAACAACGGCCCCAGGTCCACGGGCAGATCCAGCCCCAGGATCACCTCCGAGCGATCCACGCTCAGCCGCCGGTCCTCCCAGCTCGCCGCGTCCGCCAGGGCCAGCCAGAACACGCGCACCCCAGCGATCTCGGTCGGCGCCCCGGCCTGCACCTGGCTCGGGTGGGCCACCACCAGGACCAGCGCCGCCAGCCCGGACCCGCTCGCGACCCGGAACAGCTCCGCCTCAAGCCCGGCCCACCGCGGCCGGTCCAGCCACAGGTACCGGATCCGCGCCTCCGCGATGCGCCCCTCGCCCAGCAGCACCGGCCCCGGCCCGCCGCGATCCTCGACGCGCGCCTCCAACCCGAGGGCCTCGGCCAGCCTCGCCAGCAGCACCGCCCGGTCCACCACCAGCATCCGCGCGTCGGGCTCCAGCCGCTCGGCCGCGCAGCTCGCCGGGGCGAGCCCACACGCGGCGATCAGCTCGTCGCCGCGCGCCACCACGCGCCGCGCGCAGCCCGGCGCCGCGTTCAGGGCGCAGGGCCAGGTCGCGCCGGGTCGGGCGGGAAGCGCCGAGAGCAGGCCCGCCTCCAGCCACGCTGTCACCATCTCCGGGCCGCAGGCGGACGCCCAGGTCGAGGCCAGCCTGTGTCGCCCCGTCCCCTCCGCGATGAGCGCCCAACCAGCCCGGTTCACGTCCTCGGCGCGCCTCCCAGCAGGCCGCGCTCGGCGAGGAAGGCGCGCACGTCGGGCTCCTCGCGCGGGCGGTCGTAGACGACGAGGTGGGGCGGGCGGATCTCCACCCGGGCCTCTCGCGCGTCGAGCTGCAGGTCCAGCGTGATGGCGAGCAGCCGGTCGAGCTGGTCGCCGAGGTCCAGGCGGCTCAGCCAGCCGAGCACGTCCCCGCCCAGCAGGTGGAGCACGTCGCCCGGGGCGTCGCCGGCGAGCTCGACGGCGGCCAGCCGCGCCCGCGCGACCGTGCGCGTGGGGCGCAGCGCGGCCGTGGGGGAGGCGAGGAAGGGCGCCAGCGTCAGGGCTGGGCCGCCAAACCAGCCAGGATCGCCAAACAGGGCCTCACCGAACGCGGCCTGGAAGAGCGTCCGGCGCGGTACCGCGTCCGTCGCCACGCGCAGCCGCCCCCGCGCCCGGTCGAAGACCACCAGATCGCTGGTGATGAGCCGCACATCGCCGCGCGGGCCGCGCCGCGGGGGGCCGCTGGACCGCACGCGCGCGCGCAGCTCGGCGCCCGCCTCGCGCAGCTCGAGCTCGACATCCTCATGCCAGCGGGCCTCCAGGGCGGGGCGGAGACTGGCCAGCAGCCGCGCGCCCAGGTCGCCGAGGGTCGGGCGTCGTCCAGGCTCCGCCCCCGCCAGCTCCCAGACGGGCCAGCGGTGTCGCCCCTGGGCCGCCGCCGCCTCCACCAGCCGCTCGGGCGCGCGCAGCGCCGCGCGGACCGCCGCGCCCGAGCCCGGGCCGACCTCAGCCAGCCCGGCGTCCAGCACGAGCCCGGCGCCGCCCTCGTCCCCGACCGCGGCGGCGGCCTCCAGCGCAGCCCGCAGCGTGCGGGGGATCGGCCCCTGGTGGAGCTCGCCCCCGAGCCACCCCAGCCCGTTGGCGGACACCGGGGGCAGGTCGATCAGGGGATCAGCAAGATCAAGCTCTCTCATCAGCTCGTGAAGCGTCATGGCCTCATCCCTCGTGCAGCCTGTCGCGTTCGCGAGCTCATGGTGCCCACAGAGACCGCCAGACTTCAATCAATCGAGGGTTGATACGGTCATTTTTTGGTCTGTTTTTAGAATCTGGCTTTGTACCGTACCTGGGGGCCCTTGCCGCCGCGCCCAGAATATGTCAAGTAGATCCTGTCCAAACGGGGGCCATTCATGGCGAAGAACCCATCCAACCCCACGCGGCCGCTCAGCCGCGCCGCGATCCGCTCCACCGCCTTCGAGGGCTCGGCGCCGAAGCCCGGTGGCGCGCGCACCAGCCAGCCCATGAAGGAGGCGGTCATGTACACCCGCGTCTCCTCCAAGGACCAGGAGCGCGAGGGCTTCTCCATCCCGGCCCAGCAGCGGCTGCTCAGCGCCTACGCCGAGCGCAACGACATCGCCGTGGTCGCCGAGTTCGTGGACGTCGAGACCGCGAAGCAGTCCGGCCGTGAGCAGTTCGGCGAGATGCTGAAGTACCTGAAGCAGCGCCCGACCTGCAAGGCCATCCTGGTCGAGAAGACCGACCGGCTGTACCGCAACATCAAGGACTACGTGACCCTCGAAGACCTGGGCTACGAGCTGCACTTCGTCAAGGAGGGCGGCGTCATGACCCCGGACAGCCGCTCCTCCGACAAGTTCATGCACGGCATCCGGGTCATGGTCGCCAAGAACTACGTGGACGTGCTCAGCGAGGAGGCGCGCAAGGGCATGCTTGAGAAGGCGCGCCAGGGCATCTGGCCGGCGCGCGCGCCCTACGGCTACCGCAACGTGATCCGCAGCGACGGCAAGAAGGTGGTCGAGGTCGATCCTCAGCTCGGCCCCCGCATCCGGCAGCTCTTCGAGGAGTACGCCACCGGACAGTTCTCGCTGAAGGTGGTCGCGAAGCGCGCCCGCAACAACGGGCTCTGCTACCCGAACTCGGGCCAGCCCCTCGCCGCCAGCACCATCCACCAGATCCTCCAGAACCCGTTCTACATGGGCGAGTACGACTGGCACGGCGTCCGCTACAAGGGCATCCACCCGGCGCTGGTCACGCCCGAGCTGTTCGCCAAGATCCAGGACATCATGGCCGGGCGCGCCACCAACTGCCGACACGAGCAGAAGCGCGACTTCGCCTTCTCGGGGCAGGTCTATTGCGGGCTCTGCTGGGACGAGGACCACAAGCGGATGCTCATCGGCAGCCTCATCAAGCAGAAGTACATCTACTACCACTGCGAGCGGTGCAAGGAGCTCAGCCGCAACAAGTACATCCGCGAGCGCGACCTCGACGCCGGCTTCGAGGAGGCCATCGGCCGCCTCAAGGTCACGCCCGCCACCCTCGACCTCATCAAGCGCGCCCTGCTCGCCGCCCACGCCATGGTCCGCCGCGACCGCGACGAGCGCGTGGCCGCGCTGCAGGCCGACTACGACAAGCTCACGAAGAAGATCGACCAGGCCTACGAGGACCGCCTGGAGGGCCGCATCGACATCGAGTTCTTCGACCGCAAGGCCCGCGAGTGGCGCGAGCAGCAGGCCCGCATCCGGCGCGACCTGGCCAACGTCGAGTCCGCTGACGAGGGGGCGCTGCGCGTGGGCCTGGAGCTGTTCGAGGGGCTGCGCGATCTGCCCGACCGCTACGCCGCCAGCGAGGCGGGGGACAAGCGATCACTGGTCGCCCGCACCACCTCTAACTCCATCTGGCGGGGCGATCATCTGGAGGTCACCCTTCGGAAGGGGTATCAGCTCCTGGAGAATCTGCCGCAGGACCCTGAAAAGGCGAACGCCCCCGGGGAGGTCCCCGAGGGCGTTTCTGGGCGATGGCTCCAGGCCCTAGGCAGGACGGGCAATCAGTGTCGGTCTATTGAGAGCTGGTCGGTAGACACGAGGTTGCCGCACCATCCCGCCTTTGGTATCCAGTGTGAGCCCCCGCCCGTCGAGGTACTGGAGCGCTCGGCGTCGACCGACCTGCGCGCGCCCGACGAGGAGCCCGCGACGTTGGGCGATGCCTGGTCACCGCGCCTCCAGGCGATCCGCAACCGGCTGGCCCAGGCGCGGGGCTGGAAGCGTTGGCTGGCCGAGGACCCCGAGCGCCGCCCCGTGGACATCGCGAGGCACGAGGGGCTGAGCCGCGCCCGGGTGTCGCAGATGATGCGGCTGCTCGACCTGGCGCCCGAGGTCGTCTGGGACCTGGAGCGTCCCGACCGCGCCGGGCCGGTGCCGAGCGAGAAGCAGCTCCGCGAGGTCGCGATGCTCGCTGACCCCTTCGAGCAGGTCCGGCAGTACAGGGCCATGCTCGCGAACGCGCCAGCCGAGCAGCCCGTCGCCGAGGAGCCCGAGGCCGCCGCGCCCGCCGTCCAGGTGCTCAACGTCGCCCCGTTGGAGGTGGACGCGCCGCCCGTCGCGCCGGTCCACGTCCGCGGCTTCCAGCACCTGTTCGAGCGCGCCCGCCGCTACCACGAGATGATGGACGGCGAGTCCGTGCGCTCGGTTGTCGAGGTCGCTCGCCTGGAAGGCGTCAGCCCGTCGCGCGTGAGTCAGCTCCTGTACCTGCTCCAGCTCGCACCGCCCATCGTCGCCGTGCTCGACGTGCCCGAGGCCCTCTGCCCGCCAGTGACGCACAAGGAGATCCTGGGGATCGCTCGGATGAAGAGCAAGAGCCAGCAGATCAAGGCGTTCTGGGGGCTCGTCAGCGCCGCGTCGGCCTGGGGGGAGGGGATGGCGGCGAAGTAGGAACGTGTACCCTACTTGCGTCTACCTCCTGTCTGCTTCTTGCGGCGAGTCCTTCGATTGGGACGCTCGGGGGATGGGCTCAGGTCCGACACGGGAGGTGACCTATGAAGGCCACGTATTGCGGCATCAGGGTGCTTCTTTGTGTAGGTGGTCACCGTTTCGGCTGCATGGCGCACAGTTTCCTTGTCGGAGGGCTGGACCTCCAAGATTACTGGCCAGGTGTTATGTGAGGCCCCGCGCCCCGTGAAGGCGGCCCATGCCGCCAATCTCCTTGGAAGGCGTCGTTCTCCCGTGATGAAGATCGCTGACGAGAGCGCGTGCCGCCCGTGAATCTGATCAGGAAACATTCCCGGCGCGGCTCGGCGGAAATCGGAGGCACGTTCACGGTAGTAGCCGAATATGCCAATGAGCATGGGGCCAATGTCGTCAGGGTGCAGGTCAGCATTATGGGAGAGAAGATGAGGAGTTACCATCTCGATTAAAGTTGAAATACTTTGACTTGGTGATAGATTCCGAATGGTCGAATCGATTCGTTCGACGACCTGGTCGGGTGAAACATGGTCAAGGGTTGCGAAGGTCTCTCGCGTGGAGTCCGCGACTGGTGACAGCGCAGCAGTGTACCTGTTGCCCACTTGGCAGGTGTCTGGGAGACCCACTGAGATCATCTCTGTCACGAGTTCTATGAGGCCATCTACCAGGTGCTGGGCGGCTGGTGCATCACTGACTGCGGCCCGCAATTCGGAGATGGCGGCATGCATCGCCGGGATGGAGCTGGGACTCAAGGGTGTGGTCGGTAGGTCTTCCTCAGTCTGGCCTAACGAAACGATGTAGCCCAGCCCGCGGCAAGCCTCGATGCACGACCCAGGTCGAAGGAGATGTTGGTGCTCGCCATGAACCTTCTTGATACCCCAGAGCCACTCGGAGGAAAGGCCGCTGAGAAACGTCAAGTCGCGAAGGCGTTCCGCTCGATTTATGGAGGATAGCCGAGTCCATCCTGCCGTGACGTCCATGAGATGTCCCTCGGAATACGGTAGCAGTGCAGCACCTTTTTCTTGCGCATCGAGCAGGGCAATGAGCAGCGGTCCAAGGTCGTCTTGCTTCCTGAGATGCTGGACAGTGTTCCAGTCAAGGTAGATGAATGGCCTTGGCGGTGTGGAGTCCGGGATGTCCATCGGCGAGACCTCGTGTGAATCGCGTTGCTGCTGGTCTAACCCAGAATGTACGTAGACGCATAGGTTGAGAGAACCCGGCGCTCATCCAC
>CAZTOW010000107.1:0-8806 GCA_964615375.1 uncultured Enterobacterales bacterium
CGGCGAGCCCCCAGAGCAGCGCCGCGAGCCCTCCCAGCCCCAGCCCCGCCACCGCCCGCCCCGCCCGCGGCAGCGCGGCCACCAGCCCCGCCAGCCCCAGCCCCAGCCCCAGCATCGCGCCCCGCGCCAGCGCCTCCGAGCCACCTCCCAGCGGCGCCGCCCGCGCGTAGGCCACCTCCGCCCTCGCCCCCAGCCGCGCCGCCACCTCCTCCCGCAGCACGTCCGGCAGGAACATGGCCTCCCAGCGGCTGATCGGCCGGTCGGAGCCCCGCCCCAGCACCAGCTCGCTGGCCAGCAGCAGGGGCAGGTCTCCGGCGAAGCCTCGCCGAGCCTGCTCGCGGTAGCTCGGGTCCACAGGCCGCCCCGGCTCCCGCGAGAGCGCTCCGCTGGTGTGCCGGTCGATGAGGTCCCGCAGCCGCGTCGTGCAGTTGTCCAGGAAGTGATGGTAGCGGTAGTAGCGCTGATCCTCCTCGGTCGAGCGCAGCAGCGCCTCGGCCAGCGCGCGGGCCTCGTCCGGCACCAGCGGGAGCTCCTGCCGGTAGACCGTGCGGTCCTGCCGCTCGTAGCTGGCGACCATCGCCTCCTCACCCTGGGTGGAGACCCAGAACAGGGCCCGCCCGCGCACGAAGTCCCAGCTCAGCGGGACGGGCGTGCTGAAGTCCGTCGTCCCGTAGTTGTAGCAGCGCCCCCAGTCCTCCTCAGCCCCGCGCACGCACATCGCGGCGTGGCCGAAGCGGGTGAAGGGGTGCTCACCCGCGCCCATCGTGTACAGGTGGATGCTCGGCGCCGCGCCCCGAGCCAGGGCGGGCAGCAGCAGCAGGGCCGGGAGCAGCGCGCCCATAGGCACAGGATAGCGCCGGGGCCGGCGCTGTCTACCCCGCGTAGACCTCGAACTTCTCCATCTGGTAGTGGCCCAGCGCGCGCACCACCACCTGCTTGTTCAGGCGCCGCTCCACCTCTTCGACGCTGTTCAGCTCGTCGGAGTACAGCATGTCCGCCACCAGCGGGTGGCAGTTCACGAAGAGGCGCTGGTAGTTGGTCGCCCGGTGGCTCACCCGCTGGATCTCCCGCAGGATCTCGTAGACCACCGTGGCCCGCGAGCGCGTGTGGCCGCGGCCCTCACAGTGGATGCAGGGCTCCGAGAGATAGCGGGTCAGGTCCTCCTGCACCCGCTTGCGCGTCATCTCGATGAGGCCGAGCTCGCTGATCTTGAGCGCGTTGGTCCGCGCCCGGTCGTTCTTGAGCTCCTCCTCCAGCGCCCGGTAGAGCTTCTCGCGGTTCGGCGCCTTCTCCATGTCGATGAAGTCGAGGACGATGATGCCGCCGATGTTGCGGAGCCGGAGCTGGTGGACGATCTCGGACGCCGCCTCCAGGTTGATGGCGAGCGTGGTCTCCTCCAGGCTGGAGGTGCCCACGAACTTGCCCGAGTTGACGTCGATGGCCGTCAGCGCCTCGGTCTGGTCGATGATGAGGTAGCCGCCGCTCTTGAGCCAGACCTTGCGGCCCATGCTGCGGGTGATCTCGCTCTCGATCCCAAACGTGTCGAAGATCGGCTCGCCGCCCTTGTAGAGCTGCACCCTCTCGCGCAGGTGCGGCATGAAGTCGGCCATGAAGCGCTGGACGCGGTCGAAGACCTCCTTGTTGTCCAGCACCATGCGGTCGACGTCGTCGTTGAAGGAGTCGCGCACCACCCGCAGCACCAGCCCGTAGTCGGCGTGCAGCAGGGCCGGCGCCCGGCTCTCCCGGCTGGCCTTCTGGATCTTCTCCCAGGTGCCGGTCAGGTAGTCGATGTCCATCTTCAGCGCGCTGGTGGGCTTGCCCTCGCAGACCGTCCGCACGATGAAGCCCGCGCCCTTCGGCCGGTTCTTCTCGACGAAGTCGCGCAGCTTGCGGCGCTCCTTCTCGCGCTCGATGCGCCGCGAGATGCCGACGTGGTCCACCGTCGGCATGAAGACCATGTAGCGGCCGGGCAGCGTGATGTGCGTGGTCAGGCGCGCGCCCTTGGTCCCGATGGGGTCCTTGGCCACCTGAACCAGGATCTCCTGGCCTTCGCGCAGCAGATCCTGAATCGGGGGGTGCCCCATGCGCGGCGTGGCGCGCGGGAGCTCCTCGGTCGCCGGCTCCTCGACGTCCTCCGGCTCGTCCATCTCGGACTCTGGATTGTCCAGGAATTCCGGGTAGATGTCGCCGGCGTAGAGGAAGGCCGCGCGCTCGAGGCCGATGTCGACGAAGGCCGCCTGCATCCCGGGCAGGACCCGCACCACCTTGCCGAGGTACAGGTTCCCGACGTGACCGCGGTTGTCGCCACGGTCTACGTGCAGCTCAGTGAGCCGCCCGTTCTCGATCAGCGCAACCCGGGTCTCCCTCCCTGTGCTGTTGACGATGATCTCGTTGGACAAGAGATGCTCCAGGGGCCCCCTGGGCGCGGCCGCGGGCACGGGAGCGCGCGGGTGCGCAGCCCCATGGCGGCGCGCCGGGCGGCCCGAAAGGTGGTTTCCCCGATGGTGGGAAGAATGATCATGAGATGGAGATGTTCCGTGATGGCTCGCGGCCGGTGCGACCCCGGAGCGAGCGCGGGCTTTGCTGAGCTACGTGCCACGGCGCGGCGAGCGCGTCAACGGATCCCTTCACCCTGCCGCGTGCGAGGGCCCCTCCTGTGGTAGATGATCGCTCGCGGAGGGTGCGGGTGGAGCGCGCGGCCGGGGCAGGTCTGGTGCTGTGGGTGACGGCGGCGTGGCCGGCGGCGCGGGCCGCGGACGTGGTCGACCCCTTCACCGAGCCGGACGAGAGCGAGCTGCTGCGGGCGGAGGAGCGCGTGGTCACCGTGGCCAGCCGCTACGCTCAGACCGTGGCGCGGGCGAGCTCGGTGGTCACGGTGGTCACGGCGGCGGAGATGCGCGAGCGGGGCTACCGCTCGCTGGCCGATGTGCTGGGCACCATCCCCGGCTTCTACATCGCGGTCTCCGAGGAGGGGCGCAAGCTCGCCTGGGTTCGCGGCGTCAGCGCCGAGGACAACAGCAAGGTGCTCCTCCTGGTGGACGGGGTGCCCTGGTACGACGGGCTCTACAACCACGCCTGGATTGACGAGTACCTCCCGCTCCAGACCGTGCGGCAGGTGGAGGTCATCCGCGGCCCGGTCTCGGCGAACTACGGCACCAACGCCTTCGCCGCGGTCATCAACGTCGTGACCTACACGGCGCGGGACCTGCGGGGCGGCTTCGTGCGCGCCGAGGTCGGCTCCTTCGGGCGCCAGGGCGTCACCGCCGTCTTCGGCGACCGCGTGGGCGAGACGCACCCCATCGGCGTCCGCGTCTACGCCCGGGCCCTCGCCGCGGACGGCGACGGCCTCGACCTGCTGCCCGACGGCTCCCGCGACGTGAACGGGGACGCCCCGCGCGAGGCTCTGGGCGCTGGCATGCAGCTCGAGCTGCGCGGGCTCACGGTGCGCTACGACCACGTCGAGTACCGCCACGACCCGCTCATCTCCGAGCAGGACGACGCGCTCGACCTGCTGCTCTCGGACACCGACACCTTCGCCTACCGCTACAGCGACGACATGCTGGCGGCGCGCTGGGAGCTGCGGGTGGGGCCCTGGGCGCGGCTGACCCCGGAGGCCTTCGCCCAGCTCCACGATGATCCCGGGGTCTACGCCTGGATCTCGCCGCCGGAGGACGGCGGGGAGGACTGGGACATCGGCATGGTGGAGGCGGAGAAGCGCACCGCCCGCTACGGCCTCGCCCTGCGCACCGAGCTCCGCCCCTGGCTGGACCACGTCACCGCCCTCGGCGTGGGCGCGACGGCCGACCACCTCCTGGAGGTGGAGGACCGCAGCTTCCAGGGCACCACGGGCCTCGCCGCGTCGGGCTCCTTCGTGGCCCCGCGCGCGCTGCTCACCGACATTTACCTCTACGGGCAGCACCAGTGGGCCCCCGCCTGGTGGCTCGAGCTCTACGGCGGGATCCGCGTCGACCAGCGCGGCTACGTCTGCCGGGAGGCGGCCGATCTCTGCGACATGCCCGAGGACCACTCCGCGCTCAGCCCCCGGCTCGGCTTCACGCTCGCCCCGGACGGCGCGATCAGCCTGAAGACCAGCTACAGCCGGGCCTTCCGCTCGCCGAACGCCCGCGAGGTCCTGGTGGACGTGGACGTGGACCCCGTGGGCGGCAACAGCGCGACCGCCAGCAACCCCGCGCTGCGCCCCGAGGTCATCGACATGGTGGAGGCCGAGCTCCAGGCCCACCCCGTGCGCCCGCTCACCCTGCGCGTGGACGGGTACGCCGGGCGCCTGCGCGACACCATCGAGAAGGTCTCGGGCTACGACGACGAACTGGGCGACGTCTGGTACGAGAACACCGAGGGCAGCGACCTGGTCGGCCTGGAGTCCGAGGCCGGGCTGGACCTGCCCCGCCTCCAGCTCTGGGCCTCCTACGGCTACACCCACGCCGTCGATCGCGAGACCGGCAACCTCGCCTATGGCTTCCCTCCCCAGATCGGGCACGGGCGCCTCACCTGGAAGCCCGTCTCCCACGCCCGCGTCTCTGTGCTCGGGGATGTGGTCGGACGGCGCCCCCAGGCCGCATGGAGCCCTGACGCGGGCGCCGAGGACGGGGAGGCCTACGGCCTGCTGCACCTCGCCTTCGCCGCGGACGGCCTGGCCAACGGGCGCGTCCGCGCCGACCTGAGCGTGCGCAACCTGCTGGGCACCCGCTACACCCGCCCGCTGCCGCGCGACGAGGTCAACGCCGTGGACGAGGTGCTGGTCTACGACGAGACCGGGGCCAGCGAGACCGTCCTGGTCTCCAGCAACCCGTACACGCTGGAGGGCGAGGGCCGGCGCGTCGTCGTGGGGCTCGAGGTCAGCTTCTAGCGCGCCTCGGCCGCCTCGATCGTCTCGTCCACGAAGTCGAGCTGCACCGGGTCCAGGGCGAGCTCCAGCGCGTCGAGGGTGTCCAGGTTGAGCACGACCCGGGGCCGCTCCGGCGTCACGGGCGCCGGTATCGGCGTCTCCGGCGGCGCGTCCAGGATCTCCGCCGCCAGCCGCGCGGCCTGCGCCCCCACCTCGTCGGCGTCGGGCGTCACGCTGAGCAGCGCCCCGGCCCGCACCAGCGTCTCCGAGCTGGTCAGCAGGGGCAGGCGCGCGCGCACCGCCGCGTCGCGGATGGTGCGGAAGTTGGCCGGCGTCAGCAGCTCGGGATCGGGCACCAGCCACAGCGCCTGGACGTCCTCGCGCAGGCGCGAGAGCGCGCGACGGAGCTGCTTCGGGTCCGAGACCACCTCCGCCTTGACCTCCAGCCCCACCTTCTCCGCCGCCGTCCGCGCGGCCGGCAGCAGCGTCTCGGCCTGCCCTGGCGTCACGATCACGCCGATCGTCCCGACGTCCGGCAGCAGCACCTCCACCTGCGCCATCACGGCGTCCATCGGGAGGTTGATGGCCACGCCCGTGATCTTCGGGCCCGCCAGCCCGTAGCGCGTCGGGTCCGAGACCATCGCGTAGACCATGGGCACGTTGGGGAGCTCCTGGGCCGCCACCCAGGCCGCCTTGGCGCCGAGCGCGAAGACCAGCGGCGGCGGGTCCTTGCGCAGGTGCTCGGCGATGGAGAGCCCTCGCTCCTTCTCGCCGCGGATGCGGTAGACGTGACAGGGGCGGCCGAGGGCCTCGGCGAACGCGCGGGCCGGCGCCTCATAGGCCGGCAGCTCGTCGCTCTGGAAGATCGCGATCTCCTCCGTGGCCGCGGCCAGGCCCACCCAGAGCGTCAGCAGCGGCATCACGGCGACACCCCCGTCGAGACGACCGTGGCGTTGCCTTCGGTCACGGTCACTTTTCGCTCCCAGGAGCGCCCGCTGCGCTCGTCCTTGATGACCACGACGTGCTCGCCCACGCGGACGCGGAAGCCCTTGAGCGGCGTCACGCCTGCCCACTTCCCGTCCACGTAGACCGAGAGCCCGCGGCTCGGCTGTGAGCTCACGTTCAGCCAGCCCTCGGTCTGGGCCACCTCGGGCGCGGCGCTGGAGCCCTCCGAGGGGGTGGACTCCACGGGCGGCGTCGGCGGCGTCGCGCCCCGCAGCTCCCGCGGGCGCGTGCCGCCGCTCTGCGAGGGGCTCTCCACCGGCGGGGTAGCGCCCTCCACGGGCGGCGTGGCCTCGGTGGGCGGCGTGGCCTCAGGCTGGACCGGGGGCGTCGTCTCCGTGGCCCCGCTCGCGCCCGCGCTGGCCGGCTGCTCCAGGGGCGTCGGCGTCGGCGTCGTCGGGCGGGGCGGGAGCACGAAGGCCAGCGCCAGCGCGAGCCCGCTCAGGATGGAGAGCGCCAGCACCCCGAGCCAGGCCAGGGGGCGGGTGGGCTCCGGCTCGGGCGCCGGGAGCTCCTCGGTCGGGCGCGTGCGCTCGGGCACGATGGTCGCCTCGGCGCGCTCACGCGGCTCGGGGACCGGGATCCGGGCGTCCGTCGGCGCGGCGGAGGGCGGGAGGCTGGGCGAGAGATCGCGGTAGGCCTTCAGCCGGTTCGTGATCTGCGAGACGTCCTCGGGCGCGACCTTGCGCAGGAACTCGGCCATCTCCTCGCGGCTGGCCAGCCCGCCCACCGCGTTCGCCGCGCGCACGATCTCCTCGCGCATGGCCGCGGCGTCGGCGAAGCGCTCCTCCATGCTCTTGGCCAGCGCCCGGTCGTGGATGCTCTTCAGCAGCGCAGGCTCCGGGTAGAGCCCCGGGACCTTCAGCGGCGGCACGGGCCCCAGCACCGTCTGGTGGACGATCTGGGCCTCGCTCATCCCGGCGAAGGGGCTGCGCCCGGCCACCAGCTCGTGCATGACCAGGCCCACCGCGAAGAGGTCGGTGCGCCCGTCCACCGGCGTCCCGCCCTCGATCTGCTCGGGCGCCATGTAGGCGAACTTGCCCTTCATCGACTTTCCGACCGTGTGCTCCGCCCGGATGTCGGCCTTCGCCACCCCGAAGTCGATGAGCTTCACCTCGCCGCGCACGCTCAGCATGATGTTGCGCGGGTTGACGTCGCGGTGGACCAGGCGCATGGGCCGCCCGTAGGTGTCCACGCGGTTGTGGGCGTACTGAAGGGCGGACAGCACGTCGGCCAGCACCCGGAAGGTCACCCGGAAGGGCGGCACCTGCCCGCGGCTGGCCAGGATGCGCTGGACATGGCGCAGGTTGACCCCCGGCACGTACTCCATCGCGAGGAAATACTGATCCGTGACCTGCCCGAAGTCGTATACCTGAGCGATGTTCTCCTGCTGCAGCTCCGCGCTGATGCGGGCCTCGTCGGTGAACATGCGGACGAAGGAGGTGTTGTCGGCGTGCTTCGGCTGGATTCGCTTGATGACGAGAAAGCGCACGAAACCGGCGTCGTCCACCACGCGGCGGGCGAGCTCCACATCGGCCATGCCTCCTCGACCGAGGTGCTCGAGCAGCACGTACGAGCCGAAGGGCTGTGGATAGGACGTCGGTTCAGACACGGGGGGAGCATAGCGCGTCTCGGGCCAGGATGACCGCCCCCGCTGCTCACGTACCCGGATCCTGTGCCTGCAAGCGGCCTCGGCTGGTGCTCGTCCCTGGCGAGCGAGGCGCTGTTCAGGTGAGCCTGCGCAGCACGGCGAACTTCAGGTAGCGCCCCTCGGGGTGATCGAGGGCCGTGGGGTGGTCGGGCGGCTCCGCGGCGCGCCACAGCCAGGACCAGCGTCCGGCGCGACGCAGCCCCTCGCGGACCGACTGCTCCCAGCGCTCGTAGCTCAGGCGCGCCGTGCAGCTCGCGCTCGCCAGCAGCCCCCCCGGGCTCACCCAGGGTCCGCAGCGCGCGGCGAGATCGCGGTAGGCGTTGCGCGCGGCGGCGTCCGAACGCTGCCCGTGCGTCAGCGAGGGCGGGTCGCAGATGACGAGGTCCTGCGTGCCCTCGGGCGACCAGGAGAAGGCGTCGGCGACCACGAAGGCGTGGCCCTTCGGGTCGAGCCCGTTCAGCCGGAAGTTCTCGCGCGCGTCCTCCAGCGCGGGGGCGGCGGCGTCCACCGCGCAGACCCGGCGCGCGCCCCCCGCGGCGGCGTAGACCGAGAAGCAGCCGGCGTAAGAGAAGAGATCCAGCACCGTCCGGCCCGCGGCCCGCTCGCGGATCCAGCGGCGGTGCTCGCGCTGATCGAGGAAGAGGCCCGTCTTCTGGCCCTCCGACGGCCTCACCAGGAAGCGCAGCCCGCACTCCCGCACCACCAGCGGCTCGGCGACCTCCGGCCCGTGCAGGCGCTCCACCCCCTCGCGGCCGTCCACGCGGCGCACTCCCAGGCGTCGCAGCACCGTGCGCACCCCGGGCAGGGCCGCGACGTGCTGGACCAGCAGGGGCAGGTGAGGCTCCCAGCAGGCCGCGTACAGGCGCAGCACCGCCACCGGACCGTAGCGGTCCACCACCACCCCCGGCAGCCCGTCGCCCTCGCCGTTGACGGCCCGCCACGCCTCCGTCTCCGGCGGCAGCAGGCCCGGTCGGGCGGCGTCGGCCTCCGCGATCCGCCGGCTCAGCACGCGCTCCAGCGTGTCCGGCGTGCGGCCCAGCACGCGCACCACCACGTCCCCCCGGTCGGCCAGCCCGAAGCCCACCGGCTTGTCGCGCGCGTCCGTCAGGATCACCAGCGCCCCCGGCTCGGGCAGCTGGCCCCCCTCCACCCCGTCGGCGTAGACCCAGGGGTGGCCCCGGGCGACGGGGCCGATGGTCTCGGGGGTCAGGCGAAGCCGTGTGAGAATGGGCGCTCCCTGGTGGTGGCGACCCTCTAACCCAGAATGTACGTAGACGCATAGGTTGAGAGAACCCGGCGCTCATCCA
>CAZTOW010000108.1:0-8488 GCA_964615375.1 uncultured Enterobacterales bacterium
CCCCGAGACAACTGGCTCACCGACGACGAGAAGGCCGCCATCATCGCCTACTTCCGCGACCATCCCCTCAACGGCTACCGGCGTCTCACCTTCATGATGCTCGACGACAACGTCGTCGCCTGCAGCCCCGCCAGCGTCTACCGCGTGCTGCACAGCGCCGGCCTGCTCGACCGCTGGACCCGCACCGCCTCCCGCAAGGGCACCGGCTTCCTCCAGCCCGAGCAGCCCCATGAGCACTGGCACATCGACATCGCCTACATCAACGTCTCGGGCACCTTCTACTACCTCTGCTCCGTGCTCGACGGCGCCAGCCGCTACATCGTCCACTGGGAGATTCGGGAGTCCATGACCGAGCAGGACGTCGAGCTCCTCCTCCAACGTGCCCGCGAGAAGTTCCCCGACGCAAAGCCGAGGATCATCTCCGACAACGGTCCTCAGTTCATCGCGCTCGATTTCAAGAAGTACATCCGCCTCGCCGGCCTCACCCACGTCCGCATCTCTCCGGGATATCCCCAGTCTAACGGCAAGCTCGAGCGCTGGCACAAGACGCTCAAGGGCGACGCTATCCGCCTGCGTCCCCCCGACTCGCTCGACGAGGCCCGACGCATCGTCGCCGCCTTCGTCGACGAGTACAACCACAGGCGCCTGCACTCCGCCATCGGCTACGTCACCCCCGCCGATCGCCTCGCCGGCCGCCAGGACGAGATCTGGGCCGAGCGCGATCGCAAGCTCGAAGCCGCCCGCGCGCGCCGCGCCCAGCTCCGCCAGGCCGCCCGTGCTGCGGCCCTGGAGCCGGCCGCCGCATGACCCTCCTCCTCCCCCTGCACCCTGGTGGGCAGCGCCGTCCTCACGGCCGAGGCGAAGGCAAGAGAGCGCCGGGTCCCCCGCACAAGCGCGCTCCGCGCGCGCGGAGGGGGTGGCGCGACCTTGCCGAAGCCGAGGGCGGAGGTATCTTCCCACACCAGGGTCCAGGGGCGCCCCGCCTCGACCCTCGTTCCAATCGACCCATCAATCCACAGTCAGGTTCACGCTGGACCAGTACACGCCTGCCGACGAGCGCGTTGGCGTGCCAGCGGCTGCTGAACCTGGGGAGAGGGCTCGACGCGCTCCGTGAGCGCCAGGAAGCCCGGCGGCCTTCGTGGACGCACTCGGCCCCCATCTCCAGGGCGACCCCGCGCAGTTCCAGGCCCTGCTCCACACGCTCGCCATCGAGCACGGGCTCCGGGTCGAGATCCTGGCCGACGGGCGGGTGAAGGTCGCGCTGGCGATCAGACCGCGCGCGCTCACCCCGGGCGACGAGGACGAAGACCCCCTGCCCGAGCTCGTCGCGGTGGCGCCCCCCGGGCTGGTCATCGCTGGCACCACGCAGACCGCACCGAAGACCGCTGCCGCGTGGGCCGCCGAGGAAAACCGCTCGGGGCGCCATGTCTGCGCCTACGGGTGCGGCCAGCCGATCCGGGTGGTTGCGGTCCACCTGACGAAGGGCATCCCGACCTACCTCCAGGGCCACCACCGGGCCAGCAACGCCAGCGCGGTACACCAGTCCAAAGCCGACGGCTACGTCACGCTCGCCAGGCCGCGGAGCTCCTGGGCGTGGGCGAGAACACGCTCCGGCGGGCGCGCCAGCGCGGCCTGTTCGCCACCGAGGCGCGCGCGCTGGTGTCCCATCCCGGCCCCACCTCCCGCCTGACGCCTCGCCTGTCCCGACGTAGCGCCGCCCATCCTTGACGCCGCTCCCGGGAGCGCGCCGCGGGACGCGGGCGCCCACCCCCAGGCCCCCCGCGGGGGGCCTGGCCCGAAAATCCAGCTAAACCACAGGTCTGTCGCCGTTCCCTGCGCCCGCCGACCTGCTTGCCGCCCTCGGGGACGGGCTGCTCGGCACCTACACCGCAGGCCCCAACGGGTCGCTTCGCCACGAAGGCCCCCACCCAGGACCCGGCTGGCACCGCCATTCCTGGCGCCCACGACGGGTATGGGCGTTCCGGTCCTCGGGGCTGGTTCGGGTCACGATCTGGCGCCGCCGCTGGCGGATGTGGGGGCGCTACGCGCTGCAGCCATACTCCCGAGCGTAGGTACCTTCAACGCCGGCTGACGGGGATGGCTCGATCGGGTGCATTCCGCCATATGCCGTCGTAGACCCCGGCTTGGAGTGGTCTGTCGGACCCAGAGCTGGAGCCCCGCTGGACGACGACCCGCTGGCGCTGGGCGAATCGCGACGGTGCCTTCGCAATGCTGGCAGAGCCGAGGTACCGTCAGTGGGAGGGGAAGAGCGGTTGACGCCGGTGAATGTGGGGCTATCGATGGGCTACTGAGTTCGTCGCACCTGCTGATAACGCTGTGCTCCGCACTCCCATCCATGGGAGCTGGAACACCATGCTGGAATTACGCTCAGATTCGCACTATCAGCCCAGCGTGCTTAAACCGAGCCTACGACGTGACTATCTCATGGGTAGTGCACCATGGCCGGCGCGTTTGCGGGGCTATAGCGCTTGATGGGCATGTCCAGCAGGTTCTCAGATGTACATGGACATCACGTCCAAGGGAGGACTGAAGATGAATCAAGAGTCCTTTAGCTCCCGTCTGAAAACGCTCCGCCGCAGGCTGAAAATCAGCCGCGAGGCCATCTGCAGCATGTTTCACAGGACCGCCAAGACCATTAAGCGCTGGGAGGAAGGGTCAGAGCCGCCATTGGGTGACCTAGCCTGGGAGCGGCTCGCCGCGCTGGAGCGCGCGTACGAGGCAGCGACGTCGCCCCAAGGCCTGGGCTCCGTGAGTCCCTTGGTCGACCTGCTGCAGTCGTTCCCTCAGGCCGTCCAGGAGGCAGTCCTCGACGCAATCCACGCCACGCAGCGTCTCGATGACCGCCTTCACAAGCCCTTCCTCACCGCACAGAGCCCGTCCTCCGGCCAGATCTACGCCATGATCCGGCGGTACTTCGTACAACACAATTGGCAGCCGATCCTCGACCTCGCGACGTTCCTTCCTTGGGACTCGCTCCCCCGAGAGGACTTCGCGCGCGTCACCAACATGGTCGGCGTCGCGAACCTCTACCGTGGGACGCGCGCGGCTGCGGAGGCCTGCTTCAAGGCCGCAGAGAGTGCTGCCCCAGCCTCCGTGCTTGCTGATGTCCTCACAAACCAGAGCATACTCGCCGCCCGCGCGGGTCGCCTGGAGGACGCGGAAGCGTTGCTGGATCGTGCTCTGGAGGTGAGCCCCGGCCACCTCCCGAGTCTCTTCCAGCGGGTAGTCACAGCCTCCAAGGCCGAAGATGCGCAGCGCGTATCTCAGCGCGCCGAGGAGCTCGCCGGCTACTATCCCTCTGCGCGGGATCCTGGCAGCGAGATCGGTATGGCGCTGCTGGAGGACCCCGATCTTTCCTGGTTCCGTGGTACTCCGTCGTTCTCCCGTGCCTTTCAGGCCCTCTCTCAGTCCATCGAGGTCGCTCCCATGAACCCCATTCGCCCTAATTCCTTCAGCTCGCCCACCATTGGTGCGGCGCTCCGCACCTTCGCGATGCTGGCCGCGCTCACGCTGTCGGGGCTCGGCGTGATCGAGGTGTCGCGCGTCCCCGGTCCGTCCACCGAGGGGGGGGCACCTAGGACCGCTCTGGAGGGGGGGGGGGCGATGAAGCCCGCGGGGGGCGTCACTGGGATGGGAGACTTGGCGATGAAGCCAGCCGGCGGCGTCACTGGGATGGGAGACTTGGCGATGAAGCCAGCCGGCGGCAAAGCCCAGCCCTCGAACACGGACCTCGGCGAGGTCGGGTGAGCCTTCGGCCACTGGGTCAGGTCACACTGGCGAGGCTGCTGCTTGCGGCCTTCCACAGCGCTGCTGTCCTCCGCGCCCACTTTGCCCAACTGGACGAGTACGCGGACATCCCCGACGGCCTTCCCGCGGGGGACGACCCGGAGGAGTGCGCCCTCTACGCCGCAGGCGCACTGCAGCGGCGTGGACTCGTCGACCGGGACCTGCTCCTCCGGCTGTTGGGCCGCACGCGTCCGCTGTGGCCCGATGCAGAGCGAGACATAGGCCAGGCCCTGCCAGGAATGCCGCCAACTGGCCCCCTCCCGCGCTTCACCCTTCACGTTCGCGAAACCTCCTGCGTCGGAGGGCTAATCACCTTTCAAGACCCCAATGGCGAACGCTACGACTGCTGGATGCCCGGTCCCCGGCCTCGGAGTGTGGTTGTCGCGGCGTTCTCCGGTTGGTCACCCTCGGTCGCGGTACTTGTGGTGACAATGGTACCTTGCGCGCACAGGAGAGTACTGCATCCTTGAATCACGAGGAGGCGGTCCTCGACCCGGGACGCCGCAGGTCCCCAACACGCCGAGGCCACCGCCCCATCACCTCCGCCCACCAGCAGCACGTACACGCCCCGATGATCCGATCGCGCTCGACGCGGACCAGCGCCGGCCCCTCGCATTCCGGGCAGGGCGCGACACCCGCGTGCGGGCGCACGGTGGGCGCCAGGGCGCGCCGCTCCTCGGCGACGGCCCTCACCCCGGCTGCAGCCACGGGCCCCAGCGTCGCGCCCCCGGTGGGGCGAAGTGGGCCTGGACGACGGCGCGAGGGAATGGCGGCGCTCCGAGCGATCCGCGGGACCTGGAGGGCCGACGACAGCGCTGCGATCTCTGATATCTACGTCGGTCTTGGAGATGTGCCATCGCCGGGCGTGCTGGGGATCACACCCGCATGGCGCAACGCAAATTATAGAGTCAGGGTGTCGCGCGCTGGCCGGGGCTGGCGCGGTGGAGGTTGAGCTTGACGGAGACCCCTGAGAAGGCGCTGGAGAGGCTGCTGCTCGAGCTGTTCGATGCCGATGAGTTCCGCACCTTTCTCCGCGGGCTGGAGGGCGGAGACCGGCTGGTGAGGTCGCTGGCTGGAAAGGCGACCTCCGACGAGACGCTGTTCTCCGAGGCGGTCCACGCGCTCAACCGACAGGGCGAGATCGACGAGGCGTTCTTCTCTGCCCTGATCGAGGAGCGGCCGAAGAAAGCAGGGCGAGTGCAGGAAGTAGCGCAAGTCTGGCGCGCTGCAAGGAAGGGGACGACGACGGGCCAAGAGATACGGCACGCTGAAGGGGTAGGTCAGAGCGCTCCCGTTGCTAACAGCCAGCCGCCCACGGCCAGAGGAGGGGAGCCTTGCCTCTCGATCGAACTTGAGCGCGAGGCGGTACACCTCGGGGATCACAACTCGATCAACTTCCGCTTCTTGTTGTGGAATATCCGCCCCATGAAGCTGAACAACGTCAGCGTCGCGGTTGTCGGACACAGTGACAACCCGGCTGGCAAGCTCATGACGCCGGGAGAGGCTCAAGGGCGAGGGCTCGACATCGACATTCGCTCGAGGGCCAACCAGCCGCAATCGGCTTTACTCTCGGTGATGTTGACCGGTCAGGGCGCATCAACGGCTTCGATCCCATCAAAGAGCCAGAGCCCTCATGTTGTCCTGCTCAACGGTGTTCACCCTTTCTGCCTCCCGCGGCAGACCCGTTGGTGGGCGGCGGCGGTTCATGTCACCTACGAAGGTGGTGAGGAGTGGTATCAGCTTCTCATCTGGATGCCTGCTGATCCAAGGAAGGCCAATCTTCAGGGCTGGATTCTCCCTTGTAATGGTAGAAGGCCCATTGTTGCGGTTCACGAGGGGAAGATTGCTGACCCGGTGCAGCTTTCGACTGTCGGATTCGAGCCTGCCGCAGACTGGTTTGAGCTTCGGCCCTCTTTGGATGGACTTGAGGCGGCTTGGACTGTAGGAGAGGCTCACCCTTCCGCGCAGCACCGTGAGAGCGCCGCTGGGGCTGCAGTGAGCGCTGCGGGCGTCTTCATCAGCTACTCCCATGACTCCCCCACCCACGAGCAGGCCGTCCTCGACCTCGCCAACCGCCTCCGTGCCAACGGCATCGACGCTTGGCTCGACCGCTACGAGCCGAACCCGTCTCAGGGCTGGCCCCGCTGGATGCAGGAGCAGGTGGAGAAGGCGAGGTACATCCTCCTGGTCTGCACCGAGACCTACCAGCGGCGCTTCGAGGGCCGCGAGGACGCAGGCAAGTGCAAGGGCGCCACCTGGGAGGGCCTGCTGGCGACCCAGGTGCTCTACGACGCGAACACCTTCAACGGGAAGCTGATCCCCGTCCTGCTCGACGGTGGCACCGACGCGCACATCCCGCTCGCGCTGAAGGCGTATACCCACTACCGGGTGCCGGCTGGGTACGACGACCTCTACCGGCACCTGACGGGGCAGCCTGCGGTCGTGCCCCCGCCGCTCGGGAAGGTGCGGGCGATGCCGACCGCGTCACGATTGCCGCCGCTGGCTACACAGTATGTGGCCTCAGCAGGACTACCCGAGACCGAGGAGAACCAGATGTCCGTCCAGGAAACTCGAAGTGGAAAACGTTATCGGAGAGCTGGTGGTCCTGACTTCCTTGGCTGCGACATGCACCTTCAGATAATGCGGCCGGAGGGCCTCAGCACAATTGGCGGTCGCCCAGACTGGAAGTTGATTGGTAGGTGGCTCGATGCTCCCCTCCGCCCCGGCCGCATCGAAGGGTCGTTCGAGTATGAGATTCGCGGGCTGCTGATGCCCACCAGCGCCGGATTCACTGTGGCTCTGGAGGTGTATACAAACGAGTGGTGGCCCCAGTTCTCGCGAGCGCCCGTCCACCAGAACGGCACCTTCGCGGGCCCGATCTGGTTGGACAAAGGGTATCCTCCCGCGCAGCTTCGATTCACAGTCAAGGATGAGGACGGCGACGTTGTGAAGGCGTTCGAAGCCAGTCTATGAACTCGTGAGAAAGCTGGAGGTGGGCCTTGGCAACTGAAAACCCTGAGAGGTCGCTGGAGCGGCTGCTACATGAACTCTTTGATGCCGACGAGTTCCGCGTGTTCCTGCGCCGGCTCGATGGGGGCGAGAAGCTGGAGGCGGCACTCGTCGGGAAGGTGGCCACCACCGACTTGCTGGTGTCGGAGGCGGTACGGGCGCTGAGCCGACGGGGCGAGATCGACGAGGCGTTCTTCTCTGCCCTGATCGGGGAACGGCCGAAGAAGAGGGCGCCGATCCAGGCCGTGCAGGAGGTGTGGGCGGCTGCGCCTGGGTCCGAGGGCCCCGCGCGTGCTGCTTCTGGCGCGCCGGCGAGGGCTCCTGCGGCCCCGCCAGCTGCTGGCTCGCAGGTCGTGCACAACCATGGCCCCGTCGGCGAGCAGTTCAACATCCAGGGCGGCGCCCACGTCTTCAACCTGGGGAAAGGCCGTGGGTGATCCGAGGGACCAGGAGGGCGCTGGACCGGGGGTGGTTAACTACGGCCCCGTCGACCAGCAGTTCATCATTCGCGATGGCCAGCACACCTTCAACGTCCACCCGGCGACACCCCGCCCCGAGCCCCGCAAAGCCAACCTCCCCCCTCGCCCTGAGCGCTTCGTCGGCCGCGAGGCTGAGCTCGCCGAGATCCACACCCTCCTCCTCGGCGGCGCCCAGGTCGCCCTCGACCAGCGTGCAGCGAAGCCCGGGGGGCTCACCGGCCTCGGGGGCGTCGGGAAGACGACGCTGGCCTGCGAGTACGCGCACCGGCACCTCGACGACTACCAGATCCTCTGCTGGGTGAACGCGGAGGGGCAGGACGCCTCGTCCGCGTTCGCGAAGCTCGCCGATGACCCGCTGCGCCTGGAGGGGCTGCCCGCCGAGGTGCCCCCGCGTCTGGTCGCCGTGCGGCAGGCGCTGGAGCGGTCCACGGGCGGCGTGCTGGTGGTCTTCGACAACGTCGACCATCTGGAGAGCTGGCCCGACCTGGTCCCCGTGAGCCCCCGGGTCCGCGTGCTGGTCACAACGCGGCTCACCGACCTCGACGGGGTCACCCGCATCGACGTCGAGCGCCTCCCGCCCGCGCAGGCGCTGGAGCTGCTCCTCGGCAGCTCTAAAGCTGCGCGGAAGCCGCCCGAAGGCGCCGCGGAGCTCTGCCAGCAGCTCGACCACCTCACCTTGGCGCTGGCGGTGGCCGCAAAGATCCTCGCGAAGGGGGTGCGCACCCCGGCGGCCCTGCTCACCGAGGTCCGCAGGAAGGGCGTCCTCCCGTTCTTCGACGAGAAGGGTACCCCGAGGCTGCTGCGCAAGGACTCCAGCCTCCGGCGACTGTTCGATGCGAGCGTGGACCTGCTCGGCGAGGGCGACGAGGTGGATGCCCACGCCCGGCGGATGCTGTGGGTCGGGGGCTGGTTCGCGGCGGCGCCGATTCCACGCGAAGCGCTCTTCAACGCGGCGAAGTTGCTGTCAGGAGGGCCAGTCCCCGACGAGGTCGATGTCGCGGCACTTGAGCGGCTCATTGGGCTGGGGCTCGTGCAGCTCGACGCGGCGGGGACGCCGTTCCTCCACCGGGTCGTACGGGAGTATGCACGCCATCGTGGGGGGGCGGCGGCCTCGACCGCCGTGCTTGATGCGCTGGGGGCTAACCCAGAATGTACGTAGACGCATAGGTTGAGAGAACCCGGCGCTCATCCAC
>CAZTOW010000109.1:0-7803 GCA_964615375.1 uncultured Enterobacterales bacterium
GGGCTGTTCAGCGGTTCCTGAACGGCTCTATCGGCATTCAATGCCGATAGAGCTCATTGAAGAGGTTCTTGGTGGTACCTGAGAATGCGATGAGTAGGCGAATGCCATTGTCCCGGGCGAGTGTTGCGACTGCCGTCATCGAAACTGTCTTTCCGCTCTGAACATAACCTACGACCAACCCAGTTCGAGACGCGGATTCCTGTCCAGGAGGTAGGCACTGCGCCAGTATCCGGCGCGCCTCCTCACGCACGCGGCGAAACTCCTCATGTTCTACGACGACCTTTGCCTGTCTCAGGTGTTGCTCCAACTGCTGAGTGTGGTCGCCGACAACCGGATTCCAACTTCCAGGAAGGTTGGTGCTCTTGGGAACGATGGTGAAGGTTGTCTGCTGAGCCATTGATTCCTCTCACCTTGGATGCCAGAGCGCCTGGCGAAGTAGTTGGTTGAAGTTGCGCCGAATGGTAGGGGCTGCGCGAACACCAGCCTCTACTGCCGTTATCTCCGCGATGGCGAGTCCGGCCGATAGGCGAAGCATGGGATCCAGTTCATCCTCACGACCGAGAATGAACTGTTCGCTAAAGGGATGGGAGAGGTTTAGTCGAATTTGAATCTCTTGCACGCCTCTTTGCGAGGCATCATCAGATCGTGAGTAGCTATACCAGTCCTCCATTGCAGGATCGCGCGCCAGCTCTAACCGGATTTTCCACCGCCTTTGGTTGTGGTCGAGTTCAAGGATTAGGCTGTTCGCTGCTGTAACCTGCTCTGCCACTGGCAACGCTGAGAGTGGTTGCTCAGCCGTGGGCTCAGCATCGAGCTGTTCGTCAACAACGGTAGGCGCGTGAGCCGCAATCGCCGCAGTGGCACTCATCACCGCCGACTCGCCCCAGCCATGCGTTACAGTTGTGCGGGTTGCCCGTGCACGAAACGCCTCAGCCTGCCAGAGGAGTGGCAATGGTTCCGTATCCAGCTCAGTTTTCAGCCAGGCTAGTATATCAGGCTCCCACTGGTCCCAGTGGAGCCCATCCTTCGTGTGACTTACCTGGAAGCCTTCGACATTGATCTCGCCAAATAGCCGCTGATAGGTAAAGCTATTGGGCTTCTTGAAGATCTCTTCTGGTCGATAGGGGGAGTCGTAGCCTCCCATTACCAGCCGCTGACGACGAAAAACTGCGAACCCTGCGTCTGTCGTACTTGCCTTCGAGCGAAGCGCCGCCCACCCATGGACGCGATGCTGCTCATCGAGTTGAAGATCAAAGGTCCTGTACCACTCTACTACATTCGCCTCATCATCGCCCTGCCGAGCGGCTAATAGAACCTCTGGCTGGACATATTCAACGGGCTCGCCGCGGTACAGCAGCCGTAGTTGCCCTGCTCTGATAAAATGTCTATATATACCGCCGAGATAGGTCTTGACTTTGCTGACCGTGCTACCAACCATGCGTTGGTTTAAGTCTTCCAGAACAATTGTTGTGTAGTGCGCGCTTGCACTTGTGGCGACCTCCTCGACGTCGATCTCTTCAATATTATTCTTGATAATTGCCGGGACGTCGAATCGAACGGTACGCTCTATAGGCTCTCCAAGTGCACTTGTTCGGACCATCCAGCGAGAAGCAAACCAGGATGCGGCAGCCTTCATTCCAATGCCAAACTCAGACAGCCCTGCTGTGTCGGGTGGGCGCTCCGCTGGGATGAATGCTCGGGCAATATCGTCCGAGGCGATTCCTGCGGCTGTGTCCGTGATCACGAGACGATCCCCGTCAACATCTATTCGCACCTCAAGGCACCCGCGTCGATCCCCTGATGCCCTTAGCGCTTCGCGGTTACTGAGGTAGCTCTGCAGTGCGTTGTCGATGAACTCGGAGAGCGCGTACCAGGGCTTGTAATTGAGTCGGGCAAAGGCACCATACATCCCTACGCGAGGCCGAATCTGAATCACCTGACCCTCCGGCCGACTAATGTATCACGTAGGAGCTGCTCGTCACGCCTCCTTTTTCACTCGGCTCATCGATCTGAAGTTGACAACCCTGTACCCGCCAGCCTTCCCTGCGCCCCCGTCATGCTCCAGCACGCCGGCCTCCACCAGCCCGGCCAGCAGCCGATCCGCCGTCCGCTCCGAGGTCTCGACCGCCGCGACCAGCTCGGCGCGTTGGATCCGCCCCCGGTCCCGCGCCAGGCAGTAGGCCGCCGGCCCCAGCGGGTGGACCAGCTTCGCCGTCTCCAGCAGCTCGGCGTCGGTTGGCGCCCCTCGGCGGCGCGGCCTGGGCGGCGCGGGCTTCGACTCGGGCAGCGTGCGGGGGGCGCTCGCGCTCGGGGGCGGCGGCGCGGGGACCAGGCGCAGCTCGCGCCGGATGCCGACGGCGCGCATGGCGGCCTCCAGGCTGTTGCCAGAGATCGGCCGCCCCTGGGCATCGATGGCCGCCTGGGTGAGCACGCTCTCCAGCTCGCGCACGTTGCCCGGCCAGAGGTAGGACTGCAGCACGCGCTCGGCGCAGCGCTTGAGCCGGGGGCGCTCGACGCCGGCCAGCGAGGGGTGGTGCGCGAGGAAGTGGCGCGCGAGCAGGGTGGCGTCGCGCCCGCGCTCGCGCAGAGGCGGCATGACGATGCGGTAGCGCACGGCCCGGGTGAACAGGTCCTCGCGGAAGCGGCCCGCGGCGGTCATGCGCTCCAGATCGCAGTGGGTGGCGCAGACGCTGCGCACGTCCACGCGGGCCTCCTGGGTGTCGCCGATGCGGCGCACCACGCCGTCCTGAAGCGCGGTCAGCAGCATGGCCTGGACGCCGAGCGGCAGATCGCCGATCTCGTCGAGGAAGAGGGTGCCGCGGTGGGCCTGGCGGACGAACCCGTCGTGGTTGCGGCCGGCGCCCGTGAAGGCGCCTCGGACGTGCCCAAAGAGCTGGCTCTCGGCCAGGCTCTCGTGCAGGTTCGGACAGTGGACCCGGACCAGCTTGCCCGTTCGCCCGCTGTTCGCGTGAATGAGCTGGGCCAGGAGCCCCTTGCCGGTGCCGGTCTCGCCCGTGATGAGCACATGGGCCGCGAAGGACGCGACGCGCAACGCGGCGTCGATGGCGGCGAGAAAGGCAGGGCTCTCGCCGAGCATGAGGGACTCTTCGCCTCGGGGTCGCCGTGGGCTCCTGGACATTGGCTCACCTATGAGGGTGAAAGCTCGGAATGGTCGAAGTGGTCGTTGTTCGGGGCTCATGGGCGAGCGACGACCATCCCCACGATAGCACCAGCGCGAGCGATCAGGGGAGACCTCGCTGGACAGAAAGGCCAGAATCTGTCCGCATGGGCGATCCTGGGGCTTGCACGTCCACGCTGGGCAGGCTCGCGGAGGTCCGGCGCGCCGCGCGCCGCTGCTGCGTCGGGAGCGCCTGGGCGACGACGAAGATCACATGTCGTCTGACTATCGGCGTTTGTCCGGATTCCCCGACCAGGGGCACGGGGATTCCGGTTCTCAAGGTCCCGGCAGATTTGCAGTTATGTCAAGTATCCCCCTGATCATGGCGCGGTCGAGGTCGGCCGCTCCCCGTCGCCGGGCAGTCCCCCTCGGCGGCGGTCCTCTGAGGGGACCGAGGCGGGCGGGCCGGAGTTGGCGCTCCGACCCACCCTACGAAGGATGACCCGGTGAAAGAAACCATCCTCCGCTACGAAGAGTGTACATCACCACCCCAGCCCCCGGACAGCACCGCGTTCTTGTGGTGCGCCTGGCTGACCACCCTCAACCCGCCCATGGCGCTGGGCCGCGACGCGGCGCAGGCCGAGGAGATCCTCCGCGATCACCTGCTGCACTTCTACACCCACGAGATCGATCCCCGCGTCGCTGACCCCGAGGCGCGGGCGGCGGCTGAGCTGGCGCGCCAGAAGGAGAGCGGCCTGGTCTGGGTCATCGCCCCGGACGAGCGCCGCGCCTTCGAGATCTGGCAGCAGATGAGCGCGCTGGTGGTCGACGAGGCCCTGCGCCTCTGGCGGCTGGCCTTCCCGCTGCCGATGGACGCGGAAGACCCGCTCGGACGAACGCTCCGGCGCCCCAGCGCCAGCGCGACCCGTGCGCCCTACGTCGTCGGCGCTCGCGTCCGCGCGCGCGGGTACACGCGGCGAAGGACGCTGCTCGGGCAGCTCGTGGAGCGCCTGCCGCACCTGGACACCGGCTCGCTGGAGGTGCTGTGCCGGCAGGCTGAGGCGATGGTGGGCGGCGCGTGAGATTGCTGTTCCTCGGCCTCCAATGAAGCCGAGGAACAGCCTTGGCGCAACCCGCACCAGATGGATAGATCGACGCTCCACATAGGAGCGTCGCGCCATCGTGACCGAGATCCTGAACCTCTTCAGTACCCCCGAGTGGCTTGAGGCCCTTGCGGCTCTCGTTACTGCCCTTGCCGGAGTGGCAGGAGCCGCCGTGGGCTGCATGTGGCCGCTGGTGGCGATGGGCTTCCTCATGCTCTTTCGCCGAGAGCTGGGCTCACTCATTGAAAAGAGCAAGAAGTGGAGCCTCTTAGGGAATGAAATCGAGATGCGCGACGACGTAAGGCAACTTGAAGACGGAGTACAAAGGGTGCAGGAAGAGGTTCGCCAGATTGCAGCCGAGGGCCAACCTGTTGTTGAAGGCAGCCCCAAGCAAGAAGCAAGCTCAGCACTACCAACAACCACAGAAACCGCACACACACAAGCCCCCGCCCAACCCGGCGAAGAGCAAGTCGACGCAACTCGTAAGAGTACGCCCACCCCTCTCAGGGCTCAAGCAGACTCAGCCTCAACCAAAGTCGAGGAGGACCGCATCAGTCGAATTGCCAGTGAATCACCTGTCGCCGCTATCGTACTGTTGTCCGCCGAAATCGAAGCGTCTATGCGGAGACTAGTGAGCCAAGTTGGCGTTCCAGGCGAGCAGTCCAAGGTGATGTCGTACAGACAACTCATATCGGCGCTGGCCGAAAACTACCGGATGCCTGTTTCCCTGCCGCCAACTCTCCAACGGTTCTGGAATATACGAAACCATGTAGTACACGGCCAAAATCTAGAGCAGGAGACCTTACGCGACGCAATTGTGCTGGGGCGAGAATTGCTACAAGCAATCGAAGCCCTACGGCACTCACCGGCGATGACAGAATCAGTACTACTGTCAGTACTGGAAGGTGCGTTACTCGACGAATTGGGTGACCTCATTCTACAGCGCGAACCACTCTTAGCCTTGCATGAAGGAGCGGGACTCCAACCGCTGCGCCCAGATCTGGTCCTTAGCCGCATTGTGGGCACCCGAAGTACACTGGTGGTGGAGGTTAAGGCGAGCCAACCATCCCCGGAACGAGTGCATTCCAGCATTGCACAGGTAGCAAAGTACCTGCGAGCGCTGGGGAGATCTAACGTAGGTGTGCTCAGAGGTCTGGCCCTTTGGGTGGTCCCAACGAGAACCATGGCCGATGCATTCATGCGGACCCATGTAGCATTCGATAGTGCAATCTCGTTGTCGGAGACAGCAAACCCTTCTGTGCCGATTGCCGTCGAAGCTGTCTCTGAGGAAGAGCTGTGGTCGAATCCACGCGCTGTCGCCAGACGAGTCCTCGAACATCTGCCTTTGCTTGCTGTGGAGGCCAAATCAGAGGACCCCGGCGCATAAATCGCCTACTGGTTCCTCAAACGTGTCTACCCCACCTCCACCCCCACCTCCCCAAACCCGCTCACCGGATACCCCGCCCGCATCCCCGGCTTCAGCCTGGTCCACACATGCTGGACCCTCCCCTGCCGGTCCACGCTCCAGCCATCCTCCGGCCCTCGCACCAGCGCATCGCCCAGCCGCTCGGCCAGCCAGCGCCCGGCCTGGACCGGCACCGTGATCCGCAGCAGACCAGCCTCGTTCTTGAAGCCCAGCTCGCCCAGGTGCTTGAGCGGGATCAGCGCGCCCTCGCCCCTGGGCAGTCGCAGGGGGTAGACCTCGACGCCCGCGCTGCCCGGCGCCGGCCGGAGCTGCTTCGGGCCGGTCATGAGCGAAGCCAGGATGGACTCGACCGAGCAGCCGATGAGCTTCTCCAGCGGGTCGAAGCTGAACACGCCGAAGCCGACGCGGGTGACCGGGAGCAGGAGGTTGAAGCGCAGATCGTCGGCCTGCGCGCGGGCGGGGTGGGCGGCGGTCATGGGGGGCGCTCCTACACGAAGGCTGGGAGCTGGCGTCGGCCAGCCCCCGGCGGGTTGAACAGCTACGGCTGGGCCTGCGCAGCGGGCGCGGCCTGCGCGGCAGGCGGGGCGGCCTCGGGCTCGCCGGCCTCGGGCTCCTCGGCCTCCTCGCCGGGCTCGCCGCCGCCCTCCTCCTCGACCTGGTCTTCGGCGAGCAGGTCCAGCCCCTCGCCCACGTCAGCGGACAGCTCGTCGAGCGTGTCGCGCTGGTCGCGGAGCAGGCGCACCTGGGACGCCTGGGCCTGGAGGTTCAGGTAGAGCAGGTGCGCGAGCATGAAGCGCTGCTCAGCATCGCTCAGCTCGGCGAAGTCGCGGATCGCGCTGGCGAGCGCATCCTTGTCGGAGAGGTCGAAGGCGGACCCGTAGAAGAGGTTGGCCTTCTCCATCCAGGCGGGGGGCTTGGGGCGGGCGGGCTTGTCGGTCTCGGGCATGGTCGGCTCCTCGGCCGCGGTCGCGGCGGGTTGGGGTCAGCTCTTAGGGGTGGCGTGCTGGCCGGCGGCCAGCAGCATGTTGGAGAGATCCTTCAGGTTCTCCGGGTTGTTCATCAGCTCGCGGACCTTGGGGTCGTTGAGCGCGCTCATCAGCTCGGGGCTCTGGCCGATCTTCTGGAAGAGGTCCGCCATCTCGGGCGGCATGCCCTTCGCGGTGAAGAAGGTCCGCGTCGCGTCGCCGAGCTGCTTCAGCGCGTCCCGCGCCAGCGCCGTGCGCGTGTCGGCCTCCTTCGCATCGTGGACGCGCACGGCCTCCTGCTTCACCTCGGCGACGTTGCGCTCCAGGATCGCGGCGACGAGCTGGTCTACCTGCTCGCGGCTGTCGGCGAGCTGCTCGCCGAGCTGCTCGATGGACGCCGAGTTGACGCGCTGGACCTGCGCCATGGTGCCGAGCATGATCTCGGCCCAGCGGGCGTACAGCTCGGACACTGCCCGCGCCTCTGCCACGGTCTGGGTGGGGGCGATCTCGGACAGACGCGCCGAGGGCATGGGGATCTGGTTGGACTCGCGGTGGTTGCGGACGGCCTCCCGGTTCGTGCAGGTCACCATGACGGTGTTGTGGGCCTTCACCCCCTTGAGGCCCTGCATTCGCACCCGGAAGCGGCGCACGGGGAAGTCGCCCATGTTGTCGGACACGAGCTGCGTGAGCCAGCGCACGGCGGCCTCGATGCGGTCGCGCCGGGTCAACGCGCCGACGGCGACGAGATCGTCGGGCGTCGCCTCCTCGCCCCGGCCGGCGGCGCGCTGGGCGGCCAGGTAGAGCCGCACGGCGTCCTCGTCGAGATCGAAGCGCCCCAGGCTGTCTTCCTGGCGCCGGTCGGTGCGGTCGAAGATCGCCATGTAGCTGAGGTCGGAGAGCTTCTCCAACATCTGTAGACGCACGGATTCGAGCCCCGTGAAATGGAACGCCTCGGCGGCCATGTTTACCTCGCGGTTGGGTGCCCCTACGATTGCAGGCCCGCGCGCCGAGATCAAGTGCGCACCGGCGCGCACGGGGGACGAGACCTGCGAGATCTTCGGCGTTTGCGAGTCACTGTGGCTCGGCGAGAAAAACGCGCAGTCGTCGAGAGTCGGCGTTCGTTCGCATGGCCCGATTCTGGGTGTGCGCTGTCCCCGCTGGGCACACGGGGATAGCGGTGACGCCGCATTA
>CAZTOW010000110.1:0-7175 GCA_964615375.1 uncultured Enterobacterales bacterium
GAGAGCGCCTCTACCGCACCGGAGACCTCGGCCGCGCCTTCCCCGACGGCAGCCTCGAGTTCCTCGGCCGCAAGGACCACCAGGTCAAGATCCGCGGACACCGCGTCGAGCTCGGCGAGATCGAGGCCACCCTCCTCCAGCACCCCGGCGTCGCCGCCGCCGTCGCCGGGGCTGTCGACCGCCGTCGCCTCGTCGCCTGGGTGGTCGCCCGCCCCCTCCCCGCCGAGCCCTCCGAGGCCCTCCCCCGCTGGAGGCAGGCCCTCGACGCCGCCGCAGAGGCCGCCTCCCACGCCGATCTGGACCCCGAGGAGGTCGGGCAGACCCTGGACGCCCTCGGCGAGCGCGCGCTGCTCTGGGTGGCCTCCGGCTTCGCCCGTCTGGGCCTGCTCTCCGCGCCGGGCGACACCGCCACGCTCCCTCAGGTGCTGGACGCCATCACCCCGAGCCTGCAGACCTGGGCGCGGCGGGCGCTGGGCGCGCTGGAGCGCGGGGGCTGGATCGCGCGCGAGGGCGACACGATCCGCGTCCTGCGGACCCTGGAGCCGACCCCGCCGCCCCTGGACGGCCCGCGGGAGCGCGCCCTGGTCGAGCCCTACGGCGAGGTGCTGCCGAAGCTGCTGCGCGGGACCATGAGCTCGCTGGAGCTCTTCTTCCAAGGCGGAGACTTCGCCAGCGCTGAGCAGCTCTACGCGCTCGGCTTCGACGAGGCCAGCAAGGTCGCGGCCTCCCTGGTGGCCGCGCTGCGCCCGAGCTCCGTCCTGGAGATCGGCGCGGGCGTCGGCTCGGCGACCCGCCACATCCTGCCCGCGCTGCCCGAGGGCGCCCGCTTCCTGTTCACCGACGTCAGCCGCGCCTTCCTGGAGCGCGCCCGGGACGTCTTCCCCTTCCCTGGCCTGCGCACCGCCCTGCTGGACGTGGACGGCGACCCCGAGGCCCAGGGCCTCGCGCTGGGTCGGCACGATCTGGTCGTGGCCGTGGGCGTGCTGCACGTCGCCCGGCGCGTGGACGAGGCCCTCCTGCGCATCGGCCGGCTGCTGCGGCCCGGCGGCGTGCTGCTGCTCATCGAGCACACCCGCTTCCTGCCCATGATGCACCTGCTCCCCGGGCTCCAGCCGGGATTCGACAACTTCGAGGACCGCGATCTGCGGCCCGAGCACTGCCTCCTGAGCGAGCAGCGCTGGTCCGAGGCCCTGCGGCGCGCGGGCTTCGACGAGGTCCGGGCGGTGGACACCCCCACGTCTGCGCAGACCAGCGTGCGGCTCATCGTGGGCCGGCGCGATCCCCAGGCCCTCGCCACCACGCTTGTCGAGCCCGAGGAGCTGGCCGCGCACGCCGCCAGCCGCCTGCCCGAGCACATGGTCCCCAGCGCCTGGATGCGCCTGCCCGCGCTGCCGCTCAGCGCGAACGGCAAGGTGGACCGCGCCGCTCTGCCCCTGCCCAAGGAGGAGGGGCGGCCGGTCGAGGCTCCGGCGAGCCCCTTGGAGGCGGAGATCGCGGCGATCTGGGCCAGCGTGCTCCGCCTGAGCGCGGTGGGCCCGCACGAGGACTTCTTCGCGCTGGGCGGCGACAGCCTGCTGGCCACGCAGCTCCTGGCCCAGCTCCGCGAGCGCCTGGGCGCCGACGTGCCGCTGCGCACGCTGTACACCTCGCCCACCGTGGCCGGGCTCGCCGCCCGCATCGAGCGCGGCAGCGCGAAGGCCGCCCCGCGTCTCCAGCACGACGCCGCCGGCCGGTTCTCGCCCTTCCCCCTCACCGATCTCCAGCAGGCCTACTGGCTGGGGCGCGCGTCCGGGCTCTCCGGCGGGGACGTGGCCAGCTGGGTCTACGTGGAGATCGACACCGCGCTGGCCGACCCCGACCGCTGGGAGCGGGCCTGGCGCGCCCTCTGCGACGCCCACGACGCGCTGCGCCTGGTGTTCTCCGCGGAGGGCACCCAGCGTGTGCTGCCCGAGACGCCGCCTTGGAGCCTGGAGACCGAGGATCTACGCGGGGTGGTGGACGCGGAGGAGCGCCTGAGGGAGCGCACCGCGCGCCTGTCTCAGCAGCGCCTCCCGCTGGAGCGCTGGCCCCTCTTCGACGTCCGCGCCACCCTCTTCCTGGACGCCGGGCGGCCGGTCCTGCGCCTGCACCTGGGCATCGACGTGATGATCCTGGACGGGCGCAGCTTCTCCCGGCTGATCGGGCAGTGGGTGGGCCTGGCCAGCGGGGAGCGGACGGCGATTCAGCCCCCGCCCATCGGCTTCCGCGACGTGGTGCTGGCCCTGGAGGCCGAGCAGCAGAGCCCGGCCTGGGCGGCCGATCGAGCCTGGTGGCAGTCGCGCCTGCCAGAGCTGCCGGGCGCGCCCGAGCTCCCGGTCCTGCGGACCCAAGGGGAGAGCGGACGCTTCGTGAGGCGCGCGATCCAGCTCGACGACGCACGCTGGGCCAGATTCCAGGCCGCGACCGGCCGCCGCGGGCTCACCCCCGCCACCGCGCTGATGAGCGCGTACGCCGCCACGCTCGCCACCTGGAGCGCGCGGCCCGCGTTCTCGCTCAACCTGACCCTCTTCCACCGCCCCGAGCTGCACCCCGCCATCGACGAGGTCATGGGCGAGCTGACGCTCACCACGGTCCTGGCGCTTGACCTCGCGGGGCGCCGGAGCTTCGCCGAGCTGGTGGCCGCCACGCAGGCGCGGCTGACCGAAGCCCTGGATCATCGGCGCTTCTCGGGCGTCCGGGTCCTGCGCGAGCTGGCTCAGCAGCGGGGCGGGCCGGTGCTCCTGCCGGTGGTGTTCACCGGGGCGCTGGGGCTCACGGACGCGGCGCTGGGAGAGCACGGGACATACCGGGCGGGGCTCTCGCAGACGCCGCAGGTCTGGCTGGATCACCAGGTGGTCGGCGGGCTGGGGGACGGCGGGCCGCGGCTGATCTGGGACGCCTCCGAGGATCGCTTCGCGCCGGGCGTGTTGGATGTGATGTGGGGGGCTTATGTTGGGTTGGTTGAGCGGCTGTGCGAGGAGGACGGCGCGTGGGACGCGCCGGTGGACGGGCTGGTGCCGGCGGGGCAATTGGCGGTGCGGGCGCGGGTGAATCGGTGGGAGGGGGAGCCGCCGCGGAGGAGCCTGGTTGCCGGGTTCTTGGAGCAGGTTGGGGTGAGGCCGGACAAGGTGGCGGCCCGGGGGGTGGAGCAGAGCTTTACGTATGGGGAGCTGGAGGCGCGGAGCCGGGCGCTGGCGGAGGCGCTGGTGGCGGCGGGGGCGCGCGGGCTGGTGGCGGTGGTGTTGCCGAAGGGGCCGCTGCAGGCGGTGGCGACGCTGGGGGTGCTGCGGGCGGGGTGTGCGTATCTTCCGGTGGATCCTGAGCTCCCGCTGGCGCGGATTCGGGCGCTGCTGGAGGATGGGGAGGTTGGGGTCGTGGTGTCGGAGCCTGCGGTGCGGGAGAGGTTGGCGCATGATCTAGGGTTGGATTGGGTGGATGTGTTGGATCCGGGTATGTGGGTTGACGGGGATGGCGGCTGGGCCGACGACCCTCATCCGCCCCTTCGGGGCACCTTCTCCCGGGGGGAGAAGGGGAGGATGGCGGAGGGAGATGGCGGATGGGCCGCCGATTCTCAGGGGAGAGCGGAGATCTCGTCCGACCTCCGCCCTCCCCCTCTCCCCCCGGGAGAGGGGGGCGCGCAGCGCCGGGTGAGGGGGAGCTCCGGCCATGCAGAGTCGTCGTCTGCACACCCCACCCTCCCCGACATCGACCCGTCCTCCCTGGCCTACGTGATCTACACCTCCGGCTCCACCGGGAAGCCCAAGGGCGTCATGATCACCCACGAGGCCGCCTGGAACACGATCGCCGACATCAACACCCGATTCAACGTCAGCCCTGACGACACCGTCCTGGCCCTCTCCGCCCTCTCCTTCGATCTCTCCGTCTACGACCTCTTCGGCGTCCTCGCCGCCGGCGGCACCATCCAGTACCCGCCCCCGGACTCCACCCGAGACCCCAACGCCTGGCCCCTCGACGGCGTCACCCTCTGGAACACCGTCCCCCAGCTCATGGAGATGCTCCTCGACAGCGGGCGACGTCTCCCCCCGAGCCTCCGTCTCGCCATGTGGTCCGGCGACTGGATCCCGCTCTCCCTCCCCGACCGCGTCCGCGCCCAGGTCCCCACCGCCCGACTCATCTCCCTCGGCGGCGCCACCGAGGCCAGCATCTGGTCCATCTTCCACGAGATCACGGCCCTCCACCCCCACTGGACCTCCATCCCCTACGGCCTCCCCCTCACCCACCAGACCTGGCACGTCCTCGACGCCGACCTCGCCCCCCGCCCCGACGGCGTCCCCGGCGAGCTCTACATCGGCGGATTCGGCCTCGCCCTCGGCTACTGGCGAGATCCCGCCCGGACCGCCGAGCGCTTCCTCACCCACCCCCAGACCGGAGAGCGCCTCTACCGCACCGGAGACCTCGGCCGCGCCTTCCCCGACGGCAGCCTGGAATTCCTCGGCCGCAAGGACCACCAGGTCAAGATCCGCGGACACCGCGTCGAGCTCGGCGAGATCGAGGCCACCCTCCTCCAACACCCCGGGGTCGCCGCCGCGGTCGCCGGGGCCGTCGACCGTCGCCGACTCGTCGCCTGGGTCGTCCCCTCCCCCGCCGCGCACCTCGACGACCTCCGCGAATTCCTGGCCGCCCGCCTGCCGGATCACATGGTCCCGGGCGCCATCGTCCCTCTCGACGCCCTCCCGCTCTCGGCCAACGGCAAGCTCGACCGCGCCGCGCTCCCCCTGCCCGCCGAGGCCGGCGCGGAGGAGGCCCCAGCCTCGCCCCTGGAGGCGGCGGTGGCCCGGGTCTGGGCCGAGGTGCTCGGGCTCCCCCAGGTGGGGCCGCAGGACGACTTCTTCGCGCTGGGCGGCGATTCGCTGGTGGCCGTGCGCCTGGTGGCGCGCCTGCGCGATCTGTTAGGGGTGGAGCTCCAGATCCGCGACGTGTTCTCCTCGCCGACGGTGGCCGGGCTCGCCCGGCGGGTGGTGCCGGCGGCGGGCGCGCGGGCGCTCATCGTGCCCGATCCGGCGGCCCGCTTCGAGCCCTTCCCGCTCACCGACCTGCAGCAGGCCTACTGGCTCGGGCGCGCCGAGGGCGTGGACCTGGGCGGCGTAGGCGCGTGGTTGTACCTGGAGATCGACGCGCGCACCCCCGATCCGGCCGCCTGGGAGCGGGCCTGGCGACGCCTCTACGAGACCCACGACGCGCTGCGGACGGTGGTGCGGCCGGACGGGCTCCAGCAGGTGCTCCGCGAGCTCCCGGCCTGGTCGATGCCGGTGGTGGACCTGCGCGGCCAGGACGAGGATGCCGGGCTGCGCGCGATCCGGGCCGAGATGTCCCAGGAGCTGCTGGCGCCGGAGCGCTGGCCCCTCTTCGACGTGCGGGCCTCCGTGCGCGAGGGCGGGGCCCTGCGACTTCATGTAGGGGTGGATGTCCTCATCGCCGACAGCTGGAGCCTCGTTCAGCTCCTGGCCTCCTGGGCGCGCCTGGCGGCCGAGCCCGAGCTCCCGCTGGAGCCCCCTCCCCTCGCCTTCCGTGACGTCGCGCTCGCCCTCGCCGCGGAGCGGGAGACGCCGGCCTGGGAGGCTGATCGCCGGTGGTGGTTGGAGCGTCTGGACGACCTGCCCCCCGCGCCCGAGCTGCCGGTGGTCGCGGCCGAGGGGACGCCGCGATTCACACGGCGCAGCCTGCGTTTGAGCGCGGATCGGTGGGCTCGCCTGCGCGCCGCCGCCGGGGCCCGGGGCCTCACGCCCTCCAGCGCCCTGCTCGCGGCTTTCTGCGCGACCCTGGCCCCCTGGAGCGCCCGACCCGACTTCACGCTGAACATGAGCCTCTTCCACCGGCCCCCGCTGCACCCGGCGATGGACCGGGTGATCGGCGATCTGACCGTCACCAGCCTGCTTGGCGTCCAGGTGAGCGCGCGGGAGCCGTTTACCGCCCTCGCCCGCCGGGCGCAGGAGCAGCTGGCCCTGGACCTGGAGCATGCCCGATTCAACGGCGTGCGGGTGTTGCGTGAGCTCGCCGCCCGGAGCGGCGGTCCGGCGCGGATGCCGGTGGTCTTCACCGGAGCGGTGGGGCTGGGGCGCGCGGACGAGCTGCGACAGGTCGGGGACTGGGTGGACGGTCTGACGCAGACCCCGCAGGTGATCCTGGACAATCAGGTGATCGGCGGCGACGAGCTGCTGGCGGTGTGGGACGCGGCGGAGGACCGGTTTGTGCCGGGCGTGTTGGATGTGATGTGGAAGGCTTATGTTGGGTTGCTGGAGCGGCTGTGTGAGGAGGATGGGGTCTGGGATGGGCCGGTGGACGGGCTGGTGCCGGCCGAGCAGCTGGAGGTGCGGGCGCGGGTGAATTCGTGGGAGGGGGAGCCGCCGCGGAGGAGCCTGGTGGCGGGCTTCCTGGAGCAGGCGGCGGCGCGGCCGGACAAGGTGGCGGCCCGGGGGGTGGAGCAGAGCTTTACGTATGGGGAGCTGGAGGCGCGGAGCCGGGCGCTGGCGGAGGCGCTGGTGGCGGCGGGGGCGCGCGGGCTGGTGGCGGTGGTGTTGCCGAAGGGGCCGCTGCAGGCGGTGGCGACGCTGGGGGTGCTGCGGGCGGGGTGTGCGTATCTTCCGGTGGATCCTGAGCTCCCGCTGGCGCGGATTCGGGCGCTGCTGGAGGATGGGGAGGTTGGGGTCGTGGTGTCGGAGCCTGCGGTGCGGGAGAGGTTGGCGGGGGACGTGGGGTTGGATTGGGTGGATGTGTTGGGTCCGGTGATTCTGAGAGCGGAGGATGGCGGCTGGGGCGACGACCCTCATCCGCCCCTTCGGGGCACCTTCTCCCGCGAGCGGGAGAAGGGGAGGATGGCGGAGGGAGATGGCGGCTGGGCCGCCGATTCTCAGGAGGGAGAGGAGATCTCGTCCAGTATCCGCCCTCCCCCTCTCCCCCCGGGAGAGGGTGGCGCGCAGCGCCAGGTGAGGGGGAGCTTCGGCCATGCAGAGTCGTCTGATGTGGAGGCATTTGACGGCTGGGCCGCCGATTCTCAGGAGAGAGAGGAGATCTCGTCCGACATCCGCCCTCCCCCTCTCCTCCCGGGAGAGGGTGGCGCGCAGCGCCAGGTGAGGGGGAGCTTCGGCCATGCAGAGTCGTCTGATGTGGAGGCATTTGACGGCTGGGCCGCCGATTCT
>CAZTOW010000111.1:0-6612 GCA_964615375.1 uncultured Enterobacterales bacterium
CCTACGCCTACGCGGAAATCCAACCCGAGAGAGGAGGTGACCCCTGGAATGTGGGTTGGACTGCGGCTACTCAGCCAGCGCGATCACCGAGCGCGTGTACGCAGGCAGCTCTGGGTACGGCATCCTGCTCTATACGGGTACGCCGGGCTCGGAGGGTAGCCTGGGCGGGCTGGTGGACATGGGAAAGAACATCGGTCGAGCCCTGGAGCGGGCGCTGGACCTGGGCAGGCTGTGCTCCAACGACCCCGTCTGCGCTCAGCACGACCCGGCCGATCCACACGAGGAGCGCTTTCTGCACGGCGCCGCCTGTCATGGCTGCCTGCTGATCGCCGAGACGTGCTGCGAACGACGGAACGAGCTGCTGGATCGCGCCCTGGTCGTGCCCACGGTCGCGACGCCGGACGCGGCGTTCTTCCTGGATGCTCTGTGAGCCACGCCTTTCAGCGACTCGGGCGTGCCGCGCTGGTCGGGCTGGCCGAAGCGCTCAGGTCTGGACGGCTGGGACCGCCCTACCCCCGGGCCACCGTGACGCAGCATGTGCCCGAGGAGCAGGCGGACGGCGTCTGCCACGCTCTCACGGAGCTCACCACGGACGGGATGGCGCCGCGCCACATCGCACGCGCGCTGAGCCTGCTCGCGGACGAGCGCTCGAACCAGCAGCGAATGGAGGACCGCGTCCAGCTCGTCTGGTCTCCCCCGGAGTTCGATCGGGTCGACGCACGGGACACCGGGGTCGTCGTCAAGGATCTGTTCCGTATCGCCACGAGAGACGTGGTCATTGCCAGTTTCGCGCTGGATGAGGGCCCGAAGGCACAGGCGCTGTTCGGCGAGCTGGCCGAGCGGATGGACGCGCAGGCGGAGCTGAGCGTCCGGATCTACGCCAACACCCATCGGCGCCACGGCGACGACACCCCCTCCGTCACGCTGGTGAGGCAGTTTGCACAGCGCATGCGGGACCAGACATGGCCGGGGCGCCGTTTGCCCGACATCTGGTACGATCCCCGCTCGCTGGAGCTCGATGGGAAACAACGCGCCGTGCTCCACGCCAAGTGTGTGGTCGTCGACCAGCGCTGGACACTGATGACCTCTGCCAACTTCACTGAAGCCGCGCGAGAGCGAAACATCGAGGCGGGCCTCCTGCTGGACGACCCTCGGTTGGCCAGACGTGTGACACGCCAGTTCGAGGCCCTGATCGAAGCGGGTGCCCTAAGACCCTTATCCACATGAGTATAGGATATTCCACGGTACCCCATGGCAACCAGGCTGCCTTCCCACCTCGTCCCTCAGGCCAATGATCCCCAGCGCCTCATCGGGCTGGCACGGCACCTGGCGGCACACGGGGCCGACACGCTACCCGACGACTTCCGGGACGCCCGGGATCTGGCCTATTATCGCAGCGCGCTCCGAATCCTCGGCTGGGCTGATCACAACGACATCCCCACGCAGGCCGCCAGCGCACTCCTGGGCGAGGACCTGAAGCTGAGGCTGACCTTCCTCGCGGCCCTGGAAGCCAGTGAGCTTGGAAGGGCCTGGCTCTCCCATTCGGGGGCGGCGACCCTGGGCGAAGTAGACGCCGACGGTATCGAGGACATGCTGGAGGCGATCACAGATCTGTCGGCCAGCACCCGCGCGCGCCGCGCGAGCACGCTCAGGCGCTGGCTGTCCTGGTGTGCGGGCGAATCGAGCGTGCGCACGCAGCAGGACCTGTTCGGCCGACGTGAGCGCGCCTCGGAACCGGCTCGAGCCTGGCCAGACCCCACCCGCTTCCCACACAACGAGACCAGCCCTCGCGTCGGTCCTGTGGTGGAGGCGGACCTCGCGCGTGCAGGCGAGGCGTTGATCGTGGTCGGCTACGCCTCTCTGGATCGGATCATCCACCTGCTGGCCGCGAGGGACTACGGCGACGGCGCCGCGCTGCGCGTCCTGGTGGGCAACGAGCCCTTCGCCTCCCGACGCGATCTTGCCAGGCTGCCCTCGGATCGCCTCAGCGACGAGGTGCGGGACTACTGGCTGAGCCGCGGCATCAGCGTGCTGCAGGCGGGCGAGGTCGTGACGGCCCGCGACGCCCTGCTTCGTCACCCGGTCGAGATCCGGACGGCGCCGACGGACCGGGCCATCCACGCCAAGATCTACTGCACGAGCGCAGCGCTGACCTTGGGGTCGAGCAACTTCACGGCCAACGGCATGGGCCTGCAGGCCGAGGCGAACGCACGCTTTGCCCCGGACGATGAGCGATATCACGAGGCCCGCGAGCTGGCGGAGGGCTTATGGGATCTTGGAATCGATTATCGTGAAGGACTGCTGGCGCTGCTCGATCAGCTCGTACGCGCCGTCACCTGGCAGGAGGCGCTGGCGCGCGCGGCAGCGGAGGTGCTCGAGGGGGCATGGGCGCGCCGCTACGTGCCCGCCGATGAGATCGACATCCTCGAACCTCCGCTTTGGCCTCACCAGCTACAAGGCATCTCCCAGGCCATCTGGGCCCTTCACAATCGGGGCAGCGTGCTGGTCGCCGACGCCACGGGCTCGGGGAAGACGCGCATGGGCGCCTGGCTGCTGCGCGCTGCCTTCGACCGACAGGTGCGCGCCGGACAGGGGCGGAGGGTCCAACCCGTCATTGTTGCACCTCCCCCCATCGTGCGCGCTTGGAGGGAGGGGCTGAACGAGTGCGGTCTGCGCTGGGAGGTGGACTCGCACGGGCCGCTGAGCAACACGAGCTCCGAGGCCCACGAACGCCTCGTGCGGGCCATCGCCGAGACCGAGCTGCTGGCCGTGGACGAGGCCCACAACTTCCTCAACAGCTCGCACCGCACGCATCGCCTTCGTACCCACTATGCTGACAACGCGGTCCTGTTCACGGCCACGCCCATCAACCGAGGTGCCGCAGACCTGCTGTCTCTGGTCGAGCTGCTCGGGCCGGACAACTTCCCGGACACGGCCCTGGAGACCTTGCAGAAGCTGATGCGGCTGAGACGTGGAGGCGCCGTCGGAGGAGAGGAGACCGACCGCGAAGAGATCCGCCAGCAGATACGCGCGTTCATGGTGCGGCGGACACGACGCGAGCTGAACCGTATCGTCGACGAGCGGCCGGATGCCTACCAGATGCAAGGGCGTCGCGCGGCGCGCTATCCTCACCATCAGGCGGCCTACTACGATCTTCCGAGCTCTGACGCTGATCTTCGGGCCGCAGCACAGATCGTGGCGCTCGCTGACCAGCTGAAGGGCGTGGCCCGCCTGGGGACACGGCTGGCGCTCCCGCGGGCGCTCGCCATCGACGGTGTCACAGAGGAGGACTACCTTCGCCGCGTCGTGCGCAGCGTCGGCGCGCTCGCACGACACATGGTGATGGATTGCCTGAGATCGTCGCGGCTCGCCTTGTTCGAGCACATCCATGGGACCGCGGCGGCCATCACCGCGCTGGCTCCAGAGCTGGGCGCCAGCGTCAAGACACCAACCGGCGACACCCTGGCCACGCTCGCCGGCTGCGCAGGCCACCCCCCGGAGTGGGGCTTCGCCGATGCGCTTCGCGAGGCCGCGCCGCGCTGGGTCTACGATCCCGACGCGCACCAGGTGGCTTGCGAAGAAGATATCGAAATATACAGGCAGATCGCCGATCTCGTGGCCGGCATGTCGGACGCGCGAGAGCAGGCCAAGCTCGACCACCTGTCCGCGCTGCACGCACGCTGGGGCCTGGTGATCGCGTACGACGCCCACCTCCTCTCCCTGGCGCTGTTCGAGTCCCGCCTCCGCGCGAAGCGGCTCCCCGTCAGCTTCTTCAGCGGCGAGGGTGGTGCTGGCGCCAAGCGGAAGGCCATGGCCCAACTCGGACTGCGATCCGGTACGGATCAGATGATCGCGCTCTGCACCGATGCATTCAGCGAAGGGATGAATCTGCAGAAAGCATCTGTGGTCGTGCACCTGGACACGCCGACCGTCATCCGCACCGCCGAGCAGCGCGCCGGCCGCGTAGACCGCATGGACAGTCCGCACGACCAGGTCGAGATCTGGTGGCCGCGCGATCCGCCCGGCTTCGCGCCGCGCAAGAAGGACCTGCTCCGGGAGAGGCATGAGGTCGTCAGCGACCTCATCGGGGCCAACCTCCAGATGCCAGACCAGGACGGCAGCGAAGCCCTCTCGGCAGAAGAGCTGGCTGGCGCCGCGGACCTCGAGCGGGAAGACCCGCGCGGTCTGTACGACGCGTTCCGCCCCGTCCGCGCGCTGATTGAGGAGGGAGGGCTGGTCGGGCCGACCATCTACCAGCGGATGCGCACGAGCCAGGCCGAGATCGTCGCCGCTGTCAGCCTGGTGCGCTCCGCGCGTCCGTGGGGCTTCTTCGCCGTGGGCGGTCTGGACCGCATCGCTCCGCGCTGGGTCTACCTGGACGGGCCGGAGGCGCGTCCGGTACTGGACCTGGAGGTCATCTCCGAGCAGCTCCGCGCGCATCTGGGCCCCCAGACGGAGGCACACCCGCTGGACGATGCCGCCGGCGCCGTGATCGAGGCCTTTATCGCGCGCCTGCGGCAGTCGGAGCGCGAGCTGCTCCCCGAGCGGCGTCAGCGCGCGCTGAGGCTGGCGGATCGTGTGCTGCCGGAGTGGACGAAGGCTGCATTTCAACGAGGCGACATGCCGCGGGTCCGACTGCTGCAACGGATTCAACGTCTGCTCGCTACTCCGCCAGAGGAGCAGGAGCATCCCGACGCCCGCGGAGTCGCCGACGCCTGGCTCCACCTCATCCGGCCCACCCAACGCAGGGCCAAGGAGGAGGCCAGCCGAAGGCGGCGCCTGTGGAAGCTGGACGATCTCTACGCGCCGCTGATCGAGGCGCCCGTCGAGACCGCGCTGCTCGAGCGGGCCTTCGCCAGGATTCCGATGCTGGTCCCCGTGTCCGGCCGCGTGGTCGCCATGATCGTCGGTGTTCCGGGTTCGTAGCTCACGGAAGAGCTCCGCTCGCCGCGGCTGCCAGCAGATACCCCATCACCTCGAGGAGCTTCAGGCCTCCAACCGCCCCAGGTTGCGACGCAGCCAGTCCCAGAAGGGGCGATCATCGAGCCAGCCGGCTCGGGGATGAATCAGGCCGACGCGCTCCAGCTCCTCGCGAGCCGCGCGCCCGAGATCGGAGAGCAGCGGGAGGGACCTGGACTCGGCGGCCTGGAGCAGGCTGAGCAGGCGTGCCCGCACCTCAGCGGGCAGCTCCCGCCAACGGTTCATCAGGACCTCGTTCGGATCGGCCATCAGGCGCCGCTCGTAGAGGTCGATGACGCCGCGGCGCTCGACCAGCGCGAGGCGGCGATCCGCGCGCACGTCCTGTACCAGGGCGTGCCCCAACACCTGCAGGTAGTAGGGCCAGGTGCCCACCAGTTCGATCACCCAACGCGCGGTGGCATCCACGTTCTCCACGGCCTTGTCGGCCAGGCAGGCGCGGGCGGCGTCGGCGAAGAAGCGCACCGCGTCGGCCTCAGGCAGCGGCCCCAGGTCCAAGGCCGTGTAGTCGTTGCCGAAGCTGGCACCCGGCGTCCGGCTCGCCTGAATGAGCACCTGCCGCCAGTCGGCGTGCGAGCCTGCCAGAAGCACGGCCGCCGCCTCCTGGCCCGCGGCACGAAGCCAGGCGAACAAGCCCGCGTCGGCCTCGCGCAGGTAGCCGAGTTCGTCGAGCAGGAGCACAGGCGGCTCCCCACTGCGCCAGCGCTCCAGGAGCAGGGCGGCGGGCGCGGGGCGATCGGCCAGGTCGCCAGCGAGGCGACGCGCCAGGTCGTCCGCGCTGCGCGGAGGCGGCCCCTCCAACGAGCGTCGCAGGGCCCGGCCGCCGAGGCGACGCGCCAGCAGGTTGAGCAGCGAGGTCTTCCCGGCGCGCCGAGGCCCGAGCAGCGCGACCGGGCAGCGCCCATCGAGGAGGTCCAGAATCTCGGCGACGATATCCGCGCGCCCGGGAAGGGCTTCGACCTCGGCCAGCGCGCGGCCAGGAAAGAAGCGGAGAGGAGGCGACGAGGTGACGGCCCCAATCTGCTCCTGCGGCATGATCGGGAGGGCGGGTGACGCGGGAGCGTCCAATGGCGCGGCGCCCGTGGAACCATCCCAGGGGCGGTCGAAGCGCCAGCCATGGGCCTCGAGCACCAGCCGAGCATCAGGAACGGGGCGACCAGCCAGGGCTTCCGCGACCAGATCGGGACGGTGGAGCAGGCGGCGGAGGCCGGCGAGCGGAGTGTACAGCACCGAGCCGGCAGAGCCAGGGACTGGGACCTCGAGGAGGAGCCAGCGGGCGTCAGGGTCAGAGGCGCTGAACCAGCCCAGAGGGGTTGTGGTGAGCCACCCCATGCGCAGCCCATACAAGGTCACGACCAGCGACCCGCGCGCGGCGTCCCAGACCCGCACCGTCCCGTCGTCCCCGCCGCTCAACACCCGCTCCCCGTCCGGCGACCAGCTCACGGACAACACACTCCCTTCGTGTCCGTCCAGGCGGGCCCGCTCCTGGCCGGTGGCGGCGTCCCAGACCCGCACCGTCCCGTCGTCCCCGCCGCTCAACACCCGCTCCCCGTCCGGCGACCAGCTCACGGACAACACACTCCCTTCGTGTCCGTCCAGGCGGGCCCGCTCCTGGCCGGTGGCGGCGTCCCAGAC
>CAZTOW010000112.1:0-6534 GCA_964615375.1 uncultured Enterobacterales bacterium
GCGTCGCCGCCGCCGTCGCCGGGGCTGTCGACCGCCGTCGCCTCGTCGCCTGGGTCGTCCCCTCCCCCGCCGCGAACCTCGACGACCTCCGCGAATTCCTCGCCGCCCGACTGCCGGATCACATGGTCCCGGCGGCCATCGTCTCCCTCGACGCCCTCCCGCTCTCGGCCAACGGCAAGCTCGACCGCGCCGCGCTCCCGCTGCCCGACGATCTGCGCCCCCGCCGCGCCCCGGCCAACGAGCTGGAGCGCGCCGTCGCGTCCGTCTGGTCGGATCTGCTCGGTCAGCCCGAGCTCAGCGTGGACGAGCCCTTCTTCCAGCTCGGCGGCGACTCGCTGCTGGCGGTGCGCGTCTCGGCGCGGCTCGGGGCCCTGTTGGGTTGTGAGGTGCCGCTGCGCCTGCTGCTGTCCAACCCCACGGTGGCCTCGCTGGCCGCGGCGGTGGGCAGGCTGCCAGCCGCCGCGATCCCGGCCCTGATCCCCGATCCCGCGCGCCGCTACCAGCCCTTCCCGCTCACGGAGGTCCAGCGCGCCTACTGGCTGGGCCGCACCGAGGGCCTGGAGCTCGGGGGCATCGCCGCCTGGGTCTACCTGGAGCTGGAGCCCGCGCTGCGCGACCCGAGCGCCTGGGAGCGGGCCTGGCGCGCGCTGATCGAGGCGCACGACGCCCTGCGGACGATCTTCCTGCCCGACGGCACCCAGCGCGCCCTGCCCGAGGCCCCGAATTGGAGCCTGGAGGTCGAGGATCTGCGCGGCCAGCCCGAGCCCGAGGCCCGCCTGCAGGAGCTCCGGGAGGCGCGCGCCCGCCAGGCCCGGCCCGTAGGTCGTTGGCCGCTCTTCGACGTCGCCGCCGCCCTGTACGACGGGCCGGAAGGGGAGGTTCTGCGTCTCTTCTTCGGGATCGACGTGCTGCTGGCCGACGGCTTCAGCGTCGTCACGCTGCTGTCTCAGTGGGCCGCGCTGGCCCGGCAGCCCGCGCCGACCCTGGCCCCGCCGCCGCTGGCCTTCCGCGACGTGGTGCTGGCCCTGGCGCGCGAGGAGGGATCTCCGGCCTGGGAGGCGGATCGCGCCTGGTGGCTGGAGCGCCTGGACCGCCTGCCGCCCGCGCCTGAGCTCCCCGCGCGGGCCCCGACCTCGCTGGCTCCCCCGCGCTTCGAGCGGCGGGTGGCGCGGGTGGAGCTGCCGCGCTGGCGTCGACTCCAGTCGGCGGCCCAGCGGCGCGGGCTCACCCCCACCGTGGCCCTGATGAGCGCCTTCGCCCGGACGCTCTCGACCTGGAGCGCGCGGCCGGACTTCACCCTCAACCTCACGCTCTTCCAGCGCCCGGCCCTCCACCCGGCGATGGAGCAGGTCATCGGCGACTTCACGCTGACCAGCCTGCTGGCGGTCGAGCCTCGTCCAGGCGAGGCCCTGGGCGCGCTGGCCGAGCGGATCCGCGACCAGCTCCGCGAGGATCTGGACCACGCCCGATTCAGCGGGATGCGCGTCCTGCGGGAGCTCTCCGGTCGACGCGGGGCCCCGGTGCTCATGCCCGTGGTGTTCACGTCGGGGCTCTCCATGGGCATGGCCGGCGCGCTGGGCGAGCTGGGCCGCACGGTCTGGGGCCTCACCCAGACGCCGCAGGTCTGGCTGGATCATCAGGTAGGAGAGGACCCCGAGGGGCTCCTGCTGATGTGGGACGCGGCGGAGGATCGCTTCGCGCCGGGCGCGCTGGACGCGATGTGGGAGGCTTATGTTGGGTTGGTGGAGCGGCTGTGTGAGGAGGAGGGTGTGTGGGATCGGCCGGTGGACGGGCTGGTGCCAGCGGGGCAGCTGGCGGTGAGGGAGCGGGTGAATCGGTGGGAGGGGGAGCCGCCGCGGAGGAGCCTGGTGGCGGGCTTCCTGGAGCAGGTGGCGGCGCGGCCGGACAAGGTGGCGGCCCGGGGGGTGGAGCAGAGCTTTACGTATGGGGAGCTGGAGGCGCGGAGCCGGGCGCTGGCGGAGGCGCTGGTGGCGGCGGGGGCGCGCGGGCTGGTGGCGGTGGTGTTGCCGAAGGGGCCGCTGCAGGCGGTGGCGACGCTGGGGGTGCTGCGGGCGGGGTGTGCGTATCTTCCGGTGGATCCTGAGCTCCCGCTGGCGCGGATTCGGGCGCTGCTGGAGGATGGGGAGGTTGGGGTCGTGGTGTCGGAGCCTGCGGTGCGGGAGAGGTTGGCGCATGATCTAGGGTTGGATTGGGTGGATGTGTTGGATCCGGGTATGTGGGTTGACGGGGATGGCGGCTGGGCCGACGACCCTCATCCGCCCCTTCGGGGCACCTTCTCCCGGGGGGAGAAGGGGAGGATGGCGGAGGGAGATGGTGGCTGGGGCGACGATTCTCACGAGAGAGAGCAGATCTCAGCCGACCTCCGTCCTCCCCCTCTCCCCCCGGGAGAGGGTGGCGCGCAGCGCCGGGTGAGGGGGAGCTCCGGCCATGCAGAATCGTCTGCCATGGAAGGACATGGCGGCTGGGCCGCCGATTCTCAGGAGAGAGAGGAGATCTTGTCCGGCATCCATCCTCCCCCTCTCCCCCCGGGAGAGGGTGGCGCGCAGCGCCGGGTGAGGGGGAGCTCCGGCCATGCAGAGTCGTCTTCTGCGGACTGCACCCTCCCCGACATCGACCCGTCCTCCCTGGCCTACGTGATCTACACCTCCGGCTCCACCGGGAAGCCCAAGGGCGTCATGATCACCCACGAGGCCGCCTGGAACACGATCGCCGACATCAACACCCGATTCAACGTCAGCCCTGACGACACCGTCCTGGCCCTCTCCGCCCTCTCCTTCGATCTCTCCGTCTACGACCTCTTCGGCGTCCTCGCCGCCGGCGGCACCATCCAGTACCCGCCCCCGGACTCCACCCGAGACCCCAACGCCTGGCCCCTCGACGGCGTCACCCTCTGGAACACCGTCCCCCAGCTCATGGAGATGCTCCTCGACAGCGGGCGACGTCTCCCCCCGAGCCTCCGTCTCGCCATGTGGTCCGGCGACTGGATCCCGCTCTCCCTCCCCGACCGCGTCCGCGCCCAGGTCCCCACCGCCCGACTCATCTCCCTCGGCGGCGCCACCGAGGCCAGCATCTGGTCCATCTTCCACGAGATCACGGCCCTCCACCCCCACTGGACCTCCATCCCCTACGGCCTCCCCCTCACCCACCAGACCTGGCACGTCCTCGACGCCGACCTCGCCCCCCGCCCCGACGGCGTCCCCGGCGAGCTCTACATCGGCGGATTCGGCCTCGCCCTCGGCTACTGGCGAGATCCCGCCCGGACCGCCGAGCGCTTCCTCACCCACCCCCAGACCGGAGAGCGCCTCTACCGCACCGGAGACCTCGGCCGCGCCTTCCCCGACGGCAGCCTCGAGTTCCTCGGCCGCAAGGACCACCAGGTCAAGATCCGCGGACACCGCGTGGAGCTCGGCGAGATCGAAGCCACCCTCCTCCAGCACCCAGGCGTCGCCGCCGCCGTCGCCGGGGCCGTCGACCGTCGCCGCCTCGTCGCCTGGATCGTGCCCCAGACCACGCCGCTGCCGCCCTCGCCGATCGCAGAGCAGTGGGCCCCCGCCCTCGAGGCCGCTGAGGCCACGCACCTCGCCCAGCCCGATCCCGCGCCCACCCTCGCCCGCTTCGAGGAGGCCAGCGCCACCTTCACGGCGGCGCAGATCCGCCGCGCCCTCGCCGCGCTCGGCTTCTTCCTCCAGCCCGGAGAGACTCGCTCAGAGGCCGAGATCCAGGGCGCCGTGGTCCCCGCCTTCCACCGCTGGACCCGCCGCGCGCTGCGCCTGCTGGCCGAGGCCGGTCACCTGCGCCCCCGAGGAGACGCCTGGGAGGCCGCGCTCCCCGTGCCCGCGGAGATCGGGCTGGGCGCAGACGCTGAGGACGAGCAGCGCCCCCTCCTGCGGCTGATGGCGCGCTATGGCGAGGCCCTGCCCGAGATCCTGCGCGGGCGGACCAACCCGCTGGAGATCCTGTTCGAAGGCGGCGCGTCCGAGGGCGCGCTGGACTTCTACCAGGACGGATTTGCTGAGGCCAACGCCGTGCTCGGCGCGCTGGTGCAGACCCTGGGCGCCCGCGGCCCGCTGCGCGCGCTGGAGTTCGGCGGCGGCACGGGCGGCACGACCCGCGCCCTGCTCCCCCGCCTGAGCTCAGAGTCCACCTACACCTTTACCGACGTCAGCCGCTACTTCCTGGACACCGCCGCCCGCGACCTGCACCACCCCGGTCTGCGCACGGCGGCCTACGACATCGACCGCGACCCGCGCGCCCAGGATCTGCCGGAGGCCGGCTACGATCTGCTCGTCGGCGCCAGCGTCCTGCATGCGGCGCGGCGGCTGGAGCCCACCCTCGCCCACCTGGCGCGCCTGGTGGCCCCGGGCGGGGTGCTGGCCCTCATCGAGGCGACGCGCCTGCTGCCCGTGCTGCACCTGGTCATGGCTTTGCAGCCGGGCTTCGACCACTTTGAGGACACCGATCTGCGGCCGGAGCACTGCCTCCTGCCCGCCGAGACCTGGGAGCGTCTGCTGCGGGGCGCCGGCTTCGACGAGGTGCAAACCCTGCGTCGACCGGGCTCCCTGGCCGATCGCACCGGCGTCGTCGTGATCCTGGCCCGGCGCTCGCCCGAGGCGGTGGGCCTGGCGCAGGTGCCGGCGGACGACCTGCGCGCCCTGGCCGCCCGTCACCTGCCCGATCACATGGTCCCCTCGGCCTTTTTGACCCTGGACGCCCTGCCGCTCAGCGCGAACGGCAAGGTCGATCGCGCCGCCCTGCCCCTGCCGCGCGAGCTGACGGCGGCCGAGCGTCGGGCCCCCTCGACCCCGCTGGAGCGGGCGGTGTACGGGGTCTTCACCGAGGTGCTGGGCCTCGCGGAGCTGGGGATCGACGAGCCCTTCTTCGCGCTGGGTGGGGACTCGCTCTCCGCGGTGCGCGCCTCCGCCCGCCTGGGCGAGCTGCTGGGTGGAGAGGTCCCGCTCGGGCTCCTCCTGGGCAACCCCAGCGCGGCGAGCCTGGCGGCGACCCTGGGCCAGCGCCTCCCCTCGACCGGGCGCGCGCGCCTGCTGCCCGACGAGGCGGCGCGCTTCGAGCCCTTCCCGCTCACCGACATCCAGCGCGCCTACTGGCTGGGCCGCACCGAGGGCCTGGAGCTGGGCGGCGTGGCGGCCTGGGTATATCTGGAGGTGGAGACGGACCTGCTGGACGCGGGGGCCTGGGAGCGGGCCTGGCGCGAGCTGATCCAGACCCACGACGCGCTGCGGACGGTGGTGCTGCCCGACGGGCTCCAGCAGGTGCTCCGCGAGCTGCCCGAGTGGCGGCTGCCCGTGGTGGATCTGCGAGGAACGCCCGATGCCGCTGTCCGCCTCCTCGCCCTGCGCGCCGAGCTCTCCGAGCAGGTGCGGCCCGCCGATCGCTGGCCCCTCTTCGATCTGCGCGCCGCGGTCTTCGCGGGAGCCGGCGGAGCGCCTGCGCTGCGGCTCTTCGTCGGCATCGACGTGCTGATCGCGGACGGGTGGAGCCTGATGGTGCTGCTGCAGCAGTGGGGAGAGGCCGCGCGCTCGGGCCAGGCGCCGCGCGCCCCGGCCGTGCGCTTCCGCGACGTGGTCCTGGCCGTGCAGGCTGAGGAGGGCGGCCCGGAGTGGAGCCGCGCCCGGGACTTCTGGCGCGCACGACTGGACAGCCTGCCCTCCGCGCCCGCCCTGCCGCTCTCCCGGCTGCCCGCCGAGCGACGCGCGCGCTTCCAACGCCGGCTCTCGCGCCTGGACCACACCCGCTGGGCCCGCTGGCAGGCCGCCGCCCACGCCCGCGGCCTCACGCCGTCCAGCGCGCTGCTGGGCGCCTACGGCAGCGTGCTCGCCGCCTGGAGCGCGAGCCCCCACTTCTGCTTGAACCTGACCCTCTTCGAGCGCCCGCCCCTGCACCCGGACCTGGAGCGGGTGGTGGGCGACTTCACGCTCACGGATCTACTGGAGGTGGAATTCCGCGGTGGGGAGAGCTTCGCCGCGGGGGCGGCGCGCGTGCAGGCTCGGATGGCCGAGGACCTGGAGCACCGGCGCTACTCGGGCGTGCGCGTCCTGCGCGACCTCTCCGCCGCCCGCGGGGCGCCGGTGCTGGCGCCGGTGGTGTTCACGTCGGGTCTGTCCATGGGGATCCGCGGGCGCCTGGAGCAGCTCGGGCGGCCGGTCTGGGGCCTGTCACAGACGCCCCAGGTCTGGCTGGACCATCAGGTGGGAGAGGACGAGGATGGCGTGTTCCTGAGCTGGGACGCGGCTGAGGACCGCTTCGCGCCGGGCGTGCTGGACGCGATGTGGGGGGCTTATGTTGGGTTGGTGGAGCGGCTGTGCGAGGAGGACGGCGCGTGGGACCGGCCGGCGGACGGGCTGGTGCCGGCGGCGCAGCTGGCGGTCCGGGCGCGGGTTAATCGGTGGGAGGGAGAGCCGCCGCGGAGGAGCCTGGTTGCCGGGTTTTTGGAGCAGGTCGGGGTGAGGCCGGACAAGGTGGCGGCCCGGGGGGTGGAGCAGAGCTTTACGTATG
>CAZTOW010000113.1:0-5988 GCA_964615375.1 uncultured Enterobacterales bacterium
AGCGCGCCCCGGGCTGAGCGCGCCCCGGGCTGAGCGCGCCCCGGGCTGAGCGCCACTCGAGGGCGAGCTCACCGTCCTCCAGACCGGCTCAGGGCGGATGAGGGTCGCCGGAGAGCCCCCGCTCGACCCGCTCCTCAGCGCGCCAGGCTCCTGACCTCGCCCCGCGCCGCGTACCACCCGACCACGGCCAGGTTGTAGGCGGCCAGGGCGTCCACGCGGCGCTCGGAGGCCGAGGCCAGACCGGCCTGGGCCGAGACCACCTCCAGGCTGCTGCCCTCGCCCGCAGCGTAGCGGCTCTCGGCGCGGGCGAGCTCGTCGCTGGCCAGGGTGAGCGCGTCCTCGGCGAGGGCGAGCACCTCGGCGGCGTAACCGAGCGAGCGGAGGGCCAGCCGGAGCTCGGCCTCCACCGCGCGCTCCTCGGCCTCCAGGCTGACCCGGAGCTCGTCCTCGCTGGCCCGCCGGGCGCGCACCAGCGCCGTCCTGCCGCCGCCCTCGAAGAGGGGCATGCTGGCGGTGGCGCTGAGCGTGGTCACGGGGGCGTAGGTCTCGCCGCTGCGGGTGTGGAGGGCGGCGACCTCACCGGCGGCGTAGAGCGTGGGCAGGCCCGCCCGGCTGGCGGCCTGGCGCTCGGCGACGGCCGCCTCCAGCGCCGCCCGCGCGTACAGCAGCTCAGGTCGGGACTCCTGGGCCTGAGCCAGCGCGGACTGCAGGGCCGCCTCGTCGGGCAGCGCGCCGGGATCGAGGATGGGGGCCGGGTCTGCGATGTTGACAGAGGTGTCTAGCGCATAAGCTAGCGCCTCCGCGAGGCCCAGGCGCGCCGCCTCCTCGTCCCGCCGGGCCGCCACCAGCGCGGCCTCCGCCGTGCGCAGGGCGAGCTGGGCCCGCGTGCGATCGATGACCGGGGCCGCCCCGAGCTCCACCCGGTGCTGGGCCAGCTCCAGCAGGCGCGCGGCGCTCTGGCGCTGGGCCTCCGCCGCCGCGACCCCCTCCTGACCCTGCTGGAGCGCCACGAAGGCGCGGGCCACGGCGGCCAGGGCGTCCTCCACCGCGGCGTCGCGAGCGGCGGCCTCCGCCCGCGCCGAGAGCCGGGCCGCCCGCGCGTCGGAGAGCTGGGACAGGTCCAGGAGGGGCAGGCTGGCGCCGAGGGCCACCTCCACCTGACCCCCGCCGCTGCTCGCATAGCGGACGTCGTCGCTGACCAGCCCGGTGGCGCTCAGCTCAGCCTCGGGCAGCAGGCCGGCTCGCGCCTGGTCCGCGCTGGCCTCCGCCGCCCGAAGCTCAGCCTCGGCAGCCAGGACGTCCGGGTTCGCCTCCAGCGCCCGCGTGAGCGCCCCCTCCAGCGTGAGCGCCTGCGCGGCCGCCCCCCCCGACACCAGCAGGAGCGCGAGCCCCGCCGCGACCGGCCCGCCGCGCGGCCGACCCAGCCGCTCCAGCGCGGCATAGACGACGGGCGTGACGTAGAGCGTGAGCACGGTGGCCGAGAGCATCCCGCCCACCACCGCGACGCCCAGCGCCGAGCGGCTCTCGCCGGACAGGCCCATGGCGATGGGGATGGCGCCGCCGATGGTGGCCACGCTGGTCATGAGGATGGGCCGGAAGCGCAGCTTCGTCGCCTGCTCTGCCGCCGCCCACACCTCCATCCCCTCCTCCTGGAGCTGCCGGGCGTACTCCACGATGAGGATGCCGTTCTTCGTGACCAGCCCGACCAGCAGAATCAGGCCGACCTGCGCGAAGAAGCTCATGGTCATGCCCATGATCCAGAGCGCGGCGAAGGCCCCGGCCAGGGCCAGCGGCACCGAGAGCATGATGGAGACGGGCGCGCGGAAGGAGTTGAACTGCGCCGCCAGCAGCAGGTAGACCAGGCCCAGCGCCAGCAGGAACATGCGGGCCAGGGAGCTGGAGCCCTCCACCAGATCCTTGCTCTGCCCGGCCAGCGCGGTGCGGAATCCCTCGGGCAGGGTCTCCCGCGCCACCGCCTGCGCGCGCTCGATGGCCTGGCCGAGCGTGATGCCGTCCAGGTTGGCGCTGATGGTGGCCGAGGGCGAGCGGTCGTAGTGATAGCGGGTCGAGGGTCCGCTGCGCTCCTGCCAGCGCACGAGGTTGGACAGCGGCACCATGCGCCCGTCGCGGGCCCGCACGGAGACCAGGCTGAGGTCGCCGGGCTCGTCCCGGCCCTGGCGCCCGAGGTCGGCGATGACCTTGTACTGCCGCACCCCGCGCTTGAAGGTGGAGAGCTCCACCCCGCCCGTGAGCACCTGCAGCGCGCGGCCGACGTCTCGAATGGGCACGCCCATGGCGGCGGCGCGCTCGCGATCCACCGTGAGTCGCAGCTCCGGCCGGTCGAGGCGCAGATCCTCGTTGACGGCGGTGAGGCCGGGGACCTCACGCATGGCCTTGACGAAGAGGGGGAGCTGCTTCGCCAGCGTGTCGAAGTCGGAGTGCTGGAGCACGATCTGCAGCGGGCTGGAGAAGCCGCGGCCCACCGTGGGGAACTGGATGGGGACGGTGCGGAAGGCGGTGATCTGGGAGAGCGGGCCCTTGAGCGCGGCGACGATCTCCTGCTGGCTGCGCTCGCGCTCGGCCCGGGGCACGAGCGGGAACATGATCATGCCCGTGTTCGTGCCGGCCACGGCCCCCCCGCGACCCACGGCCACGCGCCCCAGCATCATGCGGCGCTCGGGCACCATGGGCATGAGCATCTCCTCCACCTCGCGCATCCGGGCGTCCATCCAGTCGTAGGTGGTGCCCTCCTGCGCCTCGGCGCGGACGATGAACATGTTGCGGTCTTCGGTGGGGAAGAACTCGGTAGGCAGCTTGCGGTAGCCCAGGGCGCCCGCGGCGAGCGCGAGCCCGACGACGAGGACGGTGAGCCCCTTGTAGCGCAGGTAGAAGCTCAGCGACCCGGAAAAACGCCGCGCGAGCCATCCGCCCTCCTCGTGCGCGTGGGCCGTCGGCCGCAGGACGAGCGAGCAGAGCATGGGGGTGAGCGTGAGCGCGACGACCATGCTGAGGGCGACGCTGGCGGCGACGGTGACGCCGAATTCGAGGAAGAGGCGGCCGGTGGCCCCGCCGGTGAAGATGACCGGGAGGAAGACGACGACCAGCGAGAGGGTGGTGAGCACGACGGCGCTGGAGATCTGGCGTGTGCCGGCCAGGGCGGCGTCCAGCACGGGCTCGCCCTCCTCCACGCGGCGCACGATGTTCTCCAGCACGACGATGGCGTCGTCCACGACGAGTCCGATGCTGAGCACCAGCCCGAAGAGCGTGAACACGTTGATGGTGAAGCCCGCCGCCCACAGCACGAGGAAGGTGCCGATGACGGAGACGGGGATGGCGATGGCGGGGACGAGCGTGCTGCGGACGTCGCGGAGGAAGGCGAAGATCACCATCACGACGAGGCCGAAGGCCACCCCCAGCGTGAGCTCGACGTCGTGGATGGAGGTGCGCACGCTCGACGCGCGGTCGTAGATGACGTCCAGGCTCATGCCCTCGGGCAGGTCCTCCTCGATCTCGGGCAGGCGACGCCAGATCTCGTCGGAGACCTCGACGACGTTGGCGCTGGCCTGGGGCGAGACGGCCAGCGTGGCGGCGGGCACCCCGTCGGCGCGGGCCCCGGTGCGCTCGTTCTCCGCGCCCAGCCGCACGCGGGCCACGTCGCGCAGGTAGACCGTGCGCAAGCCGTCGGAGCGGAGCACGAGGGCCCCGAATTCCTCGGGCGTGCGGAGCCCGCCCTCCAGCTGGATGGCGAGCTGGGTGGCCTGGCCCTCGATGCGGCCGGCGGGGAGATCGACGTTGCCGGCGCGCAAGGCCGCGTCGATGTCGGAGACGGTCACGCCCCGGGCCGCCATGCGCGCGGCGTCCAGCTCTACCCGCATGGCGAAGACCCGCCCGCCGAAGATGTCCACGCCGGACACGCCGCTGACGTTCTCCAGGCGGGAGCGCACGATGTTCTCGGCGATCTCGGTGGCCTCCAGCAGGTCGCGGCCCTCGGCGCCGAGGCGGATGAACATGACGGTCTGGGCGAGCGCGTCGCTCTTCTCGACCACCGGCTCGTCCACGTCGTCGGGCAGGCGCTTGCGGGCGCGGCTCACGCGGCTGCGCACGTCGTTGGCGGCGGCCTCCAGGTCGCGGCCGAGCTCGAACTCCATGGTGATGGTGGACGCGCCGTCCTGGCTGGAGCTGCTGATGGTGCGGACGCCCTCCACGCCGTTGAGCTCGCGCTCCAGGACCTCGGTGACGTCGCTCTCCACCAGCGCGGGGTCGGCCGCGGGCCAGGTGGTGGTGACGGTGACGATGGGGCTCTCGACGTCGGGCGTCTCGCGCACGCTGAGCAGGCTGAAGCCCATGCCGCCGAGCAGCAGGATGAGCAGGGACACCACCGCGGCCAGGACGGGCCGCAGGATGAATCGGTCGGTCCAGCTCACGGCGTCACCGGCGCGGCGGGCTCAGGCTCCTGCACCTGGACCATCGCCCCCGGCCGCAGCCGGGCCAGGCCCTGGACCACCACGCGCTCGCCCGCGGCGATGCCCTCGCGCACCTCGAGCCGCGTGGGGCTGCGCTCCCCCGGCTGTATCGGCCTCAGCTCCGCCTTTCCCTCGGGATCGACCACATAGAGCGCCATCCCGCCCCCGGCCCGCACCACGCTCTCCGTCGGCACCATCAGCGCGTCCGGCACCCGCGCCGTGATCACCCGCGCCTCCGCCGTCATCCCCGGCCGCAGCAGCCCGCCCGGGTCGCGGACCGCCACCCGCACGTCCACCGTGCGCGAGCCGTCGCTCACCCGCGGCGCCACGTAGGACACCTCGCCCTCGAAGCTCTGCCCCGGGAGCGCGTCCACCGTCACCGTCGCCGGCTGCCCCGCCGCCACCGCGCCGATCGCCGTCTCCGCGAGCGCCAGATCCACGACTAGCCGATCTAGTGCCTCCAGCCGCGTCACCCGGCGCGACGGATCCACCAGCTCGCCCACGCTGACCTCGCGCAGCCCCACGATCCCGTCGAAGGGCGCCACGATCGTCGCCTTGCGCACCGCCTCCTGCGCCCGGATCAGCGCCGCCTTCGCCAGCGCCGCCTCCGCCTCCGCCCGCTCCAGGTCCGCCTTCGCCGCGTCCCCGCGCTCCACCAGCGCCGCCTTCCGCGCCCGCTCCTGCTCGGCGAGCGTCGCCCGCGCCTCGGCGTCCATCAGCGCCGCCCGCGCCTCCGCCCCGCGCAGCCGCACCAGCGCCTGCCCCTTCTTCACCGCCTGGCCGTCCTCGAACAGCACCGCCTCCACCAGCCCCTGCACCTCCGGCCTCAGCACCGCCGAGTCGATCGCCGCCAGCGCCCCCGTCCCCTCCACCGCCCGCTCCAGCGGGCCCGGCTGCACCACCTCCACCCTCACCGGCACCGGCGCCGCCGCCCCTGCCGGCGCCGCCCCCGCCGCCGGCGCGCCCGGCTTCGACTCACAGCCGACGAGGCCCACAACCAGGAAGAGCACCGCTCGCAGCACCACGACCACTCCCACCCGCCCGGGAGACACCCCGCCGGTCTCCGCTGTGTACCCCGATGCAGGATGAGGTGCCCACGCTGGATCCGGGGTCTGGGATCGGTGTGGGCCCCGGACAGGATCCGGGTTCCCCGACGGCGGCTGGGGCGACGGAGACCGGTCTGGGCTCCGAGGCCGAGGGGGGCCGAGGGGGCGGGCTCGCGACCGGGCGTTCCGGGCGGATGCCCGGCCGCCCTGCGCACTCGGGGCGCGTAACTGATCATGTCGAGATAGCGCGCCCCTCCGTGAGCTCGCTCGCCCGCCCCCTCGGCCCCCCTCGGCGCTCCTGGGCGCGACGGCTCGCTTACGCTGGGTCAGCCGCCGCAGGAAAGCCGGACGGGTCTGGACCACCGATCGCGGGCCCTCGATAGCGGCGCTCCGAGCCGGCGGCGACCCCAGCCGTAGCAGGGCCGGAGATCCTGCCGCGAGGGGTCGAGGGGGCCGCAGGGGCACCTCACGGAGGGGCG
>CAZTOW010000114.1:0-5845 GCA_964615375.1 uncultured Enterobacterales bacterium
CGTCGCCGTCCGGGGTCAGGAAGATGTCGCGGACGAGCTCGCCGAAGTCGCCCTCTTGGCCAGTGTCCGCGCCAGGAAGGCCCTTGCCCTGGTCCGCCTTGGCGTCAGCGGGAGCAGTGGCGGGCTGAGCTGTAGCCTCCGGCTTCTTCTCGTCCTTCTTCTCCTTCTTCTCCGCGAGGGCCTTGCCGGCGTTGCGACCGACGCGCCCGAGCGCGGTGGATATGAGGCCGTTGCCGACCGCGAGCGCGTGCTCGCCGCCCTTGCCGGTCATGACGTTGTAGATGCCGTAGCCGGCCGAGGCGATGCCGCCCGCCAGGCGCAGGTCCACGGGCCCGATGTCCATCTTCTCCTCGCCGAGGTAGCCCTCCGCGAAGCTGGCCACAAAGACCGTGCCCTGCGTCTCGCCCGCGTAGATGAGCGCCTCGCCGAGGTTGCCCATGTTCTCCTTGAGCTTGGAGAGCTTGCCGCCCTCCTTGCCGAGCTTTTCGAGCGCCTCGGCCAGCGCCCCCTTCGTCTGTCGCTCCGACAGATCCTCTCCGTTCATCGCCTTCGCCAGAGCCGTGTTCTGAGCCATGCTTTCCTCGCGGTCGCTGTGGGGTGGAGGACGCCCGGAGGGGGACGCCCCGCCCCGGGCCGGGCGCAGCCCTGCCTTGGGTCGGGCCGCCTGGCCTCACCCTCCTCTGTGCTGTTCCCGTCGCTGGCCGGACGCTCCGGCCGTCAACCCCTTCTACGCACGATTCGGAGCGCCTGGGATCCGTTTTCGCTTGTCGCCGTTTGTCGCGCTCCAGCCTCCCAGATCCCCGTCTACGCGGGAGCGCGACAAAGGCGGCTCGCCCAGCGGTCTCGGTCATCGTGAGAGCACGTTGTGTAGGGTTTACAGTTTTTCACCAACCGAAATGCGACAAGCGACCGCGACAAGCAAGTCCCGTTTGCGACATGTGCAAACTGCCGAGACCGCCAGAGAGGCGACAACCGCTTCCGAGTGGTCGGTAGAAGGTGCGACAACCGCGATCCCGGCATGGCGGCACACCCACGCGACATGCGCGACAACCGAAAGTCCGTGGCGGCGATTCTCCCATTGGGTAGCTTGTCCGGGTGGCGCTGCGGATCAGCAGCTCCCCGGAGGGATCGCCCATGCAAGACGGCGTCGTGTTCGACGGACTCGATCTGCTCCTGAACGTCCTGGTGCGGCACGCCCCGAACCTGGACTACGTGACCCTCGACGAGGTGATCCACCGGCAGAAGCGCGTGCAGGCGGCGCGGGTCAACTTCTCGCCCCTCGATCTCAGCGACTACCTCGACGCCCTCGACGAGGAGCCCGAGCCCGAAGCGGAGGACGACGACGAGGACATCGCCGACGAGCCCACCGAGGAGAGCACGCGCGGGCAGACCGAGCCCACGACGCCGCTCGGCGCGGCCAGTGCGCCCGAACGCCGCGAGCAGATCCCCGAGCCCGACGACGACACGCTCCGCCTCTGTCGCGCGGTGCTGCTGTGGGCGCAGGACGAGGCGCGCACCGTCATGAAGGGGCGCCCCTACTGCGCCTTCCGCCTGCGTCTGCACGGGCCCAAGGGCGGCTACATGGAGACCCAGCAGTTCCGCGCGGAGAACACCGACTACCGCCCGCCGCGCGCGCAGCCGGTCGAGGAGCCTGCTCCGGCGGCCGTGGCCGCGCCCGCGCAGGCGCCAACACCCGCGCCCGCCCCAGCGCCGCCGGCTCCGCAGTTCCCCGTGCCGGCGCCCCAGCCCTTGATCGTCCAGGCCCCCCCAGTCCAGGTCCTCGTGCCGAGTCCGCCGCCGCCCGAGCCTGTCCGCCGCACGCCGGCCGTCGCCATCGCGCTCGGCAGCGACGGGGAGGGGCAGCTCATCTACCTCGATCCCGACACCATCCCCGAGGCCCGGGTCTGGCGCGCGCTGGGCCACGCCACCGAGGAGTTTCTGGGAACGGTCGGCCGCACCTACGCCGGGATCATCGATCTCCAGTCGCGCACGGTGACGCACCAGGCCGCGCAGCTCGACAAGAGCCAGGCCCTCGTCGAGAACCTCGCTGGCCAGCTCCTCGCCGCGCGTCAGGTCAAGGAGAGCGACGAGGCCGAGCAGAAGGTCGATGAGCGTCAGCTCCGCGTCCGTGAGGAGCTGGGAAAGACCTTCCTGTCGGAGCTCGGCAGCCTCGGCCGTGTGCTGGCCAGCAGCAAGCTCGGCGTCGCGCCCGAGCTCATGGAGCTCGGCGATCTCATCTCCACCAGCCCCGAGCTGGCCGAGGCCCTGCGCGACCCGCAGGTCCGCGCCCTGCTCAAGGACGAGAAGACCCGCAAGGAGCTGGCCCAGCTCCTGATGCTGGCCTCGAAGAAGCCTCAGTCCGAGGGCGGCGCCCCCCCTCGCGCCGCCTGACCCGCAGCCCCACACGGAGGATCTCCATGCCCGACCCTGCACGCTCTCGCGCCGCGACTCCTGCCAACAAGGCCGATCCTAACAAGCTCACCGGGCCGCTCTGGGCCCGCGCCGTCCACCTCTTCTACGACCCCATCTTCGACATCCGCTCGGGCAAGGCGTTCCAGAGCGCGCTCAATGACTACGTCCTGCTGCCTGCCGACGAGCGCGCGTTCCACGAGACGCACCTGCTCTACCGGCTGGTGCAGGGGCTGGAGAGCGTCCACGGGGTCCTGGTCCGCGTCGAGCGCAAGCTCAACGGCGCGGCCAGCCCGGATCTGGCCGCGCTGAAGCACCTGGAGCCGATCCGCGCCGCGCTGGAGGAGATCGCCAGCGGCCAGGCGGACCTCGTCGCCGTGACCGGCATCGACGGCGAGCAGGAGGACGACGACGACGACGACGAGCTGAGCGATGACGACGAGGCCCTGCCCGACGAGGACCCGGACTTCATCTACGACACCGTGCCCGACGAGGAGCCCGAGCAGCCCCGCCGCCCGCGCCGCCCGGCCCAGCCCGAGCCGGCTCGTCCCCAGCCGCAGCGCACCGAGCCCCAACGCCCCGCCCGCGCGCCGGACCCGGAGCGCGAGGCCCTGGTCGGCGATCTGGTGCCCGCCACCGAGGGGCCGCAGGGAGACGGGGAGGGTGACCGATGAACCCGGACCTCGCGCGCCGACCCGGCGTGCTGCGCTGCAACCTCAGCCTGCCGAGCACTCGTCTCAGGCTGGGTCCGTTTAGCATCGACGGCGTAGAGGCGCTGCTCGGCGTGTCCCTGGCGCAGATCCTCGCCCCGCTCATGCCGGCGCCGCGGTTCAGCCGCACCACCGAGGCCGGCGCCGAGGTCGAGGTCTACCCCCTCGCCATCCCGGACGGCGAGGGCGCCACCGTACCGCTGAAACACGTCGGGACCGTCGGATTCCGAAACTTCAAAGGCTATTTAGTCCTGATCCTGCCTGTCAGCCTCGCCGAGGTCATGCGTGAGCAACTCGCCGAGGAGATCCGTAACAAGCGCGCAGCAGGCCCGCGCGCGGCCCGCGACCCGGACGGCGGTCTGGTGGTGGAGTTCGCCATAGCGCTGCGGCCCGGCATGAAGAAGGTCGTGCCGCTCGGCAGCTTCGGAGAGCTCGGGATCGAGGCCGCTTGAGGATTGAAGATCGGGGGGGTCGGGGTTACCCCTCCCACCCCGAGGTCCTCGATGCCGCTGCTCGCCCGACCGCTGTTCCTGACCGTCCTCGCCGCGCTCGCGCTGGCCTCGACGCCCGCCCACGCGGGCCGCGCCAGCGCCTGCAAGGCCCCGCCCTTCGCCGTTCCCAAGGAGACCCAGCGCGCAGTAGACGCCGCCATCGACGCGCGCGTCGTCGGCACCGGCGCCGGAGCGGTCTCATCGAGCGTGGAGACCCGCACGGACTACGAGACCACGACGCTTGGTCAGGACGCGGCGGCGCGAGCATGGACCGAATACACCCTCTGCCTGAAGCTCGCGAAGAAGCTGATCTCTCAGGACCTGCACGATGAGCTGCTCAGGGACCTCCTCCGCGTTCCCGCCGCTCCACCCCTGGAGATCGCTGAGGAGGCTGTGCCGGCTGCACCTGCGACGGAGCCATCAACCCCAGCAGTGGCGAACACACCACAAGATCTCGTCGGGACCTGGCAGGTAGTGACCACGTTCCGCTGGAGCAACTGTCCTGCACCGAATGATAAAGGTGGCGTGAATGCCTACTCCTGGCTGGTGAGCGTCAAGCCGGACAACGCGGTTGAGGTAGCGGTCGTCGGTAGGACCTCGTACCCCAGGCTCACCGGAAGGCTGGAAGGCGACACGCTGCTCTTGAGTGGCGAGCAGGTCCGTAGCCCCGTAGACGGCCCGAATGGCCTCGTGACCAGCGACGGGACACAGTACGTTGCCTACCGTCCGCGGGTAGCCATCGCGATGACGTATGACGGTACAAGCCTGCTGGGCTCCAGGGACCTGGTGACGCTGGTTGGCCCCGTTGGGATCACCGATGGGTTCAATGAGTACGACCTCTGCATGGTTCACCACGACATCCGAGCGACCCGCTGAGTCCCAAGCCGGCCTCGCGCCGAGATACACTCCCGACGCGAGGCCCACGGACACTACCCCTTGCTCCTCGTCCGGGCGGGTCGGAGCTTCCACCTCCGGCCCGCCCTTCTCCGAGGCTCAGCTCTCATCGCTGCCCTCCGGCCGCGGGTCCTCGGGCAGGCGCTCGCCCGAGGGCGCCGCGTCCAGGTCCAGCCTGAAGGGCAGGCGCTCCAGCTGATCCATGGCGCAGTCGAACTCGCGGTGCAGCGCTTCGAGCTGGCCGTGCGCCTGTCCGGCGGCGAGCAGCAGCTCGCGCGGGCTGGTGGCGGGGTCGCGCTCGAACGCCTCGACGAAGGCCGTGGCGGCGTGGGAGAAGGCCAGCAGCGCCGAGCCGGTGTGCTCGGCGGCGGGAGGCCCGTTCTGGGCGAAGGTCTTGAGCTGGCGCAGGGTGGACGCCAACTCGGCGCGCTGGAACTGAACAGGGTCGATCATCACGGTCTCCAAGGGCCCGCAGGTGTCTGCCGCGCCGCCCGTGCGGGTGGGGGGGCGGCGAGCCGTCGCCCAGAGGGTCTGGACCCTCCAAAACGACGGTTGCAACAAACATGCCATCGACCGGCCCGCGTCAAGGGCACCGAACATCTTTTCTCCTTTTCTACGCGCGCAGCGTCCAATAAGGTGCCTTGATGCTGAACCCGAAGCCCATCCCCTCCGCAGTTCCGCTCCCACCGGAGCTCGGGCAGCCCCTGAGTGAGCTCGCCCGGGCCTGGTACCGCTCCGAGGCGCGGCCCCGGGTGCGACCCGAGGTCGCCCGCCACTGGGACGAGGTGATCGCCCGCTGGCTCAGCGATCCCCGCGCGCCGCTGCTCCTGCGCCGAACCGGAGAGCGGGGTGTGGCCCAGAATCACCCCTCCGGGCGCGTCATGGTCCATGTGGACAACTCGCCCGCGCACTGGACCTTGAGCGCGGCCCTCATGGGGCTCACGCCGAGCGTCGAAGAGCTCCTCGACGCCCTGTCCAGCGGCGAGCTGCCGGTGACCTTCGCGATGTCAGCGAGCGAGAAGCAGGAGAAGCCCCGCTACACTGGCCTGCTCAATCAGAGCCGGATCGGCAGCCGCCTCAACAAGGCCGCCTGGAAGGTCTGCCACATCGACGAGGTCGGTCTCGGCCAGCGCCGGAACGCGGGCCCTCCCGGTCTGCCGGAGCTCCGGGAGGCGACCCGACGTCTGCTGGCCCCCTCCAACATGTTCCTGGTCCCGAACAGCCACGGTGGTCTCGGGGAGATCCCGGAGTTCATCGAGGTCTTCCGGGCGCGTGGCGCCTGACCGACCGTACATCCTCGCCCTGCCCCCCTCATCAGCACATGAGCTGGAGGTGAGTCTG
>CAZTOW010000115.1:0-5164 GCA_964615375.1 uncultured Enterobacterales bacterium
CTGCTGCGCCGCGCCGCGAAGCTCATCCGCCACGCCGAGAGCCTGGTGCGCAGCCCGCTCTGCAAGGGCGCCGAGCAGAAGGCCGCCTGGAACGAGCTGAAAGGTGCGGCCGAAGCCTACTCGAAGGCGCGGGACGCGCTCGCGGCCGGGCAGTCGAAGGAGGTCATCAAGGACCTCAAGCAGATCGCCGAGAAGGTCTCGCTCGCGGCGGCGCGCGCGGCGAAGGCGTGCGGCCAGGGCGGCGCCGGCAGCGGTGGCGGCGGGAAGGGGCGCGGCAAGCCCGAGGCGGCTGCGGCACCGGCTCCAGCCGAGACGCCGAAGAAGGGCATCAAGAAGCCGAAGGCCGACGACAGGTCCCAGGCCGAGAAGGACCAGCTCCTGATGAGCGCGTTCTCCAACGCCATCACCGCCGCCGTCCAGCAGATGCAGGCGGGAGGTGCTCCGTGACGGCGCTGGTCCTCGCGCTCGTCGTCGTCACTGCGCTGTGGCTCAGCCGCCGCTCAGTCTTCCCGCCCGCGAGCGATCCAGTCGTCGACATCGGCGAACAGGGTCGTGGCGGGCCAGGGCGGCGCCTCGGGAGCGCCGCGCCAGGTGAGGTGGACCTTCGCCACGCGCCCGTCGTCGAGCAGCAGCAGCACGTCGTCCTGATCGTCCCGGGCGCCGAGCACGGTCGCCCCGAGCCCGTAGAGCGCGTGCCCAGCCCGCAGCTCTCGACGCAGCTCGGCCCGCAGCGCGCCGGCGCGCGGCTCGGACACGGGCTTCCAGGGTTCCAGCCAGTCCATGTCCTCTCTGTAACCCCGCGGCCCTGGTGGGCCTCGGGCCTGTGCGTGGAGACCAGCCCATGAGCCGCCGTCGTCTGCCCGTTTCGACACGTCGCGCGATCCGCTGTGTGGCGCGGCTGGTGGGCTCGCTGCACGGCGCGCCCAACGACGTCTCCAACACCACGGAAGCCGAGTCCGAGCCGGCGTTGGCGCAGGTCGCGTCCCTGGATGCAGGCGCGCCGCTCGACGGGGCGCTGCTGTCTTTGCCGTTGGGGACCGTGCCGGGCGCCTGGGTCGGAGGTGCGCCGTGAACCACCGCCTCGCCATGCTCATCGGGCCTGCCCTGCTGCTCGCCTCGCTCGCGGGCAACGCGCTCGCGCAGACGGCCGCCGCCGTGGATCCGTCCAATGGGCAGCCCACGTTGGACTACTTCCTCACGCTCGGCCCCTACGGGGCGCTGGTGTGGGGCGCCTACCTGCTCGGCAAGGGCGTGAAGCTCACCATCCAGGTCGAGCTGTCCGACCGCGACCGCGAGCTGCTCACCAAGGTCACCGGGAAGAGCACGCCATGATGACCGCCAGCCGCTTCCTCGACGTGATCGTCGGCGTCGTCCGCCAGCACCTGCCGCCGGGGGTGTCGGCCCGCGATCTCGACAGCTTCCTGTCCCGCAACCGGGGGCTCATGGAGTCGCACATCGAGCGCCAGCTCGGCGGGCTGCTCGCGCGGCTGCCGGGTCCAGGACCGGACACGGCCGAGGACCCCGAGCTGCCCGAGCTGTGGACGGCGGCGAAGCGGACGGCGGCGAACCTCGCGGCGATGACGGTGGCGGCGAAGCTGGGCGCCGAGCGTCGGAGCCCGACCGCCCAGGAGCGCCAGGTCCTGCGCGGCTACTCCGGCTGGGGCGGGCTGAGCATCGAGGGCGCCTCCTCCAGGTTCCCCGAGGGCTTCCCGGTCCCCGAGGCGCGCGGCCTCATCCACGAGTACTACACGCCGTCGAAGGTCGCAGCCGAGATCGCCCGCATCGTGCGGGACCGGCTCGACACCCTGCCCGAGGAAGAGGGCGCGATCCACGCGCTCGAACCCTCGGCAGGCATCGGCCGGATGCTCTCGGCGTTCTCCGGTGTCGGCTTCGAGGATCTGGTCTGGCACGCCGTCGAGTGGTCCGAGCTCTCCGGGCGCATGTTGCATGCGCTGTACCCCAAGCTCGATCTGTACCAGGGGCCCTTCGAGCGTTGGGTCCGCGAGCGGGGCGCCACCTGGAGCGGGCGCCTCAGCCTGGTCGTCTCGAACCCGCCCTACGGGGCGCGCGGCGCGGCGCTGGCCGAGGACCCCGACAGGTCCTACCGCGAGAAGCGGGCCTACGCCTACTTCCTCCGGCGCGGGCTCGATCTGCTCGCGCCTGACGGGCTCGGCGTCTACCTGATCCCGTCGGGCTTCCTGACGGCGAACACGGTCGAGATGCGCTCGCTGCGGGAGCAGGTGCTCCGGCGCCACCATCTGGCCGCAGCCTTCCGGCTTCCGAGCGTCAAGCCCGGCGGTCGCGAGGCCCTGTTCCCGGGCGCGATGCTGGTCACCGACCTGCTCCTGTTCCGCGCCCGGGGCGGCGAGCTGCCGGCCGTGGACGAGGCCGACGAGGGCATCGCCGAGGGCGCCTACTTCCAGGAGTTCCCACGCCACCTGCTCGGCCGAGAGCTCGGGCGCGACGCGGGAGACGACGACCAGACGAAGAAGCCCCGCTACGGCTACCAGGTCGAGGGCGAGTTCAGCCGCTTCCCGAGCTTCGCGGAGCGCCCGATCTGCGCGGACTGCCGGATCATCCCGCTGCAGGTCCCGGGCGGCTCGAAGGCGTCCCGCGTGGGCGTCACCCGGGCGCTCCAGGACGACACCGCCGGGCTGCCCGACGAGCTCGCCGCCGCTGTCTCGCTGGGGCTGCGCGTGGACCGCTACCTCGCGCTGGTCGCGGCGGGCAACACCGAGGAGCCGGCGCAGCTCTGGAGCGAGCTGCACGAGGCCCTGCGCGCCTGGGTGGCCCGCTACGGCAACCCGAGCGCGCACACGGGCCTCCAGAGGATCGCGCAGACCGGAAACACGGGCGCCGAGCGATTCGTCTCGGCGTTCACGAAGGCGGGCTCGCTCATCCCGGGCCTGCTCAACGCCCCGCCGAAGCCGGAGCCGCGCTACACCGGGCGCCCGGACGACGTGGTCGCCCAGGCCGAGCTGCTCTACCGCTCGGGGCGCGCGCTCGCCGTCGCCGATCTCTGGACCTTTCACGAGGCCCTCGGCGGCCCGCTCGACCGAAGCGAGATCGTGCGCCGGGTGCTCGCGGGCGGCTGGTGCCTGGACGGCGAGAGCTGGACCGAGCTCGTGCCGCCCGACGTCTACTACACGGGCGACCTCTGGCCGAAGCACGACCGGGCCGCCGCGCGGGCGAAGCGCGAGGCCACGCAGCTCTCGCCGCACATGCCGGCCGAGGTGGTCCAGGCCCAGGCGACCCTCCAGACCCGCAAGCTCCTGGAGACCATCGCGCCTGCCGTCTTCGACGACATCGATGGCGTGAGCCCGCGACAGGGCTGGGTGCCGCTCGACCTGACCGCGGCCTGGATGAATGATGCCCTGAAGAAGTACAGCTACGACCCCGTCGTCCTGGAGCGCAAGAACGGCCTCGTGGTCCTCCGAGGCTGGGACTACGAGGGCCTCGACAAGAAGAGCACGCACGGTGAGATCCACCCCGATACGCTGCTGCTGATCGGTTGGATGAACCACGACAAGACGCTGTTCAGCCCGCCCAAGGACCGCGAATCGGACAGCGAGAAGGACCTCGACAAGCGGCGACTGGCGAAGGCCGCCGAGTGGGAGGCGGCGTTCAAGGGCTGGGCCGGCGCGACGCCCGAGCGGCGCCAGCGCATCGAGGACGCCTACAACCGCCAGTTCCGCGGCTATGTCGCGCCGAACTACAGCGTCGAGAGCCTGCCCATCGCGCGCTGGAAGAAGGATGGGCCGCGTCTGCACCCGCACCAGGTCGCGGGGGCGCGTCGGGTCCTGTCGAATGGCGGCGGCATGGTGGCCTTCGACGTCGGCGTGGGCAAGACCTACACCGGCATCGCGATCCTGGCGCGGGCTCGCCAGGAGGGCTGGGTCAAGCGGCCGGTCATCCTGGTTCCCAACTCGATCGTCTGGAAGTGGTACGCCGACATCCTGCGGGTGCTGCCCGACTACCGGGTCGCGGTGGTGGGGTCGAAGCAGAAGATCATGAGCCGCGGGCCGCGCAAGGGCCTGCTCACCAGCGAGACCGACACGCCCGCCGAGCGCGCCGAGAAGTGGACCCGCTTCCAGGCCGGCGAGTTCGACGTGGTGCTCTTGACCTACTCGATGCTCGGGCGGACGCGCATGAACGAGGAGGCCGTGCGCGCCTACGCCACCCAGGTCGAGGCCATCCAGCGTGAGGTGGCGCTCCGGCAGAGGAACGCTGGCAAGCGCAAGAAGCAGTCCGAGCGCGAGCAGGCGATCCTGAAGGAGGGCGTGGCGGCCTGGGTCGCCCAGCAGATGGAGCTCGGCGAGGATGAGAGCTACGACCCGGGCGTGGCCTTCGACGACATCGGCATCGACATGCTGATCGTGGACGAGGCTCAGAACTTCAAGGAACCTGCTGCGGCTGGCAAATCAGCGCCGCCACATGTCCCGACTTCGTCCCAAGCCCCCTCCGCTTTGGCGTCACGCGCGCGATCCTGGCCGCCGCGAGCCTCGGCTTCGCCTTCCCCCGCGCGGCCACCACCCCCGCACCGCTGTTCGGGTCCCCCGCCTCCGGCTCGACCAGCCCGAGCAGCGTCACCATGTGGATGGACCTGCCGCGCGTGTCCACTGTCACCTCCTCGACCAGATCGTGCAGCAAGGCGCGCCGCTCCTCGAAGCTCAGCTTGCCCAACCGGGGCGCCAGCTCCGCCACCTGGGCCTCGATGGCCTTCAGCCGCGCGGCCCGGTCGGTCTCGGTCTGCTGCGCCAGCGCGAGCAGGTCCCGACGCTGCCGCAGGGGCGCGCGCTGGGCGTCGAGCTCGGTCGCCAGCTCGGCGAACTCCTCCTCGCTCACGAGCCCCTTCGTCATCGCCCGGAGCCCGCGCGCCCGCGCCTCGTCGAGCCGGGCGAGCTGGGTCTCGATCTCCTTCATCGCGCCCGCCGCGCTCGGCTGCTTCTGCTGCTCCTCGGCGAGCACCCGATCGATCTCCGTCCGCAGCAGCCCTGGCTGCGTGAGCAGCCGCGTGAGGTGGCCCCAGACCGCCTCGTCCACCGCGTCCGCGCGGACCATCTTCGAGACGCACCTCGGCTGGTTGATACGCTCCTGGTTGTTGTTGCAGCGTACATCCTCGCCCTGCCCCCCTCATCAGCACATGAGCTGGAGGTGAGTCTGT
>CAZTOW010000116.1:0-5137 GCA_964615375.1 uncultured Enterobacterales bacterium
TGTCAGACTCTTTCATTCTTTCCTCTCCGCCGGTTTGACCGGCGCACGGAGCCCCGATGACCGACCGATCCATCATCCACGTCTTCGCCGCCGTCGCGGGCGGGGTGGGCCTGGGGCTGGCGCAGCTCCCGGGCTCGGACGCCCCGGTGCTGGTCGCCCTGCAGACGGCGATGATCCTGGCCCTGGCCGACCGCCACCACGTCCCGATGACCCGCGCCGCCGCGGCGGAGATCGCGCTGACCATGGCGGCGACGATGGTGGGGCGCGGGCTCTCGCAGCTCCTGCTGGGCTGGATCCCCGTGCTGGGGAATGCGGCGAACGCTGTGACGGCCGTCCTGGTGACCGAGGGCGTCGGAAGGTTCTCGTTACGCTGGTTCCAGCAGCAGGATCCGACGTGACCCCGCTCCGCGAGGCGCTGACGCTGGAGCGCCTGGAGCAGGGCTGGGCCCGCGCCCGCCGCTCCCCGGGGCCGGGCGTCGATGGGGTCCACGGGGCGCGCTTCCAGGCGCGGCTGCAGCCCCGGCTCGCCCGCCTGCGCGAGGCCCTGCTCGGCGGCACCTATGCGCCCGCGCCGCTGCTCCGCCGCGTCCGCCCGAAGCCCGACGGGGGCGAGCGCGTGCTGGGCATCCCCACGATGACCGATCGGGTGGCCCAGCAGGCGGTCCTGCTGTGCGCGGCGGAGCTGGACGGGCGCCTGCTGCCCGGGGTCCACGGCTACCGGCCGGGGCGCTCGCCCGCCACCGCGATCCGGCACCTCCTGGAGCAGATCGGGGCCCGCCCCACGCTGGAGATCGTGCAGGCGGACGTCCGCTCCATGTTCGACGAGCTGGAGCACGGGCGCCTGTCGCGGGCCTGCGCCGAGGCGTGGGAGGATCCACTCTGGCTGGATCTGTGCGGGCGCTGGGCGCGGGCCTGGGCCACCAGCCCCGGGCGCGGTGTGCCCCAGGGGGCGCCGCTCTCGCCGATGCTGGCGAACCTGTACATGGCGTGTAACGTCGATGTACAGCTCCAGGGCGCCCAGGGGCCGGGCGCCTCCTGGCTCTCGCCCAACGCCCGCGGCTCCGCCCGAGCCCGCCTCAGCGCGGCCCGTCAGGTCCTGCACCAGGCGATCCTTCACGCGCGCGCCGAGCCCGCCCGCCTCCAGCCCGCGCCCGAGCTCTGCGCCTGGATCCGCTACGGAGACGATCTGGTGCTGGCCAGCGCGCGGCGGGGCGGCGGGCTCGCGCTCCTGCGCTGGCTGGACGGGCTGTGCCGCGCGGCGGGGCTGGCCCTGGGCGACCGGAAGACGGTGATCTGCGCCAGCCGGGACCGCATGCCGCTCCCACGCCCTATCCTCGGCGTGCCCATGCAGATCGTCCACGGCCCGGGAGGCTGGTCGCTCTCGGCCGCCGGGCCGGTCATCACCGCGTGTAACACCCTGTATCCCTGGGAGATCTGAGCATGGACGAGATCCTGGCCCTGCTGGACCTGGGCCTCCTGGACGAGGCCCGCGCCGCGCTACGGGAGCGCCTCGTCGCCCGTCAGGACGAGGTGGGCGGCCACGCCGAGGAGGCGCGGATGGCGGAGCGCCTCGGCCTGTCCAGCGCCGCGATCCGCGCCTGGCAGCTCGCCTTGCGGGACGATCCGCAGGACCGGGAGGCCTGGCGGGCGCTCGGGCAGCTCTACGCCGAGCGTGGGGAGCTGGAACGATCCGAGCACTGTCGGGCGAGCCTCCTGAAGCTGGGCGTTACAGAGGTGGAATTCCAACCGTCGCGACCCGACGACGAGCCGGCGCCCGGCCCCTCCGACGCCGATCTCGTCCGCTTCGTCCACCTCTTCGCCGGGCGGGAGGACGTGCACGCTCGGATGTGGCGGGACGCGCGACGTGGGGTCGGCTACAGCCCGGTCGAGGGCGGGCTGACGCCCGAGCTGGCGCGGGCTCACCTGGAGGGGCGGCTGACGCTGGGCGTCTACCCGCTGCGCCACGACGAGACCGTGGGCTTCTTCGCGATCGATCTGGACGCCACGAAGAGCGCGCTGGAGGCCGCGCAGGGTGACGCCGGGCGCTCAGCCGTATTACGGGCCGCCATCGCCGAGGAGGGGCTGCGCCTGCTCGCCGGCCTGCGCGCGCTGGGGCTGAGCCCGCTCCTGGAGGACTCCGGGCAGAAGGGGCGACACCTCTGGTGCTTCCTGCCCGAGCCCGCCCCCGCCGCCGAGGTCTGCGCGCTGGGCGCGAAGATACTAGATACATTCATGTCACGTAACACCATGTTACACCTCGAGTTCTTCCCGAAGCAGCCGAGGGTTGGAGAGGGTGGCCTCGGCAACCTCATCAAGCTCCCCCTGGGCGTCCACCTGGGGAGCGGGCGCCGGTCCACCCTGCTGGACGACGCGGGGGAGCCCCTGCGCGAGCCGCTCGCCGCCTTGCGCGCGGTCGTCCGCGTCCCGCTCGCCGCGCTCGGGCCCCTGCCGGAGCCGCCGCCCACCCCCGCTGCTCCCCCAGAGAGCCCTCGGCCCACCCCCAGCGCCAGCGCCGAGCGCCCCTGGTCCGAGGCCGACTTCGACGCGCATCCGCAGGTCGGCGCCGTGCTCTCCGGCTGCCCCGTGCTGCGCGAGGTGGTCCGCGGTGCGCTGAGCGAGCGGGCCCTCTCGCGCGACGCCGCCGTCGTGCTGGAGCACACGCTCGGCCACCTCCCCGCCGGCGTGCGGGCCTGTAACTACCTCTTCGAGCGGGTCCCCGGCTTCCCCGCGTCCACCCGCCTGGGCGCGCCCCACCGCGGCAGCCCGAGCTCCTGCGCCCGTGTGCGCGCCCGCCTGCCCGAGCTCGCCGCCCGCTGCGCCTGCGCCTTCCCCGAGGCCCCCGGCCAGTACCCCCACCCGCTCCGCCACCTGGAGGGCGCGCCCCCGCCGCCGCCCGCCCCCTCGCTGGACGAGCTGTTGACCAGCTACGCGCGGGCCCTGGACCGGGCGCGGCAGCTCGCCCTGGAGGAGCAGGCGCTGCGCCGCGCCGCCCTGGCCGCCCTCTCCCGGGTCCCCGGCGGGCGCTGGGCCGTCTCTGGCGGGGAGTGGCGGGTCGAGGGCAGCGCGGACCTGCCCGAGCTCTGCTGGGTGCCGAGCGAGGCCCGCGGGGAGGGGACAGGATGAGCCGCGTCGTCGCCCTCATCGGCCACCGCGCGCGCCTCGTCGTGCGCGGCGAGGCCCTGCACACGGAGAAGGACGGGGCGCTGGTCGGGGCCGTGCCCACCCACGAGATCGAGGCCGTCCACCTCTACGGGCGGGCGGATCTCAGCCCCGAGGCCCGCAACCTCCTGCTGCGCGAGGGCATCGACGTCGTCTTCCTGACCCTGGACGGTCGCTTTCGGGGGCGGCTGGAGGGCGCCGGGAGCCGCTGGGGCGACCGTCGGCTGGCGCAGTACCGGCTCATCGACGACCCCGCGCGGCGCCTCGGCTTCGCCACCCGCCTCATCGCCGGCAAGATCGCCAACCAGCGCGCCGTCCTCGTGCGGCGCCAGGAGAAGCTGAGGGACGAGGCCGTCGCCGACGCGCTGGCCGCGCTGCGCGCCTTGGAGGAGCGCGCCCGCTCGGTCTCCAGCGTGGACGCTCTGCGCGGCGTCGAGGGGACCGCCGCCAGCCTCTACTTCGGAGCCTTCGGGCGGGTGCTCAGCAACCCGCGCTTCACCTTCGCCGGCCGCACCCGCTACCCGCCGCGCGACCCGGTCAACGCCATGCTCTCCTACGGCTACGCCCTCCTGCTGGTGCGCGTGGACGCCGCCATCCGGACCGCCGGCCTCGACGCCCACCTCGGCGTCCTGCACGAGCCCAACCGCGGCGCCCCCGCGCTCGCCCTCGACCTCATGGAGGAGCTCCGCCCCGCCGTGGACGGCGTCGTGCTCGCCCTCCTGAACCTGCGCCAGCTCGACCCCGAGGACTTCCGGGAGCCCGAGCCCGAGGAGCTCGGCGAGCGCGCGGAGCTGGCCGGGGGCGCCTGCTTCCTCGGGCCCACCGGCCGCGCCGTCCTGCTGCGCGCCTGGGAGCGGCGCCTGGACGATCGCGCCCCCCACCCCACCGGCGAGAGGCGCTGGACCCTGCGCGATCTCATCGTCGAGCAGGCCCGGCAGGCCGCCCGCCTCATGGAGGGCGAGGCCGACACCTGGCGCCCCCTCGACCTGCGGAGCTGAGCCATGCGCGTCGTGCTGACCTACGACATCTCCTCCGACGGGCGCCGCGCGCGCCTCTTCAAGCGCCTGAAAAAGCTCTTGAACCCCGTGCAGTTCAGCGTCTTCGAGGGCGACCTGCCCCCCGCCGAGCTCGGGCGGCTGGAGCACCTGCTGGGCCGCACCCTGGACCTCGGCACCGACAGCGTCCGCGTCTACAGCCTCTGCCGCGCCTGCGCGGGTCTGGTCCGTGTGTATGGCGTCGCGCCGGAGCTCCCCGACCCGGACGCGCCGCTGATCGTGGGGGAGTAGTCGGGGCTCGTCTCGCCGCTCTTGCCGAGCTACGCTCTCTTCAGGAGTCTCCTATGTCTGCTCACCTGCGCCCGCTCGCCTTGTCTCTGCTCCTTCTCAGCGCTCCGGCCCTCGGCAAGCCGACTCTGGAGGAGCGCCTGACCCGTCAGGAAGAGCGCGTCACCGCGCTGGAGGCGAAGGCCGAGGCGCTACAACCTGCGCTCTGGCTGTTCGGCTCGGCGCTGGTGGGCGGGGTCGCCGCGCTGGCGGTGAGCTTCTATTGGACGAAGCGGGCGGCCGACCGGACCATCGCCGAGGCCGTGGGCCTGAAGACACGCGAGCTGCACCAGCTCGTGGAAGAGCGGGACCTGGGCACCTGGGTGCGCGAACGTTGCGTGATCGTCATCGTCGGGCCCGACGGAGACGATGGGCTGAAGCGGCGCCTGCTGCGCGACGGGTGGAAGAAGGTGAGCACCGCGAGCGCGCTGGATGGATCGGAGGAGGCGGTGGAGCGCGCCCTGCGCGAGACGGCCGAGGCCAGCCTGGTGGTCTTCGACCGCCTGCCCGAGGAGCGGCTGGTCTACCTCTGCCAGCGACGCGGGGTGCGCGAGCTGCGCTACGCGGGCTTCACCCGGGAGTATTACAAGAACCTCCCTACGGATCTTCCATTCCATGAGTCCACCGCATTGCTCGGACAATTTCTGTCCGACATG
>CAZTOW010000117.1:0-5090 GCA_964615375.1 uncultured Enterobacterales bacterium
AACAGACTCACCTCCAGCTCATGTGCTGATGAGGGGGGCAGGGCGAGGATGTACCATCATCCAGCTCGCGGACGCGGCGCTGCACGTCCTTCGCGTAGTCTGCTTCGATCTTGAACCAGCGGTTGCGGGACAGGACGAAGACGTCTCCATCCAGCTCGACCTGCGCCACGAGATAGCAGCGCAGCTTGTCTCCCCCGACGCGATCGCGATCCTCGTTCAGCTCGTCGATTCGGATCTTGTCGGCTGGGATCTGGGGGTTGTCACGCATGAACTGGTAGAGATTCGAGACATTCAGCTCCTCAAAGGTGCTTTCGCGATGTCCGCTGCAGAATCGAACGTAGGTCAGGTCATCGCGCGGGATGTCTGGGTGTGCGAGCGTGATCATGTGACTGTCGCGCTTGATCAAGAGGGCGTTGAGGGCATCGTCCAGTCGCTTCCTACGAGGATCGCTGTCCTTGACTGCGCGCCAGTGATCCAGGAAGGGAAACCGCTTCTTGTAGTCGTCCTTGCCGAGCAGCAGCAGCAGGCGTTCACACACCTTGTCCAGGTCGGCCAGCTCCCCGCTGTAGGTCAGCTTCACGGTGTCGGCACCGTCGAGGCGTCCACCAACCACCTCGTCCGAGGAACGCCCGCTCAGCTTCTGAACGCTGTCTACATGCGTGTTGATCTCGAACTGCACGATAGAGCTGTCGGTCGAGACATGAATGGACGCCTGACGGGTGTTGCGGTCGATGCTCCTGGTCTCGATGGCCTTGATCTTGTCCTCAAGCAGGCAGTTGCCCACGACGTGGCGCCCGAAGTCTGGCTCCATGGCGTCGCGGGGAAGGGCGTTCCCGCCATATCCGAAGGCCACGGCGAACACGCGGCTCTGGACCTCCAGGAGCATCAGGGCACCCGTCCACTGGTTCATGATCAGCCCTTCGGGGATCTCGAAGCGCTGGAGCAGGAGCTTCCGCCAGTTGGGTTCCTTCGGCTTCGCGGGGACCACCCACAGGCGCGAAGGAAAACGCATCGGCCGATCTGGGTGGAACTCCCGCAGCACCGGCTGGCCCTCTTTGGGTTCGCGTAGGTGGACATCGTTGAGGCTGCGGACTTCTTCCCGGAACAGGTGAACATTCAGCTTCAAACTTGGCATCGATGCACTTGAGGAGGAGAGGTGGATGGGCGGGAAAGAATGGGCGAGGAGTGACTATGCGGACAAGGAATGTAGCCACCTGATCCGAATCGACAAGGGGCAGTCGGGTCACTGTTGACGTGTCTACAGATCGCGTTGGATTGTATCGCTTCTACTTGGATGGATCCTTGTGGCTCAGATGCCGACGAAAATGGGTGGATCTGCGCTCGTCTCTTACTGGTGCAACTGCCATGCGCCGGCGCGCTCAAGGACTCCGACCATAGACGATGCGAGTGAAAGCGTGGCTCCCCGCACCCAGACCGGGCTTACCCCTGGCTCTCCTTCGCGTGCGACCACCCCCTGCTGCCACCCCAGCGTCTTCCGATACACCTCCTCAAAATCCACCCCCAACCCCCGCAAATGCTCCAGGATCACCCGCCCCACCATGCTCCTCGGGCTCGCCCCGCCCTCGACCCGCAGCTCCGCCATCGCCGCCCGCATGACCCACCCGTTGACGATCAGCACCAGCTCCACCGGGTCGGCGATCAGGCACGGCCGCGCCGCCTGCTCCATGCCCAGGGCCGCCATCCTTTGCCGCACGTACCCCGTCTGAATCCTGGCCCGCAGGCTCCGCTTCAGCCACGCCCGCAGGCCGCGCGCTACCAGCTCGCGCAGCTCGGGGCTGACCTCGCCGGTCTCGCGTGAGCGGGCGATGACCGGGTGCTCCAGGCCGGGCAGGTCCAGCAGCTCGGGCAGCTCGCGCAGGCCGTCGTGGGGGCGGCCCTCGTCGTCGGTCCAGCGCCAGGCGCTCGCGGGGCGCACGTTGATGGTGTCGCGCAGGCGCGCCAGCACCTCGTCGCTGTCCAGCTCGGCGCCCAGCTCGGCCTCGTGCTGCTCGGCCTCGGCGATCAGCTCGGGCAGGGGGAAGGGGATCGCGGCCCACTTCTCGCGGAAGGCGGGGAACCAGGCGGCGGGCATCCAGGCGCGGCCGAGCGCATCGGCGGTGTACAGGCCCTTCAGGCTGCTGCGCTGGCGGCTCAGGCGGTTGCACGCCTCGCGCACGCGGTCGGGCAGGAGCGAGACGGACAGCGATCCGCGCCGCCCGCCCCAGGAGATCCCCGTGGCGATGAAGTCGCGCTCCATCTCGGCGAGCACGCGCAGCTCGCGGTAGGGGCGCAGGGGCACGCTCAGGCTGAGGCCGTCCAGCTCGACCGGCGGGAGCAGGATGAGCCCGCCCTCGACCAGGCGGCGCAGGCTGGCGAGCGCGCGGCGGAACTCGGGATCGTCGCCGGCCAGCTCCAGGAGCGCGCGGTAGGGGGCGCGGGCGCCGTCGTCCAGGGTGTGGGCGATGCGCGCCAGCTCGCGCTGCTCGGCCAGCACGCGGGGGCTGGTGACCTTGACCACGCCCGGGTCGTCGAGCAGCTCGCGCAGGCTGCGCGCCAGGCGCTCCCACAGGGCGGGATCGTCGTGGACCGCGACCAGGGCCTCGCGGTTGTGGTACAGGCCGGCGTCGGTGAGGTTGGCGCTGCCCACGACGACGCGGGCGCGCCCGGCCCCGGCGCTGGCGACGAGCTTGGGGTGGAAGGGCGGGCGGTCGCCGACCAGCACGAAGACGGCCAGCAGCGGATCCTCGGCCAGGGCGCTGGCCAGGACCTCCCAGGCGCGGTCGTCGAGCGCGTCGCGGGAGAGGAAGAAGACGGCCGTGAACTCGGCGACCGTCGCCCGGTGCGCGCGCAGGCGGTCGAGCACGCCGCGCAGCGTGGCGCCCGTGCAGTAGGCGCTCGCGGCGAAGTAGGCCGTCGCCCCCTCGACCGGCGCCCACAGCTCGGCCAGGTCCATCCGGCGGCGCTCCCCGGCGCTGAGGCGCAGGTGCAGCTCGGCCCGGGGATCGGGCGGTCGCGGATGGCCGGGGTCGCTCAACGCCTACCCGACCGCCGCGCGCGCCGCGGGCGGGGGCTGGAGGAGCAGGGCGGGCGGGGACCGGCGCAGGGACACCTCGACGCCAGGGGGCGCGGCGATCTCTCAGGCTGTATGCCCCCATCTGGCAGGCGGCAAGGTGGCGCGCTCCCCATCGCGGCCCGCCACGCCCTCCCGCGCGCCCTCGTGATCCTGCCAGGGACAACGCCCAGGAACAGGGGCTCGGCCTCGGGGCGCTCGGGGACGGCTTGACAACGGGCATCTCCTGGCATGTTTGTTGCAACGCCGACTTTCGAGGAGACGTGCCGTGATCCCGAACCCTTCACCCCAACGCCGACGCCGCGCCCGCCGTCGCCGGCCTGTCCCCTTTCTCGCGGGCGAGGACACCCTGATGACCCAGATCGAGACCCTGGAGCAGCGCGAGCTGCGCACCGACCTGAAGATGCTCCGCCACTTCGCGACGGGCTTCCCGCCGCTCATGGACACGGCCGGCTCGGCCGCCATGCACTTCGCCCAGGAGGCCATGCGCTTCGTGGACGCGCTGGCGTTCAACCCCGACGCCAGCCCGACCGAGCTGCTCGTGCTCGCGGGCGAGGCGCGCGCCCGCCTGGAGGCCGCGCAGGCCGAGTTCGACATGGCCCTGCACCACCTGAGCCAGCTCCCCGTGCGCGTGGACCTGGAGGCGCGCCCCGCCCGCCCCGCCAGCGTGCGCCTGCCCGAGGATCCGCGCCCGGACGAGGCCATCGACGCCGACCAGCCCGCGCCCGAGCCCACCGAGGCGCCGCCCGCCGCCGAGGAGGCGCCCCATGCCTGACCCCGACGCCCGCTGGCACGCCGAGCAGGTCCGCGCCCTGGCCCAGCTCAGCCTGAACGCCACGCGCGACGCGCTCCCGAAGCTGGAGGCCCTGGTGCTCGCCGCCGAGGCCCACGCCCAGGCGCCCGACGATCCCGCCGCGCTGCGCCGCTCCTTCGGCGAGGCCGACACCGCGCTCTCGGGCGCCGTGCTTGCCCTCGGCTCGCTGCACGACCACCTGAAGCAGATGCCCGAGCGGGCCGGCGACGTTGGCGCGCCGCCGGCCCTGAGTTCGACCACCGCTGAGGCTTGAGGAGGCCGCGCCGGTCGAGACTCTGCTTCCGTCCTACCACGCCCCCGGCCCTGCCCACCAGCGGGACCGGGGGCGTGCTGCGTCTGCTGTGCGCGGTCCCGCGCACGCTCCTCCTTGAAGCCCGGCAGCGAAGGCGCTATGTCGAGCGTGTTCAACGTGGAGCCTTCGTGACCGCACCGGCCCTCGCCCTGCTGCTCACCGCCTGCAACCCCGGCACCGTGTCCACCGACGACAGCGACGGCAACCAGGGCACCATCGCCGACGGCGACGTAGACGCCCGCCTGAGCGCCCTCGAAGCCGCGCTCGACGCCGCCAGCGCCGCCGCCGAGGCCGCGGACGCGCGCATCTCCGAGCTGGAGGCCCAGGCCGCCGGCACCACCACCGCGCTCGACGACCTCGACGCCCGCGTGGAGACCTGCGAGACCGACCTCACCGAGCTGGGCTCCACCGTGGATGGCCTCGCGCTCACCCTGGACAGCCTGAGCGACCAGGTCGACGCGCTCACCGCCGCCTCGGGCACCCCCGTCTGGTCCACCAGCGCCAGCGGCACCACCGGCGGACGCACCTCGTCCTGGACCAGCCTGGGCTCTGACCTGGACCTGAGCGTGACCCGCGTAGACCCGATCTTCGCCTGGTGCAACGCGGTGGAGTCGTCGGGCTACGCCATCCTGCGGATCTCACTGACCAGCGCGGATGGGAGCTGGACGACGACCTCGACCGCGTCCGAGTTGGACTACCACACGGCCGACATGCTGGTCCCCGCGGTCGCGGTGTTCACGCCGCCGGAGGCGGGGGACTACACGCTGAGCTGCGAGGGGCGTTTGTCGTCGGGGTGGACGCAGTACGACCTGGTGGCGGTGCAGGCGGCGGGGGGGGTGGAGTAGACGGTAGCAACAGGTTAGCCCAGAATGTACGTAGACGCATAGGTTGAGAGAACCCGGCGCTCATCCACC
>CAZTOW010000118.1:0-4989 GCA_964615375.1 uncultured Enterobacterales bacterium
CGCGGACGGGAGACCGCGCGCTGCGCTGGACCCTGCTGGAGGGGGCCTTCAAGTCCAACGAGGGGGGCTGGTCCCTGGCCCCCCTGGACGGCGGCGCGCGCACGCGGGCCGACTACGAGATCGACGTCTCGCTGGGCCTCTTTGTGCCGGGCAACATCCTGCGCTCGCTGGTGGAGCGCTCGCTGCCGGAGACCCTGCGCGCCTTCAAGGCGGAGAGCGAGCGGCGCGCCTGCGTCTGAGCCCTACTTGCCGGTCAGGGCGAAGTCGGGGGCGGGGAGCTCGGCGAGAAAGGTGGGGTCGTTGGCCGCACCTGTGGCGTCGCCGAGTCGCTCGCGCAGGAAGCGCTCCAGGCGGCGGTGGATGGTCTCGGGCTGCTCGATGAGGGCGGCGTGGGTGGCGCCTCCGAGCACGATGATCTCCGCGCCCGGGATCAGGCTCGCCACCTTGCGCCCGCAGGCGACCGGCGTGAACGTGTCGCCGTCGGCGGCCACGATGAGCGTGGGCACGTCCACCCGGGGCAGGTCGTCCCAGGCCGTGTGGTGCTGCGCCTCCAGCACGCAGCCCAGGAAGACGCGCAGGTCCATCCGCGCGAGATGATCGAGGTAGTTCCTCAGATCCTCGGGCCGCGTGTAGTAGGTGTCCATCATGTTGGCGCGCAGGCCGATGGTCTCCGCCAGCGGCGTCTCCAGGAGCGGGCGCATGATGACGTTGGTGGCCCGGCCCAGCGCCATGGCCAGCCCGCGGACGTGCTTGAAGACCCGAGGCGAGCCGGACCATCCGAAGAAGGTGTCCAGCACGTTGCCGGCGGTGCCCTGCATCATGATGAGGGCCCGGACGCGCTCGGGGTGGCGGCGCCAGGCCTCCAGGATGACCTGACAGCCCATGCTGTGGCCCAGGAGCACGGCGGGCTCGCCCCCGCCGCGCACGGCGTCCAGGATCAGGACCAGGTCGTCGGCGTGGCGCGCCACGCTGAGGTCGGCCTCCTCCGGGTCGATGCGCAGGTCCGAGCGGCCGTGGCCCCGGTAGTCCCAGGTGACGACGGTGTAACGGTCGGCGAAGTGCTCGCGCAGGTACTTCCAGAAGAAGGTGCCCACGCCGACGCCGTTGCAGCAGGCCATCACCGGCCCCTGCCCCACCGCCTTCCAGTGCAGCTGGACGCCATCGGGGGTGCGGAGAAAACCAGCTCTGTTGGTGTCCTGGCCGAGGCGCATCTTGACTCCGCAAAGCCCGGCGCGCAGAAGAGCGCCCGCGCTGCCCACACTCTACCTTACAATGGCGCGGCGGGCTCGTCGCGTGACGACGTCCGCGCGCCAGGGGAGCACGCCCACCCGATGGATGAGCGGTCGAAGCCAGGAACCCCCGAGACCCGTCGGTCCGTCCTCACGTTCGCCGCGGGCCTCTCGCGGCGCGGGCTGGTCCTGAGCGTGGTCCTGGCGGGCGCGCTGTGGCGGCTCTGGCTCATGCACGTCTACGCGGGCTGGGAGGAGAGCGACTACGGCGACCTCGCCATGATCCGCGGCGTGCTGGACGCGCGCTTCCTCCACTACGACATGAACCACCTGCCCGGCTACTACGCGCTCGGAGCGCTGGTGCTGGCGCTGGTGGGCGACACGGTGGTCGCCGCGCTCACGGTCAGCTTCGGCTTCGGGGTGCTGGCGCTCGGGCTGGCCGTGGCGCTGACCGATCGGGTCGTGGGGCGGTCGGCGGCCTGGATCGTGGGGCTGCTGCTCATCTTCCAGCCAGAGTTCGCCCTGTACGCGGCCAGCGCGCTGCGGGAGCCGGTCTACGCCGCGGCGGTCCTGGGCTGCCTCTGGGCCCTCGCCGACGAGCGCCTCACCCTGGCCGGGGCCTGCGCCGCCGGGGCCTTCCTCATCCGCATGGACGGGGCCGTGGCCATCGCCCCCGTGCTCGCCGCGCACGCGCTCGGGCGAGGGCCCCGGCTCTCGCGGCTGGTCCGGGCGGGCGCGCCGCTGGCGCTCACCATGCTGGCCTGGTCGGCTTACTGCCGCTGGGATCACGGCACCTTCCTGTTCTGGTCGCACGCAGTGGCGGTCAACATCGAGACCGGGCTGGGCGCGGAGCCGGAGAGCCGGCTGGACTGGTGGCTCCACGGGCTCCAGGTGGCGGGCGGGCTCGGGGCCTGGGTGCTGCCCCGGCGCATCGGCTGGGCGGTCTGGGGCGGGCTGCTGCTGGGGGTCGCCACGGCCCCCTGGCGCGAGCACGGGATCCGGCGCACCCTCGCGCTGGCGGCGGTCACGACGGCGGGCACCTGGGTGGGCATGGGGCTGGTGGCCCAGCACCACTGGGACCACAACCTGTACTGGAAGTGGCTGCACGGCGTCGTGCCGGTGGTCGTGATCGTGGGTGTGTCCGGGCTCCTCTCCGCCCTCGGGCGCGCGCCGCTCCCCGCCCGACGGGTCCTGCTCGGGCTGGCGCTGGCGCAGGCCCTGGCGGCGGAGCTCCTGGAGACCCAGCGACAGGTGGCGCTCTCTCAGGAGCTCTACGCCCCGCAGGTCGCCCTCGCCCGCTGGATCGAGGCCGAGGTCCCCGAGCCCACGCCGATGATCCTGGACAACATCCCGGCCTGCTGGATCGACCGCGACCCGAACAACCGGCCGATGACCAGCTGGATGGACGTCCCCTCCCCGCCCGGCGACGAGGCGGCCTTCGCCCGCTGGCTGCTGAGCGAGGGCGTGCGCTACGTGCTGTGGTTCCGCGAGGACTGGACGGAGGCCCCGCGGGTGGCGCCCTTCCTGGCCGAGGGCGGGCGCTGGGAGGCCGACGGCGTCGTCCTGGAGGAGGTGGCCCGCGAGGACGCCTACGGCTGGATCTTCTTCACGGTCACGCCGCGCGGCCAGCAGGCCCCGCCGCGCCCTCGGCGGGTGCGTTAAAGCCCGCGCATGAGGCGACCTCTCTCGCTCTGGCCTCTGGCGGCGCTGCTCCTCGGCTGCTCTCCCGACAAGGGCGGCGGAGGGGGTGACGGTGTCCACTCCGGCCGGGTGGAGACCGGCGAGGGCCTGGTGGACGAGGACGGCGACGGCTACCTCTCGGATGAGGACTGCGACGATCTGGACGCCAGCGTGCGGCCCGGGGTGCCGGAGGTCTGCGACGGCATCGACAACGACTGCGACGGCGAGGTCGACGACGGCATCGACATCACCTGGTACGTGGACGCCGACGAGGACGGCTTCGGCGACCCGGCCTCCACCGCGCAGGCCTGCGCGCGGCCCGAGGGGACCGTGCCCACGGGCAGCGACTGTGACGACGCCGACCCCGAGTCCTGGCCCGGCGCCGTGGAGGTCTGCGACGGCATCGACAACGACTGCGACGGCGAGCGCGACGAGGGCCTCGGCGACGGCGTCTGGTGGTACGCCGACGAGGACGGGGACGGCCACGGCGACGCGGACTCGCCGATGGAGGCCTGCCAGCAGCCCGAGGGCTACGCCGAGGACGCGCGGGACTGCGACGACGCGGACCCCACCGTCTACCCTGGGGCCGAGGAGATCGCGGGCGACGGCGTGGTCAACGACTGCGACGCCTGCTGGGACGACGGGCTCTGCGACCTCGCGGACGCCGCCGCCCGGCTGGTGGGCGTGGTCGAGGACGGGGCGGCGGGCACGGCCCTGGCGGGGCCGGGCGATCTGGACGGGGACGGGAGCCCGGACGCCGCCGTCGGCGCCCCCACCGCCACCGCCGACGGCGCCGCGCGCGCCGGGCTGATCTACGTCTTCGCCGGCCGCTGGGTCGGCGATCGCGGCCTCGACGAGAGCGTCTCCACCCTGCTCGGACCCAGCGCCGAGGCCCGCGCCGGCGCCGCCCTCGCCGGAGCGGACACCGACGGCGACGGCTACGGAGAGCTGCTCCTCGGCGCCCCCGGCTTCGACGAGCCCGACTCGGGCAGCGGCGGCGTCTGGCTGGTCTCCGGCCCCGTGGGCGGCGAGCTCGCCCTCTCCGCCGAGGCCCACGCCACCGGCGAGGAGGAGTCTGACGCCGCCGGCTCCGCCCTCGCGCTCTCTCCCCTCCCCCTCGGCTCGGGCCCCACCCTCGCCGTCGCCGCCCCCCGCTGGCCCTCCCTCGACGCCTACGGCGCCGTCTACCTGCTCTCCGACGAGGTCGACGGCGCGCTCGCCACCCTCTCCGAGCGCTGGGAGGGCGCCTCCTTCGGCGACGCCGCGGGGACATCCCTCGCCCTCGGCGACCTCGACGGCGACGGCGTCGCCGACCTCGCCATCGGCGCCCCTGGCGAGGACGACGGCGCGCGCTCCTCAGGCGCCGTCCGCCTCCTCCTCGCCCCCACCGGCTCCGGCACCCTCGCCGACGCCGACGGCGTCTGGCGCGGCGAGGCCGCCAGCGACGCCGCAGGCACCACCCTCGCCGCCCTCGACCTCGACGGCGACGGCCTCGACGACCTCGCCGTCGGCGCCCCCGCCGCCGACCCCGCCGGCTCCTCCTCCGGCGCCCTCTACATCCTGACCGGCCCCGCCACCACCTCCTCGAGCCTCTCCTCCGCCACCGCCCTCCTCACCGGCGAGGACGACGACTGCGCCCTCGGCGCCGCCCTCAGCCCCGCCGGCGACGTCGACGGCGACGGTCACCTCGACCTCCTCGCCGGCGAGCCCGGCTGCGAGGCCGGCACCCCCGAGACCGGCACCGCCCTCATCCTCCCCGGCCCCCTCACCGGCACCGCCTCCGTCGCCGACCTCGCCATCCGCTGGCGCGGCGAGGACCGCGAAGACCAGGCCGCCGCCGCCCTCGCCCCCCTCGGCGACCTCGACCTCGACGGCCGCTCCGACCTCCTCATCGGCGCCCCCGGCTCCTCCCTCGGCGCCGCGTCCGGCGGCCTCACCTGGCTGGTGTACGGCGTCGGGCTCTGATCTGGGTTCCCCGATCCGACAGGAATCGGAGCCTGCGATCGGTGTGGGCCGACGACAGGATCGGGCCTGCACCGGCGGCTGGGCCTGAGGGCCGGGGGACCGGGACCGCGAGGGG
>CAZTOW010000119.1:0-4841 GCA_964615375.1 uncultured Enterobacterales bacterium
TACGCCTACGCGGAAATCCAACCCGAGAGAGGAGGTGACCCCTGGAATGTGGGATCCATGAGCACGGTGTAGAGGGCCGAGATGCGCCCGTCCGGGCCGAAGCTGGGGAGGAAGACCCAGCGCGGGGCGTGGCGGCGGGGCGGGTCCTCGCGCTCGGCGATCAGCGCGGGCGCGCCGTTGAGCCAGGCCAGCCGGTAGCGGTAGAGGCCCGGGGTGAGCCGGGTGAGCTTCACGAGGAAGCGCGCGACCTTCTCCGCGCCGATGACCGGCATGCGCGCGGCCAGGTAGCGCCCGCCCGCGTCGTTGAGGGCCACGACCTCCGGGCTGAGCTCCCGCTGCACGGCGTGGAGGTCTCCGGCGCCGATGGCCAGCAGCAGGCGCTGGAAGCGCCCGATCGCCTCCTCGGGCGGCGGGGGGCGGGCGCGGCCGCGCTCGTAGCGGGTGAGGGCGGCGCGGGCGCGGTGGTGGGCGACCTTGATCGCCCCGGGCGTGCTGCCCAGGACCTCGGCCGTCTCGGCCAGATCGGCGTCCAGCACGTCGCGCAGCAGCACGACGGCGCGCTGGGTGGGGGTGAGCGCCTCCAGCGCGTCGAGGAAGGCGAAGCTGGCGCTCTCGCGGGCGCCGTAGCGGGCCTCGGGCGTCTCCAGATCGGGCAGGAGCTCGTCGGGCACCGGGCTGGGCAGCCAGGGGCCGGTGTAGCCGCGGCGGCGGCGGGCGCGCAGGCGATCCCGGCACAGGTTCATCGCGACGCGGGTGAGCCAGGGGCCGATGGGGCGGCTCGGGTCGGCCGGGGGGCGCTCCAGCGCGCGCACGAAGCTCTCCTGCACGACCTCGTCCGCGTCCGCGCCGACGCCGAGCATCCGGTAGCACAGGCCCCACAGGCGGGGGCGCTCTCGCTCGAGATCGGGGGGGATGGGGTGCTCCTTCGGGGCTCCTAACGAGCGAGGATCGCGCGCGCGACGTGGCTGGCGCTGGCGAAGCTCGCGTCCGCCAGCATGTGATCCTCGCCCACCCAGTCGCCGACCAGCCAGCGGCCCTCGCCCAGGGCGGGGGCGGGGCGGGCGCGGCCGGCGAGGGGGACGCCGTGGCTGACGGTGAGCGCGGGCTGGTAGCGGCGGGCCAGCACCCGCTCCCGCCAGCCGGGCCAGCTCTGGTCCATCAGCGCCTCCAGCTCGGGCTCGGCGTCTACGGTGCTCTCCTCGGGGGCGAGGTAGCGCATGAGGTGGACCACCACGCCGCGGGCGCTCAGCCGGGCCGTGGCCGAGTGGTTGGAGAGGTAGAGCGGGCGATCGACGCCGAGGACGAGGTCGGGGGCGCCCGGGGGCTTCTCCGCCAGCCCGAGGTCCAGGCAGGCGGCGCGGGCGGGGACCAGGGGGGGCAGCGTCAGGCCCAGGCGGCTCAGGCTGGCGGGGGGCGCGGCCAGGACCACGTCCCGCGCGTGCAGGGCCTCGCCGGAGCTCAGCGTCACGCGCCAGCCCTCTCCCTCCCGATCCAGGCCCACGGCGTCGGCCCGGACCCGCACCGGCGCGCCGTCCGACTCCAGCCCGGCGGCCAGCGCGTCCACGAGCTGCTGCCAGCCGCCGTCCAGGTAGAGCACGCCGCGAAGGGCGCGTCGGACCTGGAGGATCGTCGCGCGGGCGGACATCTGGGCGGGGGCCTCGCCGTAGGTCGCCACCCGGGCCAGGGTGCCGATCAGCGCGGCGGCCTCGGGGTCCAGCCCGGCCAGCCAGTCGGCGAGGCTGCGCTCGGGCGGGGGGAGGGCGCCCAGCGCGGTCCTGACCAGGCCCCCCACGATGGCCAGCTTGCCCACCCCGTCGGTGTAGGTCGTGCTCAGCAGCTCCCCGAGCCCGCCGGGCAGGGGGTGGAGCGCGCCCTCGCGCAGCAGCATCCCCCCGGTGCGCGGCACGCTCCCCTTCGGTCGGATGCCGAGGCCGGCCAGCACGCGAACGCCCTCCCCCGCGGCGAAGAGGGCGTGCGGCCCCAGGTTCCAGGAGAAGCCCTCCCGCTCCTGGGTGCGCCCGCGCCCCCCGGGCTGACCGCCCCGCTCCAGCACCGCCACGCTCCGCCCCCCGCGCCGGAGCAGCAGCCCCGCCGTGAGACCGCCGATCCCCGCGCCCACCACCACCGCGTCGAGCCGCTCCATGTGCACCTCGTGTTCTCTGGCCCCTCCACGCTCGGGCGGGGCGGAGGGTTACGGGCGGCACGAAAAAAAGTGCGGGCTCGGGATCAGCGGCGGCGGGCCACGGCGACCCAGGCGCGGTTCAGCCAGCGCGCGCGGGGGTGGGCGGCCAGCTCGGCCTCCAGGGCCAGGGCGGTCTCCAGGTCCGGCTCGCCAGAGACGGCCTCGAAGGCGCCGGACCAGGTGTAGTGGCTCGGCTCCAGCAGCAGGACCTCCAGCTCACGCTCCAGCAGGGCACGGAGATCCTCGGCCTCGAAGGTCCGCACCCAGCGGTCGCCGGGGATGTGGACCACGCCGTCGGTCATCCAGCCGCGCAGCGCTCCCGGGGGCGCGTCCATGGAGAAGGCCCAGCCCCAGCGGGCCTCCACGCTGCACAGCAGCACGCCGCCGGGACGCAGCCAGCGGGCGATCCGCGAGACCACGCGCTCGGGATCCTCGGCGTAGCAGAGCAGCTCTGAGCCGATGACGGCGTCGAAGAGGCCCTCGGGCTCGGCGGCCTCGGCGGTGCTCCACAGGGCGTCCAGGCGCCCGGCCCGCCCGGCGGAGGCCCAGACGGCGCGCCAGAGGCTGCGCAGGTCGGGGTCCACGAGGATCACGTCGTCGCCGCGGTCCAGGAGCCAGGTGCTCCAGCGCCCCACCCCGGCGCCCAGGTCCAGCACGCGGGCCGGGGACGGGGGCAGGTGGGGGGCCCACCAGCGCAGGTAGAGCTCGCGCTCGATCCGCTTGGCCTCGTGGTTCGGGCTCTGCGGGTCGAGGTAGTCCATGTACTGGGGGTGGTCCTCCCAGGCGTGGAAGGCGCCCACGAGGTTCTCCAGCGGGCCGCTGGGCGCGGGGCCGCCCTCGAAGAGCGCGGGCAGGCGCGGATCACCGGGCGGGAGCAGGAAGCCGCGCCCCGCCCAGGTCTGCAGGGCCTCGGCGGGGTAGGGCGGGCCCGGCGGGAGCGCGGGCAGCGGCGCCTCGTCCGGGAGGGCTCGAGCGAGCGAGAGAGACAGTTGAAGCTCCATAAAAACGAAAAGCCACGCTTGCGCGTGGCCTTTGTTGAAGAACCCCCGGGTCTACCGAGGCTTCTTCGGGCCCGGCTTCGGGCGGGGAGAGGGGCGCCAGTTCATGAGACCTCCGAGGGCGTGAGAGTCTTGGACACCATGCCCGCGCCCGCGCAGGCTGTCAAGTAGAGGATCACGCGCTCGATGAGGTTTCCGGGTCCTCGCCCCAGCTCGCGCGATCGATGAGGTCCAGGATCTGCGAGGGGGTGTGGAGGCGGCACAGGAAGGCCTCCAGCAGGCGATCCTGCTGAGCCCGAGGAAGATCGGCGATCTTCATGAAGGCGCGGCGGCTGGGCGCGTAGACGTTGACGTAGGCGCGGTACAGCGGGTTCAGCGAGCGGTCGCGCAGGTCGGCGCGCAGGGACTGGGGGCGGGAGAGGGGGCAGTCCGCCTCCAGGGCGCGGCCGACGGCGTCGATGGAGCCGCCCTCCTCCAGGTCGTGCTGGGCGGCGTTGACGCGCTCCTTGACGTAGCCGCGGTAGAGCTCGAGCGCGCGCAGGTCGGGGTCGAGCTCACCCGGCTCCGCCAGCAGGTGGAGCATGACCTGGGCGAGCCCCTCCATCTGGTAGGCCTCGCAGGCGTGGACCGTGAGGTTGAGCGCGCTCGGGTCCACGCGCTGGCCGCCCTCGGCGGTGGCCGCCTCGCGCAGGGCGGCGACGTGGACCGCGTGCCCGGCGATCTCGTGGGCCGCCAGGCTCAGCGGGCTGTAGCGGTCGTAGGAGGCGCGGGGGTGGGTGTTGATCTGGAGCGTCACCCCGCGGACCCGGTCGCCGTCGATCCAGTTCGCCCAGTAGGCGTCCTCGTGGGCGAAGGTGATGGCGTAGGCGGGGTCGGGCAGGCGCGGCACGCGGGCGCGCAGGCGATCGACCAGGATCCGGGCCCAGCGGCGCAGCTCGTCGGGGAAGCCGGTGAGGTTGGCGAGCCCGTAGCGGTCGCGCAGGGCGTCGCGGCCCGCGGGCGTCCAGGGCACCCCCCGCGTCCCCAGCGCCTCGCGGGCCTCCGCCTGGAGCGCGCGGAGCTGGTCGGGCAGCAGCGGCGCCGGGTACACGCCCATCATCCGCTTGACCGCGGTCCAGAAGTGGAAGCGCTCGCCCATCAGCGCGCGCAGGTAGGCGTCGGAGCCGATGAGCTTCTGCTTGATGTAGTCGGGGTTGGCGAGGTCGGGCGTCTGCTCGAAGCGCACCGCCACCGCCTCCAGCGCGTCCAGCGCCTCCTCCCGGCTCTCGTAGGGCGTGTAGCTCGCCCCCTCCGGCCGCGGCGCCATGTCGAAGTCGATGACCAGCCCTCCCCGTGGGCCCTGCGCGCGCTCGAAGGCGTGCCAGCGCTGGTAGAAGGTCGTGAGCTGATCGTGGAAGGTCTCGGAGGGCATGGGGAAGGAGCCTCGGGGAGGAAGATATCGAGGGTGGGGGAGTCTGGCATTGGTATTGGTATTGCGGGACGGCATCGGTATCGGCATCGCGGGACGGCATCGGTATCGGCATCGCGGGACGGCATCGGCATCGGCATCGCGGGACGACATCGACATCGACATCGGCATCGGCATCGGCATCGACATCGGCATCGGCATCGACATCGACATCGACATCGACATCGGCATCGGCATCGGCATCGGCATCGGC
>CAZTOW010000120.1:0-4182 GCA_964615375.1 uncultured Enterobacterales bacterium
GGTACAGCGTCTACGCCAGCACCCCCGGAAGCCTCCCCGACCCCGGAAACCCCGCTCTCCGGACCTACACCCAGACCTACACCTACGATGTCGCCGGCAACCTCCTCGAGATGGCCCACGTCCCCAGCGCCGGCGTCGGCTGGCGCCGAGGCTACGCCGTCGCCGACAAGAACAACCAGCTCCTCAAGTCCAGCGTCCCCGGCGACGACCCAGACGACCCCGACACCTACAGCGATCTGTACACGTACAACGCCCGCGGTGCCATGGTCTTCATGCCGCACCTCAAGACCGGCGTGAGCACCAACCTCACCCGCGACTTCCGCGACCAGATCCGTCGCGCCGACACCGACAACGCCGGCACCGTCGCCCACTACGCCTACGACGCCGGTGGCCAGCGCGTGAGAAAGGTGGTAGTCAAAGGGAGTGTCCAGGAGGAGCGCATCTATCTCGGATCCTACGAAGTCTGGCGCAGAAGGAGCTCCGGGACCCTCACCCAGGAGCGCCAGACCCTGCACGTCCTGGACGGACAACGCCGCATCGCCCTCGTCGAGACCCTGACCGTAGACGACGACCCCATCGACCCCGAAGACCGCGAGCCCCGGCTCCGGTACCAGCTCGACGACCACCTCGGCACCGCCCTGCTCGAGACTGACCAGGACGGTGGTGTGATCAGCTACGAAGAGTACCACCCCTACGGCTCCACCGCCTGGTACGCCGACGACGGGAGCCTGGAGGCCAGCCCCAAGCGCTATCGGTACACCGGCATGGAGCGGGATGAGGAGACCGGGTTGCAGTACCACTCCGCGAGGTACTATGCGCCGTGGCTGGGGCGATGGGAGAGGGCGGATCCGATTGGCATTGCGGACGGCTACAATCGAACCAGCTACGCTCGCGGACGCCCGATAGTCAGTCGGGACTCAACGGGTCACGCGAGCGAAGGCGAATACCCGCTTGTGGAGGGTCACGAGGAGATCGTCGTATACGCAAATGACGAGTCCAAGACGAGGAAGCAGATGGCCTTTGCCAAGGGGGCCTTCGGTGGTCTGCTGATCGGAATCGTTGGCGCCATCGTAATTGGAGCCGCCCTGGCGGCGGTCAGTCCAGTAGCCGCTACTGTGGCAGCAGTCGTTGGAGTTGGACTACTGATAGCAGAAGGGCTTCATGCGATTCACAATCGAAAGCAGATCGCGAATGACATCCGACGCCTGCAAACATACGAAGCATCTGAGCAGGAGTTTGAAGAGGCAGGACTCAAGACCGGACTACTTGGAAGTATGATTGTTGGAGGACCCTTTTCCCGACTTGGTGGCCGCATGACCCAGGCTGCAAGTGTTGCGTTAAGAGAGGCTGAGGTGGGCTTGATGATGCCATCCCTAGCACCAGCAGGTGCTACGCCTGTGGCCTCAACTGCAAACATAGGCAGGCTAGGCAGTGCAGCATCCTTCCAAGGCGATCTGGGTCTGCTCGGCGGTGCTGCCGCCAGCACACTGCCCGCGGCAGTCTACTTCGCGATGAGCAATGAAGGCCCACCTCAAGCGGCCCAAGCACCTGCCAGTTCCGCCTCACCGTCCTCTCACGTGGCCCCAGGCAATGGGAACCACCGATTTGGACCGGAAAAAGCCTGGCTCAGGGGAGCCGAGCCGAACTCCAAGTGGACACAAACTAGTAGCGATGGCCGCAAGGCTATCCAGAATACCATTTACGATGCTGAAGGCAACGCCGTCGGGCAAGTAGACTTCAAGCAACATGGCCCAAGTGCTCCCCCCGGTCATGGGCATGTCTTCCCTCCAGGGCAGCCAGGACAGGGACACGGCCCTGGAGCGACCCACCTCGACCCAGCAAGTGTTCCTACAGGCTGGGCCGATATCCCACCCAACCTGCAACCTGCCCACCCTATGGTGAGTCGATGAGGATCCTCGACACAAACTCTGCAGCGGCATTCATGGAACGCTTTTATCACTTCTATGATGGCGTAGTGAGGCGCATTTCTATTCATCTGGAGCAGCACCCCATGAGCATCGACATCACCGTTGATGCCCAGGACGCCGAATCCCCATCTGGTTGGGCTCGTTTACATCTTCAGCTTCAAGGGGTTGCTTCGTTTCGCCTTGAGGTGGGGGCAACCTCGTTTGAAGTACTTTCTTCTGGAATTCAGATCGGATGGGATGCGGGTCGCGTGACACTCTTCTTGGACGCATACCCCGACGACGATGGGTTGCCAGACATTTCGACCAACAAAGGATACATTGTTGGCGAGTCTCTTCATTGGACGGCCGTCCCAGTTCCTGTCTCGTGAGTTAGCCCGTTGGTTTCTCTCTTCGGTTACGGGTTTCCTGTCTGGGTGGCAACTGCAATGATCAGGTGCCAGGGTGGAAGGTGCCAGGGTGGAAGGTCTGGGTGGAAGGTGCCTGGTTGGTTCGATTTCTATTTCTGGAATAGTTATCGATATATCTCGATTGCCCCGGCCAAACCTTCCGTCGCCTGTCGGCGGTGACGCTGTCGCTCGCCTGCCTGAGCGGCCCGCAGGCCAACGTCCACGTCGAGCTGACGCTGTACAGCAGCCGGATGCGTCGGGAGCCGGACGCCAGCGCCGATCTGGTCGAGGACAGCGCGGTGGGCGTCACCCGGATCGTCACCAGCACCGCGCGGGACGACGGCGGGCTCTTCCAGCTCGACCTGCGCGATCCGCGCTACCTGCCCTTCGAGCGGCGCGGCGCGGCGAGCACCTGGCGCGTGCGGCTGTGCAACCCCGACTGGCCGCAGCTCGACCGGGACAGCATTACGGATCTCACGTTACACCTGCGTTACACCGCGCGGGAGGGTGGGGAGGACTTCCGCTCGGACGTGCTCGCGGGGCTCGGAGGGGCTCTCGCGATCGTCGGCGGGCAGGGGGTCGGGACGTCGGTGCCAGGAGAAGAGACGAGGAATGGCCTCTTCGTGGCGCTGAGCGCCGTGCGCGACGACCCGGACGCCTGGCACCTGGCCCACACGGAGGGCTCGGCGACGCTGAATTTCACCGTCGGCGCCGCGCGGAAGCCCGCGTTCACCGAAGGCCGCACGGTCACGCTCTCTCGAGTCTTCGTCCTCGCCCCCGGGCTCGCGTCCGGGCGCGCGGCGACGCTCACCCACTCCGGCACGGCGACAACTGGGTCTCTGAACTTCGCGAGCTGGACGCAGAGCGGCACGACGCTGCAGATCGCGGACTGCGCCGCCCCCAGCAGCGCCTGGCCCGACACCGTGAGCGTGGCGCTCACCACCTCCGGCGTCACCTGGGAAGAAGCCAGCGACGGCGTCCTCGTCCTCGTCTACACGGTGTCCTGATGTCCAAGCCCAGCCCCCGCGCCACGCCCTCCGAACCCAACCGTCCCGGCACCACCAGCCGGAACCCCACCGGCGACCGCCCCGCCGACGGGAGCCTGCCCAAGGACTTCCGCGTCTCTGCACCCGCGGTCTCGCTGCCCAAGGGCGGCGGGGCGATCGCGGGGATGGGGGAGAAGTTCGCGGCCAACCCGGTGACGGGCTCGGCCTCGCTGTCCATCCCGCTGCCGGTGACACAGGCACGCGGCGGGGCGGGGCCTGCGTTGGCGTTGAGCTACGACTCGGGGGCAGGGAACGGTCCCTTCGGGCTGGGCTGGCGGCTGTCGTTGCCGAGCGTGCGGCGCAAGACGGACCGGGGCTTGCCGCGGTATCGGGATGCGGGGGAAGAGGCCGATGTTTATGTGATCTCGGACGCCGAGGACCTGGTGCCCATGCTCGCCGAGAGCGGCGGCGTGTGGTCCGCGGTGGAGCGTGCCGAGACGCTCGACAGCGTGGCCTACACGGTGTCGCGCTATCGTCCTCGGGTGGAGGGGGGCTTCGCCGTGATCGAGCGCTGGCGTCGGGACAGCGACGGCCGGCTCCACTGGCGCAGCGTCGCGCGGGACAACACGCGGCGTGTCTACGGGTTCTCCGACTCAGCACGGCTGGTGGACCCGGACGACGAGACTCGCTGCTTCGAGTGGCTGTTGGAGGAGGAGCAGGACGAGCGGGGGAACGTGCTGTCCTACCGTTACGTGACCGAGGATCGCGCAGGGGTGGATCCACACCCTGCGGAGGACCGCCGCGACACGCCCGCCAACGGCGTCGCGTACCGCTACCTGAAGCGGGTCAGCTACGCCAACACGGACCCCTTCCAGAACCCGG
>CAZTOW010000121.1:0-4163 GCA_964615375.1 uncultured Enterobacterales bacterium
ACAGACTCACCTCCAGCTCATGTGCTGATGAGGGGGGCAGGGCGAGGATGTACCCAGGAAGGTAGCGCCCTGGATCTCGGCGGTCTGTGTGACCTGCAGGCCCGTGACCAGCAGCGCCTCCTTCAGCTTCTCGTTCTTCCCCTCCAGCTTCTCGATGGTCGCGTTCGCCTCCGCGACCGCCTTCTGCGTCGTCTTCGGAGAGACGTCCTTGCCCGACTCCATGGCGTTGAGGACCTGGGCGAGGGCGGTGTTCTGCTGTCCCATGCACACCTCTCGGGTTGACCGGGCGCCCACGCCGGGCCCCCGCTTCGTCAAGCCGGTCGTACATCACGGTTACAGGCTGAGAACACCGATTCCGCTTCCCTGAGACTTGAAGGCCGCGAGGGCGACGCCGGGAAGCGCCGGGGACAACGAAGACGCTCGTGTGACGACGGTCGCCAGCCGTGATCCAGGCCCGAGCCAGGCTGGCCGATGGTCCTTCTGGGCCTCCAGAGTCGTCCTTGTGTAACGCCCATGTTTCACTTGCTGGCACTTCCAGGCACTTCCCTGTCCGCATCCGTGGAAGTGACGCTTCAACCGTCCATAAGCTGCCTGATAGTCGTGGAAGCCGGCGAAGCAGGCCGAGATAGTGGCGTGGAAGCAGATTGACGAAGACCCTTGACGCGACAAGCCTCGACAGTCGGCGTGTAACGGCTCGATATCGGCGCCGGGGTGGCCCGGAGCGTGCGTTGTCGTCCTCGGCGCTCCCATGGCACGGTTCGGCCATCACCCCGAGGTGCTCATGCAGGACAGCTTCACGTTCGAGGGACTGGATGAGATCGGCGCGGCGCTCCAGGCTGCGGCCGATGAGATCGGCTATCTCGTGCTCCAGGATCGACTGAACAACGCCGACAAGCCGATCGGACGCTTCAACTTCGACGCGGACGGCCTGCGCGCCTGGCGTGTGGAGTGTGGTGACGAGCACCTGGCCGACGGAGGCGACGACGACGATGACGGGGCGCCCTCGCCCGGCGAGCTGGCCCAGGGCGCCCTGAGCTGGGTGCGCGCCACCGCCCAGCGCGCCGCCACCACCGACGCCCTCCGGCGCTTCCGCCTCTTCGCCTGGGGGCCCAAGGGCGTCTCTCGGGTCTTCAGCCGCAGCTTCGCTTGCCGGAACGCGCGTCCCCGTCGCCCCCTGCCCGCCCCCATCGCGCTCGGCGAGCTCCAAGCCCCGGCGCCGCGACTGGGCGCGGCTCACTTCGAGGAGGCGGCGAACCACCACGCCCTCTACGCCTACAAGGCGCTCGGAGAGTTCTACGCGCAGTTCGGCCAGATGCTGTTCACCGGCGTCGCGCAGCTCCAGAGCGTGCAGGACTCGGTGGTCGGGCGCCTGTCCCAGGAGCTGCACAGCAGCCGCGAGCAGGTGGACCAGCTCCTCGCCGCCCTGCTCAAGTTTCGCTTCCAGGACGCTCGCCAGAGCGCCGAGGAGCGTGACAAGTCCCGCGAGTCCGAGGCGATCAGCGGCCTCGCCGAGCAGGCCGTGGGCCAGATCGGGCTCGCCGTGCAGACCCTGTTGCTCACGCGCGGGCTCACCCCCGAGACCATCGAGATCATCGGCACTCTGGGCGCCAGCCCCGAGCTGATGGCCACCTTGCGCGATCCCCGCGTGCAGGCCCTCGTGAAGAACCCGGCCAACCTCCAGATCCTGGCCAACATGCTCCGGCAGATCGCCGACCAGCCCGTCATGGAGCTGCCCGAGCCGGAGCCTGAGAAGAAGACCAACAACTGACGTGCGCGGGGCCCCCCGCGAAGGAGATCGCCATGCCCGAGCCTCAACCCGCAGCGGAGATCCCGCGTTTCTATCAGATCGCCAAGGCGTTCTACGCCAGCGCCTTCGGCGTGGACACCGACGAGGAGCTGCAGAAAGCCATGGTCGAGTGGCGCCAGATGGACCCTGCCGAGCGTAGCTTCATCCAGGCGCACCTGCTCTACCTGAACATCCAAGCCCAGGCCGCGCTGTGGAAGCGCATGGGCACCATGAGCGGGCTCACCGACGAGATCGCTGAGCTGGTCTCCGTTGGCCTGGAGTACAGCCTGCCCGAGCAGCAGGGTGAGGCTCCCGAACCCTCGGAAGCCGCTTCCCCCGAGGCCCCCCTCTCTGCTCCGCCCGCCCCCGAGGAGGCCCCATGATCCGCCTCTTCCGCCCTGCCCCCGACTTCGACGAGGCCGTCCTTCGATACGCGCGCGCCCGCATGGCCTGGGAGGACTCCTGGGGGCCCGACCACGTCGACCTCGTGCTCCACCGCCTGCTGCACGTCGCCGAGCGCCTGTGGAGCTTCGTGCGCCCGCCCGTGCCCGTCGCCGCCGCCAGCCCCGACACCCTGCCGCCCCAGGTCATCAAGGCCCTGAGCAACCCCACCATCGCCCGCCTGCTCTCCTCCCCACGCGGCGCCCTCGCCCTCGCCCGCCTCATCGAGCGCGAGGAGCGGCGCCTGGCGCGCGGCGTGGCCCGGCCCCTCGACCCCGAGGCGCTGATCTACCCGGAACGCACCCCCCGGGGCCCTGAGCGCGACTTCGATCCCCCAGGTGGAGACCTGCGCGCGGCCCGATCTGCGCGCTTCGCCCGCGCCCGTCCCCTCCACGAGTATGCCCAGGATCGGGCCGAGCGCGATCCTCTCGGCGAGACGGACGAGGACGCCTACCCCGAGGACCCGCCCGAGCTCGGCTGGGGCTGCGACCCAGACCAGGGCTGCGCGCCAGCAGCGCTGGATCCAGCGCCCTCGCCAGCGCGGCCCGGGGACGTGCTCCCCACCGCTCCGGCTGCGCAGCCTGATGATCAGCCCCGCGCCGCCGACGCGCCCACGCCGAGCCTGGAGGAGCTGTCGTGATTCCCACGTCTGTTGCGTCCGAGGCCCCCCTGGCCTTGAAGCTGACGCTGCCCGCGACTCAGCTCGGGCTGGGGCCCGTCCAGATCGATCCGGTGGCCCGTCTGTTCGGCAGACCCGTCCGCGAGCTTCTGGGCGGACTTCTCGCGGGCGAGCCCCAGCGGCGCGCGACCGGGGCGGGCTCGCTGGTGGATGTCTACCCGCTGCGCATCCCGCACGGCCAGGGCGTATTCCTACCCCTGGCCGAGCTCGGCGAGGTGGGCCTGCACCACGACGACGGGCTGCTGGTCGTGACCACGCCGCTGATCGCCGGGCCGCTGCTCAAGCTGAGGCTCGGGAGCGCGGTGGTGCGCGGGCCCGAGAGCTGGCCAAGCAGTGACCGGCAGGTGCGGGTGAGCCGGAGCTGGGTGCGGCTGCGGCCGGGGATGCGGGTGGGGTGGCCGGTGGGGGTGATCCTGGGCGAGGTGGGGGTGGAGGTGGGGTAGGGCGGCGGGCTACCAGAGGGGCTCGGTTCCGATCCCGATTTGACCGGGTCTCAAGGTGGCGCGATGCAGCTCTCCTACGCTTCGCCACACGAGCTCAGGACTTGTACAAGCTGGCATGGAATTGCACGTCTTCACCCCTTCTATCAACGCCTCTGGTGTCGAGACCGTTGTCCCCGCGTATTGGAGAATGATCGCTCCGAGTGGAATGCCAGCTTGCTGGGCCTGAGAGCCATCCAACACCCGGTTGACGACAAGTCCCCCTGTAGTCAGATCTATCTCACCAGATTGAATCCACTGGCTCAACTCAGCTGCAGAGACACGGCTCGACTCAGACGCGCCGGACCAGGACGGGAACCAGGCTAGTAATTTGGCTGCGTCTGACGTTTTCGGCGGGTTGAGAGTGATGCGATATCGAGCCAGGAACCGTACCAGATAGCCTGCATCGAGGTTCAATCGGCTCACCGCATCAAAGATAACGTATGCTGTAGCGCGATCTTCATTGGCAAGGGCCACACCAAGCGCCAAGTCGAGACTGCCAACGGCTTTGCCTACGTCCGCCGGCTGGCGTTGTAAATACAGCTCTGCGGCCTCTATCCACGACATGGCGGCCTCCGCAGAATGTTTCATGTCTGCATGGGCCTTTGCCACGTTGTCGAGTCCTACAGCGAGGTGCCAATTGTCTCCAACCTGCCTCAGCAGGCCAATGGCCTGATCGTAGAACTCCAGCGCGCGCTTCTTGTCGCCCAGGGCGTCCCAGACCAATCCGATGTTGTTCAGCGTCGTGGCCTCGCCGCCCACGTCGCCCACCTGGCGC
>CAZTOW010000122.1:0-3760 GCA_964615375.1 uncultured Enterobacterales bacterium
CCGAGGCCGACGCGCTCAAGGCCATCCGTTCGCGCCCGTGGGCCGCCGAGGATCGGCAGATCCCCGACAAGCTCTCTGCGTGGTTCAAGAAGTACAAGCTGACCGGAATCGCCAGCGAGCTGGATCAGATGCTCTTCGAGCTGCGCACGGGCACGCCGCGCGACATCGCAGGGGACATCTCCAACCTCGTCGAGCGCGTCGAGGGCTCGGGCCTGCCCAAGGCCGTCACCGACGAGGCCCGCGAGAAGCTGCTCGCCGTGCAGCGCGCCGCCGAGCGCGAGCCCATGCCGATGGAGCGCGCGCGCCGCCTGATCCGATACGCGATGCGTCTGATCGACTCCAAGCTCTGCCAGGGCGAGGAGCGCGAGCAGGCGGTCGCGGCGCTCCAGAAGGCGGTCAACACCTACGAGAACGCCCGTGAACAGATGCTGCTCGAAGCGAGCGCCGAGGTCTCGCGTGACGAGCTGCGCAAGATCGCCGAGGCCGTCTCCCTGTCGGCCGCCAAGGTCGCGCGCGCCTGCGGTCGCGGCCAGCAGACCATCCTCAAACCCCGCGCCTCGAAGCCGGAGGCCCCCGTGTCTGCACCCCCCGCCGAGAGCCCGAAGAAGCGCGGTCGCCCCCGCAAGCAGCCCGAGGCCGAGGCCGTAGACCCGGCCAAGGACGCCGCGGCCATGGACGCGCTCGAAGCGCGCCTCGAACAGTTCCTCGCGAAGCGGAGGAAGACCGCATGAGCACGCTCACCGAAGATGCCGAGCAGCTCCTGGATCTGCTGGAAGAGACGCTGACCCTGGCCCCGCCGCCCGGCGTGAGCGCCGGCTACATGGGCGGCTTCTTCCGGCGCAACCGGCCGCGCCTGTTGGGCCTGCTCGCGCGCGTGCTGGAGGCCGACGACGAAGACGCGGCTCCGCCCGCGAAGCCCGCCGCCAACACCCCGCCCGACCTCTGGACGCCAGGCCAGCGCACGGCGGCGAACCTCAAGGCCATGGAGATCCTGGCGCGCAAGGCGCCCGAGCAGATCACAACCCAGGACCGGGCCGCGCTGGCGCTGTACTCCGGCTGGGGCGGGCTCAGCATCGAGAAGGTCAAGGCCCGCTTCCCCGAGGGTGCGATGTCGCCCGAGCAGCGCGGCCTCATCCACGAGTACTACACGCCTACCAAGGTCGCCGCCGAGGTCGCTCGGGTCGTCTCGCCGCTCCTGCCCGGCTTGCAGAGTCGCAACGGTCGCGTGCTGGCGCTGGAGCCGTCCGCCGGCATCGGGCGCTTCGTCCGCGCGCTGTCTGGCCCCGAGTTCGAGGCCATCGACTGGCTGGTGGTCGAGTGGTCGGCCCTCTCTGCGAAGATGCTGCAGGTCCTGCGCCCCGACCTCGACGTGTTCCAAGGCCCCTTCGAGCGTTGGGTGCGCGAGCGCGGCCCCAAGGTCGCCGGCAAGCTCAAGCTCGTGGTCGCAAACCCGCCTTATGGCGCGCGCGGCGCCTCCGTCTCCGAGGATCCGGCGCGAGAGTACCGCGAAAAGGCCGCCTACGCCTACTTCCTGCGGCGCGGCCTCGACCTGCTGGCCCCGCGTGGGCTCGGCGTCTTCCTCATCCCGGCCGGCTTCCTGACCGGCCGGGCGCCGAACATCGAGAAGCTGCGCGTGGCCGTGTTTCGCCGTCACCATCTTTCGGCCGCCTTCCGCCTGCCGAGCGAGCTGTTCGCGGGCGCCAACATCGTCACCGACCTGCTGTTCTTCCGCGCCCGCGGCCTGGAGCTGCCCGAGATCCCGCGCGAGGAGCGATACCTCATCGACGGCGACTACTTCAAGCGGCACCCGAGCCACATCCTTGGCGTCGAGGTTGGCCAGGACGAGGGCGCGGACCAGCCCACGAAGGTCTACCGCTACACGGTCGAGGGCACATTCACGCGCCTGCCCTCGTTCTATGAGCGCCCCATCTGCGCCGCCTGCGCCGTGGACGAGCGCGAGGCCGAAGACGAGGATCGCACCTCGGTCTTCGTGAGCACGGCCGGCGTCGTGCGCCAGGTCCGCGACAACACCGAGGCATTGTCCGAGAAGCACGCCCACGCCGTCGCGCTCGGGCTGCGCGTGGACCGCTACCTGACCCTGCTCTCGTCGGGAACCAGCGAGGAGCCGCCCCAGCTCTGGGGCGAGCTGCACACGGCGCTCACCGGCTGGCGCCAGCGCCATGGCAACCCGTGGATGGACCTGGGCCTCGTCGCGCTCGCGCGCCCGCCGCGCTCGCTCACCGGCGCCGAACGCTTCCTGAGCGCGTTCACGAAGCTCGGCGAGCTGATCCCCGGCCTCCAGACGCCCCCGACGGTAACACGACGTTACAGTGGCAGAAACAACGACCCGCTCGCGCTCGCCGAGTGGCTGTTCCAGTCGCGTCGCGCACTCACCCTGCCTGAGCTGGAGACGGCCTGGCGTGAGCACAACACCAGCCCCTTCAACGCCCGTGCCGCCGTCGAGACGCTGGTCCAAGGCGGCTGGTTCTGGGACCGCGACCCGAAGTCCGGGGTCGGCCCGCTCCTGCCCCGCGACCACTACCTGAGCGGCCACCTCTGGCCGCGCTACGACAGGGCGAAGGCCCTCGCAGACCAGGGCGACGCCATCGCCGCCGGCCACGCCCGCGCGCTGCTGGGCGCCATCCGACCGGCCACCTACGAGGAGATCGACGGCCTGTCCCCGCGCCAGGGCTGGATCCCGCTCGACATCGTCCAGGGTTGGCTCAACGCCCGGGTGCAGAAGAAGCACGGTGCTACGCTGCCGCCCGTGGTGCTCGACCGCATCAACGGACTCATCACCTTGGAGGACCGCGACTACAGCGACCTGGACCGCAACCTGCGCGGCGTGGCGCCCGAGACGCTGTCCTGCATCGGCTGGATGAACCACGACCGCACCCTGTTCAAGCCCAAGAAGCAGAAGCAGAGCGACGACATCGACGAGGTTCGGCTCAAGCAGGCCGAGAGCTGGGAGAGCGACTTCCGCGTCTGGCTGGGCGGGGACGAGGCCCTGCGCAACCGCATCGAGGAGACCTACAACCGCCTGTTTCGCGGCTACGTCACGCCCATCTGGCCCGCCGATCCGCTGCCCATCGCGCGCTGGGCGCCGAACGGCCCGCGCCTGCACGCCCACCAGGTCGCGGGCGCGCGCCGCGTGCTCGCCAACAAGGGCGGGTTGGTCGCGTTCGACGTCGGCGTCGGAAAGACCTACACCGGCATCGCCATCCTCGCCCGCGCCCGGCAGGAGGGCTGGGTCAAGCGTCCCGTCGTGCTCATCCCCAACTCGATCATCTGGAAGTGGGAGGCCGATATCCGGCGGGTGCTGCCCGACTACCGCGTCGCCGTCATCGGCTCCAAGCGAAAGCTCATCTCGCGCGGCCCGCGCAAGGGGCACCTGAGCAGCGAGAACGACACGCCCGAGGAGCGCGCCCAGAAGTGGACCCGCTTCCAGGCTGGCGAATTCGATGTCGTGCTGCTCACCTACACGGCGCTCGGCCGCACCCGCATGAACGAAGACGTGCTGCGCGCCTACGCCGACCGTACGGAGGCCATCCAACGCGAGATCGCGCTGAAGCAACGCAACGCCGAGGGCAAGGAAGACCTGACCGAGCGCGAGGAGGCGATCCTGAAGGAAGGCACGGCCGCGTGGATCGCCGAGAAGATGGAGCTGCCATCGGACTGGAAGTATGATCCGGGTGTGGCCTGGGATGACATCGGCGTGGACATGCTGATCGTTGACGAGGCCCAGAACTTTAAGGAGCTT
>CAZTOW010000123.1:0-3627 GCA_964615375.1 uncultured Enterobacterales bacterium
TCCTGCGCCGCCGCGCGGGCTTGATCGGCGCGCTCCTGCGCCGCCGCACGCTCCTGCGCTTCCTTCCGTGCAGCCGCCGCTTCCATCCGAGCCTGGGCGGCCTCCTGCGCCGCCGCGCGGGCTTGATCGGCGCGCTCCTGCGCCGCCGCACGCTCCTGCGCTTCCTTCCGTGCAGCCGCCGCTTCCATCCGAGCCTGGGCGGCCTCCTGCGCCGCCGCGCGGGCTTGATCGGCGCGCTCCTGCGCCGCTTCATCTTGAGCAGCACGGCTTCTTGCAGTCTGAGCTATTGCCACTTGACTTGCAAATGGAGCAATCGCCGAAAATCCGAGGAGCGCCATCAGGGTCACCTTGCTGGGCCTGATGAACTCCTTGAAGGGGCTCCTCTGCATGCGTACTCCCTATCTGACAGGAGACTTTGCCATGTTTGACGCTAAGGCACGCCCATCTTGGTGTCAACCCAAATGACAGCAACAATGAACAAATTGTCATGTGGTGGCATGTTCAGATTCCATGAATGGATTGCTCACTGGTTCATAACACGAAGCAACCAATTTAACCTAAGTTATGAGCTGGCGAGTGATGCGAGCCGCTCGCCAGCTCAAGAGTGCCCTCAGCCCCCGCCCACCATCGCCTCAGCCTGCCGGCACAGCACCTCCAGTGTGCCGGTGTCCAGGTGCGGGAGGCGCTCAACGAGCTGCCCAAGCAGCGTCCGCCGCCGCGTGTACCCCCGCGCGCGGACGCGGGCGCCGACGACGTAGGGCGCACGGGTCGCGCTGGCGCTGGGGCGCCGGAGCGGGCGGCCGAGCGGGTCTTCCGCGTCCATGGGTAGCGGGAAGGCCAGCCGCCAGAGGCGCAGGGCCTCCTCGACCACCAGCGCGCTCATCTGCTGCCAGATCTCGAAGGCGCGGCGCTCGTCGGGGGCGACGACCCAGACGAGGCCGCTCTCCTTCTGGCGCGCCAGCTCCGCGGCCGCGCGCGCCTCAGGGTCCGGCACGCGGGGCTCGATCTCGTGGGTGTAGAAGTGCAGCAGGTGATCGCGAAGGATCTCCTCAGCTTGTGCGGCGTCGCGGCCCAGCGCCATGGGCGGGTTGAGGGTGGTCAGCCAGGCGCACCACATGAACGCGGTGCTGTCCGGGGGCTGGGGTGGGGTGCTACACTCTTCGTAGCGGAGGATGGTTTCTTTCACCGGGTCATCCTTCGTCAGGGTGGGTCGGAGTTGGCGCTCCGGCCCGCCCGCCTCGGTCCCCTTGGAGACCGCCGCCGAGGGGGACTGCTCGGCGACGGGGAGCGGCCGACCACGACCGCGCCAGGATCAGGGGGATACTTGACATAACTTCAAATCGGACGGGCCTTGGATGTTCAGCCGGCCATCGCGGGCGCTGGGCGACCACGGACGAACGCCCAATCTTCGCGAGCGCCAGATTCTGGCGGACGCGCGGCGCGCCAGCCTCCCCCCGTGGCGCGCGGCGCATGGCGCGCCGGGGCCGAGCGCCAGCACGCGCAGGCTGCGCGGGCAGGGCCCAGGATGCGCGAAGCGGTCACATTCTGGCAGGCGCCTTCTGCGAGCGGGCCGCCCGGTCGAGATCGCATGCTATCCTGTTCACAGGTCGGCCGTGCTGCGAATGACAGTTAGATCCGGCTGATCTGTGATCCTCCAGCTTCACCCGATCCCGGTGAGACCATGCCCGACCCTGCTGGGAAGTCCCAGAAGTCCGCCATCGTCCTGGTCGGTGAGAGCCCCGCCTTTCAGGCCGTGCTCCAGCAGATCGAGGCCGTCGCCCGGCTCGCCATCCATGTGCTGCTCACCGGCGAGACCGGGACCGGCAAGAGCCTGGTCGCACAGTACATCCACCAGGAGAGCGGCCGGACGGGAGACTTCGTCGAGGTCAGCCTGCCGAACGTGCCCGAGCACCTGGCCGAGAGCGAGCTGTTCGGCCACGAGCGCGGCGCGTTCACCGGGTCGGTCGGTGACCGCATCGGGCTGGTGCGCGAGGCCGACCGCGGCACTCTGTTCCTCGACGAGATCGGCGACCTCAGCCCGACCTTGCAGGCGAAGCTGCTGGCCGTCACCGAGAAGCGGCAGGTCCGCCCCGTCGGCGGCAAGGTCGCCGTGGCGCACGACACCCGCTTCGTCAGCGCCACACACCAGGCGCTCGACGCGATGGTCGCACAGGGCGGATTCCGCGCCGACCTCTACCATCGCCTCGCCGTCTTCGTGATCCACCTGCCGCCCCTGCGCGAGCGCGGCGACGACGTGATCCTCATCGCCCGGGTACAGTTGACCTCGGACCCCATGCTCGCCCATGTGCCCCGCCCCCGGATCAGCCGCTCTGGCGAGCGCTTCCTGCGCAGCTACACCTGGCCGGGCAACCTGCGCGAGCTGCGCAACGTGCTCTGCCGCGCCGCCATCCTCAGCCGTGGCCGGGAACTCGACGAGGATCGCCTGCGCGACGCGCTCACCCCCACGGGCCAGAGCCCAGCCATCGCCATACGCCCCGAGCTGCGCCTCGCGCTGCCCGAGCCCCCGCCGCCTCCAGCGACGACCTCTTCGGCGAAGCGGCCCGCTCAGCCAGCGGCAAAGCTCCCGACGCTGAGCGATCTCGTCGCGCTCGCCGAGGAGGTCCACGAGGCCGGCGGGCGCGTGCTCAAGCTGGCGCTCGACCGGGGGCGGATCCGGCGGGCGGATGTTGTCAGCCGCATCGGCCTGGCCGAGCGCACGGCGGATCGCGTGCTGGCGGGGCTGGTGGAGGCCGGCGTGCTGGAGAAGGACGGGAGGAAGGGGAACGCTGGGGGGTATGTGGTGGTGCGGCGGGCGGCTTGATATCCGGGATCTGGCTGGCAACCGCAATGACGCCCCGATACGTAGCTGAACGCAGCTGAGAACATGGAGGACTCATGGTCGCACCGAACTGCCCACGGTGTCAAACTACAACATTCAATATCGGTCCGATTCGTGCAGTGAAAGGCCTTGTTCGCACCTTCGACGCCATCTACTGCTCTTCGTGCGGTGCCATCATAGCTGCATTCCCTGACGACGATGGTGACTTCAAGACTAAGGTGAAGAATGCCATTGCAGATATTCAACGACAGATAGTGCGCCGATAACCCAGACATGTGGTAGGAGAATAGGCATGGCAATAGAACGTTCGTGCTGGCCCTGTCCCTGCGGAAGAGGTCAGATCGTTCATACGGTGGATGATAATGACAAGCCTTTCTCCGCGTGGGGAAACGTTGAAGATCTAGGAACAACTATTGAATGCTCTGAATGCAGCAAGACCCACCGAATCATTGATGGGATTGCGATAGCCTCTGACGACGAGCAGTACTACTATGCCGCGAAAACTGAGTACTATGCACCTTACACAGCCGCGCTGTTGGAGTATCGCACCAAACTTCAAGCACGGATGGCCTTAGTCGATGCCGCATGGCGTGACGAGCGCGACCTCTACCTGGCGTACCAGAAGCTGCTCGGAAGCCCAGATGCCGAACTAATCGCGAAATTTGAGGCCGAGAAAAGTCTCGCAGCGCGATTCCCGTTGGCGTCGGCACTCTTTGGGTTCACGACCCTGGACCTGCACCGCTGACCAAAACGCCCACCCCTCTGCTGGCCAGAAGGGAACCACGGTC
>CAZTOW010000124.1:0-3187 GCA_964615375.1 uncultured Enterobacterales bacterium
TGTCTAGGTTACATCGGAAATTCTTCCTGTCGTCAGGACATTCTGGGCTAACGCCTCGGCACGTATGGGGTGCCACCAGTGCCTGTGCGGGGAACCCTGACGTAGCTACAAGCCGTGCTTCACCGCCCCAGCGCCGCCTTGCGGGTTACAAGTGCTGCGATTCCTTCGGACCCCGAGCCCCATGCCCATCAACCTCGACAAGCCCCAGCGCTGGAAGGCCGACATCACGGCCTCGGTGGATATGTACAACCGCTGGTTCATGGAGTTCGCGCCTCGCACCTTCCGCGAGACCCGGCTTCGGACGACGAAGGATGTCGAAGGCGCGCTCCAGGCCACGGGCTATTTGGTCGGCCTCACCCCCGAGCTGCTGCGCGAATACCCCGGCGTGCTGCCCACGCTGCGCATGTCCGCCTGCCCGCCGCTCGCCGTGGACCGGCTGATCGGGCTCTCCGGGGCGCCGAGCAGTCTGGTCGGGAACCTGGAGGAGGGCAGGCTCCCGCCCAGGATGGAGGCCGCTCAGCTCCGCGACGGGCTGAAGCGCGTCGTCGGCGTGCTTTTGAAGATGGCCGACCCGGACATCTTCACCTGGCTCGACAAGAAGACGGCGCCATCGGCCGATGAGCTGCACCGGGCTGCGACCATCGTGGCCGATCGGCTGACGGGCGCCGAGGCGAACCCGATCATCCGAAACGCGCAGGAGCGGCGCCAGCTTCAGGCGATCCGGGGCTGGCTGGAGGCGCGGGGCTACGAGCCGCTGGAGCGCGGGCTGAGCTTCGACCAGATGCCGGCTGGCACCTTCGCCGAGCGGCTGAACGTGCCCGTGCGCATCGACGCAGCGAAGACCGTGAACATCCCCGTGGACATGGCGATCATGCCGCGCGGGAAGCGGCGGCGGCTGCCCGTGCTGATCGAGGCGAAGTCCGCCGGCGACTTCACCAACGTCAACAAGCGCCGCAAGGAGGAGGCCCAGAAGATGACGCAGCTCCGGGCCACCTATGGTGCGCAGGTGACGTTCGCGCTGTTCCTCTGCGGTTACTTCGACTCGGGCTACCTCGGATACGAGGCGGCCGAGGGCATCGACTGGATCTGGGAACACCGCATCGACGACCTGGCGGAGCTTGGCCTATGACCGCGACCGTTCCGCTTCCTCCCTGGGAGATCGCGCGCCTCGACGCGCAGCGGGCCTTCGACGATGCTCGCCCAGCGCCTGAGCGCAACAAGCTCGGCCAGTTCGCGACGCCGACCGGACTGGCGCGGGCGGTGCTGCGGCTGGGGCTCTCCTACCTGCCTGCGCGCGAGCCGGTGCGCTTCCTCGATCCTGCCTTGGGCACGGGCTCCTTCTTCTCGGCGCTGCTCGCGGAGCATGGGCGCCATCCCATCGCGTCGGCGGTCGGCGTAGAGCTGGACTCGGCCGTGCTGGACCACGCGCGGCGTCTCTGGGCGGGCACCGAGCTGGACGTGCGCAGCGGGGACTTTACGCTGGTCACGCCGGGCGCGGAGGACCGGGCGAACCTGCTCATCGCCAACCCGCCCTATGTCCGCCATCACCACCTCGGCCGCGACGCGAAGGGCGAGCTGGCGCGGCGGCTTACGCGCGCGACGGGTCTCAAGCTCTCGGGGCTGGCCGGCCTGTACTGCTACTTCCTCCTGCTCTCTCGGGAGTGGATGACGCGCGGCGGCGTCGCGGTCTGGCTCATCCCCAGCGAGTTCATGGATGTGAACTACGGCGACGCGGTCAAGCAGTTCCTGCTGGAGCAGGTCACGCTGCTGCGCATCCATCGTGCCAACCCTGAGGACGTCCAGTTCGGCGATGCGCTGGTCAGCTCGGCCGTCGTGGTGCTCCAGAACACCCCGCCGCCTGCCGATCATCGGGTGCGCTTCACCTACGGGGGTAGCCTGGAGGACCCCGCCGTGGAGCGCGCCGTGGACCTGCGCACGCTGGCCGCGCAGCCCAAGTGGACACGCTACCCGCGCGAGCCCGATGAGGTCGCAGATGTCGAGGGCACGCCGCTCGGCGAGCTGTTCAGCGTGAAGCGCGGCATCGCGACGGGCGGCAATGACTTCTTCGTGCTGGATGACGCGCGCGTCGCCGCGCTTGAGCTGCCGCGTGAGCACCTGACGCCCATCCTGCCTCCTCCGCGGCGCCTGCCCGTGGACCTTGTTGGCGCGCGGCCCGACGGGTCGCCGGATCTGCCGAACCGGGCCTGGCTGCTCAACTGCACCCTGCCCGAAGCCGAGGTCGCCGCGAAGCACCCCGCGCTCTGGCGCTACCTGCAATCAGGCGTGCCCGAGGTCAGCTCGGGCTACCTGTGCAGCCGACGAACCCCCTGGTATACCCAGGAGTCCCGCGCGCCCGTGCCTCTGCTCTGCACCTACATGGGGCGCGAGAACCGAGGGCGCCCGTTCCGGTTCATCCTGAACCAGTCGGCGGCCATCGCTGCAAACGTCTACCTGCTGCTGTATCCGAAGCCCGCGCTCACAGCGGCGATGAAGGCCGACGTGGGGCTCATCGAGCGGATCTGGCGCTACCTCAATGGGCTCACCCCGGCGGCGCTGATGCGCGAGGGCCGCGTTTACGGCGGCGGCCTGTTCAAGCTGGAGCCCGCCGAGCTGGCGGCGGTGAGGATCCCGACGGCCGTGTGCGCGGTAGGGGGCGCTGTCCGGCGCCCGGCGGCGAGGGAGCCCCAGCAGATGGGACTTGGACTTCGGTCGGCGAGCTAGGTCATCCTTGAACCAGCGATAGCCTTGTGTCGCATCGGATTCCCTGTGTTGCTCCAGCCCGGTCTGTTCGCGACCTGCCGCGCAGTTCGCGATGTACCTCACATGAGTTTGCAGTGACGGAATCTGTGAGGAATCTCGGGTATCGATAGCTATCGCGACGGCGTTCGAGTACCATTCCATTGAAACATCGGAGGCTCCTCAGGTTCGGGGCCAATTTCGTGAATGCTGGCCTGAAGCCGTCTCGCATTTCTCTTGGCCTCGGCATGTTGCCGCTGTAGGTCAGAAAGTCGATCAATGTCTGGGCCTCTGCCAAGCAAATTTAGTTTGGCTGAAATCGTCACTGAACCCTTAAGCTCATCATACCAAGTGCGAACATGCTTCCTCCCGACGCGAGCCCTAAATGCGTCCAGGGCTCCATCGCTGCCCAGAAGGATACCACTTCTGCTGACCAGAAGTGCGCCACTCT
>CAZTOW010000125.1:0-3160 GCA_964615375.1 uncultured Enterobacterales bacterium
CGTCGCCGTCCGGGGTCAGGAAGATGTCGCGGACGAGCTCGCCGAAGTCGCCCTCGGCGGCCTGGTTCTTGTTCTCCGGGATCGAGTTGGGCTGCGTGGTGATGCCTGCACCGGACGCCGCCCCGTCAGCCTTCTGCCCGCCCGCTCCAGCGGCGCCCTCGGGCTTCTTGTCCTTCTTCTCGGCCAGCGCCTTGCCGGCGTTGCGGCCGACACGCGCGAGCGCGGTGGAGATGAGGCCATTGCCGACGGCGAGCGCGTGCTCCCCGCCCTTTCCGGTCAGCACGTTGTAGATGCCGTAGCCAGCCGAGACCACGCCGCCCGCCATGCGCAGGTCCACGGGGCCGATATCCATCTTCTCCTCGCCGAAGTAGCCCTCGGCGAAGCTCGCCATGAAGACCGTGCCCTGCGTCTCGCCCGTGTGGATGAGCGAGTCGCCCACGTTGCCCATGTTCTCCTTGAGCTTCGAGAGCTTGCCGCCCTCCTTGCCGAGCTTGTCGAGCGCCTCGGTGAGCGCCCCCTTCTGCTGCCTGTCGGAGAGCTGCTCTCCGTTCATCGCCTTCGCCAGAGCCGTGTTCTGAGCCATGCTTTCCTCGCGGTCGCTGTGGGGTGGAGGACGCCCGGAGGGGTACGCCCCGCACCGGGCCGGGCGCAGCCCGGCCTTGGGTCGAGAGGCGCGCCCTCACCCTGTTCTGTGCTGCTCCCGTCGCTGGCCGGACGCTCCGGCCGTCAAGCAGGTTCTACACACGTTCTCGTCGGCGTGGGCTGTGATTCGATAAGCGCGCCCAACAAAGTTCGACGGTCCATAGGTCGAAGAACGCGCTAAGTTCCAGCCTTCCTCTACCATCCCTCGGACGCGGATAGCCCGACACACCCCGCCGGCACTGTTCGCACGCAGAATCGCGGAAAGTGGTGTGCGGAAAGCTCGACCGGATGCGGTCTGCGAACAAACCGCATTGGCGAAGACAACCATACGAAACGCGGAAAGTATCCGGTTGTACTTCAGATGACGTCGGCAGCAGCTCCGAACCTGGAGACTTTGTTGGCCGCGCTTAGCGAATCTAAACCCAAGCTATCGCACAGATGGGTAGCCTTCTCGGGAGTGGAGCACGCCGTGAGACCCACTGAAGGACCGCCAGCATGAACGATGACATCCTGATCCCGGACATCGACAAGATCGAGGGCAAGCTGCTCGAACACGCGGAGGAGCTGGACTACCTGATCCTCGACGAGGTCATCCACCGGCAGAGGCGACTGCCCATCGCGCGTGTCCAGTTCGCACCGATCGACCTGATCGACTTCCTCGACCTCGTAGACGAAGGCGAGAACGATGAGGACGACGACGACGAGGATGAGGGCGACGACGACGACGACGAGCGGGACGGGGATGAGCTCGAAGAGGAGGAGCGCGAGGAGGACATCTCTGACCAGCCCACCGTCGAGCGCACCGCAGCGCGCGCCAGCGAACCGACTGAGGCCACCGCGCGCAGCGGGCTCGCAGAGGCGGCCCAGGCGAACAAGGGGGTGGACCCGCACACGCGGCGGCTGTGCGGTGCGGTGCTCCTCTGGATCCAGCACGAGGTACGCCGGTTCGTACGGAACAGGCCGATCTGCACGTTCCGCCTGCGCATGTACAAGCCGAAGGGCGTGCATATCGCGTCCAGGAACTTCAAGGTGGAGAACCCGTCGTACTGCCCTCCGCATGCCGATGAGCCCGAGGGCACCGCCGCGCAGACAGCACCCACGTCGACGCCAGCCGCGTCAGCGCCCGCCACGCCAGCACCATCGTCCCAGGTGGCGCCACCACCGCTGGTTGCTCCCAACGCCACGCCTGGTCCTGGCCCGGTGGCCATCCCGTTCGCGCCTGCGCCGGCTCCAGCGCCCGTCGTGCCGTCGTCACAGCTCCCGGTCCTCGCGCAGCCACAGCAGCCCCTGGTCGTTCACGCGCCGCCCGTCCAGGTCATCATGCCCGCTCCGCCCCCGCCCGCTCCGCCCGTACCCGCGCGGAACACCCCCGCCGTCGCCATTGCGCTCGGCGGAGACGGCCACGGGCAGCTCATCTACCTGGACCCGGACACCATCCCCGAGGCTCGCGTCTGGCGCGCGCTCGGCCATGCCACCGAGGAGTTTCTGGGCACGGTCGGTCGAACCTACGCCGGGATCATCGATCTCCAGGCCCGCACCGTGACGCACCAGGCCGCACAGCTCGACAAGAGCCAGGCGCTCGTCGAGAACCTGGCTGGTCAGCTCCTGGCTGCCCGGCAGGTCCAGCGCACCGACGAGGCCGAGCAGCAAGTGGACGAGCGGCAGCTCCGCGTGCGCGAGGAGCTGGGCAAGACCTTCCTGTCCGAGCTCGGCAGCCTCGGACGCGTGCTCGCGACCAGCAAGCTCGGCGTCACGCCCGAGCTGGTCGAGCTCGGCGACATCGTCAGCTCCAGCCCCGAGCTGGCCGAGGCCGTCCGCGACCCGAACGTCCGCGCTCTGCTCAAGGACGAGAAGACTACGCGGGAGCTCGCGCAGCTCCTACGCCTCGCCGCCAAGAAGTCCAACAGCGACGGGGGCGGCACGCCTCCGAAGGCCGCCTGAACCCTCACCGACACGGAGCCCACCATGCCCGATCCCACCCGCAGCGCCCCCTCGCCGAACAAGGCCGAGCGCGCGCACACCCACGACAACAAGCTCGCCGGCCCGCTCTGGGCGCGTGCCGTTCACCACTTCTACGATCCCATCTTCGACATCCGCTCGGGCAAGGCGTTCCAGAGCGCGCTCAACGACTTCGTCCTGCTGCCCGCCGACGAGCGTGCGTTCCACGAGACGCACCTGCTCTACCGGCTGGTGGTGGGGCTGGAGAGCGTCCACGGCGTCCTGCGCCGGATCGAGCAGAAGCTCGACCAGGGCGGCGCCGACCTGTCCGCGCTCGACCACCTCGCGCCGATCCGCGAAGCCCTGGAGGAGATCGCCAGCGGCCAGGCGGACCTCGTCGCGGTGACCGGCATCGACGGCGAAGAGGACGACGACCAGGACGAGCTGGGCGACGACGACGAGCCCGATGGGGACGGCGACGAGCCCGATGGGGACGGCGACGAGCCCGATGGGGACGGCGACGCCGAGGACCCTGACTTCATCTACGACACCGTGCCCGAGGACGAGCCCGAGCAGCCTC
>CAZTOW010000126.1:0-2886 GCA_964615375.1 uncultured Enterobacterales bacterium
CCGGCGCGGGCCTGGCTGCGCTGGGATCTCACGCTGGTCCTGCGCGAGGAGCCGCGGGCGCTGCTCTGGGCGGGGGGCGCGGGGGCGCTGGCCGGGCTGTTGACGGCGGCCTTCGTGGACAACGCGGAGCTGACCGGGGGCGGCGCCACGACGGCGGGGCTCGTGTTCTTCGGGCTCGCCGGGGTGGCGGGGGCGCTGCCGCTGGTGCGGGCCCTGGACCTGCAGGACGGGCGGCTGGCCCCGGCCTCGGCGCCGCTGGACCCCGGGGCGAGGGCGCGCGCGCTGGGTGCGCTGGGCGCGCTCGGGCTGCTGCCGGCGACCCTCTCGGTGGGGGGAGCCCTGCTGACGCGGCACCCGCCGGGCCTGGGGGCGCTCTTCGCGGCGCTGGCGGCCAGCGCGGGCGGGCTCGCCTGGATGGGCGGGCGCGTGGACCGGAGCCGCGGGCACCGCATCAACCTGGGCTGGGTGGGGGGCCTGATGGCGGGGGTCGCGGCGCTGGGGGCCTGGGCACCCCTGGGGCCGGGGGCGCTGCTGGGCCTGGCGGTGGCCGCGGCGTGGCGGGCGAAGTGGGAGATCGCGCAGGACTGGGGCCGGATCTCATGAAACTAAATATATTAGTCAAAGACGTCCTCGTGCGCTACCCGGGCGGCGTGGTGATCGGGCCCCACGCGCTGGATCTGGGGCCTGGGGTCTGGCAGCTCGCCGGGCCCAACGGGGCGGGCAAGTCCACGCTCCTGCGCTGCCTGGCGGGGGCCTGTCGCTGGTCGGAGGGCTCGGTCTCGGTCTTCGGGCGGGATCCTCTGCGGGACGCGGGGGTTCGAGCGCACATCGGGCTGCTGCCGGCGGAGGCCGACCTGCCGGGGGCCCTGCGGGTGGGCGAGCTGTGGCGCATGGCGGCGGCGCTGCGTGGGCGCCCCGACTGGGAGGGGCTCGCCATGCAGCGGGCCCTGGACCTGCCCGACCGGCTGCGCTACGGCGCGGCGAGCTCGGGCCAGAAGGCGCGGATCGGGCTCCTGTTCGCGCTGGCGGGCGACCCGGAGCTCCTGCTGCTGGACGAGCCCTGGAGCCACCTGGACGAGGCGGGCGGGCGCTGGCTGGCGCGCTGGATCGACGCGCGCCGCGCCGAGCGGGTCGTGGTGCTCACCAGCCACAGCCCGCCGCCCGTGGCCGTGGACGGCGTGGTGCCCGTCAGCCGGCCCGGTTCCGCATGAAGTCGGCGGTGTCGGCGAAGAAGGTGCGGAGCGCGCGGCGGAGCTCGAGATCGGGCACCTGAGCCTCCAGCGCCAGGTCCATGCAGGCCATCCAGCGCTGGGCCTCGGCCTGCCCGATGGGGAAGGGCATGTGGCGGGCGCGGAGGCGCGGGTGGCCGTGGCGCTCGATGTAGAGCTGTGGGCCGCCCAGCCGACCCACCAGGAACATCCACAGCTTCTCTCGGCTGGTGGAGAGGTCGGGCGGGTGCATGGCGCGGATGGTGGCGGCCTCCGGCAGGCGGTCCATCTCGTCGTAGAAGCGGTCCACCAGGGCGCGCACGCCCTCCAGTCCCCCCAGCAGCTCGAACGGCGTCACGGGCCCTCCAGGTCCTGAAGCCTAGCCTGAACGGGAGCTCGCCGCCGCTCGCCCCGTGCGCCCGTCGAAGCGTGCTACGCTGGGCTCATGCGCAGGCCCGGCCTCGCCCTCTCCGCCCTCCTCGCCGCGGGCTGTCCGCGGTCTCCCGAGGCTCCGCGCGAGGTCGCCGCGCCGCGCGAGGGCGAGGGCGTCGTCGTCTGGCGGCGCGAGCTGGGGGCCGAGGCCCGCGGGCTGCCGCTGGTGGCGGAGGGCGCGGTCTACGTGGGCGACGAGGCGGGCACGATCCACGCCTTCGAGGCGCGCAGCGGGCGGGAGCTGTGGACGGCGCCCCTGCGCTCGGACGCCTTCCTGCCCATCGTGGCGCGCCCGGCCCTCTGCGGGGGCCTGCTGCTGGTGGCGGACGCGGGCGGGCGGGTCGCCGCGATGGATCCGGCCAGCGGGGCCGAGCGCTGGCGGGTGGAGGTGGAGGGCGAGCCCCGCGCGCCGCTGCTCTGCGACGGGAGCACGCTGTGGGTGGGCAGCGCCACCTTCGGGATCCTGGCCCTGGACGTGGGCACGGGCGAGGAGCGCTGGCGGCGGGTGGACCAGCAGCGCTGGACCTCGCTCACCCTGCTGGGCGCCGACCAGCTCTGCGCGCGCGGCTTCAGCAGCCCCGCGGGCGACGGGGTGGTGGTCTGCCTGGACCGGGGCCGCGGCTGGGAGCGCTGGCGACAGTACTTCGGCCGCGTCGAGGGCAGCGCGCTGTGGAGCCTGCCCGAGGGGGAGCTGCTGGGCGCGCGCGCCGGCCGGGTGGAGCGCTACGGCGAGGGCGGGCTGGTGCGGGCCTCGGCCCTCGCGGGCGAGGGCGGCGGGGTGCTGCTGGACGGCCAGACCCTCTGGGCCAGCGGCGGGGACGGCGTGCTGCGCGGCTTCACCCTGCCCGCGCTCACGCCGCTGTGGAGCGCGGTGAGCGAGGGCGCCGCCCAGGGCCCCCCGGCGCGCGTCTGTCAGGACGTGGTGACCGCCGAGCTCGGCGGGTATTTCGTCGGCCACGACGCCCGGACCGGCGCGCGGAGCTGGTCCCTCGTGGAGCCGGTGACCGGGACGGAGGCCCCCGCTCAGAGCGTGCAGGCCGCCGGGGATCTGGCGCTGGGGGTGCTGGGGACCAGGCTGCTGGCGATCTCGCCGCCGGGGTGTGGGGGATGAAGAACAGGCAATAGACAAGGGCTGTCACAAGTGAGGAGCGGGTGCGCCGCTGGGCGACGCGCTTGCTGCGTCTGCGAGATGGGTGCGGCTCTTCTGCGTCGAGGCGGTTGGTCGGATCAAAGGCGCCGGCCCGAC
>CAZTOW010000127.1:0-2881 GCA_964615375.1 uncultured Enterobacterales bacterium
TCAGCGCGGGCGCGAGCAACATCGGCCCGAAGCCGAACTCGACGCTCTCGGCCGGCACCTCGGCCACCACGAACAGACCGGGCTTCACCTCGACCACGGCCGCCCGGGTGCCGGCGCGGGTCTGGATGCGCATGTTCGCGCCCAGGTCCACGGGCTTCATCCAGTCCGGCGTCAGGGCGTCACGGACGCGCTGCCCCGCGCCGCGCCCTTCACGGCGGGCCTGGCGACCGCGCGCGCGCTCCTCGCCCAGGTCTTCGTCCCCGAAGTCCCCCGGCTCCTCGCCGAGATCCTCGGGCTCCAGCTCGCCCTCAGCGAGCTCGGCCTCGTGGGGCTCCTCGTCGCCGCGCATCGCGTCGCGACCACGCCCCGGTCCACGCGGCCCCCGCCCAGGACCGCGCTCCGCCTCGCGCTTCGGCACGGCCTCGACCAGATCGGCGCCGCCCGCGCGCGCCGGGGCCTGGCGCCCGCCACCCTCGCGGCCCTTCCGACCCTTCCGCCCCTTGCGGCGCCGACCAACGCCGCCGCGCCGCGCCTGGCGGTCGCTCCGCTGGCTGTCTCGCCAGCTCTCCAGATCCGTGGCCATCGTGAACCGGGACATCAGCCCCTCCTGCCCGTCTTGGTTTGCGTCTGAAGCGTGAGCCGCTGCTGAACCTCGGCGCTGGACAGCCGCCTGTCCAACATGCCGAGACGCGCGGAAGGGTCGTCGAAGTACCAGCGCCCGCCGACCCGGTAGCGAACGAGGCAGTGGTAGAGGCCCGGCTCGTCGGGCCGGGAGCGGGTGCGGAGGAAGACCTCCGCCTGGATCCGGCGCAACCGGAGGCGTCGCGCCTCCTTGTAGCCGCCATCACCTCTGCTCAGCGCCCGCGCCCCCCGGGCCAGCAGCTCGCCGGCCCGCGCCGCCGCGAGGCTGTCACAGTCCTCCCAGCCCTGGGCCAGGAGGTTGATGTAGTCCGACCACGTCTCGGTGGTCTCGCGCTTGTAGACCACGCCGGACTCGTACACCCCCGGCAGCCCTGGGTTCTCGCGCAGAATGCGGGCGTTGACCCGCGCGAGCCAGTTCAGCAGACTGACCGCGTCCTGCTCCGAGAACGCCAGGGCCACCGTGATGTCCATGATCAGCCCACCGTCTTGCAGCGGAACGAGCCGTTGGAGACGATGCGCACCTCGCAGGTGTGGTTCGGGTTCGTCCCACCCCCGAGCACGGTCACCGCTCGCACGAACTTGAGCAGCGGCAGCGTCGCGTGGCTCTTCGTCTCGGCGAGGTCTCCGTCCGCCGTGAGCTGGGTGCTCTCGACGAGGTCCGCCCAGTTCTCGTTGTCCGGGCTGGTCTGGATCTTCAGCTGGCTGGTCGGGCTCGACGCGCCGCCCGACTGGCTGCAGTAGAAGTAGAACTGGAAGTCCTGCTCCGTGTCGGGGATGCCGTCCTCGCTGTTGGTCTCGATGCGGTAGGTCGTGCCGGTCTGGTCGGTGGCGACCGCGGTGGTGACCGCGAGCAGCGTCGCCATGTTCTTGTAGAACTTCATCAGGGACTCCGGCCGGTTGATCCGGCAGTGTTCGGGTTCACAGCGAAAGGGTGAAGGTGACGCGGTAGCTGGTGCCCGTGGGCACCTCGACCAGCAGCGCGCCCGCCCCCGCGAGCGGCAGCCCGCCGGCCGGCTGGGCGTCGCCCAGGACCTCGGCCCGCGTGGTGCCGAGGCCGTCGTTGACGTACAGCGTGCTGCTCATCAGGCCGCTCGCCGGGCTGGTGTCCAGACGCACGGCCTTCGCGAAGGGCGGGATCTCAATGGGGACGGGATCGTTGGCCCCGCCCTCGCCGCGCACCTCGTAGTGGTTCTCCGAGACGCAGTAGCCCTCGGAGACCATGACGGTGACGCGGTTGTCTCGACTCGACAGATTGGCGGTGCGGACCTTGAGCGAGGCGGCGAAGATGCAGAAGCGCGTGCCCCGCGCGACCGTCATCTTCGCCTCCTGCCCGGCGCCGTCGCCGCTCGACCAGCCCACGACCAGCTCGAAGGGGCCGCCGCTGCCGCTGACCACCTCGACGATCCGCCAGGTCCCCAGGCACGCCTCGGCGACCAGGGTGTCCACGAGCTTCGTGGTCCCTGTGTACGCCTTCAGCGGCTCCTGGTGACTCCGGCGAGACAGCCGGGTGGACGACGACAACGGTCACCCCCTCAGCAGCTCGTGTTCAGCGGCTTGTACCCGATGACCGTGGCCGTCGTGGTCGAGCTCGCCGTGCCGGCGGTGCCCTTGATCACGATGTCGAGGCCGGGGCGGATCTTCTGGCCCGAGAGCAGCCCGCGCAGCATGCCCGTGGAGCTGAACACGCTCACCGGGACGCCGGACGAGTTGTTCCACACCGGGCGCTCGCCGAAGAAGATCGTGTCGATCTTCGCGCTGGAGTCGCCGGTGAACGTGATGTCCTGCGCCTTGAACCAGTGCTGCGGCCGGATCGTGATGGTGATCTGGTCGCCCACGTCGTCGGGCGTGTTGGACTCCCCGGAGAGCGCGGTCTTGCCCCACTTCACCTCGTCACCTCCTCGCCGATCCGAGCGGCGGCTCTCGCGGCGGCTCTTGCGCTTGCTGCGGCGGGACTTGCGGCGCTTCTTGCCGCGCCGCCCGCTCACCTCGTCCCCGAGGTCGTCCTCGTCGCCGAGGTCCTCGTCCCCGAGGTCGTCCTCGTCGCCGAGGTCCTCGTCGTCGCCGAGGTCCTCGTCGTCGCCGAGGTCGTCCTCGTCGCCGGCCTCGTCCGAGTCCTCGTCGCCCACGTCCTCGTCGTCACCGACGTCTTCGTCCTCGCCGGCGAAGCGGCCCTTCTTCTTGCGCCGCAGGGTCGAGCGATCGACGATCAGTCGGCCGCGCTCGTCCTTGAGCACCTTGG
>CAZTOW010000128.1:0-2672 GCA_964615375.1 uncultured Enterobacterales bacterium
TTCTTGGGCGTTGGACGGGGTGGATGATTGTTTGATGTTAAAGCGATCGGGCCTGTGCTGATGCACCTGATGCCTATGAATCCTCTGAACCCCAGCGACCGGTAGTCCCGCGCGCTCAGAATTTGATGCGGCGAATCATGTTGGCCGTGATGTCCGTGGGGTAAGTTCCAATGCACTGACCAGCCTTGATTGCGGTGCGGATCTTCATGGAGCCTCCTGATTCCTGAAATGCGCTCGCGTCGAGTGCGGGCGTGACTTCGACCCTAACGAAAGGGCCGGGAGGCGGCAATCGCGGGAATCGGATTTTGTCCATTATCTACCCACATGCCAGTTGGACCAGGCGGGGATGAGGATGGTCCTCTGCATTCGAGCGGACTGTGTTGGGGCATCGTTGGTTGCTTCGCCGATCTCACCATCCGCCACCCCAGTGGCCTCCCCAGAGACGCAGGATAAGATCCCTCCGTGAGCGCCGACGCCGACCCACTATGCCGCCCAACTGACCTCGACTTCTTCGCCATCCCCGAGGCGTAGCATCCGATCAGGTGATCAGGTTCCGATCAGGTGCCTGGCGATCAGGTGCGATCAGGTGCGATCAGGTGCCAGGTATCTTGATCATTGATCTGGTACCAGGTATCCTGATCAATGATCAAGATACCTGGTACTTTATGTCCAGAAGGCGAGCGAACCACAGAGACACAGGGCACACAGAGCCCTACGCGGCGAGCGGTCGGGGCGTGGGCCCCCTCGTCGCCGCGCTCGAGCCTCTGAGCCCTCTGTGTCTCTGTGGTTCCATTCTCCTCGTCGATCTTCACCAATCCTCAAGCCGCTCACCCAAACGTCGGGCAGCCACCGTCCCTGCCACCCCGCCAGACCCGCCCGGGATAAGCTCTCCCCAGGGGGTGAACGATGCGCTGGCTCCTGATCCTGATCGCGGGCTGCGACCCAGGCCAAGACCTGGGCTACGACCGCATGCAGACCGAGTGCGGGCCGGACGACGGGCTCGTGCCCGAGCTTCAGATCGGCCTCGACGGCGAGGACTGCGCGGCGAGCGCACCGGAGGCCTCGCCCTGGATCCGCGCCCGCTTCAGCATGAGCGCGCCGGAGGTGGGCGTGGCCTACGAGGCCAACGCGGGCGATCTCAGCGTGTGGCTCTACCCCTCGGGCGGCACGGACTGGGAGAGCCCGAGCTCGGGGACGCTGACGCTCACGAGCTTCACCGAGGACGTAGACGCCAGCGGGAGCTACAGCTTCACGCTCGAGGACGACTCTACGCTCTCGGGGAGCTTCGACGCCAGCTTCTGCGAGATCGAGCACACGCCCTGCGGCTGAGGGCGCGCCCCGCTCAGAGCCCCGAGGCTGCGTCGAGCATGGCCAGCTCGACGTCCTCCAGGGTGTAGTTCCCGCCCTCGCCGTTCATCAGGACCACCAGCCCGGTGCCGTCCTCGGTGAGGAGGATCTCCGTGGCCGTGCCGATCTCGCCGCCGTTGTGGCCCCAGACCTCCTCCCCATCCAGCTCCCAGCGATACCAGAAGATGCCCTGATCGGGCTCCAGATCGTCGTAGGGGATGGTCATCATCTCCTGGACGCTGGCGCTGGTGAGCACGCGCTCGCCGTCCAGCGCGCCGCCCTGCTCCACCGCCATCAGGAAGCGCGACATGGACACGGCGCTGCTGCGGAGCTGGCCCGAGGGGTAGTCGGGGAAGCCGTAGTGACCGTCGGTGACGTAGCCGCCGCGCGCCCACTGGTAGGGGATGGCGAGCTTCTCCTCGTCGAGGTCGGCCAGCATCCAGCTCGTCTCGATCATGCCCAGCGGCGCGAAGATCTGCTCGTCGCACCAGCGGTCGAAGGCGGTGCCGGTGGCCTCCTCGACCACGTAGGCCGCCAGGGCCGCGCCGATGTTGGAGTAATCGGCGGCGCCCCCTGGCCCTTCGTCGGTCCAATTCCACCAGTAATCGTACCACTCCCCATCCTCGACGAGATAGCCCTCCATGAAGTCCCCGAGCGCGATCGGCGAGTCCTCACCGTACACGTAAAGCGGGTCCATCACGTCCCAGTTGTCGGCGATGCCAGAGGTGTGGGTCGCCAGCATGCGCGCCGTGATCTCCTTGTTCGGGTAATCGGGGTGCTTCACCTCGAAGGGGAGCACCGTCCCGACCTCGGCGTCCAGGTCCAGCAGGTCCTGCTCCACGGCCTGCATGAGCGCGACTCCGACGACGGTCTTGGCGGCGCTGGCCTGGAGGAAGCCGGTCTCCGGCGCGACGGGGCGCTCGCTCTCGATGTCCGCCCAGCCGTAGCCCTGGCACCAGAGGAGCTCTCCGTCCCGCGAGATGCAGGCGGCGAGCCCGGGGACGTGATCGTCCTCCATGATCGTCAGGATCTCGTCGTCCAGCGCCGTGAGCTCGGGCCAGTCGCCCTGCGTGTCGTTCGCCTTCGGTGCGGGGCCAGGGTCGTTGCAGGCCAGGAGCAGGATCAGCACGGGTCACCTCGGGGGAGAAGAGGAACATCGGGCGCAGAGACCATGGACCCGTTCAGGCTCGAAGGGCGCGGCCCCCACACCTGGAGATGGTACAGATCGCGCCTCCGCGTTAGGCCCGGCCGCACCCTCCAATTTCCTAGAAGTCGGAGTAGAGACCATGGTCGCCCATGCCCCCCTCCACAGATCCGGACTGGCG
>CAZTOW010000129.1:0-1930 GCA_964615375.1 uncultured Enterobacterales bacterium
TCAACCAGGACATCCTCTCGGCCCTGGCCAGCTACGAGCGGCACCAGATCAAGGACCGCACGGTGCGGGGGCGGCGGGCGTCCATCCTCAAGGGCGGTCGGCCGCTGTCGGATCTGCCGCTCGGGTACCGGTGGGTGGATGAGACTCGGTCGCTGGACGTTGTCGAGCCCGAGGCCGCCACGGTTCGCGAGATCTTCCGGCTGGTCGGCGACGAGGGGCTGGGCGTCGGCGCGGCGTCGAAGAAGCTCAAGCGTATGGGCGTGCAGACGCACCGATGCAAGCACGGCGACAACAAGCACGTCACGGCCGGGCTCGTGCGGTTGGTGGTCCAGCGCGACCTCTACCACCTCGGGACCTGGGAGGCGCACCCGACCTGGCTCCCCGGCCATCGCGTCCCGGCTGTGCCGCTGGTCAGCGAGGAGCTGTGGCAGCGGGCGAACCGGGTGGTCGCCATGAACTATCGGCGCCACGAGACGGTCCACAACCAGGAGTACCTGTTGAAGGGCTTCGGGCGATGTGCAGACTGCGGGGCTTGCTTCCGCGTCCACACGCAGCATGTCTCATCGGTGCGGGGCCGGACCCCGTACCAGTATTACCGCTGCAACAACAACCAGGAGCGGATCAACCAGCCCCGGTGCGCCTCCAAGCTGGTGCGCGCGGACGCCGTGGACGAGGCGGTCTGGGGGCACCTCACGCGACTGCTCACGCAACCGGGGCTGCTGCGGGCGGAGATCGAGCGGGTGATCGGCGAGGAGCAGAAGAAGCAGCCGAGCGCCGAGGCGGCGATGAAGGAAGTCGATAGCCAACTCGCGGCGCTGGACGAGTCGCGAGCGCGGGGGCTGCGTGCCATGACCAAGGGGCTCGTGAGCGAGGACGAGTTCGCCGAGCTGGCGGCTGAGCTGGACGCGCAGCGTGCGCCGCTGCGGCAGAGGCGGGACCTGCTCGCGCTGACCCAGCAGAGCGAGGTGGACCGCGCGAGCCGGCTGAAGGCCATCGAATCCCAGGTGGCGGAGCTGGCACCCCGGCTGGGCAAGCTCTCCTTTGAGGAGCGGCGGGCGCTGCTGCATGATCTGGTCGAGGAGGTGACCGTGGACACGCAGGCGCGCTCCATCCAGGTCGTGACGCTCCTCGGGCTGGTCGAGCCCTCGGCGGTCGATCCAGGGGCGCCTGGAATGGCGACGCTGACCCGCGGGAAGGCCCGCCCCAGGCTCGCGGCCGCCCGCGTGGCCCGCGTGACGCCAAAGCGGAAGGGCCTTGGGACGAAGTCGGCATTCCAGTCCGCGCCGCTTTGCCAGCCTCAGCAAGCTCCTTAAAATTCTGGGCCTCGTCCACGATCAGCATGTCCACGCCGATGTCATCCCAGGCCACACCCGGATCATATTTCCAGTCCGAGGGCAGCTCCATCTTCTCGGCGATCCACGCGGCCGTGCCTTCCTTCAGGATCGCCTCCTCGCGCTCGGTCAGGTCTTCCTTGCCCTCGGCGTTGCGTTGCTTCAGCGCGATCTCGCGTTGGATGGCCTCCGTACGGTCGGCGTAGGCGCGCAGCACGTCTTCGTTCATGCGGGTGCGGCCGAGCGCCGTGTAGGTGAGCAGCACGACATCGAATTCGCCAGCCTGGAAGCGGGTCCACTTCTGGGCGCGCTCCTCGGGCGTGTCGTTCTCGCTGCTCAGGTGCCCCTTGCGCGGGCCGCGCGAGATCACCTTGCGCTTGGAGCCGATGACGGCGACGCGGTAGTCGGGCAGCACGCGGCGGATGTCGGCCTCCCACTTCCAGATGATCGAGTTGGGGATGAGCACGACGGGGCGCTTGACCCAGCCTTCCTGGCGGGCGCGGGCGAGGATGGCGATGCCCGTGTAGGTCTTGCCCACGCCGACGCTCCATCGCTGCCCAGAAGGATACCACTTCTGCTGACCAGAAGTGCGCCACTCT
>CAZTOW010000130.1:0-1887 GCA_964615375.1 uncultured Enterobacterales bacterium
AGCGCGTGGCAGGGCGACGTGTCGGCGTGGGCGTGCTCCTTTGCGCTGGGTCTTGTCGCGTTGCCCGACCGAAGTCCCCGAGTCTGCGTCATTCTGGACGCGAATTCTCTACCTTCGTCCAACGCTAACCGCGTTTGTCGCGCTCCAAGTCTCCAACCCTTCTGGCCGCAGTTCCCTCACCAGCCTACCGCGATCGATCTTGTGTACAGTGTGCGAGTCAGCCCTGTGTTGTGTGGACACTACACACCCGGCCTGCAACGCCAGCGCTGCGCGAATTCCGGTTCTCTGCGCCGATTCTAAAACGCGAATCAACGCCTTACTCCTACTGAATCTCTCGCCCGACGGGTGTCCACTCTTGCCGCGAACAAGAGCCAGAATTTGGCCCCTTCCGTCTCTTCCTCGTCCATCCGTCCTTAACGCGCAGACTCGCGTGCTCCGGCGACTTTCCAGCATTTTCACTATCCGAAAACGCCCCGGGACACGCTATACTCCTGTTCATCCCCGCGCCGCCCCTTCAACAGGCGGACGTGGCCCAATGAGAGGACGCCCATGGCGAAATCCCGTCGGCGCAAAGCCCCCGAGATCCAGACGTTCACCGTGATCACCACGCACCGCCGCCCGCCCGACGCCGAGGCGCGCCTGACCCGCGCCGCTCGGACCTGCCTCGCGGTGGTGGCTGGGGCCAACGCAGAGCCGGATTCGGCCTGCGAACAAGGCTGCAACGACAAGAAGGCAAGCTGAAGGCGCCTTCGACCGACCAGACACACGAATCGACCGAGCCACCCTTGACAGGCGGGCGCCCTGGCATTCTGTTTGCATGGTAGGGCCTCCGCCCTCCTGACCCCAACAGAACCCGTGGAGCCCGCCATGCGCGCGATCCTGTACTGCCGCGTCTCCTCCGACCTCCAGCGCGAGCACGGGACCATCGAGTCCCAGCGCGACGCGCTCATCGCCTACGCCAACGCCCAGGGCTGGGCCATCGTCGCCGTCGAGGCCGACGACGGCTTCACCGGCACCATCGCGCCGTGGGAGCGCCCCGCCCTGGCCCGGGTGCTCGATCAGGCCCGCCGCAAGGTCGTGGACGTCATCGTGGTCTACGCCATCGACCGCATCGCCCGCGACGACAACAACGTGGACTTCGCGCTCGTCCGCAAGGACCTGATGAAGTGGGGCGTGAAGCTCGCGACGCCCAAGGGCGTGCTCAACTTCGACCGGCCCGAGGATCGGCTCAACCAGGACATCCTCTCGGCGCTGGCCAGCTATGAGCGCCACCAGATCAAGGACCGCACGGTGCGCGGGCGCAAGGCGGCGATCCTGAAGGGCGGGCGGCCGCTGGCGGACCTGCCGCTCGGGTATCGGTGGGTGGACGAGACGAGATCGCTGGCGGTGGTCGAGGAGGAAGCCGCGACCGTGCGCGAGATCTTCCGGCTGGTGGGCGATGAGGGGCTGGGCGTCGGCTCCACGGCGAAGCGGCTCAAGCGGGCCGGCGTGCTGACGCACCGGCGCAAGCACGGCGAGAACAAGCACGTCACCGCCGCGCTGGTGCGCATCGTGGTCGAGCGCGACGTCTACTACCTCGGCGCCTGGGAGGCGCACCCGACCTGGCTGCCCGGTCACCGCGTGCCGGCCGAGCCGATCGTGAGCGAGGAGCTCTGGCAGCGGGCCAACCGGGTGGTCGCGGCGAACTACCGGCGACACGAGACCGTGCACAACCAGGAGTACCTGCTCAAGGGACTCGCTCGATGTGCAGACTGCGGGGCCTGCTTCCGCGTCCACACGCAGCATGTGTCCTCGGCGCGGGGGCGGACGCCCTACCAGTACTACCGCTGCAACGTACATCCTCGCCCTGCCCCCTTTTCCGTCCTCGGTGCCCGGTCGGAGGGCACG